>NZ_BMKA01000003.1 GCF_014643735.1 Neptunicoccus cionae
AAACCGACCTTCCTGTGCGCTTGCATGGTTTCTCTGCCGTTGCTTGATCTTGATTGGATCATCGCCGTTCGCCACAATCCGCCGCACATCATGGGCCGCTTTCCGGGCTTCTGCGAGAGACAGGAGGGGATAGGAGCCAAGCCCCATCTCGCGTTGTCGACCGAACAGTGAAAACCGGAAGGTCCATTGTGCCTGCCGTCTTTCCTCTTAAACAACCATAAGCCCTGTCCGTCGAAATGTTTGCCAGGCGACAGGGACTTTAACTGTGCGACTGTAAAGAAATTGGATTTTGCCATAAGGGTACCTCCGAAATATCTACAAACGCAGATGGCACTGCCCGGGAAATCCCGGACCGCGCTGAGACGCTACCGCACTCTTATTAAAGCACGATTTAAATCTCAGAGCGCTTGATACGAAGGATATACCCCTCCGGCGGGAGTATTTGGGGAACATTGAAGTAAGGGTGTGCTTTTAGCTACCGTACTTTTCGAATTGAGCGGCTTGTTTGGCGGTCCATGTTACGGTGATTTCATACCCCTGATCCCACAGGTCTTCTTTGTCGATGACGTTTTGTTCAAACAACCACGCGCGGCGGGCGCCTTCGGAGAAGGCCAGACGCAAGGTTTGGGTGGTTTTGGGATCGTCGAGCGCTTTGGCAACGCTGTCGAGAAGTGTGTCGATGCCCTGCCCCGTTACAGCCGACAGGATCTCTATATTCTCGGATCGTTCAGCCGTGTTGCGGGCGGTTTCATAGGCCTCGGGGGGGAGCAGGTCCACCTTGTTCCAGACCTCGATCATGGTATCGCTGGCGCTTTGGGTGACACCGAGATCGGCGAGGATGTCGGTGACATCTTCCGCCTGCGCCTCGGTTTCGGGATGGGCAATGTCGCGCACATGAAGGATCAGATCGGCATCCAGAACCTCTTCCAGCGTCGCACGGAAAGCGGCGACCAGTTGGGTTGGCAGTTCCGAAATAAAACCAACCGTGTCAGAAAGGATGATCTTGCGGCCCTCGGGCAGCTCGATTTCCCGCATTGTCGGGTCAAGAGTGGCGAACAGCATGTCTTTTGCCATCACATCCGCGCCGGTCAGTTTGTTGAACAGCGTTGATTTGCCCGCGTTGGTATAGCCCACCAGAGCAACAATCGGATAAGGCACCTTGGCACGGGCGGCGCGGTGCAGCTCGCGGGTTTTGACGACTTTGGACAGCTGTTTCTTCAGCCGGACAATCGCATCGTCAATGGCACGGCGGTCGGATTCAATCTGGGTTTCACCGGCACCACCGACAAACCCCAAACCACCGCGCTGGCGTTCAAGGTGGGTCCATGCGCGGACCAGCCGCGTCTTGGAGTAGCTGAGCGCGGCAAGGTCGACTTGCAGCACGCCTTCGCGGGTGGCGGCGCGATCCGAGAAAATCTCGAGGATCAGGCCGGTGCGATCCAGCACTTTCACCTTCCAGTGCCGTTCAAGATTGCGTTGCTGGATCGGTGTGACCGGACCGTCGATGATAACGAGAGTGACCTCTTCGGCCTTGATCCGTTGATCCAGCTCTTCGAGCTTCCCTTTACCGAACAGCAAACCGGCCTGCGGTTTGCGCAGGTTAACGACTTCGCCGTAGGCCACATCCAGTTTCAGGGCATGGGCCAGAGACACGGCCTCTGCCAGAGCATGCTCTGGCGCGCGGCGTGTTTCCTGATTGGCGATATCGGGGTGAAGGACGCAGGCGCGTTCCAAGGATCAGCTTTCCTCGCCGTCGTACAACTGCACAGCTTGGGCTGGCATGATGGTCGAAATGGCGTGTTTATAGACAAGCTGGCTTTGGCCGTCGCGACGCAACAGAACACAGAAGTTATCAAACCAGGTGATCATCCCCTGAAGTTTGACACCGTTGATCAGAAAAATCGTGACCGATACTTTCTGTTTACGAACATTGTTAAGGAATGCGTCCTGCAGGTTTTGTTTGTCGCCAGCCATTTTTGTCAGCTTTCAGTTTTATGCCCCGCATTGATTGGCGCGGGATATTGTTTTCGTTCCGAGCGAGACTAAGAGACAAATGCGGGGTTTGACCAGCAGAAAATTTCGCTTTTTGGTCAGTTGTGGTAATTTATCGCCAGTAGTTGGGGTTCAGCACGGCAATGACGGCCAAAGCCTCCAACCGGCCAAGGATCATGGCCACACATAAGATCAGTTTGCCAAGGTCTGAAATATTGGCGTAACCGGTAAAGCTCTCGCCCGCGGCATGGGCCAGAGGGCCGGTGTTTGACATGCCTGCCGTTGCAAACAACAAGCTATCGGCAAAGCCGATCCCCGTGGCCGAAAGCGCCAGCGCCGTCAGGCCGAGCGACAATACAAACAGCATCAAAAAGATCCATGCGATCTGCGCCCCTTCGCGGCGGATCAGTCGAACCCTTCGGGAGGAACCGGCAATTGAATTGGGGTGGTTCAGGCGTTGGATTTCCCGCTGGCTGTGTTTGTAAAGCGCATAGACCCGCAGCAATTTCACCCCGCCTGCTGTGGTGGCGATGCCGCCGCCCATGACAGACAGGCTCATCAGGATCAGACCGGTTGTGCCAAGCCCCGACCAGTTCCGCGCACCCTCCCAAGCGGCACTTTCAAAGCCGGTGGTCGTCAGGAAAGACATGACCATAAACACCGCGCCCCAGATTGCAGCAAGAACACTGGGCACCTCGGCCCCTGCAGACACCTCATAGGCGGCTGTCCAGTGGCGCAGGAACAACAGGAACGGAATGATTATAAGACAGGCCAGTGTCAGGTTGATCTCTTTGTCCAGCTTGATGTTCTGAAAAAACTCGCGGTCGCTGGCAAAAAAGAACGAGTGGCGGGAAACTGCAAAGAACAGGAAGAGGAACATCAGAACCTCACCCGCATAGCCGCTGGACGCCCCTTCCAACCCGCCAACCGGAGAAATACCGCTGGTCGAAACGATCGACATGGCATGAGAGACAGCCACCAACGTTCGATCCCCCGCTACCAGAAGGGTCAGGGTCAGCAGAGCGGTCACGGCAAGGTAAATCGGAAATATCTGCTCGGCGTAACGGGCGAGGCGCTGTTTCGCATCTGCACTCGCGATCTGGTTGCTGGATTTCTGCGTGCCCTGCCCTGCGGCGAAAATCTCAAACCCGCCGATGTTAAGGGGCGCAAAAATCGCCATCGCGACCACGAGGATGAAAAATCCGCCGACCCAGCCCACAATCGCCCGCATCAAATGCAGCGGTGCGGGCACGATTGTCGGATCGTCAAACAGCGTTGCGCCCGTCGTTGTCAAACTGCTGAGCATCTCGAAATAGGCCTGAAAATAGGTAATCGAGGTGACAAGATAATTGAACGGCAAGGCAAGCAGTGCGGGAATCGTCAGAAACGAGGCAAAGACCGTCACCAGATAATTCCGCGCCGTATTCGGGGCCGAATATCCTGTGACGGCAATTCCAACAAGCCCCAACAGAATAAGCAGGAAGGTGGTATAATAAAAGAATGTGCGCGCTACATCCCAATCTTCCAGCCGGATCGCAAAGACCATCGGCAGATACATCATCGCAACCGCAAAGCCGAGCAGTTGGACGAACAATGGAAGGGAGCGCAGCCAAGCCATCGCGCTAAAAGAAGTCGATCCGCACTTGCAAAAGCCGCTCTACATTTTCGATGTGGCGTGCAAGAGAGAAGATCACAACAATATCGCCGTCCTCGACACGGGTATCCCCGTTTGGCCGGATTACCTTGTCGCCCTTTTGGATCGCCGCAATGATCGCGCCCTCGGGTATGTTAATATCGCGTATGGCGCTCCCTGAAATCGGCGAAGTGGACATCACTTGTGCTTCGATCACCTCGGCTTCGGCATCGCCGATGGAGTAGACCTGCCGCACGCGTCCATGACGGATATGGCGCAGGATCGACGATACGGTGGTCGCGCGGGGGTGGATGAAGGCGTCAATATTTAGCGGACGCATCAGGGGGGCCAGTCCGTTGTCATTAACCAAAGCCACAACTTGGGGGCAGCCTTCGGCTTTTGCGCGGGTGGCTGTCAGAAGGTTGGTTTTATCATCGTCCGTCACCGCCAGCAGCGCATCGGCTTTGTCCAGATTAGCCTCCATCAGCATATCCATATCAAGCCCGTCACCGTGGAGCACAATCGTGCGTTCCAGCGCCTCCGCTGCCCGTTCGGCCACAGGGCGCGACTTTTCGATGACCTTGGCACGGACCCTGTCTGATCGTTTCTCAAGCTCGCTCGCCACCGCAAGACCAACATTGCCACCGCCTATGATGATGACCCGTTCCCGTTTCTTCGTGGTCTTGCCGAAGATTTCCAAGGCGCGGCCCACGTCGTCCTTGTGGGTGAACAAATAGATTTGGTCGCCGACAAACAATTGGTCGTCAGGTGTCGCGGTGAACAGTCTGTTGTCCCGACGGACACCACAGACCAGTGCGCGAAGGGTAGAGAAAAGCTCTGACAATTGGCGCAGCGGTGTGTTCACCACGGCGCAATCTTCATCGAGCGTAATGCCAAGCATCTCTACCTGCCCCATCAGGAACGGCTCGCTGTCAAAGGTGGACGGAGCGGCCAATTGGCGCAAAGCGGCGGCTGCCACTTCTTTTTCCGGCGAGATCACGACGTCGATCGGCAGGTGGTCCCGCTGGTACAGATCCGTGTAGATCACATCAAGATAGGACTGCGCCCGAAGACGCGCAATCTTGCGCGGGATCGAAAAGACCGAATGGGCCACCTGACATGTGACCATGTTGACCTCGTCCGAGTGTGTGGCGGCGATAATCATGTCCGCATCCCGCGCACCGGCGCGGCGCAGAATGTCGGGATAGCTGGCAAATCCGGCGATACCGGAAACATCAAGGGAATCCGTGGCCTGATTCACAAGGGCCGGATTGTTGTCCACGATGGTGACTTCATTGTTTTCGGCTGCAAGGTGGCGGGCAATCTGCCAGCCGACCTGTCCTGCACCACATACGATAACCTTCATGTCAGGCTCCTGTCGCTATGAGCCTGTGCTACCAGTTTGGGCGGCTGCGTCAATCGCCAAGGGGCTCTACCGAGTCTTCTTCTATTTCGGCGATGCGGGTTCCGGCCTTGTTTGTGGTCACAACATTCAAGGTTTTCAGCTTGCGGTGCAACGCACTGCGCTCCATCCCGACGAAATTCGCGGTGCGCGAAATGTTACCGCCGAACCGGTTGATCTGTGCCATCAGATATTCCCGTTCAAACATCTCGCGGGCTTCACGTAGGGGCAACATGGCATAGGTGTTGGACAGCCCTGCCCCTTCACCGCTGTTACCGCTTTCGTTTCCGGGGATTTCAGACGGTTCGATCTCGCCTTTGTCAGGGCCAAGGATCAACACCCGCTCGATCACATTACGCAACTGGCGCACATTTCCGGGCCAAGTCATGGTTTGCAACAAAGCTTCGGTTTCTTCGCCTAAGGGACGCACAGGCAGGCCCTGCGCTGCGTTCAATTCTTCCATGAAATGCTGGGCGAGCAGCGCAATATCTTCGCGCCGTGCCTCAAGCGAGGGAACGTTGATCGGCACCACGTTCAAGCGGTGAAACAGTTCTTCGCGAAAACGTCCTGCGGCGATCTCCTGTGTCAGGTCGCGGTTCGTGGCCGACAGCACGCGAATGTCCACGCGCACTTTGTCCGAGCCACCTACACGCGTGAAGGATTGCTCAACCAGAACCCGCAGGATTTTAGACTGCGTTCCAAGGGGCATATCCGCCACCTCATCAAAGAACACGATGCCACCGTGGGCCTGCTCCAAGAGACCCGGCTCAAACCCGCGTTCACTGCCTTCGCGCCCGAACAACACCTCTTCCATACGATCCGGTTCGATACTGGCAGAATTGACCGAAACAAACGGCGCTTTTGCGCGATCCGATTTGGAGTGGATATACCGCGCGGCCACTTCTTTACCGCAGCCCGATGGCCCCGTCAGCATCACGCGCCCGTTGGTTTTGGTCACCTTATCAAGCTGGCTCTGCAAATTACGGAAGGCCGTGGAATTGCCCACCATCACCGAAGACGTTACGTCCTTCACCTTCAGTTGTGCGTTTTCACGGCGCAACCGCGATGTTTCCATCGCCCGCGCGATTACCACCATTAACTGGTCGATATTAAAGGGCTTTTCGATAAAGTCATACGCACCCTGCTTCACCGCAGCCACCGCGATTTCAATGTTGCCGTGGCCCGAAATAATCACCACAGGAATATCAGGATTGTCGCGCCGAACGGTTTTCAGAATGTCGATCCCGTCCAGCCGGCTGTCCTTTAGCCAAATATCCAGAATAATCAGATCCGGCGCGTCTTTGTTAATTTCGGCGAACGTATCATCCGAATTGGCCGCCTTGCGGGTCGTATACCCCTCGTCCACCAGAATGTCGGACACAAGTTCACGAATATCTTTTTCATCATCAACGACGAGAATATCACCCATTTTACCACTCCTGACGGTCACCTTTGATCAGGCCACCTTTATATTTTCGGTTACATTACTAAATTCATTTCCAAATGGCAAAACGATACGTGCCATTGCACCCACCCGACCCGTACCGTCGAAAGCGGGGGCATCAAGCAGTTCCAGCGTGCCACCATGTTCTTCAATAATCTTCTTCACAATCGGCAGCCCCAGCCCCGTGCCACTGTCGCGGTGGGTCACATAGGGTTCAAACAAACGGGACCGGTTTTCCGCGGGCAACCCCATGCCGTTATCCTGAATTTCAATCTCGGTAGAGCCGTTCTCACAGCGTACAATCACACGGATCTCCGGCGCAAAGTCTTCCGGCTTTTCTTCCATGCCTTCAATGGCTTCACCTGCGTTTTTAATCAGGTTTGTCATCGCTTGATTAAACATGGTCGCATCAATCACCGCTTGGATGCTCTCGGCTTCCATAACAAGATTTACTTTGGTCGGGCTTAATGCTGACTGCTGCAACACCACCACATCGCGGATCAGTTTGGCCAGATCCTGATCGCGCCGTTCTGGTTCGGGCATACGTGCGAATTTGGAGAATTCATCAACAATGCGGCGCAAGTCGTTGGTTTGCCGTATAATAACGTCCGCGTACTGCCCAAGGTCAGCGCCTTCGTCGCCGAGTTTCGGACCGAATTTGCGTTTCATCCGCTCGGCGGACAGTTGGATCGGGGTGAGCGGGTTCTTAATCTCATGGGCGATCCGGCGGGCCACATCGCCCCAAGCCGCCATGCGCTGGGCGGAAACGAGCGACGTTACGTCGTCGAACGTCACAACGTACCCTTCCAGTTCTCCATCCTCAGATACCCGTTTGGCCATCCGCACCAACAGAATCTCGGGGCTTCCGGTTCGTGTCAGTCTGACCTCTTCCTGCGCAACACCGGAGGTTTTATCCTCGAGTTTTGCGAACAGTCCCGAAAACTCCGGTACTGCGAGGATCAGTTCTGCATTGGCGTCGCCGTCGACGTCCAGATTCAGCAATCGCGCCGCTGCGGTGTTCATCATGGCGATCTGTCCGTGTTCGTTCAGACCGATTACACCCGCTGTCACGCCGGACAGCACGCTATCAAACAAACGGCGGCGGCGTTCGGTACGCTCGTTCGCTTCAATCAGATCGTCGTGCTGGCGTTTGACCTGCTGGGTCATGCGGTTGAAAATCTGCCCGAGCATGGCGATTTCGTCGTCGCCGTCTTCTTCGCGCACCTGCACACCCAGATCTCCTTCCCCCACACGTTCCACAGCCCCCGCAAGGCGGGCGACAGGGCGTGAGAGACGTTCGGCAAACCACAGCCCCAGCCAGATCGCAGCCAGAATCACGATAAGGGCAAACGCCATGTAAATTAGGGCCAGATCAAACAGAAGCTGGTCCCGTTCCTGTTCCCCTTGATTGTAAAGCGCGACGGTTTCCTTGGTTTCATCCAGCAGGTTCAGGATTTCCCCATCCACGCGGCGCGATACATAGATATAGCGATCCGGATAGGTGCTAAGCCGCACAAGCGCACGGAACTCGTTGTTGTCCCAATCCTGAATAACAACCGTCTTGCCCGCTTCGGCCTCTTTCAGGCTGTTGTCCGAAGGCGGTTCAAAATCAAACAGATAGCTGCGTTCGCCTCGCGCCTTAAGGTTGGCGGCCCCGTCGATGACAAAGGCTTCTTTCAACCCCCGTTGAATACGCTGTTGGCCAAGCGTCAGCGAGGAGCGCAATTCCTGTTCGGCGTTAATCCCGAGGATTCGCCGCTGTTGGTTCAGGAATTGTGCCAGCAATTGCGCATCGGCCACCAGATCATTGCGTTGCTCGGTTTCATAGGCTTGTGCGGCTGCGAGAGAATTCCCCACTACGTTCTGCACACGGGTCGAGAACCAGTTTTCAAAGCCGAAGTTCAACAGAATCGTCGAGATCACCGCCACCATGACCGTTGGTACCAGCGCCACAAAGGCAAACACCCCCGAAAGGCGCATATGCAGACGCGATCCTGCGGTCTTTTTGTTGCGCGCGGTGACAATCCGCAGGATTCGCTGACTGACCAGCGCGGCAACAACCAACACATAGACAAAATCGCACAGCAGAACGAACCGGATCAGGTCGTTAGAGACCGATCCGTTGGTCGCGCGCAGCACAAAATAGGTGGTGAAAACCAGAATCGGGGCGAGAAGCGCCAGCGAAATCGCAAACACCGTCTGCACCCGCCGCTTCTTGCGCCAGCCGTTCACACGCCGCCAAAGAATACCAAGATGCATATTATACTGCTCTGCCGTTTCAGAAGTGCATCACTTACTGTTGCGCTTTTACGACAACTTCTTGGTCCTTGTCACCTGAATATCGAGCTCTCGGATTTTTTTGCGCAAAGTATTCCGGTTTATCCCTAATAATTCGGCGGTTTTGATCTGGTTTCCCCGCGTCGCGCTAAGCGAAAGTGCCAACAGAGGTAGCTCCACCTCTCGCAGAATACGGTTGTAGAGTCCGGGGGGCGGCAGCGCATCACCATGCAGGTCAAAGTAGCGTTTGATATGCGCCTCTACCGAAGTTGAAAGGCGGTCCGCTACCACAGGCGTGCCGCTTTGTTCCTGCTCGGCCATTTCTTTCAAGGCCTTTGATACAAAATCGCTGGAAATTTCGTCTTCGGGGCACAGGATCACCAGACGTTGGATGAAGTTTTGCAATCCACGTACGTTGCCGGGCCATTTGGCCAGACGCATTTGATCCATTGCGGATTTCGTCAATGTTTTGCGCGCCATTCCTTTGGCGGCACAGTCTTGCAGGAAATGCTGGCTCAGATCAGAAATATCCTCAATCCGGTCCCGCAATGGCGGCAACACAATGGGCATCACGTTCAAACGGTAAAACAGATCCTCTCGGAACAATCCTTCATTAATCAATGGCAGCACAGGACGATTGGTTGAAGACACAAATCGCAAACTCTGCGCTTGAACTGCATCTGATTGCGTCAATCCAAGCAAATGCAGCTGGCTGTCTGGCGACAGCTCGCTGAGTTCGTCAAGGTATACCGTCCCGCCCTGCTCTGTTTCATTCAAAACTGCGTGGTCAAGCTGGCTTGGCGTGGCCGTGCCGCAATTGATCCGCACAAATTTTGCCTGTGCACGGTTCCCCAAATCATGCAACGCATGTGCCAGCAAATCCTTGCCAGTGCCACTTTCCCCTTGGATCAGCACATTGAGGTCCGTGTTTACGACACGGGCCACGATCCGGTACACCTCTTGCATGGCAGGGCTGCCCCCCACCAACGGCAATGCAGGTTCCGCCGCGACAGGAGCGCCCGCTTTGACCGCTTCCGGCTGGTTGGCATGGCCCGGCCTGTTCAGCGCCTTGGATACTTTGGATAGCAGATCCCGTAGGTCAAAGGGTTTAGGCACGTAATCAAACGCCCCTGCCTCTGATGCGCGAATTGCCGTCACGACGGTGTTCTGTGCAGAGATCACGATAACCGGCAGGTTCGGGCGGCGTTTCATGATGGCGGGCAGCAGATCCAACCCGTTCCCATCCGGCATCATTACATCGGACACAACCGCATCGCCTTCGCCTTCTTCAACCCAGCGCCAAAGGGTCGCCGTGTTGCTAGTGGCCCGCACCTTACAACCGGCCCGTGTCAGAGCCTGCGTGAGAACCGTGCGTATGGTGCGATCGTCATCGGCAACAAGAACAGTGCCATCCATCAGAGAAATCCTTTTTTGGTGCGCCAGACAGGCAGGCGAAGGGTAAAGGTCGTACGACCCGGCATACTGTCACAATCGATCAGTCCACCGTGTCCCATGACGATTTTGGAAACCAAAGGCAGCCCCAGACCACTGCCGTTAGATTTGCTTGTGACAAACGGATCGAAAATCTCGGAAATCAGTGTGTCCGCAATTCCGTGCCCATTGTCAGTAATATCAATCTGAAGCGGCAGGGTTTCAGTGCGCCTGCCAGCCACGGCGAATTTCACGCCTGAATTGTAAGACGTGCGCAACTTGATTTTGCCGCGGGTTTCATCCACCGCTTCGGCCGCGTTTTTGATCAGGTTCTGGAATACTTGTAGCAACTGATCCGCATCCCCTGCTGCATCTGGCAAGGACGGGTCGTAATCCACTGAAAACGATACATGTTTTGCAAATCCGGCCTGTGCGGCCCGCACCGCACGGTCCAGCACGTCATGGATGTTAACCGCCGAACGCTGCGTGGGGCGGTCATCCCCGAAATGTTCAACCTTATCAATCAGTTTTGCAATGCGTTTGGTTTCCTGCTCGATCAGATCGGTCAGCTCGCGGTCCTCATCCGAACCGTTCATCGCCAGAAGCTGCGCTGCGCCGGATATACCGGCCAAAGGGTTGCGCAACTCATGGGCGAGCATGGCTGACATCGCCACAACAGAACGCGCCGCCGCCATATGGGTGAGAGAGCGGCTCATCTTTTGGGCAACGCCTGTGGGCTGGATGATCAGGAGCAAATCGTCAGAATCGCTGCCCACCGGTCCCACGTGAACGTTGCAGCGTACTGAATGCAGGTCGTTCAGCGCGACATCCACGTTATACTGCATCAGAGAACCGGATTTCATCCGCGCCTGCGCCACGGTCTCGGCAATCACGGAGTCCGCTCCGAAAAGAGTTTCAACGCTGCGGTTTCGCAGGATTTTTGCCGAAACCTTAACCATCTGCTCGCCCGCACTATTGCTAAGGCGGAGGTGGTTGTCAGTATCCAGAACGAAGGCTGGAAAGGGCAGATTGGCCCAAATCTGTTCAAAATTTTCGGGGGGCAGCCCGAAGTTCATGTCTTCGGCGCGGTTCATGCGGCCTCGTCTTGTCGGAACCCCAGCGGCAGTTGACGGATCAGCTGCAACACACGGTCGTTGTCGGTTTCGGTGTAAATCTGCTTACGCAGATCTGCGGATGTGGGCAGGACATCCATATACCACCCCAGATGTTTGCGGGCGACGCGGTTGCCCAAATCCGCGCCATAAAAGGTTAGCATCGCCTCGTAATGCTCTGAAATCATGTCAATAAACGCTTCACCTTGCGGGATGTCCGGCGCATTGACCCCAAACATTTCAGCCGCGATCAGCGCAGGCATCCACGGGCGGCCCTGCGCCCCGCGCCCGACCATCACGCCGTCAGCCCCGGACAGCTCCATCGCGCGACGGGCGGATTTAACATCAACAATATCGCCATTCGCCACCACAGGGACAGACACCGCCTGCTTCACCCCCGCGATCGCCGCCCAATCCGCACTGCCTTTGTAAAACTGACACCGGGTGCGGCCATGAATGGTTATCATTTGCACGCCCGCCTGTTCCGCACGGGCGGCCAGTTCGGGGGCATTCAGCAGGTCGTCGTTCCACCCCAACCGCGTTTTCAACGTGACCGGCACATCCACCGCTTCAATGACCGCCTCAATCAACGATACCGCGTGATCAAGATCTTTCATTAGCGCCGAACCGGAATACCCGTTCGTTACCTTCTTGGCTGGACAGCCCATGTTAATATCAATGATTTGCGCGCCGTTGCCTGCACAAAGCTTTGCGCATTCAGACATCCAGTAGGCGTCCTTGCCCGCAATTTGCACCGAAGTATTCGCCGCATGAAAGCCGAGTTCCGCGCGCGCCTGTGCAGAGGGGCGTTTTTCGATCATTTCCTGACTGGCCACCATTTCAGACACGACGAGCCCCGCTCCAAAGCGGCTCACCAGATTGCGGAAGGGCAAATCGGTGATTCCGGCCAGCGGTGCAAGGAGTACGGGAGGCGATATTGCCTTATTTCCGATCAGAATTTGGGTCATGCCTCTTTCTTGTGCATTCGGGCGGGGATTGCAAGTGTGCAACCGCAAGAAATCTCACCATTGTGACCGCGGCCCCCTTTGGGTATTGGAGAGCGATAATGCGCGAGAGGCGCGAGACAACAGACAGGCACAGCGGTTTTGTCAGATTTATCAGCAGAATTCCTGATCGTAGCAGCGGGTCGTGGCACCCGTGCTGGCGGCGGTATTCCCAAGCAGTACCGCCCCCTAAGGGGCAAGCCGGTGCTCTACCACACCATTTCCGCCTGTTTGGCAAGTGATGCGATCACCAATCTGCGGGTAGTGATTCACCCCGATGACCTGACGCTTTATAGTGACACGGTGGCCCCGATTACCGATGCAAGGCTGCAACCGCCTGTTTTTGGCGGGGACAGCCGCAGCGATAGTGTGCGGCGCGGGCTTGCTGCCTGCAATGGGAGCCATGTTCTGATCCACGACGGTGCCCGCCCCTTGCTGGAACGTGCCAAGATCGACGCGCTGCTGGAGGCACTTCACCACAAGCGGGCCGCTTTCCTTGCCGTGCTTGTGGTAGATGCGCTTTGGCGGGCGGATAGCGACGTGGCGCAGGCGCCTGTGTCGCGGGACGGGTTGTGGCGGGCGCAGACCCCGCAGGCGTTCCGGTTGCGCGATATTCGCGCGGCACATGACGCCACCAACGACGATCTGCCCGATGATGTAGAAACCGCACGGGCCTTCGGTCTGGAAGTCAGCATTGTTGAGGGCAGCCAGACCAATATCAAAATCACACAACCCGGCGATTTCGCGCTGGCAGAGCAACTTATGGGGGCAGAAATGGACATTCGGACAGGCAACGGCTTTGACGTTCACAAATTCGGACCGGGCGATCATGTCACGCTGAACGGGGTCACGATCCCCCATGATCAGGGACTGGTCGGGCATTCTGATGCGGATGTGGCGATGCACACACTGACAGATGCGATTTTCGGGGCTTTGGCGGAAGGTGATATCGGCCAGTGGTTCCCGCCAAGCGAACCCGAATGGAAGGGCGCTGCCAGCGATATTTTCCTGCGCAAAGCGGTTGAGCGCACTGCCGCGCGCGGCTTTACCATTACCCATATGGATTGCACGATCATCTGCGAGGAACCGAAGATCGGTCCTCACACCACGGCCATGCGACAAAAGCTGGCAGAGATCACGGGTATCGATGTAGATAGGATCAGCGTGAAGGCAACCACGACTGAACAGCTCGGCTTTGCGGGGCGTAAGGAAGGGATTGCTGCGCAGGCAACGGCAACATTGGTGAAACTATGACAAGATTTCTGGCCACGTGGTTCTATTCGGGGCTTTTGCCTTTCGTTCCAGGCACTTGGGGGTCGGCTGCGGCACTGCCTTTCGCAGTTATTCTACACGCGCTCGGCGGCTTTCCCCTGCTTCTGATCGCCACTATTGTGGTGTTCTTCGTCGGTTGGTGGGCGACCACCGTAGAAACCCGTGGCAAGGAAAACCACGATCCGGGCGAAATCGTAATTGACGAAGTCGCGGGCCAGTGGCTGACGCTGATGCCACTGTCGTATGTGCTTTGGTCCCACGGCAGTGCTGTGACAATCCTGCCTTGGCCGGGGTTGCTAGGCGGTTTCATCCTGTTCCGCCTGTTCGATATTCTCAAACCTTGGCCGGTGAGCTGGGCTGACCGGAAATCCACCCCGTTCGGCGTGATGTTCGACGACATCCTCGCAGGGATCTACGCCGCACTTCTGCTCAGCATCGGCGGCTATCTGGCCCACGGCGGGTTCTCATGACCCTTCCGGTAGACCTTGCCCGCCAAACGCTGGAGGCCTGTCGGGGCCGTGGCCAGATGGTGGCAACTGCCGAGAGCTGCACCGGCGGGCTGGTTGCGGCGAGTTTGACCGCTGTGGCGGGATCGTCGGATGTGGTGGATCGCGGGTTTGTCACCTACACGAATGATGCAAAGATGCAGATGATCGGGGTGACGCGGGCAACACTGGAAGCTTATGGCGCCGTGTCCGAACAGGTGGCGGCTGAAATGGCGCAAGGCGCGCTCGCAAATTCCAATGCGGGCATCGCTGTCAGCATCACAGGCATAGCAGGTCCCGGCGGATCAGAGCACAAGCCCGAAGGCCGCGTCTGTTTCGGACTGGCCACCAGAACCGGCTGCACCACGATAACCAAAGAATTCGGCGCACTGGGGCGTGCAGAGGTCCGGCTCGCCGCTACAAACTGCGCGCTGTCGGCGTTGCGGGATCAACGCTTCTAAGCCGGTTTCAGGACCCTGCTCCGCTGCCGTAAAGCTCTTTCGCGCGTTTTTCGAATGCGCCCACGATCCGGCGCATAGCCTCGTTGAAGACCACACCAATCACGGCTTGCAGCATTGCGGATTTGAATTCGAAATCCACGAAGAAATCCACCTCGCACCCGCCGCCTTCAAGTTGTTTGAAGGACCAGTGGTTGTTGAGATAGCGAAACGGGCCGTCGATATATTCCACGTCGATCTTCATGTCGTCGGGATGCAGGGTCACGCGACTGCCGAACTGTTCGCGGAACACTTTAAAAGAAATCACCAGATCCGCGTCGATCACTTCGGTGTTTTCCAACTGTTCGCGATTGCGAATCCGCGCACCGGCGCACCACGGCAGGAATTTCGGATAAGAGCCGATATCGGCAATCAGATCATATATCTGTTGCGCGCTATAGGGCATCTGGCGGGTTTCACTGTGCTTTGGCATGGGCGAACTTCTATTATGGTGCGACCACAGGGTCACTAAGATTGTTTGTCGCGGGTACTGACATTTTGTGCACGACAAGTAAATTGGCCCCCTAACCAGATCAAACGGGGAATCGCCTGATGGACCACAACAATTACGTCATCGACCAACTGATTTCGGCAAAATCCATTGCCGCACGGGTCGAGGCGCTGGCCGATACCATTTCCGAGCATTTCCACGATACGGACAAGCTGGTGGTTGTGGGCTTACTGCGCGGTAGCTTCGTGTTCATCGCCGATCTGGTGCGCGAGCTTGATTTGCCCTGCGAAGTGGATTTTCTGGAAACATCGTCTTACGGCAATTCGATGCAATCAAGCAAAGAAGTACGCATTCTCAAAGACTTGCGCGGCGAGATTGAAGGGCGCGATATTCTGGTGGTCGAAGATATCGTTGATACGGGCCACACGTTGAAACATGTGATCGGCCTGCTGCAATCGCGCAATCCGGCCCGGCTTGAGGTCTGCGCCCTGCTTGACAAACCATCCCGCCGCGAAGTCGATGTGAAGGCCACATGGACCGGTTTTGAAATCCCGGATGAATTTGTGGTGGGCTATGGAATCGACTACGCGCAGCGCAACCGGAACCTTGGCTACATCGGATCAGTGCGCTTCATTCAGGATTGATCCCCCGCAAGCAAGGCGCTGCGGTCCCTGACCTGCGCCGTTAGAAATTCGCGACACGCCTGAATGCGCGGCATGGAAGCCAGATCCTTGTGGTTTGCAACCCAGATCGCTGTCTCCATCCTGTCGAAAAAGCCGGAAATCAAACGCAGGTCCGGCGCATCTGCCGTTAGAAAACGGGGGAGAACCGCCAGACCAAGTCCGGCAGCACAGAGCCCGCGAAGCGTTATGAAGCTGTCCGCAGATCCGACGATCAAGCCGTCGTCGACATTTGATTGCTGCCATTTTCCCGCACAGGAGCGGAGCAACGGACCTGTCACGCCAAGCCAGTTTTGAACCTCACGCCCGATTGTCAGGTCTTTATGCCCATAAACCCCGAAGCCCATTTTCGCCACTTGCTCTCCGATCAATTCGTCGGGCAGGCTGTCTGCAGGGCGAACCGTGACCTCTGCCTCAAGCTGGTCAAAGTTCAAAGGCAGGTTTGAAGCCAGCACATCCAGTTTCAACTCCGGATGTGCGCGCTGTAATCCGGCGATCATATCCGGCAGGATAGTTTGACAGAGCGAATCTGTCGAAGTGATCCGAACCGCTCCCCGCACGCCTGCGCCCTGCCCTGTCACGGCGCGTTCGGTCGTCTCCATTGCGCGGCGTAAATCACGAAGCGCGTCCACCAGCCCGCTTTGATCGGTACGCAACCGGTATCCGTTGCGGGCGCGATCAAATATCTTGAGGTTATGACGTTCTTGAAAGCCGGTGACGCGCCGCAGAACCGTGGCATGGTTCACCCCGAGCGACCGCGCTGCGGCATTCAGGGATCCGTGTTCGACCACAGCAAGGATAAAGCGGTAATCGTCCCAGTTGTCTGTTTCCATCTCGTCATGCTAGTGCATTTTCGCACAGCTGACCCTCAATTATTTGTGAGTATCCTTTTTTTCTGCACAAGCTAGACTGTCATAGGAGTCAACCTAAGGGAGCCAGACATGAAAATCATCCTCGCCACCACAGCCACCGCGCTTGTTCTGTCCGCAGGGCTATTCAGCCCCGCAGTGGCAAATGAAGCCGCGATCAAAGCGCGTCAGTCACTTATGCAGCTTTATGCTTTCAACTTGGGACAGTTGGGCGCGATGGCGAAAGGCACTATGGAGTATAACGCCGAATCTGCGCAGGCTGCGGCGGACAACCTTCTGGCAGCGGCCAGCATGAACCAAATGGCGATGTGGCCGGAAGGTACGGACAATGCTGCAATGCCGGGCAAAACCGCGGCGCTACCAGAAATTTGGTCCACGTACCCGAAGATCGCTGAAAACGGACAGGCTCTGGTTGCTGCGGCTGAAAACATGGCTTCGGTTGCAGGAAACGATCTGGATTCCCTGCGCGGTGCAATGGGCGACGTTGGGAAATCCTGCGGCGGCTGTCACAAAAGCTTCCGCGCTTCTGACGATTGATCCCGCGACGCGCGAGACGAAAGAAAACGGCCTCAGGCAACAGCCGCTTTTGTTGCCTCGGCCAGCTTTCCGGCGAACCAGTTCTGATAGGTGCGGATCAGGATGTAGGGGATCAGCAGGCTGCCCGCGCCAAAGGATATTATCGCCAGAACCTGTGCGAACAGACCATGCCCAGATTCTACCGCCAGTATCTGAACCGCACTGAATGCAGCCAGTGGAAAACAGAAGTTCCCCCAATCGGGTGACCATCCCCCCCGCGCCATCCAAGGGATCAGCGGCACCAACGCAAGTCCTGTGATGTTCGTGGCAATCCAGAAGACGCCGAACCACGGCGCGTCCTGCAACTCATGAACCCCAAGCGCCACCAGCGCCGGTGGCACCAAGAACACCGCATAACTGCTGCGATGATGTTCGGGAACCGATGCGCGGGATCCGTTCCAAATGCTTAGGCCAAGGATCACCGCCCACAGCGGTACAGACAGCAGCAATATTGTACGACTGAACGCCACATGCCCCAACTCCGGCCCCGCCAAAGTCGCCACCAACACGCCCACCGTTGGCAACAGGAACACAGGTGTGACTTGGGACAAGGTGCTGTGATGGCGCAGCAGGATCAACACCACCGAAATAAAATAGACAAGATGCAGCCCGAGCGCCATCCACCAAACCAGAAACGCCCCGAGGCTGGTATAGGGAAGCAAAAACGCAGCCATCGCCATGGCACACATGGAGCCTGCAGAAACCGACCCTCGCGCAGGGTCAATCATCAGGTCATCCCAGAGCACGCCCGGACGGATGCAGAGTTTGGCGACATAACTGCTCAGCGTGACCAGCAGAATAAGGGTCGCCCCAATGCCCAGCCACACTCCGATGCCTTGGGGCACATCCCACACGCGAGCAGCCTCGCGCCAAGCCAGTGACAGACCAAACATCCCCAACAGACTGGGGAACAAGGCAGGTGGCGTCCGGCGCCAGAAGTGATTGAACAAAGCCATACGTTTTTTATTGCAGTGATTGCTGTCATAGGCCAACCATGATTTCAGATTTCGCGACGATAAGGGGCATCGACATGGCAGATCACGGGTACAACAGCGGGCGGTTGAACCTGCCATTCGTCGGAATCGCCACCTTTAGCAAGAAAGACTACCTTGCCGATTGGGACGCGCTGGACGCGGATGTTGCGATTATTGGTGCGCCGTATGACTTTGGCGCACAGTTCCGTGCTGGTGCACGTTTTGGCCCCCGCGCGGTGCGCGAAGCCTCGACCTTATTCGCATTCGGGCACGCCGGAGCTTATGATCACGAGGACGATGTGACCTATCTTGGCCCCGATGTGCATATCGTGGATATGGGGGATGCGGATATCATCCACACGGACACGATCCAAAGCCACGAAAACATCGAATATGCCGTGCGCAAGGCGCTGGTGGCCAATGCGCTGCCGGTGACAATCGGGGGCGATCATTCGATCAACATTCCCTGCATTAACGCTTTTGACGGGGAGGAAGACATCCACATCCTGCAAATCGACGCCCATCTGGATTTTGTAGATGAACGGCACGGGGTGCGCTTTGGCCACGGCAATCCGATGCGGCGCGCGGCAGAGAAGCCCTATGTCAGCGGGTTGTCCCAGTTTGGTATCCGCAATGTCAGCTCTACCGCGAAGGAAGGGTATGATGCGGCGCGGGGGATGGGGGCTGATATTCTGTCGGTCCGCCAGATCCGCAAGATGGGTGTAGAGGCAGCGGCCCAACGAATCCCAGCTGGTGCGCGGGTCTATGTAACCATCGACATCGACGGATTTGATCCTTCAATCGCGCCGGGCACGGGCACGCCGAGCCACGGCGGATTCTTGTATTATGAGGTGTTGGAACTGCTCCAAATCGTGGCGCAAAACCATGAAATCGCCGGAATTGATCTGGTTGAAGTGGCGCCCGATTACGATCACACCGGAGGTACGGCAATTCTGGCGGCGCAGATATTGCTGAACTTCCTCGGGTTTATCTTTCACGCCCGCAAATCCTTTGATGCGGGATGAGGATTACCCCCTGCGGGACGCTCCGCGGGGAGTATTATTGGAACACTGAAGCCTGATTCTACCCGCGAAAGCCTGTTGCGACGACAAATTTTTCGGAACTGTCAGAGCGGCTGGCCGGTGGTTTGACGTGGGCGACCTTGGTGAATTTCTGTTTGAGGATTTGTTGCAACTCCCCTTCGGCGCCACCGGCGAGCACTTTGGCCACGAAGGTTCCGCCCTCGTCTAACACGTCAAAGGCGAAATAGGCGGCGGCTTCGCACAGCGCCATGATCCGCAGGTGGTCCGTTTGTTTGTGGCCCGAGCTGGAGGCAGCCATATCGGACATCACCACGTCGGCCTTACCGCCGAGCCATTCCTTAACCTTATTATCGGCCTGCTCTTCGAGAAAATCGAGCACGTAGATGTCACACCCCGGAACCGGATCGACCTCTTGCAGGTCGATTCCCACAATGCGGCCCTGTTTCTTACCGCGTCGTTCACCATGGGCATTGGTGCGTTCTGCTGCGACCTGACACCAACCACCCGGTGCGCAGCCGAGATCGACCACACGCGCGCCGGGAACGAGAAAGCGGAACTTGTCGTCCAGTTCGAGGATTTTATAGGCCGCGCGACCACGATAGCCGTCCTTTTGCGCTTGTTGCACGTAAGGATCGTTCAGCTGCCGCTCCAGCCAGAGCTTGGAGGACAAGCGCCGACCCTTAGCCGTTTTAACGCGCACGCGAAGGTCGCGTTGACCGCGACCAGATGATTTCTTTTCGTTCGACATAATTAATGTGGCCTATCGCCTAGCACGCCTGCGGCGCTCATTTGACTGTAAAGCAATCCTTCGCGCAGACCGCGGTCCGCCACGGTGAGCCGGCTTGAAGGCCAGACCCGCAGGATAGCTTGAAGGATGGCAGCGCCGGACATGATCAGTTCATGCCGGTCGGTGCCGATACAGGGTGCCTTGCGACGCCCTTCGGGACCGATGTTCAGGTATTTCTGAACAACCTGGTCGATTTCCTGACGGCACATGGACACACCATCTACCTTGCAGCGTTCATAGCGGGACAGTCCCAGATGGGATGCCGCCACAGTTGTGACCGTGCCGGAGGTGCCGATGATCTGGCAATTCGCACCGTCCCCAATTTCTGGTGGGACGAATTCGTCGATCTGTTCTTCAAAGCAGCACGACATCAGCGCAAATTTGGCGCAGTCGTCTTCTACATCGTGGAACATGTCTTTCAGAGTTGCCACACCAAGGGGGACTGACTTCCAGTCCATCACCCGCGCTGTTCGCGTACACGTGCCCCCGCCCCGTTTGGTCAGGTCCAGTTCTACCAGTGCCTTGGCGCGGTTGCGGGCGGACACGCCGCTTAGATCCAGCCAGACCAGTTCGGTAGAACCACCGCCAATATCAACGATCAACAGTTGTTCGGCATCTTCGCCCAGATGAGGGGCGCAGCTGACTACGGCAAGGCGTGCCTCTTCAGCCGGGTCGATAATTTCAAGGTCCAGTCCGGTTTCGCGGCGCACAAGGTTCACAAAGCTGGTGCCATTGGTGGCACGGCGGCAGGCCTCGGTTGCGACAAGACGGGAATGTTTCACCCCATGCTGGCGCAGTTTCTTGCTGCAAATCCGCAGCGCCCCCAGCGTGCGTTTGATCGCAGCAGGCGCGAGCGTACCATATTCCGCCAGACCTGCGCCAAGATGAACCGGTTTGGAGAATGCGTCTACGACTTCGAATTCAGTTCCTTGCGGACGGGCAATAAGCATCCGGCAACTGTTCGTCCCCAAATCCAGCGCAGCAAAAAGACCCCCGTCGGCTGACGGAGTTCCTTTCGTATTCTGACCTGTTTTTCCGCTCTTACGGAGCGGTTGCATATTGTTGGCTCGCATGAGCTTGCACCAAATTCTGTTAATTTTAACCTATTGCGACCAGCGGGCTTTTACAAGTTTGTTATTTTTCTGTGCCGATACGTCATGCGTGTCGCTAAATTAACGGTCGCAGTCGAAAACGACCGTCTTATAATGGCGTGAACACAATAGAGCTTTAAACAAGCATGAGAATAAGGATTCTAAGAAATGCCTGACGTCACAATCGTTTACTGGCGCGATATTCCAGCACAAGTCATCGTCGGCAAAGGCCGTCGCGGTGCCAAAGTTCAACTGCCAGAGCGGTTTGAACAGGCCATCGACCGCTGTGCTATGAAGATCGATGCCAAGGACACCGACAGCTATCTGGCGGAGTGGCGCAAGGCAGAGCCTTATTCTGTAGACGGAGAGCAAGGCGAGATTGCAACCGCCGAAGCGGCCCGTCTGGATGCTGAATACGACAAGGATCGCATCAAAACCCTGATCAACAACGACGGCTGGGATTGACCCTGCCCCTTTTGAAAGCACTGCGCATGGCACTTTTGAAATTCAGTTCGAAAACCGACATTCGGGATGAGGTCAATCCCGAGATGGAAGCCTTCCTGAAAGGCTATTCCATTGAGGTTATGCCAAGAACCGCCGAGAAGATCGACGATTTCCGCGCTTTGCTGCCAAAAGGCACGCGGGTCTATATCGCCCACATTGAAGGCACCCCGATCGAGGATATGGTCGCGACAGCCAAACGTTTGCGCGCGGAAGGGTATGATGCGATGCCGCATTTTCCGGCGCGGATCATCAAGGACGAGGCCACGCTTGCGGACTGGATTGCGCGTTATCAAGGGGAAGCCGGCGTAGATCAAGCTTTGGTTCTGGCGGGCGGTCTGGCAAAACCTTACGGTGATTTCCATTGTTCCATGCAGCTGCTTGAAACCGGACTTTTTGACAAGGCAGGGTTTAAACGACTGCACACTGCGGGCCACCCCGAACCCAACACCGACATTGATCCTGATGGCGGACGCAAGAACGTGAATGAAGCGCTCAGCTGGAAACAGGCGTTTGCAGAACGGACCGATGCACAGATGGCGCTGGCGACGCAGTTTTGTTTTGACAGCAAGCCGGTGATCGAATGGGCCAACGACCTTATGGCGCAAGGTGTTGATATTCCTGTGCATATCGGGATCGCCGGGCCTGCAAAACTGCAAACCATGATCAAATTCGCCATTGCTTGCGGCGTTGGGCCTTCGTTGAAGGTCTTGCAGAAACGGGCTAAGGATGTAACCAAGCTGCTGATGCCGTTCGAGCCGACCGGCATTGTGTCCGAACTGGCCGCGCACAAAGCTGCCAACCCAGAGTTCAACATCGAGCAGGTACACTTCTTCCCGCTCGGAGGGATAAAAACAAACGCAACTTGGGCAATGGACCATGGTGGAAACTCCGCCCTGCCCGCCGCGCAACAAAACTAAGGCCGAATTGAATGACCCGTACTGTCGTCGAATCCAAAACCAAAACCGCCATCATCGGCTTTGATCAACCCTTCTGTGTCATCGGAGAGCGGATCAATCCCACCGGTCGCAAGAAGCTTGCAGCCGAACTGGAAGCGGGCGATTTTTCCACCGTGGAAAAAGACGCCATCGCGCAAGTGGCTGCCGGGGCCAATATCCTCGATATTAACGCTGGCGTTGTCTATAACTCCAACCCCAACCCGAACGAGACAGAGCCACCGTTGATGCGCTCTATTGTGGATATGGTCCAGGGTTTGGTGGATGTGCCGTTGTGTATCGACAGCTCTGTTCCTGGTGCGCTTCAGGCCGGTCTGGAGGCCGCCGAGGGCCGTCCGCTGCTGAACTCTGTCACGGGTGAGGAAGACCGTCTTGAGATGGTTCTGCCGCTGGTGAAGAAGTACAATGTTCCCGTTGTAGCGATTTCTAATGACGACACGGGTATTTCCGAAGATCCCGATGTGCGCTTTGAAGTGGCTAAAAAGATTGTTGAACGTGCGGCGGATTTTGGCATTCCGGCCCATGACATCGTTGTCGATCCGCTGGTGATGCCGATTGGCGCGATGGCAACAGCCGGTTTGCAGGTTTTTGCACTGGTGCGCCGACTGCGCGAAGAACTGGGCGTGAACACCACTTGTGGTGCCTCCAACGTGTCCTTTGGCCTGCCGAACCGTCACGGTGTGAACAACGCCTTCCTGCCCATGGCGATTGCGGCTGGGATGACTTCGGCGATCATGAACCCGGTATCTGCTCCGGTCAACCAAACCAAACTGGATGCCAAGAAAGCGGAATTGGCAGAGGCCGGTATCATCGTACCAGACGATATGGACATGGAGCTGTTCGCGCAGGTCACAGGTCTTGGCTCTACCAAATTCGGTCCGGGCAGTGAGATGACAGCAATCCGCGCGGCGAACCTGTTGATGAACAACGATGCCCACGGCGGAGAGTGGATTAACTTCAACAAAGCCCCCGTGAAAGCGGGCGAACAGGAAGCTGGCGCACGAGGCCGTCGCGCGGGCGGACGCCGTCGTCGCGGCTGATAAATCTTCCGGCCAGCGCGGGATCGTTGCGCTGGCCGGAACACTCTCTTCTTGCTTTGCCAGTTTTTGGAACCGCGCCCTGCGGTTAGGATGATGGCGAAAGTGAGACTGTTATGACCCATACTTACGCCGCACCGGCCGGCACCTCTGTCGGCCACATCCACCTAAAAGTCGCTGACCTTGACCGCGCCTTGGCGTTTTACTGCGGGGTTTTAGGGTTCGAGCTGACCCAACGATACGGCGCAGATGCGGCCTTTATCGCAGCGGGCGGGTATCATCACCACATCGGTCTGAACACTTGGCACTCCAAAAGCCAGCCCCCTGCGCCGCAAAACACAGCAGGACTGTATCACCTCGCCCTGCTCTATCCGACACGCGTCGATCTGGGACAGGTTCTGCTGCAACTGGATCAGCACGGAATACCGCTTGACGGGGCGGCGGATCACGGGGTCAGTCAGGCCATTTACCTGCGTGATCCGGATCGAAACGGGGTTGAGTTGTACTGGGACCGTCCGCACGCCGAATGGCCGCGCAACACTGACGGCGCACTGGCAATGGACAACAGCCGTCTTGACCTTGATGCCCTACGAGACGCGGGTCGCACGCCAGCCCGATAGTTCAGCGTGAGCTTGGCAGCACCGCGCAGAGCCTGTAGACGGGGGCCAGAAGTGGACTCCCTTTGACCGATCTGACTCCCCGTTCCCGATCCTTGCACCTGTACCGGCTGTTGGTACGGGTCGGCTTTATCGTGGCATTGGCCCTTGCGCTGCATTTCGCAGTGAACTGGCTGGGCGAGGAAGTGAAACAGGTCGAAAGTGGCGGTAAGAAGCTGATGTTAACGGGAATGCTGCTGCTGATCCTACTGGCTTATGCCGTTGTTATCGCGATACCTTTTGTGCCCGGTGTGGAAATCGGATTTGCCTTGATGGCAATGCAAGGGGCAAAGATTGCACCACTGGTGTTTCTCTTTACTTTTATCGGCCTGTCGCTCGCCTATCTTGTGGGGCACATGCTGCCCTACCCTGTGCTCTCGCGGTTTCTGGAAAGTTTTGGTCTGCGCAAAGCCGCACTTATGGTGCGCGACATAGAACCCCTCGACCTAGAGCAACGCACCCGTTTGATGAAATCCCGCCTGCCCGGATTCCTTGGGCCGCTGTTTGTGAACTGGCGGTATCTGTTTCTGGCGATCCTGATCAATATTCCGGGCAATATGGTGCTGGGTGGTGGCGGCGGTATCTGCTTTTCCGCGGGGCTAAGCCGATTGTTCCGACCACCAATGGCCCTTGCAACGCTGGCCCTCGCGGTGGCGCCGGTGCCTGCCGTATTTTACTTTATGGGCATTACCCTGTTCTGAACCAAAATTTCCGGAATTAATGCCGCAATTGAACCAAAACTGACGCGGGTTGGCTTTCCATTTTCGGCCACCCGCCTATTGTCGCCCTGTTGGTTCCACCCAAGTAGAACAGGCCGATAGATATGACCACTCCGAACGATCCACTGGTAATTTTCACCCCCTCCGGCAAAAGGGGGCGGTTTGCGGTTGGCACACCGATCTTAACCGCAGCGCGCCAGCTTGGTGTGGATCTGGACAGCGTCTGCGGCGGGCGCGGGATCTGTTCGAAATGCCAGATTCAACCGTCTTATGGGGAGTTCTCCAAACACGGTGTCACCGTGGACGACGATGCTTTGTCAGAATGGAATTCGGTAGAAGAACGCTACAAATCCAAACGCGGGATGATCGACGGACGCAGACTTGGCTGTCAGGCACAGGTGCAGGGCGATGTTGTGATCGACGTGCCGCCAGAAAGTCAGGTCCACAAACAGGTGGTGCGCAAACGGGCCGAGGCGCGGGACATCGTGATGGACCCCTCCACCAAACTGTTCTTTGTCGAGGTGCAACAGCCCGACATGCACGACCCGACTGGCGATCTGGAGCGGCTGGTCAAGGCACTGCGCGAGCAATGGGACCTGCCCCACCTAGAGGCCGATCTTGGCGTATTGGCCAGCATGCAGCCGATCCTGCGCAAGGGCGAATGGAAGGTCACCTGCGCGGTGCATCTGGGCGACGATATGTTCAGCCCGCGCATCATGCACATCTGGCCGGGCTTTTATGAAGGTTCTATCTACGGCCTGGCGGTTGATCTTGGCTCTACCACCATCGCGGGGCATCTGTGTGATCTGCAAACCGGCGAAGTGGTGGCCTCCAGCGGGTTGATGAACCCGCAAATCCGCTTTGGCGAAGACCTGATGAGCCGTGTTAGCTATTCCATGATGAACGACAGCGGCGCGCAGGAAATGACCCGTGCAGTGCGGGATGGTATGAACACACTGTTCACCAATATCGCCACCGAAGCGGGCATCGACCAATCCCTGATCGTGGATGCCGTATTCGTGTGCAATCCGGTCATGCACCATCTGTTCCTTGGAATTGATCCGTTTGAACTGGGTCAGGCGCCATTCGCGCTGGCCAGTTCGGACAGTATTTCTCTTCGGGCGCTGGAGCTGGGGCTGAACCTGCACCCTGCCGCGCGGGTCTATCTGCTGCCTTGTATTGCAGGGCACGTGGGCGCGGACGCCGCTGCGGTGGCCCTGTCCGAAGCACCGGACAAATCCGAAGACCTTGTGCTTGTGGTGGATGTTGGGACCAATGCGGAAATTCTGCTTGGGAACAAGGACAAGGTTCTCGCCTGTTCCTCCCCCACTGGTCCCGCTTTTGAAGGGGCGCAGATTTCGTCCGGCCAACGCGCCGCCCCCGGTGCGATTGAACGGGTGGAAATAGACCCTGTCACCAAAGAACCCCGCTTCCGCGTCATCGGCTCGGACCTTTGGTCCGACGAAGACGGATTTGCCGAAAGCATCCTGTCCAGTGGCATCACAGGTATCTGCGGCTCTGGCATCATTGAAATGGTCGCAGAAATGCGGATCGCAGGGATTGTTGATGGTCCGGGGCTGATCGGATCGCCTGCGCAGGTCGGCACGGACCGCTGTTTCCTTGACGGGCGCACCCATTCCTATCTGGTCTGGGACGGTACCGCCGATGGCGGACCGCGCATCACCGTGACCAACCGCGATATCCGTGAAATCCAGATGGCCAAAGCGGCGCTTTATTCTGGTGCACGGCTGCTGATGGATAAGTTCGGTGTCGATACAGTGGACCGGATCGTGCTCGCCGGTGCGTTCGGTGCGCATATCTCCCCCAAACATGCGATGGTGCTGGGCATGATCCCCGATTGCATCCTTGAAAAAGTCACCAGTGCAGGCAACGCAGCCGGCACAGGTGCGCGAATTGCACTGCTAAATGTCGCGTCGCGACGCGAGATTGAACAAACGGTCAAAGCAATCCACAAAATCGAAACTGCGATCGAGCCTCGCTTCCAAGAGCATTTTGTCAACGCCAGCGCCATTCCAAACAGCGTGGAGCCCTTCCCGATCCTTGAAACCCACGTCACCCTGCCGGATGTGAATTTCAACACCGGCGGCGAAGGCGACAGCGCGTCGGGCGGTGGCGGCAGACGCCGCCGCAGACGCGGTTAAACCGCCATTCCCAGCCCTGCACCCCGCGTAAAATTATAGGGTGCAGGGTTTCACGCGCAAAGCCCCTATCCACGATTGACGCCCCACCCCAAAGCCGCTAAATCACCCCGACAGAGCGGGTATGGTGAAAAGGTATCACGGCAGCTTCCCAAGCTTTAGTTACGAGTTCGATTCTCGTTACCCGCTCCAGTATCCTTCTATTCCCGCTTATCAAACCACTCGTGTTACCCAGATGTGCTGTGGTTATACTGCGCCTGCACAACGTGATCACGCAAACACACAAACATGTTACCGCCGAAAACGATCCGCTGACGAACAGCCCTCGTATCCCTTGCACAACACGCCGATAAACGGCGTTTCATTCTAGGGAGAACAATCGTGAAAAATATTCTGGTAGGTGCAGTGGTCGCAGGTCTTTTGGTAGCTGGTGCCGCGTTTGCGGAAAGCCACGGTATGAAAAATCCGATGGTTGGCGGCGCTGAGATGTTTGCTGACAAGAACATCGTTGAAAACGCCGTGAACTCTGCCGACCACACAACGCTGGTTGCCGCTGTGAAAGCGGCCGGTCTGGTGGACACGCTGGCAAGCGAGGGGCCGTTCACAGTATTCGCCCCGACCAACGACGCTTTTGCAGCCCTGCCCGCAGGCACAGTTGACACATTGCTGAAGCCGGAAAACAAAGACATGCTGACCAAAGTGCTGACCGCCCATGTGGTGGCTGGCAAGTGGACCGCGTCTGATATTGTTGCCGCCACGAAGAAAAGCAGCGACGGGTTCTATCACTTTAACGCAGTGTCCGGCGATGCTCTGTCCGCGAAACTGACACCGGGTGGTCAGGTGTTCATCTACGACGAAAGCGGCAATGCTTATAAAGTAACAACGGCGGATGTGATGCAGTCGAACGGCGTTATTCATGTGGTCAACGGCGTGCTCGTGCCGAAATAACCCAAGACGTTAAGGCACGTTTTACAGGCAGTTGAGCGGAGGCTCCGGTTGGAAACAGCCGGAGCCTTCGCAGCTTAGAGGGTCGCGAGCAAACCGCGGGTGGAGCCGTCTTTATCCTCGGATGTGGCTTCACCTTCGATCAACGGCAGCATCCGCGTGGCCAGCACTTTACCCAGTTCCACGCCCCATTGATCAAAGCTGTTAATCCCCCAGATCACACCTTCGACAAACACGCGGTGTTCATAAAGCGCGATAATCTTGCCGAGCGTTTTGGGGTCAAGAATATTATACATCATGGTCACACTTGGACGGTTTCCCGGAAAGACCCTGTGGGCGGCCTGCTTTTCCAGTTCAGCGCCCTCAAACCCTTGTTCGCGCATCAATTCGCGGGCGGCGTCCATGCTGCGCCCGACCATCAGCGCCTCGGATTGGGCGAGACAATTGGCCAACAGCAGCCGGTGCTGGTGGGCCAGCTCGCTTTCATGACCGCGCCGCGCGACCAGAAATTCGCACGGGACAACGCGGGTGCCTTGGTGGATTAACTGGTAAAAAGCGTGCTGGCCGTTGGTGCCGGGCTCCCCCCAGACAATCGGGCCGGAATGGCGGGGCAGCGGATTGCCCTCCATATCCACACCCTTGCCGTTGCTCTCCATGTCCAGTTGCTGAAGATAGGCCGGAAGCCGAAGCAAACGCTGGTCATAGGGCAGCACCGCGCGGGTGTTATAGCCGCAGATGTTGTTGTGCCAGATCCCCACCAGCGCAAGCAGGACCGGAAGGTTGTCTTCCAGTGGTGCTTCGCGGAAATGGGTGTCCATTTCTTCCGCCCCTTGCAGGAACGCAGTGAAATCCTCTGGCCCGATGGCCAGCATCACGGACAGGCCAATCGGTCCCCAGACGGAGTAACGCCCACCAACCCAGTCGGCAAAGCCGAACACATGATCGGACGGAATGCCAAAAGCGGCGGTTTTGTCCTGCGCAGTAGAGAGCGCTGCGAGATGATCACCGATCTGGTCTTCCGGCACCGCCTGCAACAACCATTTCTTGCCAGTTTCCGCGTTGGTCATGGTTTCAATGGTGGTGAAGGTTTTGGAGGCAATGATTAGCAGCGTTGTCGTCGGATCAAGCCCTTTCAACGTGTCGTTGATATCCGCACCATCCACGTTGGACACAAAATGCACCTTCGGGCCATCGTGATATGGCGCGAGTGCTACATTGGCCATTACCGGTCCAAGATCAGACCCGCCGATGCCAATATTCACAACGTCCGTAAAGGGCGCGCCGCTGGCTGATGTCAGCTCTGCGTTGCGCAATCGGATGGCAAATGTCTTCATCGCCTGAAGGGTTTCCAGAACCTCTGGCATCACGTCACGGCCATCCACAGTGACAGGTCGCCCCGAAAGGTTACGCAGTGCGGTATGCAGCACAGCGCGGTCTTCGGTCTGGTTAATCGCCTGCCCGTCAAACATCGCGTTTCGCGTTGCGTCGACACCTGCAGATTTTGCCAGATCAAGCAGCAGGGATTTAGCCTCTGCGTCCATATTGGTTTTAGAATAATCGAGCAGGAAATCCCCACATTGCGCCGAAAACGCTTTAAAGCGGTCAGGATCGTCGAACAGTGCTAAAATAGAGCGGTCGGCGTTATTTTCCTGATTTTGCGACAGGGATTTCCAAACATTCATAAATTAATTCCTTAATCCGCGTAATGGGTTATGGCCTGTTCCTGAACGATACGGATAGGCGCTTCAAGGGGGGAGTTGGCCGATTGCGCCCGTGCAAAAGCGGTTTTTTTATCAGCTCCCGCGATCAGGATATGAACCGCTTTGGCCGCTTGCAATACGGGGGCTGTCAGCGTCAGACGGGGTTCGGGCGCATTTGGTGCCCGCATTGGCAATAGAATTGGCGCTTGCGGGTCCAACGCTTCTGCCAGCAGATCGGCTTCGGGGAAGATGCTGGCGGTATGCATATCTGCGCCCATTCCAAGCACGCAAACATCAAGGGGCAATGCAGCTTCAATCGCATCGCGCAAGCTGTCGAGCACATCTTCGGGTGCTTCAGCCAGCTGATAAAACGGCACGAGTGTTGCGGCCGCGGCATTATCCTGTAACAGATGTTCGCGCAGCAAGCGCGTGTTGGAACGCTCGGAGCCTTCCGGCACAAACCGTTCATCCGTTAGCATCACCCTGACATTGGCCCAATTTAGATCAGCCTTGCGCAGCCGGTGGAAAAACGGCGCCGGGGTCGTCCCGCCCGGAACGGCGAGCGAGGCTGTCCCCTTAGCCGCCAATGCTGCACGCAACTGTTCCTCTACCGTTCCTGCAAGCCCTTGGAACAAGGCGTCACGGCTGTCGTATGTGATAAAATCGCTCATGATTTGATCTCTCGCCAGCGCCGACCGTCCTTGTGAAGAAGCATAAGACTGTCATCCGGACCTGACCCGCCCGGATCATAGGGCACAGGGCGGCTGCCTGCATCTTGCCAGGCTTCTATGATGGGATCGACCCAGGCCCAAGCAGCCTCGACCTCGTCGCCGCGCATGAACAGGGTCTGGTCGCCACGGATCACATCCATGATCAGCCGCTCATAGGCGTCCGGCATGACGGAAACCTGATCACCCAAAGCATCAGCAAAAGACATATCAAGAGGAACTTCGGTCAGGCGCATCCCACCCGGCCCCGGTTCCTTGATCGTCACCCGCATGGTGATGCCTTCATCCGGTTGCAGGCGGATCACCAGTACGTTGCCTTTGCGGTTGAAATCCCCTTCAAAGATGGAATGGGGCGGGTCTTTGAACACGATTGCGATTTCAGACATCCGCCCGCGCAGACGCTTGCCAGTGCGCAGATAAAACGGTGTGCTGGCCCACCGCCAGTTTGCCACTTTCACCTTCATCGCAATGAAGCTTTCGGTTTTGGAGTCAGGATCTTCGGCGTGCTCAAGATAGCTCGCCATATCGCGACCTGCCGAATATTGACCGCGCACCACCTCGGATGGGGCAACTGGTTCCAGCGCGCGGATCACCTTCAGCTTTTCATCGCGCACTGCATCGGCGCCGTATTTGCTGGGTGGTTCCATCGCAGAGAGGCACAAAAGCTGCATCAGGTGGTTTTGCACCATATCCCGCATCGCGCCCGATTTGTCATAATAACCGCCGCGCCCTTCTACGCTGACAGTTTCAGCCACGGTGATCTGTACGTGATCCACATGCTGCGCATTCCAGAGCGGTTCAAACAGCGCATTGCCAAAGCGCACCGCCATCAGGTTTTGCACGGTTTCCTTGCCAAGATAATGGTCGATCCGGTAAATCTGGTGCTCATCGAAACAGGCCCGCAATTCCGTGTTGAGCGCTTTGGCCGTTTCCAGATCATGCCCGAAAGGTTTTTCAACCACAATCCGGCTGTGTTCGTCGGTGATCCCATGCCCCGAAAGCTTGCGGGCGATTTCGCCGAACAGGCTTGGCCCAACCGAGAAATAGACCGCGTGGATCGTATCAGGGCGAAGTTTTGATTTCAGCTCTTTCCAGCCGGTATCCCCGAATACATCCAATGACACATATTCCAACATCTCCAGAAATTGCGCGACGGATTTGGCATCCTTCGCCGTGTCGCCCGCAAATTCCTTCAGCGCGTCTTTTACAAAATCGCGAAACCCCGCGTCGTCCAGATCGCCGCGTGACGCCCCGATGACTTTGGCGGTTTCAGGCATCTGCCCCGCACACATCCGGCGAAACAGGCCCGGCAGGATTTTGCGTCTTGCCAGATCCCCTGTCGCGCCAATGATGATCAAATCGAAGGGATCAACCGGTATAGTTTTTGCGACCATCTGGGCACCTCGGAACAGTTAATGTTAACGATAACGTAGTTGCGTCGCATACAGTCACAACTACGTGGGTTTTGCAAGCTTTCCTTTGAAAACTAACATACAATCGGATAGCGATCAGGCAAGCAATGACAGGCAGACCCTATGAACTATCAGAAATTCGATCTTCCCGACCCGCAACCGATGGGGAAATTCGAACATCCCGACATCACCGCTAAGGGCGAGACCCGTGCGTCTGTGGCGTTGAACGGGGCGACGACTCTGTGGTTCAACACCGGAACCCTATGCAATATTGAGTGCGAAAATTGCTATATTTTCAGTTCTCCTACCAACGACCGGCTGGTCTATATCACCCGCGCCGAGGTTGAGGATTACCTTGACCAGATAGAACAACGCGGCTGGCCCACCAAAGAAATCGCCTTCACCGGAGGCGAGCCGTTTATGAACCCCGAAATGGTCGATATAACAGCGGCTTGTCTGGAACGGGGTTATGAAGTTCTGATCCTTACCAACGCCATGCGTCCGATGATGCGTAAACGGGTGCAGACGGGTATACTGGACCTGCACAAGGCGCATCCGGGCAAATTGACCATGCGGATTTCGGTGGATCACCATTCCGCTGAATGTCACGATAAAGAACGGGGCAAAGGCAGTTTTGATCTTACTCTTGCGGGTATGGAATGGCTGCGCGATGCGGGTATTCCGATGCATGTGGCCGGACGCACGATTTGGGGCGACACAGACACAGAAAGCCGCGCCGGTTATGCCGCGCTTTATGAAAAACACGGGTTTGATATTGACCCGAACCACCCCGCGCAAACGATGCTGTTTCCTGAAATGGACGAGACCGCGGAAGTGCCTGAAATCACCACAGCCTGTTGGGGCATTTTAAATAAATCCCCCAATGACGTCATGTGTGCGTCTTCCCGAATGGTGGTTAAATACAAGGGCGATGGCCATCTTACGGTGTTGGCCTGCACTCTTTTGCCTTATGATCCGGAGTTTAACCTAGGCAAAACTCTTGAAGAGGCAGAGAAACCTGTGAAACTGAATCACCCCCATTGCTCTAAATTCTGCGTCCTTGGCGGCGCCTCCTGCTCCGCCTGATGCGCCGCTCCATTCTGTCCTGGGGCGCCCTTGCGGTGACGATTTTTGTCTGGGGCAGTTATCTGGTCTCTACCAGAGCAGCGATGACGCAACAGCTCTCGCCGGTTGATATGGGGGTTCTGCGTTCGGTCCCTGCGGCCCTTCTCATACTGCCTTTCATCATAAAACGCGGACTGAAACCCAAAACCGCGAACTGGCTGGATATTCTGATCATCGGCGGTGGCGGTGGGACCTTGTTTACTGTCCTCCTCGCCTCTGGCTATCAATATGCGCCAACTGTGGACGGCGGGCTGTTCACCCCGTCCATGTTGCCGGTTTTCGTGGCCGCGCTTAGCCTGATCTTTCTGGGGCGGGCATATGCGAAACTGCAATATGTCGGCATAGCCCTGATCGTTTTGGGTGCATTGGCCGTTGGCGGATTTGAAGCGATATTGAACACCGCTTCGGGCAGCTGGCGCGGGCATCTTTTGTTTCTGACCGGTTCGTGTTGCTGGGCGGCCTATACGGTGCGGTTCAACATATCAGCGTTAGACCCGATTGCCGGCGCGATCGTCATCCTTGGCTGGTCGTCCATCGCGTTTCTGACCGCAGTTGCATTTTTCGGCACGGGCCTGCATCTGGTCCCGACCCCGATCCTCGCTATTCAGGTATTTCAAGGAATTATGGCCGGTTTTGTTGCCAACTTCACCTTTCTTTACGCGATCCGCACCCTTGGCCCCACCATACCGGCTGCCGCAGCGGCGCTGGTGCCGGTGATCGCGGCTTTGGGCGGCTGGGTGTTTCTGGACGAACCAATCTCGGCCTTCAAATGGCTTGGGATTCTGGTGGTCGCCGCCGGTGTGGCGCTGGCATCGGGTGTGATTGAAACCCGCCGCCGCCGCAAACCGGCCGTATCCTAACGCGCGGAGAGCGCCTCTGACAAGACAGATTTCACCACGGACAGATCCACATCGCGGGTGACAAAAGCATCCCCAAGTCCCCGCGCCATAATAAAGCCGATCACCCCACCGCTGACCTTTTTGTCCTGCCCCATCAACGCGATCAAACCATCCGCATCGGGCAACGGTCCGTCAATTTCCGACAGATCACATTTCATTCCCATCGCTTTGAAGTGGTCGCGCACACGGCTCGGCGCTTCCTGTGCGCACAGGCCAAGCCGTTGGGACACTTCAAACGCCAGCGCACAGCCGATGGACACGCCTTCACCGTGAAGCAACCGGTCCGAATAGCCGGTGGCGGCTTCCAGCGCATGTCCGAATGTGTGGCCAAGGTTCAGCAGTGCACGGTCGCCCCGTTCCTGTTCGTCCCGCGCTACAATCTCGGCTTTCATCTGGCAGGACCGTTTAACCGCATAAATCCGCTTAGCCACGTCACCCTCGGCGGCCGCTGCCGCGTTTTCTTCCAGCCATTCCCAGAAATCCGCATCGCCAAGCAGACCGTATTTTGCGACCTCGCCGTAGCCCGCCAGATAGTCGCGTGTTTCAAGTGTATCGAGCAGCGACACATCGGCAAGCACCAGTTGTGGCTGGTAAAAAGCGCCCACAAGGTTTTTCCCGTGGGGGGAGTTGATCCCCGTCTTACCGCCCACAGAGCTGTCTACCTGCGCCAGCAGAGTAGTGGGCATCTGCACAAACCGGATGCCGCGGCGCACAATCGCCGCTGCAAACCCTGCCAGATCACCGATCACACCACCGCCGAATGCGATCAGGATGTCGTCTCGTTCGATTTTCTCCGCCAGCAACCATTCCACCGTGCGCTGCAACTGGTCCCAGCTTTTGGTGGCTTCCCCCGCCGGAAGCTGAAGCGTCACCGCGTCAATTCCCGCAGCCTCCAGTCCTGACAACAATGCGGGAAGGTGCTTGGCTGCAACGGTTTCATCCGTGATGATCGCCACTTTATTGCGCCGCAGGAATGGTTCCACGAAGGCACCTGCTTCGGCCAGAAGGCCTGTGCCGATTTCAATGTCATAGGACCGATGCCCCAGATCCACTACCACCTGTTCGCGCATTAGCGTGCTCCCTTTGTGACGCCGCTGTTTGGGTCGGCCAGCAAGGTCTGGATGACCCGCTGCGCCATATCTTCAAGGGACAGACCCTCTTCGCTGTCCACGACGATCTGTGCGTTCTGGTAGATCGGCGTGCGCGCCGCGTGCAGACCTGCCAGCGTTTCGCGCGGGTTGTCAGTGCGCAGCAAGGGTCGAGTCGTTTTATGACGGACCCGCGACCACAGCAGTTCGAGATCGGCCCGTAACCACAACGCAACCCCGTGTTTCGCGATCAGCGCGCGGTTGCTCTCGGCCAGATAAGCCCCGCCGCCCGTTGACAGGATGCAAGGTTTGCCGACCAGTAAGCGCTCTAGCACCTGACTTTCCTTGGCGCGGAAAAACGGTTCTCCATCGCGGGTAAAAATCTCGGCTACCGTCATATTGGCAGCCCGTTCGATCTCGTGATCCGAATCGAGAAACGGCACACCCAGCTTTTGCGCCACCAGCGTGCCGACAGCCGTTTTGCCTGCCCCCATCAGCCCGACCAGCACAACGGTCTTGTTCAAGTGATAGCCCAATCCAGCCCGTCCCCAAGTTCGGGGCTAGCAGGAAAATACGCAAGTTCCTGCCGATGCCCCATTATCAAATTCCAATTTGGGTGATAACATTGTCTAAACTTCATACAACCCCCTGAGGCCCGATACGGGGTCTTTCTTGATGGCAGCATCAAGGGGTAAAGCAAGAAAAGAAGGCAATAGAGGCAAAATCCATGGGCAGGATCATCCGTTTTCTCATTTTAGTACTGATCCTCGCGTTTCTGGCGGTTTTGGGGTATTCTTTCGTGGGCGATCTTTCCGCCCCCAAAACAGAGGTTACAGTCCCTGTTACGCTTGACGACACATAAGTTCTGTAGCGTCTTATTCCTAAGCTGTGTGCCCTTGTCCGCACTGGCACAGGGGATCGTCGGGGGCATTACCACCGAAGCGATCCGCACAAGCCAGCTTGATACAGTCCAGACCGATGCAGTGGGCATTTTAAGCCCCGAACAGTCCGGCATTCCACAGGAATTCTGGGGCAATAGCGATGTGGCAACGCTCTCCCGTTTGGTGGCACCCTTTCACGAAAGGGCGTTGCCACGGATCAACGCGCTTTGGCAACGGATCGTGCTAAGCGAGGTCAACCCGCCCCGCTACAACTCCAAGAAAGGTGCGTTGTTGCTGGCGCGGGTGGATTATCTGATCAACGCCGGTGCGCTGGAGCAGGCAGAGGCCTTACTGGACCGCGCCGGACAGCATACCCCCGCGTTGTTCCACCGTGCCTTTGATGTGGGATTGCTGGCAGGTCGCGCCCAATCTGCATGTGCTGCGATGCTGCGCAACCCAAGCCTGTCACCGGACCTTAAAGCGCGGGTTTTTTGTCTGGCGCGCGCCAACGATTGGTCCGCTGCCGCATTGACGCTGACCACGGCCAAGGCATTGGGCCAGATCGGCGATGCGGATGAAGAACTACTTGCCCGATTTCTGGATCCGGAGTTGTTCGAGGAAGCCGATGCACCGCCGCCACCTTCCCCGCTGACGGCACTTGATTTCACCCTTCGCGAAGCTCTCGCCCTGCCCCGCAGCGGCCGCGCCCTGCCGCTGGCCTTTCTGCACGGAGACCTTCACAGCCAGACCGGATGGCGCAATCAGGTTCTCGCCACTGAACGGCTGGTGCGTTCCGGTGCGATCCCCCCTGACCGGTTGATCGCGCTTTACCAAGACGGCGAACCGGCGGCGTCGGGCGGGATCTGGGTGCGAATTTCGGCGGTTCAAAAGCTGATCGATGCCATCGACCAAGCGGATGAAGACGCCGTGTCTCTGGCCCTGCCCGAAGCCTATCGCACCTTGCGCACTGTCGGATTGGAGTTTGCGCTGTCTGGTATGGCAGCCGATGAACTGCGCGATATGCAGTTGTCGCCCAAAGCCGCCGCGATCCGCTATCGTCTGTGGTTGATCCAGACCGATTACGCCGATCTGACCTTTGGCTATGAACCGCAGAACAGCACTGAGGCGTTTTTGCAGGCCATCACACAGGGCGACCCGTTGAAGAACCCGAAAAACGACATTGAGGCCGCAATCAAAGCAGCATTTGAAGGCACCACGCTCGATGTTTCAGCGGTAACAGATGCGCGTCAGGGCCGCTTCGGAGAGGCAATCCTGCGCTCTACCACCGACCTGATTGCAGCGCGCTATTCCGATCCGCTGGCGGTGGAGGCTTGTCTGTCAGCCCTTTTGCTGGCCGGTATGGAAGATGACGCCCGCCAGATCGCGCTGGCAGTTCTCTTGCAAAAAGCCGGACAGATTTGATGCAGAACTGGATCGAAACCTTTCTCGAAGCCATGTACGCCGAACATGATGCCTCTGAAAACACGCTCAAAGCCTACGCCGCCGACCTCCGAGAGTTCAGCGCGTTTCTCGCCAGTGCGAACACTGATTTCGCCCGTACAACCCGTGACGATGTGGAAGGGTATCTGATCTCGCTGGACCAGCGTGGCATGGCGCAGGCGACCCGCGCGCGGCGGTTGTCTTCCTTGCGCCAGTTGTTCCGCTTTTCTTTTGAAGAGGGCTGGCGCGAGGATGACCCCGCCACACAAATCCGCGGCCCCCGCAAAAAGCGCCATTTGCCCAAAACCCTGAGCGAGGTAGAAGTGGACAGCTTGCTGGAGGCAGCCCAGACCACGGGGCGCAGCGAAACCGACCGTTTGCGCAACAGCTGTCTGATCCAGCTTCTCTACGCGACCGGAATGCGGGTGAGCGAGCTGGTGTCCCTGCCCGTCGCCGCAGTGCGGGGCAATCCCGAAATGCTGCTGGTGCGGGGTAAGGGCGATAAGGAACGGCTGGTGCCGCTGTCACCGCCTGCGAAAATGGCAGTGGCAGCCTGGTTGAAACGTCGCGACGCAGATGAGGAAACCGCAAGGCTGAAAGGGAAACAACCTTCGCGTTTTTTGTTTCCGTCCAACGGAAAACTGGGGCATCTCACACGCATCCGGTTTTATACATTGGTAAAGGAATTCGCTGTGAACGGCGGTGTTAGCCCTGATGCCGTGACCCCCCACACTCTGCGCCATGCCTTTGCAACCCACCTTTTGGCTGGTGGCGCGGATTTGCGGGTGATCCAGATGTTGCTGGGCCATGCGGATGTGGCCACGACGGAAATCTACACCCATGTTTTGGATGAGAACCTCAAAAAACTGGTGATGGACCATCATCCCCTTGCGGACGAGTAAACTTTCCTGACGCCCCGTTGCAGCCAAACTGACGCGGATGATTGATCCTTCGCCCTATTCCGGTTTATTTGCAGGCAGGGTAAGATCGCAACAACACAGCCTTTTGTAAGGAAAATACCGGATGGATACGGCGCAAACCGCAACCGCTACTATGGATCTCAGCGCGTGGCTGACAATCGGGGGCATCATTTGTCTTCTGGCCATTTCTGCTTTCTTTTCGGGCAGTGAAACCGCTTTGACTGCGGCGTCGCGGGGTAAACTGCATTCTTTGGCGGATCGCGGCTCTGCCGGTGCAAACCGTGCGCTGCGGCTGACAGAAAACTCGGAAAGTCTGATCGGGGCGGTGCTGCTGGGCAATAACCTTGTGAATATCCTTGCAGCTTCACTGGCCACCAGCCTGTTTATGCGTCTGTTCGGGGAAAGTGGTGTCGCCCTTGCCACCTTGATCATGACCGTTCTTGTGTTGGTCTTTGCCGAGGTTCTGCCAAAAACCTACGCGATCCTGCAATCCGAAAAAGCGGCTACGCTTGTGTCTTTGCCAATCACCATTGTTGTCGCTGTGCTGGCACCCATTGTAAATCTGGTGCAACTGATCGTGCGGGGCATTCTGCGGGCGCTGGGCGTGAGTGCCGAAGCCGAAAGCGAAGCCTCCGCCGCGCAGGCAGAGATTGCCGGTACGATTTCTCTGGGTCATGTGGAGGGCACCGTGGACCGCGATGACCGAGACCGTTTGCTCGGCGCACTGGATCTGAAAGACCGCGAGGTTGAGGAAATCATGTTGCACCGCTCCGATATGGAGATGGTCGATGCTTCAAACGCGCCGCAGGATATTATCAATCAATGCCTGACCTCCCCCCACACCCGTCTGCCGGTCTGGCAGGACGATCCAGAAAACATTATCGGTGTACTGCACGCCAAGGATTTGCTGCGGGCGGTCAACAGAATCTTGCGCGGCGAACAGGATGCTGCGCCAAACCTTGACGGGTTCAACGTGCTCGATGTGGCAATGACCCCGTATTTCGTGCCCGAAACTACAACGCTTGACGATCAACTGCGCGAGTTTCTGCGCCGCAAGACCCACTTTGCACTGGTTGTAGACGAATACAGTGCCCTTCAGGGGCTGATCACGCTGGAAGATATTATCGAGGAAATCATTGGCGAGATTTCGGACGAGCACGACGTGGACGACCAGCCAACACCGGAAATCGATACCCTCGGTCATTACCTTATCGACGGTGCGATGACGATCCGCGACCTGAACCGTGCGCTCGACTGGTCCTTGCCTGATGATGAAGCTAACACCGTTGCCGGTCTGGTGATCCACGAAGCGCAGATGATCCCCGAGGCCGGACAGGTGTTTGCCTTTCACGGCTTCCGGTTTGAAATAATAGAGCGTGAGCAGAACAAAATCACCCAGTTGCGGATCAAGCCTCTGTAGAACGTTTACCGAACAATAACGGAACAGGGGTAGAACTTATACGGAACTTATCCGCATATGCCCCACCGAAAGATCCGTTATTCCGGTGGGAGCAGGATTTGGATATTTGAACCAAAAAGAGCTATTAGCGTCCTTTAAACAGGCTGCCGAGGATGCCCCGCACCAGTGTTTGACCGGTCTTGGTGCCAAGCTGCCTTGCCAGCGATTTGGCGAAGGTTGTTCCAACACTGTCACTGCGGGAACTGCGTTTGCTGGTACCCTTACTGCGGCTTGATCCGCCGTCATAACGACGCGCACGCTGGAATTCACGGGCGCGCTCTGCCTCGGCTTCTTCCGCATCTTCGGCCTGTTGTTCAGCCTGTTCCAGCTTTTCCGCCTCCGCTGCAGCATCCGCGGCCCGTTTGCGCAGGATTTCAAAAGCGCTTTCGCGATCCACGACGGCCTCATAGAGGCCGGCCACAGGGGATTGCGCGATCACCGACGTGCGCTCCGGCGCCGAGATCGGACCAAGCTGCGAAGATGGTGGCCGGATCAGAGTGCGCTCCACCACAGAGGGCATACCTTTTTTCTCCAGCGTGGAGACCAGCGCCTCGCCGACACCGACCTGTGTGATCGCCTCGCGGGTATCAAAGGCGGGATTGGCGCGGAATGTTTCGGCCGCAAGCCGCAGCGCTTTCTGGTCCTTCGGCGTAAAGGCCCGCAGCGCGTGTTGTATCCGGTTTCCTAACTGGCCAAGAATATCATCCGGCACATCCGCCGGATTTTGCGTCACGAAGTAAACGCCAACCCCTTTGGAACGGATCAATCGCGCCACCTGTTCCACCTTATCCAGCAAGGCCTTTGGGGCATCGTCAAACAGCAAATGTGCCTCGTCAAAGAAGAACACCAACTTGGGTTTGTCAGGATCACCCACTTCGGGCAGGGTTTCAAACAGCTCGGACAGCATCCACAACAGAAAAGTCGCATAGAGCCGCGGGGATTGCATCAGCTTGTCAGCGGCAAGGATATTGATCCGGCCCTGCCCGCCCTGTGTGGTGGAAATCATGTGATTGAGATCAAGCGCAGGTTCGCCGAAAAACGCATCTGCTCCCTGATTTTCCAGCACCAGTAACCGCCGCTGGATCGCACCAATCGAACTGCGCGCCACGTTGCCGTATTCCAGCGAAACCGCGTCGTCGTTTTCCCCCAACCAGACCAGCATCGCCCGCAGGTCTTTCATATCCAGCAGCGCCAGCCCCTGTTCATCCGCCACATGGAACGCAATGTTCAGCACGCCTTCCTGCGCATCGGTCAGTTCCATCAAACGCGAGAGCAGCAGCGGACCCATTTCCGAAATTGTTGTGCGCACGGGATGCCCCTGCTCCCCGAACAGATCCCAGAAGGTGACGGGGAAAGCATCGTAACCATAATCGTCAAAACCGATCTTTTCCGCACGGCTGGTGAAGGCTTCATGCAGTTTGAAATCCGGCGATCCGGCATGGGCGAGCCCGGAAAGATCCCCTTTTACGTCTGACAAAATTACCGGCACACCGGCCTTGGAGAAGCTTTCGGCCAGAATTTGCAGCGTTACGGTTTTGCCCGTCCCTGTGGCCCCTGCGATCAGCCCGTGCCGGTTCGCGTATTTCAGGATGAGAGATTGGGGATCTGCATAGTTGGGGCCGCCGCCACCAATAAAGAGGGAATTTGCGTCGTCCATATGGTAAGCTCCTGAGTGTTTGGCGAAAGAATACCCCATAATTCCACAGGTGCCACTGAAGAATCCGCCGCATTATTTTACCAAATGGTCAAGGGCGTTAAGATTAGTATATCCCTAATAAGTTACAAAGCTCACAAAGCAAGCCACTGTTGACGCGGGGAAAATTCTGTCTTAGCGTGCCCCTACAAATGTTCGGCTAGTCCGACGGGGAGAACTGCAAACGCAGAATTGAAGGCGCTTAGGAGAATACTCCAAGCGTCTTCTTCGCGTTTTGGGTGCTGGATTTTTCGGGAATTAAACCACATATAAACGCAGAAATTTCCACCTTACTGCCGGGGCTGAAAAAGACTTCGAAATGGGCAAAGCCCCGCACATCACAAAATTTTTCCTGACATTCCGACCAAATCGTTTTATGTAACCCAAAATGAATTGAAACAGCCAAGAGGCATCCTGATGAAGACTACTCTGATCCCCTTTGCACTGGCCGCTTTTCTGGCCGCCCCGGTGGCCTACGCGCAGGAAACAACCGCTGAAACAGATACAGCGCAAACCCAGAGCGAAGCACCCGCTGCACAAGAAAACTCCGCAACCGACAACGAATATAAGGTTGCCGATGAGAACGCTGCACCCGAAGAAGGTCAGGGCTATCTGCGTGAAGAGCACGGCGAATGGCAGGTGCGTTGCATCAAAGCGGTTGCGGACGAAGCAGAAGAATGCCGCCTGTTTAACCTGCTGAAAGACGAGGATGGCAACACCATTGCGCAACTGGATATGCAGGCCCTTCCTAAGGGTGGCAAAGCTGTTGCGGGCGTTGATCTGGCGACACCGCTCGGGTCTTTGCTGACCGCGCAGGTTGTAATGAAAGTCGATTCTGCCAAGGCGAAACGCTATCCTTACACTTGGTGTGATAACCTAGGTTGTTATGCTCGTTTCGGCATGACCGCTGGCGAAATTAGCGCGATGAAAGCCGGCAACAATGCTGTCGTGACGATTGCTTCCGTGACCGCCCCGGACCAGCCGCTTGGGCTTGACCTGTCGCTGAGCGGGTTCACCGCTGCGTGGAATGCTATCGCACCGAAGTAAGATTTCACATGATTTGCAGAATTAGAAAAACCCGCTTCGGCGGGTTTTTTGTTGTCATACAGAATGCTTCAGGAAAAACGCTTAAGGGCGAGCACAGCATTTAATCCGCCAAAGGCAAAGGCGTTGCTGATTGCGACCTCTACCCTTTGGTCCCGTGCCTGATTGGTGACGATATCCAAATCACACTCCGGATCGGGTGTATCGTAGTTCACAGTCGGGGCAAGAACACCGTCTTTCACCGCCGCTATGCAGGGCAGCAGCTCTACAGCACCGGTGCCGCCCATGATGTGGCCGTGCATGGATTTGGTGGAGGAAACGGCAACAGTCTCTGCCGCAGGGCCGAGCGCTGTGCGCAGGGCTGCGATTTCGGTCCGGTCGTTCACCGCCGTAGCTGTGCCATGCGCATTCACATATCCCACTTGCGCCGCAGACAGCCCACCATCTGCCAACGCACCGCTAATAGCTCGCGCCGCGCCGTCCTTATTGGGGACGACAATGTCACCGGCATCAGCTGTCATCGAAAAGCCTGCCACTTCGGCCAGAATGTTCGCTCCACGGGCGCGGGCATGTTCCAGTTCCTCAAACACAAACACCGCAGCCCCCTCGCCCTGCACCATACCGTTGCGTGTGGCACAAAACGGACGGCAGCCGTCAGAAGACATGACACGCAACCCTTCCCAAGCCTTCAGCCCCCCAAAGCAAAGCATGGAATCGCTGCCCCCCGTCAGCATCACATCCGCCGAACCGCCGCGTATCGCATGGAACGCCTGCCCCATCGCATGATTGGACGACGCACAGGCGGTGGCGATGGTATAACACGCCCCGCGCAGCCCAAAGATCATCGACAGCTGGCTTGATCCGGCGTTCATCATCAAACGCGGCACAACAAAGGGGTGAACGCGGTTCTTACCTTCTTCATAGACCAGACGGTAATTTTCATCCTGCGTCTGCAACCCGCCACCGGCAGAACCAAGCACGACACCGCTGCGCAAAGACAGCGCTTCGTCAAAATCCAAACCTGATTGGGCCACCGCTTCACGGGCGGACAGCACGGCAAACTGGGTAAAGGGATCAAACAGTGCCAGTTCGGAACGGGAGAAATGGGCGGCTGGGTCGTAACCCTTGATCTGCCCGCCAATCCCGACTGACAAGCGGTCCGCATTGGGGAACTCCAGCGGGGCAATGGCGCAGACGCCTTCCATCATTGCCGATACGGTCGCCTTGGCGGATTGCCCCAGCGCGGAAATCGCGCCCTGACCGGTGATCACAACGCGACGGCTCACGGGTTATCCTGTCGCTTTCTGCTCTGCGATCAGCTGATTGACTGCAGCTGTAATCGCGCCAACCGAAGACACATCAAAAGCCGAGGCTTGCGGATCATTGGCGTTGAAAGGGACTTCGATGGAGAAGGTTTCTTCAATGGCGAAAATCACCTCAACCACCCCCATACTGTCGATTCCGATGTCCTCCAGACTGGCATCGACAGCGATATCAGAAGGGGACAGCAAAGCCTGTTCGGCCAGAATTTCACGTATCTTTTCACTGACGGACATGGTGCCCTCTTCTCGCCTACGAACTTGGCCCTTTGATTACCCAGTTTCGTCCGTTTTGAAAACAGTCTTTTCCAGACGGGCGACCTTGGCCATCAAGCGGGGCAAACGGCGCAGGGCCTTATAAGATTCAATATTGAGGTCCATTTTCATTGCCGGATTGCCCATCATCAAACGCCCGGAAGGCACGTTACTGGAAATACCGGACTTACCGGCTGCAATAACGTCAGACCCGATCGTGATGTGATCTGCAACGCCAACCTGCCCCCCAAGCACAACGCGGTCGCCGATCTTGGTGCTGCCAGCCACGCCGACCTGCCCGCACAGCAGACAGTTTTGACCCACGCTGACGTTATGACCGACATGCACCAGATTATCGAGCTTGGTGCCGTCGCCGATCACCGTATTGGCAATCGTTCCCCGATCCACGGTCGCATTCGCCCCTACCTCTACCCGATCGCCAAGAACCACCGAGCCGAGCGAATTTATCCGTGCAAAGCCTTCGGTCTGGCTCGCTTGCGTGATCTGCCCAGTCGCGCGGGCTTCTTCCACTGCGCCCGGTTTCGGGGTGACATAGGAAAACCCGTCCACACCAATTGCCGCCCCTTGCTGAGCGTAAAACCTGTCACCGATCACCACCCGCGCGCCGATATGTGCACCCTGATAGATCGTGGCGTCATCCCCGATCCGTGCGTCCCGACCGATGGACACATGGCTGGCGATCCGCGCGTTCTGGCCAATGACTGCCCCGGCGCCAATGACCACGAATGGCCCGACAGAGGCGTTTTCGCCCACCTGCGCGGTTGGATCTATGATGGACGAGGGGTGAATACCTTCGGGGATGTCAGGCGCATGTTCAAACACCCGTGTCACGCCGGACAACACATAGCGCGAGCGTGGTGCAAAGATCGCGGCTTTCAGCCCCAAACCCTGCCAATCCGCCCCGTCCCACAGGATCGCGGCTTGGGCGTTTCCGGCCTGCAACGGTTCGGCGTAGCTTGGCTCCATCGCGAGCGCGAGTTGGTCCACTTGCGCGTTGGCCGGTTCAGCCACAGACGCCACCTTAAGGGCTGTGTCCCCCACAGCCACTGCTCCGAGTTCCGATGCGATCTGTTCAATAGTGAATCTGGCCACGTTGCCCCCGATATGTTCGTAAAGTTGTCGTCCTTAAACGAAAACGGGCGCCCGTTCCGGCGCCCGAAATTCCGAAATCTGTGGCGGTTCTAGCCTTGAACGGGGTCCAAGGCTACCCCGGCTTTGCTTAGCGCATCAAAGATGGTTTTGTCGCGGCCGTAAATGTCGTTGCGATAGTTCATCTTGCCAGTTTCACCCTGAAAGGCCGTCCGGTAATCCAGATAAACCGGCACCGGTGTTTCGAGGTTCACATACTGCTCCCGTCCGGTGTCCAGCCAGGAATGGAAGGCACCTTGTGGATTTGCTGTCTGACGTTCCAACAGTTTGTACGCGAAATCAAACGGCTTTTCGACACGTACACAACCATGGCTGAACGCCCGCACATCGCGGTTGAACAGGCTTTTGGATGGCGTGTCATGCAGGTAGATGTTGTATTTGTTCGGGAACATGAATTTCACCAACCCCAAGGCGTTCCGTTTGGACGGACGCTGCTTGATATTGTATGGGAAATTCCGCGCGTTATAGCGAGAGTAATTCACGTTATAAGGGTTCACGGTACGCCCGTTACGCCCCACGATCACCATATTCCGACGCGCCAAAAAGCCAGGATCTTTCTTCAGCAGCGGCAAATATTCTTTACCCGTGATGGAACGGGGAACGTGCCAAGTGGGGTTCACTACCATATGGGTCATTTCGTCGTGAAATTCCGGCGTACGATCCTTAGAGACCTTGCCAATCACAGTGTTTGACGAAAACGATACACGGTTATTGTCGTAGAGGTTAAAGCTGAAGTTCGCGAGGTTCACCACGATGTGGCGGCGGCCCCGTTCACGGTTCATCCAGCGTTCCCGCTCAAGATTGACGAGAACCTGTTTCAGGCGGGACTTAACCGGCGTGTTCAACACCTTCAGCGTTCCTGGACCGACAACGCCATCAACCTTGATGCCGTATTCCTCCTGAAAGGCTTTGACCGCGCTTATAACAGTCTCGTCATAGGCTGGATCAACCCCAAGGTCGCCGTACCCCATGCGGGACAGACGGGACCGCAGCGCAATCACATGTTTGCTCGACGTGCCGGGTTTCATTGTGACAGAAGGCACCGGATCTCCGAAACCGCCCTGCCCGATCAAACGCTCCAATCGCGTTTTTTCGTTCAGAAGATGGGTATACTCGGGATGCTTAGGCACCAATGCGCGGAAGAAACCGGATGGCGAGCTTTTGGCAATTGCCTCCAGCAACGCCAGTTCGGACCGGCGCGGCGGCTTCACCGCAATCTCGCGGTCGATCTTAATGGGTTCCAGAACGCCCGATGACAAATCCTGCGTGTAATCAAGAAAAATGCGGGTCGCCATAATCTCGGTTTTTGATCCGTCACCCTCGCGGGCTTTGCGCAACGCCGCTTCCAGTTCTGCGATCCGGTACTTCGCCGCGGGAAGTCCCTGCTCAGGAGAATTGCGAAGCGCATCAATGAGAGCGCTGGCACGGGGGGCGTTTTCGGTGCCAACCCAAAGCGGTTCATAGTTGCGGTTGAGATAGAACTGACGGGCATCCGCTGCGATGGATGTGTCCCCGAGAATTGCGGCGGAGAGGTCAACTTTGGTGGTGTTGGCCAGAACCGACGATCCGGTTAGCCCCCCTGCCAATGTGATTGCGGCTGCGGTTGCGACCCCAAATAATCTGGTACGAAAAAAATACATTAATCCCTCTTTAACACTGTCGGTTCCTTAATTCCCTTTTACCCTAAACGCTTACACAGGCCTAGTTTAAACGGGGTTGTGACTGATTATTGCCCAAATCGCTGTTTATCTATCACGCTAAAGCTGGGTGATGTGTGATGCGCGTCACGCATTGTGAAGAAGTAGACAGGTTTGGTTGGGATAAGCAGGAAAACGCTCATCCAAAATCTTGAACTTGGCGGTCGAATCGGAATGTGCAATAAAACGTCATCAAACGTTACCGGGACACTAATGAGCCACGACAAAGTGTGGCCGCAGAGACGAGACAGAGAATTATCTATGATGGGCACCTCCACCGATATCTTATCGCGCCGCAAACTGCTGGGCGCTTTCGCAGCAGTCGCAATGATTCCAGCCGCACCGCATTTCGCCAAGGCTGCCAGCTACAACAAAGGTGCTGGCAACATTCGCAAAGTGAACCTGCGGAACCAACGGACTGGTGAATCGCTGAACACGATTTACTGGATTGAAGGCAAATACGTTGAACCGGCGCTGGAAGAGATCAACTACTTCATGCGCGACTGGCGTCAAAACGCGGTTCGCAACATGGATCGCCGCAATGTAGACCTGATCGCCGCGACCCATAACCTTTTGCAAACTGACGAACCGTTCCTTGTTCTGTCCGGTTATCGCACGGCACGCACCAATAACATGCTGCGCGGTCGTTCTCGCGGTGTTGCGAAGTCCAGCTATCACATCAAGGGTATGGCTGCGGACCTTCGTCTCGGCTCCCGTTCTGTTTCGCAGATTTCCAAAGCCGGTCTCGCCTGCAATGCAGGGGGCGTTGGAAAATACTATCGCTCGAACTTTGTCCATCTGGATTGCGGTCCCGTTCGCACTTGGGGCGGTTAATATTGCGTTTCTAATAGGTTAACGCGCGAGGTTCACAAAAGTTCCCGTAAAGATGCAAAAAAACCCGCACAAGCGGGTTTTTTATTTCCGATTTTTAGATGCTCAAGGTAATCCGCGTAAGTGTCTGATTGCACGCATTAAAATCGAGAAGTTAAGCGCGTATAGTTCCGTTGCCCCGCACCAGATATTTGAAACTGGTCAGCTGTTCAGCCCCAACCGGCCCACGTGCGTGCATTTTCCCTGTGGCGATACCGATCTCCGCCCCCATGCCAAATTCCCCACCATCGGCAAACTGGGTAGAGGCGTTGTGCATCAGGATCGCACTGTCGAGCCGTGAGAAGAATCGCTGCACCGGAACCTCTGACTCGGCCATGATGCAGTCGGTGTGATTGGACCCGTATTTCTGGATATGGTCAATCGCCCCATCCACACCATCCACCAGTTTGGCAGCAATGATCATGTCGAGAAACTCGTGCCCGAAGTCATCGGCACTGGCAGCCGATACGCCGGAGATACCCTGCAAACCGGCGTCAGCCCGCACATCCACACCTGCCTTCAACAGATCCTCAACAAACGGGGCGCCGTGCGTTTCAAAGAAAGCGCGGTCCACCAACAGACATTCAGCCGAACCACAAATTCCGGTGCGGCGGGTTTTCGCATTTAAAACGACAGCGCGAGTTTTCTCAACATCGGCACTGGCATCCACGTAGATATGGCAAATGCCTTCGAGGTGCGCAAAAACTGGCACGCGGGCGTCCGCCTGCACCCGACCAACCAGCCCCTTACCACCGCGGGGTACAATGACGTCAATGTAATCGGTCATTGTTAACATTTCCCCAACAGCCGCACGATCCCGCGTTGGGACCAGCTGAATCGCTGCTTCTGGCAGACCCGCCGCAGAAAGTCCGGCTTTCAGGCATTCATGGATCAGCGCAGAGGAATGAAAGCTCTCAGAGCCCCCCCGAAGGATGGCAGCATTGCCCGCTTTCAGGCACAGCGCACCGGCATCGGCTGTCACGTTCGGACGGCTTTCATAGATCACGCCGATCACGCCCAGCGGTGTGCGCACCCGTTCAATCCGCAACCCTGTCGGCTGGGTCCATTCGGCAAGCACCTTGCCCACGGGATCATCCTGCGCAGCCACGGAACGCACACCGTCCGCCATTGCGCAGATGCGATCTTCGTCCAGCATCAAACGGTCCATCATCGCAGGCGACAGGCCTTTTTCACGACCGAAATCCAGATCCTTTTCGTTCGCAGCGATAATATCCGGCATCCGTTCAAGCATGGCATCCGCCGCCTTGGTCAGGGCGGTTTCTTTCTGTGCTGGCGTTGCATAGGCCAGTTCTTTACTGGCTGCCTTGGCGTCTGCGCCAATGCGCTGCATTTCTGCCTGAATATCCATCTCGTCCCTCGACTCTTCCCAAATTCCTAGATCACCATATCGTCACGGTGGATCAATGCCGCGCGGCCAGCATAGCCAAGCACTCCGGAAATTTCGGCGCTTTGACAGCCGGAAATAGCCATGGATTCACTTGAATTGTAACTTATAAGTCCACGTGCACATTCATTATTTTCCGCATCCGCTATGCGCACGGGGTCGCCGCGCTCAAACGTGCCTGTTACTGATACAACGCCAGCAGACAGCAACGATTTACCTGATTTCAGGGCCGCCACAGCACCGGCGTCCACCACAATGGTCCCGCGCGGCTTCATGCCTGCAATCCATTGCTTGCGTGCCGCTTGCGGGTTTGTTGCCGCCAGAAACCACGAACTGGCTGTACCGTTCTGCAGGGCCGCGAGCGGTTCGTGCTGGTTGCCTTCCATGATGGCCATGGCACACCCCGCCCGCATGGCGGTTTTGGCTGCCATCAGTTTGGTTTTCATCCCACCTTTGGCCGCAGCCGTGCCCGCATCGCCCGCCATCGCTTCCAGTTCGGGGGTGATTTCGGTCACCGTCTCAAACTTCTGCGCGTTCGGGTCGGTTTTCGGATTAGCGGAATAGAAACCGTCCACGTCCGACAACAAAACCAGCACATCTGCCCCCGCCATCGAAGCTACTTGCGCGGCCAGCCGGTCATTGTCGCCAAAGCGGATTTCGTCCGTCGCGACCGTGTCGTTTTCATTTACAATAGGTACGACGCCATGGCTAAGCAGTGCCCCGAAAGTAGCTCGGGAATTGAGATACCGCCGCCGGTTCGCGCTGTCATCCAGCGTCAGCAGAACCTGCGCCGTGTTGATGCCGTACGGCGCAAGGATTTCTTCATAGGCACGGGCCAGACGTATCTGCCCCACCGCCGCCGCAGCCTGTGCCTGATCGAGCGGCAAAGCCCCGTCCGGCAGGCCAAGCACCCGCCGTCCGAGCGCAATTGAACCGGAGCTGACCACGACAACGTCTCGGCCCTGTTGTTTTTGGGCGGCAATATCCTTGGCGAGCGACTTCAACCAGTCCAGTCGAAGCTGGCCGGATTCGGCATCTACCAACAATGCCGAGCCGATTTTGATCACCACCCGCTGTGCTGTCTGCAACGGGTTATCTGCGCGCAGGTCCGACACGGTTTCTACGGACGCCATCCGGTGTCCTCCGGTGCCGCCTCCGCTTTGTTCCGAGTGATGATTTGCGCCCGCACAGCCCGCAGAACTTCGGTCAGACCTTCGCGGGCCACACCCGAAATTTGCAGAACCTCGCCGCCGGTCGCCTGTTCCAGCGCATTGTGCTTTTCGGCCTGCTCCACATCATCAAGCGCGTCAATCTTGTTGAGCGCGGTAACACGGGGTTTGTGGGCCAGCTCCCCGCCGTATTGTTCCAACTCGTTGATAATGGTGTGATAATCGCCGACTACATCTTCGGATGTACCGTCGATCAGATGCAGCAGAACGGCGCAGCGTTCAACGTGGCCAAGGAACCGGTCGCCGATGCCTTTGCCTTCATGAGCGCCAGCGATCAGGCCCGGAATATCCGCGATCACAAATTCCGCGTTATCAACACCCACCACACCAAGATTGGGGTGCAGCGTGGTAAACGGATAGTCTGCGATCTTGGGACGCGCATTGGATGTCGCCGCAAGGAAAGTTGATTTTCCCGCGTTCGGCAGGCCGAGAAGCCCAGCATCCGCAATCAGTTTCAAGCGCAGCCAAACCGTGCGTTCCACAATTGGCTGGCCGGAGTTCGCACGTCGTGGTGCCTGATTGGTCGAGGATTTGAAGTGCAGGTTGCCAAAGCCGCCGTTACCGCCTGCCGCAAGCAGAACCCGTTGGCCCACTTCCGTCAGATCCGCGATTACGGTCTCTTCGTCTTCTTCCAGAATCTCTGTGCCAACAGGAACGCGCAGGACCGAATCTTCACCGTCTTTACCGGAACGCTGCTTGCCCATACCGGGGCGGCCGTTCTGTGCAAAGAAATGCTGCTGGTAGCGAAAGTCGATGAGGGTGTTCAGCCCCTCGACCGCCTCGGCCCAGACATCACCGCCCTGCCCGCCGTTGCCCCCGTCCGGTCCGCCGTATTCTTCATGGGCGGCACGGCGAAAGGACACGCAGCCATTGCCGCCTGCGCCGGATTTCAGATGTACTTTGGCGAGATCGAGGAATTTCATTGTCTCTGGCTTTCTGTCATGTTGCGCCACGGATATATCAAGGAATGATGCGGCTCAACCCGACTGTTGTCTAATCTTTAAGCCGCAGCACATAATCCCATGTATTCACCATACCGTTACGGGCAAGGCAAAACACTTCGCTTTCACCAATAAGGGCAAAACCTGAATTGGTAACAACCTTGGCCGAGGCCGGATTGTCCTGAAAGATGCTGGCAACCATCGAGACATCGTCCATAGGGTTGGCCGCGACCAGCGCGTTGAGCGCCTCGCTCGCCAGTCCGGTGTTCCAGTACTGCGGCGCGATCCAGTAGCTGACTTCGGATTGTCCTTCTGTCACCTGTTCCAGTTCCATCAGCCCAAGCAGCTCGCCCGCGTCTTGATTGGTCCCGTCAATCGCCCATACCTTTTCGGCACTGTCAGCTTTGCTAACCCGATCCAGAAACAGCGAAACTGCGCCCGGTGGCAAAGGATGCGGAATATTGCGGGTCATGCGGGCCAGCCGCTCGTCCCCGACGTAAAGCTCGATTAACCCCAGATCGGACGGACGCACAGGCCGCAGTGTAAACCGCCCTGCCGGAATGACCATCTGGCCGGAAATTTCAGACTGTATCATGGATCAACCTCCCTGAACCAAAACAAATAACACACTTAATACTGTAAGCGCAGCAAGCGCCCACATAAGCCAACGCTCCGCAGGTTTCCCTGCAACAGTCGCCGCCAGTCTGTCTCCCCCCCAACACCACAGCGGGTGCAGGACAAGCTGACAGGCAAACAGACAGGCCGCAATTATGGCGGTCGCCTGTAACGTTGGTGTGCCGGGGTCCACGAAATTTGTGAAACCGGCGGTAATCATTGCCCATGCCTTGGGGTTTAGCGGATGAACTACCAACCCCGCAGCAAAACCGGGCGCATCGTCATCGGCCCGTCCGGGCGAGAGCTTCAGGTTTGCAACCTTCCACGCCAGCCAGAAGATATAGGCCGCAGAGGCAAATTTCAGGATGGTGAACAACCAGGGCACCTGTGTCGCAAGGCCCATCAATCCAAAGCCGATAGGCCAGATGATCAACTGCTTGCCAAAGGCCACACCGGCGACAAATCCCAGAGAATTGCGCAACCCGTAGCGCGCCCCCGTCGCCAGCAACGCCATGTTTGCCGGACCCGGTGTGCCTACCTGACTGGCAGCGAAAGCCAGAAATGTTGCAGTTGCAACGCCCATTAAAAATTACCTTTAGAAACGAAAAAGGGCCGGTTTTTCAACCGACCCCTAGAATATTTAAATTCCGACTTTGGTTCGGCTTATTCTGCGGCCTCGGCTTGAGGAAGGACAGAAATAAAGGTGCGGTTTTTGAATCCCTTGCGGAATGTCACGGCGCCTTCGACTGTTGCAAAAATCGTGTGATCTTTGCCTTGGCCTACGCCTTCACCTGGCCACCATTTGTTGCCGCGCTGACGCGCGATGATGTTGCCCGGAATGACAGCTTCGCCACCGAACTTTTTGATGCCAAGACGACGACCTGCGGAGTCGCGACCGTTACGGGATGAACCGCCTGCTTTTTTATGTGCCATGAGTGCTCTCCTTAGCCTTTAGCCAGATCTTTGGCTTGGTCTACCCAACCTTCGCGCTCGATGCGACCTTTAAACGACAGTTTCTCGTCGAATTCAGCGATATCATCAGCACCCCAGCCAGCGATCTGAGCGAAAGTTGTCACGCCAGCAGCGTGCAATTTCTTCTCAAGAGCTGGACCAACACCGGACAGTTTTTTCAGATCGTCTGCGCCTTCAGCTGCTGGAGCTGCTTTTGCTTCGGATTTTTTCGCAGCTTTAGGGGCTGCTTTCTTTTCCGCCTTGGCTTTTTTCGGAGCGGCTGCTTCGGCTACTGCGGCTGTGGCAACAAAGCCTGCACCGTTTACAGCAGCGGTTACGCCGGATTTGTCAGCGCCGGAAGCCAGAATGTCAGTGATCCGCAGAACGGTCAATTGTTGACGGTGGCCCTTTTTACGCTGGGACGAGTGTTTCCGACGACGTTTGACGTAGTTGATAACCTTGGGGCCTTTGCCCTGCTCAAGGATCTCAGCCTGAACACCAGCGCCTTCGACGGTTGGTGCGCCAACGGTGGTTTTGTCGCCACCCAGCATCAGAACTTCGTTGAATTGAACGGTTTCACCAGCGTTGCCTGCAATCTTTTCGATTTTAAGCACATCGCCAGAAGCAACTTTATACTGTTTGCCACCAGTTTTTACGACTGCGAACATATGTTCGACCTTCTTATCTACCGCGTCCTGCGGCCCCCTGTGACCTGATCCAAGGATCAGAACCGGCGGTGTTTGTAGGGTTAAACCCTGCCTCGGACGGCGCGTCTATGATAGACGACATTAAAAGAACCCAACGGACGGATGTCTGTCAGGTGGGCGGGGTATCCTGTATCAGCGCCCTGTTGTCAACCCGTTTGCGCGGATTTTACGCCTCATAGGCGCCTGCCCATAAGTCCTCGTCCAAACCGTCGAACAGTTCGCCAAGATAAGGCGCGTAATTCTGCCATGACTTCACCGAAGTTCGGTAAATCTTCTGGCGCACCTGGTTGACACTGGCGGTACGCACAGCGCGTTTGGTCTTGTGGAACTCCAGCACACCATCTTCCCAAGGCAGGCCGAGATAGTCCAACAGCTTGCGGCTTTCGGCTTCCTGATCCGCCACCAGCGCCTCGTAGCGGATATGGTAAACAGCCCCCGGAAACAATTCATCCCAGCGGTGCATCATCGCTTTATACCGGTTGGCAAAATGGGCCAGTTCGCCCTGATTATAGGCGTATTGATGGGCGTAGGTGTCAAAGAAGTTCTTATAGATAGAGAAACAGTTGTCCCGTGGATCGCGCACCGTGTTCACAATTTTCGCGTTCGGGAACAAAGTGCGGATCAGACCCACGTTAAAGAAATTCCCCGGCATCTTGTCTACCACATGGCGCGCATCGCCAGCATTGCGCATCAGATCCCGCAGGTAGTCTTCAGTGAAGGTCTTCGCATCCGCTGCGGTTGCCCTGCTCCCCTTATCATAAAGTGGCTTGGCAAGATCAGTCGCGGTGTTTAGCTCTCCCGCGCCGTAAACTGCGGAATGGGTGGCGATGATTTGCTCGACCAGTGACGTACCAGAGCGCATCATCCCAAGCACGAACACAGGCGCATCGCTTGGATCGGCGGCATCTTTCAAATGGGCAAAAGCGTCTGTATCAAAAAGCTTGGTAATCCGGTCAAACTTTTCCGCGTCAGATTGCGGTAACGGCGGCAGTGCTGCACGATAAAGCCGGTTCGCCTGATCCAGACAGGTAAAGCTCTGCTCGTAGGCGGCCTGCTTTTCGTAATACTCACCAAGGGCAAAACCCAACTGCACCTTGTCAAGATCCGGCGTCGCCGGATCCTTAAACAATCGCTGTATTTGGTCCACCACCCCTGCCCGTTCATCCGACGGCACAAGACCAAGTATCAACCGAAGCGTTTTGGCGTGGTTAGGGTCAACTTCAAGCACCTTGCGAAAGGATGAAAGTGCGGCATCGTTCCGACCTGATTCATTCTGAATAATGCCAAGCTGCATAAAAGTTTCTGTATTTCGCAGATCAAGGGCGGCTGCTTTTTCCAGAATCTCCGTGGCTTCGGCACTCTTCCCGTCAGCGGACAAAACGCCGCCCAGATTGACCATCGCGCCGGTGTCTTTGGGCGCAATCGCCAGCGCCGCCCGAAAATCCGCCTCCGCCCCGATCCGATCATTCAAAGTGGACTTCAAACTTCCCCGACTGTTCAGCGCATTGGCATAGCGCGGTGCATGGCGCAGGGCGAGATCGTAGTGCTGCATCGCCTTGTCAGACTGGCCGATCGCGGCATAAGCCACGCCCAGATTGTGATGGGCCTCTGCGTAGTCGGGCTTTTTGGTCACGGCCTTTTGCAACACCGGAACCGCATCCGCTGCGCGGTCGATTTGCACAAGATAGGAACCGTAATTCGACATCGCCTCGACGAAATTCGGGTTCAGCTTAATCGCCCATTTATAAGCATCAATCGCGCCTTTCTGATCGCCTGTCATGCCGCTGGCATAGCCCAGAATATTAAAGACGAAAGGTTCGTTGGGGAAAGCCCGCGCCATTTCTTGTGCCATTTGACGGGCGCGCGCAAAATCGCCACTGTTCAGCACCTGCAACAGCGCATTGGCATCCGCTTGCGTCATCGCCCGATTGGCCGCACCGCCCTGTTTTTCCAGCCGCACCAGTGCTTTCTTCGCTTTGGAATGTTTGGGCGCCTTGGTCAGGATCTGTCGGTAGAGCGCAACAGCGCGCGCCACATCACCGGCTTTTGCTGCCTGCTCTGCTGCATCCAGAACCTGTTTGATCGTTGCGCCCGCGCCCGCCATAATTCACCCGATTTCCGTTTTCCTGCGCTTTTGACAAGCCAACTTGTCCCTGTCCAGTGCTTTCAGCCTTGCACAGCGTTCCAACCCTAGCTAAGAAGCGCCCGTTGCGACCAGCAACACCCCGCGGAGAGGTGCCGGAGTGGTCGAACGGGGCGGTCTCGAAAACCGTTGTCCCTTCTGGGGACCCAGGGTTCGAATCCCTGTCTCTCCGCCATTGTCTCCCCCGCAGCGACTATTCCCGCCTTAACAATTCATACCCGACTCATACCCGACGCATTTCAATCGCCACCTCGCGTTTTGGCGGCTTGTTCCCCTTGACACGACTCACGCCCTCCCAAATACTGACTGAGTGACCAGTTAATTTCTGCGAAGCGGAAACTTCGGGCGTGGTCGCAGGCTTGGGAGGGCTTCAATTTGGGACAGAAGAGCGCGAAAGCTGCTGGGGTGGAAACTCTATCCACGGCCAAAGAATCCCGTTTTGACGCTATTCTTGATTCCGCTGAAACCGTCTTCGCCCGCTCCGGTTATGAAGGTGCTACCATGCGCGAGATTGCAGAGCGTGCCGGCGTGGCCCAAGGGTTGATACACTATCATTTCAAGACCAAAGAAGTTCTGTTTGAAGCCATGGTCTCGCGGCGCTCAAAGCAGATCAACGAAGGGCGCGCCGCCCTGCTCGACCGGATCATGGAGCAAGGCGAAACCCCTGATCTTGAACCGATCGTCGAGGCGCTGTTTCGCCCCACAATCGAGGCCGGTATCTCACAGGCCAGCAACGGCGGGGCATTCGCGCAAATCCTTGTTTCCACCGCCAATTCCGCGCAGGAGCGAGAGCAACTGCTGACCGAGAAATACTACGACCCGATTGCGCAGAAATTTATCAGCGCCTTTATGGAAGTCCAACCCGGACTGACCCGCGCGAATGCAGTCTGGGCGTATATGTTCGCCATCGGAGTGGGCATGACCATGATGGCGAAAACCGGTCGCCCTGCCCGTTTGTCCGACGGGCTTTGCAATGATGGCGACGCGGATGAGATGCTGATCAAAATCGTCCCGTTCATCTGTTCGGGGATCAGGGCGCTCAGCTAATTACACAAGCGAAAATTCACTTCTGGGAGGAAAAGAATGAAACATTTACTTAAAAACAGCGCCCTAGCAGCGGCACTACTGGCAGGAACCACCGCGATTGCTCCGCCAGTGGCAGCAGAAGAAATCAGCGCCACGGTTGTGGCAGGTCATCCACCGGTGTTCCGCTGGGTCAAACACGTCAGCCAGACCTTTATCCCTGCGGTAAACGCTGCACTGGAAGGATCGGATTATTCGATCAGCTGGAGCGAACAATACGGCGGATCGCTGGCCAAAGTTGGCGACGAGTTGGAGGCCACAGAAGAAGGGCTCGCGGAAATCGGGCTGGTTTCGAGCCTGTTTGATCCGGCAAAACTCGCCGTGCAGAACGTGACCTATTTCACGCCGTTTGTGTCCAGCGATTCCACCGTGGTGGCAGAATGGATGGACAAGCTGCAAGCCAATGATGCGGATATGAAAGCCTCTTGGGAGGAGAACGGGCTAGAATATCTCGGCGGTGCGACCGGCATTGACGACTATCTGCTGATGACCAATTTTCCGGTAGAGTCCATTTCGGATCTGGACGGCAAGAAGATCGGCGCGCCCGGTCCGGCTGTTAACTGGCTGAAAGGTACGGGCGCTGTGGGTGTGTCTGGCAATCTGACAACCTATTACAACGAGATCAAAACCGGTGTTTATGACGGTGTGATCGTCTTTGCTTCGGCTGCTGTACCGGGTAAATTGTACGAAGTTGCCCCCCATGTCACCCGTATCGGGTTTGGCGCGCAATATGCCGGTGGTATCGCGGCCAATAAGGACTGGTACGACGCCCTACCCCCGATGGTTCAAAAGGCCCTTAAGGGCGCTGCGATCACCAACCGCATCGCCTATCACAAGGATCTGGATGCCACGGTCGGCAAATTCCTGAACATCATGGAAGAGAATGGCGCTACCGTGACGCAAGTCGATGAAGCCTTCCGCAAAGAATGGGCGGACGGCATGGATAACGTCGCAAAAATCTGGGCCGAAAAGCTGGATGCGGACGGTGTTGGCGGCTCTCGTGTTTTGAAATCCTACATGGACACCATGCGCGATGCAGGCGCGACGCCTGTGCGCAACTGGGATCAAGAGTAATCTCCCTGACTGGGGCGGGCCGTTTGCTCGCCCCTTTTTTTCCAAGCTGATTGGACCCTTCCGTTATGACTGATTTCCATGCCGACTCCGGTCAGGCGTTTCTGCCGCCGTGGTTTCAGGGCATCCGCCGGATTGCTGATGTGATGACCCTTGTGCTGAACGTGATCGGCACGCTTTTGATCCTTGCCGTGATGGTGTTGGTGAACGCTGATGTGATTGGCCGCGTGGCCTTTAACACGCCGGTGTCCGGCGTCCCCGAGATCGTCTCTATGTCCATCGTCGCCATCGTCTTTTTGCAAGTGGCACAGGCCTTTCGCAAAGGCAGGTTGACCCGCACCGATGCGGTGCTCGACTACATCCAGAAGCGTGCGCCGAGACTGCGCAGCTTGCTGGAATTCATATTCACTCTGGCCGCTATCGCACTGATCTGGCAGCTTTTTGCCGCAAGTGAGCCCCTGTTCGTTAAAGCATGGGTGCGCGGCACCTATGAAGGCACAGTGGGCGATTTCACCGCCCCGATCTGGCCGGTCAAACTGATCATCCTGATTGGTTGCGCTGCCCTTCTGGTGCAACTCGTGCTTCACGCCATCACCAGCCTTTTCGCGCTGACCTCTAAGAAAGGGACCTCCCTATGAGCCCGTTTGAAATTGGCCTGACCTCCTTTGGAGCTATGGTTGTTATGGTGTATCTGGGGTTCTGGGTGCCTTTCGCACTGATGTTGTCGTCATTCGTGGGCGTCTGGGTGATCAAAGGTTCGCCAATACTGGCAGGTAAACTGCTGGCGCTGGCAGCGTCTGAAACCATCTCCAGCTATTTCTTTGGCGTTGTGCCGCTGTTCATCATGATGGGGTTCATCGTTTCGGTTACGGGCATGGGGCGCGATGCTTTTGACGTGGCCAACCACATGTTCCGCCGCGTTCGAGGCGGGCTTGGCTTTGGGACCGTCGGGGCAAACGCGATCTTCGCAGCAATCACCGGAATATCAATCGCTTCTGCGGCGGTCTTCACCCGCATCGCCGTACCAGAAATGCGTCGCCATGGGTATTCCAAGCGGTTTTCTGTCGGCGTGGTTGCGGGATCCTCGGTGCTCGGGATGCTGATCCCACCCAGCTTGCTGCTGATCCTATACGGCCTGCTCACAGAACAATCCGTCGGAGACCTCTTCATCGCCGGCGTCTTGCCCGGTCTGTTGCTGGCCTTCGTCTTTTGCCTTGGCATCTTTCTGGTGGCCTTGTTCAAGCCCAAATTGATTGGCGAGGGCATTACCGATCCCTATGACGACGCGGATGCGCTGACCACGCAGGAGGTCTTGGCCAAAGGTCTGCCCATCGCCGCGTTGATTGGTTTGGTTCTAGGCGGGATTTACGGCGGCTTCTTCACCCCGATCGAAGCGGGTGCCATCGGCTGTTCCGGCGCCATCATCATCGGCCTGCTGCGCCGCGCCCTGACGTTAAAGGATTTCTGGGAGGTTCTCACCGACACCGGCCTGATCACTGCTGCGATTTCCTTCCTTATTATCGCCGCACAGATGTATTCGCGTATGCTGGCCCTGTCGGGCGTGCCTGCGGGCTTTGGCAATTTTGTCGCCACCGCTGAAATCGGCTACTGGGGCGTAATACTTGCCTATGTGCTGCTGGTGATCCTGATGGGGACCATTCTGGACAGCTCCTCCATCATGCTGATCCTAGTTCCCCTCATGCTGCCGGTTCTTGCCTTGTTGCAGGTGGATCTGATCTGGTTTGGCATCATCACCATCATCGCCGTTGAAATCGGCCTTCTGACCCCGCCCTTTGGCATATCGGTCTTTGTTATCAAATCTTCTCTGGATGATCCGAGCATCACGCTCGGGGACATCTTTTATGGCGCAGCGCCTTTTGCGGTGCTGATGCTGGTGGTGCTTGGCCTTGTGCTGGCCTTCCCCCAGCTCGCCACGGCATTGCTTTAGGAAAGGACACCTCATGCCCCGTCGTTTTGTAGATCTCTCTGTTCCACTGGAAACCGGCATCGCATCGGACCCGCCGATTATGCTGCCCGAAATCGAATACATGACCCACGCGCAAACCGCCGAGCAGGTTCTATCCTTCTTTCCGGGCCTCAAGAAAGAGGACTTGCCCGGTGGAGAAGGCTGGGCGGTTGAAAAACTGACCGTCGCCACCCATTGCGGCACCCATCTGGACGCGCCCTATCATCACCACTCCACCATGAGCAACGGAGAGCGCGCCATCACCATCGACGAGGTGCCGCTCGAATGGTGCATGAACCCCGGTGTCAAACTGGACTTCCGTCATTTTGAGGACGGTTATCTGGTCACAGCGCAGGATGTAGAGGCAGAGCTGAAGCGCATCGGGCATGATCTGCAACCCCTTGATATTGTTGTGGTGAATACGTCAGCGGGTGCGGCCTACGGACAGCCCGATTACCTGATGAAAGGCTGCGGCATGGGACGCGAGGCCACGTTGTATCTGACCGAACGGGGCGTGCGCGTCACTGGCACAGACGCATGGAGCTGGGACGCACCTTTTGCCTTGACTGCCAAAGTTTACGAAGAAACCAAAGATTCTTCGATCATCTGGGAGGGCCACCGCGCCAGCATGGATATCGGCTATTGCCACATGGAAAAGCTTAGCAATCTGGAAAGCCTGCCTGGCACCGGATTTGAGATTTCCTGCTTCCCTTTCAAAATCAAGGCAGCCTCCGCCGGTTTCACCCGCGCCGTTGCCATCTTTACGGAGTGATCCCGATGCGTCTTGCAACCGTTAACCACAATAACCGCGCAACCTTGGTTGCCGCCCTGCCCGACGATCAACTGCTTGACCTGCGCAGCGCTGCGCAACAGGCAGGGCTCGACGCGGATGATTTTTTGTCGATGCAAAGCCTGATCGACGCTGCGGAACAAGGGCTCTCTACAGCGCGGACTTTGGTGGCCAACCCGCCGCAAACCGCGACGATCCCGCTGGCGGATGTGTCCTTCCTGCCGCCGATCATGCCTGTGCAATACCGTGACTGTCTGGTGTTCGAGGATCATTTAACCAATTGTTTCAGGGTCATGGAAGAAGCCACAGGCCGCAACCACGAAGTGCCCGACGTGTGGTATCAACAGCCGATCTACTACAAAGGCAACCGCATGTCCTTTATCGGCCACGGCACGGATGTTAAGTGGCCACATTATGCCGAGCATCTGGATATCGAACTGGAACTGGCCATCGTGGTTGGCAAAACGGGCAAGGACATTAAGGCTGAAGACGGCATTAACCACATTTTCGGCTATACCATCCTGAACGACATTTCTGCGCGGGATGCACAAATGGCTGAAATGCCGGGGCAGCTCGGCCCTTGTAAAGGCAAGGATTTTGATACCGGCAACATCCTTGGCCCGTTCATTCTGACCGCTGATGAAGTCCCCCATCCTGTCGCGCTGAACATGGAAGCCCGCGTGAACGGCGAACGCTGGGGCGGTGGCAACAGCGCACAGATGCAGCATGACTTCGGCGCGATCCTCGCCCATATCTCGGCATCCGAAACCGTCTACGCGGGCGAGGTGATTGGATCAGGCACGGTAGGCACTGGCTGCGGTCTGGAACTGGGCAAGCGCCTGTCAGATGGCGACAGCTTTGAGTTAGAGATCGAAAAGATCGGCATCCTAGCCAACCGGATCGTTAAAGGAGCCTGAGCCGTGCGAAACCCCATCGACGGCTTTGAAATAGACCCCGACAGCCTTCAAACCATCGGGACAGACCTGCAACGGCCAGAGTGTATTCTGGCAGAACCGGATGGGTCGCTCTGGTCCGCAGATGCAAGGGGCGGCGTGGTTCACATCCGGCCCAACGGCAGCCAGACCCTGATCGCGCAGGGGGAAGCGAAAGGTTTTGCCAAAGCCAGTGACGATGCCAGCCGTTTTACCACCGGCACCCTGCCCAATGGTCTGGCCTTTGCGCGTAATGGCGACATTCTGATTTCCAACTTCGGCACAGACCGGCTCGAACTGATGAAACGCACGGGCGAAAGCGAGGTTCTTTACGACAGCATAAACGGCAAGCCGATTGGCAAGGTGAATTTCGTGCTGCGCGACAGCAAGGACCGTCTGTGGCTGACGGTTTCTACCACGATCCCGAACTGGATGGAGGCCTGTAGCCCCAATATCATCGACGGCTTCATCGCTATGGCCGATGACAAAGGCCTGCGGATCATGGCGGACGGACTGCATTTCACCAATGAAATCCGCTTTGATGCGGATGAGAGCCATCTCTATGCCGTGGAAACCTGCGGCATGAAGATCACCCGCTTTAAGGTGGCCGATGACGGCACGCTTAGTGGGCAGGAAACCTTTGGCCCTGAAAGCCACGACGCATTCATCGACGGGATCGCCTTTGACGCCTACGGCAACCTTTGGGGCACCCATGTGATGACCGACCGCATTTTTGCGATCACCTCAGACGGCGATCTGCGCATTCTGCTGGATGACGACAAAGGCTCGGCTGAAGGGAAAGCCCTTCTGAACGCATTCGCGCAGGATAAGGTCACCCCCGAACTGCAACTGGCTTGTGGTGGCAGCATCGCCAACTGGATGGCCAGCCTGACCTTTGGCGGCCCCGATCTGACAACCGTTTACATCGGCAGCCTGCGCGCAACGACAATCCCTTACTTCAAATCCCCCGTGGCCGGCCTGCCGATGATCCACTGGAACGAAAGGCACCACCCATGACTGATACCCAAGACCAACCCCAACAAGCGCTGGTCCAGTTTGACTGCAAAGGCCACGCGACCGGAAAAATGCGCAATGATCTGGAAGTGACCATGTCACAACCCTTCGCGGAAGGTCCGTTTCATATGGCCACGGATGAGGGCAGCTTTCACGGTGGCGATGCCTCTGCCCCGCCGCCGCTGGCGCTGTTTGTGGGCGGATTGACGGGCTGTATCATGACCCAAATCCGCGCCTTTGCGAAACGGCTGAAGGTGACAGTGAAGGATCTGGACGTGGAAACCCGCGTGGTCTGGAACTGGGAGGCAAAGGGCCGCGTTTATGAAACCGCGCCGAAGTCCTTTGAAATCGACGTGCTGATCGACAGCGATGATCCGCAGGATAAGGTGATCGAACTGATCGAAGCCGCCAAAAAGGGCTGTTTTCTGGAACAAACGCTGGGGCAACAGAACACCATACGCCACCGGATGAAAACACCCGATGGCTGGGTAGACGTATAATCTGACGCTATGGTGTCAGGGCTTGACCAGCCCTGACATCACATCCGCCGCAATCTCAAACGAACGCAACCGTGCCTGATGGTCGTGGATCATCGCGGTCACGATCAGCTCGTCCGGTTTGTAACGCTCCAGAATGATCTGTAACTGCGAATTCACAGTTTCTGGCGCGCCCACCGCCGACACAGACAGCGCGTGCTCCACGCCCTCCATGACAGCAGGCGGGATTTGCGATTTCACGTCATTCACCGGCAGCGGCAGCTTCCCCGGTTTACCCGTACGCAACCGCGCAAACGCCAGCAGTTGAGACGACCGCAGATATTCGGCCTGCGCATCCGTGTCCGCCGCACAAACTCCCGCCGCAACAATCACGTAAGGCTCTGCCAATGTGGGGGACGGACGAAAGGAGCGCCGGTACACATCCAGCGCCTGATCCAGCATGGCTGGGGCAAAATGACTTGCAAAGGCGTAAGGTAACCCCAGCATCGCGGCCAATTGCGCACCATAAAGGCTCGACCCGAGGATATAGACCGGCACCTGCGTGCCCACCCCCGGAATGGCGCGCACAGGGGCGTTGTCCGGCATATCATCGAAATAGGCCATCAGCTCTTGCACGTCCTGCACAAAAGTATCTTCAGGTGACATGTGACGGCGCAAAGCCCGCGCCGTAGCCATATCCGTCCCCGGCGCCCGCCCAAGCCCCAGATCAATCCGCTCAGGATAAAGCGTGGCGAGCGTGCCGAACGCCTCGGCCACCATCAAAGGCGCGTGGTTGGGCAGCATGATACCCCCAGCCCCAACACGCAACGTCGAGGTCGCCCCCGCCACATGGCCAATCACAACAGCCGTCGCCGCACTGGCAATGCCGGGCATATTGTGATGCTCCGCCAGCCAGTAACGGTAGTACCCCGCACGTTCCGCCAGTTGCGCCAGCTCAACCGTATTTTGCAAAGCCTGCCCCGTGGTCTGGCCTTCGGGAACAGGAGAAAGATCAAGTAGAGAAAAATGTTTCATATTAGCCTATGTAAGCATGGGTTTCAGTTCCCCAAGGGGATTGCTGACAGATCAACCGGAGTTTGTGGCGGAGTACAAGGGGAACGGTGGGTCGTTTGGTGGGGGTGACCAGACTGCGCGGTACCTAGGCACGGACAAAGCATCGCGGAATTGAATAGACGGCGGGGTGCTTTCAGGAGATCGAAGTTTGACTGGCGACGGGCCTTCAGCACTCCAAATGCTCTGGGTTGCACCAAAATTTTCACTCCCTTCTGGTCGAACAAATCACGTACATAACAAGAAAACCATTTAAGCGTCGAAAAACTTGTTTAAAATAACAAATTGTAGTATATCTCTAACTATATCATATACTTGAAGAGTAAAATTCCGGACTTTACCTAGGAACAAATACAGAATTTAACGTGAACATCCGAGCGAATTGAGAACGACATATAATCCACGCGCACTCCCCCTCTGTTTTCGATCATAAAACCAAGATGAGGAGTTCCCAACGCCACCGTCTGAACGAAAAGCGATCAAACCCGTGGCGAATGGTAACGCAGCGCGAAACCGTTCAAATCTAGTGATTGGTTAAGTGTTCTGAAACTTGGAACGTATCCAATGTTTTCAAATGGTACCCGAGGCCGGACTCGAACCGGCAAACCTTGCGGCGGGGGATTTTGAATCCCCTGCGTCTACCAATTCCGCCACTCGGGCAACGCTTGGGTGATTTAGCGGTCCGGCTTACTCGCGTCAACGGGAAAAATCGGGTTTTTTCAATGTTACAGCGAACTTGCTCCGAAGGTGTCGCATTGCTGGATGTCGGCGGTCTCAAATCCTCTCTGGAACCAGTTTTGGCGCTGGGCGGAGGTGCCGTGGGTAAAGCTGTGGGGATTGGGGCGCTGGCCTGCGTTGCGTTGCAGGGTGTCGTCGCCGATCTGACGGGCAGCGTTCAGCGCTTCGTCAAAATCGCCCCGTTCCAGCGTGCCAAGACGGTCCTGCGCATAACGCGCCCAGATGCCGGAAAAACAGTCCGCTTGCAGTTCGATCATCACCGAAACGCGGTTGCTTTCAGCCTGCCCCATGCGGGACCGCGCCTTATTGGCTTGCGCCAATATGCCAAGTTCGTTTTGCACATGATGGGCAATTTCATGGGCCACAACATAGGCCGCCGCAAAATCCCCTGACGCGCCAAGCCTGCGGGACAGTGTGGTGAAGAAATCCGTGTCGAGATAGGCCTTGCGATCGGTCGGGCAATAAAACGGACCAGAGGCACCGTTGGCCCCGCCGCAAGGAGACTGGGTTGCGCCCTTGAACAGCACCATTGTTGCGGGGCGGTAGGTGGCGTTCAACTGTTGTTCGAATATTTCAGCCCAGACGGTTTCCGTGTCAGCCAGCGTGACAGACACGAACTGCGCCGCCTGTTCGTCCTCGGGCGTCAGTTCCACCGTGCGGTTGCTGGTGACCTGACTGCCGCCGAGATTCAGGAACGGCGTCACATCCACCCCTAGGAAATAGCCAATAGCCAGCACGGCGATCAGGCCAAAGCCCCCAATTCCCCCGGCAGCGCGCACGCCCCCGCCCGAGCGGCGGCGATCCTCGATATTTCGGCTCCCCTGACGGCCTCTCCATTTCATCGTGCTACTCCCGAAAATGTGATTTTAATTGAAACTAGTGCGGCCGCAGAAAGGCGCAAGGCTTGACCCGTCTGATCCAACGGGGCATGAGAAACAAAAAACGAGAGGCGCGCGCAGTGTTACGCAGATTTTACGAGTGGATCCTGTCCCTCGCCCAGTCCCGCTGGGCTGTGGCGGCGTTGACGATTATTGCGTTTCTGGAAAGTTCGGTCTTTCCGATCCCGCCGGATGTTCTGCTGATCCCGCTGATCCTTGCTGCGCCGACCAGAGCATTCCCATTGGCGCTGATTTGTACCGTTTCTTCCGTGCTGGGTGGCGCGTTCGGCTATTATATCGGCGCGGAACTGTTTGACGCCATCGGGCGCCCGATCCTTGACTTTTACCACAAAGCCGATGCGTTTGAGGTGTTCAAGGTCCGGTTTAATGAACAGGGCCACTGGGCGGTGCTTTTCGCGGGGATTACACCGTTTCCGTATAAGGTTATCACCATCACCTCGGGGGCGACCGACCTGCCCTTCTGGTCCTTCATGTTCTGGTCCCTGATCGCACGCGGCCTGCGGTTCTTCATTGTGGCGACGCTTTTGTGGCACTTCGGCGCACCTATCAGGGATTTCATTGAACGCCGCCTTGCCTTGGTGTTCACTGTGTTCCTGATACTCCTTGTGGCTGGATTCTGGGCGGTTAAATACTTCTGATGCAACAGAGACTTATACTACTGGCAGCGCTTGGTTCGGCGCTTATGCTTGCGACGGCTTTCGGATTCCAGCACATCGGCGATATGGCGCCCTGCAAGCTGTGCCTGTACCAACGCTGGCCCCATGCCGTGGCTGTTCTGATCGGTCTGGTAGCGGCCCTGTTTCCCCATCGCCTGCTCGCATTGCTTGGTGCCGCGGCGGCCTTTACCACCTCTGCAATCGGGCTGTATCACGCCGGAGTGGAGTGGAAATGGTGGGAAGGTCCGACGACCTGCACCTCCGGTTCTGTCGGGGATCTTGCCGTAAAAGACTTGCTGAACCAGATTTTGGAGGCGCCAATGGTGCGCTGTGATGAAATCCCGTGGGAGCTGTTCGGCTTGTCCATGGCGGGCTGGAACGGCGTTATCTCGCTTGGCCTGACACTGATCTGGCTGGCAGCGGCCTTTCAGGGCAAGCGCCGCTAGGCGCGATCACGCTTCCAGTTCGGCATCCCAGTACAAGAAATCCATCCAGCTATCGTGCAAGTGGTTCGGGGGAAACTTGCGGCCAGCGTTCAGCAACTGGTTGGCCGATGGCTGCATCGGGGTGCGCCGCAGCTTCATACTGGCCTGTCGCAGCGACCGCGCGCCTTTACGCAGGTTGCACGGACCGCAGGATGCCACCACATTCTGCCATGTCGTCTTACCGCCACGGGACCGCGGCACCACGTGATCAAAGGTCATATCCCCGCGCGAGCCGCAATACTGGCAGGTAAACTCATCCCGCAGGAAAAGGTTGAAACGGGTAAACGCGGTGGTTTGGGCCGGTTTGACGTAATCCTTCAGCACAATCACCGATGGGATACGGATTTCGACCGACGGGGAGTGAACCGTCCGTTCATACTCCGCAACGATGGTTACGCGATCCAGATATGCCGCTTTCACGGCCTCCTGCCAGCGCCAGATAGATAGTGGAAAATAGCTGAGCGGCCTGAAATCTGCATTCAGGACCAGCGCGGGATTTTCCCGCAGGCCAGCCGGATTTCGGATAAACTCTTGTGTAAACTCGGAAGTCATAAGCGTCACGCATCCCTGCTCTGTTGCGTTGGTTGGCATCAGAGCGGGGCATCCCGCCCGTCACCGTAAGGAAAACTATATATAGATGGTTCCCTAGAACAACCCTCTATATTGAGCAGGTAACAGGCTTATGACGGGTTAAAGGATCAGGTTTTATCTTCTTCCGTGCTGTGCCGCGCGAACAGTGGCCCTTGCACGATGAAGAAAACGAACACCAGCGCGGTCAGACCGAAAGTCTTGAAATTCACCCAAGCATCTGTGGACATCAACCGCCAGACCAGCTCATTCGCGAGCGCCAGTGCCAGAAAAAAGGCACACACCCGCTTGGTCAGGATCATCCAACCTTCATGGGTCATCGGCACCATTTCATCCATGACAGATCGCAGATAAGACTTGCCCTGCAGTAGGCCGATCCCCAGCAATCCGCCGAACAGTACATAGATAATCGTCGGCTTCATCTTGAAGAAACGGTCGTCGTTGAACCAGATCGACATGCCACCGAAAACCACAACCAGAACGGCTGTCATCAGTTGCATACGTGACAGCTTACCCGTGAGCCACCACAGCAATCCGGTCGACAGCAAAAGCACCGGAATAAACGCGGCTGTGGCCACGATGAACCCTTCATAGCTTTGGCCGAACAGATCAAATTCCCGATCCTTCATCCGCGTATAGGCGACAAAGAACAGGACAACAGGCCCAAGCTCCAGCCCGAGTTTCAGCATCGGGTTGACTGACTTCTCACTCATAAAATTTTGCCTCTAAGCTACCGTTTCTTGTGATTTAGCCGCTAAACTCTACCAAAACCGCGCCGCCTGCAATGGCAACCATCAGCGCTGCGCGCAAAAGACCGACTTTCTCATGTAGGAACAGCCAGCCGATCAGCGCGGCAAACACCACAGAGGTTTCCCGCAGCACCGCAACCTCTCCGACTTTGTCGAGCCGCGTTGCAAACATGATGGAGCCAAAACTCGCAAAGGCAACCAACCCGCCAATGATACCCCGCCCCGCCATAGACCGCACCGAAGGCTGGACAGTCATCCTACGATAGCGGTAGAGCGCGATCCACGGGAACACCAGCCCGTCCAGAAAGAACAGCCAGAAGATAAAGGTGAACGGATTGACTGTGGCGCGCACCCCGTAGGCATCCCAAGTGGTATATGCGGCCACGCCAAAGCCTGTCAGCACCGCAAAAAACAGCCCCATGCCCATCGTGCGCCGGTCAATCCCGCCTTGCATCAGGTTGATCCCCGCCAACAGGAAAATGGCCGAGGACAGCAGCAGAACACCCGACCACTGCACCAGATTATAGCTCTCTTGAAACTTGTGCTGGAACACGATCCCCACAAACAGCATCGTCACCAGCGGCCCCATGCCCCGTACAACCGGATACACAACCGTATAGCTGCCCCGCGCATAAGCCATAGCCTGAAAGAACTTATACACTAGATGGATACCCATCGCCCCGAACAGCAAAGGCCACAGATGTGGTTCCGGCCAGGGCACCAGAAACAGGATCACCGGCAATGCCATCAGGCTGTAGCTTACATCAATCGCGCCGCGTGCCAGCCAGGGATCAAGCTTTCCCTTTTGCAACGCGCCAAAGACCGCGTGCAACATGGCCGCCAGTATCGCCAGCGCCAGTGCAAGATTGCGCCCTGTCTGGGTTCCGTCTACTTCTAATAACCATTCGGCCATATCCGGCCCCCGATTGCAGGATTTAATATGTATTCAGCTCTTGTCGACGAGTTTCAGATCAACGGTTCGGTTGTACCGCTCGGTATCGTCATTTTCCGTATGTTTGCGGCAACCTTAATGGGTGGTATTATCGGTTGGGAGCGGGAACACAACGCCCGCGCTGCCGGATTGCGCACCCATATGATGATTTCCGTTGCGTCCTGTCTGTTTGCGATTGTGGCGCTGGACCTGATCGCACTGGATACCGAAGATCAGGACCGGATCAAAGCCGACCCGATCAAGCTGATCAGCGCGATTACATCCGGCGTGGCGTTTCTGGCCGCTGGTTCGATTATCATATCAGGGGGCAAGGTCCACGGGCTGACCACAGGGGCAAGCATGTGGCTGGTCGGTGCTGTCGGGCTTAGCTGTGGCACCGGACGCATTCCACTGGCACTGGTCGCAACTGTAATCGCCCTGATCATCCTTTGGATTGTGAACCGTGTGGCGGCACGCCCGAAAAAGGACCTCGAAGAGAAAAAAGAAGACGAGGATGTAGAGCCGGTCTAGCGCGCGACAAAGGGCCTGCGCACTATTCCAGTCCTGTCAAGGCGCGGGCAAATTCTTCGGGATCAAAGGGCGCCAGATCGTCGATCTGTTCCCCCAGCCCGATGGCGTGGATCGGCAGGCCGAACCGGTCCGCCAGTGCGACCAGAACGCCGCCTTTGGCCGTTCCGTCCAGCTTGGTCATCACCAGCCCCGAAACATCCGCGATCTTCTGGAAAATCTCCACCTGTGACAGCGCGTTCTGACCCGTAGTCGCATCCAGTACCAACAGTGTGTTGTGGGGCGCTTCGGGATCCTTTTTACGGATCACCCGCACGATCTTGGCCAGTTCTTCCATCAAGTCCTGACGGTTCTGCAACCGCCCCGCCGTGTCGATCATCAACAGGTCGGCCCCGTCTTCTTCCGCCTTAGTCATAGCATCAAACGCCAGCGACGCCGGATCGGACCCTTCGGGCGCTGTCAGCACCGGCACGCCGGCCCGCTCCCCCCAGACTTGCAATTGTTCCACGGCGGCAGCGCGGAATGTATCGCCTGCTGCAATCACAACAGTCTTGCCCGCTGCCTTGAATTGGCTGGCCAGCTTGCCGATGGTTGTCGTCTTGCCAGAACCGTTCACCCCGACCACCAGAACCACCTGCGGGCGTTTCGCATAGAGCGGCATCGGACGGGCAACAGGTTCCATAATCCGCGTCACTTCACTGGCCAACAGCGATTTCAATTCAGCGGTAGACAGCTTCTTGCCCATACGTCCTTCGGCCAGATTGGCAGAGACCCGCATCGCGGTTTCAACGCCCATATCGGCAGTGATTAGCAAATCCTCGATGCTTTCCAGCATGGCATCGTCAAGCGCACGGCGCACAACAGTTTTGTCCGCAGTACGTCCACCAAACAAACGCCCCAGAAGTCCCGGCTTGGCGGCTTCGGCCTCTTGGGCCGCCTTTGCAGCCTCTGCCTCTGCTGCAGCCTGACGGGCGGACTCTGCTTCGGCTGCGGCTTGTTCGGCCCGCTTGCGCTCCTCGGCCTCGGCTGCCTCTTCGCGGCGGGCTTGTTCTTCGGCCTCAATCCGCGCCAGTCGCGCAGCCTCGGTTGCTTCGGCAGCTTTGCGTGCGGTTTCTTCGGCCTCGCGCTCTGCTTTGGCACGGCTCTCAGCGTCAAGACGCGCGGTTTCCTGCGCCTCCGCCTCAAGCTGTTCTGCATGACGTCGCGCCGCCTCTTCCCGCTCGGCCTTGGCCGCGTCTGCCGCAGCTTGCGCTTCTCGCGCAGCCGCTTCCTGTTCCGCCAGTTCCCGCGCAGCAGCCGCTTGGGCCTCTTGCGCTTGGCGTGCGGCGGTGGCTTCGGCCTGACGGGCCAGTTCCGCTTCACCGGCCTCTGCTTCGGCTGTGCCGCCATCCTCTACAATCGCGTCAAGCCCCTCTTCGATCTTGGAAGAAGAGTTGAACATGCGGTCTTTGAGTTTCTTGAAAAAGGACATATGACGGTTGCTCTTATAGAAGTGATTTCACATGCAGGATGCTCTATTGCACCTAACCTCCGACAGAGGATTTTTAAAGCCCGATTTTAGCGTGCCCTGCCCGTCCGTTGCGATATATCCCCCATTATGCGCCTGATCTTCATCCTTTTCCTGCTTACCGCTCCGCTTGCCTCGCCCGTGTTTGGCGAACCGCCCGACAGGCAATGCAACACAGGTCGTTGGGGTGCGATCTGGTGTATCCGCAATGATTTCATCGCCTATGACACCTGTCTGGCAATCCGCAATGCGGCAGCGTTGCACAAACTGGACACAGGGTTTTTCGCCCGCCTGATCTGGCAAGAAAGCCGGTTTGATCCATACGCCCTGTCACCCGCAGGGGCCGAGGGCGTGGCCCAGTTTATGCCCGGCACCGCAAAACTGCGCGGCCTTGGCGCCAGCTACAATCCGGCAGAGGCGCTGGATCATTCGGCCCATTACCTCGCTGAACTAATCGGGCGTTTCGGGAATGCCGGACTGGCCGCAGTGGCCTACAACGGCGGGGAACGCCGCGCGGCAGAGTTTATCGCAGAAACTGGCGGTCTGGCCCAAGAAACCGAAAATTACGTGCGCATCATCACTGGCCAAAGCGCGCAGGACTGGCGCGACACCCCGCCAGAAATCCTCGATATGTCTTTGAACAAAGACAAGCCCTTCCTGCCCGCCTGCCTCGCGCTGGCCCGTACCAGTCGCGTCAGCAAGCTGAAATCTCTGCGCCCCGTCCCAACCCTGCCACCGTGGGGCGTTCAACTTGCCTCCGGTTCCACAAAGGCCAAAGCCGCCAGCAGCTTTGAACGAAACTCCCACGCCTGTGACGCAGAAATCGGGAAACAGAAACCTGCGTACATCCGAAAGAAACCTCAAGTGGCTGGGCGCAAAGCCTATTACGTGGCCCGCCTTGGCGCCGTGTCGCGCGGGGCGGCCCAGCAACTGTGCAACCGCCTGCGCAAATTCAATTGCGCCTGCACGGTCTATAAGAACTGACACCTTTCCCCGTTAGCCAAAAAATTAATTGTGCAAACCGGATGCGAGGCATAGGATCAACGCAATTCCTAATTTTTCATTAAGCTATTTAATTCCCTCGCACGGAAAGGTGGACCCAATGGCTGCCAGCAAAGACAGCGCAATTATCGAAAGTTATGCGTCCGACAGCTTTAACAAAGCTTTGAGAATAATAAATAAAGACAAAGATACCGCGATAGGTGTTTTGTCGCAAAACCTGTCAAAAATCAAAAGCATCGCAATTCCGATTTCCCCAAAAGGAGTGTCGGAGTACGCAAAGAACAAAGCCAGTTGCGAGAAAGCTTACAAAGCTTTCATGCAGGAAATGAACGCGGTTTGGAGCAAAAAGGCGAAAAGCGGCAAGAAGCTCGACACGCTATATGACAATTACTGCCAGACAATTGCCGAATTAGAAGCCGAGAACGATCGCTGGACTGCGGTGCTCGGGGCGGATTTCATTCTGAAGGTTTCAAGCGGCTTGCAGCAATTGTTAAAAATGCGCGAGATGATGAAACTACGTGCCAGCGAGCTGTTGACGGAAATTGAAGCCCTCAAGAAAGATTTGAAAAAGGCTGAAAAAGAGGAGTGGCACACCTATGTCAAGAACGGCATTTCGATTTGCTGGTCTGTTGCGACCATGGTCATTCCACCGCTCAGGGCCATGAGCATGGTTCATAAACTGGCGGCGACGGGCTTGGTAGTATTATCTTCCGACGCGATTTTCGGGTCCAAAAGCGATATTGCCGAAGATGGAACCACTACTGCACTGGATGGCATGAAGATCGCATCAGCAGCCAAGAAGATGGAACGTGCCGCTACCGGTTTTGGCGCGGCGTCATTGGCTTTGAAGGCTGTCGTAATCCATGGAGATGTAAAGGAAGTTGCCGAAGTACGCTCTAAGGTCGAAGTGCTAAAAGGTAAAATTGATAACGCACAGAAATCTGTGAATTATATGAGCAAAACCCTGCGCAAAACCGAGGGTGAGGCGATAAAGATCAAGACCAGTTTGCGTCAGTTGGAAAAGAAGATGATGGCGCAGGTCCAGAAGGGACGCGATGCCAGCAAGATGCATAAGAACCTGCTGGCAAAACGCGCGAAGCCCTAACGATAGGGCGCCCTAAGTGATCAGGGCGCCTTATCCAGTTTAGATCATCGCCATACCGCCATTTACGTGCAAGGTCTGGCCGGTGATGTAGCTGGACTCTTCGGACGCCAGATAGGCTACAGCGGAGGCAATCTCATCGGGATTACCCATACGCCCCATAGGGATAGAGCCGAGCATCCCGTCCTTCACCGCATCGCCAAGTTCCGCAGTCATCGCGGTTTCGATGAACCCCGGCGCGACACAGTTCGCTGTAATCCCACGGGATGCAATCTCCTGCGCGTAGGATTTGGTCATGCCGATCATGCCCGCCTTACTGGCCGCATAGTTCACCTGCCCCGCATTACCCGTCACACCCACAATAGAGGTGATGTTGATCACACGACCCCATTTTTGCTTCATCATCGGGCGCATCACCGATTTCATCAGCCGCATGGTAGAGGTCAGGTTCACGTCGATAACATCCTGCCAGTCTTCGTCCTTCATCCGCATGAACAGATTGTCCCGCGTGATACCTGCGTTGTTTACAAGGATATGCAAACCGCCCATCGCATCAGATGCTTGCCCGGCCAACGCAGTTACAGCCTCTGCATCGCCGAGATTACAAGGGGTCACAAAAGCCCGCTCGCCCAGGTTCGCGGCTAGTTCTTCCAAAGGACCGACCCGCGTGCCAGAAAGCGCGACTGTCGCGCCTTGTGCGTGAAGTGCGGTTGCAATCGCCCCGCCGATGCCACCCGAAGCACCGGTCACGAGAGCGCATTTACCTGTTAAGTCAAACATTTATCTTATCCAATCTTTTCTGCGGCAGCTTTTACGCCGTCGGGATCATTCACCGCAACGCATTCGATTTCTTTGGCAATCCGTCGGATCATCCCTGACAGCGCCTTACCGGCACCGATTTCATAGACTTCGCTTACACCCTGCGCTGCAACATAACCTATGCTCTCGCGCCAGCGCACAGACCCTGTCACTTGTTCTACCAGCAGATCACGGATCACGGCGGCATCTGTTACAGCTTCGGCGCGCACATTGGCGATCAGCGGCACGGCGGGGTCGTTGATGGTCACTTCGGCCAGCGCTTCCGCCATACGATCAGCAGCGGGTTGCATCAAAGCGCAATGGAACGGCGCAGATACCGGCAGCAACATCGCCCGTTTTGCGCCTTTTTCCTTGGCAATCACCAGTGCGCGTTCAACAGCCGCTTTATGACCGGACACAACCACCTGCGCCGGATCATTGTCGTTGGCGGCCTGACACACTTCGCCCTGTGCGGCTTCCTCTGCCACTTGGGTGGCCGTGGCAAAATCAAGCCCGAGCAGGGCAGCCATTGCGCCAACCCCAACCGGAACCGCCGCCTGCATCGCCTCGCCGCGGATGCGCAACAAACGCGCGGTATCCGCCAGAGAAATCGAACCCGCCGCACAAAGGGCAGAATATTCTCCGAGACTGTGACCCGCCACGTAAGACGCCGCCTCAATCGTGACCCCTTCGGATTTCAACGCCGCCATTGCCGCCATCGAAGTCGCCATCAAGGCCGGTTGTGCATTTTGGGTCAGGGTCAGGGTTTCAATGTCACCTTCCCAGATCAGGCCCGACAGGCTTTCGCCCAAGGCTTCGTCTACCTCGTCAAAAACAGCTTTCGCTGCGGGATACGCGTCCGCAAACGCCTTCCCCATGCCGATGGTCTGGGCGCCCTGGCCCGGAAATACAAATGCGCGTGTCATTGATGCCTCTTTTATTTTTTAGCTTCATGTATTTTTAGTGTCTGTTACGGTTGGGGACAAGAAACTTCAACACGCGCGCCGTATTAAGCGCCAATCAGACCACTGGCACGCTTACAGCTTGCATTCACCTCAGGCTTCGCTATACCCGCCTCATCTTCCGCAGATTTACGTTCACGCGGATGCCTCTCGTACCGGGGGGCGGAAGATTAACCCGGTTTTGAAGCACGCTTACATATGGTGATAAAATGGCGCTCTACGAGCACACATTTATTGCGCGTCAGGATCTTTCCAACGCGCAGGCCGAAAGCCTGATTGAGCATTTCGGCGCCGTTCTGACAGACAACGGTGGTAAAGTTGTCGAGAACGAATACTGGGGCCTGAAGACTATGGCCTACAAAATCAACAAAAACCGCAAGGGCCACTACGCCTTTCTGAGATCAGACGCCCCTGCGCCTGCTGTCGCAGAAATGGAACGCCTGATGCGTTTGCACGATGACGTAATGCGCGTTCTGACCATCAAAGTTGATGAGCACGAAGAAGGCCCTTCCGTTGTAATCCAAGCTAAAAACTCCCGCGACGAACGTCGCCGCGAACGTTAAGAAAGGACGCTAAATCATGGCTAACAAACCATTTTTCCGTCGTCGCAAATCTTGCCCGTTCTCTGGCGACAATGCGCCGAAGATCGACTACAAAGATACGAAACTGCTGCAACGCTACATTTCCGAGCGCGGCAAGATCGTTCCATCCCGTATCACCGCAGTCTCTGCCAAGAAACAACGCGAGCTGGCTAAAGCCATCAAACGCGCACGGTTTCTGGCGCTGCTGCCCTACGCTGTGAAGTAAGGAGTAACCTCATGGATATTATCCTTCTCGAACGTGTGGCCAAACTGGGCCAAATGGGTGACGTGGTTTCCGTAAAGCAAGGTTACGCCCGTAACTTCCTGCTGGCCCAAGGCAAGGCGCTGCGCGCCACCAAAGGCAACATGGAAAGCTTTGAAAACCGCAAAGCTCAGCTGGAAGCACAGAACCTCGAAACCAAAAAAGAAGCCGAAGCTGTGGCTGCGAAACTGGACGGCGAGCAATTCGTTGTGATTCGTTCCGCTTCCGACTCCGGTTCGCTTTACGGTTCCGTTTCTACACGGGACGCAGCAACTGCTGCGACCGAAGCCGGCTTCACAGTCGACAAGAAACAACTGGTTCTCGAAGCACCGATCAAGGAACTGGGCGTACACACAATGCGTGTTGTCCTGCACCCTGAAGTCGAATGTTCCATCGAAGTCAACGTAGCCCGTTCTGCTGAAGAAGCCGAACTGCAAGCCTCTGGTAAATCCATTCAGGAACTGGAAGCAGAAGCAGAAGCAGAATTCGAAATCGCCGAACTGTTCGACGATATCGGTGGCGCAGCGCTTGACGATCTGGAAGACAATGTTCCGGCTGCTGAAGAAGAAGCAACTGGCGAAGAAGAAGAGCCTAAGGCTTAATCTTCCGACTGTTTTTCAAGTCAGACCAAATTTGAAAGGCCCGCTGGTTTCAGCGGGCCTTTTCTTTTGCGCGGCACGTAACGCCGCCCTAACCCGCCAGCCGCGCGATGCTGTCGGTCAGGCGACGGGCATCTGCAATCGCTTTGCTAAGGCTCTCGACCCGCGCCGGATCGGACCGCAGCGCGGCGGCCACCTGTCCTTCTTGTGTGGCGTTCAACCTGACACCGGCGGCCTGCGCTTTGGCACGCGCTGCGATCAGATCTGACTTAATGGCGCTGTGTTCCCCCCGCAGGCGGGCCAGCTCTGCCGTAAGGCGTGCGTTTTCCGCCTGTGCGCTGTCCACTTCGGCCTGACGGCTGGCGACACGACCATCATAAGTGCCGTTACTGGCACCAGCGACTCCGTTGAAGAAACCGCCGTCGCCGGGGTCTTCAGACGTCACACATCCGGCAAGTGTGGCAGCGGCCAATGGGATTGTTAACCTGCGAATTAACTTCATGACTTTGTTACCCCTTTCATCTGATTGGCCACGGATTTCATCGCAGCGATCCTTTGGGACAACAGGGCGATTTCAGTGTCTATTCCGGTCGCCTGTCCTTTGATCAGCCGCAGCGAACGGGTTGATTTAAATTCCTTTTCCCATTTCTGCGCCCCTTTTATGGCTTTGCTCATATTGTTAAGATTGGCCTTCGCCTGCTTTAACTCTCGGCGGATTTGCCGCTTTTTCGCACCGGAGGCGCGCAGGCCGTTCAGCTCGCTCTGTTGATAGGCCACGACCGCCTGCATCGTCGCAATAGAGGCCGCCAGTTCCTGATTGGCGCGGGTGACATCGTCCCTGATCCGCTCCAGCCGCAGTTCCTTGCGGCGGTATTTCTTCTGAAGTCGCGCCACATAGCTGCCGGAAATTGCACCAGCACCAATACCAATCTGCAAGCCGGAGTTATTGTCGTTACTGCTGAGCATATCCGCCAGCAATCCGACAGCAGCCCCCGCGACAATTCCTTCCGCCATTGTCCGTTGAAACGCCTTCGCCTGTCGCGCGAGTTCCGCCTCGCTGTAATGGGTCGCCGCAGATTTTGGTTGGTTGCGGATAAGCGGCGGATCTTCCCCAAGGGCGCGGGTCCGCGCACCCTGCGCAGAGGCCGTGGTAATCTGAAGAGTAACCAGCGCAGCGATCAGTGCCGTAAAGATCATCCGAAACATAACAAAACCCTTTCGGTTCGTTGTCTTAACCCTACGGTAGAGCGAGCCGGTGCAGGAATGAAATGTCAAAGATCACTGTTTTTCAATTCGCAGCATTTTTTGGTTGGGTCACTTTTACGTATAAATGCTATCACAGCAGGCATTTTCGGCTAAGCTCGTCGGAAATACCTATCTGTTATCTTTTTCGAAACCTTTGGGAGTTTTACTATGAAGATCATTGCAACCATCGGCTCCGGCCTGCTGGGTTTGTCTATCGCCACCGCCGCGCTGGCCGCTGGGGATGGCAATAGCAGTTCCACGCCAACTGAAGCGGCATGCAAAAAGAAAGGTATGGTGCTCGACACGGACAAGAAAAAATGTGTAGAGGCTGAAAGGGGCCTGTTCACGGATGAGGTTCTTTATATAAACGCACGCGCAATGGCCTATGACGGCCAGTACAACGATGCGATCCGGCTGTTGTCGCTTGTTCAAACCAAAGACGACCCCCGTGTGCTGAACTATCTGGGGTTTTCCCATCGCAAGCTCGGGGATTTACAAACCGCCCTGACCTACTACCAGCAAGCCTTGCAGATTGATCCCGATTACATCCTCGCCCGCAGCTATATGGGACAAGGCTTTGTGGCGGATGGCAATATGGATGGCGCACGTCAGCAACTAAGCGAAATTCGCACCCGTGATGGTGAAACCTCATGGGCCTATGTGATGCTGGAAAACGCGATTGAGACCCGCGTGACCTACTAACCCTCCAACGGTTTCTCCCTGTTTTCCCGTGACAATACCCTTTTGCGCAGCCTATCAATAGGGACTCGCAAAAGGGAAATGCCAACGTGACGAATACCGATATGGACGAAAGCCTTAACGTACTCGGAGAGGCGCTAAAGCCCTGCTCCAGCGATCCTGTAACGGGGTTTTACAGGGACGGTTGCTGCAACACCGGTCCGGCAGATCACGGCAAGCACACCGTGTGTTGCCTTATGACAGAAACCTTCCTCGCCTTCTCCAAATCGCGCGGTAATGACCTGTCCACGCCGCGCCCTGAATACGGCTTTCAGGGGTTGAAACCGGGGGACCGCTGGTGTCTGTGCGCTGATCGCTGGGTGCAGGCGGATGCCTTTGATGCAGCGCCCCATGTGGTTCTAGAATCCACACATATCAATACCTTAGAAACCATCCCGTTTGAAATTCTACGCCAGCGCGCTTTGGATATGAATTAACCCAACAGGTCCAGCGCGGCTCCAACTGGCCCTATTTGGTGAAAACTCTGGCCCTATGAAACCGGAGCATTTTGCCCCTTTCCTATTATCAGATAATCACGCAGGGTATGCCCCAAGTGACCTCCTCTTACAGACCCAGAAAGGTGCCCGTCATGGATGCGATAACCACCAACGACATCGAAGATATTATTGAAACAGACCGTGCCCATGTGTGGCACCACCTGATCCAACACAAGCCTTTTGAAACCATTGATCCCAAGATCATCGTAGAGGGTAAAGGCAACCGTGTCTGGGATGCCCGCGGCAAGGAACATCTGGACGCTGTGTCCGGTGGCGTCTGGACTGTGAACGTCGGCTATGGCCGCGAGCGGATCGCCAATGCGGTACGCGACCAGTTGGTTAAAATGAACTATTTCGCCCAAACCGCCGGTTCCATTCCGGGGTCCATCTTTTCCAAGATGCTGATCGACAAAATGCCGGGTATGAAACGCGTCTACTACGCGAACTCCGGTTCCGAGGCGAATGAGAAAGCCTTTAAAATGGTGCGCCAGATCGCCCATTCCAAACATGGCGGCCAGAAGTATAAGATCCTCTATCGTGAACGGGATTACCACGGCACAACCATCGCCTGTCTGTCCGCAGGCGGCCAACCTGAACGTAACGCACAGTACGGACCGTTCACCCCCGGTTTCGTCGAAGTGCCCCACTGCCTGGAATACCGCAACCAGTACGGCGTCACTGCCGAACAATACGGCGAGGCCTGTGTCAAAGCCACCGAGGAAGTCATCCTGCGCGAAGGCCCCGACACAATCGGCGCGATCTGTCTGGAACCGATCACAGCCGGTGGTGGTGTAATCGTGCCGCCCAAAGGCTACTGGGAAGGCATTCAGGCGCTGTGTAAGAAATACGAAATTTTGCTGCATATCGACGAAGTGGTCTGCGGCGTAGGCCGGACCGGCACATGGTTTGGCTACCAGCACTACGGCATCCAACCTGATTTCGTGTCTATGGCCAAAGGCGTAGCGTCTGGCTATGCGGCGATCTCCTGTCTGGTGACAACCGAAGCTGTCTTCGACAACTTTAAAGACAATGTAGACGATCCGATGAACTATTTCCGCGACGTGTCTACTTTCGGTGGATGTGCTTCCGGTCCGGCGGCTGCGATCGAGAATATGAAGATCATCGAAGAAGAGGGCCTGCTGCAAAACACCATCGACATGGGCGAGTATTGCTTGGGCAAACTGGGCGAATTGATGGACAAGCACAAGGTCATCGGTGAAGTGCGCGGCAAGGGCCTGTTTTTGGGTGCCGAACTGGTTGCAGACCGCGACAGCCGCGAACCGATGGACGAAAAGAAAGTCGCCGCAGTTGTCGCCAACTGTATGGCACAAGGGGTGATCATCGGCATGACCAACCGCTCCCTGCCCGGCCTGAACAACACGCTGTGCCTATCACCGGCGCTGATCTCGACAAAAGACGACATCGACGAAATCGCTGGCGTAATGGACAAAGCACTGGGCGAAGTCTTCGCGTAAACACGCAGAAGCAGATCAAGAAAAAGGGCTGCTCCTTGCGGGGCAGCCCTTTTTTTATGACTACTAAACAGCGGTAAGGGCAAACGCCTTACCCCGCGACGGTGTTCAACAGCAGGAACACCAGTGCGGACAGGATGGATGCTGCGGGTACTGTGATGACCCACGCCGCGATGATGGTCAGGAAGTGGGAACGGCGCACCAGTTTGCGGTGTTTGCGCTTTTTCTTGCCTGCCTTACCGGCTTCGGTTTCCACTACTTGTTGAACCAGCTCGTTGTTGTGGGTCACGCGCCAGTGGGCTTCGCGGAAGAAGCCGACGCCGAACACGGCTCCTACGGCGATGTGTGTAGAGGAAACAGGCAGGCCGAGCCAGCTTGCTACAATCACCGTAATCGCTGCGGAAAGCGCCACACAATAGGCGCGCAGCGGGTTCAGCTTGGTGATTTGCTCCCCCACCATGCGGATCAGTTTCGGACCGAACAGCAGCAGGCCAAATGACAGACCAAAGGCACCGACAACCATCACCCAGATCGGGATCGACACTTTGGCAACGACCTCGGCAGCCTCGGCAGTGTGCACAATCGCGGCGAGCGGGCCGATGGCGTTTGCCACATCGTTGGCGCCGTGGGCAAAGGACAACAGCGCCGCAGCACAGACCAGCGGCAGTGTGAACAGCTTGCGCACCGTTTCTTTGGAATTCTCTTTCCCCTCGGACTGTTTGCGGATCATCGGGTGAGAGATGAAGTAGAACAGAACCGCCGAAACAGCCCCAATCAGCAGCGCATATTGCAGATCAATCGAGACGATCTTTTTCAGGCCCTTCACTGCAAGGTAGGTGGCAAAAGCCCCCGCCATAATCGCGATCAGGATTGGCACCCAGCGACGTGCAGCGGTAATCTTGTCTTTTTGGTCGGAAACTTGGGATTTGATCAGCCACAGGAACAGCGCAGCAACGATACCGCCCAGAACCGGAGAGATCACCCAGCTGGCGGCGATCTGGCTCATCTTTGGCCAGTTCACGGCTGCAAACCCTGCCGCCGCAATACCCGCGCCCATAACGCCACCCACAACCGAATGGGTGGTCGAGACCGGTGCGCCGACCCAAGTGGCCAGATTCACCCAGACCGCCGAAGCGATCAGCGCAGACATCATCGCCCAGATGAACACACGGGGTTCTGACACGGCGGTCGGGTCAATGATCCCCTTGGAAATCGTGCCCACCACATCGCCGCCTGCCAGCAACGCACCGGCGCTTTCAAAGATTGCAGCAATGATGAGCGCACCGCCCATAGAAAGCGCATTGGCCCCCACCGCAGGGCCGACATTGTTGGCCACATCATTGGCGCCGATATTCAGCGCCATATAAGCCCCGAGACCGGCCGCCATCGCGATAATCAGGCCGTTGCCTGCCCATCCGAACACCAGACTGGTCAGCAGAATCGCAACGATGATGAATACCCCGCCCAATGCGGGGGCCACCAGTGGTTTGCGAATGGCGTAGTTGGCGTTTTCCAGCAAGACACGGCTGCCGAGATCCCGGTCTAGTGTCTTATTAGGGCGAGCATTTTTGACCATTAGAGTCCTCCACGATAGCGGTGATTCCCGCAAACGCGACCGCTATATGAATCTTTTGTAACAGAGATATGACGGGGGTCGGAAAATTCCAGAAATTAACCGGAAAGCTATGGCGGAGAACCCGGATCACTTTTGATCCGGGTCTTCCTTGCCAACGCCTTTGAAGACGAATTTGAACGGCAAAGCCCAAGCGACGCCAAGCACGATATAGATCAGCAACTCTACCAGCATGGGCAGCCGCGGAATCGCGTTCATCACTGTAACAGCGACGATGCAATAGATCGGCAGCCAAACCAGCAGCAGAACCAAAGACCAGCGCCGGCGCGCCTTATAGGACAATGCCATTCAACCGTTCCTTAATCGGCAAACGGGTCAGTCACGAGGATCGTGTCTTCCCGTTCGGGTGAGGTAGAGAGCATGGCTACAGGACAGCCGATCAGCTCTTCCACACGGCGCACGTATTTGATCGCCTCAGCAGGCAGATCCGCCCAAGACCGCGCGCCTTCGGTGCTTTGGGACCAGCCAGGCATCTCTTCGTAGATTGGCGTGCAACGGGCCTGTTGATCGGCGGCTGTCGGCAAATAGTCTAGCCGCTCCCCGTCCAGATCGTAAGCGACACAGATTTTCAGGGTTTCGAACCCGTCCAGCACATCCAGTTTGGTAAGGGAAATGCCAGTCACGCCGGATGTGGCACAGGTCTGACGCACCAATGCAGCGTCAAACCAGCCACAGCGACGCTGGCGGCCTGTTACGGTGCCAAACTCGTGGCCCCGTTCGCCCAGACGTTGGCCGTCGGCATCTTGCAATTCAGTCGGGAATGGGCCTTCACCAACACGGGTGGTGTAGGCTTTGACGATGCCAAGCACATAATCAATTGATCCGGGCCCGATCCCAACACCGGTTGCGGCTTGACCTGCGATCACGTTGGAGGATGTCACGAAAGGATAAGTGCCAAAATCAATGTCCAGCAGCGCGCCTTGCGCCCCTTCAAACAGAATCCGCTTACCCGCTTTGCGCTTTTCGTTCAGCACTTTCCAGACCGGCGCCGCATAGGGCAGGATTTCCTTGGCAATCTCGCGCAGCTGGTCGATCAGCCCGTCGCGGTCTACAGCTTCGATGCCAAGACCTTTGCGCAGCGGATCATGGTGCTGCAACGCACGGTCCACACGGGCGATCAATGTGGCTTCATCCGCCAGATCAGCGACGCGCACAGACCGGCGGCCCACTTTATCTTCATAGGCCGGACCGATGCCGCGCCCAGTTGTGCCAATCTTGGTTCCCTTGGAGGCCGCTTCTTCCCGCGCGCGGTCCAGTTCACCGTGGATTGGCAGGATCAGCGGAGTGTTTTCCGCGATCATCAGGGATTCGGGGGAGATTTCGACGCCCTGCTCCTGAATCTTGGCGATTTCCTGCACCAGATGCCACGGATCAAGCACCACACCGTTGCCGATGACCGAAAGCTTGCCGCCACGCACAACACCGGAGGGCAGCGCGTTCAGCTTGTATACTTTGCCGTCAATTACCAGAGTGTGGCCGGCGTTATGCCCGCCCTGAAACCGTGCGATGATGTCTGCACGCTCTGACAACCAGTCAACAATCTTCCCTTTGCCTTCGTCACCCCATTGTGCGCCGACAACTACTACATTGGCCATTTTGGCTGCCTCTTGATGTCTAAAAAACCCTACCCCGTATAACGACCCAATGGGGCGGCTGAAACACCAAAATCGCCGCAGGCTGCGGTTGACAGGAAAAACCCGCAATTCAGACAGGATATACCGGTAAAAGCATCACTCTGATCAAAAGGCGGTGCGACCCCCTGTCCGATCTACAGATCAAGCGGTTGAAACAGGCCGTCAAAGCCGCCATCTAGGGACAACTCGCCAATTCTGCCGGTGTCTGCACTTCCCAATAGACACCCCCAGCACAATCCGTTAGACACCCCCCGAAGCCGAATGATCCGGCCCACAGGCACAAAATCCGAGACCGCACATGCAGAACATCGTCCTTGTTATCCTTCTTATTCTGGCCCTGAGCCTGATTGTGACCGTGCTGATGCAGCGCTCCGAGGGTGGTGGACTTGGCATTGGCGGCGGTGGCGGCAATATGTCAGGGCGTCCCCCTGCATCTCCTGCGGCCAAGTTTACATGGATTTTGGGCGCCGGTTTCATGGCGGCCAGCCTTGCGCTGACCATCATCGCGGCCCGTGAGGATGGGAATAATTCCCTGCTGAACGGCGATCTGACAGCACCTGCTGTTTCTCAATCCGAAGACAGCACCACACCGCTTGGCGGCAATCTGTTGCCCCCGTCGGCCACAGACGGTCCGGCTACTCCGCCCAAAGCGGAAGACTGACCCTATAAATAGTTGGCCTTGCCCCGTGGTCTACAAGATCATGGGCAAAACACCCTAAAATCATCCATGAATCAAGGTGGCAGCTCTTGCGTTGCCACCCCGAATCCCGTTATCCTTAAACCCCGTGAGTAGAGGGGCTGAACAGGTTATCGGCCCACTAGTTTTTTTCTGACACGGGAGCTTTCCAGTCTATGGCGCGTTATATTTTCATCACCGGTGGCGTGGTTTCATCCCTTGGCAAAGGTCTCGCCTCTGCTGCATTGGGTGCCTTGCTGCAAGCCCGCGGCTATTCGGTGCGTCTGCGCAAGCTGGACCCTTATCTTAACGTCGATCCGGGCACCATGTCCCCGTTTGAACACGGCGAGGTTTTTGTGACCGACGATGGTGCGGAAACCGATCTGGACCTTGGCCACTATGAACGGTTCACAGGTGTTGCTGCACGCAAAACCGATTCCGTGTCCTCCGGTCGGATCTATTCCACAGTGCTGGAAAAGGAACGCCGTGGCGATTATCTGGGCAAAACCATTCAGGTTGTACCCCATGTGACCAACCAGATTAAGGAATTCCTCGAAATCGGTGACGATGAAGTGGATTTCATGCTGTGTGAGATTGGCGGCACTGTTGGTGACATCGAAGGCCTGCCCTTCTTTGAAGCGATCCGCCAGTTCGGACACCAGCGCCCGCGCAACAATTGCATTTATATGCACCTCACACTGCTGCCTTATCTGGCGGCGAGTGGCGAACTGAAGACCAAGCCGACCCAACACAGCGTGAAAGAACTGCAATCCATCGGGATCGCACCTGACGTGCTGGTTTGCCGATCGGAACATCCTATTCCGGAAAAGGAACGGGAAAAGCTGGCGCTGTTCTGTAACGTGCGCCCTGAATCGGTGATCGCGGCTTATGACCTTGGCTCTATCTATGATGCGCCGCTGGCCTATCATAAGGAAGGGCTCGATCAGGCGGTGCTGGATGCGTTTGGCATTACCCCTGCCCCCAAACCCAAGCTGGCAACATGGAATGACGTGTCCGATCGCGTTCACAATCCCGACGGCACAGTGCGCGTGGCCATTGTGGGCAAATACACCCAGTTGGAAGACGCCTATAAATCCATCGCCGAAGCCCTGATCCACGGCGGTATGCACAACCGTGTTAAGGTTAAGATTGACTGGGTCGATGCGGAGCTGTTTGACACCGAGGACGCAGCCCCCCACCTTGAAGGCTTTAACGCCATTCTGGTGCCCGGCGGGTTTGGCGAACGGGGCACGGAAGGCAAGATCAAAGCCGCCGAATTTGCCCGCACCCGCAAGGTACCTTACCTCGGGATTTGTCTCGGGATGCAAATGGCCGTGATCGAAGCGGCCCGCAATCTGGCCGGTTTGAAAGACGCGGGCTCTGAAGAGTTTGACCATGAATCCGGTAAAAAACGCTTCACGCCAGTGGTTTACCATCTGAAAGAATGGGTTGAAGGCAACCGCACAATCCAGCGGGATGCGGATGACGACAAAGGTGGCACCATGCGCCTTGGGGCCTATAACGCCACACTGAACGAAGGCTCGCAAGTGGCTGAAATCTATGGTGGAACCGCCATTTCAGAACGCCACCGTCACCGCTATGAGGTAGACATCCAATACCGCGACGATCTGGAAAAGCACGGTCTGGAATTCTCGGGCATGAGCCCCGACGGCCGCTTGCCGGAAATCGTCGAGTTCAAGGATCACCCGTGGTATATCGGCGTGCAGTTCCACCCTGAACTGAAAAGCAAACCGTTTGAGCCCCATCCCCTGTTCCGCGACTTTATCAAAGCCGCTGTGGAACAATCACGGCTGGTATAAATCCGTTCACGGACTTTATATTTGCCCATCCGGATACAGCGCACTAGGTTCCGATCATGTTTCAAGCTTTGATAGACCTGTTCACCGTTCCCGATGCCCGTGCCGATCTTCAACCCGAAGACGCGCGTGCTGCTTTGGCCACGCTTCTGGTGCGGATTGCCCGCGCGGATGACCGTTATGACCCTGCGGAGCACCAGATGATTCTGGATGTTTTGCAGGACCGCTACCAGCTAGGCCTTGAGGCCGCACAAGAGTTGAAAGCGGATGCAGAACGGTTGGAGTCCCAGGCCCCTGATACGGTCCGTTTTACCAAGATCGTGAAAGATGCCGTACCTTACGAGGATCGTATCAGCGTGGTTGAGGCGCTTTGGCGGGTGGCGATGGCCGATGGTCAGCGCGATCACGAAGAAGACGGTTTCTTGCGCCTTGTCGTCAATCTGCTTGGGGTGAATGATCGCGACAGTGGTCTGGCCCGTCAGCGGGTGATTGCCGCGCTCGATAACAGTTAAAAAGATTTTCGCTTAATGACTGCGGCCCTGCGATCTCTTGATCGTCAGGGCCGCAGTTGTTTTACGGCGTCTTAAAAGAACGCCTGCAGGCCCGTTTGCGCGCGGCCAAGAATCAGCGCGTGAACATCGTGGGTGCCTTCATAGGTGTTCACTGTTTCAAGGTTCATCATATGACGGATCACTTGAAACTCCTGTGAAATACCGTTGCCGCCGTGCATATCCCGTGCCATCCGCGCAATATCCAGCGCCTTGCCACAGTTGTTGCGTTTGATAATCGAGATCATCTCGGGCGCGGCATTTGCAGCATCCATCAGACGCCCTACTTGCAGGGCCGCTTGCAGGCCAAGCGTGATTTCGGTTTGCATATCTGCCAGCTTCTTCTGGAACAGTTGCGTTTGCGCCAGCGGTTTGTTGAACTGCTTGCGATCCAACCCGTATTGACGCGCCGCGTGCCAGCAGAACTCTGCTGCGCCCATCGCACCCCAAGCGATGCCGTAACGGGCACGGTTCAGACAGCCAAACGGCCCTTTCAGACCTTCCACATTCGGCAGCAGCGCATCGTCAGACACTTCTACTCCGTCCATCACGATTTCACCGGTAATAGACGCGCGAAGGGACATCTTCCCTTCAATCTTAGGCGCGGACAGCCCCTTCATACCTTTTTCCAGAACGAACCCACGGATTTTACCGCCGTGTTCATCGGACTTGGCCCAAACCACAAAAACATCTGCAATCGGTGAATTGGAGATCCACATTTTTGCACCGTTCAGCACATAACCGCCCTGCACCTTTTCAGCGCGAGTCTTCATGCCGCCCGGGTCAGAACCAGCATCCGGCTCTGTCAGTCCGAAACAGCCGATCCATTCGCCGCTGGCCAGTTTCGGCAGGTATTTCTTACGCTGCTCTTCCGAGCCATAGGCGTAGATCGGGTACATCACCAGAGACGACTGAACCGACATCATCGAACGATAACCGGAATCAACCCGCTCCACTTCCCGCGCGACCAGACCGTAGGTCACATAGCCCGCGCCAATTCCACCGTATTCTTCTGGGATTGTGGTCCCAAGCAAGCCCATCTCGCCCATTTCGCGGAAGATTTCCGGATCGGTCGTTTCCTTGGCGAAAGCTTCAATCGCGCGGGGCGCCAGCTTTTCGGCGGCATAGGATTTCGCAGCATCGCGGATCATCCGCTCTTCTTCGTTCAATTGGGATTCCAGCAGCAGCGCGTCCTCCCATTGAAAAGATCCCAGATCAGGTTTGTCTTTTGCCTTCAGGCTTGGCGCTTGCGCGGTCATGGTGTCACTTTCAGTTATTATATATAATTTGCTGATCAAAGGGGTAAGGCACCATCGTGCGATTGGCAAGTGCGCGCACCTCTGCACTCTATCCGCTTGCCTGTCCCTGCCACTCTGTGCAAGCTGTGGCCAAACAACTCTTACAGGTGAATTATGAAAATCGGTATTCTGCAAACTGGCAGATCCCCCGAACAGCTTGTGGCCAAGCATGGCGAATACGGCGAAATGTTTCAAATCATGCTTGCAGACCGCGGCTTTGACTTTCAAACCTACGATGTGATTGAAGGTGAGCTTCCTGAAAACATAGAAGAATGCGACGGCTGGATCATCACCGGATCAAAGTTCGGTGCCTATGAAGCCCATCCGTGGATTGCGCCGCTCGAATCACTGGTCCGTGCCCTGCACAAAGCCAAACGCCCTTTGGTCGGGGTCTGTTTCGGCCATCAAATCATTGCCCAAGCTATGGGCGGCAAGGTTGAAAAATTCAGGGGCGGATGGTCGGTGGGCCGCGTCGATTATCCGATGAGCGACGGGCGCACCCTGCCCCTGTTCGCCTGGCATCAGGATCAGGTCACCACACCGCCTCCCGGCGCCGTGACAGTAGCAAGTACAGAATTCTGCAAACATGCGGCCCTGACCATCGGCGACCACATCTACACCATCCAGCCCCATCCCGAGTTCAAAGCAGGTTTCGTCGAAGGCCTTGCGATGACACGGGCCGTGGGCGTTGTGCCCGAACCGCTGCGGCTCGCCGCTATCGAAAGCACCAAGACACCGGTTGCGCAGGCTGAAATGGCCGATCTTTTTACCGCAGTTTTCAAGGGGGCTATGGCTCATGGATGATAGTTTGAAATGGATAGAAAAAATCCCGCAGGCTGCACAGGACTATATCGCCAATCGCCGCCTTGAAGAGGTGGAGTGCATCATCTCGGACACCACGGGCATCAGCCGTGGTAAATGTATGCCAGCACGCAAATTCGGGCGGCTCGATCCGATGTATCTGCCCGACAGCATCTTTTATCAAACCGTGACCGGCTCTTATGTTGATATCGAAAACATCGAGAACCAGTACACGGAAGGGGATATGGTGCTTTCGCCCGATTTTTCTTCGGCAACTGCTGCACCTTGGACGGGCGATATTACGCTGCAAATCATCCATAACGTGACCGATGTTCACGGCGCGCCGATGCCACTGGTGCCGCGCAATGTGTTACGGCGCGTTCTCTCCTATTACGAGGCCGAGGGTTGGGAACCCGTTGTCGCGCCGGAGATGGAGTTTTATCTGGTGGCGCGCAACACCGACCCGAACCAACCGGTTGTCCCTAAACTTGGCCGCACAGGGCGACCTGCGGCTTCTATGCAGGCCTACTCCATGTCTGCAGTGGACGAATACGGTCCGGTGATCGACGACATCTACGATTTCGCCGAATATCAGGGCTTTGAAATCGACACGATCATTCAGGAAGGCGGTGCCGGTCAGGTTGAAATCAACCTCAAGCACGGCCACCCGATCAAGCTGGCGGATGAGGTATTCTACTTCAAGCGCCTGATCAAAGAAGCCGCACTTCGCCACGATTGTTATGCAACCTTCATGGCAAAACCGATGGGCGACCAACCGGGTTCGGCCATGCACATCCACCATTCCATTCTGGATAAATCCACCGGCAAGAACATCTTCAACGATGCGCAGGATCAGCCGACACCGGCCTTTGGCCACTTTATTGCCGGCCTGCAAACCCACCTCCCCGCCGCCACACCGTTTATCGCCCCCTATGTGAACAGCTACCGGCGATATGTGGCGGCTTTCTCGGCACCCATCAATCTGGAGTGGGCCGAGAACAACCGCACAACCGGCATCCGCGTTCCGATCTCCTCGCCTGAATCGCGACGGGTGGAAAACCGCGTCGCTGGCATGGACTGCAATCCCTACATCGGGCTTGCTGCCTCTCTCGCCTGTGGGTTTCTCGGCATAAAAAACAAACTGGAACCCCGGATCGCAGCTTCTGGTGAAGCCTATGACGCGGATCGTGACATCCCGCCCACTATGTACGAAGCCCTGACCCTGCTTAGCGAAAACGAAGAACTAGCCGATATGATGGGACCAGAGTTCACGGCCGTTTATACTGCGGCGAAGAACAAAGAATATGACGAGTTTCAGGAAGTCATCAGCCCGTGGGAACGGGAACACCTGTTGATGAACGTCTGATGGCTTTGAACCTACTTCACGCCAATGACACCGCAGGAACCTACCCGCAAAGCTGGTACGCCGCGACTGCCGATACCCTGCCGCCCTTTCCGACACTGGAAGGGGATCACAGCGCGGATGTTTGCGTCATTGGCGGGGGCTTTACCGGATTATCAGCCGCACTGCACCTGGCAGAACGGGGCTTTCGCGTCACCCTGCTAGAGGCCCAACGCATGGGTTGGGGCGCGTCAGGGCGCAACGGCGGTCAGGTTGGCTCCGGTCAGCGGCGCGATCAGATGGAACTGGAGAAAATGGTCGGGCGCGATGATGCCCGCCACCTGTGGTCCCTGTCCCAAGACGCCAAGGCGCTGGTCAAATCCCTAAGCGAGACCCACGGCATTGACTGCGCCCATAAACCCGGCGTTGCCCATGTGGACTGGAAAGCTGGCGATGTCGCGGATGAACACGCCTACGCCGAACATCTCGCCAAAAACTACGGCTATACCAAAATCAAACCGCTTGACCGGGCGGCGGTCTGTGATCTGCTTGGCACCGATGTCTACCACGGTGGCACGCTGGATATGGGGGCGGCCCACATCCACCCCTTAAACTTCGCGTTGGGCTTGGCCCGCGCCGCGCAAAAAGCAGGCGTGACCCTTTACGAACAATCCGAAGTCACAGGTATTCAGCAGGGTGATCCGGTTACAATCAACACTGCCAAGGGCAAGATCAGCGCCAGTCATCTGGTGATCGCCTGTAACGCCTACCTCGGCGGGTTACACGAAAAAACTGCTGCACGCGTGATGCCGATCAACAATTTCATCGTCGCGACAGAACCCCTCGGTCAGGACGGCGCAGAAGCGCTGATCGCGCAGGATGTGGCCATAGCCGACAGCAAATTCGTGGTGAACTACTATCGCCGCTCCGCAGACCATCGGCTGTTGTTTGGCGGCGGCGAAACCTACAGCTATCGTTTCCCCAAAGACATCCGCGCGCTGGTGCGCAAACCCATGCTGGAAATCTACCCACAACTGAAAGACGTAAAGCTCGACTACGCATGGGGCGGCACCCTTGGGATCACTGTCAACCGGATGCCCTATTTCGGACGGATTGCGCCGAACATCCTGACCGCATCAGGGTATTCCGGCCACGGCGTAGCCCTTGCAACCCTTGCAGGGCGGATCACAGCCGCAGCCATCGCAGGACAGGCCGAAGACTTTGACGTTATGTCCCGCGTCCCAACCATCCCGTTCCCGGGCGGCCGCACCCTGCGCTACCCCAGTCTCGTGCTTGCCATGTCATGGTATGCGCTGCGGGATCGGTTCGGGCTCTGACGCCATCGCTCTTTTTGGTTCAAATATCCAAATTCCGCCCTATACCCGCAAACGATGCCCCGCAGGGTCAAACAACGGCTCCGCAAGTATCACGGCACGGTGGGGCCGCCCGAGAACCGCAACATCAAGTTCGGTCCCCGGCCCCGCATGGGCTGTTTTTACAAAGGCCAAAGCACAGGACGCCTCCACGGTATAGCCGTACGCCCCCGAAGTGATACGCCCCACAGGCGTGCCGTTAGGCAAGAAGATCGGCTCTCCGCCCGAACTGTCTGCATCTTGTGTTTCAATCCGCACACAAACCAGCTTTTCCCGCGGCGCTTTATCCTTGATCGCAGCATAGGCGTCGCGGCCCAAAAACTCCGGCTTGTCCATCTTGACCAACCGCTCGAAGCCGACCTCCTGTGGCCAATACTCCGGCGAATACTCGCGGCTCCACGATCCGTAGCCTTTCTCGATCCGCAAAGACCCAAGCGCACGGCTCCCCACAGGGATCACCCCGAGATCACGCCCCGCCTCAAACAGCGCTTCCCAAAGGCGGATCTGGTCCGCTTCGGCCACGTAAACCTCCCAGCCAAGATCGCCGGTGAAGGAAACCCTGATCCCGATCGCTGCGATTCCTGCAAGGGTGAAACGGCGGGACCGCATGAAAGGCCAACCGCTGTTTGACAAATCCTCTTGCGTCAGGCGTGCCAGCAATTCACGGGATTTTGGGCCCGAAATATTCACGCCGCAATAGGCTTCGGTCACACTCTCAAAAGCAGCATCTTCCGGCAGCGGCACCATCTGGAAATAGCGCTGGTGATAGCGTTCGGCGATGCCGGTACCGACCATGAAAAAAAGATCCTCCGCCAGTTTCGTTATGGTGAAATCCCCGGCGATTCCGCCGCGCAAACCCAGCATTGGTGTCAGACAGGAGCGACCAATCTCGGTCGGCACATGGTTCGCCACGACACGGTTCAGCCAATCAGCAGCGCCCTTGCCGGTAATCTCGTATTTGCCGAAATTGGAAATATCGATCACGCCGACATTTTCCCGCAAGCTGCGGCATTCCCGCCCCACCGGCTCAAACCAGTCCTGTCGGGTAAAGCCATAACTTTCCTGCCCGCTCTGCCCCTCTCCAGCGTACCAGAGCGGATGCTCCCAGCCATAGTTCAGACCATGCACCGCCCCCATTTCCTTCTGACGCCGGTACATCGGGCGCAAACGTGTTTCGCGGCCTGCCTGCCGTTCTTCATAGGGGAAATGAATGGCGAACCGATTGGCGTATTGATCGGCCACTTTCTCCTGTGTGAACTTACGATCCGCCCAATTCCCAAACCGGCTCAGATCCCACGGGAACATATCAAATTCGGGCTCGCCATCAACGATCCACTGGGCTGTCATCAATCCCAGACCGCCCGATTGGCTAAAGCCCGGAATGATACCACAACAGCAGAAGTAGTTCTTTAGCTCCGGTACCGGCCCGTACAATGCGGCACTGTCGGGCGACCAGATCATCGGTCCGTTGATCACCCGTTTGATCCCCGCCGTGGCTGCAACCGGCACGCGCTCCATCGCCCGTTCCAGATTTTCCATGATCCGGTCAAGGTCTCCGTCGAACAACTCATGCCCGAAATCCTGTGGTGTGCCGTCCTCGGCCCAGAACTTTAGCTGTTTTTCGTAAGCGCCAATCAGCAGGCCATTGCCTTCCTGACGCATGTAATATTCCCCGTCCCGATCCGCGACTGACGGCAATCGTTCCGTCATGGCCGCGATTTCAGGGATGGTTTCGGTCACCAGATACTGGTGCTCGGTCGGTTGTAGCGGCAGTTTAACACCCGCCATAGCCGCCACTTCCCGCGCCCAAAGCCCTCCCACATTCACCACCCATTGCGTGTGAATGTTGCCTTTCGGCGTTTCCACGATCCAGCTGCCATCGAGTTGTGGATGGGTCGCTGTGGCTGGACAGAACCGATAAATCTCTGCCCCCATCTGACGGGCGCCCGCTGCATAGGCTTGGGTCACACCGGAGGGATCGACGTTGCCTCCGTCCTCCTCAAACATGATGCAGCGCACTCCGTCCAAATTCAGCAGCGGGTTCTTTTCCAGCGCCTGCTCGGGGGTGAGTTCGTAAAATTTCTCTTGGAAATACCGTGCTTTGGATTCCTGCAAGCGCAACTGGTGTTCCCGCGCTTCGGTCTGGGCGAGGTAAATGGAACCGGGTTGGAACACGCCACAGCCCTGTCCGGTCTCCTGTTCCAGTTCTTTATACAGATTCATCGTATAGTACTGAATTTTAGAGATATTGTTGTTGTCATGCAGGCCGTGCAAATTGGCCGCTGCATGCCAAGTGGAGCCGGACGTGAGTTCGTCCCGTTCAAGAAGCACCACATCACGCCAGCCCAGTTTGGCAAGGTGATAGAGGATCGAGCAGCCCACTAGACCGCCTCCGATGACGACAGCTTGTGCGTGGGTTTTCATCTGCGTTCTCCTGTGGACGGCTGCACGGTGGGATTTGAGTATTTTTGGAACATTGAAGCGGGTTTCAGGCTTCGCGTCCGTAGGAGCGGAGTGTGGAATGCAGGGTTTCGGCTTCGGGCAGACCCGCCTCTAGTGCGTAGATGTAAGCGTGGGTCAGGTAAAAGCAGCCGCGTATTTCGTCCATTTCCAGCGCTGAGTTTCCGGCCTGTTGGTAAAGCCGCACCAAAGCGGGGGAATTCTGTGCCGCGTGGGCGTCCAGCAGAGCCTGATCGAGCGGGATCATTTTTTTCGCTCCGACGCGGCGCGGATCAGCGCATCTGCGACCCATTTGTGAAACAGATGCGTCGGCCCGTCCATCACCGGAGAGAATTTGCCACCGTCAAAGTACGGGGCGTGCCGACCCTTTTGCATGCCCTCTACAACGAAGATGTCCTCTTCAAAAATCTCTTTCCACTGACGGGTGTTCTTTTCACGTAGAGGGGCGAACTCCGCGTCTGCTGCCTCGGGTTTGGCATAGAAAATCTCAACATGCTCGCGGGTTTTGTCGAGCGAGAGGGGTTCCAGCAGGATGGCATAATAATGGTCGCGGTGCGCCCCCAGCAGTACATTCGGGAACACGCTGATATATTCCGCGCCTGTGTCCCATTGCGGCCCGAGACCTTCAAAATCGGGAAAAACCGTGCCGTTTTCGCCGGCAAGTTGGCGGTACACCAACGTACCCTGCCCCGCGTAGCGATCCTCTTTCGTGATGTTGTAGTGATCCTCTAGCCGTGAATAGCTGTTCAGACCGGGGTGGACCCAAGGCAGATGATAGCTTTCGCAGTAATTTTCCACTGCCAGCTTCCAGTTACATGAGACTTCTAGGCAGAAAGAGCTGTCAGGACCGGCATGGTGCAGCGGCTTTTCAAACATCGACCAGCGAGCCATCAGATCTTTATGGACGTCTTCAAACGGCGCGGCTGTGCCCGAGACGTTCGCATAGACCACACCCAACCAGACGAAGCTGTTGATCTCGATCAGCCCCAGTTCATCCCGTTTGATGTCTTCGTGGATGTTCTGGCCCGGACCGCCCACATGAGGGGTGGACCGCAAGCGCCCGTCCAGCCCGTAGCACCAGCTGTGATAGGGGCAGCGTATGGTTCCGCGAATATTGGCAGGTTTGTCGAGAAGGATCATCCCGCGATGGCGGCATGTGTTTTGATAGACCCGCACCAGACCTTCATGATCTCGCAGGATCAACAGCGGCACGCCGAGAAAATCGACCGGTTTCGCATCACCGGAATTTGGCACATCCTTGACAAAGCCGATGCCGGACCAATTGTCGAAAAGAACGGCTTTTCGTTCCTGATCAAAGACGTCCTGATTCGTATAATGGGCATTTGGCAGCCCACGCGCCTGTGCGACATCCTGTGTCACTGCGTTCAAATCCGAAAGAGCGATTGTCATCCTGCCACCCGTCCCAAACTGGTTTCCTAGCGCTGACTATGCTTTTGTAAAAGCGACACTGCCAAGATCGAGAAACTTGTTTTTGAGATGAATTCAGCTCATGTGACGTTCGCGCATCCAGTCATAAAGCGTCCGTGTGGCGTCTGGCATAGCGGGGTTGGCTGCGATTAGGTAGAAGGCGCCGGGTGCGGCGCAGCTGTGATCGTCAAGGGTTACCAGCTTTCCCTGATCCAGCAGAGGCGCGGTCAGTTTGCGCCAGCCGAGCGCCAGCCCTGCCCCTTCCTGTGCCAGTTGTATGGCAATTGAATAATTGTTTACGCGGCGTGCCGGTGCGATGGGGCCGTGATATTTCATCATATCGAACCAGACCGCCCATGTAGTCCAGTTTTCATTGCGGGCGTCCATGTTGATCAGCGGTTCCCGTGCAAGATCTTCCAGTGTTGCGTCTTGCAACCGTTCTGCCAATGCGGGCGTGCAAACCGGCACCAGTTCATCCCCGAACAAGCGGGTGTGCTCTGGTTCTCTGGGCGGCGTCAGGCGGTATTCGATAGCCAGATCCGCGTGGATCGGTCTTTGCAGCAACCGGTCCGAGATTTGCTGATTGATCTGGATGCTCTCGAACTCTCGCCAGAACGAAATGATCCGCGGCGTCAGCCAGAGAGAGGACACCGCCGTGGTGGTCGCGATCTCCACTTTTGGCGCATCCGCCTGATTGCGCAAGGAAGCGGTGATGGCGGCAATGTCGCGAAAGCTGTGGCTGAGCACCGCAAAAAGCCGCTCTCCGTCGTCGGTCAGGGTCACGGCGCGGTGGCCACGGGTGAACAGCGCCAGACCCAGCCATTTCTCCAGCGCTTTGACCTGATGGCTAACAGCACCCGGTGTAACGTTCAGCTCGGCAGCGGCCTCGTTGAACGCGCCACGGCGGGAGGCTGCCTCAAACGCGCGCAGCATGGTTAATGGCGGCATATCATAGGGTTTGGATCGCATGGACGTACCTGCTTGCGGATGGGGCGTCAGAACAGGTTACACAAGTTTGCCCCTCGATCAATCAGCGAGTGGTTCGCGCAACTGTGGACCTTCCACCCGTCCTGAGTTGACCTCAACCCCGACGCGGTGGCGGGCAAAGTAGGCCGGATCAGCAGAGCGCATGAGCGTGGCAGCCCCTTTGCCTTCCTCCCCGAGCCAGAGACCGAAGTTTTCAGGTGTCACAGTAACGGGTTCGCGGTGGTGAACCTCGGCGATGTCCGCGCCTGCATCAGTTGTGACCATGGCGCAGGTGACGGAACGGGCGCCGTCAGGGCCGCTCCAGACCTGCCAGATCCCACCAAAGGCCATTAGCGGGTCTTTGGCCGCATAGATGTACCAAGGTTCCTTCCCTTTGCCTTTCTCGCGGTGCCATTCGTAAAACCCGTCCGCTGGTATCAAACAGCGGCGGCTGCGCACCGCATCGCGGAAGGCTGGTTTTTCGGCGATTGTTTCGGCGCGCGCGTTGATCAGCAGCGGTCCGTCGGTCGGGGATTTATACCACTTGGGCAGAAACCCCCAGCGCATCGGGACCAAATGGCGCGCCCCGTCGTGCAAAACCGCCACGGGGATATCCTGCGTTGGACAAATGTTATAGTGCGGTTGCTCCCACTGTGCGGTGATCTCGGTTGCGCCAAACCAGCCAGCAACAGCATCGGTCGGAAGGGTCAGGGCAAATCGGCCGCACATTTTACTACTCCTAAAAGCGATTACTCCACGCGGAAATCCGGCCCCATCCAAGGAAACTTCTCAAGGCAGGGCTCCACCAGCTTCTGGCGGATCAAAGGGCGCATCAGGCCCGCAACATCACCCGCGATAGTGTCCATCTCTCCCTGACGGGCAATCAGGGAAATACTGCGGGTCAGCGCCTTGAAAGGCAGTGGCATCACATCAAGCGCACCATGAAAGCGCTGCGCGCTCATGTAGCCGAGAGGCGTGGTAACCGACCAACTGCGCCCGCTTGCCACCATTGAAAGGATCGCGTGGTAGCTGCCAAATTCGAAACGGTTGGGAAGGTTGATCCGCTGGCGCGACAGATGTGCCTCTATTTGACGGCCCATCATCTGGCGGGAAGAATAGCGCACGAAAGGCAGTTTTTCGAGCTGTTCCAAAACGGGTTTGGACTGGTCCACATAGCCCTTAGGGGCCACAGCGACAAAAGGCTCCTGCATCAGGCTATGCACTTGCATCCACGTCTCGGCGATATTCAGATCCGCCACCACCACCAGATCGAGCGCACGGGACTCCAAAGCATCCGACAGGGTGTAGCTGCTGGCACTTTCCAGCAAGAACTGACACCCCTTGAGCGCACCGGCAAGCTGCTCCATCAGGGCGGGCGTGACCTCGGCGTCAAAATCCTCAATCAGGCCAAGGCGCAACCGGCTCATTTGCGAAAAGTTATAAACTGCCAGTTCGGCTTTGGCCTGATTTGCTTCTGATAAGATGGCCTGTGCCCGCTTTAAAAACAGGCCACCCGCAGGGGTCAATTGTTGGGGCCGCGTGCTGCGATCCAGAAGGCTCGCGCCGAGCGCGGCCTCCAGATTGGTCAACTGTTGGGACACAGAAGAAATGCTTGCCGAAAGGCGCTTGGCCGCATTGGACACAGAGCCTTCCTCAACAGCCGCTATAAAAACTTCAATCGCCCAAAGCGATAATTTTCCAGGGGTATCTACCATAGCACCATTAAGGGCAGCAGTTCGCTTGGAACAAGTCCCTTTCTAACAAAATCAGGGTTTTGGGCGGTAGTAAATTTCGGCACGCATCCGATTCAGCCGATCATCTATGTGATCCAGAAACGTCTGGATCAGCGGAAGGCGCACATTATTTTTCCGCCATTGTGCAAAGAATTCCAGCTGCTGGACAGGCAATTCTTCGAGCACCCGCACCAAGCGTCCACTTACCAGATCCTGGCCGACCCGTGATTTCGGCAGAATGGCAAGTCCCGCGCCGCAACGACAGAGATTGTGAACCAGACCAATATCATCACATTTAATCCGATAGGAGATCGCAGGAAAAACACTGCCCGCGCCGTGGTAAAACAGCTTCGCCCATTCCGAAGCCGAAAAATCCGTACCCAGCAGGATCGGAATCTTCGACGGTATTTCGCGGATAGGTGTGGCCTTGACCCGTTCGGCCAGATCAGGGGCAGCATAAAACGCGGCTCCGGTGCCTTCAATCTTGCGAAAGCTGATGTCTTTGCTGGTCGGGCTGTCAGAGGACACCACCAAATTAAACAGCTCCAGCCCTTTTTCAGAGGTGTCCTGCTCAAAATTCAGTTCGATACTCACGGTGGGATGGGCCAGCAGAAAATCCTGAACCACCTCGCGCAGAATGCCGCCTGACAGAAAAACCGGCATATCCAGCCGCAATACCTGCGCCCGCGCACCACGGTCACCGGTCAGGGTTTCCAACCCTTCGCTGCCGATTTCCATCATTTCCCGCGCAGTCTGATAAATCCGCTGCCCCTCTGTGGTCAGCTCGAAAGAGCGCGCACGACGAATGAGCAGCTGTTTGCCCAGTCGATCCTCTAGGTTAGAAATCAGATCAGATGTTTTTGACTCAGAAAACCCGAGAGCCTGCGCCCCCGCCTTGACGGAGTTGTGGTCCGCCACGACGGCGAAAGCAATCATGGAGAGATGCGAGTCAATCATAACAGTTTGGCCGATAAACGAGGGTAAATCTAAAAGTCACTTTTACATTTACCTTACAGTAACAAGATACCCCCCCACCTTCAACAAATAGAACATTGACCCAACGGCAACCGAATTAATCTCCAACCGGTGTCAGGCCGGATGGAACGGTGTCAGGTACGGTTTGAAGGTTCATTTGATCGCGGGACAAAGTGCTGGAGGACGGGGCCGACAGGCTGTGCAGAAAGTGAATCAACTGGTCAATCTGCTGCGAGTCCAATGTAGCAGGCACTTGCGCTGCACGGGGATAGGCCAGAAAGGCCGCGCGAATGCGGTTAAGCTCGGTGACATCCTGCCAGTGCGGCATCGTATCTGGCGGGATGAAGTCTGCCAATCCTACCAACGGGTCCATATGATGCCAGATCACAGCGCGCAGCGTCGGGAAGGCACCGTTATGCCCATAAGGCGCGGTATGGGCCACATTGCGCAGAAACGGCGTACGAAAGCGATAGCTGTCCCTGACGTCATCGCTGACCGCCAGCCGCCCCGTATCACGGGCCACCGGATCGAACCGGCGGATGCGCCCCGGCCCCAACGGTGGCATTGCAAGGTTATGGAACGTCTGATCCGACAGCAGCGGACCGCTATGACACTGGCTGCACTGCGCAACGCCGTAAAACAGCGCCATGCCGTCACGTTGATCCGCCGTCAACGCGGTGCTCTCCCCCTCCAGATAGCGGTCAAAAGCCGAACCGGTACTGCGGAACGCGGTCGATATATAGGCCGCCAGCGCGTTTGCAAGCAGCGCTATATTTATGTCGTCGTGCCCTGCCATTTCACGGTAGCCAGCAATCGCCGCAACCCGATCTGCGATCCTGTCCCATGCTTGCGGGGCCGTTTGCTGCGCGGCGGCGGCGATTTCGTTGCTTTTCGGATGACCGCCCATTTCCATACGTGCGATCAGCGGAAACAGCACCTGCGCTGCCAACAGGCCGTTTAATCCTTCGGGCAGCAGTTCCCCCGCCGGAGAGCGGATCACCGCCCCCTGCCATTCCACCCGCCCGTCATGGAACAACCGCCGCACCTGTCGCGCGCCCAAATCCCACAGTGCCGGAGCATTGCGCGCCTGCCGTCCCACCGCCTGCCCCATCTGTCGCCCTGCCCCGTGGCCGGTTCCACCTTCCCCGATCCCAAGCGCCTGTCCGTCACTGCCCCCATATCGGGGATTGTGACAGGTGGCACAGCTTATGTTCCGGTTGCCTGACAGCACCGGATCAAAGAACAGCGCACGACCGAACGCGACCTCATTGGCGGGGTATTGCGCGAAATCCCCCGCGACCAGAGCCTTGGGCAACTCTTGCGCCTGTGCTACTCCAGCGAACAGCCCTGCACAGTAAAGGACGATCCAATGCGTAAACTTGCCCTTGCCGCCTGCGTCCTCGCCGCGCCGGCGTTCGCCGATATGCAAGCTGCGCGAGATGCGTTTCAGCGGGGACAATTTACGCAAACTGTCACACTGCTTACCCCAGCAGCGCACTCGGGCAATGCAGAGGCAGAGTTCCTTTTGGGGCGGATTTACGCGCTGGGCCTTGGCCACTCGAAAGATCCCGTAAGGGGCGTCGAATTTCTGAAACGCGCAGCAGGCAAAGGCCATCCGGCGGCGCAATTGCATCTTTCCAAAGCTTACGCCAGCGGTGCAGGACTGGCCGCGCCTGATCCGCTCCGCGCGCTTCTTTGGGCGGAACTTGCCGTTCAGGCCAAGGCCGAAGGCGCAACGGACCATCTGGCCGAACAACGCCGCAGCCTGCCTGAACAGGACCAAACCCGTCTTGCGCCATTGTTGTCCGATTATCGGAAGCATCTGTTTCCCTTCACGCCCGAGTAACACAGAAATCCGACCCGACTGCAACATTGCACCCTGCGCTGCGCGTTGATCCATCTTCCCCCTTGGAACAGCCGCCCTGCCAGCCTATAACGCGGCCAAACACCAGCAAAGGCCCTGCCCCATGCGCACAGCGACCCTGACACGAAACACCGCCGAAACCGCCATCACGGTTGAAATCAACCTCGACGGGACCGGCGTTTATGACAATGAAACCGGCGTTGGCTTCTTTGATCACATGCTGGACCAGCTTTCGCGCCATGCGCTGATTGATATGAAGGTGCGGGCCAAAGGCGATTTGCACATTGATGACCACCACACCGTTGAAGACGTGGGACTGGCGCTGGGCAAGGCGCTGGCCGAGGCTGTGGGCGACAAACGGGGTATCCGGCGTTACGGCTCCTGTTTGCTGCCAATGGACGATGCGCTTGTGCGCGCTGCACTTGATCTGTCGGGGCGGCCCTATCTGGTTTGGAAAGTCGACCTGCCCACTGCGAAAATCGGCAGCTTTGACACCGAACTGGTGCGCGAATTTTTTACTGCCTTTGCCATGCAAGGGGGCATCACCCTGCACGTAGAGGCGCTTGACGGGTTCAACAGCCACCACATCGTGGAAGCTGCCTTCAAATCTGTCGCGCAAGCTCTGCGGGCCGCGCTTGAAACTGATCCGCGCAAGGCGGATGCGATCCCGTCGACCAAAGGCACCCTGTCCGAATGATTACTGCGATTGTAGATTATAACTCCGGCAACCTGCGCTCTGCGGAGAAAAGTTTCCAGCGTATGGCGTCCGAAGTGGGTGGCGGCGATATCATCGTCACCGACGACCCCGATCAGGTGCGCCGCGCGGATCGCGTGGTACTTCCGGGCGTGGGCGCATTTGCGGATTGCCGCAGCGAACTCGGCGCTATTAACGGTTTGTTCGGCGCGATCGAAGATAAGGTGAAGGCGGGCAATCCGTTCCTTGGCATATGTGTCGGCATGCAGATGATGGCCACTTGGGGGCGCGAGCATGGCAATCACACAGGCTTTGACTGGATCAAAGGCGAGGTTGTCGCCCTGACCCCCAACGATCCTGCACTGAAAATTCCCCACATGGGTTGGAACAGCCTGAACCAGACACCGGACCACCCTGTGTTTGACGGGATTTCAGCAGGCGATCACATGTATTTCGTACACTCCTACCATCTGGTTCCTGAAAACCCTGAGGACATCGTGGCCACAGTGGATTACGGCGGCGACATCATCGCAGCCGTGGGGCGCGACAACATCATCGGCACCCAGTTCCACCCCGAAAAGAGCCAAGCAACCGGCCTGCGCCTGATCGGTAACTTCCTGAAATGGGCCCCGTAACAGAGGCCCGTCTCAAACCTGTCGCTTATTTCACCCGCGCCCAAGTGCCACCACTGCGACACACGCCCAGAACGCAGCCTTTGACGTTCAGGCTGTTCCCGTTCAGCACCAGTTTGCCGGAGTAGGTTTTGTCACGATCCGGCGAATACACCTTGCCGCCGCCATAGTTCCCGCCACCCTTGTTCTGCATATCATAGATCAGTTTGCGGCCCTGATTTTCCGACTTGAACGCCTTACCGTTCTTATCGAAAGAGTTCACCAACACGCCACAAATCTTGCTGCCACAAGGGCCAACCTTAATGTGACCGGAATTGCCGTTGTCATCCGCAATCGTGCGCCATGTGCCATAGATATTATCCGCATAAGCCGGTGCCCCCAGCGCTGCGAGTATGGCGATAACTGCCAGTTTCTTCATAGTATCCTCCCTAGTTCTTTGTGATCCTGCGCAGCCCTTGGCCGCCGGTCAAGCAAAACCCAAGGGAAAGCAGACCTTTGCAATTCTGCGCCTATGGGGCTAGAGGAAGGCGGAACGACGAAACTTCGGGCAATACCATGATTCTATACCCTGCGATTGATCTTAAAGACGGCGCCTGTGTGCGGCTTTACAAAGGCGAGATGGATCAGGCGACCGTGTTTAACGACGATCCGGCGGCGCAGGCGCAGGCGTTTGTAGATCAGGGCTGCGACTGGCTGCATCTGGTGGATCTGAACGGGGCTTTTGCAGGGGAACCGGTGAACGCACGGCCTGTGGAAGAAATACTGACGAACGTAAAAGTCCCCGCACAACTTGGCGGTGGCATCCGTGATATGGCCACTATCGAGCGCTGGCTGTCCAAAGGATTGCAACGGGTGATCCTTGGTACTGTCGCCGTCGAAGACCCCGATCTGGTACGCCAAGCCGCCAAAGCCTTCCCCGGTCATGTGGCCGTGGGAATTGATGCGCGTAACGGCATGGTTGCGACCCGTGGCTGGGCCGAAGAAACAACCATAAACGTCACCGATCTGGCACGCCAGTTCGAAGACGCAGGGGTTGCTGCAATCATTTACACAGACATCAACCGCGACGGTGCGATGCAAGGCCCTAATGTGGAAGCCACCGCTGATCTGGCTCGCGCGGTTTCCATTCCGGTGATTGCATCGGGTGGCGTGTCCTCTATGGCCGACTTGCAAGCCCTCAAAGATTGCGGCGCACCACTGGACGGGGCAATTTCAGGCCGTGCGCTTTATGACGGGCAGATCAACGTGGCCGATGCAGCAGCGCTTTTGAAGGCATGAGGCTGAAGCAAATCCTCGTCGTGCTCTACACCCTGCCCTTGATGGTGTTTCTGTGCACCACCATCTTTGCAGTGATTGCGGATATGATCGGAAGCTGTGCCTATATTGATGGCACTATCACGAATTGTACCGCTTGGGGGCGGGATTACAGCTGGATGTATGACACCGCTACCCCTGTCGGTTTCATGTCCAACTGGGCCTTCCTTGTCGCATGGATTCTCCTTGGCGGCTGTACTATGTATGCGCTGGACTGGTTGAAGAAACGTAATGCTTAAAACCCGAATTATTCCCTGCCTTGATGTAAAAGACGGTCGCGTTGTAAAAGGCGTGAACTTCGTTGATCTGATAGATGCGGGCGATCCTGTTGAATCTGCGAAAGCCTATGATGCGGCTGGCGCCGATGAACTGTGTTTTCTGGACATTGCCGCTACGGTGGAAAATCGCGGCACCATGTTTGACGTGGCGCGGCGCACGGCGGAACAGTGTTTCATGCCGCTGACCATCGGTGGTGGCGTGCGTTCCCCTGATGATGTGCGCAACTTGCTGCTGGCCGGTGCGGATAAGGTCTCGTTCAATTCTGCCGCTGTGGCAAATCCTGATGTGGTGGCCCAATCCGCCAACCGGTTCGGATCCCAATGTATTGTGGTGGCGATTGACGCGAAAACCGTATCCCCCGGAAAATGGGAGATTTTCACCCACGGCGGCCGCAAGGGTACGGGCATCGACGCGGTGGAATTCGCCAAAGACATGGCTGCGAAAGGCGCCGGAGAAATTCTGCTGACCAGCATGGACCGCGACGGCACCCGCGCAGGGTTCAACCTGCCCCTGACCCGCGCTATTTCCGACGCTGTAAACATTCCCGTAATCGCTTCGGGCGGTGTTGGCACCCTTGACCATCTGGTGGACGGCGTGACGCAAGGCGGCGCTTCGGCCGTTCTCGCCGCGTCTATTTTCCACTTTGGCGACTTCACTATTCAAGAGGCCAAGCAGCATATGCAGGCCGCAGGTATTCCGGTAAGGCTCTGAGATCATGGCAAATGTACTGACGCGGCTGGCCCGCACGATAGAGTCCCGCAAAGGGGCAGACGACAAGAAATCCTACGCATCAAAGCTTTTTGCCCGCGGCCCTGAAAAATGCGCTGAAAAGTTTGGCGAAGAGGCTGTAGAAGCAATCATCGAAGCGGTGAAAGGCGACAAATCCAAACTTACAGAAGAAGCCGCCGATGTGCTGTTTCATCTGCTGGTTATGTTGTCCGCGCGCGATGTAAAGCTAGAGGACGTTTACAAAGAACTGGAGCGGCGCGAAGGCACCTCCGGCATTGTGGAAAAACAGTCCCGCAGCAAATAACAATCGCTGCGACGGCGTTCGCGCCGGTTAGCGATACCACATATTGGCCTTTTTAATCTGCTGACGGATCGCCTGTTCCTTGCGCGGCAGGTTGTCCCGATCAAACATGTCCCGCAACTTGCGCCCCTTGCCCTGAAACACCAGACGGCGGAACGGTTCGTGGGCTTTCACGACCTTCTTGATCGGATTCGGGGCAAGCACCTTTTCTAACACCTCGACCGTCTCATCCGGCGCTGTCGCGTATAGCAGCGGCAGGTAGCGGTAATGCCAACTGACCTCCCCATCAAGCAGACCGGACGGCAACGTATCCCGCGCGCCACCCAATTTGTGGATCACCAGCGGCAGCGCGATCTGATCCAGCCATGGATAAAGCTGTTGAGTCTCGATCTGCCACGGCGGGTCTCTCTCGATCTCGCTGGCATAATGGGTAAAATACGTCGCAAATTCAGCGGGATCCTTGTAGAAAAACCACCCGGCGTTGAAATAGAGATAGCGTTTCCAATATTCGTCAGGCTGTGACAGATCCAGCGAACTGGCATAATCCAGTTCGAATTTATCATAGAGCGACTTCCACATTTCACCGTAACCCGGACCATAAAGATCAACCTCCGGCCAGGTGTTTTCCCGCTTCATGGAGGCCGTGGGACGGTCAAAATCAAATGGGACAGCATTCAGACGACCCGTGAAAATCGTATCGGTGTCAAAGAAAACGAACGGCTCGTTGTCGGGTAAAGCTGTCAGGCCGATAATCTTGTTGCCGTTCGGATATCGGCTGCCAAAAACCCCGTTCTGGAACGGGATAATTTCCGCGCCAAGGTCTTGCAAAAGGCGGCGCACCTGCGGGTTCTGAATCCGCGGGTCGTACTCCCAGCGTTCTGAAGGTTGCGGCTCTCCCAGAATCAAGCGCCCGGTGAAATTCGGGTTCTTGTCAAAAAACGAGGCGACGAAAAGGACCGCCTCATATTCAAGTCGTCCGCCCTGCACGATTGCAAAAACATTATAGTCTTGTGCCACTGTCACTGCCCGTTTTGGTTTTGCCGATCTATAGCCAATCGGGGCAAACAATGGAATGGAGTCGGACCCGTCATGCGAAATTTCTTGCAAATCTCCCTAAGTCGCGCAGAGTTTCCTAATAGAGAGGACCCGATATGTGCAGAATCTTCCCATTTTACCAAAGCCCGAGAATGCCTGTGTCCAAGCCGAACAATGGCTTGTCCCGTTTCCCGATCCTAAAAATCGCAGCCTTAATGCCTTTGCTCGCTTTATCCCTGCCCCAAACCGCAATGGCGCAGGGCAAGTTTCTGACTGCCGCCCAGATTAAACCGATCCTGACTGCCACCAAAGCCAACTGGATCGCTGTGCGCGAATACGGTGGGCAGGATTTATTGTATTTTACACACCTCCTGTCGTGGCGTTGCGGTCTGACATCTATAGCCTACAGCCTGAATGATGAAGAAACCTTTAAGGACTGGCCGATTGGTCATTGTGACGAAGACCTGCCCAATCCGAACGTGCTGGCAGACGATCAAAATATCTACACTGGCTTCCCGCCCGATACGATCAAGGCGGTTACAATCAGGATTACCTATGATGATGAAACGCAGGACGAGACCCGGTATGAACGCAAGTCAGTGCGGATTCCTTAGGTACAAGTGGTTGCTTTAACTAATTAAATTTCAATTCACACCACATTCCAAAGCGGCGACAAAACTGCCGCCGCTCTTGTGTTAAGATAATTTTCACACTTCATCAGGTATTATAACATCCGAGGTTACTGGAGCGCCTCATAACGGCCTTTGGCCTCGTCCGCAGCAGTCTGGCGGGCGGCGGCCTGTTCCGTTGCTTCTGCCGCTTCCTCCTGCGCGTTTGAAGCTTGGGTTTGGGCCGTTTCAACGTCTGCGCGGGCGTCCGTTTCTGCCTGCTGTGCCGCGTTCAGTTCGGCTTGGGCTTGCTGCAGGCTAGACTGGGCTGTTTCGATGGCTTCCCTTGCAGTTTGCAGCGCAGCTTCTGCTTGGGCCTGCGTGTTAGAGGCTTCACCGGCTGCGGTTTCGGCCTCACTGACCAGTGTGGCCGCTGTGTCATACTCGGACTGGGCCTGTGCCAGTTCGGCGCGGCGCTGCTCTGCTGCGGCTTCTGCATCGGTTACAGCGGCTTGTGCGGCAGCGATGGCATCCTTGAAGCCCTGTGCGGCTTCGCTTGCCGCATTCAAACGCTGTTGGGCTGCATCTGCTTGGGCCTGATCGCTTTGCGCTTTGGCTTCGGCGGCTTCGAGGGCTTCTTGTGTGGCCCGCGCAGCGTCTCGGGCGGTCTCTGCTGCTGTTCGGGTCTGGTCGAGCAGTGTTTCGTCGATCGCCGCTTGGGTTTCAGCACCATCGCTGGAACCAACCTGTGATTCCAGTTCCGCCAGCTTTTCTTCGGCGGCGGCGGCGTTTTCTTCCGCCTGCTCGGCCACGTTTCGGGCATTGTGGGCGGGACCGGCAGAGGCCTCGGCGGTGGCAACTGCGCTGCTCATTTCACGCTCTGCTACGGCTTCTTGGGCCAGCTCGTCCTGACCTTCGGCCTCAGCCGCGTCTAGGGCGGATTGTGCGGCGGTAACATCGTCCTGTGCTTTGGCGTAGGCGGCTTTCGCCCCTTCTAGCGTTTCCATTGGCGCGTCCAGCGACTCTTCTTGGACTGCATCGCGTGCAACCTGTGTTGCCTGCGCTGTTGTCTCAACTTGGGTTTCAGCTTCGGGAAGTGCAGCCTCCGCAGCAGACACCGCCTCTTCGGCCGCAGCGACAGCTTCTTGTGCCGCCTTAACTGCCGCCTCGCTCGTTGCCACCCGCTGTTGGGCTGTTTCTACCGCAGCACCGGCGGCTTCGGCCCGCGCAACTGCGTCGGCTTGTGTCTGCACGGCGGTTTGTGCTGCAACCTGCGCTGACTCCGCTTCGTTCTTTGCCGCCTCAAACACAGCCTGACGGTCCCGCGAGTTTTTGTCGACGACCCCCCAAACAGCAATCAGCACGATCAGCGCAAGCGCGATAAATCCAGCAATCTTTTTCATTTCCATCCCTTGGTCTTTTAACAGGCCACCCCAACACCGGTGGTGGCGATAATGCGCTTTTCAGCTTGGGGATTTGGGCGAGGCTTGCAAGACCTAATTGGAATGATACCCCTAATTCCGACGGCACCAAGTGTTTTCGGGGCCTATTAAAAATGGGAGGTTGAACCTTTCGCAGTGCAGGGCTACATAATAGGCACATTTTAAAGCTACAAAGGACTAGAAACCGATAGCCCGCAGACCTCATCACGCGCCACCACAGCGCGACACTGGCCCCCGCGTCAATGAACGCATTACCTCCAATGAAATCCGTCTTATCGGAGCAGAAGGCGAAAACGTCGGCGTTGTGACGCCAGCGAAGGGTAGAGAACTCGCTGCCCAAGCCGGTCTGGATCTGGTTGAGATCTCGCCAAACGCCAAGCCGCCTGTCTGTAAGATTATGGACTTCGGCAAGTTCAAATACGAACAGCAAAAGCGCGAGTCCGAAGCCCGCAAGAAGCAAAAGATCATCGAAGTTAAGGAAGTCAAATTCCGTCCGAACACGGATAACAATGACTTTGATGTGAAAATGCGTAATGTTTTCAAGTTTCTGGGCAATGGCGACAAGGTGAAGATCACCCTGCGTTTCCGTGGTCGTGAAATGGCGCACCAGCGTTTGGGCTCGGAACTTTTGCACCGCGTTGCGGATGCTGTGACAGAAGCCGAGGCCGGTAAAGTGGAAAATATGCCCAAGATGGAAGGTCGTCAGATGATTATGATGATCGGCCCCGTCAGCAAGTAAGCGGCAGCTCCTATATTCGGAGATACCAAGATTTTAAGGCGCCTTCGGGCGCCTTTTATTTTGCCTTCACGGCTTTGGCCTGTTCCTTGACCCGATCAAATTCCGCCCGTTTGGCGGCAATCTCTGCCGCGCTCAGCAAATCGGGATTGGAATAATCCTTCTGCCAATCTGCCTCGCCGGACCAGACGATTGGCGACTGACGTGTTGTTCGCGGTGCCGTGGCATCAGCCAAAAGCTGCACCGCCATGCGGGCTGTTTCCAGCTGCGCGTCCGGATTATCGGGCAAACCAGCACCGTTCCCCAGAGGAAAGTTGCAGAACAACAGCCGAGGCACCCCGACACGTTCAACAATATCCCGCGCGCAGCCCATGACCACCGTTGGAACGCCGGCCGCTTCCAGCGTGTGTGCCGCAATCGAAACTGACTGATGGCAGACCGGGCAATTCGGCACGAGAACAACCCCGTCGAGCGCATCTTCCTGCGCAAATCCGACCAGCGCCTCGGCATCCGCGCGCGTGCGCGACTGGGACCGGTTGGTGGGGAGCCCGTAAAACCGCTGTGCAACTGCTCCGATTTCTCCGGCGGCGGCCAGCTTTTGCAGGGCTTGCAACGGAAAATAACTCCGCTGGTCCGCCGCAGTCGTGTGCACACGATCATAAGCGATGTGGGATATGCCAAGCACCGGTTCAGGGTCCACAGTCGCAGCGAAAGGTTCGAAAAACTTCGCCGCCCCGTTATACGGCGCACCCGCGCCCTGCTCTCCCGCGCCCGCCTTTATCGGGGCTGCCGTGGTAACAATCCCGATACGCGCCGCGCCCAACGATGTGGCAAGCGGCGTGAACGGCACTGTTTCATGAACCGCCCATTCATAAGGCGCACCATAGCCAAGCGCTTGATAATAGGCGCGAATGCGCGGGATGTAGTCAAGTGGCGGGTGCGTTGTCATGAAATCTCTCGTTGTTATCTTACCCTACGTTACGTGGCTTGCCCCTGCAATCCAACTCCCCTAACGTCAGCTTATGGAAACGGATAAAATACACCGCTGGCATGATATGGGTGGCCAGCCCGCCGGAGAGATCAATCGCGAAGAGCACGATTTTGCCCTTTGGGAAAAGCGTGTTGATGCCTTGCAGGTGCTGACCTCTACTAAGGGGTACTTCACCGTGGACGGCCTGCGCCGCGTGTTGGAGGATATGGGCGAAGAAGCCTTTGAAACCATGACCTATTACGAACGCTGGGTGCAATCTGTGAACCAGAACCTGCTGGAGGCCGGCGCTTATACGATCGCTGAACTGGCTGAACGGATGGAGCAGGTCCAATCCCGTGGCGAAACTTACGGCGAATGCGCCGGACCGGGCGAGTGATGGGCCAACCGCAAAGAGTGCGTGTCAAGGACTGGCACCCCCCCGGCCATATACGCGCACCACACTATCTGCGCGGAAAAACCGGAGAGATAGAGCGGGAACTCGGTCCGTTCGCCAATCCCGAAGAACTCGCCTACGGACACAAAGCTAGCCGCCGCCGACTGCTGCGGGTCCGCTTTACGATGGGTGAGCTCTGGGGGGCAGAAGCGGAAAACCCTGCCGATATCCTAGAAGCTGAAATTTACGAACACTGGTTGGATCCGATCAATGCCACATGACCACCACGACCATTCGCACGAGACCGACGGGCTCAGCCCTTCGGGGCATCCGTATCAACCGGATCAGGATCACAAGATAACCCGCTGGCAAACAATGGAAATTGCTATGCGTGAATTGCTGATAGAAAAAGGTATTATCACGGCTGCGGAAATCACAGCGACAGTAGAACAAATGGATCGCCGCTCCCCTGCGGATGGTGCAAAGGTTGTGGCGCGGGCTTGGGTTGACCCCGCTTTCAAAGCGCGCCTGCTTGAAAACGGCACCGAGGCTATCCGTGAATTAGGTGTTGAACCGGGCGTCCTGAAACTGATCGCGGTGGAAAACACGTCAGCGGTGCATAACGTTGTCGTTTGCACGCTGTGTTCGTGTTATCCGCGCAATCTGCTGGGCCTGCCGCCGGATTGGTACAAACAACGGGCCTATCGCTCTCGCGTGGTGAAAACACCGCGTAAAGTGCTGTCCGAATTTGGACTGGAACTGCCCGATTCTGTGCAGGTTCGTGTCCACGACAGCACCGCTGACATGCGCTATCTGGTGGTTCCGCAGCGTCCCGACGGCACCGACGGAATGGACGAAACCGCGTTGGCAGATCTTGTCAGCCGCGATGCAATGATCGGCGTCGCCGTCGCGCGGCACCTGTAATGGCTGCGCTTAACCGGTATTGGAGCGGGCTTGGACCGCTGGCCAAGGGTGCGCTGATGTTCATCCTCACTATCTTTTTGTTTTCCATCATGGACAGTATTGCGAAGTCGCTGTCCCAAAGGCATCACCCGCTGGAAGTCGTCTGGGCCCGTTACACCGCGCAAACCGTGATCGCCTTTCTGGTGCTCTCACCGCATCTGCGACGCCTTTTACGCACAGATCATTTAATGCTGCAGATTGTTCGCTCGGCTTTTCTGTTCGGCGCTACGATGTGCTTCTTTACGTCACTGGCTTTTATGGAAATGGCATCCGCCACTGCAATATTTGAGATCGCGCCCCTGTTCCTGACCATTGCCGGTTATTTCGTCCTCAAGGAAAAGGTCGGCCCGCGCCGCTGGATCGGGGTTTTTATCGGCCTGATCGGAGCCATGATTATCATCCGCCCCGGATCTGACGTATTCACGCCGGTTGCCCTGCTGCCTGCACTGGCCGCCGCCTGTTTCAGTGGCTACGCGATTTCCACCCGTTTTCTGGGGCAGGAAGAAAGCCCCTGGACCAGTTTCCTCTACACAGCTTTGATCGGCTGCATCGCCAGTTGCTTTATCGTCCCCTTCGTCTGGTCGACACCATCACTGGTTGATGTGGGTCGTATGTCGATGATGGGTGTTGTCGGCGGCATCGGCCACCTGTTCCTGATCCGCGCCTTCACCATTACCGAGGCGTCATACCTTGCGCCTTTTGGCTATCTAACCCTGCTATTCAACGCTTTTTGGGCCTATATGTTCTTTGCAGAAGTCCCCGACCGCGCCACGGTTATTGGTGGCGCAGTGATCGTCTTTGCAGGCGTTTATGTCTGGTATCGAGAGAGTTTTGGCGCGAAAAAAGCGGTCACAACCTAAAGCGCAGCGGTATTAATCCGACCGCCGCGCCGCAAGCACAGGGCCGAGGTTTTCGGACTGCACAACCACCGCATAATGGGCAGATTCCTCTACCGGATAGGTCAGGCTCATCGGGGTCGCGCCATCCCACTGGTCGACAGTAGACCAGTCCGTCACGGTATTCACGTAGTCCATATGGCGACCTGCGTTCTCCCCGTGTTCGATCTTCACTTCAACACTCGGCTCGAATGAAACCACATGAACGTCGGACGGCACAGACTGCCCTTCTATCGGGGTGATAACGATCTTAAGCGCACCGCCATCCCGTGACAGCACAACGCGCGCCCGCTCCGGTTCGTCCGAGAGCATCTCAATATAGTCGAGTATTTTCTGACGTTTGGCACCCGCGACATAGTCCCGCCCGTTAAAGATCATCTGCGGCGTCACAAGCCGGTACTTGCTATCCATTTTCGTATTAAACGCCGCCTGACGCTCTGCAAATTCCGGTTGGGCCAGATGATCCTGCCACCCCAAATAGTCCCAGTAATCCACATGCAAACCCAGCGCGAGCACGTCATCCCGTTGCGCGATCTCTGACAGGATCTCATCCGCTTCCGGACAGGAAGAACATCCCTGAGAGGTGTAAAGCTCTACCAGAACCAACGCGCCATCCGCCTGCGCTGTCTGAATTAAACCGGTTGTGGAAATGGCCATAGCGGCCAGAAATCTGCGCATGAACTGTGCTCGCATCAAAGTCTGTTAAGTCTTTTATAAACCTCTTCGCCCCTATTTGACCAATAAAGGTTTCGAGAGGTTTATGTTACAAAGCCCGTCTTCCGGCTATCGCTGCAGGGCTGAAGGGGCTTAGGATAAAGCAAACCCGATGTAACTTTGGACGGATGGCATGATCTCACCCGAATCCCCTGTCGTAATTCTGGGCGCTGGTGCCATTGGATGTTACCTTGGCGCGCAATGGGCCGCTGCGGGGGTGCCGGTTACTCTGCTTGGTCGGGACAGGCTACTCTCGCTGAACGACACAGGCTTTGCGGTGGAAGGCGGCCCTGATTTCACCGGCGCAGAGCTGGCCCGGAACCCAAAGGTCACGACCGAACCTGCCGTTCTCGCGAATGCTGGTCTCATCGTGCTGACGGTCAAATCAACGGCATTGGACGCAGCCGTTTCTCAGATCAGCACATTCAGCGCAAGCCATACACCCGTTTTGTGTCTGCTCAACGGCATCGCGCCCGTCCGCAGATTAGCAGCCGCTTTGCCCGAACGGGAGATCAGCGCAGGGATGGTGCCGTTCAACGTGGTGTGGCGCAATGCCAGCACCCTGCGCCGCTCCTCCGTTGGAGAGGTCATTCTAGAACGCTCCCCTGCAACCCGCGCCCTTAGCGCAGCAATTGGCGGCTCCGGCATAAGTCTCAGCGATGACATCCGCGCGGTGCAATACGGTAAGCTGCTGCTAAACCTGAACAATCCGGTGAACGCGCTCTCAGGAAAGTCTCTCTACCACCAACTGCGGGAACGTCCCTATCGTCTGGTCTATGCCGCAGCCCTTCAGGAAGCGCTGGATGTTTACGAGGGCGCACAAATCGCCCATGCAAAATCCGGTCCCCTGCCCGCAAACCGGATCGTGCAAATGCTGCGCGCGCCTGACTGGTTGTTCAACACCGTTGCCCTGCGTCTGCAAAAACTGGACCCGCAGTCACAAACTTCAATGGCGCAAGATCTGGCGGCTGGGAAGCCGACCGAAATCGACACAATCAACGGAGAGATCGTCGATCTCGCCACTGCAACGGGCCAGATCGCGCCCGTAAACACCAAGCTGGTGGAACTGGTCAAATCCGCCAGCGCCGGCGGACAGAAAACCTACACCGGCGCAGAACTGCACCGCGCGGTCCTTTCCACACCTTAAAAACAGGGCAAACCGCCACGGCTCTTTTTGGTTCAAATATCCAAATTCCACCCTCACCACGCAAAAAAGGCGCCGCAATGGGCGCCTTTTCCTTTCATTTCTTTAACAGTTAGATCAGGCAGATTTTGCCAGATTGCGCAGCACATAGTGCAGAACGCCACCGTTCTTGATGTAGTCGATTTCAACTTCGGTATCGATACGACACTTCAGTGTGATCTCTTTCACATCGCCGTTTGGATAGGTGATGGAACACAGCACGTCTTGCAACGGCTTCACAGTTTCCAGACCCTTAATCGAAACAGTTTCCTCACCGGTCAGATCCAGCGATTTGCGTGTATCGTCACCTGTGAACTCGAACGGTACAACACCCATCCCAACGAGGTTGGAGCGGTGGATACGTTCGAAGCTTTCAGCGATCACGGCTTTAACACCCAGAAGCGCTGTGCCTTTGGCGGCCCAGTCACGGCTGGAACCCGCACCGTATTGAACACCACCAAAGATCACCAGCGGCGTGTCGTTGGCCTGATGAGCCATCGCTGCGTCATAGATCGAGGTTTGCTCGCCATCGGTCCCTTTGGTGTAACCCCCTTCAACACCGTCCAGCATCTCGTTCTTGATACGGATGTTGGCAAAGGTGCCGCGCATCATCACTTCGTGGTTCCCGCGACGGGAGCCATAAGAGTTGAATTCACGCACAGGCACTTGGTGGTCTGTCAAATATTGACCAGCCGGTGTGGACTGTTTGAACGAACCCGCAGGGGAAATATGGTCGGTTGTGATCATATCGCCCAGCAATGCCAGAACCTTGGCGCCTTCGATGCTGCTGATTTCAGAAGCAGGATCTTTGGACATGCCTTGGAAATACGGCGGGTTACGCACGTAAGTGGACGAAGCAGGCCAGTCGTAGGTCAGGCTGTCAGTTGTATCAACGGCCTGCCATTTCTCGTCGCCTTCAAATACGGAAGCGTATTTTTCAAGGAAGGCTTCACGGGTCACGGTTTGCTCGACCAGCTCGGCAACTTCCTGTGTGGAAGGCCAGATGTCTTTGAGGTAAACATCATTGCCGTCTTTGTCCTGACCGAGAACTTCAGTGGTGATGTCCACATTCATGTCCCCCACCAGAGAGTAAGCAACAACTAGTGGCGGAGAGGCCAGATAGTTGGCGCGCACATCAGGGCTGATCCGCCCCTCAAAGTTCCGGTTGCCAGACAGGATCGACGTTGCAATCAGGTCATAGTCGTTGATCGCCTTGGAGATTTCAGGCTCCAGCGGACCGGAGTTCCCGATACAGGTCGTACAGCCGTAACCCACAAGGTTAAAGCCGATGGCGTCCAAATCTTCTTGCAGGTTAGCTGCTTCCAGATAGGCGGAAACCACTTGGCTGCCCGGTGCAAGGGATGTTTTCACCCAAGGCTTGCGGGTCAGACCCTTTTCGCGGGCTTTACGCGCCACAAGACCGGCACCGATCATCACATACGGGTTGGATGTGTTGGTACAGGATGTGATGGACGCAATTACGATAGACCCGTCATGCAGCTGGTAGTTACCATCTTCAGTGGCGACATAGCCGCGTTGGTGGTGGCCTTCATCACCTGGAATATCCTGTGGCTCTGGCTGTCCGCCCTCACCTTCCCAACGCACTTCCGAACGCTCGCTGGTGTCTTTTGCTGACCGCTCGCCCTTCACATACTGGGTGAAGGTTGTGCTCGCCTTGTTCAGTGCAATGTAGTCTTGCGGGCGTTTCGGACCGGAAATCGCCGGAACGATAGTGCCCATATCAAGGGACAGCGTGTCGGTGTAGATCGGTGCGTAATCCGCGTCGCGCCACATGCCGTTTTCCTTGGCGTAGGCTTCGACCAGCTTGATGCGCGCCTCATCTCGACCGGTTGTGCGCAGGTAACGCAGGGTTTCTGCATCGATCGGGAAGAAACCACAGGTCGCGCCGTATTCCGGTGCCATGTTCGCAATGGTCGCGCGGTCAGCCAGTGGCAGTTTATCCAGACCGGAGCCGTAGAATTCGACAAATTTGCCGACAACGCCTTTTTCGCGCAGCATCTCAACAACTTTGAGCACAAGGTCAGTCCCGGTTGTGCCTTCCAGCATCGCGCCGGTCAGTTCGAACCCGACAACTTCAGGGATCAGCATGGAAATCGGTTGGCCGAGCATGGCTGCTTCGGCTTCGATCCCGCCAACGCCCCAACCCAGAACAGCCGCGCCGTTCACCATTGTTGTGTGGCTGTCTGTCCCGACGAGCGTGTCAGGATAGGCCACTTCCACGCCGTCTTGGTCTGTGTCAGTCCAAACAGTTTGGGACAAATACTCAAGGTTTACCTGGTGGCAGATGCCTGTGCCCGGTGGTACAACGCGGAAGTTGTTAAACGCGCTTTGGCCCCATTTCAGGAAGGTATAACGCTCCATGTTGCGTTCGTATTCGCGGTCCACGTTCATCTGGAACGCCCGCGGGTTGCCAAATTCGTCGATCATAACCGAGTGGTCGATGACCAGATCAACCGGGTTCAGCGGGTTAATTTGTTCCGCGTCACCACCCAGTGCAACGATCCCGTCACGCATTGCTGCCAGATCCACAACCGCCGGAACACCGGTGAAGTCCTGCATCAGAACGCGGGCCGGACGGTAGGCGATCTCACGCGGGTTTTTCCCGCCGTTCGCGCCCCATTTTGCGAATGCTTTGATGTCGTCCACAGAAACCGTGCGCCCGTCATCTTCAAAGCGCAGCATGTTTTCCAGAACAACCTTCAACGCAGCTGGCAGATTGGTGAAATCCCCGAGACCGGCTTCTTGCGCCGCAGGAATTGAGTAATAGTCCACAGAAACGCCATCAACGCTGAGGGTTTTGCGGGTTTTGCTGGTATCGTTGCCGACGGATACGGTCATATTGGTCCTCCGAAACTGGATGTATAGAACTGGCTGGCCCGTCAATGCACCATTTTGCTGAGTCCTGCAAGGGTTCCGGTATACAATTGTGCACAATAAACCGCCGACCACTCTGGCGAAAGTAGTTCTTGATTATTTTACACGGGTTTGGGCTGGCTCAACCTGCTCAGCGCGTCTGATTTTAAGGATGACATCGCACTGCCGGACGGGCAATGTCATTCAATGAACACCCCGACAAATGCCCCCGCCCCTCACACCAGTTGCGCCTTCCTGTTTGACGGGTCCGGCGCGGCTGTCGCGCTAGACCTGAATACGACGCCTGCTATCCCAGACAGCGGGTTTCTCTGGGTGCATCTGGTCAAGGATGATCCTGCTACCCCCCTTTGGCTGGCAAAGGCCGATCTGCCCCCGATGATCGAAGCCGCGATCAGTGCAGAGGATACCCGCCCCCGCTGTACTCCCCACGGCAACGGCGCGGTGATTATCCTGCGCGGTGTGAACCTGAACGAAGGCGCACGGGCCGAGGATATGGTGTCCATCCGGCTGTGGGTCACGCAACATTGCATCATCAGTTACGCACAACGGCGGCTGCGCGCGCTGGAAGACATCCAGACATCCGCTGCCAGCGGCCCCACCGCCCATTCTCCGGGTGATTTTCTCGGGCGGCTGACCCAGCGGCTTGCGGATCGTGCAGAACCGACAGTGTCCGAATTGAACGAGCAGCTAGACGGGATAGAGGAAACCCTTCTGGACGAAGGCACCCTGCCCGACCGCAGCAGCCTCGGGGAAATCCGCCGCGCCGCGATTACCCTGCGCCGCTATATGATGCCGCAAAGGGATGCGCTCACGACCTTATTGATTGAGGACTTTAACTGGCTGTCAGACGCCGACCTCGCCCGCCTGCGCGAAGCGACGGAGCGGATTACCCTTTTGTCCGAAGAACTCGACGCGATCCGCGACCGCGCACAGGTGGTACACGATCAGATTCTCGACAAACGGTCTGAAACCATGAACCGCCAAATGTTCATCCTGTCATCAGTGGCGGCGATCTTCCTGCCTCTTGGCCTGATCACCGGATTGCTCGGGATTAATGTGGGCGGCATTCCAGGCACCGAAAACCCGAGCGCCTTTGCCCTTGTCACCATCGGTTTGGTGGTAATGGGCGGCCTGCTGGTCTGGCTGTTCCGCAAATGGGGGCTGCTTTAGCCTGCGCCCTTTGGTCTCTTCCCCCCCGTTGTCAATTGCCGTAAGGCTTCGCCCATGATGACAGTCACCGATCTAGACTGCCTGCGCGGGCAAAGACGCGTGCTAAGCGGGGTATCCTTCGCGCTAGACGCGGGCGATTGTCTGATCCTGCGCGGCCCAAACGGTGCGGGCAAAACCACGCTTTTGCGCACATTGGCAGGGCTTAGCCCCGCGCCCCGTGGCGCGCTGTCCACCGCACCCGAGGATCTGGTTTATACCGGCCACCTTGATGCGGTGAAACCGCAGCTGACCGTGGCTGAAAATCTGACATTCTGGCAAGGCATCTATCAAAACGCGCCGCAAGACACCCTCAATAGCTTTGATCTGGACGAACTGGCAGACCGCCCCGCCGCCACCCTGTCCGCCGGACAGAAGCGGCGGCTTGGCCTTGCGCGGTTGCATGTATCGGGTCGCAAAATCTGGTTACTCGACGAACCGACAACTGCGCTTGATGCTGATCACGTCGCCCGTTTCACCGACACCCTGCAAGCCCATTGCAACGGAGGCGGCATCGCGATCATCTCAACCCATCTGGATATAGCCCTGCCCCAAGCGCGCACCCTGAATGTGGCCGATTTCGCTGCAAGGCAGGACAGAACAGCGGACGAAGAAGCCGATCCGTTCTTACAAGGGGCTTACTGATGCTGGCGCTGTTCAAACGGGACATCCTGCTGGCCGTCCGCTCTGGCGGCGGCTTTGGTCTGGCGCTGGCGTTTTTTCTGATCCTCGTGATGTTTGTTCCCTTTGGCATCGGCCCAGACCGTGCGGTGCTGGCGCGGATTGCGCCGGGGATCTTGTGGATCGGGGCGCTGCTGGCCTGCTTGCTGTCCCTTGACCGCGTGTTCCAGCTGGATGCAGAGGACGGCACGCTGGAAGCGCTTGCCACCTCTCCGATCCCGCTCACAGGGCTGGTCAGCGCCAAAGCCGCCGCCCACTGGATTACCACGGGACTGCCCCTGACGCTCGCCAGCGCCCCGCTTGGCTATCTGCTCGGCCTGCCGTCGATTGGCTACGTCTGGTTGATCGCGAGCCTTGGCGTAGGCACGGTGTCCCTGTCCTTCATCGGCACCTTTGGTGCAGCGATTACGGTCGGCATAAAACGGGGCGGCCTGTTGTTGTCACTGTTGGTGCTGCCACTTTATATCCCCACCCTGATTCTCGGGGCGCACGTCGTTACACGGGCGGTCACCGGCCAAAATCCAACTCCGTCACTGGCCCTGCTCTGTGGCCTGACCCTTCTGACACTGGCCCTGATCCCAGCAGCGGCTGCAATGGCTCTACGCGCGAATATGCGTTGAGCCAGCAGCCACAATCCTGTTATAAAGAATGTGTTATTTAGACCGAATAAAAGGAATTTATCATGCCACCTTTCCGCACCATTCTTATGACCGCTGCCCTGTCTTTGGCCGCTGCGCCCGCGTTCTCTGCCGACTTCAAAGTGAAGCTCGCCGGTGGCTGGAACGGTAAGAAAGTACCTGCTGGCCAACAGTGCAAACTGTTCGGGGGAAATGGCGCCACTCCGCCTATGGTGATCAGCGGCTTGCCCGCTGGAACACAGTGGGTGCTGGTACAATACAACGACCGTGACTACAAACCCCTATCAACCAAAGGTGGTCACGGGGCGATCGGATTTCCGGTCAAAGGCTCCAAAGCGCAGCTTCCTGCAATTCCGGCCAATGTGAAAAAACTGCCAAACGGTATTTTCATCGCCTCCAAAGCCCGCAGCAGTGGGAAATACGCTTCCAAAGGCTATCTCCCCCCGTGTTCCGGCGGAAAAGGCCACATGTACTTTGCTGATGTCTTCGCGATGACCGGCAAGAATAAGTCGCTCGGTTCGACCCGCGTAGAGATCGGCCGCTACTGATCCAAGCCTCCACGGCCAAGGGCATCGGACCGGTTACGAACCTGTGACCCGATGTCCATTGGCGTGTTCCCAAAAACCCGTTACACACGCGGCTATGTCGATCTGGGAATATGCAAATCCGGTTAAATTCATGGCTCTCTCGGGCCGTGTATTGCCGTTCGCCACTCTGCTCTCCGCCTCGCTGCTGCTGACCGGTCTAGTCTGGGGCTTCTTCTTCACAGCGGACGATTACAAACAAGGGTCCACCGTCAAGATTATCTTCCTGCATGTGCCTGCCGCGCTCATGGCGATCAACATCTGGCTGATGATGCTGGTGGCTTCACTGGTCTGGCTGGTGCGCCGGCACCATGTCTCTGCACTGGCCGCACGCGCAGCTGCTCCGATTGGCATTACGATGACGCTGATTGCCCTGTTCACCGGCGCAATCTGGGGCAAGCCAATGTGGGGCACGTACTGGGCGTGGGACCCGCGTCTGACGTCTTTTATGATCCTCTTCGTCTTTTACCTCGGCTATCTCGCCCTGTGGCAAGCGGTTGAAGATGACGATACTGCCGCAGACCTGACCTCTATCCTGTGCATGGTCGGCTCGGTTTTCGCGCTGCTGTCGCGCTATGCGGTGAACCTGTGGAATCAGGGGCTGCATCAGGGCGCAACACTGACCGCAACCAAGGAAAGCCCGATTGACGGCAGCTATTACTATCCGCTTCTGATCTGCATCGTTGGCTTTATTACCCTGTTTATCACACTTGTTTTGCTGCGCACGCGCATGCACATCAGACTACGCCGCAGCCGCGCTGTTCTGGCACGAGAGGCCACAAGATGATCCCAGATCTCGGAAAATATGCCAGCGACGTGCTGTCGGCCTATGTGATCGCCCTCCTGCTGCTCGGCGGGTTGGTGGTGATAAGCCTGCGCCAGTCGGCAAAAGCCCGCAAGATACTGGAAGACGCCGAACGAAAGACCCGAAAATGAGCCGCATTTCTCCGTGGGTGGTGCTGCCGCCCGTGCTGTTTCTCACGATTGCTGCAACTTTCCTGTTGGGGCTTAACCGGTCCGATCCCAATGCGCTGCCCTCTACCATGATCGGCAAGCAGGCCCCGCCCCTGCAAGCTGAACCGCTCGGCGATCTGCCACCTGCCACCGAAGAACTGCTGCGCAGCGGAGACTTTAAACTGGTTAATTTCTGGGCGAGCTGGTGTGGCCCCTGCCGCGTGGAACACCCGAACCTGACCGAACTTGCCGATAACGGGATGCCGGTGATCGGGCTTAATTACAAAGACAACCCAAAAAACGCGCTGGCCTTCCTCGAAGAGCTGGGCAATCCCTATGTGGGCGCGTCATCGGTTGACGGACGTGCAGCGCTGGAATGGGGTGTTTACGGGGTGCCAGAGACCTTTTTGCTGGATGCAGACGGTACGATCCTGATGCGCACCGCCGGTCCGGTGACACAGCGCATCATCCGCGAAAAACTGGTCCCCGCAATGGAGGCAGCGCGCAAATAAACGCGCCGCCCGTTGGCAAAGATTACATCGCCAGAACCGATTTGACCGCACCTGCGGCCTCGGCACCTTTTTTGACGAAATGGGCCTTGTAAAAGGTCTCGTGCTCGGCAGTTTCCTGATAATGATGCGGCGTCAGACTGACGGAAAACACAGGCACACCCGTGTCCATCTGCGCGCGCATCAACCCGTCCACAACAGCAGCGGCAACGAAATCGTGGCGGTAGATACCGCCATCCACAACCAGCGCGGCGGCGACAACAGCATCAAATTCGCCAGTCTCGGCCAGTTTTTTGGCCAGAAACGGCATTTCAAACGCGCCGGGCACATCGAAGGGCTTCACCTCCGCATCGGGCATTTCTGCCAGAAAGCCTTCATAGGCGCGATCCACGATATCCGCATGCCAGCGGGCTTTGATAAAAGCGATTTTAGCGGGTTTTGTCATTGCTCTGATCCTTTCCTTCAACAAGACAAGACCCAGAGCGTTCAGACCCATGCCCCCAACGGGAACACAGCTCCATTCTCTTCCATCCGGACTATACCGTCGGCTCCGGAATTTCACCGGTATCTGCCCTGTGACAGGCTCGCGGGCTGTAACCGCCGGTGGGGAATTGCACCCCGCCCTGAGAATAGCCAATCGCTAGCAAGCTCTGTGCGCGGAAACAAGCCAAATCATCCCGACATTACGTCACTCCGGTGCAATTCAATGTTCCAGAAATACTCAGCGAACCGCCGACATCACCAATTGGCCCCAAAACTCCTTGCCCACCGCCCGTTCAGTTTTGTATCAGCAAGCAACAACACAGGAGCAACCTCCCATGACCAGCCTAACCATCCGCCGCCCCGACGACTGGCACCTGCATTTGCGCGACGGGGATATGTTGCGCGGCGTGCTGCCCGAAACGTCCCGCGATTTCGCCCGTGCGATTGTGATGCCGAACCTCGTGCCACCCGTGGTGACAGCCAAGGACGCCGCCGCCTATAAGGACCGCATCCTCGCCGCTCTGCCCGCAGGCAGCGATTTCCAGCCGCTGATGACGCTTTACCTGACCGAAACCACTGATCCGGCAGATGTTGCTGCGGCCTATGCAGACGGGCTGATCCACGCGGTGAAACTCTATCCGGCTGGCGCAACGACCAACTCCGCCTCCGGTGTGAAAGACATCAACAAGGCGATGCCGGTTCTCGAAAAAATGGCCGAAATCGGCCTGCCGATGTGCGTCCACGGTGAAGTCACCGATGCGGATGTGGATATTTTTGACCGCGAGGCCGTGTTCATCGACACGAAACTTGATCCCCTGCGCCGCCGCTTGCCCGAATTGCGAGTGGTAATGGAACATGTGACCACCAGCGACGGGATTGATTACATCAGCGAGGCAGAGGAAAACCTCGCCGGTACGATCACCACGCACCATCTGATCATCAACCGGAATCACTTGTTGGTGGGTGGCATCAAGCCCCATTACTACTGTCTGCCTGTTGCGAAACGCGAAGAACATCGTCTTGCCCTGCGCAGTGCGGCGACTTCGGGGGACGAACGCTTCTTCCTTGGCACGGATTCCGCGCCCCATACCGACCCGAACAAGCTGTGTGATTGCGGCTGTGCTGGCGTATTTTCTGCGACCAACACGATGGCCTGTCTCGCCCATGTATTTGAAGAAGAAAACCGGCTCGACAATCTGGAGGCGTTTGCGTCGCTGAACGGTCCGGCCTATTACAAGCTACCGGTGAACGAAGGGACTATGACCCTGACAAAACAGGACTCTCCGGTCGCCTATCCCAAGACGATAGAAACCGGTGAAGGCCCCGTAACCCTGTTCGATCCGGGCTTTCCGCTGTACTGGTCTGCGTCCTAAAGACAGTTACCCAATAAAAAACCCGGCTGCCGTAGCAGCCGGGTAAGTGCACCTGATGAATGACCGCCGACCTCGGAGGGAAGGACAGTCATGAGGCAGTTAAAAGAACCACAGTCCGAGTCTAACCGAAATTAGCAATGTTGGGTGGCCGACGCACAAAAATCGGATCAGCTTCCGCATCACCGAGACGAGGATTTGCACGCAGACAATCCACACCCGATTCGAGTCCTCATAGAAAAAGCCTAGCACGAATTGTATAGATACAAAAGTTTTCCACTATATTTTGTGGGAGCCCATTTCACGCAGAATTATTTTTCGCTGTGAATTTCCCTGCATAAGCCAGCCGATCCAACCGCTTTTTTCGCCTTATCCACAAGCAACCCGCCGTGTTTTCCAGATTGCCATTTGTCGGCCAATATCCCACATTGCAGACAATCAGAACAAGAGGACGAGATGAGCGGAATCGCAGCAATACCGGAACCCGGCCCAACCCCTGACACAGGCGAGAAATCCAGCCCGCTGCCCCATTCCATTGAGGCAGAACAGGCGCTTCTCGGGGCTTTGCTGGTCAACAACGAAGTCTATGACCGTGTGGCATCGCTGGTGAACGAATCCCACTTCTTTGATCCGGTCCACGGTCGTATCTTCGAAGTAATCGCGCGCCGCATCCAGAAGAACGCGCTCGCCTCTCCGGTGACGATCAAAGCTTTCCTAGAGGATGATCCCGGCCTCGCCGAACTGGGCGGTCCGGCGTATCTGGTTCGTCTTGCAGGGGCTTCTATGTCGGTGTTTGCAGCGCGGGATTATGCGCAGATGATCTATGATATGGCGATCCGGCGCGACCTGATCGCGATTGGTGAAGAAATCAGCGCCAAAGCCACAGAAATCAGCGTTGACGACGAACCAAAAGAGCAGATCGTCGCTGCGGAACAGCGGCTTTATGCGCTTGGCGAACAGGGTAGCGTGGACAGCGGCTTCCAGTCCTTTCTGAAAGCCGTGACCGAAGCGGTCAATGTGGCCAACACTGCCTATCAGCGGGACGGCGGGCTTGCGGGTATTTCCACCGGGCTGAGGGATATGGATGGCAAGCTAGGCGGCTTGCATAAATCCGACCTTCTGATCCTTGCCGGACGCCCCTCTATGGGGAAAACCTCGCTGGCGACCAACATCGCCTATAACATCGCCAAAGCCTATAAGAAGGGCATCACACCCGATGGCAAAGAAGGCGCGATTGAAGGGGGCGTTGTCGGGTTCTATTCGCTTGAGATGTCCGCCGAACAGCTGGCGGCGCGTATTCTGTCCGAAGCATCCGAGGTCGAATCCCACAAGATCCGCGCCGGTGACATGACAGAGGAAGAGTTCCGCCGCTTTGTTGAAGCCGCGAAAAGCCTCGAAAACTGTCCGCTGTTCATCGACGACACCGCCGCCCTGCCGATTTCCCAGCTTGCCGCCCGTGCCCGCCGCTTGAAACGAACCCACGGGCTCGATGTGCTGATCATCGACTATTTGCAGCTTGTCCGCCCCGCCACCGCCAAAGACAGCCGCGTGAACGAGGTATCCGAGATCACCCAAGGCATGAAAGCCATCGCCAAGGAACTGGACATCCCCGTGATCGCCCTGTCCCAGTTGTCCCGTCAGGTGGAAAGCCGCGACGATAAACGCCCGCAACTTTCAGACCTTCGGGAATCCGGCTCGATCGAGCAGGATGCGGACTGTGTCATGTTCGTGTACCGCGGCGAATATTATAAGGAACGGGAAAAACCGGCAGAGCATGAGGCCGAGAAAATGATGACTTGGCAGGCCGAAATGGAAGACCTGATGGGAAAGGCCGAAGTGATCATCGGCAAGCAGCGTCACGGTCCTATCGGGTCTGTCGATCTGGCATTTGAGGGCCGTTTCACCCGCTTTAGCGATCTCGCCAAACCTTGGCAAAGAGACCGCGAAGAAGAATATTAAGGTTAAATCACAGGCTTGGGGGGGTCCTTTCGTCTGTGTCGCAACCGCACAGGTTTAAATCCTCTTGACCTCTGCAAGGCTCTGGTGTCCCTACAAATCAAGATAAAAGGAACACGCCATGGCTGTAGCGACACTTACGATTGATCTGAACTCCCTAGTCGAAAACTGGCGCGCGCTCGACGCTGTGTCGGCAGATGCCGTTGAAACCGCTGCCGTGGTGAAAGCGGACGGTTATGGACTGGACGCGGGACGGGTCGCAGCTGCACTGGCGAAAGGTGGGGCAAAAACATTCTTTGTTGCCGTAGCCGAAGAAGGCGTCGCCGTCCGCAAGGCTGTTGGTGCGGAGCCAGAAATCTATGTCTTTTCAGGCTGTTGCGGTGAAGATGCCGCGCTTCTTAACTCCCACGACCTGATCCCGCTGCTGAACTCTCCTGAACAGGTTTATCAGTTCCTCCCAAGTGCCAAACCCTTTGGCATCCAACTTGATTCTGGGATGAACCGGCTTGGTATGGAACCCGAAGAATTCGCTGCCCTCAAAGATCAGATCACTGGCGCCGGCCCCAAACTCGTTATGTCCCATCTGGCCTGTGCTGATGAACCGGAGCACCCCCAAAACAAGGCGCAGCTGGATTGCTTTCGCGCCATGACGGAAGGCTTGACCGCACGCAAATCGCTCTCCGCGACCGGTGGCACGCTGCTGGGGGCTGATTATCACTTCGATCTGAACCGTCCGGGCGTAGGTCTTTACGGCGGTGCCCCTTTCGTAGACGCCAAAGCGGTGGTGCGCCTGTCGATCCCCGTGATCCAGACAAGAACAGTGCGGGAAGGCGAAACCGTCGGCTATGGCGCAAACTGGACTGCACAGCGCGACAGCAAGGTCGCCACGATTGCATCCGGCTATGCAGACGGCCTGATCCGCGGCATCGGCAACGGCACCCTGAACCTTTACGCCGGTGACACCCCTTGCCCGTTGATCGGCCGCGTTTCTATGGACCTCATCACCGTGGATGTAACGGACCTAGATCACGTTCCCGATCACCTTGACCTGCTGAACGATACGCAAACCGTCGATCACCTCGCTGATGCCGCAGGTACCATTGGCTATGAAATCCTCACCTCTCTTGGCGCGCGTTACAATCGCGTCTACAAGGGGTGAAACAGCATCGCTGACTCGCAAATCCGGCAGGATTTTAAGCCTGAAACCGGTAAGAAGCGTAAAAAAGGGTAGATTATGCAGGCACTTACATTCCTAGACGCATTTCTGGGCAGTATCGGGCGTTCCGTGCTGGGCCTTTGCGCTGCAATCGGGCGCATTGCCATGTTTGCCGTTCTGACCATCAGCCACCTGCTGCGCCCGCCCTTTTATCTGGCGGAATTTGGCCGACAACTGCTGCACATCGGTTACTTCTCTCTGCCTGTTGTGGGTTTGACGGCCCTGTTCACTGGCGGGGCGCTGGCCTTGCAAATCTATTCCGGCGGTGCGCGTTTCAGCGCCGAGGCTGTGGTCCCGTCCGTGGTGGCCATCGCGATGGTGCGTGAACTCGGCCCTGTGCTTAGCGGTTTGATGGTTGCGGGTCGGGTCTCTTCCTCTATTGCTGCAGAACTTGGTACCATGCGCGTGACTGAACAGATCGACGCGCTGACAACTCTGTCCACAAACCCGATGAAATATCTGGTGGTGCCCCGCGTGCTCGCCGCGACCATCGCAATGCCGATCCTTGCCTTTATCGGGGATGTGATTGGCATCATGGGCGGCTTTTTGGTGGGCACACAACGGCTGGACTTTAACGCCGCCACATACATCAACAACACGTGGAGCTTTCTGGAGTTCGAAGACATTTTCTCGGGCCTAGTCAAAGCCGCCGCCTTCGGGTTCATCGTCGCGCTGATGGGGTGCTACCACGGCTATAACTCGGGCCGCGGTGCGCAGGGTGTGGGCCGTGCCACAACTAACGCCGTAGTCAGCGCCAGCGTGCTGATCCTTGCTGCCAACTACCTTCTGACAGAGATATTCTTCACCTCATGATACAGCTTATCAACGTCAAAAAATCATTTGGAAACAACCACGTCCTGCGCGGTGTTAACCTTACCATCGAACAGGGCGAAAGCATGGTGATCATTGGCGGATCGGGCACCGGAAAATCGGTTGCGCTGAAATCCGTGCTCGGTCTTGTGCAACCGGACAGCGGCCAGATCCTTGTGAACGGGGCTGACACAACCGAAGGCGACCGCGATGCGTTTCTGGCCCAGTTCGGTATGTTGTTTCAGGGCGGTGCCCTGTTTGACAGTCTCTCGGTCTGGCAAAATGTGGCTTTCCGTCTGCTGCGCGGCAAAGGCAAACTGTCCAAATCCGACGCGCGCGACGTGGCCATCGAAAAGCTGCGCCGCGTGGGACTGAAACCCGAAGTTGCAGACCAGTTCCCTGCCGAACTTTCAGGCGGCATGCAAAAACGTGTCGGCCTCGCCCGCGCCATTGCTGCGGAACCGGACATCATCTTCTTTGACGAACCCACCACCGGACTCGACCCGATCATGTCAGGGGTGATCAACGAACTGATCCGCGAAATCGTCGTCGAAATGGGCGCAACCGCCATGACCATCACCCACGATATGTCATCCGTCCGCGCCATTGCCGATAAAGTTGCCATGCTCCACGAAGGGGTTGTCCAATGGACCGGCCCAGTATCCGAAATGGACAGCAGCGGCGATCCCTACCTTGACCAGTTCATAAACGCCCGCGCCGAAGGCCCGATTGAAGCCGTGCGCTAATCCGCTTCAATGTTCCCTAAATACTCACCCGTCCCCAGCCGCCAGTGGCACCGATGCTCAAAGCCGCCAACCTCTGCCTTCTAATCCTCTTCCCCGTCGCATGGTTCGCACCACTGCTGCGGGCGGGATTGCTGCCGTTCTTTGCGCTTGATGAAATCAGCGTGATCTCCGGCCTTCAGGCGTTGTGGGAGAAGGACGTCTTCCTCGCGCTTCTTGTCACTTTACTCGCACTGGTGGCGCCGCTTGCTAAGGTGATCGGCACAGCACTGATACAGTTCAACCTGATGTCGCCCCGCCTTAAGCCGGTCCTGACCACCCTTGGCCGCCTTGCGATGGCGGATGTATTTCTCATCGCGATTTACATCGTTGCAGCCAAAGGAATTGGCGTCGGGCGTCTTGAAACCGGCTGGGGATTATACCTCTTTACTGCCTGCGTGCTCGGCTCTTACGCCATCACCCTTATCGACAAATCGCAGGACCCCGATCAAAGAGCTTGATCCTTGCACCCCCTTTGGCCTATCTGCGCCCATGGCCAAACAAACTCTCGCTTTTTCCTGCTCTGCCTGCGGTGCCTCCCACAAAAAATGGGCGGGGCGCTGTGATGCGTGTGGCGAATGGAATTCCATTCAGGAACAAGCTCCGCTGGCCGCTGGTCCCAAAGGCAAAACCATCGGCGCCACCAAGGGCCGCCGGATCGAATTGTCCGACCTCACTACCAAAGACGCTCCACTTCCCCGCGCGAATTGCGGCATAGAGGAACTGGACCGTGTGCTGGGCGGCGGTTTGGTCCCTGCCTCGGCTATTCTGGTGGGGGGCGATCCGGGAATCGGGAAATCCACCCTTCTGCTTCAGGCCACGGCGCGGTTCGCCATGACCGGCAAGAAAGCGATTTATGTTTCGGGCGAGGAAGCCGCCAGCCAGATCAGAATGCGGGCACAGCGGCTCGGCCTGACCAAGGCTCCGGTGCAGCTTGCGTCCGAAACCAACTTGCGGGACATCCTGACAACACTGGAGGCGGAGAAGCCCGATCTGGTGGTGATTGATTCGATCCAGACCATGTGGGCGGATCACATCGACAGTGCGCCAGGGTCTGTGTCACAGGTCCGCGCCGTTGCCCATGAACTGACCACATTTGCCAAAAGCCGCGGTGTGGCGGTGATCCTTGTGGGCCACGTCACCAAAGAGGGCCAGATCGCTGGTCCGCGTGTGGTGGAACACATGGTGGATACGGTCCTTTATTTTGAGGGCGAACGCGGCCACCAGTTCCGCATCTTGCGCGCTGTAAAGAACCGCTTTGGTCCCGCGGATGAGATCGGCGTGTTCCAGATGACCGGTGCGGGGCTGGAAGAAGTCACCAACCCGTCCGCACTGTTCCTGTCGGATCGTGAAAAACCGGCCCCCGGATCGGTGGTTTTCGCCGGAATTGAGGGCACGCGCCCTTTGCTGGTGGAAATTCAGGCGCTCGTCGCGCAATCCGCGCTCGCCAATGCACGTCGCACGGTGGTGGGCTGGGACAGCGGGCGTCTCTCCATGATCCTCGCCGTGCTGGAATCCCGCGCAGGTTTGTCCTTTGCGGGGATGGACGTATATCTCAACGTGGCAGGCGGGATGCGGATTTCCGAACCCGCTGCCGACCTTGCTGTGGCGGCGGCACTGATTTCTGCTCGTCAAGACACCAGCCTTCCGGGCGATCTGGTGGTTTTCGGAGAAATCAGCCTGTCTGGTGGCTTGCGCCCTATTTCGCAGGCCGAAGCCCGTCTGAAAGAGGCGATGAAACTCGGGTTTAGTGGCGCGTTTGCGCCATCCCGTATGAAACTTGCCAGCACATCTGGCATGACGTTAAAAAAAGTGAATGATGTGGCTACGTTTATCGCTGATTGTTTTGGCGACATAGAGGCCTGAAGAAGAGGATACCATGGAAGGTTTCACACTGGTAGACGGCGGCGTTGCTGTCGTTGTTCTAATTTCGGCCATACTGGCCTACTCGCGCGGCTTTGTACGCGAAGTCCTGTCTATCGCTGGATGGATCATCGCCGCTGTGGTGGCCTATGTCCTCACACCGCAGGTGGAACCTCTGGTGAAGGAAATACCGGTTGTTTCCGATATTATCGGCGGGTCTTGCGTGTTGTCCCTGATAGTCGCCTTCGCGATTATCTTTGCGGTTGCGTTGATCGTCGTCTCCATCTTCACGCCGCTGTTTTCCGGCATGATCCAACAATCGGCCATTGGCGGCGTGGATCAGGGAATCGGGTTCCTGTTTGGCGTGGCACGGGGGCTGTTGTTGGTGCTGATTGCCTTCATATTATACGACAACATCTTCCCTGCCGGTGATCGTCTGGAGATCGTTGAAAACAGCAAATCCCGCGCGGTTCTGTCTGACAGTCAGGCCCGACTGGCCGAGATGCTGCCAACCGAAGTGCCGACTTGGCTGCAAGACCGTTACGAGTCCTTTGTTGGCACCTGCGGCGGCGTTTCGGACGGTCCGTCCGACACGGGCATCACCACGCCACCGGCCACTGACAACAGCTCTGAAACCTAAGCATTCCTTGCAGGGCGTCGGTCCTGCAAGCCAATTTCAAAACGCGCGCCGTGGGTCCACTGGCGCGCGTTTTTATGTTCGCGTCACGCTGTGCGCTGCGACATTTGGTATGACGTTTTGATGAACACTCTGCCATAGACGTCTGGCACCTTGCGGGTTATACCCTGCCTACCTGCTGCCAATCTCGGAATCTCCCCATGCTGAGCCAGACCAAGCCGTTTCTTTCCCATCCATTTGACGACGACAAACTGAAAGAGGAGTGTGGCGTATTCGGCGTAATCGGCGTTCAAGACGCTGCCAATTTTGTCGCCCTCGGGCTGCACGCCTTGCAACATCGTGGGCAGGAAGCCGGAGGCATTGTTGCCTATGACGCGGAACACGGCTTTAACAGCGCGCGGCGCTTTGGCTATGTGCGCGATAACTTCACCAAAGCGTCGCTGATGGAAACCCTGCCCGGTTCAAATTCCATTGGCCATGTGCGATATTCTACATCCGGTTCCAAAGGCCAGACCGCCATCCGCGATGTGCAGCCCTTCTTCGGAGAGTTCTCGCTTGGTGGTTGCGCGATTGCCCATAACGGCAACCTGACAAATGCTGAATCCTTGCGCAAGGAACTGATCTCGCGCGGGTCGATCTTTCAGTCTTCGTCAGACAGCGAATGTATCATCCACCTGATCGCACGGTCCTATCAATCCACCCTGCCTGAACGCCTGAAAGACGCGCTGCGCCGTGTTGAAGGCGCGTTTTCCGTCATCGCCCAGACCCGCACCAAACTGATCGGTGTGCGCGATGCGCTGGGTGTGCGGCCTTTGGTGCTCGGCAAACTGGCAGACGGTTGGGTTCTGTCATCCGAGACCTGTGCCCTTGACATTATCGGCGCGGAATTCATCCGCGAAGTGGAACCGGGCGAGATGATCATCGCTTCGGCCAACGGCATTGAAAGCTCTTATCCCTTCGAAAAAGCCAAACCACGCCCCTGTATCTTTGAACATGTCTACTTCTCCCGTCCTGACAGCATCCTCGGCGGCCAATCCGTCTATGAGACCCGCCGCCGGATCGGTGTGGAACTGGCCAAGGAAGCGCCAGTTGAGGCAGATCTCGTCTGTCCTGTACCGGATTCCGGCACACCTGCCGCTATCGGCTTTTCACAGGAAAGCGGCATCCCTTACGCGATGGGTATCATTCGCAACCAGTATATGGGTCGGACCTTTATTGAACCGACAGAGCAGATCCGCAACATGGGTGTGCGCCTGAAACTGAACGTGAACCGCGCGCTGATCAAAGGCAAGCGGGTCATTCTGGTAGACGACTCTGTTGTGCGGGGCACGACGTCGCGCAAGATCAAGGAAATGATTCTGGATGCAGGCGCTGCCGAGGTCCACTTCCGCATTGCGTCCCCCCCCACAGCTTGGCCCTGTTTCTACGGCGTGGATACGCCGCAGCGAGAAAAACTGCTCGCCGCCACCATGAGCGAGGAAGAAATGCGCCACCATCTGGAAGTGGCCTCGTTGAAGTTTGTCACGCTCGATGGATTGTACCGCGCCTGTGGTGTTGAAACCGGTCGTGACAAAGCGTCTCCGGCCTATTGTGACGCCTGTTTCAGCGGTGAATATCCTGTGAAACCCGTGGACCAGATTGAAAACGGCTTTCTGATGAAAGCGGCGGAGTAAGACGTGACCCAACCTATTTCTCTCGTTACCGGCGCATCGCGCGGGCTGGGCGCTGCTACGGCAGAAGCTTTGGCCGCAAAGGGCCACCATGTAATCGCGCTTGCCCGTACAACCGGCGCTTTGGAAGAACTGGATGACCGAATCCAAGCCAAAGGCGGCACCACCACGCTGGTTCCGCTGGATGTGAAAGACGAAGAGGCAGTCAAACGCCTGTGCATCTCTATTTACGAGCGTTGGGGCGGGCTGGATCTGTGGGTGCATTGTATCAACCACGCACCACCCCTGTCGCCCGCAAATCATGCGGCACAGAAAGACTGGGACAACACGTTCAACACCAACGTGCGCATGGCGCAGCAGTTGATTGTGAACATCGACCCATTGCTGGAAGCTCGCAAAGGCACCGCTGTACACTGCCACGACCCCCGCGCCGGAGAGAAATTCTTCGCGGCTTATGGCGCCTCTAAGGCGGCACAGAAGGCCCTGTTTGACAGTTGGGCGGCCGAAGGTGCGGGACGCGGACGCAAGGTTGTCAGCTTTGAACCGGCCCCGATGCCAACCGCCACACGGGCGCGGTTCTACCCGGGTGAAGACCGCGGCGCACTGACATCCTGTGCGACGGAAGCCGCACGCCTCGTCGCGCTGCTCTGAACCCCATCGCCTGATCTGACAGACCTCAAGGTCGGGGTGCAATCCCCCTTCCCTTTTGCGATCGTTTCCAGCAGACTGCCCGAAAACAGTCCGCAGGCATGGTAGTGAGTACATCAAACGTCAAAAACATCCTCTTCCTGTCGATTGAGGACCTGAACGACTGGATCGAACCGCTGGGCGGTCATCCGGACACAATCACCCCGAATCTGACCCGACTCGCCGCCCGCGCACAGGTGTTCCAAAACGCTTACGCAGAGGCGCCAGCCTGCTCTCCCAGCCGCACATCCACCTTGTTTGGCCGCCATCCGTGGTCCACCGGCGTCTATGCTAACAACCACAAATGGCACGATTATTTCGAACCGGGCGCGCGCAAATCCCTTGTAGGACAATTCCGTGATGCAGGGTTTGAAACACACGGCGCGGGCAAGGTTTTCCACGTCGCACCCAAGCACTTCGATCACAGCGACTGGACCAGTTACAATGACATCCGGATCGAGGGGGTTGAACCGATCAGCAAAACCCGCAAGTCCGGCAAGGTCGGCCCCTACACGGATTTTGGTCCGCTTGACGAAGGCCACCTGCAATACGACGATCACAACACCGAATGGCTGGTGAACCGTCTGCACCCCGGTGCCATTGGCCAGTTCTGGGCGCTCGGGCTGTATCGTCCGCATCTTCCCTTTCTTGTGCAGCAAAAGTATTTCGACCGCTTCCCTGATGAAGTTGCCGATCCACCGGGGTTGGGCCTGAACCGCTTTGATCCCGCAAACACCTCGCTTCACGATCCGCTGCCGGAGTCTGGCAAAACAATTGCGAATGATTCTGCGATGTTACGGCGGATTCTGGGGCGGAATGATGAATACAAAGACCTGCTGAAGGCTTACCTCGCCTCGATCAATTACGCCGATGAACTGCTTGGGCACGTGCTCGACCGGATGGACGCCTGCAACCTGTGGGATAACACGCTGGTGGTGCTTTGGTCTGATCACGGCTGGCAGTTGGGCGAGAAACTGGCCTTCCGCAAGTTCACCCTGTGGGAAAGAGCGCTGAGGGTGCCTTTGATGTTCGCAGGGGCCGGAATTGAGGCCGGAAAAGTGAACGAGCCCGTGTCGCTTTGTGATATTGCCCCGACCCTTTTTGCCCGCGCAGGGCTTTTGACGCCTGAACAGTTTGAAGGGCAGGATCTCTCCCCCGCACTTGATCACAGCGACGGGGAACTGCGCGGCTATGCAGCGGCGGTCTGGGGGCGCGATTTTAAGACAGACAGCCCAAAACTCGCCATGTCCGCGCGATCCCACACCCACCGTTACATCCTGTACTGGGACGGCGGAGAGGAGCTTTACGACCACTGCGCCGACCCGTTTGAACATGTGAACCTGCTGGCCGATCCTGCCGCTGTCAAGGACCCCGAACTTGCCGCGCTGCGAGAGGCCCATCAGTTGATGCTGCCCGAAGATTTTGCCATCCCTGTATCGCAGACAACCTTCCGTGGATAAGCCGCGCCAGAATATCCTGCTGTTCTCGATCGAGGATTTGAACGACTGGATCGAACCCCTTGGCGGGCATCCCGATGCGATTACCCCGAACCTGTCACGGCTGGCAAAACGGGCCGCTGTTTTTACCCAAGCCTATAGTCCGGCGCCTGCGTGCTCGCCCGCGCGGACCGCAGCGCTGTTTGGGCAAAACCCTTGGGAAACAGGTATTTATGAGAACAAGCATAAGTGGCACCACCATTATCCAAAGGGGAAACGCCTGTCCATTGTCGGGCATATGCGCAGCGCCGGTTTTGAAACGCACGGGTTGGGCAAAGTGTTTCACGTCAACAAACCCCAATTCGATTACGAGGATTGGGACAGCTTCCCCCAAAGCAATTCCGAACTGTTCTCCCCCATCAGCCGCCTTGCGAAAACCGGAAAATTCGGGCCGTCGATTGATTTTGGGGCCATTCCTGACAGGGATGACCTTTACGACGATGTGAACACCAGTGCGATGATCGAACGGATGACGCGCGGCAGTCAGGGGCAGTTCTGGGCCTTGGGCCTGTACCGTCCGCACCTGCCCTTTGTCGTCCCGCAGCGGTTCTTTGACATGCTGCCTGATACAGTCGCCAATCCGCCAGGTCTGGGGCAGAACAGTTTCGATCCAACCGCCGAGGCGCCCCAATCGGGGTTATCCGAAGCTGGTAAAGCCTATGCCAACAGCCGCGCCCAGTTTCGCCGGATCGTAAACAGGACGGGTGAGTATCAGGACTTCCTCAAAGCCTACCTCGCCTCTGTCGCTTATGCGGATTATCTGCTTGGACGGGTGCTCGATCATATGGACGCGACGGGACTGTGGGAAACCACGACCCTGCTGCTTTGGTCCGATCACGGCTATCAGCTGGGGGAAAAGCTGGCCTTTCACAAATTTACACTGTGGGAGCGGGCTTTGCGCGTGCCCCTGATGATCGCGGGGCCGGATATTGCACCGGCACGCTATGACGAACCGGTGTCGCTGATCGATATTGCCCCAACGCTGATGTCAGCGGCAGGCCAGCCCCCCGTGCCGCAATTTTCGGGTCAGGATCTGATGCCGCTTGTTAAAGGCGAAAATCCGGCGTGGCGAGGGTATGCGGGTTCGGTCTGGACCCAGCAGAGCAAGGACGGACTGGCGCAAACCGCGCTTTCCGTGCGCAGCCGCACCCATCGTTACATTTTCTATTGGGATGGCTCAGAGGAGCTGTACGATCATCGCAGCGACCCGTTCGAGCATGATAATCTGCTAAAGGGTGGGACCGGATCAACGCCAGCGCTTGCCCTGCGCGAAGAATTCATGGCGTTGCTGCCGGAAGATATGGCAGAGCCAGCCAATTAACCCCGCCGCAGGCTGAAAGTTTTGAAGCCTCCGGCGGGGATATTTCAGGGCCAGAAGAAGCTGGCTTTAAAAGGCTTAGGACTTGGGTTTAACGCCCCGTCCGGCTTCCTTGCGGTAGCGGCCTTCGGTGTGTTTGTTCAGCTTCGTGACCTTCTTTTCCTTCTTGTCCCGATAAGGGTTCTTGTCAGACTGGCTGCGCATATAGAGGCGGATTGGCGTTCCTGGCATGTCAAGATCGGCCCGCAAGCCATTGATAAGATAGCGGTTATAGCTTTCGGGCACCAGATCAGGATGCGAGCACATGATCACGAAACTTGGCGGACGGGTTTTCACCTGAGTCATATACCGCAAGCGGATGCGGCGACCACCGGGTGCGGGCGGCGGGTGCGCCTCTAGCATCAGGGTCAGCCAGCGGTTCAGGCGTGCGGTGCTGATTCGACGGTTCCAGACTTTATGCGCGCTTAGGATAGCGGCATGAAGACGGTCCAGACCCTTGCCCGTGCGCGCGGAAACTGTGACCATCGGTGCGCCGCGCAATTGGGGCAACAGACGGGTGAAGGCTTCGCGGAGTTCCTTCAGCTTGGTCTGTTTTTCGTCTTCGAGATCCCATTTGTTCACCGCAACCACCACAGCGCGGCCTTCCCTTTCAGCAAGGTCGGCAATGCGCAGATCCTGTTGTTCGAACGGAATATCCACATCGAGCAGCACAACTACCACTTCAGAGAATTTAACCGCGCGCAGACCATCAGACACAGAGAGTTTTTCCAGCTTCTCCTGCACTTTGGCACGCTTGCGCATGCCTGCCGTGTCCCAGATCCGGAACGGAATCCCGTCCCAATTCGCATTGGTCGAAATCGCATCGCGGGTGATGCCCGCTTCGGGTCCGGTCAGCAATTTATCCTGACCGAGAATTTTATTAATCAGGGTCGACTTACCCGCATTCGGGCGTCCCACAACCGCGATTTGCAGAGGTTTGGCGGCGGAGTAGGTAATCTCCACATCCTCGTCTTCAAAATCCTCGGGCATGTCAGAGACATCGACGTCGGTTTCAGGCTCTACCTGACGTTCCGCGAATTCTTTGGCGAAAGGCTCCAGCATGCGCAGCAGATCGTCCATACCCTCGCCGTGTTCAGCCGACAGCTGCACAGGTTCCCCAAGGCCGAGCGAAAACGCATCGTAATAACCGGTTTCACCAGCTTTGCCTTCAGCCTTATTCGCACCAAGAATAACGCGGGCGGATTTTTTGCGCAAGATTTCAGCAAACACCTGATCCGCGGGCATGACACCAGCGCGGGCGTCCATCATGAACAGGCAAACGTCAGCCATTTCCACGGCCCGTTCGGTCAGCATCCGCATCCGGCCCTGAAGGCTTTCGTCGGTGGCTTCTTCCAGACCGGCGGTGTCAATCACCGTAAAGCGCAGTGGCCCGAGGCGGGCATCGCCTTCGCGCAGGTCGCGCGTCACACCCGGTTGATCGTCAACCAGTGCGAGTTTGCGTCCAACCAGACGGTTGAACAGGGTGGATTTACCAACATTGGGACGCCCGACTATGGCCAGCGTAAAAGACATGACTAGAAACCTGTGTATGGGTTGAAACCGCGCTCTAACGGATCATGACCCTCTTGGAAAGGCTTATTGATAGGCGTGCAACTGGCCATTGGCCGAGAAGATGTAGAATTTGCCACCTGCAATAGCCGGTTGAGAGGCTGCACCACCGGGAATATCGACAGTTCCCGTCAAAGTCCCATCAGCCGGATTATAGCTGCGCAACAGCCCGTCGCTGCCTGCGACCCAAAGCTGGCCACCGGCCAGAACAGGACCGAAGTAGGCATAGGTTGCTTTCTTGCGCCGGTCCCGTTCCGCTTTGAAATTAGGGAGTTCTGCGGACCAGACCTCAGATCCGTCCGATGCGTTCAGCCGTTTGACAGCAAAACTGTCAGTGATCATGAAGACCGCGCCACCCGCAGGCCAAACTGGCGAATAAGAGCCGTCTTTAGCGGTCCAAAGCCTGTCGCCCGACCGCCGGTCAAGGGCTGCAAGACGGCCTGACTGGTTCGCCACATAAAGTGTCGTGCCGTCAATCACAGGATCGCCCGAAATGTCAGAAACGAGATTGCGCGCCTGTCCTTTATTGCTGCCCGTCACAGTCGTGGACCAAGCCCGCAGACCGTTGCTGGTCACCGCGCCGACGATTTCACCCGAAGCAAACGGCAGAACCGCCAGTTTGCCAGCAGCCGCAGGCGCACCCGCCCCTGCAATGCCGGATGTATCGCCCGGGCTCAGTTGTTGCCAAAGCAAACGTCCGTTGGAAATATTAAGACCAATCGCCACGTTATTTCTGGCAACGGCAACCACCACGTCCCCCACGATCAGCGGATCGCTGGAAATTGCGCCATTCATCTGATGGCGCCAACGGATGTTGCCTGTGGTCGCATCCGCAAGGATCACTTCGCCGTGGCCGGTGGTGATCGCAAGCACGCCATTGGCATAGACCACGCCACCACCCGATACTTCGCCTTTTTTCTCGTTTGGCGGGGTCAGATCGCGGGTCCACACCGACTGTCCGGTCAGGCTGAACGCCCGAAGGGATCCATCAGAATCTATGGAATAAACACGTCCGCCGCCAATCACAGGGCTGGCGGTGATGGCGTTCTTGCGGCTGTTTCCAGCCCCGATCCCAACGCTCCAGACCCGTGAAAGACTGCGGCCAAGCGCAGGGTGGCGGATCAAATGCTGTGCAGATCCGTTGCGATGGGTCCATTCAGCGTTCACGGCAGGCGCGCGCAAGGCCAGTTTGTCAACCCGCGTCGGCTCCACCTGTGCCCCTTCGGGCAGGAACGGTTCACGCAGGTCAAGACGTTCGCCCGGCAGCGGCGGTTCCTGTTGGGAACAGGCCACAAGCGCAGTTCCAAGCAGCAGAGACATCGTCAGCGCGCGTCCGAATTTGCTTGTTCTTGTTAATTTACGACTGGTTACCACTTGCTCGGCCCCGATCTTTGATTGATCCTGTTGTATCTGCGATTGTGCCGTTTTTTACTCGGAAAGCAATTGGGACGTTGCCGGAATTTCCGCACCCAAAGCGACCAGAACCTGAGAGGCACGGTTGCGCAGCGCGTCTGTGGCCTCGCTGTCCTGCACCAGTTCGGTATAAAGCGCGATTGCGGCGTCTTTATCATCAGCGGCCAACGCGGAGATTGCCTGTTGTTCCAATGCAAGCGGGCGATAGATCGCACCGGGTGCAGCCAAATCGTCGAGCACGGCCTGACGCGCGGCGGCATCCATTGCAGTTCCTTGAAGGATTACGGATTTTAGCCGCGCCAGTTCGGTATAGATCGGTCCGGCATCGCTGCTGGCAACCGCATCATAGGCCGCAACTGCGCCATCGATATCACCGGCCTCTGCCAGTTCTGCAGCACGGCGCAAATCCACAATAACCGCTGCTGGACCAGCCTCGGGCGTGAGTGCAGCCAGCGCATCAGCACGGGCGGAGGGTTCAGGAGCGTCCAGCGCTGCCGCAAACTGATCGCCACGGGCCTGCGCATCCGAAGCAAGGCTCGCTTTTTGCCATTCCAGATAACCGGTCACCCCGACAGCACCAACCACAAGCAAAACAGCAATCCAGCCGTATTTGCGGACGTATTTATACAATTGGTCGCGCCGAACTTCCTCGGTGACTTCTTCAATAAAGGAATCGCTATCGCTCACAGTTGTCTCCTGACCCGAATTCGGGCGGACAATACTGCGAAGCAGGCAAGTTTGCCAAGGCGCATTTGCAACAACTGGCCCGTTCGGGATAAGAAATGGCCCCTTGACGCACAACCTTGCCTTGTCAGCAAGGGTTCCCCCCCCTATTCAGAGAGCACTGCTTATTTACGCCAATCGCCGCGCAATGGGTGCTGCGATGCAAAGAGGTTTCTACATGCGTTTTACCCCGTTGCTGACAGCCACGCTCGTCTGTGCCTTTACTTATATGCTCATTCTTGAGCGCGACGCCCTGCTGGCCTTTGCCGGAGCAGAACCCGAGCCGGCATCTGAAGAAACTGTTGAACAACGGATCGAGGACAAGCCGCCGGTTTCTGTGTTGGTGCAAAAGTCCCAAGCCCAGCCGGTGGATCGTGGCATTGTGTTGCGGGGGCAGACGGCTGCTTTCCGCTTACTTGACGTCAAAGCCGAGACCAGCGGGCAGGTAATATCGCCCCCCCTGCGTGCCGGTACACTGGTGGGTGAAGGGGAACTGCTGTGTAAGCTGGATCCTGGCACCCGAGAAGCCACGCTGTCCGAAGCCAAGGCGCGTCTGGCCGAGGCTGAGGCCAACAACAATGTTTCTGCCAGTTTGGTGCAAAAAGGGTATGCGTCCGAAACCACTGCCATTTCGCGGGTGGCCGCCTTACAGGCAGCCCAAGCGGTGGTCGAGCGGGCCAAAAAAGAGCTGGAGCAACTGGAAATCCACGCGCCTTTTTCTGGGCTGCTGGAATCCGACACCGCGGAATTTGGCGCCTTGCTGCAAACCGGAGGCACCTGTGCGCGGGTGATCGCGTTGAACCCGATCAAGCTGGTGGGCTATGCCACGGAACAACAGGTGCAGCGCATTTCAGTGGGGGGGCTGGCTGGTGCGCGGCTGATTGGCGGACAAGAAGTCCGCGGCAAGCTGACCTTTATTTCACGCAGCGCCGATCCCCTGACCCGCACCTTCCGCGTCGAAGTGACCGTTCCTAACGAAGACCTGTCGATCCGCGATGGTTCCACGGCTGAAATCTATATCGCGCTGCACGGGGAAACCGGACATTTACTGCCCCAATCCGCCCTTACCCTGAACGATCAAGGGCAACTTGGCGTGCGGATTGTGGACGGAGAAACGGCGGTGTTCAAACAGGTCACGATCCTTAACGAAAGCCCTGACGGTGTTTGGGTCGGCGGTTTGCCGGAACAGGCCGAAGTGATCATTGTCGGGCAGGAATACGTCGTGACGGGGCGGCGCGTGACCGTAACCTATCAGAAGGATGCGTCATGATCGGTATCGTCGATTGGGCCTCGGCCCGCGCACGCATGATCTTTGCGCTGATCGTCCTATCCCTTGGCGCGGGCACGTTTTCTTACATTAACCTACCCAAAGAGGGCGAACCGGACATCGACATTCCGGCCCTATTCGTTTCTGTCCAATTCCCCGGCATTTCGGCGGAGGACAGTGAAAAACTGCTGGTCAAACCGCTGGAAAGCAAGCTGCGCGATCTGGACGGGTTAAAGAAAATTTCCGGCACGGCCGCTGAAAATTACGGCGGGGTGGCGCTGGAGTTTGAATTTGGTTGGGACAAGTCCGCCACCATCGCAGATGTGCGCGACAAGGTTAATCAGGCGCAGGCCGATTTCCCCGAAGACGCAGACCAACCCACCATCAACGAGATCAACTTCTCGGAATTTCCGGTGCTTGTGGTGTCCCTGTCCGGCGCCATTCCCGAACGAACTTTGCTGCGTGTTGTCAAGGACTTGCAGGATAAAGTCGAAGCGCTGACACCCGTGCTGGAGGCCGGTCTGGCGGGCCATCGGGATGAAATGCTCGAGGTGTTGATCGACCCGCTGAAACTAGAGGCTTACAACGTCACCGCTGGCGAGCTGATCAATGTCGTTACCAACAACAACCAGCTGATCGCCGCTGGTGAAGTGGAAACCGCCAATGGTGCGTTTTCGGTCAAAATCCCGTCCGCATTTGATGAGCCACAGGATGTTTACAACCTTCCGGTTAAGGTTAACGGGGATCGGGTGATCACGCTCGGGGATCTCGCAGAAATCCGTCTGACCTTTGAAGATCAGGTGGGCACGGCACGCTATAACGGGCAGACAACCGTGGCGCTGCAAGTGGTCAAGCGCAAAGGCACCAATCTGATCAACGCGGTGCAACTGGTGCGCGACACTGTAGAGGCCTCTCAGGCGGAATGGCCACAAGAGCTGCGCGACAGTATCACTGTCAGCTATTCCATGGACGAAAGCACAAATGTGGCCGATATGGTCAGCCAGCTTGAAGCTTCCGTGCTGACAGCCGTGGCGCTGGTGATGATCGTTGTCCTCGCCGCGCTTGGTGTGCGTTCTGCGCTGCTGGTCGGTTTTGCCATCCCCACGTCGTTCCTGTTGTCCTTTGCAATCATGGCAGTGGCGGGGATTTCTATCTCTAACATCGTGATGTTCGGCCTTATTCTGGCGGTCGGGATGCTGGTGGACGGGGCCATTGTGGTGGTCGAATACGCCGATAAGGAAATCACCCGTGGCGTCGGCCCGATGCGCGCCTATACGGCGGCGGCGAAACGGATGTTCTGGCCGATTGTCTCTTCCACTGCGACCACCCTTTGCGCCTTTTTACCAATGCTGTTCTGGCCCGGTGTTCCCGGGGAGTTCATGGGCAATCTGCCTGTCACCCTGATTTTTGTGCTTTCGGCGTCCTTACTTGTGGCGTTGGTTTACCTGCCGGTTGTCGGCGGTGTGGCAGGGCGGATGTCGGCTATTCTTGGAAGGGTTTCGCTCTGGCTGCGCAAATCGGTACACTGGAGCATTCGTCTGATCCTGATGGTCCTAAGCGCGGTTATCCTGTTCAACGGCATTCTGATGCTACTGCGGGGCGAAATGGCCGGCGCCACCATCGCCGTGCTGCTGGGCTGTTTCGCACTGGCCGCCACGGGCGGATCACTTGGGCCACAGCAAAAGAAGAAGAAGGTTAAGGCCGGTTACAAACGATCCCCGTTTGGCTGGATTATCCACCTGATCGCAGGCAATCCGGTGATGCCGATTGTGACCATCGCAGCGATCGGATTCTTTGTGGTTTCGGTGTTTGGTTACTTTGGGGCCAATTCTAAAGGTGTTGAATTCTTTGTAGAAACCGAACCCGAACGGGCCATCGCCTATGTGCGCGCACGCGGCAACCTCAGCCTTGAGGAAAAGGACAATCTGGTCCGTCAGGTCGAAGCCGAGATCATGCAGGTAGAAGGCGTCGAAAGCCTGTTTGCCTTTGCTGGTGAAGGCGGTCTGAACCAGAATACAGGCGGGGCGATTGCCCCGACTGACAGCATCGGACAGGTGCAGATCGAGCTGGTTAAATGGACCGAACGCCCCCGTGGATCTGGCAATGACATTCTGGATCAGATCAACGAGCGTCTGAAAACCGTGCCCGGCATTCAGGCCGAGATTTCCGAGGCGGCGATGGGTCCGGCCTCTGGCAAGCCGCTCAACCTGCGGGTCACGGGCGACAACTGGGAAGAACTCCAAACCGCTGCGGACACTGTGCGGCGCAAATTCGACAACACCACAGGCCTGATCAAGATCGAGGACACCCGCCCCCTGCCCGGTATCGACTGGCAGATTGACGTGGATGTGGAACAGGCCGGACGCTACGGCGCGGATGTTCTGTCGGTGGGCGCGATGGTGCAGCTTGTGACCCGTGGCCTGATGCTGGACACCATGCGGGTTGAAAGTTCGGACGACGAAATCGAAATACGTGTGCGCCTGCCTGAAAACGACCGTTTGCTGTCTACCATTGATACGCTGCGGGTGCGCACCGCTTCGGGGTTGATTCCGCTCAGCAATTTCATCACCCGCACGCCGGTGGACAAATTAGGACAGATCGACCGTTTTGACACCAAACGCTATTTTGACGTTAAGGCAGATGTTGAAAGCGGCCTGTTTGTAGATGCGGACGGCAATATCGTTTCAGCCGATGCCAAAGGGGCAAAGCCGCTCAACGGAAATCTGGCGATTGAGGCGATGACCAAATGGCTGGAGGAAGACACCCCCCTTCCGCCGAGCGTGGAATGGTCATGGCAAGGGGATCAACAGGATCAGGCAGAATCCGAGGCATTCCTTGGCAAGGCTTTCGCCGGTGCGCTTGGCCTGATGTTTGTCATTCTGCTGGCCCAGTTCAACTCCGTCTACAACTCCATCCTTGTGCTGCTCGCGGTGGTTCTGTCCACCGCAGGCGTGTTGATCGGGATGCTGGTGATGGATCAGACGTTTTCGATCATTATGACCGGCACAGGGATTGTGGCGCTGGCAGGGATCGTGGTGAACAACAACATTGTTCTGATCGACACCTATCAGGAATACGCCGAATATATGCCGCGCCTACAAGCCATTGTGCGCACAGCCGAGGACCGGATTCGCCCTGTTCTGCTGACCACCATCACCACGATGGCAGGGCTGGCGCCGATGATGTTCGGCCTGTCCATCGACTTTTACAATGGCGGCTACTCCATCGACGCGCCAACTGCGCTGTGGTGGAAACAACTTGCCACTGCGGTGGTGTTCGGCCTTGGCATCGCGACCGTTCTAACGCTGGTGTTTACGCCCTCCATGCTGGCCCTGCGGGTCTGGTTCACGACTGGCGCCTACAGTGCCGGTGCGCTGGCGGGCACGCTGCTTGGCGGGCGCAATACGCGGATCGCACAGGATCGCAGGCAGCGCAAACGGGCGCGTAGAACCGGCGCTGGCGAAATCCACTGGGACGAAGCAGACGAAGGCCCTGCCCCTGTGACAGAAATATCCGCCAGCCCCAAACCGCCCCTAAAAGCGGCCGAGTAATCAGGCCCACGCAGAAACGAAAAAGCCCCCGCCAGAGCATCAACTCCGGCGGGGGCTTTTGATTTGGTCGGGCTTACCCCGCTTAGGCTACGGCGCTGTCGTCTTCGTCCTGTTCAGACAGTTGGCGCTGCCACATGCTGTAATAGCGGCCCGCTTGCGCCACCAGTTCGTCGTGGGTGCCCTGTTCAACAACCACACCTTTTTCCAGCACCATGATCCGGTCCGCGTCCACCACAGTAGACAGACGGTGCGCGATGGTAATAACCGAGCGCCCCTGCCCCATTGCCCGCAGACTTTCCTGAATGTCCCGTTCGGTTTCCGTGTCCAGCGCCGAAGTTGCCTCATCCAGCAGCAGGATCGGCGGGTTCTTCAACAGCGTCCGCGCAATGCCGACCCGTTGTTTCTCACCCCCCGACAGCTTTAACCCCCGCTCCCCAACAGCGGTGTCATAGCCTTCGTGCAGGGATTCCACAAAGTCGTGGATTTTTGCGGCCTTGGCAGCAGCGATCACATCCTCGCGGGTGGCCCCTTCACGCCCGTAAGCGATGTTATAACCGATGGTATCGTTGAACAGCACCGTATCCTGCGGCACGATCCCAAGCGCATCGTGCAGGCTGTCTTGCGTCACATCGCGGATATCCTGACCGTCAATTTTAATCGCCCCTCCGTTCACATCATAGAACCGGAACAACAGCCGCCCGATGGTGGATTTGCCCGAACCGGACGGACCGACCACCGCCACCGTTTGCCCCGGCTTCACCACCAGATCGAGCGATTTGAGGATTTGCCGTTCGCCGTTATACCCGAAATCTACCTCTTCAAAGCGGATTTCACCGCCGGACACATCCAACAGCTTGGCGTCCGGCTTGTCGCTCACTTCGGAAGGTTGCTCCAGCAGATCGAACATCTCGCCCATATCCACCAGCGCCTGTCGAATTTCGCGGTAAACCGTACCAAGGAAGTTCAACGGCATGGTGATCTGGATCATATAGGCGTTCACCATCACGAAATCGCCCACCGTCATCTGGCCGTTTTGCACCCCAATCGCGGCCATCACCATAACGATCACCAAACCGGTAGAGATGAAAAGAGACTGTCCAAAGTTCAGAAAGGATAGCGAATAGCTGGTTTTCAGCGCCGCAGATTCGTAGTTTTTCATGCTTTCGTCGTAACGGGCCGCCTCGCGCTTTTCAGCGCCGAAGTATTTCACCGTCTCAAAATTCAGCAGGCTGTCGATGGCCTTCTGGTTCGCATCCGTGTCCTGATCGTTCATTTCCTTGCGGATCTGAACGCGCCATTCGGTCACTTTGAAGGTGAACCAGATATAAAGCCAGATGGTCACAACAACCACCGCCAGATACCAGACATCAAAAACAAAGAACAAAATGCCGCCGATTAGCACCAGCTCCAATATCAGCGGGCCGATGGAAAACAACAAAAAGCGCAACAGAAAGTCCACGCCTTTCACACCCCGTTCAATAATCCGGCTAAGGCCGCCGGTTTTGCGGGTGATGTGATAGCGCAGCGACAGCGCGTGCATGTGTTCAAAGGTTTCAAGCGCGAGTTTGCGCAACGCGCGCTGGCCGACACGGGCAAAAATCGCGTCCCGCAACTGGTTGAACCCCACAGCAAGCAGACGCAGCGCGCCATAAGCCACCGTCAGGCCAACAGCCCCCATCGCCAGCATTGTCGCAGGTGATGCGTCTTCCGCCACCGGTGCCAGCGCATCCACTGCCGCCTTATAGAAAAACGGCGTCACAACCGCGATCAGACGGGCGATCACCAGCACAACCAAAGCCGCAATTACGCGGGTTTTGATCTCGGGTTTGTCGCTCGGCCAAAGATAAGGCATGACCTTTCGGATCGTGCGCATACCGCTTTTGCGATCGATGTCGGACGTAGTGATGGTAGATTTTCGCATCGGATAGCCTTCTCTTGAAGGCTCTTAGATAGTTCGCGGGGCACGGATTGGCCAGAGCAGCGCACGCTTATTTTGGGTCTGCGCCCTCTGGCAGATCAAACACCTGTCCGGGATAGATCAAATCGGCGTTTTTAATACGGTCCCGGTTTGCGCTGAAGATCTGGACGTATTTCACGCCGTCCCCGTAGCGGCTCTCGGCCAATGCCCAAAGTGTATGGCCCGGTTGCACGATTACAGTGGACTGATCAGGTGCATTGCGCGCCGCTGCTGCCAGTTCTGCCGGTGCCTCCCGTTTGAACGGGCTTTCGACGCGGGACAGCACGTCACCCCCTTTGCTGATCTGATCCACCCGCAGCGTATGCACGCCCTGATCCACCGCGGGCAGCACCACCCGCCAGTTGCCATCCTGAAGCACCGGTTCAGTCTGGATCGGCTGGTTATCCACATAGACGCGCACAAATTGGTCGCCACTGCCTCGCCCCGAGAGCACAACAGCACCGCCCTGATCGTAAGAAATTGTATCAAGGCTAAGCGGATCATCCGACAATTCCTCTGGCACAACCGGCTGGCCTGGCTGGATCACAGCGGCACCTTGTGTATCCGCCACTACAATGGTGGGCGAGGTTTCGGGCATATCGGGTTGGGGCGGCACCACCAGAACCGTCTGGGGCGAAGTGGACACCACAGTCCCGTCGCGCAATTCCTCAAGTCCCATAGTTTGCGGGGTGTCACCGGCTGGCAGCTGGACGATCGCCACGAAAGAGCCGCTTTGATCCGCGCGCACGGTCTCCAACGGCGCATTGCCAAGGGTGACCTGCACCTGCGCGCCTGGCGCGGCCTGACCGGCAATCACCGTTGCGCCGCTGTTATCCACCCGCACCAAATCAAAACGGGGCTCGGCCGCTGTGGGTTCCGGCTGCGCAGTGCCAAGCTGCACATCCGATGCAGAAGCAGGCGGCGCTTGGTTCGACGCCACCTCTGGTGAAGGTTCCACCGCAGGTTCCGCGACTTCAACTTGCGAGCCGGTTTCGCTGGCAACTTCAAGTGCCGCCGTGTCGGTTTCATCCAAGGGCCCAAGGGGTTCGTCAGCCGATACTGTGGCGGGGGCATCTGCACCTTCGGCAGCATCCGTCGTTTCAGGGGTATCCGCAGATGTTGAATTATCTTCTGCCGAAACGTCAACCGCGGCGGTTGGCTCTGTTACAGCCGCAGTTTGTGTCGTTACGACAGACTCAGCCTGTGCCTCCGGCTTGATCGGGGCTGCCGCGTTCTCTTCCACCGGGACAACATCTGCTTTCACTTCAGTGTCCAGCGGCGCAGTCTTCGTAACCGCCGCAGTGATGGCGACCGTTTCTTCAGCCTCCACCGGATCAGCCGGATCGGCAGGTTCTAAAGTCTCGTCCCCGATCAATGCGAAATCTTCCACGGGATTCACGTCCGCTTCATTACTGGCGGGCTCTTGTTCGCGCGGCGCGTCCGATACAGCCGTATCGCGCTGCGCAGTCTCAACTGATGGAACCGTTGGCTCTTGCACAGCGGCTCCCTGCTGCGCAGGTTCCGGCGTGGTCGTTTCCTCCATCACCGGGACCAGTTCCAACGGCGAGGGTTCACGCAAGAATACAATCAACGCCATAATCACAGCGAGCGTCAAACCCGCTATGGCAATCTGGATTGGGACGGAAATGGAAGGCAACTTGGACATGGATCTTCGTCTTCTTGGGGTAGCGTTTTGCCGTTTCACCGGCACAGGACCGTGATACACTATGAAAACCCAATCTCAAACTACCAATACCAAAGGGACCTTAATGCCTATCAATGCTAAAAACCTCTCTGTCTGCGTCTTCTGCGGCTCCCGTTTCGGAACGGAACCAGCCTACAAGCAATCTGCAGTCGACCTTGGCACTGGACTGGCCGAGCGGAATATGCGGCTGGTTTACGGCGCGGGTGATGTCGGGTTGATGGGGGCTGTGGCCACGGCTGCGCAAAAAGCGGGCGGCGAAACCTTTGGCGTTATCCCCGAGCATCTGCTGAACTGGGAAGTGGGCAAACGGGATTTGTCCGCTTTCGTTGTCACCGAAACCATGCACGAACGCAAAAAAGTGATGTTCAAAAACTCCGACGCGATTGTGGTTCTACCCGGTGGCGCCGGTTCACTGGACGAGTTTTTTGAAGTGCTAACGTGGGCGCAACTGAAGCTGCACGCCAAGCCGATTATTCTGGTGAATGTGGACGGTTACTGGGACCCACTTTTGGCCTTGGTGGATCATAGCGTGGACAAAGGGTTTGCCGATGCCAGCCTTAAGCAATTGTTTGTGGTGGATGACACAGTTGAGGCGGTTCTGGACAGGCTGGCCCCGTCCGACACTTAAGCGCAGAAAAAGCGGCGCAGGATCACATCCCGCGCCGCTGCTTTGATAGCCGCCGTCAGATCAGGCGGCCAATTCTTTCTTAACGATATCTTCAATCTCGTTGATGGGATGGTTGGTCAGGGTCTTTGCAACCTCCCCGATCACTTTGTCAGACACTTCTGAGTGGATTTGACTGCGCAATTCCCCAAGGATGTTCGGTGCGGCCACCAGCACCAGATGCTTGAACCGGCCCTTATGCGCCCATTTGTACAGCATATCAGCGAGATCTCCGGCAAAGCGCTCTTTCTCTAGTTCGTGGAAATCCGTATCCGCCAGTGCAGAGCGTTGTCCCTGCCCCACATCAGGCATCCGGCCCGGGCGATTGGCAGCTTGTTCGCGGTGGGGCGGGTTTTCCTGCTCCTCCTTGCGAACCACCTGCAAGTGGGGATCTTCGCCATCGGTCAGGTTTTCCAGAAACAATGCTTTCTCACCGTCTGCGATAAGAACCCAAGTCCCGTTTTTCAGTTCAGCCATCTGATCCTCCTAAGGTTTTGTGATACAGAAAACCAACGCGGTTTGCCGTGACAAGGTTGCACGAAAAAACCCGCCACCGTGAAAACGGAAGCGGGTTTAAAGTTTCTGTCATGGCGCAGGGATGCGCCCGCGCAGATTACATACGGCTTGCGACGTTTTCCCAGTTCACCAGTTTGTCGAGGAAGTTCGACAGGTAAGCCGGACGCTTGTTGCGGAAATCGATGTAGTAGGAGTGCTCCCAAACATCACAGCCCAGCAGCGCAGTCTGGCCAAAGCACAGCGGGTTCACGCCGTTTTCTGTTTTGGTCACTTTCAGACCGCCATCTGTGTCTTTCACCAGCCACGCCCAGCCGGAGCCGAACTGACCTGCGCCGGCAGCAGAGAAATCTTCTTTGAATTTGTCAACGGAACCAAAGCTCTCTTTCAGAGCAGCCTCCAGTTCGGACGGCATGTTGCTTTCGCCCGGACCCATCATTTCCCAGAACTGGTTGTGGTTCCAAAGCTGGCTGATGTTGTTGAAAATGCCGTTCTGCGCAACGGAAGACGAATCGTAAGTACCGGTGATGATATCTTCGAGGGACTTGCCCTCCCACTCGGTTCCAGCGATCAGCTTGTTGCCGTTGTCCACATAGGCTTTGTGGTGCAGGTCGTGGTGATATTCCAGTGTTTCCTTGGACATGCCGGCATCCGCCAGAGCATCGTGCGCATAGGGAAGATCGGGAAGTTCAAAAGCCATAGTATCCTCTTTCTGTTTATTCATGCCAAAGCAAACCTTTGGCGTTGGGGGTGACTATATCGCGCTTCACCTGTCGGTAAAAGCCGCGTTTTGACTATCTCTAGAGCGTTGAAATTGTTTTGCAAACCAAAACAGACTTTTGCTTTGTCCGAAGGTTCGGAAGTTTTCAACGCTGGCTGCCCAGTCTGTTAACCGGGCTAGGGATTAACCAGTTGCTCAAGTGGCGCGTTGCTCTCGACGCAGGCGCCTTTTGCTGAATAGAAGGTGTTCAAACCACTCGGAGTGGCGCGCAAAAGTATCTTGTTACCGCCACGCAGCAGTGTAGCAGTATAGGTGATCGGCAACGCACTGTTCGCCGCATAATCTCGGCTCGGACGTGCCTTGGGGTTGTTGTAACGTCCCGACTTCCAGCTGAGCGACACGCGCACCGAATTGGCTGTTGCAACCTTGGCCTCGGCCAATTCGCCACTTACCGAATAGGTGATCGGATCATAGGTGCGTGCTGTGGCATCGCCATGAAGTACCTCAAACACGAGCTTTTCTGGTGCCCATCCGCTGTTTCGGCTGTCGGTAAGCACACAACTGTAAGTAAGCGCCGACGCTGGCGCAGCCATAAGGATCGCGGCGAGACCGGACAGATTTAAGAGTTTATTCATATCCCATAACCTAGAGCCTGGAAGCGCAAAGCCAAGCCCTATTGCGCGCTCAGACCGGTAAAGCAGCAATGGCAACGCGACGGCCTTCGGACAGCAGGATGTTATAGGTACGACACGCACTTGGGCTCGACATAACTTCAGCGGCGACACCGGCGTCTTCCAGAGTAGCCCGCAATGATGCAGGCAAGGGCGCGATGTCCGCACCGGTGCCCACAAACAGAATGTCAAAGCTATCAGCAAGCGCGAGCAGCGGCGCAGGATCATCCAGCCCCTCCCAGCCTGTGATGCCCTTCGCGCTGAGGAACAGGGCACCGTCACGAGGTTGGTCTTTGACACGGAAAAAGCCCGGTCCGTAGGCATCCACAGGGGGCTGTCCGTCAAAGGTGACTTCGGTAAGTTTCATGTGCTCTCTCCTGTACTGGCGCGAAGGCGGCTAGCCCCAAACCGGCAGCCCCATCAGGGCAGATACGGTTATCACGATGAATGCTGCTGCTCGATACAGGTTTTCGCGCGCAGGATCAAACAGTGCCGCACCGATTGCCGTGCCAGCCATATAAGGCAGCAGCGCCAGCATTCCGATGAAAATCGCGTCCCAACCGAGCACCCCTTGAAACCCGAGTATCGGGAAGATCGCAACGTCGGCCAGCAGCAAATAGAGAATCATGTTGGCGCGCACGGTTTCCGCAGACAGGCGGCTGGCCATATAAAGCACTGTGACCGGCGGACCGGGCAATCCGGCAATGCCGCCAAGAAAGCCGCCGATGCCACCTGTGGTCGCAATCACCGGCTTTGACAGACGCCCCGCATAGCGCACCCCAGACAGCAGGATAAGCACACACAGCAGAGTACTGATCGACACCACATATCGGTAAGTGTCAGATTCCATTCGCACCAGAAAATACAGGCCGACGGGCAACATTAACACCAGCCCGACCCCCAGCAAAGCAACATCACGGGGTTGGCCCTTACGCAGGGCACTTGGCACCAATGGCAATGGGCCGAAAATGTCCATTGAAAGCAACGAAACCAGCGCTGTCACCGGACTAACCACCGCCCCTGCAAAGGGCAGATAGACCATCGCTGTGCCAAACCCTGTAAAGCCGCGCACCACTCCGGCAATGGAAGCGCCCAGAAGCAGCCACCACAGACCGGGCAGCTGCACAAGTTCTGTCAGGGTTTGCACGTCAGGCGTCGATATTCGCGAACTGGTTGCCAGAGGTGTTGTCGGGCTTGGATTTGTCCCGTGTCACACCAAGATGCAGCAGCAAGCTGGATGCTACAAACACCGAGGAATAAGTCCCCACCAGAACGCCCCAGATCATCGCAAATACGAAGCCGCGGATCACATCGCCGCCCAGCACGAACAGGGAAATCAACGCGATCAGTGTTGTGACAGAGGTCATCACCGTCCGGCTAAGCGTTTCGTTGATAGAGAGGTTCAGAACGTCTTTCAGTGGCGTGGTTTTGAACTTGCGCAGATTTTCCCGCACCCTGTCAAACACGACCACGGTATCATTTAGCGAATAGCCTACAATCGTCAGCAGTGCGGCGATAATCGCCAGATCGAACTTGATCTGCAACAGACTGAACACGCCGATGGTCAGTGTTACGTCATGGATCAGCGCCAGAACCGCACCAACGGAGAACTGCCACTCAAACCGCAGCCAGATATAAAACAGCACCGCCAATACCGCGAGAACCACAGCTTCGACAGCCGTCCAGACCAGCTCTCCCGAGACTTTCGGTCCGACACTTTCTACCGAAGGAAAGGTCATGGTGCTGTCAACGTCGCTTAGCGCGGCTTTCACGGCGAGGATGGTCTCGTTGGTAATCGACTGCGCGCCTTCTTGTGCTTGAATGCGCACTTGCGCCACGTTCAAATCAGGGCGGGTCGGATCAGTCACTTCGGTGATGGAAATATCACCAAGATTCAGCGGCGTCAGCGCATCGCGGTAAGCGCCGACATCCACGCTAACATCGCTGTCCGTGCGGATTGTCGTGCCCCCTCTGAAATCAATGCCGTAGTTCAGACCCATCGTCAGGAACAGCACCACAGAGGCAATCATCGCAAAAGCAGACAGTCCAACCGTGATATAGGTGATACCAAAGAAGTTAATATTCGTGTTTTCGGGAACCAGTTTCAAACGCATGTCTCTTGCTCCTTCAAACTTCGATTGTCTTTGGACGACGGTATTGCATCCATGTGGAGATCAGCAACCGCGTGACCCAGATTGCCGTAAACACGGAGGTAACGATGCCAAAGCCTAGGGTAATCGCAAAGCCACGCACTGGACCGGAGCCCATAACAAACAGGATCACGGCTGCAATCAGTGTCGTAATATTCGCATCTATAATGGCCGAGAACGCCCGCTCGTAACCGAGCTCGATCGCGCGAGCCGGTCCTTTGGCGGATTTCAACTCTTCGCGGATACGCTCGAACACCAGCACGTTGGCATCCACCGCCATCCCGATAGTCAGCACGATCCCCGCGATGCCGGGCAGTGTCAGCGTTGCACCAATCGCGCTAAGCAATCCGAAGATCAAAGCCACGTTAATGATCAGTGCCACATTGGCAAACAGACCGAAGGCGCCATAGCTTAGCCCCATGAAGATAAGAACAGCGGCGAAGGCAACGATACAGGCAATACGCCCCGCCTCAATGCTGTCCTGCCCCAGTTCCGGCCCGATGGTCCGTTCTTCAAGGTAGGTCACTTTCGCAGGCAATGCCCCTGCCCGCAGCTGAATCGACAGCTTTGCGGTTTCTTCTACACTGAACCGGCCCGTGATGATGCCCGAACCGCCCGGAATATGGCTGCGAATTGTCGGGGCGGACACAACGCCGCCATCCAGAACAATTGCAAAAGGCGTGCCGATGTTATTAGCAGTGTATTCGCCGAAGATGCGCCCGCCCGACGGGTTCAGCCGGAAGCTGACAGCCGCCTGATTGTTCTGATCAAACGCTGCCTGCGCGTCCACAAGCTGGTCGCCGTTGATGACAGGTGTCTTTTCAAGAATGTAGTAAATGCCTGGCTCGTCTTCGGCGGGGAGCATGATCTGACGGGATTGAACGCGTGCGTTCTGGTCTGAAGTCCGCCCTACAACCGCATGAAACGTCAGTTTTGCGGTGGTGCCAATCAGGTCTTTCAGCTCCTCAGCGGAGCCAATACCGGGCACCTGAATAAGGACACGATCCGTGCCTTGCCGTTGGATTGTCGGCTCACGCGTGCCAGCCTCGTCTACGCGGCGACGGATGATTTCTAGGGTTTGTTCCAAGGTCCGCTGGTCCGTGGCAAGCTTTTCTGCCTCGGACAGGCGCACGATAATGTCGGCGCCGCTAGAGCTGACCTCTATATCGGTCTGTCCCGCACTGGTCAAAGACACAACAGGCTGCGCAAGGGCGCGAATGGCGGTGACAGCCGAATTGATCGCTTCCGGCTTGGAAATACGAACGTGCAGTTCGTCGTCAGGGCTGTCCACGCGGCGTATGGTGCCGATTTCGCTGCGCTTTTCACGCAGGGCATCGCGCACGGACGGCCACATATCGTCCATACGGGCGGAATAAACTTCGCCCAATTGGACCTCTGCCAGCAAATGCGCACCACCCCGCAGGTCAAGCCCGAGATTCACCAGCGAAGACGGTAGAAAAGACGGCCAGTTCTGGGCCTTCGCCATTAACTCCGGCGTCTCCTCTGCACCAGCTTCTAAAGCAGCTGTCGCATCATTGTATTCTTCCACCTGCGTGTACTGCAGGTTGGGTGCGGCCATCAGAATTCCAAGGGCGCAAATGCCCCAGATCACTATCTTTTTCCAAAGGGGGAATTGAAGCATGCTCTGCCCTTGTTCTTGTTATTATAGCCAAAAATGCGCACCGGAGGCCGATGCGCATTCAGGAATGTTTATGTTGTCGGTTCTGTCTTGCTTAGAACAGTCTGGATCGTGGATTGAACCACCCGCACCTTAACGCCTGTTGCCAGTTCGACTTCGACTTCGTTGTCGTCTTTGACCTTGGTCACTTTACCGATCAAACCACCAGCGGTGACAACTTGATCCCCTTTGCGCAGGGCTTCGACCATAGCGCGGTGTTCTTTCAGCTTCTTTTGCTGGGGACGGATCATCAGAAAATACATGATGCCAAAGATCAGAATCAGCGGCACAAAGCCCCCGATTCCACCCAAACCACCACCGGCTGCCTGTGCATAAGCAGGACTTGCAAACATATTTTTATCCTTTGTAGCGGGCAGCCCGTTCAGCCACCGAATTTCCGCGTGGAACCTAGAACTTCAGATGGGGGATAGCAAGGCCGCTGACAAGAGCTAATGCAGCGACAGAACAGAACGAATCGCGCAATCCGCCTGTAATATGCCCCTCACCACGGTTCTTAGAGCGTTCGGCAGCGTGCAGATTTCCGAAAATCAAGAAAATCCTACCTCACCAGCGCGCTTCGTTTCCCGAACGGAAACGATCATCAAATTGCGCCCTTGCCCCCGAGTAAGTTTGCGTCAAATAAGTTGATAAGACAATAAATCCGGCGCACTCTAGTCGCTATACTACTGTAACATTTATCTAATACGCCTTGTGCATCTGTCGGGGGGACAGTCCATGGAAACACCGGAACGCGGGCTTGTGCTCGATCTGCCCGCAATTACGATTCCAACCGCTCTCACACCAGAGACGGTGCCTTGGGCGCTTGCTGCGGTGGTGTTGCTGCTTATTTTGGCCCTGCGTTACAAGCTGTGGCGAGGCTGGCGGCGACGGTTCGATTTCTTCCGCCGCACCGAAAAACCGCTGCTGCGCGTGATCGGCTGGATGTCGATTCTGGTCTCTCCAATCTGGATCTCCCTCATTTTTCTGGTGTTTTTCTCTATTTGGATGCTTGCAATCTCTTTTGGCGAAGCAATTGGCGTGGAATCCATGCGCTGGCATGTTCTGGCGATTGTGGGGATGATTGCCTCGCTCGTTGGATTGCTGTCCATGCCACTGCTGATTATGAATGCTTTTCACGCGGAACGGCGCACCCGTGCGAGCGAGGAAAGCTATCTGACCGACCGGATTTCCCAAGCCGTCGAAAAACTCGGGGCGGAGCGGGTGGTCTGGCGGGACAACAAACAGCAGTCCGAACCGAATCTGGAGGTGCGTATGGGCGCGCTCTACCTGCTGGAGCGGATTGGCAAGGACAGCCAGCGCGATCACATTCCAATCACCGAAACCATCTGCGCCTATATCCGTGAAAATGCCAACGCGCCCTATATTGACGCTGAAGCGACCCGCCAGAAAGAACAGGACGCAGCCCGTCGCCTCAAGATCAAGCGCACCGAATTGGACGCAAGCGACAAAGCCGCCTGTCTGACCTACGCCGTTCCGCGTGCGGATATACAGGCGGCTGCGACGATCCTTGGCCGCCGTTCAGAAGACGCGATTGCGCTGGAAGAGTCCGAGCGTTACGTGCTCGACCTGCGCGGTGTGCATCTGGACCGGATTGATTGGACCAATGCCCAGCTAGCCAATGCCATTATGGATGACGCCAGCCTGAACGGCGCGAGCCTTTGTGTGGCAAACCTGCGCGGTGCACGGTTGAAGAACGCCGCGCTGGACGGGGCCGATTTGTTCAAAGCCAACCTGACCGAGGCATGGCTGTCCGGTGCGACACTGTCTAATGCGTGGCTGGACTGGGCGGTGCTACACGGCTCGCAACTCTCTCTCGCCAAGTTCCAAAACGCGAATTTCTCGGCAACGGAACTTAGCTTTGCAGCGGTGAAAAACACCGACTTCACAGATGCCAAACATCTGGACGAACAACAATTGGCCGGAACAGTGGGCGATGGGTCCACGATCCTGCCAGACAATATTATCACGCCGCGCTCTGAAACATGGACGGATAAAGTGCTGCCGTCTGAAGCGTTCTTCAGCCTTTGGCGCAACGTGAAGAAACAGGCGGGGATGACCTGACCCGCCTGCCCTGAAATATTGTCAGTTCAACAGCACCCTTAACCGCTGTCCGGCGCGCAATGTGATACGTTTGGCCACCGATCCACCTTCAGGGAAGTAGCTGTTTGGCACCATCCAGACCACGCGGGACTGCACATAATAGGTGCCTGGCGCGATGCCGGAGAATTCAAAGTCCCCATCCGCATCACAGGTCGCCACCCGACGGTACTCCAGATACTCCGGTGGGACCCCTTTGGTTGTGACGCCCTGAAATACATTGATCCGCCCGCCAGAGACGTCCCCGTAAATTTTTGCAAACCGTTCCGTGGCATAGCGTGTGGCCGGAAAAAGGTTCACATCTTCCCCTGCACAAGTCACAACACCGCCACCATTCTGGCGCATAAACGCCTGCCCCGACAGTTTCGCTGAGCCGCCCCGCTTGATAAGGGCTGCCTCCCGCGGGTCAAATTTCGCCGTAATTTCCAAATCACGCCCGACACATCCCGCAACCAACAGGATCAGACAGCAAAGTTTAATCGCTTTAAACACAGTAAACATCCTTACAATTCATAGATCTAACAGCGCAAAGATGCACGGGTCAGCACCGTATCAGATTTCGCATGGAGAGCGGTGATCTTGCAGCCTGTAACCGCTTCAATCGCAGCCCCACCATCCGCCATCGTACCTTTCAGCCCACGCAGGCTTTGATTGTTGAGCCGGATCGCCTGGGCCTGCTTGTCCGAATAATAAACCAGAAACCGGTTCTTCCCGATGTCGATCCGCCCCGTTTTATCGTAGGAAAACCCAACCGTCGGAGTATCGCACCCCGAAAGCACCACAATTACTCCAACACAGACAATCCAAAGTTCACGCATACCCCCACCCTGCCCGATAGCCGTTAACACAGAGTTAACGCCGGTATCCGACGCCTTAAGATGCAGCCACAACACGCTGACTGTCGCTGTTTCACAAAGCCCCTTAACCTTGGCGCCGGTTTCCTATATCCCGCCTTCATCACCGACTCCGTTACTTTGAAAGGCTTAAGGACGATGCATGATATTCGACTGATCCGTGACAACCCCGAAGGGTTTGATGCCGCACTGGCGAAACGTGGATTGGCGCCGATGTCGTCCCAAATCCTCGCGCTTGATGAATCCCGCCGCACCAAGATCACCGCAGCCGAGAAAGCTCTGGCGGATCGCAACGCGGCCAGCAAACAAGTCGGCGCGGCTAAGGCGAAGGGCGATGAGGCTGAATTTGAACGTTTGCGGGCGCTTGTGGCGGATAAAAAGGCCGAAATCGCGACGCTGGAAGAAGAAGCCAAGGCCGAAGACCAGCGTTTGCAGGATCTTCTGGCGACCATCCCGAACCTGCCCCATGAAGATGTGCCGCTTGGCGTGGATGAAAACGACAACGTGGAATTGCACACTTGGGGTACTCCAAAGGCGTTTGATTTCAAACCTGTAGAACATTTCGAACTGCCTGCCGTTCAGGACGGCATGGACTTTGAGATGGCGGCCAAACTGTCCGGTTCGCGGTTTGTTGTGATGTCGGGCGCTGTGGCGCGCGTGCACCGTGCGCTGGCGCAGTTTATGATCGACACCCACACCAGCGAAAACGGCCTGACCGAGGTGAACACTCCGGTTCTGGTGCGCGATGAGGCGATGATGGGCACCGGCCAACTGCCGAAATTTGCCGAGGACAGCTATCAGACCACCAACGGCTGGTGGCTGATCCCCACATCCGAGGTTACGCTGACCAACCTTGCCGCTGGCGAGATGATGGAAGAGTCCACTTTACCCCGTCGCTACACCGCCCATTCGCTGTGTTTCCGTTCCGAAGCGGGTTCGGCGGGCCGCGACACGTCGGGCATGTTGCGCCAGCACCAGTTCGAGAAAGTCGAAATGGTCAGCGTCACGCGCCCCGAAGATAGTCTCGACGAACTCGACCGGATGACCAAATGCGCCGAGGGTATTCTGGAACGTCTGGAACTGCCCTACCGCACCGTTGTTCTGTGTACCGGCGACATCGGCTTTGGCGCACGCAAGACCCACGACATCGAGGTGTGGCTGCCCGGACAAGACGCCTACCGCGAGATCAGTTCCTGTTCGGTCTGTGGCGATTTCCAAGCCCGCCGCATGAACGCCCGCTTTAAGCGCACCGGCGAGAAGAAGCCGGAGTTTGTGCACACGCTGAACGGTTCCGGTCTGGCGGTCGGTCGCTGTTTGATTGCTGTGCTGGAAAACGGCCAACAGGAAGACGGTTCGGTCAAACTGCCAGAGGCACTTCACCCATGGCTCGGTGGCAAAACCATGATCACTGCTGACGGGAAGATGGCGTAAACCGCTAGCCTGTCAGACCGGCAACAGAACAACGACAGAACGACAAAACCCCGCCAACACGGCGGGGTTTTTCTGTTTTTGCAGTCTGTTACGCGGCGCTCGGGAAGCGGTGTTACAGATAGGGTGTCGGGTCAACGCTCTCGGTGCCGCGCCGGATTTCAAAGTGTACAAACCCCGGCGAACCGCCTGCAACTTTGCCCAATGACTGGCCACGGTTTACACTTTGGCCTTTCGTAACCGAGACATCGGACAGATTGGAATACACCGTATAAAGATTGTCGGGATGGCGAACCAAAACGATTTTGGAGTTGCCGCCAGCGGAAGACACCAAAGCGACCTCGCCGTTTTCAGCGGCCTTGACGGCTGTGCCCTTATCGGCCGCAATATCCAGACCTTCGTTCCCGCCCGGTTTATTGGAGTAGCCCCGCAGGACCTTACCGGACACCGGTTTGAGCAGTTTGCGGGACGCGCCCGCAGGGGTGCGATCCGCTGCAAGGTTTGGGCTGTCGGGAATAACAGCTTCCTCAACAGGTTCTGGCAGCGGTTCAACCGCGCTTGGCGGGATTGGTGTGATGGACCCCTGCCCCGGAGCCGGTTCAACCGCGGCGATTTCCTGTGTCTGGCGAGCCGGTGTGCCGTCCTCGACCACGGGAATCAGCAAGCGCTGTCCGGTGCGCACGGCAAGGTCTTTGCCAAGTCCATTCCAGCTGGCCAGCGACGTGACAGACACCCGGTAAAGCCGCGCGATGGAATAGGCGGTTTCGCCCTGTTCGACAACATGGCGGATCGGTTCGGGGCCTTGTTGCACAGCGGCAGTCTGTTGATCGCCCGCGCGCCCGATTGCAGAAGATGCAATCGCTTCGATATTGTTCGTACCCGTCGCCGTGCCAGCAGTGCCAGTTGTGGCGGCAGTGGAACCGACCGGGATAACAACGCCTTTGGGTAATGCCAGAACCTCGCCGGAGCGGGGCATGTAATTCGGGTCAAGACCGTTATAACGGGCCAGTTCAACGCCGCTCATTCCGATCCTGCTGGCTACGTCGTTCATTGTGTCACCGCGCTTTGCTACGATGACCTGATAATGGGGATAGGTGATCAACCCGCGACTGTCGGGTTTGGGTCTTGGAGCGGATTCGACAACTGCGTTATTCACAGTCGGTTTGCGATCCAGTCTGTCGGTCAGACTGCCCGGACCGGTGTCACAGCCCATCAGCAGAATTGCGCCGCCTGTCAGAAGAATTGCACTTTTGCGAAGTCCTGTAATACGCTTCGTCATACCGCTCACCTCAATCGTTTGCCCAGTTTCAGGCTTATTTCTTAGGGATCCGGAGAGATCCCCTCTACCAATGGCACAAAGCGCACCGCTTCTAACTCTGTGTACTCAAAGCCGTTTTCCAGCTTTTCCACTTTAATCAGATGTTGAACAGCATCCGTTTGCCCGACGGGTAATACCATAATACCCCCGACACGCAATTGCGCCAAGAGATTTGCAGGCGGGTCTTCTGCCGCAGCTGTTAAAAGGATGCGGTCGAACGGAGCCTGATCTCTTAGACCGAGCGATCCGTCCCCTGTCATAACGATCACATTCGCCAAGCGCAGTTCGTCCAGAACCCGCTGCGCGCCGCGCGCAAGGCCGCGATGCCGCTCGATCGTGTAGACCCTGCGTGCCAGATGGGACAGGATCGCCGCCTGATAGCCCGATCCGGTCCCGATTTCGAGCACCTTGTCACGCGGCCCCACATCCAGTGCCTTGGTCATCTTTCCGACCACAGATGGCTGGCTGATGGTCTGACCGCTGGCAATCGGTAGGGCTGTATCTTCATAGGCGCGGGGTTGGAAATGGCCTTGCACGAACAGGTGCCGAGGCACTTTTTCCATAGCATTCAGGATGCGCTTGTCTGTGACGCCGGCTGCGCGCAGAGCGAACATATACTGCATCATGGATTGCGCATCGACCATCAGGCAAAGACCTTTTGCAGCTGTGCCATTGATTGGTGCGCGGTCAAATCGGCCCGCATTGGCGTGACCGAGACATAGTTTTGCAGATTGGCATGCACATCACTGCCCGGTTCCGTGGGCTGGTCCTGCGGCCCGCCCTGAATGAACAGGAAGCGACGGTTGTTGATGGTATGCGGGTCGATGGTGAATTCTGTATTCGCACGCCAGCCTTGGGTCACCGCTTTGGCGCCCTGCACCTGTGCACCGGAACACGGCGGGAAGTTCACGTTGTAAAACAGCTCGTAAGGGCCGTCGTGCCACGGGGCTTCTTCGTATAGCTGGCGCACAACCTGTTCGCCACTGGCGCGCGCGGCTTCGAACGGGTCCTCCAGATCGCGGTTGTCCGGTCCGAAATACTGGGACAGCGCGATGGATTTGACCTGATGCATGGCGGCCTCGATCACAGCACCGACGGTGCCGGAATAAAGCGTGTTTTCGGCGGCGTTATTGCCCCGGTTCACACCGGACAGGATCAAATCCGGTGGATTGTCCTTCATTACCTCAAACAGCCCTGCCAACACGCAATCCGCCGGTGATCCGTCCACCGCAAAGCGGCGCGGATCGAGTTCGGTCAGCAGCATCGGTTTGGTGTAGGAAATACAATGCCCGACGCCCGATTGTTCAAACGCAGGCGCAACGGTCCAGACGTTTTCTTCTCCGGCGATAGCACTGGCAATTTCATGCAGCGCCATCAGTCCGGGCGCGGAAATTCCGTCATCATTGGTAATCATTATCCGCACGGCTGCCTGCTTTCCGTTCTGCTCGCTTAAATACTCTGTTGTGTAGCTACCCCAAGCAGCGCGGCGTGAAAAGGCGCAATTCGCTCCTGCACCTAGGGAAACCTTGACAGAACAGAGACGAGGCGGAACACTCAACCCTGTGTTTATCGCCTTTCATTGCCGCGACACGGTTTCTGCCTGTGTCTGTCGGCCTTCCGCCTGATCTTTAGGAGCTGCTTTATGTCTGCCAAACTTCTCACCACCATATCCGCCCTCGCGCTAAGCGCTTCTGCGGCGGCTGCGGATTATTCCCTGACCATATTGCACACGAACGATTTCCATTCGCGCTTTGAACCGATCAGCAAATACGACAGCGGTTGTTCTGCTGAAGACAATGACGCGGGCAAGTGTTTTGGCGGGTCTGCCCGTCTGGTCACAGCGATTGCGGATGCGCGGGCGCGGTCTAACAACTCTATTCTTGTGGACGGGGGGGACCAGTTTCAGGGCTCTCTCTTTTACACCTATTATAAAGGCAAGCTGGCCGCCGAGATGATGAACAAGCTTGGCTATGACGGGATGACCGTTGGCAATCACGAATTCGACGACGGCCCCGAAGTATTGCGCGGGTTTATGGATGCCGTGGATTTTCCGGTGCTGATGTCCAATGCCGATGTTTCGCGCGAGGAATTGCTCAAGGACAAGCTGGCCAAATCCACCGTGATTGAACGGGGCGGCGAAAAGCTCGGCCTGATCGGTCTGACGCCCCATGACACCCACGAACTGGCAAGTCCCGGCCCCAATATCACCTTCACCGATCCGGTGGATGCGGTTCAGGGCGAAGTGGACCGGCTGACGGAAATGGGTGTGAACAAAATTATCGTTCTGTCCCACTCGGGCTATATGGTGGACCAAAAGGTTGCAGCGGAAACAACTGGCGTGGACGTGATCGTCGGGGGTCATACCAACACACTGCTGAGCAACACCAACGAGCGCGCACAAGGCCCCTACCCCACAATGGTTGACGATACGGCGATTGTGCAGGCCTATGCCTATGGCAAATTTCTGGGCGAACTGAATGTAACCTTCAACGACGCAGGCGAAATCGTCAGTGCCGAGGGGGAACCGGTGATTGTAGATGGTGAAGTTGCCGAGGATGCCGACACCAAGGCCCGCATCGCAGAAGCGGCCGTGCCACTGGATGAAATTCGCAATAAAGTTGTGGCCGAGACCGCGGCATCTGTCCAAGGCAACCGCGAAGTCTGCCGGATCGAGGAATGCGAGATGGGCAATCTGGTGGCAGATGCCATGTTGGCACGGGTGAAAGATCAGGGGATTCAGATCGCAATCGCGAATTCCGGCGGATTGCGGGCCTCTCTTGATGCGGGCGAAGTGACTATGGGGGAAGTGTTAAGCGTGCTGCCCTTCCAAAACACACTGTCCACCTTTCAGGTCAGCGGGCAGACCGTGATCGACGCGCTGGAAAACGGGGTTAGCCAAGTGGAAGAGGTCAAAGGCCGCTTTCCGCAGGTGGCCGGTCTGACCTTCATGTGGGACCCGTCCAAACCTGCAGGTGAAGGCCGGATTAGCAATGTGATGGTGGACAGAGGTGACGGTTACGCGCCAATCGATCCAGCCGCAACCTACGGGCTTGTCTCTAACAACTATGTGCGTGGTGGCGGTGACGGGTTCAAAATGTTCCGCGACGCGGAAAACGCCTATGATTATGGACCAGATGTTGCGGACGTTTTGGCCGAGTATCTGGCAGAGAATGCCCCTTACAAGCCTTACACCGACGGGCGCATCGTCCGGAAGTAAACAAGCCGGATGCATGAAAAGGGAGGGAGCTACAAGCTCCCGCCCAATATAATACAGCACCGGCACAGCAACGAAAACTGCGCCGGTGCCCCTTCCCCAGTCCGGTCTGTGGGATCCTACCAAACACATTGGATTGAGTATTTGTGGAACGATGAAGCTGATCCGTTACACCGTGCTGCCCTGGAACTGACCTGGCTAAACTTGAAATGCACACGCAGTTCCGTTAGCATTTCGGGCAATATTAGGAGGGGCCGATGACCACGCATATTTTTAACGCATTTAGAGCAACTGATAAAAAAGACGTCCTTACACTGGTAAACAATAACTCCAGTGTGGCAATGACATTCAATCATATCGGGGAGACGCTGAGCTACCATTTTGGCGATGATGAACCCAAAGGCCTGTCTCCCGTCACGTTGAACACGGTCCCGCAGCAGGTCGTCATCGACGGTACGATTTACAACGGACTGGATGGCTTTCAGGATATCGACGTTGGTCGTATCGAGTGGGGCGACGACAAAACATCCGACATCATGCTGATCCATCTGTCGCGGACAGAGTTCGTCTTTATTAATATTGCAGGAGATCCAGTAAAAGTGGACTCCACTGCGCAACTCCGAAACTTCGTGTCGAGCCTGACCGGTGAAGGCCCGATCGAATCCGGAGATCTTGCCCAGAACCAGTCCTTCAGCTTCACCCGCTTCACAGATCACGTCTCTTTCGTCGAAGACGACACTATCACAGGGACGAAGGATGACGACAACTACAGGCTCGGAGCGGGCGATGATATTGTATATGCCCTCGGAGGCTCGGATCTGATCGACGGCGAGGACGGCAACGACACCCTGTTTGGCGGCGACAGTCAGGACTACCTTTACGGCGGCAAAGGGAACGATCATCTTTACGGCGGAGCATCCGGTTATTCGAGTTCGTTTGGCGTAGATCGACTCTTCGGTGACGCTGGTAAGGACTATCTGTTTGGGGGCCCTGAGCAAAGCGAGCTTTACGGAGGTGGCGGGCGCGACAAACTTTACCTGCTTGAAGGTGACGGGGTCGTTTATGGCGGCGGTGGCGGTGACAAAATATATCTTGAGACAGAGCTGTTTGGCGGGCTGATTGAAATGCAGGCTTCTGGCGACAGCGGCAACGATAAAATTTTCGGCGGAAATGCTTCTGATTATCTCTACGGCGGTGACGGGCGCGACTTGATTAAAGGGGCCAAACGCTCTGATTTTATTGACGGCCGGAACGGTGATGACAGGTTGCTCGGCGGTGCGGGCGCGGATCAAGTTATCGGAGGCGCCGGTAAAGATAAAATTTTCGGGCAGAAAGGGTCCGATGATCTTTATGGCGGGGAAGGTGCGGACGAATTTTATGGTGGTAAAGGCAACGACACCGCATCGTACGAAAGGGATGCTGGCGCTGTGATTGCATCCCTGAAAGACGACAGCAAGAACGCCGGCGCTGCTGCCGGTGATACCTATCACAGCATCGAAAACTTGCTTGGAAATTCCTCCCATGACCATCTTACTGGCGATAACGGGAAGAATGCGCTCCACGGTGGTGCGGGAAACGACGCGCTGTTTGGCGGGGCCGGTGCAGACAGGCTTTCGGCTGACGACGGCAACAACAGCCTTTACGGCGGTAAGGGTAACGACAACTTGGAAGGGTTCGGGATCGGGACCAATTTGTACTACGGCGGCAAGGGAAAGGACACTATTTGGGACGAGTCCAGAGGCGCTACAGTTCATGGGGGTGGAGGCGCGGACTACATCGAAACATCATCAGGCCGTGACATAATTTTCGGCGGATCTGGTGCGGACGATATTTACAGCGGGAAAGGCAATGACACGGTTGCCGGCGACGGCGGGTCGGACAGTTTCCACTTTGGCAAGACTGAGAACGACAAACTTACCATCACCGATTTCAAGGATGGCGAAGACACTCTGGTTTTCGATACGGACCTCTACAGGACAAAATCCGGCGATTTCATGGGGGCAAACGCTTTTATGGACACTTACGCCGAGGAAACCGGTAGCGATGTCCTGTTCGATTTCGGCGGTGGCAACACGGTCCTCGTGAAAGATATGACAGTATCAGAGCTGACAGACGATATCGCGTAAATCTGGGATCGCGCGCCGGTCATCGCAAGGTGCTACCGGCGAATTTACCCAAGCATAACAGACCGAATCAAATATGCGACGGGCGGCCAATGCATTATGTGATCACATAATTTTATCGTGTGATCACATAACAGCATATTTGTGCCGATACGGGGAAAATTCTTCTTTTTCCCTTCAAACACAGTGCGGGATGTGCGACCAACAGGTGAATTCTTTGCCTAAGGGACAGCTCGCATGAACATTCACGAATATCAAGCCAAACAACTTTTGAAAGAATACGGTGCTCCGGTATCCGACGGCCGCGTGGTTCTGCGCGCCGAAGATGCCAAGACCGCCGCAGGAGAGCTGGACGGACCGCTTTGGGTTGTCAAAGCACAAATCCACGCAGGTGGACGCGGTAAAGGCTCTTTCAAAGAGGAATCCGCTGGCGAAAAAGGTGGTGTGCGCCTGACTAAATCCGTGGAAGAAGCCGCAGAAGAAACACGCAAGATGCTGGGCCGCACATTGGTTACCCATCAAACCGGTCCGGCTGGCAAGCAGGTAAACCGCGTTTACATCGAAGACGGTTCGGGCATCGAAAAAGAACTCTACCTCGCGCTGCTGGTGGATCGCGTATCCAGCCGCGTCTCTTTTGTGGCCTCCACTGAAGGTGGCATGGACATTGAAGAAGTTGCAGCCAACACGCCCGAAAAGATCATTTCCTTTTCGGTTGATCCGGCATCCGGTCTGTCCGCATTCCACGGCCGCCGCGTTGCATTCGCGCTGGGTCTGGAAGGCGCACAGGTTAAACAGTGCGTTCAACTGATCGCGAAGCTTTACAAAATGTTCGTCGAGCGCGACATGGAGATGCTGGAAATCAACCCGCTAATCGTCACTGATAAAGGCGATCTGAAGTGTCTCGACGCGAAAATGGGTTTTGATGGCAACGCTCTGTACCGTCAGAAGGATATTCTGGCATTGCGGGATGAAACCGAAGAAGACCCCAAAGAACTCGCCGCCTCCAAGTTCGATCTGAACTACATTGCGCTGGACGGTGAAATCGGTTGCATGGTGAACGGTGCCGGTCTGGCGATGGCCACAATGGACATCATCAAGCTGTACGGCGCAGAGCCTGCCAACTTCCTTGATGTGGGTGGCGGTGCGACCACTGAAAAAGTAACCGAGGCTTTCAAGATCATCACGTCCGATCCGAACGTCAAAGGCATTCTGGTCAACATCTTTGGTGGCATCATGCGCTGTGACGTAATCGCAGAGGGCGTTGTTGCGGCTGTGAAAGAAGTCGGCCTTCAGGTTCCGCTGGTTGTGCGTCTGGAAGGCACAAACGTCGAAGAAGGAAAGAAGATCATCAACGAGAGCGGCCTAGCCGTGATTGCTGCGGACGATCTGGGCGATGCTGCACAGAAGATCGTTAAAGAGGTCAAAGGCTAAAGTAGGGCGGGATTCACCCCGCCAGCGCTTATTGGCGGGGTGAACCCCGCCCTACCCCAAATTACCAAGGAACAAACACTATGGCCGTACTCGTAAACAAGAACACCAAAGTTATATGTCAGGGCATCACCGGCTCTCAGGGGACTTTCCACTCTGAGCAGGCTATTGAATATGGCACGCAAATGGTTGGCGGTGTGACACCGGGCAAAGGCGGGCAAACTCACCTGAACATGCCGGTTTTCAACTCTGTCCATGAAGCCAAAGCGATGACCGAGGCCAATGCTTCTGTGATCTACGTCCCCCCGCCCTTCGCTGCGGATTCCATTCTTGAAGCCATTGATGCGGAAATGGAACTGATCGTCTGCATCACCGAAGGCATTCCGGTTCTGGACATGATGAAGGTAAAACGGGCGCTTGAAGGCTCCAAATCCCTGCTGATCGGTCCGAACTGTCCGGGTGTTATCACGCCGGGTGAATGTAAGATCGGCATCATGCCGGGCCACATCCACAAACCGGGTTCTGTGGGCATCGTTTCCCGCTCCGGTACGCTGACCTATGAAGCGGTTGGTCAAACATCTGCAGCGGGTCTGGGTCAGTCCACAGCCATCGGCATCGGCGGCGATCCGATCAAAGGCACAGAGCACATCGACTGTCTGGAAATGTTCCTTGCAGATGAAGACACGCATTCCATCATCATGTTGGGCGAAATCGGCGGTTCTGCAGAAGAAGAAGCCGCACAGTTCCTCAAAGACGAAGCCAAGAAGGGTCGATCCAAGCCTTGCGCCGGTTTCATCGCTGGCCGCACAGCGCCTCCGGGTCGTCGCATGGGTCACGCCGGTGCGATCGTTGCAGGTGGCGTCGGTGGCGCAGAAGACAAGATCGAAGCGATGAAATCTGCTGGTATCGTTGTAGCTGACAGCCCTGCCGGTCTTGGCGAAGCTGTGATCAAGGCTATCGGCTGATGCCCCGCCGCCCTGAAGGTTGCGCGGATGCTGCGCACATGTTCCTGACTGGCGGCTATAAACTGGCAAGGCGCGCCCGTCGCGCCTTGTGTGCTTTGCTTTTGGTAGGGCTTGCCCCAGCTGCGCACGCTTTTGACGCGGCCACTTGCACCACTCCGGCGCAAAGCTTTGCCGATCTGGAAAACGCACTGAGCGCAGAAGGTTGGAGCGTTGTCGAAAAACAAACCAAACCCGTCATCGAGGCCCTCGCCTGGATCGGGATGCCGCAATATTTTGCAGGGGACAGCGGCGGACGCTCGCAAGCTTATGTGCTGGATCTGAAACGGGCCGCGGCGAAGGGGTATTTTCGCAAGAAAGACCTGACAAACGCTAAGACCCGCATTCTGACCCGCAAAGCAGGCCGCCAAACCGAACTGCTACTGGTATCTTGGTTGAAGACCTCGCTGATGCAAATCCAGGTCACCTGCGATTTCGCCTTGAGCGAAGCATCGACCGCCCCCTTGCGCACTGAACATACGGCCCTAACTTACGACAAAGGCTATGCGCGTATACCCACGGAATACGGCGCGGACAGGACCGCCATGCATCATTCCCAACTCGTCTTTCTGGACCGAGAAACTTTAAAATCCAGCCTGAACATCAATATTCCGGCGTCTGCTATTCTCTCAACCTCCCTGAGCTATCCCGCAAAGGACCACAAACCATGACCGAACATCCTTCCAACGACCAGTTTAATGCTGAGAGTTTTTTGCAGGGACATAATGCTGAATATATCGAACAGCTTTATGCGCGGTTTACGAAAGACCCCTCTGCAGTGGATGCAGCATGGGGCGATTTTTTCCGTTCTATGGATGATCCGGCAAAGGACGTTCAGGCAGAAGCAGCCGGTCCAAGCTGGGCGCGCACAGACTGGCCCCCCCAGCCAAATGATGACCTGACAGCCGCACTGGATGGTCAATGGGGCGTGGACCCGAGCGCGAACGCCGAGAAGAAAATCACCGAAAAAGCCGCTGAAAAAGGCGTCGCGATTTCAGAAACGCAGGTGCGTCAGGCTGTGCTGGATTCGGTTCGTGCCTTGATGCTGATCCGCGCCTACCGCATTGTCGGACATCTGGCAGCGGACCTTGATCCGCTTGATATGCGCAAAACCGGCGACTTGCCGGAACTGAAGCCGGAAAACTACGGTTTCTCTGAGTCCGATATGGACCGGCCAATCTTTCTGGATAACGTATTGGGTCTGGAAACAGCCACCATGCGCGAGATTCTAGAGATCGTGAAACGCACATATTGTGGCACTTTCGCGCTGCAATACATGCATATTTCCGATGCGGAACAGGCAAGCTGGCTGAAAGAACGGATCGAAGGTTTCGGCAAGGAAATCCACTTCACCAAGGAAGGTCGTAAGGCGATCCTGCAAAAGATGGTCGAAGCCGAGGGCTTTGAGAAGTTCCTACACGTTAAATACACTGGCACCAAACGCTTTGGTTTGGACGGCGGCGAAAGCCTGATCCCCGCGATGGAACAGATCATCAAACGGGGCGGCGCGCTCGGCGTTCAGGACATCATCATCGGCATGCCCCACCGTGGCCGTTTGAACGTTTTGTCGAACGTGATGCAAAAGCCATTCCGCGCGATCTTTAACGAATTTCAGGGCGGCAGTTTCAAACCCGAAAGTGTTGATGGGTCAGGTGATGTTAAATACCATCTCGGCGCGTCTTCAGACCGCGAATTCGACGGCAATTCTGTGCACCTGTCCCTGACTGCGAACCCTTCTCACCTTGAAGCGGTCAATCCTGTGGTTCTGGGCAAGGCCCGTGCTAAACAGGAACAGCTGAATGACGAAGAACGCACCAAGGTGCTGCCAATCCTGCTGCACGGCGATGCGGCCTTTGCTGGACAAGGTGTGGTTGCGGAATGTTTCGGCCTGTCCGGTCTGAAAGGCCATAAAACCGGTGGGACGATCCATTTGGTCGTAAACAACCAGATCGGCTTTACCACTGCGCCGCATAACTCGCGCTCCAGCCCTTATTGCACCGATATCGCCCTGATGGTGGAAGCACCGATCTTCCACGTAAACGGCGACGATCCCGAAGCTGTGGTCCATGCGGCGAAAGTGGCGATCGAATTCCGGCAGAAGTTCCACAAGGATGTGGTGATCGACATCATCTGTTACCGTCGTTTCGGCCACAACGAGGGCGACGAGCCCATGTTCACCAACCCCGAAATGTACACCCAGATCAAAAAACACAAAACCACGCTCGCGGTTTATACGCAGCGTCTGGTAAAGGACGGTCTGATCCCCGAGGGCGAAATCGAAGACCAGAAAGCCGCGTTTCAGGCCTATCTGAACGAAGAGTTCGAGGCCGGGAAAACATTTAAACCCAACAAGGCCGACTGGCTGGACGGACGCTGGTCCCATCTTGATAAACGGGGTGAGGAATACCAGCGCGGTGCGACTTCCGTGAACGAGGACTCCTTGCGCAGCGTCGGGGATGCCCTGACCACCCTGCCCGACGGCTTTAACGTCCACCGCACCGTGGCACGGCTGCTGGAAGCCAAAAAAGAGATGTTCAACTCCGGTAAGAACATCGACTGGGCCACAGCCGAAGCGCTTGCCTTTGGTACATTGCTGCGCGAAGGGTATCCGGTGCGACTGTCGGGTCAGGATTCCACCCGCGGTACATTCAGTCAGCGTCACTCCGGTATTATCGACCAGAAAACCGAAGAGCGCTACCTGCCGCTAAACCACATCGCGGACAAACAGGCGAAATATGAAGTCATCGACTCCATGCTGTCAGAATATGCGGTGCTTGGGTATGAATACGGCTACACCCTTGCGGAACCCAATGCGCTGACCCTCTGGGAAGCGCAATTCGGGGACTTCGCCAATGGTGCGCAGATCATGTTCGACCAGTTCATCAGCTCAGGCGAAAGCAAATGGCTGCGGATGTCGGGGCTCGTCTGTTTGCTGCCTCATGGGTATGAAGGCCAAGGGCCAGAGCACTCAAGCGCGCGTCTGGAACGCTTCCTGACCATGTGTGGCGGGGACAACTGGATCGTGGCGAACTGTACAACGCCTGCGAACTATTTCCACATCCTGCGTCGACAGATGCACCGGACCTACCGCAAGCCGCTGATCCTGATGACGCCAAAATCCCTGCTGCGCCATAAAATGGCCGTGTCCAAACTGGAAGAAATGGCCGAAGGCTCCAGCTTCCACCGCGTGCTTTGGGATGATGCGCAATACGGCAATTCCGACACGCAACTGGTGGATGACGCCAAGATCAAGCGGGTGGTTCTGTGTTCCGGCAAGGTCTACTACGATCTGCTGGAAGAACGCGACAAACGCGGGATTGATGACATCTACCTGCTGCGTCTGGAACAGTTCTACCCGTTCCCCGCCCATTCCATGGTGACAGAGCTGCAACGTTTTCAGGACGCCGATTTTGTCTGGTGTCAGGAAGAGCCCAAGAACCAAGGGGCTTGGTCCTTTGTAGAACCGAACATCGAATGGGTTCTGACCCGTATCGAACACAAAAACACCCGCCCGTCCTATGTGGGCCGTAACGCTTCGGCGTCGCCGGCAACAGGTCTGGCAAGCCAACATAAAGCAGAACAACAAGCGCTGGTGAATGACGCGCTGACATTAGAGGATAAATAACCATGGCCGACGTAAGAGTACCAACTTTGGGCGAAAGCGTAACCGAGGCGACAATCGCCACATGGTTTAAACAGCCCGGTGACAGCGTTGCAGTAGACGAAATGCTGTGCGAACTGGAAACGGATAAAGTCACCGTCGAAGTCCCTTCCCCAGTGGCAGGCACTTTGGGGGAGATCGTCGCTGCAGAGGGCGAAACTGTTGGCGTTGATGCGTTGCTGGCCGTGATCAGCGAAGGCGGCGAAGCGACTGCCGCTCCGGCCAAGAAAGACGCGCCAGCGGAAGCAAAAGCAGACGCAAAACCGGCTGACAATACGGCCAAACCGGCTGAAGGTGGGGAAGATGTGCCTGTGATGGTTCCTGCCCTCGGTGAAAGCGTCACAGAAGCCACTGTAGCCACATGGTTCAAGGCTGAAGGCGACGAAGTGGCTATGGATGAAATGCTGTGCGAATTGGAAACAGACAAAGTTTCTGTCGAGGTTCCTGCACCGGCTGCCGGAATCCTGACCAAGGTTTATGCCAACGACGGTGAGACCGTGGAAGCAGGCGCCAAACTTGCCCTTATTTCTGCCGGTGCTGGCAATGGTGCAGCGAAGTCCGACACACAAGCGGTTGCCGCAACAGCCGATCCTAAAATCACCAGCGACGGCATGAAAAACGCGCCTTCCGCGGAAAAACTGATGGCTGAAAAAGGTCTGACAGCGGATCAGATCACAGGCACAGGCCGTGACGGGCGGATCATGAAAGAGGACGTGCTTAAGGCCGAAGCCTCTGGCGGTGCGTCCAAACCGGCGGCTGCTACACCTCCACGCGCGGCAGCTTCGGCGCCGGTAGCGGCGGATCAGGCCGGGCGTGAAGAGCGGGTGAAGATGACCCGTCTGCGCCAGACCATCGCGCGTCGCTTGAAAGACAGCCAGAACACCGCCGCCATGCTGACCACCTACAATGAGGTGGACATGACCGAGGTGATGGCCCTGCGCAATGAATACAAAGACCTGTTCCTAAAGAAACACGGCGTAAAGCTCGGCTTTATGTCCTTCTTCACCAAGGCTTGTAACCACGCGCTGAAAGAAGTGCCCGAGGTGAACGCCGAAATCGACGGCACCGAAATTGTTTACAAAAACTACGTGAACATGGGGATTGCCGCAGGCACGCCGACAGGTCTGGTGGTTCCGGTGGTCAAAGACGCAGACAGCATGTCCTTTGCCGCGATCGAAAAGGAAATCGCACGTTTGGGTGGTCTCGCCCGTGACGGAAAACTGTCTATGGCAGATATGCAGGGCGGCAGCTTTACCATCTCTAACGGTGGGGTTTACGGCTCGCTTATGTCCTCGCCCATTTTGAACCCGCCACAATCGGGTATTCTGGGGATGCACAAGATTCAGGACCGTCCGATGGCAATCAACGGCGAAGTTGTTATCCGTCCGATGATGTATCTGGCCCTGTCCTACGATCACCGCATCGTGGATGGCAAAGGCGCTGTGACCTTCCTTGTACGGGTCAAAGAAGCACTGGAAGATCCCCGCCGCCTGCTTATGGATTTGTGATTGCGATAGGTTAATCCCCGCCCTACCGTGAAAGGTAGGGTGGGGTTTGCCCACCGCAAAACCAGCCAAAGGAGAATACCCATGACCTCCGAACTATCCATTCTTGCCCTCTATGGCCTGCTCGTCATCCTGACGATTGTTGTGCAGGCGTCTTTCGGTGCGGCGCAACTGGGCCTGCCCTATCTGGCGACCGCCCGTGATGAGGGGCGGGAACTGTCCGGCATGGGTGCGCGCGTTGAACGCAGTCTGAACAATTCGGTCGTCGCACTGGCCCTGTTTGCCCCTGCGGTGCTGATACTGGCCGTAAGCGGCGCAACCACAGCCAGCACCCTGCTGGCCGCACAGGTGTTTCTGATCGCGCGTATTCTTTATGCGCCAATTTACTGGTTTGGCATTCCTTGGGTACGGACCTTGGTTTGGGCTATCGGGTTTCTATCAACCATCTACCTTTATCTTGCGGCGCTCTGAGCTAGCTAAGACCGTGAGTACTTTTAAATCGCAACCCCGACGCAAAACGCGAAAAATTGTCGGGGTTGCAGCCTTCCGCCGAACTGAACCGGACAGAGTTTTATGACCACAGAGATCACAGTCCTGACCTATGCGGCCCTGCTGCAAGTGGTGCAATTCGCACTGATGTCGATTACGGCCAATCTGGATGTGGGACCGGGGAAGACCATGTCTGCCCGTGACCCTTCCCGACTGGGAAAACCGGTACAAGAACTGTTGTCGGAAAAGCCGGGCCGTCTGTTCCGCGCCTTCAACAATCACTTTGAAGGCCTGATCCTGTTCACAATCGCCGTCGTGGTGGTGACACTGGGCGAGCAATCCACAGGCTTTACCGCAATTTGCGCTTGGGTCTACCTCGGCGCACGTGTTCTTTACATTCCGGCCTATTACTATGGCCTCGCGCCCGGCCGTTCGATCATCTGGTTTGTCGGCTTCCTTGCCACGGTCTTCATGCTGCTGGCCACATTGGTATGATTGCGCTCGATCATATTGCGCTGGCGGCGGCTACCCTTTCCGAAGGCGTTGACTATGTGAAAACCCGAAGCGGCGTGACTGTGCCGTTCGGCGGTGCCCATCCGGGGCGTGGGACCCATAACGCGCTGACCGCCACTGGCGGAGGCAGCTATCTGGAGATCATCGCCCCCGATCCCGAACAGGATGAACCGCAAACCCCGCGCCTGTTTGATCTTGATGCAACAACCACAAAGGCCGCGCTGATGGGTGGGCCACGTATCCAGACCTATCTGCTGCGCACGGATGACATCGAACGGGACATGGCGATCTTTCGTGAACACGATTTTGATCTCGGCCAATCCGTCACCGCAGCGCGCGGCGATTTGCGCTGGCAGATTGCCTTGCGCGGTGATGCCAAGCTGAACGCCCAAGGGGTGGTTCCGGTGCTGTTGCAATGGCCGGACGGCCCCCACGTGAGCGAAAGCATGGACAATCAGGGCCTTAGCCTGCAGCGTCTGGATATACACACCCCACTGGCGGATGAGTTGACCGCGCTTTACCGCGCCCTTGGCCTTGTGGACGACCGTATTTCAGTGACCCCCGCAGCACATCCTGCGATCACTGCGACCTATCAAACACCCGACGGCAAACTGGCTGTATTGGGCGACTGACATTTTAAAGGAGACCTATCATGGCAGACTATGACGTAATCATCATCGGTGGTGGCCCGGGCGGCTATGTCTGTGCGATCCGCTGTGCGCAATTGGGACTGAAAACAGCCTGTGTTGAAGGCCGTGGCGCCCTTGGCGGCACTTGCCTGAACGTGGGTTGTATCCCGTCCAAAGCCCTGCTGCACGCGTCGCACATGCTGCACGAGGCAGAGCATAACTTTGCTAAAATGGGTCTGAAAGGCAAAAGCCCCTCTGTGGATTTCAAACAGATGCTGGCCTATAAAGACGAAACCATCACACAGAATACCAGCGGCATTGAGTTCCTGTTCAAAAAGAACAAAGTGGACTGGCTGCGCGGTTGGGGCAAGATCTCTGGCAAGGGCGAGGTTTCTGTGGATGGCGAAGTTCACAAAGCGAAGAATATCGTCATCGCGACAGGCTCCGAACCATCGAGCCTGAAAGGTGTCGAGGTGGACGAAAAAGTCGTCGTGAGCTCCACCGGTGCTTTGGAACTGCCTAAAGTGCCAAAAACCATGGCCGTGATCGGTGCCGGTGTGATCGGGCTGGAACTCGGGTCCGTCTATTCCCGTCTTGGCACGGAAGTGACCGTGATTGAATACCTCGACCACATCACGCCCGGCATGGACAAGGAAACCGGCAAGGCGCTGCAACGCACGTTGAAAAAGCAGGGTCTGAAGTTTGTTCTGAACGCGGCTGTGCAAAGCGTTGAGGCCTCCAAAACCAAAGCCAAACTGACCTATGAAACCCGCAAAAAAGGCGAATCCGTCACCATTGATGCGGATGTCGTTCTGGTCGCCACAGGGCGCAAACCTTACGTTGACGGTTTGGGTTTCACCGAACTTGGCGGCGAAATGACAGAGCGCGGCCAGATCAAAACCAACGGCACATGGGGCACCACCATTGAAGGTGTATATGCCATCGGTGACGTTATCGAAGGCCCGATGCTGGCCCATAAAGCAGAAGACGAAGGCATGGCCGTAGCTGAACAAATCGCAGGCAAACATGGCCATGTGAACTACGGCGTTATTCCTGGCGTGATCTACACAACCCCCGAAGTGGCTTCTGTTGGCAAAACCGAAGAGCAACTGAAAGAGGAAGGCGTGGCCTATAAGGTTGGCAAATTCCCCTTCATGGGAAACGCCCGCGCCAAAGCGGTGCATCAGGGCGATGGTTTTGTGAAACTGCTGGTGGATAAAGAAACAGACCGGATCTTGGGCTGTCACCTGATTGGGCCATCTGCTGGTGATCTGATCCACGAAATCTGTGTGGCAATGGAATTCGGTGCTTCGGCACAAGATGTGGCGCTGACCTGCCATGCCCACCCGACCTTCTCTGAAGCGGTGCGCGAAGCCGCACTTGCCTGTGGTGACGGCGCAATCCATGCGTAACGCCTAGTGGAACTCGCTCTTTTAGCCGCCGGCGCGCTCGCTGGCGGCTTTGTGAATGGACTGACAGGATTCGGCTTTGCCTTGATGTCTGCCGGATTTTGGCTGATCGTGCTTCCCCCGACAACGGTTGTGCCGCTGATGGCCGCCTGCATGACCTGTGGTCAATTGCTGACCATGCCGCGTATCTGGCGGATGATAGAGGTGAAACGCGCCCTCCCTTTAACACTGGGTGGGTTGATCGGTGTGCCCTTCGGGATCGCCCTGTTGCCCCATGTGCCACTGCCCCAGTTCAAAGCGGGGGTGGCCCTGCTGATTTGTCTCAACCTGCTGTTCGTTCTGGTCCTGCAAAACCGCCTATCCCTGCCCCGCAGCGCAGAGCGGTTTCATTTCCCAATTGGTATTCTGTCCGGTGTGTTTGGAGGGATTTCCGCGCTATCCGGCGTCGTCACAACCATTTGGGCCGGATTGTTCGGCTGGACCAAACAAGAAAAACGCGGGGTATTTCAGGCGTTTAACCTGTCGATGGGGTTGTTCTCGCTCAGTCTGTTTGCCTATTGGGGATACCTCGACAAACAGTTTTTTTACACAGCCCTGTTTGTCATCCCACTGACTATGCTTGCCGCGACAATCGGTCTGCGGGTGTTTGAGCGGATGGGCAATGCAGGCTTCACCAAGCTTATAAATCTGCTGCTCGGCCTGTCGGCACTGAACCTGTTGGTATCGGTGTTTTTCTGAACGCCTAACTGCCGAGCATTCGCAAGCCTTGGGTCACATCAGCCCGAATAGCCAGCTTAAGCCCCGGTTCATCCCCCGCCCGCAAAGCCGCAATCGCGGTACGGTGGTTTCCGGCGGCATTGGGCCTCTGCAAGCGGGCGTAAAGCGCGCTCATGGTCGGGCCAAGCTGCAACCAGACCGTTTCCACCATCGCCAGCATCGCCGGAGCCTGCGCACGCAGATAAAGCGTGCGGTGAAACTCCAGATTGCTGCGAATATACCCCACGGCATCCTTTTTTACGATCATCTGTTCAATGGTCGTGTTGATGTTCTGCAAACGCTCGATCAGTGCCAGATGCGCCCGCGGTTGGGCCCGCGCGGCAAGTTCCGGTTCCAGCAGCGCCCGGATAGAAGCCAGTTCTTCGATCCGTTCGGTGCTAAGCTGGGGGGCAGACACACGGCCGGTTTTAGACAGGGACAACGCACCTTCCGCTGTCAGGCGGCGCACCGCCTCGCGTGCGGGTGTCATTGACACGCCGTAGGTTTCAGCAATGCCCCGTATGGTAAGCGCCTGCCCCGGAGTGATCTCTCCGTGCATGATTTCAGAACGCAGCGCGCGGAAAACCCGCTCGTGGGTCGGGGTGGTGGTTTCTGCGGGGCGGTCTGGTTTTGTCATGGCTTTTTGTGATCACACTGACTGTCTTTGTCAATGACAGAGACCCGATGTTTCTGATCACCCTGCAAATATGAAGCGTCATAAATGAAGCGTCTTGTATCACGCGTCATATATGAAGCTTCTTAAATGAAGCGTCATATATGCAGTGTCATAAAAAGAAACGAACCACGAAAACCGCCCAGAAATCCTCACAGAACAACGCGGTGTAACTGCGCTCCGTGGTCTCGCAACCATTGCCTTTGCGCCTGATAGTCCGGATAGACCGCCGCGACATTGGCCCAATAGGCTGCGGAATGGTTCATCTCCAGCAGGTGACACACCTCATGTGCTGCGACATAGTCCTGCACCGCGCGGGGCGCCATAACCAGCCGCCATGAATACATTAAATTGCCATCACTGGTGCAGGAGCCCCAACGGGACCGCGTATCCCGCAGGGTAATCCGTGAAACTTTCCGCCCCACCTGTGCTGCATAGCGCTCCGATGCATCAGACAGCCGGTCCCGCGCCATCGTCTTAAGATAGGCACGCAACTTGCCGGCCAACTGCTCTGGTGTTCCTGGAACTGCCAATCCCTCAGCATTAAACACCACACGACGTCCCTGCCCTTGCAACAGCAAAACCGGCGCACCGTCGATCAGAATCGTTCCGCCAAACACCGGCACAATCCGGTCGGGCTGCTTGTCGAGATGCTTGCGCATCCAGCCTTCCTGCGCGGTTGCAAACGCCAGCGCATCACGTTTCGCCGCGCGTTTTGGCATGGTCAGGCTCACCGTGCCGTCCACATTGGAAATCCGCAGCGAAAACCGCCTCGCCCGCGCGGATTTCTTCAACACTACAGCAATGGGCGGCGCCCCGATTTCAAAACTCTCTGACATGGGCATATCCTTAGCGCCACCTGTACCAGAGGCAATCCAAAAGCGAGGAGCGGAGCCCTGGCACAGTAAAAATCCCCATTCAGCCTTTGACAACCCTCTTGCTCTATGGCAGTTGGCTGCGATACTCGCAAAAACAGTGTACCAAGGGGTTATCCAATGGCAAAAGAAGAATGGGGAGTGAAACGCGTTTGCCCTGAAACCGGCAAGCGTTTCTACGATCTCGGCAAAGACCCGGTCGTCAGCCCCTACACCGGGAAAGAATATCCTCTGTCCCAGTTCGTGTCCGACAAGTCCAAAACGTCCATGGCCGACAAAGAAGACAAATCCGCGATCAAGAAAGCCACCGAGGCTGAAGAATCCGATGATCTCGATGTGCTCGATGATGACGACGACGTGGATGTGGATCTGGGCGATGACGTGCTCGAAGATGACGACGACGAGACCGTTCCGCTGGAAGAAATTGCGGATGTTGCATCTTCGGATGACGATAGCTGAAAAAAAATGGATTTTCCGCTTGCACCTGCAAGCGGGTTTTCCTAAACACCACAGGCGCACTGCAGAGTGCGCATCGGGGCCTTAGCTCAGCTGGGAGAGCGCTTCGCTGGCAGCGAAGAGGTCAGGAGTTCGATCCTCCTAGGCTCCACCAAAACTTTCTTACATTTATGTTTGTTTTGCGTGGGTTACGGAGAAATCCGACCCGCCCCCGATGTTCGGGGCATTATTGGCACTGCGCAACATTCGCGCAGAAGCAGATCGGATTTTCGCTGGTCGCGGATCGGTACTTTTGCCTGTTCATTCAGGCGGCTCCGCTAACCCACAGCTAAATCGATCAGACGAATCCCCCTCCCCTTCAGCCCCAAGTTTGGCCAGTGTTCCACACATCTGCGCCCGTCTTCTAATGCGGCGATTCTTCCAGCATCCAGTCCCGAAACACCATCGCGGTTGTGTTGCGCGGATCGGCACGCAGGTAATACCCCTCCTGTGATGGTGCGATATGGGAATCGGCCAGCACGAGCGTTCCAGAGTCCAGCGCGGGTTGGGACAGTGCCTCGCTCACTAGGGCCACACCGTTGCCATGCACCGCCATGTTGAGCGCGGCACCAAAGGAATCCACATAGATTCGCGGCGCAAGGTCCAAATTCCGTCCCTCTTGCCAATTTTTCCATCCCGAAGACGTGCCGACAGCCTCGATCAGGGGCAGACGCTCCAGCGGCCCGTCCAATGCAGGGGACTTCATCGCCACCAGCCCGTTTGGTTCCAACAGCACAGCCCCCTGACCGAATTGTTTTTCCGATCCGAAAGGAATTTCCACATCCGCGCTAATTGAATTAAAATCATCCGGCCAAATCGTGCTGAGAAACCGGAAACGCACATCAGGATGGCGCATCCTGAATGTCGCGAGTCGCGGCGCAATAAACCACTGCGCCACCGTTACCGAGGTCGCAATCGTCAGCAGGTTCTGCGTTGTACCGATCTCAAACGATCGCGCCGCTGCCCCCAGTGTTTCGAGCGCTGATGTCACCTGCGGCATCAGCTTGCGCCCGTCATCTGTGATCATCAAGCCTCTCGCTTGGCGCACAAAAAGCGCCACCCCAAGGCGGCTTTCCAATGATTTCACCTGCTGGCTGACAGCGGATTGAGTCATGCCGATTTCTTCAGCAGCGGCGGTAAAACTCAGGTGGCGGGCGGCGGCCTCGAACGCGCGAAACCACGTCAACGGCGGCAGGGATTTTGCCATGGTCAATCCATCCATTAGTAAAGCTAATACCTAAGCCTGCGAATCCTTCGTTTGTCAATTCTCGGCCATAGCGCGATGATCCTTTCAACGCTTTTAAGGAACATCCCAATGACCCCAGAAATCCGAAAGATCGTCACCTTTGATGAGGAAGTCCTCGTGGAAGGTTTCAAACCCGCACAAACACCGTGGCGCATGTTTGCCGTGGCGGCTGTGGTGAAAAACCCTTGGGCCGGTCGCTATGTGGAGGATCTGAAACCGGAAATCATGGCCTACGGCCCCGTCTTGGGGGAGCTGTTAACAGAGCGGATGATCACGCTGGCCGGATCCGGCGACAATATCGAGGCCTATGGCAAAGCTGCTGTTGTCGGACTGAACGGAGAGATCGAACACGCATCCGGCCTGATCCACACCCTGCGCTTTGGCAATCACTACCGCGAGGCGGTTGGTGCGAAATCCTACCTTGCATTCACCAACACACGCGGCGGGGCCAACGCGCCGATTGCCGTGCCGCTGATGGATAAAAACGATGCGGGTCGCCGCTCTTATTATCTGACTGTGCAATTCGCCATCCCTGACGCCCCGCGCGACGATGAAATCGTCGTGGTGCTTGGCGCGGCCACCAGCGGGCGTCCGCACCACCGTATCGGAGACCGCTATCAGGATTTGAAGGATTTGGGTCATGACCTGGACAATCCGGCCGCGGTCTAAAATCGGCGCTCTGGCGGCGATCACCGCAGGAGAAGGCCCGCTTGTGGTGCTGATCCACGGCGTTGGTTTACGCGCAGAGGCTTGGGGCGCACAGATTGACGCGCTCGCCAAAAGCCACCGCGTTGTTGCGGTGGATATGCCGGGCCACGGGAAAAGCGCGCGATTGGCGGGCACCCCGACACTCGCGGCGTATACCGACCGGATTGCAGAAGTGATCGACGGGCCGGCCACGGTGATCGGCCACTCTTTCGGAGCGATGATCGCGCTTGATCTGGCGATCCGGTATCGGGCCAAGGTTTCGCGTTTGGCAGCGCTGAACGCGATCTACCACCGCAGCCCGCAAGCACGCCAGGCCGTTCTTGCCCGTGCAGACAGTCTGGACGGTGAAAGCCACGCCGATCCGGCAGGGCCTCTCGAACGGTGGTTCGGACCTACCGCATCCACGGCACGATCGGCTTGCGAAGTCTGGCTGCGGGACGCTGATCCGGCGGGCTACCGTGATGCCTACCGCGTTTTTGCGCAGGAGAACGGAGCGCAGGACGATTATCTGCGATCCCTGCCCTGTCCGGCGCTGTTCCTGACGGGTGGGCAGGAACCGAATTCCACGCCTGCCATGTCGCAACAAATGGCGGCTTTGGTCCCGCACGGTCGGGCGGAAATCTTGCCAGATGCGGCACATATGGCCCCGATGACCCACGGGGATGACGTGAACAGAATTTTAACCGATTTCATGAAGGAGGCGTAGCGATGCAAACCATCGACCCGAAAGAATTGCGTGTAGCCTTTAGCAGCTACCCCACCGGCGTCACCGTGGTGACGGCACGGCGCGCTGACGGCACGCCGGTCGGTTTTACCGCCAATTCTTTTTCTTCTGTATCGCTCGACCCGCCGCTTTTGCTGGTTTGTCCGGGCAAATTCCTCTCAAGCTATTCAGCTTTCGCCGAATGCACCCGTTTTGCGGTCAACGTGCTGGCACAGGGGCAAGATGACATCGCGGATGTTTTCGCCCGCTCCAAAGGCGACCGTTTTGCGCAAGTGGCCCACCGGATTGACGCCCACGGGCTGCCGCTGATCAATAATGCCGCCGCGCAGTTTTCCTGCCAGACCCACCGGTCGATCCCGATGGGAGACCACAGCATTCTGATCGGTCAGGTGTTGGAGTTCACCCAGAACGACCCGCTTGGCCTTGGCTATGGCGGCGGTCGTTACCTCAACCTCGCCCCGCAACTCGCAGCAGAATAAACCGTTTCGTAAAGGACGCACCCGATGGATTTTTCGCTTTTCGCGCATATGGAACGCATCACACCGCAGCAGACCCACCGCAGCCTGCGGGACGAGCTGATCTCGCTGGCTAAGATGGCTGATAGCGGGGGCATGCGGGCGATCTGGACCGGCGAGCATCACGGCATGGATTTCACCATCGCGCCCAACCCGTTCCTCACACTTGTGGACCTAAGCCACCACACCAAGAACCTGCGTCTTGGGACCGGCACGGTCGTGGCCCCCTTCTGGCACCCCATCAAGCTGGCCGGAGAAGCCGCTGCCGCTGATCTGATCACCGACGGGCGTATCGAACTTGGCATCGCGCGGGGTGCTTATTCCTATGAATACGAGCGGCTTCACCCGGGACTGGACGCTTGGGAGGCTGGCCAAAGGATGCGCGAGACCGCACCATTGCTGCGCCCGCTCTGGGAGGGCGACTGTGCCCATGACGGAGAGTTCTTCCAGTTCCCGTCAACCACCTCCGCCCCCAAACCGCTGCAACTAGACGGCCCGCCGATCTGGATCGCCGCGCGGGACATTAACAGCCACAGTTTTGGCGTGGAAAACGGGTTCAACATTCAGGTGACACCGCTTTGGCAGGGGATGGGCGAAATCAAAAGCCTGATGGAGAAATTCAACGAGGCTTGCACCGCCCACAATAGTCCGCGCCCCAAAATCATGCTGCTGCATCACACCTATGTGGCCTCTGATGACGCAGACACAGCGCAGGCTGCCAAAGACCTGTCGCAGTTTTACAACTACTTTGGCGCGTGGTTCAAAAACCAGCGCCCCGTGCATCAAGGGTTGATCGAAACCCTGTCAGAGGATGAAATGGCGGCGAACACAATGATGAGCCCCGAAAACATGCAACGCGACCTGACCATAGGCACCGCGCAAGAAGTGATAGACCAGATCAAGCGCTATGAGGATCTGGGCTACGATGAATACGCCTTCTGGATCGATAGCGGCATGGATTTCGCCCGCAAGCGCGCGTCCCTTGCGCGGTTTATTGACGATGTAATGCCAGCTTTCGCTTAAGGATTAAGATGACCGATCTCCCCCATTTCCAGCTTTATATCGATGGCAGCTTCACCGAAGGACAGGATGGGCAGGTTCTACGCTCCAAAAATCCGGCCACGGGTGTGGATTGGGCGAGCTTTGCCTGCGCCAATCCTGCGGATGTAGACCGCGCAGTCAGCGCGGCGCGGCGCGTGCTGGACGATCCCACATGGCGCGATATGACCCAGACCCGACGGGGCAAGCTGCTCTATCGTTTGGCAGAATTGATAGAGGAAAACGCCCAAGCGCTTGGCCGATTAGAGACCACGGACAGTGGCAAGCTGCTGGCTGAAACCGCCAGCCAGACCGGATATGTGGGTGATTATTACCGCTATTATGCAGGGCTTGCAGATAAGATCGAGGGCGCGGTGCTGCCCATCGACAAGCCCGATATGCACGTATTTACCCGCCGCGAACCCATCGGCGTGGTGGTGGCCGTGGTGCCGTGGAATGCGCAGATGTTCCTGACGGCAACAAAACTGGGTCCGGCACTGGCGGCGGGGTGTTCGGTGGTGCTGAAAGCATCCGAAATTGCACCCGCGCCGATGCTGGAGTTTGCAAAACTGGTGGATCAGGCTGGCTTTCCTGCGGGTGTGGTGTCGGTCATCACCGGGGATGCGGAAAACTGCGCCATTCCGTTGACCCGTCACAAGGATGTGGACCGGATCGCCTTTACCGGCGGGCCGGACACAGCGCGCCATGTGGTGCGCAATTCGGCTGAAAACTTCGCTGTGACCTCGCTTGAACTGGGCGGTAAATCCCCGATCCTTGTGTTTGAGGATGCGGATCTGGATAGTGCGGCGAACGGGCTGATCGCAGGCAATTTCGGCGCTTCGGGGCAAAGCTGCGTTGCAGGATCGCGCGGGTTGGTGCAGCGCTCTGTCCTAAAAGAGCTGATCGCGCGGATCGCAAAAGCAAGCGAGGGTATCACCGTTGGCGACCCGCTGGCGGCGGACACCCATGTCGGCCCGCTGTGTACCCGCGCGCAGATAGAGAATATCACCGCGACGTTGGATAAAGCCCGCGATCAGGGGGCAGAAATCCACTTTGGCGGCGCACCGCTGGACCGCGCCGGAAATTATATGGCGCCAACACTGGTGGAATGCGGCGATCACAGCATCGAAACGCTGAACACCGAACTGTTCGGCCCCGTCATGTCGCTACTGGCGTTTGACACCGAAGAAGAGGCAATCGCGCTGGCCAACAGCACTCCTTTCGGACTCGGCTCTGGCGTGTTTACCCGGAACCTTGCCCGTGCCCACAGGGTGTCGGAGCGGTTGAAAGCGGGGATTTGCTGGGTAAACACCTACCGCGCCGTATCACCCATCGCGCCCTTTGGCGGGTCCAACCATTCAGGCTATGGCCGCGAGGCTGGCTTAGACGCAATACACGATTATACCCGTACGAAAACCACATGGATCAACACATCAGATGCGCCGATGGCCAACCCTTTTGTGATGCGTTGAACAGCCTGCTACCCGTCTTGTTGCACCTCTGATAGGCGGCTTCCGACAAACACCGCCGCGCCGCTTAGCGCTGCCATGATCCCCAGCACCAGTTGTGGTCCGGCGGCGTCTGCGATCACGCCAAAGATGCCGCCCGCCAGCAGCAGTGCGCCGATCATCGTATTGGACAGCGCCGTGTAGACCGGTTTGCGGTCATGGCTGTCCATGTCGGTCAGATGGGTTTTGCGCCCTGCCCGCGCCCCCTGATAGGCGATCTGGGCGAAGAAGACATAGGCCGCGATCAGCCAACCTCCGCCCCCCATTCCAAACAGGCCACCAACCGCGGCGAGTGCGAAGATCACACCGGACACGCCCCCCGCAACCATCAGGGTCTGGCGGCTGGAGTAATCGGCGAAGGTGCCCCACAGGTAGGACGACACAATGGATGCGATGGAGGATGCAAGGATCAGCAGCCCAAGATTGCCAAAGCCGCTTTCGCTCTCCCCGCCGCCAAGCATGATCAGGAAAGGCGGCGCCAGCGCTGTAGAGATAAGCAAGGCGCGGGTGGCGATGTACGTACGAAACTCGCTATCCTCACGCAGGGGTTGGCTTAGCCCTTTCAAGGATTGCTCTGCATCCTTCGAAGTTTCGGCTTCCGGTTCGTCGAGCGTGGTAAAGATAAAGGACGCCAGCAGCCAGAGCCCTCCGGCCAGTGCAATGGCAATTGCGATCACAGCGGGGTCTCGTGGCAGGATTTGAAAGCTCAGCAATAAAGCAAACACAAAAACCACGACCGCCGACAGGGTTCCGGCAAGGCCTGACACCCGCCCCCGACGCCCCTTTTCAACCGTGCGGGCGAGAATATCCTTGAAGCTGGCAGAACAGACCGACCGCGCCACCGCAAGAACCGCAAGGCAGAGCAGGATCGCCCAACCCGCCGCCGCACCTTCCAACAGGATCGCCGCTGCGGCCATTCCGAATGCCGCCAACCCTTGAACAGCGGCGCCACCCGCCCAGAAATATTTGCGAAGATGGCGGCGCTCCAGCATTCGGGCGAATAACAATTGTGGAAATAACGAACCGGATTCGCGCACCGGCACCAGAAAGCCGATCAGATACCCCGGCGCACCGAGCGCGTTTAGCAACCACGCAAGCACAAGTTTCGGATTGATTAGCCCATCGGCCGTTTTGGTCAGGGCCAGCGCGCTGACGTGGGTGATAAATGCTTTGTTCATGTAGCGGATATATGCCGAACTGCGACAGCCGCCAGAAAAAAGCTCCGGACACGAAAAAGCCGCGCGACGGCATCCCGACGCGCGGCTTTGGATCAAGCGGATTAGCGGCTTAGCCGATAATGCTGTTCAGCGTTTCAGATGGACGCATCACCGCAGCGGTTTTTGCGTCGTCTGTGTGGAAATACCCACCCAGATCAACCGCTTTACCCTGTGCAGCCGCCAGTTCGGAAACGATTTTATCTTCGTTTTCTGCCAGTGCCTTGGCGATCGGTTCAAAGTGGGACGCCATGTCTGCATCATCACCTTGTGCCGCAAGTGCCTCGGCCCAGTAGCGCGCAAACCAGTAGTGGCTGTCGCGGTTGTCAGGCTCTCCCACTTTGCGCGAAGGTGAGCGGTCGTTGTCGAGAATACCTTGCGTCGCCGCATCCACAGCTTCGCCCAGAACACGCGCTTTGGCATTGCCCCGTGCATCCGCAAGGAAGGTCAGGCTTTCGCCCAAGGCACAGAATTCGCCCAGAGAATCCCAGCGCAGGTGGTTTTCTTCCATCAACTGCTGAACGTGTTTCGGGGCGGACCCGCCAGCACCTGTTTCAAACAGACCGCCGCCGTTCATCAACTTGACGATGGACAACATCTTGGCCGACGTCGCCAGTTCTAAAATCGGGAACAGGTCTGTCAGGTAATCCCGCAGCACGTTACCGGTGATGGCAATGGTGTTTTCGCCTTTGGTGATGGTTTCAAGGCTGGCACGGGTGGCTTCGCGCGGGGCCATGATCTCAAACTTGTCGGCAACGCCTTTGGTTTCAAGGATCGGCTTCACATAGGCGATCAGTTCGGCGTCATGGGCGCGGTCCGCGTCAAGCCAGAAGATCGCGCGGCAACCTTCGGCCTTTTGACGGTCAATCGCGAGGTTCACCCAGTCTTCGATCGGGGCTTTGCGCGCAGAGGCAGAACGCCAGATGTCACCAGCTTCAACCTTGTGGCTGTGCAGAACGGTACCATCGTCGAGGATCATCTTCACTGTGCCTGCTTCGGACAGTTCGAATGTGGTCGGGTGGGAGCCGTACTCTTCCGCCTTTTGCGCCATCAGGCCGATGTTCTGAACCGTACCAGCCGTGGCAGGGTTCAGTTTGCCGTTGGCTTTGAAGAACTTGATCGATTCATCGTAAACCGGCGCGTAAGAATTGTCAGGGATCACGCAGTTTGCATCGGATTCCTGCCCATCTGGCCCCCAACCTTTACCACCCGCACGGATCAGCGCAGGCATGGAGGCGTCGATGATCACATCGGACGGCACGTGCAGGTTGGTGATGCCTTTGTCGGAATCAACCATGTACATTGGTGGGCGGGAGTCCATGCAGGCTTTGATGTCGGCCATGATCTCGTCATTGCCAGCAACATTCGCCATCAATGCACCCAGACCGGAGTTCGGGTTCACACCCAGTTCTTTCAGGGCTTCGCCGTGCTTTTCAAACACCGGCGCAAGGTAGGCTTTTACAGCATGGCCAAAGATGATCGGGTCAGAGACCTTCATCATGGTGGCTTTCATGTGAAGCGAGAACAGCGTGCCTTCGGCTTTGGTCTTCTCGATCTCATCCGCCAGAAACGCATCCAGTGCAGCCGCGCTCATGTATGTGGCGTCAACCACGGTGCCAGCCGGATAGGACAGACCGTCCTTCAGAACAGTTTCGCCATTTGCGGTTTCCAGAACGATCTTCGCGCCTGTTTCCTTGTCAAGAGTAGCCGAAACTTCGTTAGAGAAGAAATCACCGCCCGACATGGACGCAACGCGGGTCTTGCTGTCTGCGGTCCATTCACCCATGCGGTGGGGGTTGTTCTGGGCAAAGCTTTTCACCGCTTTGGCCGCACGACGGTCAGAGTTGCCTTCGCGCAGGACAGGGTTCACAGCCGAGCCTTTCAGCGTGTCATATTTTGCGCGAATTTCCTTTTCCGCGTCGCTGGAAGGCGTTTCTGGATAATCTGGCAGCGCGTACCCTTGTGTCTGAAGCTCTTTCACGGCGGCAACCAGTTGTGGTACCGAAGCCGAGATATTTGGCAGTTTGATGACATTGGCTTCTGCGGTCTTCACCAGACGGCCCAGCTCTGCGAGATCATCGGACTGGCGTTGGTCCTCTTTCAGATGCTCGGGGAAAGTTGCCAGAATGCGCCCGGCAAGGCTGATGTCCTTTGTGCCAACGGAAACACCTGCGGCCGCGGCGAATTTCTGGATGATCGGCAGGAAGGATGCGGAAGCCAGTTCCGGCGCTTCATCCACTTTGGTGTAGATAATATCTGACATGGGAAACCTCTCGAATGTTGCTCGCTGCCTCATAACGGATAGATCCGGTGAAGTCGATAGTATACCGTTGCATACAGAGCGAAAACTTGCGGAACAGGAAAATTGTCTCATTAAACGAGTGGTGAACCTGTCTTTTCCGATGTTAAAGCAACGAGACGCAGATGTTTTTAATCCGCCCCCTTGCACCCCGCTGGCGGGGGCACTACCTCAAGCGGAAATGCCGGAATAACACGAGTGGGATAAGCCTTGGGCCAATCAATGATTTTTTTGCTGGCGGCTCTCCCTCTGTGCCTCGCCATTGTGGTGGTATCCGCCGGATTTTTCGTTAAAGGCGCAGTCTCTATTGCACACCGCCTGTCTGTGCCGGAGTTTCTGGTCGGCTCGGTGATCGTAGCCATCGGCACATCCGCCCCCGAAGTTGCAATTAACGTGTCTGCGGTGCTGGAAGGTGCCGGGGATATTGTGATTTCCAACATTGTTGGATCCAATATTGTGAACATCGGTCTGGGTGTCGGTCTTGCGGGCTTCATGCTGAGCTTTGATCGGGCGCGACCCGAATATATGAAGAGCATTCTGGTTGGCCTGCTTGGCACGGTTGCCTTGCTCGCCAACACGATCCTCACCAGCAACGGCATGGTGTCTTCCCACTTTGGCCTTTTGTACTCTGCGCTGATCCTGATCATTTTCGCCTATTACATGTACAGTTCCATCAAGAACGCAGATGGTTCGGACGATGAGGAAATCGACGCGGGCGCCCCGCTTTGGCTCGCCCTGATCTTTGTGGTTGGCGGCGCGATTGCTATGGCTTTCTTTTCGGATATGGCCGTCCATTTCGCGGTGTCCCTGTCCAAAAGTATGGGCATTTCCGAAGCTGTTATCGGCGCGACAGTTATTGCCGCAGGTGGCAGCCTGCCGGAAGTCTCCTCGTGCATTGCAGCAGCGCGGATCAAGCGTCCAAATCTGATTCTGGGCAATGTTGCTGGCAGCCAGATTTTCAATATTCTCGGCATACTTGGCCTGTCCGGCCTGATCCGCCCGTTTGACTATTCAACGGTGCTTTGGGTGGACATCGCGATCCTTGCGGCAATGACCGTGTTCCTACTAGCCTGCATTCGCTACTTCGCATTGCGCCGCTTTATTGGCACGTTGCTGTTCGGGTCATACGCCTGCTACGCTGGTTACCTGATCTATATTTCCACCTGACAATAAGGGGGCGCGGTTCAGCAGATCGGGGATCATCTGCGAGCCATAACTTTAGGCCGGATTTGCGTATTCTGTGCCAACATCTAATGGTGTGTTTCACCTGCAACTACCAAGACTGAAATAGCCGCATCACTAACTTCAGTTCGCCGCAGTTGCGCCACTATTGTTTATCATAGTGTGCAAAAATACCGCCAAGAAAGACATTATATGTTAACCGTCCTCCATTCAGTACATTCCGAACACGACATCGCGCTAGTGCTCCTTGCGGCTCTGTTATGCACCTTTGGCAGTTGGGTCGTGTCCAGCTTGTACCGACACGCCTTGCGTCGCCCGAACACGCAGGCTGTGATCTGGTATTTTGTGGCGGCTGTCACGTCGGGCATCGCGATTTGGTGCACACATTTCATCGCTATCCTCGCGTATCAACCCAATGCGCCCGTCAGTTTTAATTTAAATCTGACCTTCGCCTCTCTGATGATCGCAATTCTTGGCTGCACGATCGGCATCATGACCGCGGGCATGTTTAAAACCAAGCTTACCACAGTCATTGGCGGTACCATATTCGGGCTGTCCGTGTCTGCTATGCACTACACGGGAATGGTCGCCTATCGGGTCGACGGGATTGTCACTTGGGACAAGACCTATCTGGTCGCATCCGTAATCCTCGCGGTGTTGCTGTCTACTTTGGCCCTGTTCTTGGGCGGCAAACGGAGAAACCGCTCGACTGCGGGAATGACAATTGCGCTAAGTCTTGGAATCATTGCACTGCATTTCACTGGCGTGGCTGCGTTCAATGTGATCCCGTTCGAATTTTCAGCGGGCTTCTCTAATCCGGACGAGTTCAAACTGATCGCTTTTGTCATCGCCGGAACAGCAAGCATGATCGTTCTTGGGGGGCTCTTTACCTACTACGTTGAGAATCGCACCCGAATGGAGAGCATTGAAGAGCTGCGCAAAGCACGGGACGAAGCCGAAAGCGCAAGCCGTGCAAAATCCGAATTCATGAGCGTGCTCAGCCATGAGCTGCGCACCCCCCTGACAATCATCATCGGCTACGCCGGTTTCCTGTCGGTTCTTAAAGATAAAACCACAAGCAAACTGAAGCCTGGTGAACCGATAACTGAAACCCACTTCAATACTGTTGGTGATCAGGCGCAGCAGTACGGCGAACGGGTCAAGGTCGCAGGTAAACATCTTTTAACTATCATCAACGAAATCCTCGATTACACCAGCATTGAGCTGAACGACATTACGTTAGCTAAAACCGCATTCGATCCACGCGAAGTGCTGGTCGAGGTTCAAGACCAGTTTAAAGGCCTTGCTGGCGAGAAGAACACCATGTTGGAAATTGAATGCGATGAAATGACTGTGATGGCTGACCGCAGCCGGTGCCAGCAAATCCTGATCAACCTGATCGGCAACGCGCTGAAATTTTCCCAAGCCTCGAAAATCTCTGTCCGTGCGAAACTGCAAGGCAAGGGTTTCCGGTTTGAAGTGGAAGACAACGGGCGTGGTATTCCACAGAAGGATCTAGAACTGATCTTTCAGGCCTTCACGCAGCTTGAAGACTCGGACAATCGCAAAGAAGGCGGCACAGGACTCGGCCTTTCGATCAGCAAAAAACTATCCGTTGCCCACGGCGGCGAAATCAACGTCGAGAGCAAAGTTGGCTCTGGAACGAAATTTTCCGTCGTCATTCCCGATAGCCTCGTGACGGAGAAAGTTGAAACGCGGAACGTCAGGGCGGACTACAAAGAGAGAAACATCACCCTTGCAGCGTAGCCAAGGCGCTGTCGAACTCCCCTACTCCTTTCCCGTCAAAAATGGCGGTAAGCCGCGTTACACAAAAGAAAAGCGCCCTAGGGCGCTTTTTTGTTTCCACCAGAAATCGAAGGTTTTGCCGTGCTGTATAAGGTCTTTCCTAGCAAGTGAAGCGTGACAAGCTTCAGCTTAGTTGCAAGCCGCGCCGTGCGGCCAGATCGACAACATATTGCCATGCCACCCGCCCCGAACGGTTTCCACGGGTTTGTTGCCATTCTATTGCCTCGGCGCGCAAATCCTCATCCGTAATCTTGATCCCGTATTCGTCACAATAGCCGCGGATCATCGCGAGGTACTGGTCCTGATCGCAAGGGTGAAAGCCCAGCCACAGGCCGAAACGGTCTGACAGAGACACTTTTTCCTCAACCGCCTCAGACGGATTGATCGCGGTGGAACGCTCGTTTTCGATCATGTCGCGGGGCATCAAGTGGCGCCGGTTAGATGTGGCATAAAACGCCACGTTCTCGGGCCGCCCCTCGATCCCGCCGTCCAAAACTGCTTTCAGCGATTTGTAGTGTGCGTCATCGTGGCCAAAGCTCAGATCATCACAGAACAGCAAGAACCGTTCGGACGCAGCGCGCAATACGTTCAGCAACCGGCCAATTGACGGCAGGTCCTCGCGTTGAACTTCGACCAGCTTCAGACCACCAACCTGACGGTTCGCTTCGGCATGAGCGGCTTTCACCAATGATGATTTACCCATGCCTCGCGCGCCCCACAAAAGGACGTTATTGGCAGGCAGACCACGCGCGAATTGCACCGTGTTCTCCATCAGAATATCGCGGGACCGGTCGATCCCGACCAGCAGACCGATATCAACGCGGTTCACCTGCGCAACCGGTTCCAGCCGGTCTGGTCCAACGTGCCAGACAAAGGCATCGGTCTGTGTGAAATCCGGTGCCGGCATCGGGCGCGGGCTGATCCGCTCCAGTGCTTCGGCAATGCGGGTCAGCGCGTCTAGCTCACTCATCGTTTATTCCATGTCTTCGGGGTGTTTTTCCATTTCGCCATCACCAGCTAGTTCATCCTCGCGCAGGCGTTCTTCCTGTTTGCGTTCGACCATAATGACCAGCCAGATCGAAATCTCATAGAGCATATAGACCACGACAAAGAGGATCATCTGGGTGATCACATCCGGCGGCGTCACAACCGCTGCCAGCACAAGAATGCCAACAACCGCGTATTTGCGCACGGAACGCAGACCTGCGGAACTGACCAGACCAGCCATCCCCATCAGGGTCAACAATACCGGAAGCTGGAAACAAATGCCAAAGGCAAAGATAAATTTCAGCGTAATATCAAGGCTTTCCTTGATCGACGGCAGGATGACAGTTTTGATTTGGGACGGATCTTGCGCCATGACATCCGCATCGTCCCCCGCCACTGCATCCGCAAGGGCGGGAATAATATCAGCGAAGCCGACGAAGAACCGCATGGCCAGCGGGGTTACAATGTAATGGGCAAAGGCCGCGCCCAGCAGAAACAACATTGGAGAGGCGACCATAAAGGGCAAAAACGCGCCCTTCTCGTTCTTGTAAAGTCCGGGCGCCACAAACCGCCAAAGCTGGTAGCCCACCACTGGAAAGGCCAACATAAAGCCGCCAAGAAAGGAGATGCGGAAGAAGGCAAAGAACTTTTCCTGCGGCGAGGTGAAAATCAGCGTCGGGTCCTGACCGTATTCAATCAGGATCTTCGCCAGAGGCCGCACCAGAAAATCCAGCAGCGGATCGGCAAAATAAAAGGTGATCATCACGCCAGCCAACAACGCATAAACGCAGTAGATCAGCCGGTTGCGCAACTCTGCCAGATGCTCGATCAGAGGGGCCGAGCTGTCTTCGATTTCATCCGTGCTCATGATTTGGTCTCAGCCGCCTTGCTGGGTTTCTTGGCCGCGGTCTTTTTCGCCGCAGCAGGTTTTTTCGCCGGTGTTTTTGATGCGCTGGTCTTGGCCGCCGCTTTCGCAGGTGCCTTGGCAGCCGCCGGTTTCTTGGCCGCCGGCTTCTTAGCAACAGCAGGCTTTTTTGCTGCAGGTTTCTTTGCCGCGGACTTCTTCGCTGCGGGTTTCTTCGCTTCAGCAGGTCTCTTGGCCGCCGCCTTTTTCGCAGGCGCTTTCACCTTAGCCGGTACAGCCGATTGAACCGTCTCCTCAACGACTTCGGAATTCTCCACCTCGGGCACCGCTTCTGGCAGCCATTTGGTTGCCGCCTTGTTCGCTTCAGCCACAGCCGCCTCACGGCGCGCTTTTTCGGCAGCAGCATCTACTTTTTCAGGCTCGAAATTCTTCTGATAGTCCTGAAAAGACTTAGTCGCATCATCCAGACCAAGGTTTTTCATAGAAGTGACGCTTTTAAGATCAGAGGCGATTTCATTCACCCCTGTGCCATCCGCCGCTTGTTCCATAGCGCGCTGGAAGTCACGGGCCATGCCCCGCGCCTTGCCCACAAACTGTCCCACTTTGCGGAACATTTGCGGCAGATCTTTTGGCCCGACCACAATCAGCGCAACCACGCCGATCACGATCATTTCAGCCATGCCAATATCAAACATGCAGGCGCTCCGCGCTTCTTAGACTGAAGTTTTGTCTTTTTCCGGTGTCACGTCTTTGGCGTCTTCGGAAGAGGCTGATTCCAGCTCGTCTTTGCCTTCGGCCACGCCCTTTTTGAACGATGTGATGCCTTTGCCCACTTCGCCCATCAGGTTGGAAATCTTGCCGCGCCCGAACAGGACCAGCACGACAACGGCGATCAGAAGGAGGCCGGGAAGGCCGATGTTTTGAATAAACATTGGTGTAGGTAGCATTTTATGTCTCCGAGTGCGGCGCAATATCTGTGCGCCAGTGCAGTACGAAACACATCTATGGGGATTCACCAGCTGTTTCAAACCCCCAATCCCCCCCGATCACGCAGAATTTCCCCAAATCTTCTATCAGATCGCGCCACTTTCCGGCACAGCCACCGGAAAATTGCTTTCAGGGCTCGTCCGTTTCAGTCGCCTGCCCTGTGATCCCCCTCGCCGCGCAAGCCGTTTGCGGATCGCGATACTACCAAGAAATATCCACACGATCTGGATCATAGCCGACGCAAGATTGAAGTTCTGGCTGAGGCTGATCAGCACAAGTGTCGCGGCCAGTGTGTTCAACGAAAAGAAAAGCACTCCCCGACTGTCGATCCTCTGGAAGGTCACAAGGGTGTAGTTGGTCATATACAGCATGAAGCCCGCAACCCCGATACCGTTACAAATCAGAGAGACAGCAGACATGCTGCGGAAAAATTCGGGCAGGATGAAATCTTCTGACATGACGGTCCCCAAAGGCATGTGGATACCCTTGCGTAAACCTGTGCAATGCCGCCAAACAGTGAAAAAAATCACTATCCTGAACGCTTTCACGAAAACGCCCACGGCATGGCGCATTTTTCACGACAGACTCACAGCCGATTCACATCGGGCTTAGTTTTTCGGGAAAACGAAGCACCGGTCACGCCGCATCGACAGCCACAATGGCCTGCCCTTTTCCGGAAGAAACACACCGGGAACCGTTACCTGCAACTGCGATCCGTCATAATCCATCGTAAATTCCACCAACGAATAATGCCCCAGATACCGTGCACGGCTGACGATACCGCGCGCAGGCGTGCCTTCCTTGGTGGTCGGGTTGGGGCCACGCCCGTCCCGATCAAAATCAAGCCGCAGATGTTGAGGGCGGATAATAATTTCAACTTCGTCACCGTCCTGACTTCCAGGCACCAGAAACTGCCCAAAAGGCGTTTCCGTCAGGGCGTTTTTCACCACCCCCGGCACAACATTAACGTCAGAGAAGAAAGCAGCCGCCGCCTTATCCACGGGGGCGTTATAGATGTTATATGGCGCGCCCATCTGCACGACTTGCCCGCCCCGCATCAAAGCAATCTTATCGGCCATGCGCATCGCCTCAACCGGTTCGTGGGTGACCAGCAAAACCGCCGAACCTTCGTCTTTGAGGAGTTCCAACGTAGCATCGCGCACATCATCGCGCAGCCGGTCATCAAGCCCCGAAAACGGCTCGTCCATAAGCAGAACACGAGGTTTAGGGGCAAGCGCACGGGCCAGTGCGACTCGCTGCTGTTCACCGCCCGACAGTTCATGCGGATATTTCCGGTTATAACCCGAAAGATCAACGCGCTCTAGCAAGTCATTGATGCGGCGCTCTTTTTCGGCCTTAGAGCCGCGCAGACCAAAGCCTACATTGCCAGCAACATCCAGATGGGGAAACAGCGCAAAGTCCTGAAACATCAACCCGATAGAGCGATGCTCGGGTTCTTGATGATGCAGGTCGTCAGACACCACCGCCCCGTCAATCAATACCGTGCCACCACTTTGCCGGTCCACCCCTGCAGCAATGCGCAACGTGGTGGATTTTCCGCATCCAGACGGGCCAAGTAAGCAAATCACCTCCCCAGCATCAAGTGTCAGAGACACATCTGCGACGGCCTTCTGACCGCCGAACCGGCGCGTGATATTCTGTAATTCCAGACGAGGGGGATCTTGGACGGCCAAAGGGCACTCCGCTGTGATTAACCACTGAATTTTGTCAGATAACAGCGCAAGGCGCTTACAGCAAGGCCACTTTGGGTCAAGCCTGCGTCAGCACGAACTCCTCCGCCCCACGCAGGACGCCGTTTACTTGCAATTTTACCCGCTGGACACCCGCGACAAGCCGGTAAGTGGTCGCATCGCCGCGCAACCTGTGCCGTTTGCGCAAGCTAACAACCTGCCCCGCCTTCAACGTCACCTGTTTCAGCTTGAACACTTTGACGCGATGGCTGCCATCGGCCTTGAGAAACTCCAGCACATAATCGACCATAAGGTTCGTATCCACCACGGCCCGCAGGGTCGCCTCAAACTCCAGCGCCTCACCAATACCGACATCAGGCGTCAGCACCCGCAGTTCCGGGTCAACTATCGGCGGGTCTACCTGATAGCCCAAATGCTCCATCGCCCCCCTGTGCCCCTGTTTGATCAACCCGCGCAGCGCATGACGCGTGATCCAGTCCATTTCTTTCCCAGTTTGCCGACCTTCGACCTGCCAGCGTTCAAGACGGGACAGCACCAGATCCGGATCAATTTTTGCTATATCATTCAGATGGTTCGCCACCGATCGGGTCACATAACGGGTCGGATCACAGTAAAGCCGGTCCAAAAGAGCCAGCGGTGTGTGATGATCCAGCACAATCTTACGCCCCCACGGCAAACGCGGGCGGGTTCCCTCGCTAACCAGACGGCGCAGATGGTAATTATCGGCCTGCGCCCACTCCTGCATGACCTTCATCACAAGGGTTTCATGCGCGTTTATAAAATCCCGTATCGCATATTCCATTGAAAAACGCTTGGTGATCGCTGCCAAGGTTTCCAACGCACGTTCCGGCTGATTGATCCCTTGCGTCGCCACAAATGCGCCGAGAGGGGCAAAGATGAAATCGCCAAAGTCATCATCGCTCTTGTGCGGGTCAAGCTCTGGCGGAAGCGCGCGTTCAATAGTGGCGGCGGCCCCGTCAAACTCTTCGGGCAAATAGGACGTCAGAACCTGCGCAATGTGATCAATCCGCTGCTTTAGCTCCAGTTCGGGCAGCAGGGCCATCACGTCCCGCTGAAATCCCGCCCGATCAAACCGACTGTCAGCCCGCGCAAGCAAGCCTCCAAGATACTCGACCTTTGCCTCGTTAAACAAAGCATCCTTCAGACTGAATTGCGCTTGTGTCATGGTTGCCCCTGCCTCAATGTTCCCCAAATACTTAAAATCCGGCCGCGCATCACGCGACCGGACCCTAAGCTAAACACGTCCTGCTGCCAGATCACGGCAGCAAAACCTGCCTTACATCGTTGAATTTACCGCCCCGCCATCCAGCAGGATGTTCTGGCCAACGATGAACCCCGCATGTTGAGAGCAGAGAAACGCACACGTTGCGCCGAACTCTGCGGCGGTGCCGTAACGACGGGCAGGAATGGTTTCACAACGCTGCGCTTTGGCTTCATCCGCGCTGATGCCCTGTTGTGCCGCCACACCATTATCAAGCGATTCCGCACGGTCCGTGGCATGAATACCGGGTTGCAGGTTATTGATTGTCACCCCCTTCGGTGCCACCTGACGGGAGGTTCCCGCCACATAACCGGTCAGTCCAGCGCGCGCAGAGTTGGACAGCCCCAGAACTGCGATCGGTGCTTTCACGGATTGAGAGGTGATGTTAACCACACGGCCCCAGCCTTTGTCCATCATCGCCGGCAGACACGCCTTCATCATCGCAATGGGTGCCAACATGTTGGAATCCAGCGCTTTAATGAAATCCTCACGTTCCCAATCGCTCCACATACCGGGGGGGGGGCCACCGGCGTTATTCACCAGAATATCGACTTCACCCGCGGCCTTCAAAACGGCTGCGCGCCCGTGTTCGGTGCTGATGTCAGCAGCAACGGTTGTCACCTCAACCCCGTGCGCCCGCAGTTTTTCAGCGGCCTCTTGCAGCGGCCCCTCGGAACGGGCGTTGATCACCAGATCGACACCAGCTTCTGCCAATGCCTCGGCACAGCCGTACCCCAAACCTTTGGACGCCGCACAAACAATCGCGCGCTTACCCTTGATGCCCAAATCCATATCCGAATCTCCTCTTTTCGTGTTGGGCTCAAACTACGAAGACTGGCACGCGAACACAATCGCGCGTGATTGGATGGTAATTGGGACAGCTGAACCAATCGGCGGTCCGTCGCTTGGAACTGCAGGGCCGAAAGGGGAAGCTTGCAGTGAACCGCTTTCTGCCAAATAAGACCGCCAGTCCCCCGGAAAACCTTAAAGTGGAAAACCGAATGCCCCGTTTGATTCAAACCCTGTTAACAGGCCTCCGCCTGAGCGGACTGGTGTTTCTTGCGGCCTGCACACAAAGCGACCGGCCCACGCCCCCCCAGTCGTCAACGCAAATCCCGTCAGGCGTAACTGCGCAAAGAAACGTACTCCTCAGCGAGGGGCTAATCCGTTTCGCCCGCGTCCACAAACGCCTGCTGCCCGTGGCAAAAGAGGCCTGCCAAAAGGCGCACCCCACACAAAAAGCCGTGCGCTGTGCCTTTCAGTTCGTCGTCGCGCTCGATCGGGGCAGTCCGCCGGACGCAAAGTTCACCCGCGATGCTTCTGGGCGTCCTGTAATCATATTCAACCACGCAATGGTTAAGTTTTTGAAAACCGACGACGAGTTCGCAATGGTGATGGCCCATGAAATGGCCCATCAGATCGCCCGTCATATCACGCGCGGTCAGAAAGAGGTGCTGCGCGGTGCGATGAACAGCGCTAAAACCGCCAAGGCTGAAGGGCGCGATATCAATCAGGCCGCCCGCAGCGGGGCACAACAGGCGCTGGCGTCTTACACAAAGCAATTTGAACTGGAAGCGGATCGCAACGGCACGATTCTGATGATGAAAGCTGGTTACGACCCCGATCAGGCAATTACCCTTCTTAACCGCCTGCCCAAATCATCAGAGCGGACCAACCGGCATCCCGCTGATCCCGACCGGATCGACAGAGTGCGCGCGCTGTCCAGTCAAATCCGCGCCAGCAGGTCCACGGGGCGTACGGTGCCGCTGCTTTTCTGAACGACTACTGGTCTAGCTGGGCCCAAATCGGCCGCGCAGCCCGTTAGAAGCACTGAATTTATTGACAGGACGCCCGACCCGCCGCAAAGTTTCCACTAAGATAAATCAGGAGTCTTAAATGCCCGACGGTCAGCCACTCGTGTCTTTTGAAAATCTGCGGGTGGAGTTTGAGACCAACTCCGGCGTTGTGGTCGGGGTTGAGGATGTCAGCTTTCACATAAATCCGGGCGAAACCGTCTGTGTGGTCGGCGAAAGTGGCTCTGGCAAATCGGTGTCGTCCCTGTCCCTGATGCGGCTGATCGAATACGGCGGCGGCAAAATTGCGTCAGGCAAGCTGAATTTCACGGCGGCAGACGGCACGGTGAACGATTTAACCGATGCTGATGCGGATTTGATGCGCACTATTCGGGGCAACCAGATCGGAATGATTTTTCAAGAACCGATGACCTCTTTGAACCCTGTGTTCACTGTGGGGCGACAGCTGACCGAAGGCTTGCGGGTTCACAAAAAGATGTCACGCACTGCGGCAGAGGCCCGCGCGCTGGAGCTTTTGCAGCGGGTGCGAATCCCCGAACCGGAACGGCGGCTGACGCAATATCCCCACGAGTTATCGGGCGGGATGCGCCAGCGGGTGATGATCGCAATGGCGCTGGCTTGCGAACCGCGCCTGTTGATCGCGGATGAACCTACGACCGCGCTTGACGTGACAATTCAGGCCGAAATTCTGTCTCTTATCAATCGGTTAAAGGAAGAAACCGGAACGGCGGTTCTGTTTATCACCCATGATATGGCGGTGGTGGCGCAGATGGCGGATCGCGTGGTGGTCATGTTCCGTGGCAATCTGGTGGAAGAAGGTCCGGTTACCGAGATCTTTAACAATCCCAAAGAGGAATACACCCGCGCGTTGCTGGCTGCGGTGCCAAAGCTGGGCGAGATGACAGGCAAGGCCAATCCCGAACCGATGGCGATCATGGGGGAAACCCGAACAGAGCCACCAAAACCGATCATTGCGGGAATCGAAACGCTTTTGGAGGTTAAAAACCTGACTACCCGCTATCCCGTTAAGGGCGGGTTGCTGCGGCGCACCGTGGCCAATGTCCACGCGGTTGAAGACGTGTCATTTACCTTGAAACGGGGCGAAACCCTGTCTTTGGTCGGAGAAAGCGGCTGCGGCAAATCCTCGGCCGGACGATCCGTTTTGCGCCTAGAAGAACCGCTCAGCGGCGAAGTTGTTATAAATGGCGTCAACATACTAGAGATGAGCGGTTCGGACCTGCACGAAGCGCGACGCAACATGCAGATGATCTTTCAGGACCCGTTTGCCTCGTTAAATCCGACCCGCAAAGTGGTGGATCAGGTGATTGAACCGATGATAAACTACGGCATCGGGAAACGCTCTGAAATGCGGGAACGCGCGCGACAGTTGTTCGACCGCTGTGGTCTGAACGAAACCTTTCTTGACCGTTACCCCCACGAGTTTTCCGGCGGGCAACGCCAAAGGGTGGCGATTGCCCGCGCGTTGGCGCTGAACCCGAAGCTGATTGTCGCGGATGAAGCAGTCTCGGCGCTGGATGTTTCGGTGCAGGCGCAGGTGTTAAACCTGATGATGGAGCTACAGGCAGAGCTGGAGCTGTCCTATCTGTTTATCAGTCACGATATGGCGGTGGTAGAACGGGTGTCCCATCAGGTGGCGGTGATGTATCTCGGGCGCATTGTGGAAATCGGCCCGCGCGCGGCGATCTTTGAGAACCCACAGCATGATTACACGCGCACCCTGTTGTCCGCCGTTCCCCGTCCGGACCCCCATGATCGCCAGATCGACAAGGAACTGAATTTCAAACCAATCCCAAGCCCGATCTTTCCGGTGGGCTACACCCCGTCTCCCTCTCGCTACCGAGAGGTTTCTCCCGGACATCGGGTGCTTGAGGGCGTGCAATAAAATCGGGTTGGGCTGTGTGCCACGCCGCTCATGGCGTTGGCCGTAGTACTCTTTACGCGACACTAGAAACTCCGGCCAACGCCCCCGAGCACGACACCGCTTCGGGTACCCTCTTCTCGACGGTACAAAGTGGGAAAACAACGCCGTTTACGTGAAATGCATGGGTTGTTTCGTGAATGGAATGGCTTGGAGATTTTCGACAAAACTTTTCAACCGCTAGTAGAACCACTTGCCTTAGGGAGTATTCTCTACGATATTACAACATATTAGCACTAAATCGGGGCACTTTACGATGTGCGATTCCTGATTGATCCCCAAAGCACGGCCGACCCGTAATTGAGATAGAAATTACAAACGCATGACCCTTTTTCGTAAAAATCCATTCTCTTTACCCTTTCTTAAACGGGTTTTTTTCGCAGCTCAGCGCCGCGTTTCCCATCCGGCCACGCTGACAATCATGATCGGCGCCACAATTATCTGCACCCTTGTCGGACCATTTGACACTTATTATCAGGACACTTTTCTGTTCCGGCTCTATTTCTGGGGAGCGATTGTTTTGACGTCCACCACCTATGGCTGTCTAGCCTCTGTATGGACAAATCTGACATTCCGGCACTTGTCCTTTTGGCAGCGCACGTTAATCAATCTGCCGATTTTCACCCTGCCGTTTTCACTGGTCAGCTGGGAGTTCTCCAGTATTTACTACACTCGGCAGGCCATGCCGCACCCAATGGTGGTCGTCATTCTTGTGGGTGCCGTCGACCTGTTTGTACACGCCTGCATTTATGTCAGCCGTGCCAGTCGCCGTCCGGTAAGTCTGTCACAACAAACGCTGCCACAAATGCCAGCCAAAGCGCCCCCCATGCACGACCCAGCGGTTGAACCACAAGAGAACGCAAAGCCGGAACCGGACGATAAGCCCGACGAGTGTGCATTTCTGCGCAGGCTCGGTCCAAACAGCGGTAGTTATCTTATCCGTCTTGCGATGAACGACCACTATATTGAAGCCCATACAGACACAGGAATCCACATGCTGTACATGCGGTTCGGGGATGCTATCGCCGAGCTAAACGCCGAAGATGGCGCAAAGGTTCACCGATCCCACTGGGTCCGTTTTGCCGAGATTATCGATGTGGAACGCAGCGGCCCGAAGGTGGCTCTTGTGATGTCTGATGGTGTCTCTGTGCCAGTATCACGCAGCCACAAAACCTTCCTTCAGGAGAAGGGCATTATCTAGACGTGCTACCGTGGGCTTTGCGGATCAGGGCAAGACTGGATTCAATTTCGTCAACCAATACCGCAACATCCCCTGCGCCAGTTCCGTCATCGACACGCAATTCTTTCAACTTCTGCTTCAACATATCTTCAATCAGGGAATAATCCTTCGGCCCCACCGCATCCGCGTCCCAATGGGATTTCACCGCCCCCGATTGCAGCGCGTGCCAATAGATGCGCAGAATAGAATTGATCCGCGCCTCAAAGCCTGTGCCAAATTTGCGGAACCACTTTAGCAGGTCATCATCAAGGTTAAGCGTGACTTCCGTTTTTTGCGGCTCAATCGGGTGCAATAGCGGGATGTCATTCCAACCTTGCGGCAGGGATCCCTTGACCCAGTGGCGCTGAAAATCGCTTTGCAACCGCTTTAGTTCATAAACAAGATTTGCATTAGCGGTGTCTTGGGTTTTTGTGGTCACGGGGCGGCTCCTACAGAATTCAAATACCGCAACTCTAATTAAATTCCGTTAACACAGCCTCGCCGCAGCGTTCTCTCCCCCGAATGCTGGCAATTCGCAACAATTCCCCCTGCCCCAACGCAGTTTTCTTGCCACGCTTGCAAAGCTTAACTATACGCACACCCATGTTAGATCGCACCTCAAACCAGCCCGTGCTGCCGCCGGAAATCGACCGCCGCCGCACTTTCGCAATCATCTCGCATCCCGATGCGGGGAAAACCACGCTGACAGAGAAGTTTTTGCTCTATGGTGGTGCGATCCAGATGGCAGGTCAGGTACGCGCCAAAGGTGAAGCCCGCCGTACCCGTTCTGATTTTATGCAAATGGAAAAAGACCGTGGCATTTCGGTGTCCGCTTCTGCCATGTCTTTTGAATTCCGTGATTATTGGTTTAATCTGGTGGATACACCCGGCCACTCCGACTTTTCTGAAGACACCTACCGCACGCTGACAGCGGTGGATGCCGCGATCATGGTGATCGACGGGGCCAAAGGTGTTGAAAGCCAGACACAAAAACTGTTCGAAGTGTGCCGGATGCGGGATATGCCGATCCTGACCTTCTGTAACAAGATGGACCGAGAGAGCCGCGAAACCTTTGACATCATTGATGAAATTCAGGAGAATCTGGCGATTGACGTGAGCCCTGCAAGCTGGCCTATCGGTGTCGGGCGGGAGTTCATGGGGTGTTACGATCTGCTGAACGACCGGCTGGAACTGATGGATCGGGCCGACCGGAACGTGGTTTCAGAGTCGGTTAAGATTAGCGGGCTGGACGATCCGAAACTGGCTGAACATGTCCCTCCACACCTGCTGGAAAAGCTGCTTGAAGAGGTGGAAATGGCACGGGAGTTGCTTCCGGCTCTGGACCATCAGGCGTTTCTGGACGGCACAATGACGCCAATCTGGTTTGGCTCCGCGATCAACTCCTTCGGGGTGCAGGAATTGATGGACGGCATCGGCAACTTTGGCCCCAAGCCCCAAGTACGTCCTGCCGCTGAAAGACAGGTCTCGCCGGACGAAAAGAAGGTTTCCGGCTTTGTTTTCAAGGTACAGGCCAACATGGACCCCAAACACCGCGACCGGATTGCCTTTGTGCGGCTGTGTTCGGGCCATTTCAAACGGGGGATGAAGCTGACCCATGTGCGGACCAAAAAACCGATGGCGATTGCCTCTCCCATGTTGTTTCTGGCATCGGACCGAGAATTAGCGGAAGAAGCCTGGGCAGGCGACATCATCGGCATTCCGAACCATGGGCAGTTGCGGATCGGCGATGCACTGACCGAAGGGGAAGCCCTGCACTTTGCTGGTATCCCGTCCTTTGCGCCCGAACTGCTGCAATCTGTAAGGGCGACCGACCCGATGAAGGCGAAACATCTGGACAAGGCACTGAACCAGTTTGCCGAAGAAGGTGCTGCGAAACTGTTTAAACCAGCCATCGGCGCGGGTTGGATCGTCGGCGTTGTGGGGGCCCTGCAATTTGAAGTGCTCGCCAGCCGGATCGAGCTGGAATACGGCATTCCGGTACGCTTTGAGCCATCGCAATTCACCTCAGCCCGCTGGCTGAACGGACCGCAGGACAAGCTCGACAGGTTTATCAACGTAAACAAAGGCCACATCGCCTATGATCACGACGGCGATCCGGTGTTCATGACCCGCCTGCAATGGGATATCGACCGCGTGGAACGGGACTATCCGGACCTGAAACTGACCAGCACGAAAGAAATGCTGGTGGTGTGAACCTAACTGAAGGCGGGCTAAACCGGTCCGCTTTCACACAGATACCTTCGGCTTTTTGTCGTCCTTGATCTCCATCTTCCCCAATTCACGGGAGCAATCAATCACAGGATTGTGGTAAATATCCATTTTTTCTTGCAACGCTTCTTTATCGGCATCCTCCTTCACTTTATATTGGCCGAGTAAGGGCTTTAATGCCTTATAAGCCTTAAGAAACTCTTTATTCTTCAATTTTTTATTGTTCTTCGCCCAAAGCGAGGCAGCGCCGTAGGCCTTATCCAAGGGCTTAATCATCTTGGGAAACTCGGCGTTCCATTTCTTAATATCGGCTTTCTTTTCAAGCTGTTCCTTCCATTTGAAGAAGGCTTTATAGTGTTTCTCCTCCTTCCCCTGTAAATCGATGATGGCCTTGGCAGATTTTTCCGCTTTTGCCTCGTCGCCTTTAATTTCCTGCTTCATTCCTTTGATCTGGCTCTCCGCTTGATCCACCAGCGTTTGTAAATCCTTAACCAATACGGTGTAGGATGTATCAAAGGTCTTCTGCATCACCTTCGCCTTGGGCCTGTATTTGTTGTAATTCGTCTTCAACTTCCCTGCGAAAGCTTTATGGCTTGTTTTACAAACTGTTACCGCACCGGTGTAGGGTTCCAGAAACGGTTCCCTGTTGCCATCCCGCGCCATTGCGAAACCGTTGATCAACTTGTCGGCTTTTTTAAGGTTTTCGACCACTCGTTTGTGATCTTTCAAACTGTCGGTAAATTTCTTGTCGATATTCATCGAGGCATAGGTTTTGGGAAAATCGCTGATCAAAGAGGCATAAGTCTTGCCCCAACTGCCGGACATCAGTCGCATGGTACTTCCTCTGGATAAATAAAAATTTTATTGAATTGTCTTCACTATACTACGAACCCGCTTTCACGGAAATACCCTGCCTTGACCGGTTTGGTGCCGAAAGTCACGGTTTTGCAGAAAACACTGTCCAATATGCAGCAACAGACCGCGCATTTTGGGCTTATTGTTTCGAAACCAACCCGCCGCGTTGACTCCTCTGTAAAAACATTTATGTCAGTGCGCAGAGGAACGGGCCCAATACGGGGCCCCAGCCGCAGCCAACTTTGCGGTATGAATCAACGCCGTAACGATAAGGCTCGAATGATAAAATTTTCCGATCTGGACCTGGACCCAAAGGTCCTAAAGGCCATTGATGAGGCCGGGTATGTTTCCCCGACCCCAATCCAAGCTTCTGCTATTCCCCTTGCTTTGCAAGGCCGTGACGTGCTGGGTATTGCCCAGACCGGTACCGGCAAAACGGCCAGTTTCACCCTGCCGATGATTACAAAGCTTGCCAAAGGGCGCGCGCGGGCACGGATGCCCCGTTCTTTGGTGCTTTGCCCCACGCGGGAACTGGCAGCGCAGGTTGCTGAGAACTTTGAAGTCTATGCAAAACACCTGAAACTGACGATGGCGCTTCTGATTGGGGGTGTCAGCTTTAAGGAACAGGACCAGAAAATCGACCGTGGTGTTGATGTGCTGATCGCAACGCCGGGCCGCCTGCTCGACCATTTCGAACGTGGTAAGCTGATGCTGAACGGCGTTCAGATCATGGTTGTAGATGAAGCAGACCGGATGCTCGATATGGGGTTCATCCCAGATATCGAACGCATCTTCAAACTGACGCCGTTCACCCGCCAGACACTGTTTTTCTCTGCCACTATGGCGCCCGAAATCACGCGGATCACGCAGGAATTTCTGCAAAACCCCGAGCGTGTCGAAGTCGCCCGTCAGGCGACAACGGGAGAGAACATCACGCAGAAGATCTGCATGTTCACACCGTCCCATCGCAGTAACGAAGCCAAGGAAAAACGCGAGATCCTGCGCGAGATCCTGAAAGGTGAAGGCGATGCGGTCGACAATGGTATCATCTTCTGCAATCGCAAATCGAATGTAGATATTGTGATGAAGTCTTTGAAAAAGCACGGTTTTGATGCTGGCGCCATTCACGGTGATCTTGATCAAAGCGTACGTACAAAGACATTGGAAGCATTCCGCAGCGGCGATTTGAAACTGCTTGTGGCGTCTGATGTGGCCGCCCGCGGTCTTGATGTCCCCGCCGTGAGCCATGTGATCAATTTTGATGTGCCGATCCATTCCGAAGACTATGTTCACCGGATCGGACGCACAGGTCGCGCTGGCCGTGACGGCAAAGCGATCACCATCTGCGCCCCTTTTGAGGAAAAATACCTCGAGAAGATCGAAGAGCTGGTGGAGAAAAAAATCGACCGGATGGAGCCGCCTGCCCTGTCTGGTGGTAAAAAATCCCGCAGCAATTCTCGCAAATCCGAGCCGCAGAAATCTGACGCGTCTGACAAAAAGACCAACGACAAACCGGAGCAGTCCGACAGCCAGCCAGCGAAGCCGGTTGCCAAGGACGAGGGCACTGCGAAATCAGACAATAGCCGGAATTCCCGCAACCGGAATGACAAAAACTCCGGTAATGGCAATCAGAAGTCGGATCAGCAGAAACGCGGTCGTTCCGAGCCTAAAAACCCGGTTGTCGGTATGGGCGACCACGTCCCTGCCTTCCTGATGCGCTCTTTTGAGATCAAGCGGACGAAGACCAAAAAATCCGACCAGCCTGCAGAGACCGAGGTTGATGTGGTCGAGAATCAGGTGACTGAAACTCAGCCAGCCGAGGAAAAGCCGGTTGCAGAGAAAAAGAAACGTGCGCCGCGTAAGAAAGCTGTCAAAAAGACTGCGCCTAAGGGAGAAACTGTAGAAACTACAGAGACTTCCACGGAAGCACCGGCTGAAACGCCAGAAGCACAGACGCAAGAAGCTCCGGTAGAGGATAAGGCGAATGCTCCTGCATTGGATGCGGAAGCGGACGCACCTGTTGCTGACGAGGCTGCCAAAGGCGACGCAGACAAAGACGAAGCGGGCAAAGGCGACGCTGCGGCTGCGGAAGATGCGAGCGAAAGCAAAACCTGATACGCAGCGACGAACACGCGCTGACACTTACAGATAAAAAAGGGCGTTCCGAGATACTCGGAACGCCCTTTTTAGTGCCTTAACATCAGGCCTTAGTCGACCAGGCGGTTGATCAGAACCTTAGCAACTGGCTTTTTACCGGTCAGATCCTTACAGACCCGCGAAACCGTGCGCAGGACCAGTTTTTCAAGTTGTTCGTCGCTTGCCAGCAAATTCCGTTTTGCGCCGGAAAGTTCACCGTCGATTTCACGCTCAAGCGTTTCTTGCAACGACGGACTGTTTGAATCCGTTTCCGGAAGCCCCAGAACCTCGGCCCAGCTTTCGCCGATTTGCTGGTTGTCTTCCAACAACAGGCTGACGACAACCGTGCCGCGCAGTGCCATCCGCATCCGTTCCAGCACAACGCCGTCGTAAGCTCCGATCAACTGCTTCCCGTCAAGGTACAGCCGTCCGGTTTCAATGCTTTCAACCACCTTAGGGGCGTCGCCGCCAAGATCGACCATTGCGCCGTTGCCAGCGATAACCGCTTGAATACCTTTGGATTCCGCCAGTTCGGCATGGGCACGCAGGTGGCGGTGTTCGCCGTGCATCGGCACCAGCATTTTGGGTTTAAAGATGCCGTGGATTTCCTCCAGATCAGGACGGTTCGCGTGTCCCGATACGTGGTACATCCCTCCGTTATCATCGATAACTTTGACGCCCATCTCACTGAAACTGTTCATGATTCTTCCAACACCGATCTCGTTTCCGGGGATGGTTTTGGAAGAAAACAGGAAGGTGTCCCCCTCGCGCAGTTCCATACCCAGATACTTGCCGTTGGCGAGCTGGGCAGAAGCGGCGCGGCGTTCGCCCTGACTGCCTGTTACCAGCAACATCAGGTTTTCGCGCGGCACATCACGGGCGTCTTCGATATCAAGCGTTGGTGGGAAATTGTCGATCAATCCGGCAAAATTCGCATAGCCGAGCATCTTTTTCATCGCCCGTCCCAGCACCACAACAGAGCGGCCGGAGTCCACGCCAGCCTGCGCCAGTGTCTTCAACCGCGCCACGTTAGACGCAAAAGTCGTGGCAACGACCATACCCGTCGCCTCTTTCATCATCTGGGTGATATTGCCGCCAAGCCCCGCTTCGGAGCGGCCCGCCAGTGGGGAGAAGACATTCGTGCTGTCACAGACCAGCGCCTGCACGCCGTCTTTGGCAATCTCGCGGTACAAAGCGGGATTATACGCCTCACCCACGATCGGATCAGGGTCGAGCTTGAAGTCGCCGGTATGCACGATCCGCCCTTTCGGCGTGTCGATCACCAGACCTGAAGCTTCGGGAATGGAGTGGGACACGGGCATGAAACCCACTTTGAAGGGGCCAAGTTCGACCATTTCAGGATAGCTGCCGATAACTTCGATCCGGTCAATATCTTGACCATGCTCTTCCATTTTCGCCCGCGCCACGGCGCCGGTGAATTTACGGGTATAAACCGGCACGCCCAAACGACCGTACAGCAGGCCCAAAGCCCCGATGTGATCTTCGTGGGCGTGGGTGATAAAGATCGCTTCCAGCCGGTCAGCGCGGGCCTCAATATAGGCGGTGTCCGCCATGATCAGGTCCACACCCGGTGTGCCGTCCATCGTCGGGAAGGTTACGCCCACATCCACAAGGATATACCGTTCCTTGCCTTTGGGGCCATAGCCGTAAAGATACATATTCATACCGATCTCTCCTGCGCCACCCAGCGGCAGGAAGATCAAACGTTCGGATTTACTCATTTATTCGCCTCGGTTTTTATCTGCAATCAGGACAAGCCCGTGCATGGTTAGGTCACCGTCAATACTGTCAAAAAGGTCGGTGCCCCGTTCAAACAGGCCCGCCAGCCCCCCCGTCCCGACGATTTTCATCGGACGCGGATGCTCTTCGCGGATTTTCTTACATACGCCTTCAATCAGGCCGATATAGCCCCAGAAGACACCCGCCTGCATACAGACGAGCGTGTTGGTGCCGATTACATTGTCCGGCATGGTCACATCAATATGGGGCAGCGCGGCAGCGGCTTCGTGCAGCGCCTTGATGGACAGGTTCACACCGGGGGAAATCACCCCGCCGATGTAAGCACCATCCTGATCCACCACATCGAATGTGGTCGCGGTGCCGAAATCTACAACGATCAGATCGCCGCCGTAGCGGTCAAAGGCACCAACAGTGTTGACCAAACGATCCGCCCCGACCAGTGTCCCTGCGTCCACACGGACCGGAACCCCCAGATCGACCTCTGGTTTGCCGACCACTATGGGGCGGCATTCGAAATATTTGTCGCTCAGAACCCGCAGGTTGAATACCACTTGGGGCACCACCGAAGAAATTACCACACGGTCAATTTCCGGTTCGATCCCGTTTAGCAGCATCAGATTGCGAAGCCAGACATAGTATTGGTCTGCGGTGCGGGCTTGCTCTGTTGCGCAGCGCCATTCCGATAGAAACGTGGTCCCGTCATGGATTGCAAAGACGGTGTTTGTATTGCCTACGTCGATGGCTAACAGCATGAGAGATCCTTACAATGAGATATCGGCAGCTGTGATCACGTGCTGCCTGTCGGGTGCTTGTAGTATGAGCGCGCCTGTTTCGTCCACCGTCTTGAAAACACCCTCAATCACCTGATCCGAAAATCGGGCAGTGACCGGTTTGCCGATATTGGCCGCCCGCGCCAGCCAGGCTTCGCGGATCGGGGCAAAACCGTAGGTTTGCAACCTAGTTTCCCAATCCGCATAGGCAATGGCCAAAGCGTCAAGAAATGTTGCGGGCGCGATGGCGACACCCATATCCTGCTTCAGGGATTTGGGTGCCAGCGAACGGGATTCGAGCTTTTCGACCTCGGGGCGGCTGGCCAGATTAACGCCAATGCCGATCACCAAGGCCCAGCGGTTCGGCCCCTCTGCGATGGTTTCCAGCAAAATACCGGCGAGTTTTCCACCGTTTAACAAAACATCATTTGGCCATTTCAGTTGAAACGGCTCTGTGCGTCCCGTGCATTCAACCAGCGCATCATAAAGCGCAAGGGCGGCAACGAAACTGCGCAGGGCCAGTTTATCCGGTGTGTCATCGGGACGGATCAACAGAGAGGCTGCAAAGTTGCCTTTTTGACTGGACCAAGGGCGGCCGCGCCTGCCCGATCCGGCAGTTTGTTCATGGGACAAAAACCAAGCCGCCCCCGCGATTGCGGGGGCTTGCCGGCGTGCTTCGGCCATCGTGCTGTCGATGGTGTCAAAGACGAATTTGCCTGTGCCCTCCGGCCAGCCTTGCATCAGTTCAGCAAGGACTGCGCAGCCAGAGCGGCATAGTTTTCCAGACCGAAAGGATTGATGATCCCGATCAGCATCAGGGCAGCAGCCCCCATCAGCGCAACGTAATGCAGGCCGGGCATTTTGCCGTCCAGACCGTCAACCTCGTCGCCGAAGTACATGTAGTAGATGATCCGCAGATAGTAGAACACGCCGATCACGGATGCAATCGCACCGCCAACTGCCAGCCAGACCATATCGGCCCCGACCGCAGCGCGGAACACATACAGCTTACCGATGAAGCCCACCATTGGCGGAATACCAGCCAGCGAGAACAGCAGCACAGTCAGCGCGGCGGCACGGCCCGGCGCCTGTTTGGAGAACTGGCCGAGGCTGCGAATGTCTGTGACAGGGCGGCCATCTTTTTCCATGTTCAGGATAAAGGCAAACGTCCCGATGTTCATCACCACATAGATCGCAAGGTAGATAAGCAGCGCCTTAATACCTTCTTCGGTTCCAGCGGCCAACCCCATCAGCGCAAAGCCCATGTGAGAGATCGAGGAATAAGCCATCAGACGTTTGATGTTGGTCTGCCCGATCGCGGCAACCGCCCCAAGGAACATAGACACCAGCGACAGGAAGGCGACGATCTGTGTCCAGTCCGCCTGCGCGCCGTTGAAAGCGTCAAACATAACACGGGCAAACAGACCACCAGCAGCAACTTTTGGTGCTGTGGCGAAGAAGGCGGTGACCGGTGTTGGCGAACCTTCATAAACGTCCGGTGTCCACATGTGGAATGGTGCAGCGGAAATTTTAAACGCCAGACCAACGCAAAGGAACACAAGACCAAAGACAAGACCCAGCTCCAGATGCTCACCCGCCGTAATGGTGGAGGCGATACCGGCAAAGTTCGTGGTGCCTGTGTAGCCGTAAACAAAGGATGCCCCGTACAGCAACATACCAGAGGACAGCGCCCCGAGAACAAAATACTTCAAACCGGCCTCGGTGGATTTCAGGCTGTCACGGCGGAAAGCCGCGATCACGTAAAGCGCAAGAGATTGCAGCTCCAGCCCCATGTAAAGGGACATCAGATCACCGGCAGACACCATCATCATCATACCCAAAGTCGCAAGCGCGATCAGGATCGGGTATTCAAACTTGAACATATCGTTACGGCGCAGGTAGTCTTGGCTCAGCAGCAACATGATCGCGCTGGCCCAAAGCATCAGCACCTTGGCGAAACGGGCAAACGTGTCGTCAATGAAAGCACCGTTGAAGGCATCGCGGTTTGCCATCGGAGAGAAGGCAATCCACAGGCCGAGCACAATCATCACCCCTGCCGTGGCCCAGGTGATCACAGGCGCGGTCTCGTCCTTTTTCGTGTAAACCCCGAACATCAGCGCCAACATGGCGAAGGCTGCAAGGATCAGTTCTGGCAGAACAATATTCAGATCGCTGGAAATCATCTAATTGCGCTTTCGTTAATGGCTGGGCGCACTGGCAACCGCGGTAACGGTTTCAGGCAGTGCAGATTGGACGTTATCGACAAGATTGGCGACCGATGGCCCGATCAGATCGAGCACAAGCGCGGGGTAAACCCCAAGCAACAGGGTCATCACCACCAGCGGCACCATCATTAGACGCTCGCGGGTGTTCATGTCGGTTATTGTTTTCAGGCTTTCCTTGATAAGGTCCCCAAATACCACGCGGCGGTACAGCCACAGGGCATAACAGGCCGAGAAAATCACGCCGGTGGTGGCAAGGAAGGCAATCCATGTGTTCACCTGAAAGGCAGCTGACAGGGTCAGGAATTCCCCGACAAAGCCGGATGTGCCCGGAAGGCCGACGTTGGCCATTGTGAAGAACATAAAGACCATCGCATAGGCCGGCATCCGCACCACAAGACCGCCGTAAGCGTCGATCTCGCGGGTGTGCATCCGGTCGTAGATCACGCCGACTGACAGGAACAACGCACCAGAGATAAAGCCGTGGCTGATCATCTGGAAGATCGCACCGTCAAGACCCTGCTGGTTCATCGCAAAGATACCCATTGTCACAAAACCCATGTGCGCAACCGAGGAATAAGCGATCAGCTTTTTCATATCTTGCTGCATCATCGCCACCAAGGACGTGTAGATAATCGCAATCACCGACAGGGACATCACGAAGGTCGCCAGCAGATCACTTGCCACTGGGAACATCGGCAGGCTGAACCGCAGGAAGCCATAGCCTCCCATTTTCAGCAGGATCGCCGCCAGCACCACAGAACCCGCAGTCGGGGCCTGAACGTGTGCGTCAGGCAACCATGTGTGAACCGGCCACATCGGCATCTTCACTGCAAAGCTGGCAAAGAAGGCGAGGAACATCAGGGTTTGCATCCCGCCGACAATCTGGAAGCCCATCAGGGAGAATGCCTCGGAAGAGAACTCATGGTTCAGCAGCGTCGGAATATCCGTCGTGCCCGCGTCCCACCACATGGCGAGCATGGCAACCAGCATCAGTACCGAGCCGAACAGCGTATAAAGGAAGAACTTGAACGCCGCGTAGACTTTGTTCTGACCGCCCCAGATGCCGATAATCAGGAACATCGGGATCAGACCGGCTTCGAACACCACATAGAACAGCACCAGATCGAGCGCACAGAATACGGCGATCATCAGTGTTTCAAGGATCAGGAACAGGATCATGTATTCCTTGACCCGCTCGTTCACGCTCCAACAGGCACCGATTACGACCGGCATCAGGAAGGTGGTCAGCAGGACAAACAGAACCGAAATCCCGTCAACGCCCAGTTTGTAGGTCAGACCGCCAAACCATTCGTATTCCTCAACCAGCTGGAAGCCGGTGTTGGAGGGATCGAATTCTGTGTAGATCGCGATAGAGATCACAAAGGTCGCGATTGTTGCCACCAATGCCAGTATCTTGGCATTGCGCTGTGCAGCTTCATCCGTTCCCCGCAGGAAAACCGCGAGGATGAGGGCTGCCAGCATGGGCAGGAAGGTAACAATAGATAGAAGATTGTCCATCAGTGTGCGCCTCCGCCGATCGCAAACCATGTAATAAGTGCAGCCAGTCCGACAAACATCGCGAAGGCATAGTGGAACAGGTAGCCGGATTGTGCCCGACCCGCCAGTTTGGTGAACCAAGGCACGATGCCCATGGCCAGACCATTCAATCCGCCGTCAATCACAGCCCCGTCGCCTTTCTTCCACAAGAAGGTGCCAAGCCATTTTGCCGGACGCACGAAGATCACGTCGTAAATCTCGTCGAAATACCATTTGTTCAGCAGGAAGCGGTACAGGATATGCTGTTGCGCCGCCAGTTTCTTGGGCAGTGAAGTGTTCTTGATGTAGAACATCCAAGACACGATAAAGCCGAGCAGCATGGCAACGAACGGGCTGACTTTGACCCACTTCGGCACGTCATGGGCATCATGGATGACCGAATTCGTGTCGTGGTTCATGTAAACCGCGTATTCAAACCATTCTTCAACGTGGTGACCGAAGAAATCGTCATACCAGAACATACCCGCAAAGATCGCGCCAAGGGCCAGTACCGCCAGAGGGATAACCATGACCATTGGGCTTTCGTGGGCGTGTTCGTGGGTGTGATGATCGCCCCGCTCTTCCCCAAAGAAGGTCAGGAAGATCAGACGCCAGGAATAGAACGATGTGAAACAGGCCGCGATCACCAGCATGATGAAGGCGTATGTTGCAACGCCGGTACCACCTGCAAAGGCGCTCTCGATGATGGCATCTTTTGACAGGAAGCCGGCAAAACCGATGTGTGTCAGCGGAATACCAACGCCGGTGATGGCCAGCGTACCGATCATCATCGCCCAGAAGGTGTAAGGGATTTTCTTACGCAGGTTGCCATAGTTCCGCATGTCCTGTTCGTGGTGCATCGCGTGGATCACGGAACCGGCCCCAAGGAACAACATCGCCTTAAAGAACGCGTGTGTGAACAGGTGGAACATGGCAACCGGATAGGCGCCAACCCCTGCGGCCACAAACATATAACCAAGCTGCGAACAGGTGGAATAGGCGATAACCCGTTTGATGTCGTTCTGAACCAGGCCAACAGTCGCCGCAAAGAAGGCTGTCGTGGCGCCGATGAACACGATGAAGTTCGGTGTAAACGTCGCGTATTCCATCAGAGGAGACATGCGGCAGACCATGAACACACCCGCAGTAACCATAGTCGCGGCGTGGATCAGCGCGGACACAGGTGTCGGGCCTTCCATCGCGTCTGGCAACCATGTGTGTAGCAGCAGTTGCGCCGATTTACCCATCGCACCGACGAACAGCAGGAAGGTAATAACCTCCAGCGCGTTCACGTCCCAGCTGAGGAAGCGGATCGACTGCTCAGCGATATTATGCGCGTTTTCGGGATCAAGGATTTCAGAAAAGTTGATGCTGTCGGACAGGTAATACAGGCCGAAAATCCCCAGCAGAAAGCCAAAGTCCCCGACACGGTTCACAACAAAAGCTTTGATGTTCGCCGCATTCGCGCTTGGCTTGCGGAAGTAGAACCCGATCAACAGGTAAGAGGCAACGCCCACACCTTCCCAGCCAAAGAACATCTGCAACAGGTTGTCCGCTGTCACCAGCATCAACATCGCGAATGTAAAGAAGGACAGGTAAGCAAAGAAACGGGGGCGATAGCTCTCGCCTTCTTTGAAGTTCTCGTCATGGGCCATATAGCCAAGCGAGTACATGTGAACCAGTGCGGACACCGTGTTGATCACAACCAACATGATCGCTGTCAAACGGTCGATCCGGATGGACCAGTCGGTGGACATCGAACCGCTTTCGATGAAGCGGAAGATCGGTGTCACTTGAACGCCGTCATGGGCATCATAACTAAAGAAGATGATCCAGGACAGGACAGCCGCCAGCATCAGCAAACCGGTAGAGACATACGTCGCCGCCGTTTCGCCCAATACCCGCCAGCCAAAGCCGCAGATCAGCGCGCCCACCAGAGGGGCAAAGAGGAGAATGGTTTCCATTGGTACGTTCTACCCCTTCATCACATTCACATCTTCCACCGCGATCGTGCCACGGTTCCGGAAGAAACAGACTAGAATTGCAAGGCCGATGGCGGCCTCTGCTGCGGCCACAGTAAGCACGAACAGCGTAAATATCTGGCCGACCAGATCCCCCAGATGGGTGGAAAAGGCGACGAGGTTGATGTTGACCGACAAAAGGATCAACTCGATGGACATCAGAATGACGATCACGTTCTTCCGGTTAAGGAAGATGCCGAAGATGCCGATTACGAACATCATCGCGGCAACTGTGAGGTAGTGTTCAAGCGTAATCATCACAATGCTCCGGTTCTGGTACAGGCAACAGTCATCACAACCCCTGCCCTGATTTGACGTCTTTAAGTTCCATCGCTTTGGCCGGATCGCGGTGCATTTGCTGCACAACGTTCTGGCGTTTGACGTCTACGCGGTGGCGCAGTGTCAGCACGATAGCCCCGATCATCGCCACCAGCAGGATCAAACCAGAGGCTTGAAACAGGTAGATATAATCGGTGTAGATCAACTGGCCGAGCGCCAGCGTGTTATGGGCTTCGGACAGTTCGGGAGTTGGTGATTGCAGCAGTGCATCCGCGTTGTCGGCCATGTTCCAGTGGCCGTATACAAGACCGAGTTCGATCAACAGGATCAGACCGATCAGCAGCCCCAGCGGCATAAAGCGCTGAATGCCGCCGCGCAGTTCTGCGAAGTCTACGTCCAGCATCATCACAACGAAAAGGAACAGAACTGCAACCGCGCCCACATAGACAATCGCCAGCAACATGGCGACAAATTCCGCGCCCATCAGCACGAACAAGCCCGCCGCACTAAAGAAGGACAGGATCAGCCAGAGCACCGAGTGCACCGGATTGCGCGAAAGCACCACCATCAGGGAACCCCCGACGCCGGTTATCGCAAAGAGATAGAATGCCATTGCACTGACGCTCATGTTTTCGCTCCATCCATGGCAAAGGCGGACATAGCCACCATGATTGCTTTTTGTGCGCCTGTCACAGCGCCAACGCTGGTCATTTGCAGGATTGTTTCGGTTATTTCACGTTTCGACGCACCGGCAGACAGGGCCAGATTGATCGCAGTAGTCAAAACCACAGTGTCTTCAGCGCCCTTGGCCGTCAGACCGGCAATTGTTGCAAGCGCGCGGGTTTTGGCGTCAATGCCTTCCCCCACCAGTTCCTGCATCATAGCGGCGACACCTTCGGGCATCATGTCCTTTGTGGCGTCAAACCACTGGGTCTGGGTTTTCGCAAACTCCTTACCCATCTGGTCCGCCATTTGCTGGCTTTGCTTGAGAAACCCCTCAAACATTTTGTTTAAGTCGTTCATACCGCCCCCCCGCAAATGGACAGAAAGACTGTCCCTTTGGGATAGCTATCAATGCCTGGCTTGTCGGTCATCGGTACGGTGCATCCATTTCGATATTACGTGCGATCTCGGCTTCCCAGCGGTCCCCGTTCGACAGCAGTTTGGCCTTGTCGTAGAACAGTTCCTCGCGGGTTTCTGTGGCGAATTCGAAGTTCGGACCTTCGACAATCGCATCCACCGGACAGGCTTCCTGACAGAAACCGCAGTAAATGCACTTGGTCATGTCGATGTCATAACGGGTGGTCCGGCGGGAGCCGTCCTCGCGCGGTTCGGCATCAATGGTGATAGCCTGTGCAGGGCAGATCGCCTCGCACAGCTTACAGGCGATGCAACGCTCTTCCCCGTTCGGGTAGCGGCGCAGGGCGTGTTCACCACGGAACCGCGGGCTGAGTGGCCCTTTTTCATGGGGGTAGTTCAGGGTCGCCTTGGGGCCGAAGAAATACTTCAGACCCAGTTTCATGCCGACAAAGAAATCCTGAAGCAGGAAATATTTGGTTGCGCGTGCGTAGTCAAAAGCCATTAGTTTGACGCCTCCACTTGCCAGCGTGCCCACAGGCCGCCGAGATTACGATCATCGCCATCGGAGAATGCCAGAATAGACACAACCACAACCCAGATCAGGGACATTGGCAGGAAGACTTTCCAACCGATGCGCATCAACTGGTCATAGCGGTAGCGCGGAACCACAGCCTTCACCATCGCGAAGAGGAAGAAGAAGAAGGACATCTTCAGAACGAGCCACAGCGCACCGTCCGGCAGACCCGGGATCGGGGAGAGCCAGCCACCGAAGAAGAAGATAGAGGTCAGCGCACACATCAGCCAGATCGCGATGTATTCACCCGCCATGAACAGCAGGAACGGGGTGGAGGAATATTCAACCTGATAGCCTGCAACCAGTTCGGATTCTGCCTCGGGCAGGTCGAACGGCGGGCGGTTTGTTTCTGCCAGCGCGCTGATAAAGAACAGGAAAACCATCGGGAAGTGTGGCAGCCAGTACCAATTGAACAGGCCCCAGTTGCCCTCTTGTGCTTTTACGATGTCAACAAGGCTGAGAGAGCCGGTAGAGATGATGATCCCCACGATGATGAAACCGATGGAAACCTCGTAAGAGATCATCTGTGCGGCAGAGCGCAAAGAGCCAAGGAAGGGGTATTTGGAGTTCGATGCCCAACCGCCCATGATCACGCCGTAGACTTCAAGAGAGCCAATCGCGAAGATATAAAGAACCGCTACGTTGAGGTTGGCCAGAACCATATCCTCGGAAAACGGAATAACCGCCCAAGCAATCAGGGCGAGGATGAAAGAGGCCAGTGGCGCCAGCAGGAAGACCGTTTTATCGGCTCCGTCGGGGATCAGTACCTCTTTGAAGATGTATTTCGCAGCATCGGCTACGGTTTGCATCAGGCCCCAAGGACCAACTACGTTGGGCCCGCGCCGCATCTGCACCGCGCCCCAGACTTTACGATCGCCGTAAACCAGAAACAGCAGGCTGATCATCACGAAAGCCGTGACCAACAGACACTGGCCGATCACAATCACCAGTGTGCCAAGGTTGGTTGCAAAAAATCCGTCCATAATCCGCCTCTTAAACCATCGGAATGTTGTTAGCTCGGCAGTCGGCTGCCGTAACTTCTGCATCTATAACGTAACGACCGCCCGGGTGGGCGGATGACAGGGTATAAACCCCCTGCCCGATCCAGTTGCCGCGCTGATGGTCCACATCATTGCGCACCCTGCGGGCGAACCCGCTGCCGCGGATCAACGCATATTGTGCCGCAACGCAATCGGTGAACGCCAGAACATCTTTGTCCGACGCCGCACCACGCATGTTTACATCAAAGCTGACCAGATCGCCTTCCAGCAGTTTGGTCTGAACTGTCCCGTATTCCGGCACGATATCACTCTCCACAGCCGGAGTCTCTCCGGTTGTGCAGGCAGCCAGAGCCGCGCAAGTGGATATGAGCAGTGCCGCTTTCACCCGTTACTCCGCCGCCAGCTTGCCAGCACGCCGTGCTGCTGCATTGGCGGTAAGTTCGGCCATCACCTGACTGGCGCGGGCGATCGGGTTGGTTTGATAATGCTCTGAAATCGCATTAACCAGCGCACCTTTGCCAAGCGCCTTGCCTGAAACAGCCTGCCAGTCGTTTTCAGGCACCTGATCAATTGCGCCAAGATGGGGAACTTCGCCCATCATCGCGGTGCGAAGCGCTGCAAGGCTGTCAAATGGCAGCGTGTGACCCAACTCTGCGGACAATGCCCGCAGGATCGCCCAGTTTTCCCGCGCATCGCCCGGTGCAAAACCGGCGCGCAGAGTCATTTGGGGGCGACCTTCGGTATTCACAAAGATGCCGCTTTCTTCGGTGTAGGCCGCACCCGGCAGGATCACATCAGCGCGGTGCGCCCCACGATCCCCATGACTGCCCTGATAGACCACGAACGGACCGGCTGCGATCTCGGTTTCATCAACGCCAAGGTTGAACACCACATCTGCACGCGAGACGAGAGCCTCTGGCCCCTCTTCGCTAGTGCAGCCCAGATCCATCGCACCCACGCGACCAGCGGCCGTGTGCAATACCATGAATTTGGAGTTGGTTTTCTCGGCCAGCGCCATAGCTGCTGCCAGAACATCCGCGCCATTGTCACCCTGCAAGGCACCCTGCCCGATGATGATAAGCGACGGCTTGTCCTGCACTTCTCCGTGGTCGCCATCCAGCAGACCCGCCAGATCCGACACATCCGTACCAGCGTGTGCATAGTCATAGGTCAGATCAACCGCTTCGCCCACCAGACCGATATCCGCACCGCGCATCCATGCCTTGCGCAGACGCGCGTTCAGCACAGGAGCTTCGGCCCGTGGATTGGTGCCGATCAGCTGGATCATCTCCGCGCTGTCGATATCTTCGATTGTACCGGTTCCAACATAGCCCGAACGGTTGCCCGCTGGCAGCTTGGCCCCATCAACACGGCAATCCACTTCACCGCCCATAGCAGTGATCAGGGATTTCAGCGCAAACGCAGCTTCCGTGCTAACCAGATCGCCGATCAGACCGGCAACGGATTTACCTTCAACAGCGGTCTTGATCGCGGCGAACGCCTCATCCCAAGTTGCAGGCTTCAGCTTACCATCAATCCGCACATACGGCCGGTCGAGACGCTGGCGGCGCAGACCATCCCACACAAAGCGGGATTTGTCAGACAGCCATTCTTCGTTCACACCATCATGGTTGCGCGGCAAAATACGCATCACTTCGCGACCTTTGGTGTCCACACGAATGTTAGAGCCAAGCGCATCCATCACATCGATGGTTTCGGTTTTCTTCAGCTCCCAAGGACGGGCGGTGAAGGCATACGGCTTGGACGTCAGCGCCCCAACGGGACACAGATCAATGATATTGCCCTGCAATTCCGAATCGAGCGTCTGGTTCAGGTAGCTTGTAATTTCGGCATCTTCGCCGCGACCGGTTTGGCCCATCTGGGTGATACCGGCAACTTCGCTAGTGAAACGCACGCAGCGGGTGCAGGAAATACAACGGGTCATCTGGGTATCGACAAGCGGGCCCAGATCCAAATCATCCACAGCACGCTTGGCTTCGCGGAAACGGGAGAAATCCACCCCGTAGGCCATTGCCTGATCCTGCAAGTCACACTCACCGCCCTGATCGCAAATCGGGCAATCGAGCGGGTGGTTGATCAACAGAAATTCCATGACCCCTTCGCGGGCCTTTTTAACCATGGGCGATTTGGTCTTCACCACAGGCGCCTGACCTTCCGGTCCGGGGCGCAAATCGCGCACCTGCATAGCACAGGAGGCCGCAGGTTTGGGCGGGCCGCCGACAACTTCGACAAGACACATACGGCAGTTGCCAGCGATGGTCAGTCTTTCGTGATAACAAAACCGGGGAATTTCGACGCCAGCTACTTCGCAGGCTTGGATCAGCGTCATCGCGCCATCCACTTCTACTTCGGTATCGTCGATGATGATTTTGCGCAAATCGGTCATGCCGCCTCCCAAATCGAGCGCGACGCGCTCTGGGCTTACTTTTGAGTAACAGCGGTCTAACACCGCCGTACTGCCAGATACCGCAGCTTGGCGCGGGCCTCAACCAAAGAAAAGCAATTTAGGGGGTAAAAAAGTCACAAAGTTCCATTTCAAAGCCATAGCAGCCCTGAAACGGAAACCCTTGCGAAAGCGGTCAAATATCCGAGTATTTAACTTGGTTAATTTTCGTAAAGCAGCGTGCCGATCGGACTGCCCTTGGCAATCTCCTTGCGCCCAAGCGCACACATGGACGCCTTGTCCTCAAGGCGCGCACCATTCGCTTTCAAATAGGCTTTGCCCCGCGCCTTCAGCCGGTTCTTTTCAGCGCGGCTGTCGACAAATGTCTCGATCTCATCTTTGGTGTAACCCATGTCCTGTGCCGATTTATGGATCGCACGAAGGCGCCCTATCCCCTTGAAGATACGACCGGAAATACTGTCACAGTTTTTGCGGATTTCATCAGCCAGCCCTACATAGAGCAATCCATCGTTGATCTGCTTTACCTCCCGCAAGGGAGGATTCGCCATAGCGGTTGTCGCCATCATGCCGGTCAGCACGGCGGTGAGTAGAATACGCATAATAGTCTCCTGTCTTGCCCGATGGATCGGGCCAATGCTCAGGCGAATAGATGGTGCGATGGGGGGTGTTATGCAATAACACGCCGTTCACAGCGTGTTACAGGGGCGAAATATTGCTTTCGCCAAGCGAAAAACGCGCCCCGATGTCCGGAGCGCGTGTCAAAAGCGTTTGTCTTATTCCGCAGCAACCGCGCTGACGCGGCCTGTGCGTTTGTGTTTGATGCGGTCCTCGATTTCATCGCGGAAGTGACGGATCAGGCCCTGAATTGGCCACGCCGCAGCATCGCCGAGCGCGCAGATTGTGTGTCCCTCGACCTGCTTGGTCACGTCCAGCAGCATGTCGATTTCCTCGACCTCTGCTTCTCCTTTGACCAGCCGATCCATGACCCGCATCATCCAGCCGGTGCCTTCACGGCACGGTGTGCACTGCCCGCAGGATTCGTGTTTGTAGAAGGCAGACAACCGCCAGATCGCTTTGATCACATCGGTGTTCTGATCCATCACGATCACCGCAGCCGTCCCAAGACCGGAACGTTGCTCCCGCAGCCAGTCAAAATCCATGATCGCTTCGTCGCACATGTCTTTTGGCAGCAGCGGCACAGACGCGCCCCCCGGAATAACTGCTTTCAGGTTGTCCCAACCGCCCCGAACGCCGCCGCAGTGACGGTCGATCAGCTCGCGCAGCGGTGTGGACATGGCGTCCTCCACCACACAAGGGTTGTTCACATGCCCGGAAAACGCAAACAGCTTGGTGCCCGCGTTGTTCGGACGGCCAAAGCCGGTGAACCATTCCGCACCACGGCGCAAGATGGTTGGCACTACAGCAATGGATTCCACGTTGTTCACAGTGGTCGGACAGCCATAAAGACCCGCGCCCGCAGGGAACGGTGGCTTCATGCGCGGCATGCCTTTTTTGCCTTCAAGGCTTTCAAGCAGCGCGGTTTCTTCGCCACAGATATAGGCACCCGCCCCGTGGGAAAGAAACAAATCGAAGTCCCAACCGGATTTTGCAGCGTTTTTGCCAAGCAAACCCGCATCATATGCTTCGTCGATGGCCGCTTGCAGGGCTTCGCGTTCGCGGATGAATTCACCACGGATATAGATGTAGCAAGTGTTCGCATTCATCGCGAAACTGGCGATCAGCGCACCTTCGATCAATGTGTGGGGATCATGGCGCATGATCTCGCGGTCTTTACAGGTGCCCGGCTCTGATTCATCGGCGTTGATCACCAGATAGGACGGACGACCATCGCTTTCTTTGGGCATGAAGGACCACTTCAGACCCGTCGGAAAGCCCGCCCCGCCCCGTCCGCGCAGGCCGGATTTCTTCATCTCGTCGATGATCCAGTCGCGGCCTTTCTTGATGATACTGGCCGTGCCATCCCAATGGCCACGCTGCTGCGCGCCTTTGAGCGTGCGCTCGTGCATACCGTAAATATTTGTAAAGATGCGGTCCTGATCAGCGAGCATCGTCTAATCCTTCATGTTCTGGCGTTTGCGCCAGGCTTGATACAAAACAACCAGCGCCCAGAAGAACGCGGCCAAAGCGGCGAAATCGAACAGAAACGCAAAGCGCGTCGGCAGTCCGATCATCCCGCCTATCCAACTGGCCCCCATCCATATCACCATCGTCACGATTATGACGATAGATGCGATCCGTATTTGCGCGGACGCCGGATCAGGTTGGTTTTTGGCCAATCGGTCTTCCTTTCATACTAGCAAAGCCGAACGACTTTACCACACCCGCCCTGACGGTCAGGTTTAAGCTGTTGTCTCCGACGGTTAGCTGTCGGAGCTTTTACCTTTGGTCCCTGCAAGCTCGCTCGCGTGGGCAATCCAGCCGTCCCGTTCGATCCGGCCTTTGAACTTCAAACGCGCATCGACCCAAGACACCTCTTCAGGGCCCCATTTGGCAATCTGGTCGAAGTGATAGAACCCCAAGTCGTTCAGAGTTGCCTCCAGCTTTGGCCCGACACCTTTGATCAGTTTCAGATCATCGGCCCCTGCCTTGCGCGGCGCTTTCAAAGTGCGTGGTTTCTTTTCCGCAACCTTGGCAACACCGGAGGAACTGGCCACAGCCGGTGCCTCTTCTTCAGCGGCTTTTGCAGCGGTTGTGACCTTGGGCTTGCCTTTGCTCCGCTCTGCTTCCGTCTCGGATTTGGTAGCGCCTTTGGGTGCGCTACTGGTGTGCTTGGGCGTTGCCGAAACACCGTCTTTTGCCGCAGGTTTGGCCTTTTTAGCTGTGGCTTTCTTTTTGCCACTGTCCAGCCAAGGCGTCAGGATCGGAACCTCGTCCCCCTGAATACGCTTCACCGTGTCACCAATATTTGTCGCGAGCCCGACAGAGGCGTTATGTTCCGCGCGACCCGCTTCATAGTCTTTCAGAACCGTCGCACCACCCAGAGGCTCCGCCGCGTAGCGACCGTTTTGGGGGCCAGGTGTCGGGACCTTACCGGCGGAAAACTCTTCGATGATCTCGGCAAACCGTTCGGTTGTCAGATCCTCGTAAAAGTCCTTACCGATTTGAACCATCGGCGCGTTGGCGCAGGCGCCCAGACATTCAACTTCTTCCCAGCTGAATTTGCCGTCCGCAGAAATCGCATGAGGTTGCGCTGCGATCTTTTCCTTACAGACGCCAATCAAATCTTCCGCGCCGCAGATCATGCAGGATGTGGTCCCGCAAACCTGAAAATGCGCAACGGAGCCAACAGGTTGCAGCTGAAACATAAAGTAAAAAGTCGCAACTTCCAGCACGCGGATATAGGCCATGCCCAGCATGTCAGCCACGGCTTCAAGCGCAGGTTGGGAAATCCAGCCCTCTTGCTCTTGAACCCGCCACAACAGTGGGATCACGGCGCTGGCCTGACGGCCTTCGGGGAATTTGGTCATCTGCGCTTCGGCCCATTTCTGGTTCAGGGGCGTGAAGGCAAAACTGTCGGGTTGTTCGTGGTGCAGACGGCGTAGCATTAGCGGTCAATCTCTCCGAAAACGATATCAAGTGTTCCGATAATGGCCGCAACATCAGCAAGTTGGTGGCCTTTGGATATGTGGTCCATAGCGGCAAGATGCAAATATCCTGGCGCTCGGATCTTGGCTTTGTAAGGTTTGTTGCTGCCATCTGAAACAAGGTAGACGCCGAACTCGCCCTTGGGCGCTTCAACACAGGCGTAAACCTCACCCTCGGGAACGTGGAACCCTTCGGTATACAGCTTGAAGTGGTGGATCAGCGCTTCCATCGAGGTTTTCATCTCCGCCCGTTTGGGTGGCGTGATCTTACCCCGTGCCAGAACATCGCCCGGCCCTTCGGCATTCAGCTTGTCGATACACTGGTGGATGATTTTGATGCTTTCCAGCATTTCCTGCATCCGGCAGAGGTAACGGTCATAACAGTCCCCGTTGGTCCCGACCGGAATCTGGAAATCCATCTCGTCGTAGCATTCGTAAGGCTGCGAACGGCGCAAATCCCACGCCATGCCAGAGCCACGCACCATCACACCAGAGAAACCCCAGTCGAGCGCCTCTTGCTGGCTGACAACGGCAATATCGACGTTCCGCTGTTTGAAAATACGGTTTTCGGTCAGCAGATTTTCGATGTCTTTCAAGATCGCCGGAAAGGCCGTGGCCCAAGTTCCGATGTCATCAATCAGATCTTGCGGCAGGTCCTGATGCACCCCACCAGGGCGGAAATAGGCGGCGTGCAAGCGCGCACCACAAGCCCGCTCGTAGAAGATCATCAGCTTTTCACGCTCTTCAAAACCCCAGAGCGGTGGCGTCAGTGCGCCAACATCCATCGCCTGAGTAGTCACGTTCATCAAGTGATTGAGAATACGACCAATTTCAGAGAATAGTACGCGGATCAGGCTGGCACGGCGGGGCACTTCAACCCCTGTCAGCTTTTCGATCGCCAGACACCAGGTGTGTTCCTGATTCATCGGCGCCACATAATCCAGCCGATCAAAATACGGCAGGTTTTGCAGGTAGGTCCGGCTTTCCATCAGCTTTTCGGTGCCACGGTGCAGCAGACCAACGTGAGGGTCGCAACGCTCTACAATCTCGCCGTCCAGCTCCAGCACCAGACGCAAAACGCCGTGGGCCGCAGGGTGCTGCGGTCCGAAGTTGATATTGAAATTCCGGATGCGCTGCTCGCCGGTTTGGGCGTCGTTAAAGGTGCCGTCCATCATTTCGCAGCCTCTTCTTTCTTCTCGTCACCGGGCAGGATGTATTCCGCACCCTCCCACGGGGACATGAAATCGAACTGGCGGTATTCCTGAACAAGGCTTACCGGTTCGTAAACAACCCGCTTCTCCACCTCGTCGTAACGCAGTTCGGTGTAGCCGGTTGTCGGGAAATCCTTGCGGAGCGGATAACCGCGGAAACCATAATCTGTCAGCAGGCGGCGCAGGTCCGGATGCCCCGAGAACATGATCCCGTACATATCAAACACTTCCCGTTCAAACCAGTCCGCCGAGGGGTGAACGGAGGTGATGGAAGGCACCACTTCGTCCACATGTACGGCCGCTTTCACGCGAATGCGCTGGTTCGTGTACATGGACAGAAAGTGGTAAACCACCTCAAACCGTTTGTCGCGACCGGGATAGTCCACTGCGGTGATATCCACCAACGTAGAGAACCGCGCGTTGCTTTCGGTTTTGATGAATTCCACAAAGTCCGGCAGGGAAGCGGCAGATACATGCACCACCAGCTCGCCGGTTTTGGTCACTTCGGTGGCCAGCACAGCATCGCTGCGGCCAGCGGCCAGTGCGGTGCCCAGTTCTGTAAGAGCCTCTGTCATAAGAGCGTCTTCCTTTCGCAGCTTAGCGAACGATTGTGCCGGTGCGGCGGATTTTGCGTTGCAGTTGCAGGATGCCATAAAGCAGTGCTTCTGCGGATGGCGGGCAACCTGGAACGTAAACATCAACCGGAACGATCCGGTCACAGCCCCGCACCACGGAATAACTATAGTGGTAATACCCGCCACCATTCGCACAGGACCCCATAGAGATCACATAGCGGGGTTCGGGCATCTGGTCGTAAACCTTGCGCAGCGCAGGTGCCATTTTGTTGGTCAGCGTACCTGCAACGATCATCAGATCAGACTGGCGGGGGGATGCGCGGGGCGCAGTGCCGAAGCGTTCCATATCATATCGCGGCATGGCGGTGTGCATCATTTCGACCGCGCAACAGGCCAGACCGAAAGTCATCCAGTGCAGCGACCCTGTGCGCGCCCAGTTGATGATGTCATCGGTCGAGGTTAGCAAGAACCCCTTGTCCTGCAATTCTTCATTCAGGGCGCGGGTAACGACCTCTTTATCCACACCAGCGGTGTTGGCAGTTGTGCTCACTCCCATTCCAGTGCTCCTTTTTTCCACTCATACGCAAAGCCGATTGTCAGGACGCCCAGGAACACCATCATCGACCAGAACCCCAGAACGCCAACATCCTTGAAAGAGGCGGCCCATGGGAAAAGGAAGGCAACTTCCAGATCAAAAATGATAAACAGGATGGACACCAGATAGAACCGGATATCGAATTTCATACGCGCATCGTCAAATGCGTTGAACCCGCATTCATAGGCCGAAGTCTTTTCGGCATCGGGGTTTCGGATGGCAATGATAAACGCCGCAAGGATCAGCACGAGTCCAAGGCCCGCAGCTATCCCCAGAAACACCAAAATCGGCAGGTATTCTCTGAGCAGGTCTTCCATAGGCGACTCCTTCGCGCAAATCTGGTTGTCGGCATCGATTAACTATCCCTGCCCTGAACCAAGGTCAACCAAGGGTCCGCCGGAATTGCGGCCTGAACCCAAAGAAAGTGCCGATTGTTCCGTCGCTTGTGCGGCCATACGGGGGCGGGATGAATTTGCCTTGTCCCCATCTTGGCGATTGCGTAGCCTTTTTGGCAAGTCTCCAGCAGGAAAAGAGCCCTAATTTGGCCGAAAAACTCGCAATTCTGAAAGGCCGCACCTTTTTTCTCGGTGTTGGCGCACAAAAAGCTGGCACGACGTGGCTGTCATTTTATCTGCGGGATCATCCGGAAGTGTATTTTTCTCCGATAAAGGAAATGCACTTCTGGGGGACGCGCACGCGCGACGACAAGTGGCCGATTTCCATGTTTCGTAAAAAGTTGAAGGCGCGAGAGGCTGAACTGCAGGCCAATCCCGACCTTCCCGCAAAAGGCGCTGTGGCGTTGCGGGACCGGATCAGGATGGGGCGCGATATTGGCGCATACCGCCGTTTTTTCCGCCGCCGTGTGAAAAACGAACAGGTTTTCGGAGAGATCACACCGGCCTATTGCGCTTTGGATCGGGACGAACTGGAACTGATCCGGCGGGAGTATCCGTCCACCAAGATTATATTCCTGCTGCGCAATCCCGCCGACAGGTTGTGGTCGCAAATGCGGTTTTCAGAGAAGTTTGAAACGCTGGAGCAGCTCGAAGCCAAAATCGACGGCGTGTTTGAGAGGCCACTTTACCGCGAGCGCTATGATTATGTGACGGCAATGCGCAATCTTCGGGCGGTATTTCCGGCAGAAAACCTGCATTTCGATTTCTACGAAAACTTGTTCACACAAGATGCAATTGACCGGCTCTGCCATTTCTTGGGGATTACGCCGCTCCCTGGGGAATTTGAACGGTCCCGCAATGTATCGGTCAAGATGCCTCTCGGCCCTGAACAGCGCCGCAAGATGATTCACGAGCTGTCCCATCAATACACCTATATGCGCGACCTTTACGCAGGCGCCCTTCCCACCAGTTGGCTGGCCGATCTGGAAATTCTGGAAACTGCGCCAGACATCGCCTCCGAACGGTGAGGCCGAGGTCAGGTTTCAACGCAGCGCAACCGGATCAGCTGGCCCAAGGTGCTTTCTCTTTGGCGAAGAAGGCGTTGATCCCGTCTGTGGCCTCGGAATCCTCCCAAGCTTCTACCAGCGCCTTGATGCTGTCTTCTACCTGCGCCTGACTTATCTCACCGCCCTGCCCGCGGATCAATCGTTTGGTTTTCTCAACCGCGCGGGGTGCAACGGAGAAGTAGGGTTTCACTTCAGCCTCAATCGCGGTGTCCAGTGCGTCTGCGTCAACCACACGGGCCAGCAGGCCGAGTTCTTGTGCCTCGGCACTTTCAAACAGTCGCGCTGACATCATCACGCGCCGCGCCATAGGTTCGCCCATGCGTTTGATCACATAAGGCGAGATTGTCGCCGGAATCAGACCCAGACGTGTTTCCGTCAGCCCGAACTTCACATCAGGCACACCGATTGCGATGTCACAGACCGACATCATCCCGATGCCCCCGCCAAAGGCCTGCCCTTGCACCCGACCGATCAACGGTTTGGGCAGCGTATTCAGCGCGCCGAGCATACCTGCCAGTTCCCGCGCACCCGCCGCCCGCTGCTCTGCGGTTGCGGCCATTTGTTCCTTCATCCAGCCAAGATCGCCACCGGCACAAAAACTGCGCCCTTCTGCGGCCAGAACCACCACGCGGGTGTTGGTGTCCTGCCCGATCCGTTCCGCCGCCTGCGTCAACTCGCGGATCATCTGCGCGTTCATCGCGTTATGTTTGTCCGCCCGTGCCAGCGTCAGTGTCGTCACACCACGGGAATCAGTATTCAGGGAAATAGTTTCAAACACGTTAAGTCCTCAAAGTTCGAGCAAATTCCGCCGCCTTGGCCAGTGCATCAAGATCTAGGCCTGTATCATATCCGGCATCGTTCAACACTGCTGCAACCGCCTCTGTGGCGACATTACCGGATGCGCCGGGTGCATAAGGGCACCCCCCCAAACCACCAGCCGAAGCGTCGAACACCATGACCCCCAGCTCCAGCGAGGCGCGGATGTTGTCCAGCGCCCTGCCTGCCGTATCATGGTAATGTCCGGCGAGCTGTCCGGTTGAAACCTCTGCCAAAACCGCCTTTAACATCGTTGTAATGGTCTCGGGCGTGGCCTGACCGATGGTATCGCCAAGGCTGATTTCATAGCAGCCCAGATCCCCCAGCAATCGCGCGACTTCGGCGACTTTCTCCGGCGGGGTGGCGCCGTCAAAAGGACAATCGGTCACGCAGGAAATATACCCCCGCACCGGAAGCCCTGCCGCCTGCGCCGCCTCTGCCACCGGAACAAAGCGCTCAATGCTTTCAGCTACGGAACAATTGATATTGGCCTGACTGAACCCTTCTGACGCAGATGCGAAAATCGCGATTTCGTCTGCTTTGGCTGCGACCGCTCCGTCAAAGCCGCGCATATTCGGCGTCAGTGCGGCGTAGCGGCAGCCTGCCGCGCGGGTGATGCCAGCCAGCACATCTGCGCTGTCGGCCATTTGTGGCACCCATTTCGGGGAAACGAAGCTTGCGACTTCGATCCTTGAAAACCCGCAGACTGACAGCATATCCACCAGCTTCACCTTATCGGCGGTGGCGATCATGGTCTTTTCGTTTTGCAACCCATCGCGGGGGCCGACCTCGAATATTTCGGCGCGATTGCTCATGCGGCACCTTCTTCGGGGTCTTCCATACGGATCAGCAAGGCGCCGTCTGTCACCTGCCCGCCCGCGGACACGGGTACTTCGGCCACGATACCGTCAAACGGTGCGGTCATGCGGTGTTCCATCTTCATCGCCTCAAGGATCGCCAGCGTATCCCCTTTGGTCACACTATCACCCGCTGCGACCATTACCGCTTTCACAGTGCCGGGCATAGGAGCCAGAATTGTGCCTGCCCCCTGTTCATCGCTCGCACCCCGTTCCAACAGATTGCGCAGGGTGAAATGGTGGGTTTGCGCGCCAAACAGGCTGATCCCGCCAGCGTGGGCCACAACGCGGGTGTCCTGTTTCACGCCGTCCACACGCCAAACATCCCGTGTTTCAACCTCGAACACTTGACCATCCACAGTACAGTTTACTTTACCGTTGTCGGAGGCCCGTAGAACAACGTCCATCGACCCCGATTTATGGTCGAGCGGAACAGTCCGCGCCAGCGATTCCCAAAGGGTGAAGCCGCTTTGCGGCGCGATCCCATCCAGACCAGCCGCCTTAGCCGCAGCCACCGCCCACATTTGCGGCGTTGGGTCTTCCTCTGCCACCAATGCCTCCTGATCCCGCGCGATCAGGCCGGTATCCACACGTCCTGCTGCGAAATCTTCGTGCCGCGTCAACGCACCGAGAAAGGCAAGGTTCGTCACACAGCCCGCAACTTCGGTACGGGCCAGCGCCTGTTCCAACTTCCCGAGCGCCTGCGCACGGGTTGCGCCGTGAACCACCAGCTTGGCAATCATCGGATCGTAATGGGGCGTAATCGCATCCCCTGCCCGCACGCCGGTATCTGCCCGCGCCGTGGCTGGGAACGCCAGATGGGTCAGCGTTCCGATGGACGGCAGGAACCCCCGCGCGGCATCCTCGGCGTAAATCCGTGCCTCAAACGCCCAGCCGTTGATCGTCAGGTCGTCTTGTGTCTTTGGCAGCGGTTCGTTGCTTGCCACCCGCAGTTGCCATTCTACCAGATCCTGGCCGGTGATCGCCTCGGTCACGGGGTGTTCCACCTGCAAGCGGGTGTTCATCTCCATGAACCAGAAGCCGTCCTCGCGCAGCGGGCCGGAGCCGTCCACGATAAATTCGATGGTCCCCGCACCGGAATACCCAATCGCCTTGGCCGCACGTACCGCCGCCGCGCCCATTGCGTTGCGCACAGCTTCGGGCATATCGGGCGCTGGGGCTTCTTCGATCACCTTCTGGTGACGGCGCTGGAGCGAGCAATCCCGCTCATACAGATGCACCGCATTGCCGTGATTGTCGCCAAAGACCTGAATTTCAATGTGACGGGGGTTCTGGACAAATTTTTCCACCAATACATCCGAATTGCCAAAGGCGGTGGCCGCTTCGGAGCGGGCGGAGGACAGTTCATCAGCGAAATGCTTGGCCTCTTCGACCAGACGCATACCTTTGCCGCCGCCCCCTGCTACCGCTTTGATCAGAACCGGATAGCCGATGGACTCGGCCTGTTCTGCCAGAAACCCGTCATCCTGATTGTCACCATGATAGCCCGGAACCACCGGAACGCCTGCTTCTTCCATCAGCGCCTTGGCCGCATCTTTCAGCCCCATCGCCTTTATCGCCTCCGCGCTTGGGCCGATAAAGACCAGTCCCGCGTCCGCCAGTTTTTGCGCAAAATCGGGGTTTTCCGACAAGAATCCATACCCCGGATGCACCGCCTGTGCGCCGGTATCAAGGGCTGCCTGAATGATCGCATCGCCCCGCAGATAGCTTTGCGCCACAGGGGCTGGCCCCAGCCGCACGGCTTCGTCCGCCATTGCCACATGGCGCGCGGTGGCATCCGCATCGGAATAGACCGCCACAGTGGCGACGCCCATTTTGCGGCAGGTTTCCATCACACGGCAGGCAATCTCGCCCCGATTGGCTATGAGTATTTTGTTAAACATCCCGACAGGTCTCCGGTGTTTGCCCGCTACATCCGGCGCAGGCGATTTTTCTGGTCAGAGCGCAGGCAGACCCCGCGCCAAAATTCATTGCATCCAACTACATGCGGAAGACGCCAAAGCGGGTGTCCTCAATCGGTTTGTCGAGACAGGCCCGCAGAGACAGCGCCAGGACATCGCGGGATTTGCGCGGGTCGATCACCCCGTCATCCCACAACCGCGCCGAGGCATAGAGCGGGTGGCTTTGTTCCTCAAACATATCAAGGGTCGGCTTTTTGAAGGCCGCCTCTTCGTCTGCGCTCCAGCATTCGCCGCGCCGTTCCATGCCGTCCCGTTTGACGGTAGCAAGAACGCCAGCGGCCTGTTCGCCGCCCATGACGGAAATGCGGCTGTTGGGCCAGGACCACATGAAGCGCGGCGAATAGGCCCGCCCCGCCATACCGTAGTTGCCCGCCCCAAATGAACCACCGACCACCATGGTGATCTTGGGCACAGAGGTCGTCGCAACGGCAGTCACCAGTTTCGCGCCGTGACGTGCAATGCCTTCGGCTTCGGCCTTTTTCCCCACCATAAAGCCGGTGATGTTTTGGAGGAAGATCAGCGGCACCTTGCGCTGGGAGCACAGCTCTACAAAATGCGCACCCTTCTGCGCACTTTCGGAAAACAGGATGCCGTTGTTGGCGATAATCCCGCAGGGCATGCCTTCGATGTGGGCGAACCCGCAGATCAGCGTGGTGCCAAAGCGGGCTTTGAATTCGTCAAAGACCGAGCCGTCTACGATCCGCGCGATCACATCGCGGATGTCATAGGGGGTTTTGAGGTCCGCTGGCACCACATCCAGTATGGTTTCAGGATCAAACTGCGGCGCCACGGCGGGTTTTTCCGCAATGGTTGCCTTTACTGGCGGCGCAAGCGCCCCCACCGCCTGACGCGCAAGTGCGAGCGCATGGGCATCATCATCGGCCAAATAATCCGCAACACCGGACAAGCGGGTGTGAACATCACCGCCGCCCAGTTCTTCGGCGCTGATCACCTCGCCAGTTGCGGCCTTGACCAGTGGCGGACCAGCCAGAAAAATCGTGCCCTGCTCCTTCACGATAATCGACACATCGGACATGGCAGGCACATAGGCCCCGCCTGCGGTACAAGACCCCATCACAACCGCAATCTGCGCGATGCCCTTGGCGGACATATTCGCCTGATTGAAGAAGATGCGCCCGAAATGGTCTCGGTCGGGAAAGACTTCGTCCTGGTTGGGCAGATTTGCCCCGCCGCTGTCCACCAGATAAACGCACGGCAGGTGGTTTTCCTCGGCGATTTCCTGTGCGCGCAGGTGTTTTTTCACCGTCATCGGATAATAGGTGCCGCCCTTAACGGTGGCATCGTTGCACACCACCATGACCTGACGGCCCTGCACCTGACCAACACCGGCGATCACTCCGGCACAGGGCGCGGCACCGTCGTACATGTTGTGGGCGGCTGTTGCACCGATCTCCAGAAACGGCGAGCCGGGATCAAGCAGGTTCGCCACCCGCTCGCGCGGTAGCATCTTGCCACGGGACACATGACGCTCGCGGCTTTTCTCGCCACCGCCAAGGGCAGCGGCTTGTGCGGCCTGTGCAATCTGATCCAGCAGCGCCAGATGGGTTTCCTTGGCTTCCATTATACGGTGTCCTTACTGTTGTCTTGCGGCGCTGGCAGGAGTTTACGCTCCATCATCCAGCGCAGCGAATAGGCATAACGGGCCGCGCGGGCCACGTCGGTTTGAAAACTTGCGTTCACGGTTGCGCCGACCAGACCGCCGACCACAGGCACTACCTGCCCTGCCTTGCGTCCGGCAAGGGAAACGCCAAGCTGTCGGGCGATCCTGTCGACAACTTTCGCGCCAACCCAATCAAGCGAGCTGTCCATCGCCTTGCGCACAGCGGGATCAGACAGGACCTTCGCCGCCTTGTTGATCCGCTTTAAGGTTTCGTCGCGGTTGTCCGATGCGCCACTGCTGGCCACTTCCATAACCATCAGGCGAAAGGCGCGTTCTTCTTCGCTGTCATCGCTAAATCCATAGGCCGCACCCGTGGCGCGAACCGTGCGTGCCGCCAGTACCAGCGTGGCAGGCACATCCACGGCCAGTCCCGCCGCGCCCCAGACACCTGCTGCAAAACCCGACGAGGCATTCAACCCTTGCGCCCAACCCTGCACACGAATTGCGGCGGCAGAGCAGGCGGCAGGATCGCTGGTATCGTGATCCATCGCTGGCAATGTGAAACCGGCGGAAGCATCCGAGGCATCCACCGCCATGCGCACCCATTCCGGCTTGACGAACCGCCCGATCACCGGCCCCACCAGCGAGGTCGCCCATTCGGTGCCTTTGCCCAAACGGGTCGGGCGCTTTTCTTCATACGCCCGCTGCTGGGCAATAACCGTAGCAATCGCGTCCTTCAAAGGTTTAACGGTCGGGGGTTTGCCAGACATGCTATTTCTCCTGCACTATACAATAGGGGGAGGTAGAGTTTCCCTGCAAGCAACTGTCAAATTCGGTGGACAATCCGGCAAACTCGCTGATCTCACAGCCAAGCCGCGCCGCATCCGCGCTGATGTCGGCTTTTTCGGCAGCGACAGCGTTGCACTTATTGCCCACATAGCCAAACCACTGTCCCAAAAGATCGGTTAGCTGGCCAGACCCTTCGGCCGTTAGACGCTCGTTCAGGGTCAGGGTGGTTGCATCCAGATGCGCACGCCAGTCTGCTTTCTGTTCTGCCAGACAAGTCAGGTGATCCTCACCCCCGACGGGAAATGTCTCGCACGGGTAGAACAGCAGACGGCGACACTCAGGCCAGCTTGTCTGCCCCTGCTCCATCCCTGACAAGCAAGCCAAGACGCGGGTCTGCACCGAAGACTCCTGCGCTGCGGCAGGCAGGGCCGCCACAGACAAAAGGCAAACAGCTATGACCCGCGCGGATAGCATCAGGCTTCCTGCAGCTTCATCAGTTCGCGGCCGCACAGCATCCGGCGGATTTCCGACGTGCCTGCGCCGATTTCCATCAGTTTGGCATCGCGCATGATCCGGCTGAGCGGGCTGTCGTTCAGGAACCCCGCTCCGCCCATGGCCTGCACCCCTTGAGTCGCAACTTCCATCGCCTTTTCAGAGGCATATAGCACACAAGCCGCAGCATCCTGGCGGGTCACTTCACCACGATCACAAGCAGAGGCAACCGCATAGACATAGGCCCGCGCAGAGTTCATCGCCGTGTAAATATCCGCAATCTTACCCTGCATCAGTTGGAAGTTGCCGATGCTTTGGCCGAACTGCTTACGCTCCACCATATAGGGCATGATGTGGTCCAATACAGCGTGCATCGTCCCCACACCGATACCAGACAGAACCACCCGTTCGTAATCCAGACCGGACATCAATACGTTAACGCCCTTGCCCTCTTCGCCAAGAATATTCTCAAACGGCACTTCCACATCATCAAACACCAGTTCGGCTGTGTTGGACCCGCGCATCCCCAGTTTATCAAAATGGGCGCTGGTGGAAAATCCGGTCATTTCCTTTTCGATCAGGAAAGCAGTCATGCCTTTGGGGCCAGCGTCAGGATCGGTTTTGGCATAAACCACCAGCGTATCCGCATCCGGTCCGTTGGTGATCCAGTATTTCGTCCCGTTCAGCGTGTAATATCCGTTCTTCTTTTCCGCCTTCAGCTTCATGGACACAACGTCAGAGCCTGCCCCCGCTTCGGACATGGCCAGCGCACCCACATGTTCGCCAGAGATCAGGCCGGGGAGGTACTTTTTCTTTTGCTCCTCGGTTCCGTTCAGATGGATCTGGTTCACACACAGGTTGGAATGGGCGCCATAAGACAACGACACGCTGGCCGAAGCCCGCGCGATTTCTTCCACCGCGATGGTATGGGCGAGATACCCCATATCAACGCCGCCATATTCTTCCTTAACCGTGATGCCGAGCAGTCCGAGATCGCCCATCTCTTTCCACAGCTCCGCAGGAAACACATTCTTTTGGTCGATTTCCGCAGCCATCGGGGCAACCCGTTCCTGCGCCCAGCGGTGCACCATATCGCGCAGGGCTTCGATTTCCTCGCCACAGGCGAAATTCATTGAAGAGGTGAACATACGAACTCCCAGATCGTTGGCCGCCATCAGGTCGGCTTATTAATTGAACACTTGTTCACACAATAGGAGCGGTATCCCGTTTTGTCCAGTCAGAATAGAATGACCTGAGAGCCCCCTGCCCGTGGCGGGGGCGGAATTGGATATTTGACCCAAGAAGAGGCGGGTGTCGGGAAGGAGTTGTCGGGGAGCTCGGGCTAGCCAGCCTGATGCAGGATCCCGACTTCTTCGCGGATGATCTGTGCAATCAAATCACAATCTTCCAGAGAGAAGGTCAGCGGCAATCGCATGTCCATCAGCCCCGCAAGTATCCGGTCCGTCTGCGGCAGAGTCTGCGCCGCCACATATTGCCAACTGTCATGGCGCGAGGTGAACCCAACAGGCGTATCAGCCCCGAACCATTTCAGCTCCACCCCGCGCGCCGCCGTGCGCTTTTGCAGATCAATCATCTGCGTGGAGGTGAAGTCGGGGCAGAGGAACTGAAAGGACGACATCACATAGGATTCAGCCTCGGGCCGTTCGATCACTTTTACACCGGGGGTGTTGGCCAATCCTGCCTCAACCCGTTGATACCGCGCATTCCACGCCGCGCATTGGTCCGGCAGCTTGCGCAATTGGGGCCGCAGGATCGCGGCGCGCAGGTTGTCCATCCGCCCCGAACAGTTTGGCGTTTCCAGCTTGATCTGGGCGAATACCTCCGGCGGAGGTCCTGCCGTGTGCCGTTCAAACAGCATATAGGAGCCCGACAGCATGATTGCGCGGGCGGCAAGCTCGGCATCATCTGTCACCAGAAAGCCGCCCTCGCCCGAGTTCAGATGTTTAAAGGTTTGGGTGGAATAGCACCCTGCCACCCCGTGTCGGCCACTTGGAACCCCGTTCCACGCCGCCCCCATCGTATGGGCGCAATCCTCGACCACTTTAACGCCCGCACGGTCGCAAATCTGCATCAACGCGTCCATATCCACAATATGCCCGCGCATATGGCTCAGCATCAGGTAACGCGCGTTGGTCTGTGCAATCTTTGCTTTCAGATCGTCCAGGTCCATCACCAGATCATCCGTCACCTCGACAAAAACCGGCGTGCCGCCCGCATTTGCAATCGCGCCCGGCACAGGGGCGAGCGTGAAGGCGTTGGTCAACACCACATCCCCCGCCTGAACCCCTGCCGCGCGCAAGGCAGCGGCCAGCGCATAGCCCCCCGAGGCCACCGCCAGACAGTACTTCGCGCCAGTGAAAGCGGCAAATTCCTCCTCCAGAAGCGCGGTTTCGCCTTTTTCCCCGTCCGAGAGGTTATAGCGGTGCAACCGCCCGTGCCGCATCACTGCAACTGCGGCCTCTATGCTCTCTTCGGGGAGCGGTTCCTGCTGGGTGAAATTGCCGGTGAAAATCTGGGACATGTCAGCGCCTATCGTTGTTGGGTGCAACCAACAGGATCAGGCTGTAAAGATCAATGGCTTACGGCTTGCTGTTGGGCATTGCAAACCGCCCTTCGGGAATTGTGAAACACAGCTTTTATCGCACAAGTTGATCGGCGAGATCAGGCAGATCATCGTAATGGTGCAGCAAGGCTTCTGGCTCCATTTCGGAGACACCCTGCCCAGATGGGCCGAATGTGACCAAAACGCTTGGCACATTGGCGTTGCGCGCGGCAGAGCGGTCGTTGTCCGTATCCCCGATCAAAACCGAGCGTTCCAGATCGCCTCCGACGCGGCGGATGGTTTCCCAGAGATGTTCGGGATCAGGCTTGCGCACCGGCAGCGTATCCGCCCCCAACAATGCGCCAAACATAGGGCGCACGCCCAACTGGCCCATCAGAGTCTCAGCCAGCGCCGCCGGCTTGTTGGTGCAAACCCCCAGCAGATAACCACGGGATTTCAGTTCCTCCAAGGATTGCTCGACATTGGGATACAGCTTTGTATGTACGGCGATATTCTCACCGTAATGGCGCAGCAGCACATCATATTGCGCATCGACCATTGCTTCGTCCCAAGGCTCCCCGATCCGCGAAAAGCCAAGCCGCAGCATCGCACGCCCACCGTGAAACGCTGTCAGCATATCCGCTTCAGCGTCCAGCAACAGCCCGTGCCCCAGACCGTCAAAACAGGCATTCGCCGCCGCAATCAGATCGCCGCTGGTATCCGCAAGCGTGCCGTCGAGATCAAAAATAACAGACTTCATTTCATTCCCTTTTCCGCCCACATGCCACAGCTTGTAACGCAATGAAAGTTTTCTTGAGAAACGCCCCCTTTTTGTAGAGATGCTTTTAGGCTAGGTGACATGGAACAGAAAAATTCCGAGGGGGCAAGATGCCTGTAGCAGTGGTAATTCTGGCAGCCGGACAAGGCAGCCGCATGAAATCGGATCTTCCCAAAGTCCTGCACAAAGTGGCCCATGCGCCGCTACTGGTCCATGCCATGCGTGCGGCCCAGTCGATTGAGGCAGACCGAATCGTCGTTGTCACCGGACACGGCGGCGCAGCGGTGGCCGCAGCGGCGACCGATTACGCAGAAGATACGGTCATTGTCACGCAGGACGAACAGCTTGGCACCGCCCATGCAGTTCAGCAGGCCCGCGACGCGCTGGCGGATTTTGACGGCGATGTGGTGGTTCTTTATGGCGACACGCCTTTTATCCGCGAAGAAACCCTGCAGGACATGCTATCGGCGCGCCAATCCGGTGCGGGTATTGTTGTGCTTGGCTTTGAAGCTGCCGCACCAGGACGCTATGGCCGTTTGGTTCTTGATCAGAGCGGCGGACTGGCGCGGATCGTTGAAGCCAAGGACGCCAGTGCTGAAGAGCTTGCCATCACCCTATGTAACTCAGGCGTGATCTGCGCAGATCGTTCCACCATGTTCGATCTAATCGAAGCCGTTGGAAACGATAACGAAAGCGAAGAATACTACCTGACGGATCTGGTGGGTTTGGCGCGGGATCGGGATCTTTCCTGCGCGGCAATCACCTGCCCCGAGGCCGAGACCATGGGCGTCAATTCCCGCGTCGATCTGGCCGCTGCAGAGGCAACCTTTCAGGCAGCTGTCCGACTGGAAGCGCTTGAAAACGGCGCGACCCTCTCCGCCCCTGAAACCGTTCATTTCGCCTATGACACCTATATCGGACGCGATGTGGTGATCGAACAAAACGTGGTGTTTGGCCCCGAAGTCACCGTAGAAAGCGGCGCCCATATCCGTGCATTTTCCCATCTGGAAGGCTGCCACGTCAGCGAGGCCGCAGTGATCGGCCCCTACGCGCGCCTGCGCCCCGGTGCGGAAATCGGCGGCGGTGCGAAGGTCGGCAACTTTGTTGAGGTGAAGTCGGCACTGGTGGGAACTGGCGCGAAGATTAACCATCTTTCCTATGTGGGTGATGCGGAAATCGGCGCGGATGCCAACATCGGCGCGGGTACGATCACCTGCAATTACGACGGTGTTTTCAAGCATAAAACAGTCATCGGCGCACGGGCCTTTATCGGGTCCAACACAGCACTGGTTGCACCTGTTACAATCGGGGAAGACGCGATGACAGGCTCCGGATCAGTGGTAACGCAAGATGCCGGTGACGGCGATCTCGCCATTGCGCGGGCCAAACAGGTGAATAAAACCGGTTTGGCGCTGCGGGTAATGAACAAGCTTCGCGCAGCCAAAGCTGCCCAGTTAAAGGACAAATAAGATGTGTGGAATTGTAGGCATCCTTGGCAACCACGAAGCCGCCCCTATTCTGGTGGACGGGTTGCGCCGTCTGGAATACCGCGGCTATGACAGCGCGGGCATTGCAACGGTGCAGGACGGCAAACTGGAACGCCGCCGCGCTGTGGGCAAGTTGGTAAATCTGTCGGACCTGCTGGTGCATGAACCGATCAAGGGCAAGGCCGGCATCGGCCACACCCGCTGGGCCACCCACGGGGCGCCAAATGTGCAAAACGCCCACCCCCATAAGGCGGGCGATGTGGCGGTGGTTCACAACGGCATCATCGAAAACTTCCGCGACTTGCGTGAGGAATTGTCGGCACAGGGCGCAGTGTTTGAGACAGAGACCGATACGGAAACTGTTGTGAAGCTTTGCGAAAACTATCTGAATCAAGGGCTTGACCCTATTACTGCTGCACGTCAAACCGTGGCCCGTCTGGAAGGTGCTTATGCGCTGTGCTTCCTGTTTGACGGGCAGGACGATCTTCTGGTCGCCGCGCGCAAGGGCTCTCCGCTGGCGATTGGGCACGGGGATGGCGAGATGTTTGTCGGTTCTGACGCGCTTGCATTAGCGCCGATGACCAACAAAGTCACTTACCTCGAAGAGGGCGATTTTGCCGTCATCACCCGCGCTGGTGCCGAAATCACCGACGCCTCCGGCGCGCGCGCCAACCGCGAGATGCGCGAGATTTCGCACGGGGCGATCAATGCCGACAAAGGCATCTATAAACACTATATGGCCAAAGAAATTGCCGAACAGCCAAGCGTTCTGGCAGAAGCGGTAAAGCACTACGCCGCGCCAGATGGAAAATCCATCCGCTTGCCCGGTACTGAACTGGATTTCATCAGCATCGACAAGATCACTATGGTGGCTTGTGGTACGGCTTATCTGGCCTGCAACGTGGCGAAATACTGGTTCGAACAGATCGCCCGCCTGCCCGTGGAACTGGATATTGCATCGGAATTCCGGTACCGCGAACCGCCGCTGAGCCACAATTCCTTCGCCTTTTTCGTCAGCCAATCCGGCGAAACCGCCGACACGCTGGCGGCCCTGCGCTATTGCAGCGAAAACGTGGACAAAACCGTCGCCATCGTGAATGTGCCGGAAAGTTCTATCTCGCGCGAGGCGGATGTCTCCCTGCCCATTCTGGCGGGTGTGGAAATAGGCGTGGCCTCCACCAAGGCCTTCACCTGCCAACTGACGGTTCTGGCGGCTCTTGCCATTCAGGCCGCCCGTCAACGAGGCAATATTGACGCCGCCGAGGAAGCTGAACTGGTCGCGGCCCTGCACGGTTTGCCGGGGGTTCTGAACCTTGCGCTGGAACAGGAAGAGGCGATCAAAGCAACTTGCGCCCAGCTTGTCCATTCCCGTGATGCCTTGTTTCTGGGTCGCGGCGCGATGTTCCCGCTCGCCCTTGAAGGAGCGTTAAAGCTCAAAGAAATCAGCTATATACACGCCGAAGGTTATGCAAGCGGAGAGCTAAAGCACGGCCCCATCGCATTGGTGGACGAGCATATGCCAGTGGTGGTGATGGCGCCACGCGACGACCTATTCGACAAGACGGTGTCCAACATGCAAGAGGTCATGGCACGAGGCGGAAAGATCATTCTGGTGACGGACGCCCAAGGCGCGAAAGAGGCCGGAGACGGCGCGTGGCAGACGATTGTGATGCCCACGGTTCATCCGATGCTTGCGCCGATCCTTTATGCCGTGCCAGCACAACTGCTGGCCTATCATACAGCCGTTTATAAAGGCACCGATGTGGATCAGCCTCGTAATCTGGCAAAATCGGTGACGGTGGAATGACCCCGCAGGATGCTCTGGCGCAGTTGACCGCTTTGGGTGAGCCTGAAAAGGCGGCTGAGATGGCCGCCTATCACAAGGTCGAACGCCCTTACCTCGGCGTTGCCAATCCGCAAATCGACGCACTTTACAAAGACTGGCGCAAGGCGACGGACGTCCCTCAACGTATTGAAATTGCATCCTTCCTATGGGATAGCAATATCCATGAGGCCCGCATTGCGGCGGCGAAACTGCTGACACAGGCGCGGATCAAACCGGACCAGGCGGTCTGGGACGAAATCTGTCGCTGGGTTCCGATGTTTGACGCTTGGGCCATTGCCGATCATGCTTGCGGTGCGGGTGCGCGGCGGTTGTTTCTGGACGATGCGCGGCTTGATACAGTCGAAAGCTGGACCCGTGATGAAAACCTCTGGGTGCGCCGCGCTGCGATGGTGATCACTCTGCCCTGGACCAAATCAACCCACCCGAAACCGGCGGAACTGGCCCAACGGGAGCGTATCCTCGGCTGGGCTGGAGGCTACGTGAATGATCCCGAATGGTTCATCCAGAAATCAGTCAGCTGGTGGCTGCGCAGCCTGTCCAAGCACGATCCTGATCGGGTCCGCCAGTTTCTGGATGATCACGGTGCAGCGATGAAAAGCTTTGCCCGCAAGGACGCTGCGCGCCTGCTGTAACCGGAATACTTCTTACACCACGAAAAAAGCCGGCGCATCAGCACCGGCTTCATTATTTTTTAGGATTTACCGACGATTAATCGTCCCGGTGAACCTTTTCTTTGCGCTCGTGCCGTTCCTGTGCAGCGAGGGAAAGTGTCGCGATCGGACGGGCATCCAGACGTTTCAGGGAAATCGGCTCCCCTGTGTCGTCACAATAGCCGTAAGACCCGTCCTCGATCCGGCGCAGCGCGCTGTCAATCTTGGTAACCAGCTTGCGCTGGCGGTCCCGTGTGCGCAGTTCAAGCGCGCGGTCTGTTTCTTCGGAGGCACGGTCTGCAACGTCCGGAATGTTCCGTGCGCCTTCCTGCATGCCTTCGATGGTGTCTTTGCTGTCTGACAGAAGGTCCGCCTTCCAGGCCAGCAGTTTGCGTCGGAAATATTCAGTTTGACGCTCGTTCATAAATGGTTCGCTGTCGACTGGACGGTAGTCGGCATCAAGAATGACTTCAGCTTTCATTCTCTTCTCCCTAATAAATTCACTGTGTAGTGCCATGACGTTCTCACCCAACGTTTGCGCATCCAATATCCGAGTCGTAACGTATTGTCACCCCACTTCCTTCTTAGGTTGCAGCATTGTGACGGGAATACTAGATTGCCCCCAAGCTATCAGGGAAATGCATAAAAATGAAGTTTGAAGGCACGCAACAGTATGTTTCCACCGACGATCTGACCGTAGCAGTGAACGCTGCCATCGCGTTGGAGCGCCCCTTGCTGGTTAAAGGCGAACCGGGAACCGGCAAGACAGAACTGGCGATTCAGGTGGCCAAATCACTGGGGCTGCCCCTGTTGGAATGGAACATCAAATCCACCACCAAAGCCCAGCAAGGCCTTTACGAATATGACGCAGTCAGCCGCCTGCGTGACAGCCAACTTGGTGAAGAGCGGGTCCACGATGTGAAAAACTACATCAAAAGGGGCAAACTTTGGGAGGCGTTTGAAGCTGGCGACCGTCTGGTGTTGCTGATCGATGAGATCGATAAAGCCGACATCGAATTTCCAAATGACCTGCTGCAAGAACTCGACAAGATGGAGTTCTACGTTTACGAAACCGGCGAAACGATCAAGGCCAAGAAACGCCCGATTGTGATCATCACCTCAAATAACGAAAAAGAACTGCCCGACGCCTTCCTGCGCCGCTGTTTCTTCCACTACATCCGTTTTCCAGAAGCCGAAACTTTGAAACAAATCGTAGAAGTTCACTTCCCGGGCATCAAACCGGAACTCGTTGCCGAAGCTTTGACTCAATTCTACGACATCCGCGAAACACCGGGCCTGAAGAAAAAACCGAGCACATCGGAAGTTTTGGACTGGTTGAAACTGCTGCTGGTTGAAGATCTGGACCCTGCGGATATGAAACGGGACGGCAAGGACGCCCTGCCCCGTCTGCACGGCGCGCTGTTGAAAAACGAACAGGATGTGCATCTTTTTGAACGGCTCGCCTTCATGGCGCGGGGCAATCGATGACCACAACCGTTCGCTATGTGACACCTGCGGATGAATCCGACTGGCGCGAACTGTGGAAGGATTACCTCGCTTTTTACGAAACCAGTCGCGATGAAGACGTCTATGCCGGAACATGGAAGCGTATTCTTGATCCCGATGAAGGCATGTTTTCGATGGTTGCCGAGACGCCGGAGCACGGGGCCGTTGGAATCGTTAACTTTCTTTACCACAGCCATTTCTGGGGGCCGGAAAGCCGCATTTATCTGAACGACCTATACGTGCGTCCTGAAATTCGCGGCACAGGTGCGGGCAAAGCGATGATTGATGCCGTTGTTGCCCACGCCAAGGAGCATAACTGCCCGCAAGTCTGGTGGTTAACGGCAGAAGACAACGCGGTCGCGCGCAAGCTCTATGACGGTGTGGCAACGCTCGCTCCTTTTGTGAAGTACCAGATATGACGGTCTGGCGTCGGGCAGCATTCGGACTGGCAGCGATGACCCTTGCCTCTTGTGCGGGACCGATGGCCGATGTGGTCAACAAGCGGTCCGATCCGGCGGTCCAGCTGAGCGCGATGAAAACTTTTCAGTCGCCCCCACCCACAAAGGGTGTAGCGCGTTCAAATGTGGATGTATTTGAAGAATTTCTCGATCTGACGTTCGCCCTTGAAAGCGGTCAGGATCTGTCCCGGTTGTCCCGCTTTGAGGGACCGATCACGGTTGCGCTGGTGAATGTTTCCAGTCCTGTGGTCGGTCAGGATCTTGACCGGCTGATCCAGCGGTTGCGCTCCGAGGCCAATATCCCGATTTCTCGCGTCCAAACAGCGGCTGCGGCGAATATCGTAATTGAAATGGTTTCCAAACGCCAGCTGCGCCGCGCCGCGCCAACGGCGGCCTGCATCGTCGTCCCTCGCATGAGTAGTTGGGCAGATTTTCGGAAAAACCGCTTTAATCGACGTGCTGACTGGACCTCTCTGGAGGTGCGTAGTCGGGCCGCGGTGTTCATGCCGCGCGATATTTCTCTGCAGGATGCGCGTGATTGTCTGCACGAAGAACTCGCCCAAGCGATCGGGCCGCTGAACGATCTCTACCGCCTGCCGGACTCTGTGTTTAACGACGACAATTTCCACATTGTTCTGACGCCTTACGATATGATGATCCTTCGGGCCATGTACGCGCCGGAACTGCAATCAGGCATGGCCAAACACGAAGTGGCTGCCGTGCTTCCGCGGATTCTTGGGCGCGTTAATCCAGAAGGCGTCGGGCTCGCACCGCGCCAGATTCAGGAGACACCCGGTTCTTGGATGCGCAAGATCGAACTCGCGCTGGGTCCTGATGCATCCGAAAGGACACGAATTGAAGCCGCATCGGACGCCGTGCGCATCGCGCAGCAATTGGGGATGACAGATCACCGGCTTGGCTTTAGTTATTACGCCCGCGCCCGTGTAAATGCCTCTGCCAACGGCGCAGAGGCCGCCGCCGACTATGCCCGCGCCTATGCAAGTTTCTCTACGATTTTCGGACCTTACGACATCCACACCGCACAGGCCGGATTGCAGATGGCGTCGCTTGCCATGTCGAGCGGCGAATTCCGTCAGGCGCTACAGTTTATTGAAAGCGGATTGATTGCAGCAAAAACCGCACAGAATGGCCGACTGATGTTCAGCCTTCTGGCAATGAAGTCCGAAATATACAAACTGGCAGGCCGCACGAATGAAGCCACGGCCCTGCGCGAAGAGGCCATCGCTTGGGGACAATACGGCATTCACCCGCCGGGCGAGATTAACAAAAGGCTTGGCATTATCGCAAACCTGCCGCCCCGCCTGCCCCAGAAAGAAAGTTAAGCAATGTTTACAATCCCAGCCTTCCTGATCGGCGCCATCATCGGATGGTATCGCGCCAGCAAGTTCGGTGGAAAAACTGCCGACAAAGTCCAGTATAGTGTCATCCACGGTATCATCTTCTTCCTCCTTGCCCTGTTTGCAACGGTCATGGTCGACTGGATGGGATTAGTCTAAATGTTTCTGCGTTTCTTCGAAGCCCTTCGCGCCGCAAAAATTCCCGTGTCCCTGCGGGAATTTCTGGCGTTTCTTGAAGCGATGAAAACCGGCCTCGTGCTTTATGATGTTGAAGGTTTCTATTTCCTTGCTCGGGCCACGATGGTGAAGGACGAACGCAATCTCGACAAATTCGATCTGGTCTTTGCAGATGTTTTTAAGGGGATGGAAAACCTGTCCGTGGACGACGTCCTGAACGCAGTTGACGTCCCTGATGACTGGCTCACCAAGCTGGCTGAAAAACACCTCAGCCCTGAAGAAATGGCCGAAATTGAAAGCCTCGGTGGCTTTGATAAGTTAATGGAAACCCTGAAAGAGCGCCTGAAAGAACAGGAAAAGCGCCATCAGGGCGGAAACAAGTGGATTGGCACAGCGGGAACCTCTCCTTTTGGGGCCTATGGGTACAATCCCGAAGGTGTACGGATCGGCCAGAATGAAAGTCGCCACCAGAAGGCGACGAAGGTTTGGGACAAGCGGGATTTCAAGAACCTCGACGATTCCGTAGAGCTTGGCACACGCAATATTAAAGTTGCGTTAAAAAGGCTGCGAAAATGGGCCCGCGCAGGGGCTGAAGACGAATTGGACCTGAATGGAACGATACGTGCAACAGCTGAAAACGGCTATCTCGATGTCATCACACGCCCCGAACGTCGCAATGCAGTTAAGGTATTGTTATTCCTCGATGTTGGCGGTTCGATGGACAGCTATATCAAGCTGATCGAAGAGCTTTTTTCCGCGGCAAAAACCGAATTCAAACACATGGAATATTTCTACTTTCACAACTGTTTGTATGAAGGTGTCTGGAAAGATAATGCGCGGCGCTGGACCGAGCAGACCTCTACATGGGACGTTTTGCGAACCTATGGATCTGATTACAAATGCATTTTCGTCGGTGACGCCGCGATGAGCCCTTATGAGATCATGTATAAAGGCGGCGCGAACGAACATTGGAACGAAGAACCGGGCAAGGTTTGGCTTGAACGCGCGCAGGAACAATGGCCCGGTTCTGTCTGGATCAATCCCGTGAAAGAGCAATACTGGCAGTACACCCATTCTACTATGCTCCTTAAGGAAATCTTCAATGATCGGATGTATCCAATGACATTGAAGGGAATCGAAGGAGCTATGAAGGAGCTCGGGCGTTAGATCCTGGTCAGGCTAACTCGCAAATGACCCTCCACACGATAGCTCAGGCGTAGGGAGGTCACATTACCACATCGAACGAACGGCAAGGAACGCTTTGCGCGGACAATCCCGCCACAATCGGATCGGGGCTGGATCGGCGAAGCCGTGTAACGCACGTCTTGACAGGAAACTCTGATGCGGCCAGCGTGTTGGCTATGTTCTATCGCGCTTTGATCACGACAGTTTTGATGGCCGGTCAGGGATGGGCGGATTGCCCGCCCCTGCCGGACCGCGGGGAGGAACGGGCGATCTTGCTGGAAACGCTGGCGCAAGCCGATAATTTTGGACAGGCACGAACAGCTGCAAACGCGCTTTGGCAGTTCTGGCATGTGGCACCGGATGAGGTTGCCCAAGAAATGCTCGACGTTGGTAACAACGCCATTCGCTATGGCGACTACCTGCGGGCAGAAGCGACCCTTGGTCGCTTGGTTCAATATTGCCCGGCGTTTGGCGAAGGATACAATCAATTGGCTTTCGCCCACTTCCTGCGGAACCAAGACACACAGGCACTAGACCTGTTGTCCCGCTGCCTGAAGCTGGAGCCCGCCCATTTTGGCGCCCTGTCAGGTATTGCGTTGATCCACATCCGCAACGGCCGCCCCGCACTTGGACAGATCTACCTGCGCCGCGCTGTCGCCATTCATCCCTGGCTCAACGAGCGCTCTCTTCTAGAGCAAACGGTGCCGAACGGGAATGGTAACCAAGAGCTGTAATCTGCGAATCCTAATTTGGCGATATTCGACGCGCGCGGACCCCAAACCTGTCCTTCAGAAGCGACCAATGCTCCACCCTAAATAGTAGCCATCTGTGAAGAGATCGTTAAAGTCGTGATCTTTTGCGACCCGTTTGTGAATTCGACCGAAAACTAGTGAGCCTTGTCACTCTTTCGTAGTTAAATTCTTGTACCAGAAACTGCTGAAGCCTACCCTAAGGTCAAGGTCACAGATTGGAAATTTCAACCAGAGATTATGACCTGACGGGGCTGGAACCCCGATATTTTAATCGTTTTCCGCCGGCTGAACCGGTTAGAAGACAAAAAATGGTCTAGAGGGAGAATAGTAAAATGGCAGATTTTATTGGTACAGAGGAAGACGACGGCTTGGTCGGCGGGTTGTTTTCCGACATTATCCATGGTTTAGAAGGCAATGACCTGCTTGCCGGTCTGAATGGCGACGATACGCTGGATGCTGGTTCCGGCGATGACGTTCTGATCGGGGGGATCGGGGACGACATCATGTTCGGCGGTGACGGAAATGATAGAATTGTTATGACAGCTGGTGACGATCAGGTTTTTGGCGGCAGCGGTGATGACAAATACTTCGTTAACGGATTTGCCGGTGATTGGTCGATTATCACGGACACTTCTGGCATCGACACGCTGAATTTTGCGGGCGGTATTACAGGTGCGGACATCGACCTGTCGCCCGGTGCGCTATCTTATGTGGATGATCGCGTGATCGAAATTTCTGGCCTGAAAGACTCAGATCGGCCACTGGAACTGGTGCTTTTACAAGACCTCTCCGGGTCCTTCTCTAATGACCTATTAACAGTGAACGGGCTGGTAGACGATCTGATCACTTCGGTCAGCGGCCTGGCGGATGACGTGCGCTTGGGATTGACGTCCTTTATCGACAAACCGATTTCACCTTTTGGATCGTCGACCGACCATGAATATAAGACGGAACTCGGCCTGACTGCCGACACCAATGCGTGGAAAACTGCGGTGACCGGTCTGTCCACAGGGGACGGTAGTGACCTCCCTGAGTCCCAAATGACGGGCTTGCTTCAGGTTGCTCTGCGCACCTCGGAAGTCGGTTGGAGCTCCTCTGCACTCAAAGTTGTGGTGCTGACCACTGATGCTGTACCCCATTTTGCGGGCGACAATCCCAATACGCCTAATAACGGCGATGCCGTGCTTGACGGTCCGAGCGGCGATGGCACAAGCGAGGACTACCCGACAATCGAGATGGTGAAAGCTGCTCTCTTGGACGCTGGTATTATTCCGGTTTTTGCTGTCACAACCGATGTCACCTCTGATTATCAGGCTTTGGTCGATGCCTTCGGGTTTGGCACAGTTGTGCCGCTGAGTTCGGACAGTTCGGACATCATCGCAGCATTTGAGGACGGAATCAGTGGTGCCGCTGATTCTTTGATCGAAAACGCGGTTGGGACTGCCTATAATGACGACATAATCGGCAATAGCGCGGACAACATGATCAAAGGCAAAGCCGGTAATGACGACATTCGCGGCGTTGGCGGTGATGACTATCTGAAAGGGAACAGAGGTAAGGACAAACTGGATGGCGGCAAAGGTGACGACATGCTTGAAGGTGGCGCTGACAAGGACAAGCTGAACGGCGGTGATGGTGCCGATACCTTTGTCTTTGACATCTCACATCCGGACCATTCCCGCGACGTGGTCAAAGACTATGAAGACGGTGTCGACAAGATCATGGTGTTGGACGACACTCTTCTGTCTTTCGCAGACATCGACGTCACGCAAGCTGGCGGCAAAACAATCCTGTCCCACGACGGTGATGCCTTCGCCCTGCTGAAATCCACAAATTCTGCAAATATCGATGCCACTGACTTCATCTTTGACATCGCCTGATCGCTAACACAATCGGGTGCGTATTTACGGCCCATTACACTGTCCCTGCCTGCAGTTGCGGGTGGGGGCAGCGTCCATTTTATGTCTAGCTATAGAGCGCCTGAATTTTACCAATTGAAATCCTTTCTCCTTGGGGCTGGTCTTCGTCAACTTAACTGCCATATCTTAACATATGCTAAAACTGACCCCGATCCTTCTCGCCCTACTCTACGGCTTTGTTTATTATAGGTTTTCAATCTGGCGCACCCAATCGGAGCTGGATGCAAAATCCACGGAGCTGGCCGATCCGGTGCTGCGCAAACTGTGCGCACGCATGGCGGATTCTCTGGATCTGGCCCAAGTGAAAGTACATATTTACGAGATCGATCCAGTAAATGGACTCGCCGCGCCGGATGGGCGTATTTTCATCACCCGCGGCTTTTATCAAAAATATCAGAACGGTGATGTCAGCGCCGAAGAGATTGCCAGCGTGATTGCCCATGAACTTGGGCATGTCGCGCTTGGCCATTCGCGGCGTCGGATGATTGATTTTTCGGGACAAAATGCGATCCGTGTGGCGCTGGGGATGGTTCTGGGGCGGCTAATTCCCGGAGTTGGAGTGTGGCTTGCGGGGATGCTATCTGGGCTGCTGGCGGCCCGTTTGTCGCGGCAGGATGAATACGAAGCGGACGCTTATGCGGCGGCACTGTTAACCAAATCCGGCATCGGCATCGCGGCGCAAAAATCGCTATTCACCAAATTGGACGCTCTGGCCGGAAACAGCGGCCAGCCGCTCGCTTGGTTGATGAGCCATCCTAAAACGACCGAACGAATCGCTGCGATTGAGAAATTGGAACACCGCTGGCAATAATCCCTGCCCGTTTACCATTATTTCACACTCACACCTTTATGCTTCCTTAGAGAAAAGAATACCGCACGAAGGGGCAACGGATGTTGAAACGGTTACACTACGAAAGCCGGATCACAGGACGGTTCGGACCGTTGGCATTGCTTACGCTGCAAAAGAAATGCCTGCGCCGAAATATTGAATCCGGCATCACCAGCTTTCTATTCCTTGACAGGCAACGGATTTTTCAAGTGCTTGAGGGGGAGATCGCCGATGTCGATGCCACGATGGAACGGATCATCTGCCATAGAATGCACAAGGAGATTAAGATTCGCGCAGTTATGCGGTGTTCGGATCGGAAATTTAAAAGCTGGCCTTTCGGAGTCACTACCTTGCACGATTCGGAATTCAAGAGGGTGATGAACGCTGGCATGCAGCGGGACTTTTTCAGACTAGACGTTCTTCAGGCGGAACGGTTCTTGGGCATCATCGCGTCACGAAAACGAAGGGCGGTGCGGCCCGATGAATTTGAGATGACCGCGCGACGGTTTCACACGAAATCAAGGAACCAGTCGGCTGCATCGACCTTGCGCGGCCCCGATGGCAGCAGGGTTCATATTCCAGGGCATGACCAGAAGGAGAGAGCAGAGATTCGCTAGTCCCTCCCTAAGCCCCCTGACTGCGTCCCTTTACCCAAGGTCGCCGCCGCCGCTGCTACCATTCCGGGGTGTTTAAGGACCACGGGCAGGTTTTCCACTTTCGGACCGGGGATAGTCTTGACGTTCAGGATCGCAGGTTGTTGCGGTTTTTGTAATGGCGCCCAAATTGCCAGGCGCAGTCATGCCGCTGTGATGAAATTCATAGCGCAGCCTGAAACCGCGCGCGTTTTTTATCTTTTCACCGGATCAAATCTGCGTATAAAGGCTGCATGATAACGCAGACACATACCCCTAATATTGCCACCACTTTTGGTGCCACTGCTGCTGCGCTTCTACTACTTAGCCGCCTCTGAGCGTGTCGGGGTCCGGCGCGTGCGCTCAGGGGAGAGTGAAATCCGCGCTGGAATGAACCCGAAAAGCTAAGTTAAATTAAAGAGATACAGATATGACCGATACAGCAAAACAAGACCGCGTCTTGATTTTTGACACCACTTTGCGTGACGGGGAACAATCCCCCGGCGCCACGATGAGCCATGATGAAAAGCTGGAGATTGCCCAGTTGCTTGACGAAATGGGTGTCGACATCATCGAGGCCGGTTTCCCGATCGCCAGCGAGGGGGATTTTAACGCGGTCAGCGAAATCGCCGCTCGTTCCCAAAATGCCGTGATTTGTGGCCTGTCCCGTGCGGATACGCGCGATATTGATCGCTGCTGGGAGGCCGTGAAGCATGCCAAACAGCCACGCATTCATACTTTTATCGGCACGTCCCCCCTGCACCGCGCTATTCCGAACCTCAATCAGGACGAAATGGTAGAACGGATTCACCAGACCGTGACCCATGCCCGCAACCTCTGTGACAATATCCAGTGGTCCCCGATGGATGCGACACGCACGGAAGAGGATTACCTGTGTCGTGTGGTCGAAGTTGCGATCAAGGCTGGCGCGACCACGATCAATATCCCTGACACTGTGGGCTACACCGCCCCCCGTGAAAGCGCCGAGTTGATCCGGATGTTGCTGGAAAAAGTTCCGGGCGCAGATGACATCATCTTTGCGACCCACTGCCATAACGATCTGGGCATGGCGACTGCGAACTCCCTCGCAGCGGTAGAGGCTGGTGCGCGTCAGGTGGAATGTACCATCAACGGCTTGGGCGAACGGGCCGGTAATACGGCGTTGGAAGAAGTGGTCATGGCTTTGAAAGTGCGCAACGACATCATGCCATATCGCACCGATATCGACACCACCAAGATCATGAATATCAGCCGCCGTGTTGCCACCGTCAGCGGATTTCAGGTGCAATATAATAAAGCCATCGTCGGCAAGAACGCCTTTGCCCATGAAAGCGGCATTCATCAGGACGGGATGTTGAAGAACGCCGAGACCTTTGAGATCATGCGTCCCGAAGATGTGGGCTTGTCTGAAACCAACATCGTGCTTGGCAAACATTCGGGTCGCGCGGCATTGCGTGCCAAGTTGAAAGACCTCGGGTATGAGCTGGGCGACAATCAGTTGAAAGACGTGTTTGTCCGCTTCAAGGCTTTGGCCGACCGCAAGAAAGAAGTTTACGACGACGACTTGCTCGCGCTGATGAACGACGAGGGCACCAATGCGGCCAATGATCGTGTGCAGGTGAAATCCTTGCGGGTTGTTTGTGGGACAGACGGTCCACAGCAGGCCGATCTGACCCTGACTATCGACGGTGAAGACCACAGCGTTTCGGCCACAGGAGACGGTCCTGTAGATGCCTCTTTTAACGCGGTGAAACAGCTGTTCCCCCACAGCGCGACACTGCAATTGTATAATGTGCACGCCGTAACTGAAGGCACTGATGCGCAGGCAACGGTGTCTGTGCGGATGGAGGAAGCTGGCAAGATCGTGGTCGGTCAATCCGCCGACACAGATACCGTTGTAGCCAGTGCGCGGGCCTATGTGAACGCGTTGAACAAGCTGCTCGTGCGGCGTGAAAAGACGGCACCGGCGGCTACAGCCTGATTCTTGGAATAATCAACGGGCAGGTTCCAAAAATCTGCCCGTTGTTCGTTATGTGCAAGTATTAAGTGAAAGAATGGCCGAGCGCCCCCTATTCTTGGCGCGATAACGCCTATTTTTCGACAGCGCTGCCTTTACCCCGCGCGGCAGACCTCGCTATAAACAGGCCTTCTGCACCGTGTTTTGTCACGGTACCACTTCGTGCAAGCAAAGGCGGCAAAGCATGTTTGGAAAACTTCAGGGATTATTTTCTGTAGATATGGCGATCGACTTGGGCACGGCAAATACGCTGGTCTATGTCAAAGGCAAAGGCATTGTTCTGAACGAACCTTCCGTTGTTGCATATCACATCAAGGACGGTGTTAAACGGGTCCTTGCGGTTGGCGAGGATGCCAAGCTGATGCTGGGCCGCACGCCGGGTTCAATCGAAGCAATCCGCCCGATGCGGGATGGTGTGATTGCCGACTTTGACGTGGCCGAAGAGATGATCAAACACTTCATCCGCAAGGTTCACAAACGCTCTACCCTGACCAAACCCCGCGTGATTGTCTGTGTGCCTTTCGGGGCCACGCCAGTGGAAAAACGCGCGATCCGCCAGTCAGTTCTGTCTGCAGGGGCACGCAAGGCCGGTTTGATCGCCGAACCGATTGCCGCCGCGATTGGTGCAGGTATGCCGATCACCGACCCGACTGGCAGCATGGTTGTCGATATAGGTGGCGGGACCACCGAGGTTGCGGTTCTGTCGCTGGGTGACATTGTTTACGCGCGGTCCGTGCGCGTGGGTGGGGACCGGATGGACGAAGCCATCATCAGCTATCTGCGCCGCCAGCAGAACCTGCTGATCGGGGAAAGCACCGCCGAGCGGATCAAGACCACCATCGGTACAGCCCGTATGCCCGAAGACGGGCGCGGCACGTCGCTGGAAATTCGCGGGCGTGACCTGTTGAACGGTGTGCCAAAAGAGACCGAGATCACCCAAGCCCAAGTCGCGGACGCGCTGGCCGAGCCGGTTCAGCAAATTTGCGAAGCGGTGATGACCGCCCTTGAAAGCACGCCACCCGATCTGGCGGCTGACATTGTGGACCGCGGAGTGATGCTTACGGGGGGCGGCGCTTTGCTGGGTGAACTGGATCTTGCCCTGCGCGAACAGACCGGTCTGGCGATCTCCGTTGCGGATGAGAGCCTCAACTGCGTGGCGCTTGGCACCGGTAAGTCGCTGGAATATGAAAAACAGCTGATTCATGTTATCGATTTCGACAGCTAATGCCTGTGACGGATGTAAATGGCTCATCAAAATGACAGCGAGGTCTACTTTCGCCGCGTCGTAAGGCGCGTGTTGATCTCTGTCCTGCTGGTTTTTCTGGTGGCGATTTTCATGATCTGGCGCATCGACAATCCTCGCGCCGAACGCTTTCGCATGGCGATGATTGATCGTGTGGTGCCAAACCTTGAATGGGTGTTCGCCCCTGTTGCGCATATGTCCAACATGGTCTCTGACTTTCAAGCCTATTCACGGATATACCAGCAAAATCAAGAGCTTCGCCGCGAATTGCAACAGATGAAAGCCTGGAAAGAGGCCGCCATCCAGTTGGAGCAAAAGAACGCGAAGCTGCTGGATCTGAACAACGTCAAACTGAACCCTAAACTGACCTATACGACTGGCGTGGTCCTGACCGACAGCGGCAGCCCCTTCCGGCAAAGTGCGCTGATAAACATCGGGCGCCATGACGGTGTGGTCGATGGCTGGGCTGCGATGGACGGGCTTGGCCTTGTGGGGCGGATTTCCGGTGTAGGCAAAAACTCTTCTCGTGTGTTGTTCCTGACCGACAGTTCCAGCCGCATTCCGGTTGAGGTCACGCCCTCGGGCCAGAAGGCTATTCTGGCGGGAGACAACACGCCCCTGCCACCGCTTGAATTCATCGACGGCGTCGATCAGGTCCGCGCCGGTGACAGGGTGGTAACAACGGGCGACGGGGGCGTTTTTCCCCCCGGCTTGTTGGCGGGCACCGTATTTCTGAGCGGTGACGGGCGGTTGCGGGTGAAACTGGCAGCGGATTACCGCCGGCTGGAATTCCTGCGCGTGATCCGCCATCTGCCCTCTGCACCGATCTCTGAACCCGGTCGTCTTGTCGGCCCAACCCTGCCCGGACAGGTGAGCGTGGGCAACGATGGATGACGTATCACTGGTACATTTGTACGCCCGACGCTCGCTCTATATCGGGGCGGGTTTTGCCATCATCCTGTGGTCCATCGTCCCCTTTGATCTAAGCGCGGGCGCCCTGCCCGGTCCTGATATTCTTTACTGCATTACAATGGCTTATGTGGTTCGCAAGCCTGAATGGGCGCCGGTTTGGGCGGTATTTCTGGTGTTTTTCTTCCGTGACATCCTCACCCTTGCGCCTCTTGGCTTGTTCACCCTGCTTATCGTGCTCGGCTCGGAAGTTGTGCGCTCTAACATTCAGGCGTTTCGCGAGTATAGTTTTGGTCTGGAATGGCTGTGGATGGGGACGATCTTCTTCATCATCACCATCCTGCAACAGATCATTTTACTGCTGACCCTGACCCATACACCAAGATTTGTAGAGCAGTTCTATCTAATGGTTTTCACCATCGCGCTCTATCCTGTTATTATAGGGGTGATGAAATTCGGTTTCGGCTTCCAGCGCCCCCGCCCGGGGGAGTTGGATGCTTGGGGGAAAAGACTATGAGACGCCCAGCCAAACCCGGTCGCCTGCGCCAGATGCTGACACGCCGCACGATCCTGCTTGCCGGATTGCAGGCGGGTGTTATTGGCACGCTCGGGGTTCAGATGCGCAGGATCGCGGTGGAGCAAAACCAGTCGTTCCGCCTGCTCGCCGAGGAAAACCGCGTCAACATACGCCTGATCCCCCCTGTGCGCGGCCTTGTGTTTGATCGCCTTGGAAAGCCGCTCGCCTATAACGAGCCTAACTACAAGATTGATATGGTGCGCGAACAGTCGGGCGATCCCGAAACCGTTCTGCGCCGCCTTGCCACCATCATCCCGATCACCGAAGAAGACATTGCCAGTGCGCTGGAAGAGATGAGCAAGCGGCGCGGTTTCGTGCCTGTCACTGTGGCGGAAGATCTCGACTGGGAGCATATCGCCGCCGTCAGCGCGAATGCCCCTGCATTGCCCGGTATCACACCGGAGCTTGGCCACTATAGAATTTACCCGCAAGCCGATGATTTTGCACACATTTTAGGATTTGTCGGCCCCGTATCCGATTATGATCTCAGCCAAACGGACGATGATGATCCGCTGCTGTTGATACCCCGCTTCCAAATCGGCAAGAACGGCATCGAGCGACGTATCGAAAAACCGCTGCGTGGCAAATCGGGCGTTAAACGGATCGAGGTGAACTCCATCGGCCGCGTGATGCGTGTGCTCGGCCGCGAGGAAAGCCAGCCCGGCGCCAATGTGCAACTGACCATCGACAACCGGCTGCAACGCTATGCGATGGAGCGGCTTGGCAAGGAAAGTGCTGCTGCTGTGGTGATGGATGTGCGCAACGGCGATATTGTTGCGCTCGCCTCCGCGCCGAGTTTTGATCCTAATAAATTCGTGCGCGGGATCTCCACCACCGACTGGAATGCGCTAAATACCGACACTTACAAGCCGATGTTGAACAAGACGGTCACCGGCACCTATCCCCCCGGTTCTACCTTCAAAATGGTAACAGCCCTCGCCGCGTTGAAAGGCGGGTTCGTCAAGCCAGACGACAAGGTCTATTGCGGCGGTTATCTCGAACTGCACAACCGGCGTTTTCACTGTTGGCGGCGCGGCGGGCATGGCAAAGTTGACATGCACGACAGCCTTAAAAAATCCTGTGATGTCTACTACTACGAAGTCTGTCAGGAGGTCGGGATTGAGAATATTTCCGCGATGGCCAAGGAACTGGGCATCGGCGTTGAGCATGAACTGGAACTGCCTGCTGTACGCGAAGGTCTTGCCCCGACGAAGGACTGGAAAAAACGGCGCAGGGATGCGGATTGGGTGATCGGGGACACACTGAACGCTTCGATCGGTCAGGGTTTTGTGCTCGCCTCGCCGATGCAGCTTGCGGTGATGACGGCGCGGATTGCCTCTGGCACCAAGATTTCGCCGCGTCTCGTGAATGCCATCGACAACCGCCCCCATCCCGTCAAAGGTCGCGAGCCGCTTGATATTGATCCGGAACATCTCGATGTGGTGCGTAAGGGCATGTACGGCGTGGTGAACGAACGTGGCGGCACTGCCGGTCGCTCCCGTATTCGCAAGGAGGGCTGGGACATGGCAGGTAAAACCGGCACCAGTCAGGTCCGCTTTATCACCAAGGAAGAGCGGGCGCGCGGCGTGATCCGTAACAGCGATCTGCCGTGGGAGCGTCGCGACCACGCGTTGTTTGTGGCCTATGCCCCTGCTGACAACCCGCGTTTTTCAATCTCGGTTGTGGTGGAACACGGCGGCGGTGGCTCGTCGGTCGCAGCCCCAATTGCAAAGGACATCATGCTCGAGGCGCTCGAACTGTCCGAGGACATGGACTACCGCTCCCTGCCCACTGACGTGCGCGCCGGACGGGAGCGCCCGGACGACAAAGCATGAGCTATCTCGAACAGAATATCCGCACAATTCCCACCGGCCTGTCCAAAGTGCTCTACTTCAACTGGCCGTTGGCCCTGTTGCTGACAGCCGTGGCCTGCACCGGATTTCTGATGCTGTATTCCGTGTCGGGCGGCGATATCGAACGCTGGGCCCAGCCCCAGATCATCCGCTTTGCGCTCGGCATGGGTGTGATGATCTTCATGGCCTTTATCCCGATCAACTTCTGGCGTGAAATCAGTGCCTTCGCCTACATCCTTGGGATCGGGTTGTTGGTGGCGGTCCCTTACATCGGTGAAACCCGCGGCGGGGCGCAGCGCTGGATCGACCTGAAATTCATGACCTTGCAACCTTCCGAGTTGATGAAAGTGGCCGTGGTGATGGTGCTCGCGCTTTATTATGACTGGCTGGACGAGCGCCGCGTCTCCAGACCGTTTTGGGTCGCCTTGCCGATCCTGTTGATCCTGCTGCCAACCTTTCTTGTACTTGGCCAGCCGGACCTTGGCACAGCGCTTCTGATCATGGCAGGCGGTGCGATTGTCATGTTCATTGCGGGGGTCAGTTTCTGGTATTTCGGTATCGCGATCCTCTCTATCGTTTTGCTGGTCACAGGGGTGTTCGCATCAAAAGACACTGAATACCAGATGCTTAAGGACTATCAGTATAAGCGGATTGAGACCTTCATCGATCCCTCCTCCGATCCGCTTGGATCGGGCTATCACATCACCCAGTCCAAGATTGCGCTCGGGTCGGGCGGATTGACAGGGCGCGGCTTCATGCAAGGCACCCAGCAAAGGCTGAACTTTCTGCCAGAAAAACACACCGATTTTATCTTCACCACATTGGGCGAGGAGTTCGGCTTTGTCGGCGGTATCGTACTACTGGCGCTCTACGGGCTGATCCTGATCTTCTGTTATGTCTCTGCTCTGTCAAACAGGGATCGATACGGCTCGCTTGTAACGATCGGGGTTGGCACGACCTTCTTTTTCTACTTCGCGGTGAACATGTCGATGGTCATGGGGCTGGCGCCTGTTGTCGGCGTGCCGTTGCCGTTGGTCAGCTATGGCGGCTCTGCGATGATGGTCTTGCTGATCGCTTTCGGACTGGTACAAAGTGCCCATGTCCATCGATCAAGATAAGGCCCTTCCATGATTAACATCCTCTTCTCCGCACGCGCCGCACAGTGGCCCGTGTACCGCGCCCCGCTGGAAGCTGCTTTTGCTGCGAAAGGCCTTAAGGTCAATCTGACCGATCGCACAGACGCCCCCGAGACCGTAGACTATCTGGTTTACGCGCCAGCACGGGAGGACGACGACCTGAGCGTTTACACGAACCTCAAGCTGATCCAAAGCCTGTGGGCCGGACCTGATAAGCTGTTGAAGAACAAGACACTGACCCAGCCTATGGCACGTATGGTCGATCCGGGCATGACCCAGGGAATGGTCGATTACGTCTTTGGCCATATCATGCGCCACCATTTGGAGGTCGACCGTTTCTCCAACGCCAAACCGGGCGCTTGGCTGACCGACTGGGCACCCCCACTGCCAGCGGACCGCACAGTCGCGATCCTTGGCATCGGTGCTCTGGGCATGGCTTGCGCCAAAGTTGCGCACGGATACGGCTTTAATGTGATCGGCTGGAGCCGGACCCAAAAAGAAGGGGCACCATTCCCCTGCTACGCGGGTGTCGAGGGTCTGGAACAAACCCTCGCACAGGCCGATATTATCGTAACGCTTCTGCCCAATACGCCCGCGACCGAAGGGCTGATCAACAAAGAAACGATTGCGCAGATGAAAGACGGCGCAGCGATCATCAATCCGGGCCGGGGTCAGTTGATCGACGATGACGCGCTTCTTGCAGCGTTAAACAGCTCCAAGATCTCAGGCGCTACCCTTGATGTGTTCCATACCGAACCGCTCCCTGCAGAGCATCCCTACTGGCATCACCCGAATGTGCTGGTCACACCCCATGTCGCGTCCGAAACCCGCGCTACAACCGCAGCAGACATCGTCGCAGAAAACATCGCGCGCGTCGAAGAGGGCAAAGAAGCGCTTTACTTGATAGATCCAACGCTAAAGTATTGATCCGTCGGCGGGGGCAGTCTGCCCCTACACCCCCTGAGGATATTTGCCCAAGAAGAGCGGTTTCAATGTTCCGATAGTACTCCCGCCGGAGGCCACTGACTTATCTCAGGATCGGTGGTTTGTCGGGGTTCGAGCCGGGTGCCTCTATGGTGCGGGATTTGGCCTGTTCCGGCTCGGGCAGGTCGAACCGTAACCCGTGTTTCGCCAGCGCTCCGCTCAGCGGGTTTTGCGCGCTCAGGAACACAACGTCGAGCGTTCCGGCCTCTATCCCTGAGAAAGTCAGCGCCTCGGATATGGCCGAAGCGATTGCGCTTTGGGCTTCGGGGATTGCGTCGATGAAGGCCATGACATGGCTGCGCGGCCGGTTTTCATATTCGATTTGGGCGAGATAGGCGAATTTCGCCAGCCCGGCCATGCTCGCCAGCTTGGTATCAAGCGCTGTGACCAGTGTTTCGGGAAGCTGGCCCGGCGGGTAAATCGCGCTCGGCGTTGCTTCTTGCGCTTCCGGCCCGCTGCCAAGTGTTTCGTTCAGCCAGTCCACCGCAGTGTCAGGCAGCAGCATCGACGAGGGTGCGACCGCGAGGTTCAATCCAAGACCGATGCCCTGCCCCGCCAGCAGCGCAGTGATCTGGCGGCCCGCCATCGCCAGAAACGGCGTGACCGATTGGGTGAACTCCCCCATGCGCTCTTCGGTATCGAACACCAGCGCGTATCGTGCGCCGTCCACTTCGAAAACGGCGGGGGTGATGCGGTCGGCGACGGGCTCGGTTTCCAGCACCAAAAACAGCTCGCTGTCAGCCACACGTTCATAAAAGGCCATGCGTTTCGCGGTATCATCCGGCGCAGCTTCCATAGCGGCGTGGGCGGTATCAAGAAGGGTCATAAAAGCTCCGTTACGCGTTGGCGCAGGTGGGGGATCAGGTCGGATTCGAACCAGAGGTTCTTCTTAAGCCAACTGGTATTGCGCCAGCTCGGGTGTGGCAATGGTATAATGTCGGGGTCGTATTTCTGCCAGTTTTTGACCGTTTCCGTCATGGATTTCGTTCCTAAATGCCACTTTTGTGCATATCCGCCGATTAACAGTGTCAGCTTGATCTGCGGCATCAGGGCCAGAGTATCCGCCCGCCAGTGATCAGCGCAGACTTTTGGTGGTGGAAGGTCAGAGCCCTTGGCATCATATCCCGGAAAGCAGAAGGCCATCGGAAAGATCGCAATCCTGTCTTGATCGTAAAAGGTGTCTTCATCAATTCCCATCCACTGGCGCAGACGATCACCAGACGCATCGGTGAAGGGGCGGCCCGACGCATGGACCCGCGCACCGGGGGCCTGCCCCACCACCATTATCTGCGCGCTTTGGGACAGCCAGACAACGGGTCGCGGACGGTGGTTGGTCCTTGTGAGCGAGAATCGCTCTGCACATATGCGGCAGGCGCGGATCTTTTGGATATGGTCCTCAAAATTGGTCATCTGTGGGCATTTAACAGGGAATTGGCCTGAGGCAAAGTTTAGCCGTGAAATCTATATTTCTAGCATTATTGAAATAATGGTTGATTAATTTCGATACATCTAGAAATATAACCCCATGACACATGGAATCGAAAAAGACATTAGTATCGAAGATGCGGCGCAGGCTTTCGCAGCGCTTGGATCGGAACAGCGCCTTGGCGTATTGCAGACCCTTGTGCGGGCCGGTCCTGAAGGGCTGTCGATGGGCGAGCTTGGCAAACGCACGGGCGTTCCCGGATCAACACTGAACCACCACCTGCGCTTTCTGGTGCATGCGGGGTTGGTGGAACAGGCGAAACAGGGGCGCAGCGTGATTTGTTCCTCTGTGGCCTACGATATGACCCGCTCTCTTTCGAACTTCATTCTGAAAAACTGTTGTGCGGATGCAAATAATCCCGATGCGCATAACGCCAGCCAAGAGGACCGTTAAGATGAGCGAATCGATCACAAACCCCGATTTCTGGCAGCGCTACAAACCGGACAAAGCCTGGATTGCCATTGCCCTGATCTTTGCCGCAGTGGCGGTTCTTGTGCCGAGTGATCTGCCGGGTGTAGGGCAAGATACGGTAACGTCAGTGCTGGGCACGGCCCCGTTCATCCTGTTCGCGGTGTTCATGGTGGCATACCTCAAAGCAACGGGTGCCGAGGGCATTGTCGCGCAGGCCTTTAAGGGCAGCCCTGCCCGTATGGTGGTTCTTGCGGCCCTTGTCGGGGGGATCGCACCGTTTTGCTCTTGCGAGGTTATTCCCTTTGTGGCGGCCCTTCTTGCGATGGGTGTGCCGCTGGCGGCGGTGATGGCGTTCTGGCTCGCCTCGCCGATCATGGACCCGCCGATGTTCATTATAACCAGCGCGGCGCTTGGGGTGGATTTTGCCATCGCCAAGACGATTGCGGCGGTTGGTTTCGGTCTGTTCGGGGGCTTTGTCGTGATGGCGTTCAGCCGCACTGCCCTGTTTACCGACCCTCTGCGCCCTGACGCCCAAGGGGGCGGCTGCGGGTGCAGTGCCAATCCCTTCACGGGCAAACCGGTCTGGAGCTTCTGGCAAGACTCTGACCGTTTGGCCCAGTTCAAAACCACTGCGGGCAACAATCTGGTGTTCCTGCTGAAATGGTTAACGCTAGCTTATACGGTAGAGGCTGTGATGGTGCGCTATGTGCCTGCTGAATGGATCGCCAACATCCTTGGCGGGGAAGGTTTCGGACCGATCCTGCTGGGCGCATTGGTTGGCGGACCGGCCTATCTGAACGGCTATGCCGCGGCACCTTTGGTGGGCGGCTTGATCGAACAAGGCATGAGCCAGGGTGCCGCCATGAGCTTTATGATGGCCGGATCGGTCAGCTGCATCCCTGCTGCCATTGCGGTCTGGGCGATTGTGAAGCCCAAGGTTTTTGGCGCATATATCGCGTTCGGCTTTACCGGCTCGTTGCTGGCTGGTCTGCTCTGGGCGGCTTGGGTCTGATGCAAAACGGGGCGGATCGACCCGCCCCGTTTCTTACAGAATACAAACCAGCTGTTGCGCCTTAGAGGAAGTTCACCAACAGCGCTGCGGCCAGCAGCACAGCCACCCACAACACCATTGACCCTGTTGGCCAGACCCGCGCAATGCGCCCTTCCGGTCCGTGGGTTTTGTAAAGTCCTGTAGCAACATCGGTGAGCTGACGCAGGGCAAAGCGAGTGATACCGGTCCAGATCCGCCCGATCATCAAGGCCGCATAGCCGATGATTGCCGGCGCCATACGGCGATAACTCCAGTCCGTATCAAGGTAAACATTACGCGTCATAGTCGGATAGAGTCCGGTTTTCACCAGAACTACGTAGGACAGCAATGCGAACGCCAGAAGCTGGAACTGGGTCACGATATGCGTCAGCGTGTATGGCGCATAATCCACATCGAACGGCAGCAACTCATAAAGCATCGAAGGAAAAATCCCGAGCGCGATGCACAGCGCAGCGGTGATCCCCATCGCCAGCAACATCTGCACCGGAGCCTCTTTCGGGCGCAACCCGCTGTCGCGGCCAAAGAACACGTTGTGCAGAATTTTCAGGCCGGAGTGATGCAACGTCACCGCGGAGGCAAGCAGCAGCACGGCCCAAATGATGTAATACCCGTCGTGGGACGCTGCCGAAAGGATCAGCGACTTGGAAATAAAGCCTGAGAACCACGGGAAGGCTGCGATAGACATGCCGCCGATCGCGATGAAGATCATCGTCAGTGGCATGGTTCTGTGCAGCCCGCCAAGATCAGAGGCTTTGGCGGTTCCGGTGCGGAACAGGACCGCGCCGACGCCCATAAACAGCAGTGCCTTATAAAGGATACCGGCAAACGCATGGGCCACGGTGCCGTTCAGCGACAGCTCTGTCCCGATGCCTACACCAACAATCATAAACCCAAGCTGGATGTTCAGAGAATAAGCGAGCACCCGCCGCAAATCGTTTTCCAGCACCGCATAAAGTGTCGGCAGCAGCGTCATCACCGCGCCCACATAGATCAGCAGTTCGGTGCCCGGAAACCCCCGCGCCAGCGCATAGATCGCCAGTTTCGTGGTAAACGCGGACAGGATGACCGTCCCTGTCACAGTGGCCGCTGGGTAGGCATCGGACAACCAGTTGCCCATTAGCGGAAAGGCCGCTTTGACCCCGAAGGACAGCAACAGCAGCCAAGTTCCAAGACTGCCAAGTGTCATCGCTTCAAAGGTGAAAGAGCCGCTTTCCTGCCAGATCAGCACGGTCCCCGCCAGCAGCATCACGCCCGACGACACCTGAATAATCAGATAACGCATCCCCGTGGCAAGCGCCCCTTCGGTGCGGCGGGCCCAGATCAGAAAGACCGACGTGATTGCCGTGCCTTCCCAGAACAGGAACAGCGCGATCAGATCACCGGCAAACACTGCGCCGATGGCAGAACCGGAATAGGCCAGCGCAGCCACCTGCTGCACGGTGTCTTTAACGTGCAACGCATAGAGATTGGCCAGAAAGGCCGCGATACAGAAGATGATTGCGAAGATGCGGGACAGACGATCCACCCGCATCAGTTCCAGTTCCACATTCAGCAGTTGCGCCGAAAACAGATTGCCCTCTGGCAGGTTCCAGATCAGGTAAAGCGCGACCAGCGGAACCAGCAGCAACACCCCTGCCCGCAACGCCCCTTTGGGCAGCAGCGCCAGCAATGCGGCACCGGCGAAGAACAGAAAAGCAATGGGGAAGGCTTCAACCATTTTGGTGCTCCTCGTCCAGTTCGTCTTGGGGAAAGGCTTCGGCGTCTACATCATTCGGAGCGTAGTAATCCTCGGGGCGGCGAACCCAGTTGCCCCAGATTTTTGCCAGCAGCACCAGTCCGGCTGTGATGATAAATCCGTAAAGCGCATAGAAACCGGGGATGTTTTCAACAGCGACATAGGTGTATTTTTTGTAGAAGAAATCCGCGAGGAACAGCCCGACACACAGCACAACCAAAGCGTAAAACAGCGTTTTGGCCGCTTTGGGCGCGGATAGCGCAGTGAAGACACGCCCCAACGCCGGAGTGCCGGAGGTGTCCTCCCGCCCGCTGTGGGGAGAGTGGTGTACCCCGTCGCTGGCAGCGTCCGGGGCGGCAGGCTCGGTTTGCTGTTGATCAGACATAGTTACCCTTTGTCCTCTGCGGCAATGATCTTTTTGGCCCAGCCCCGTGCTTCGTCCTTGGGGATCGTCAGGGTCTGGGCGATTTTATAAGCGAAACGCGCTTCGGTCAGCGCCGGAAAGCGGGAGCGCAGCACGTTCAGTTCATACCCTCGGGCACGGTTCAGGCTGGCGCAGGTTTCGATCACCTCTTCGATGGTCATATCGAAATGGGCGCGCAGGGCCTTGCGGATGTAAATCTCCCGCTGGCCTTCCTGTTCCAACCGTTTGGCATAGGTCAGGTCAGTATCATCAGCACGCGGGATGTCTGTTTCAAAATCTTTGTGTTTGCTCATTGGGGCACTCCAAGCATGGGCGTGAGGAATTCCACCAATGTGCCTGCGTAAAGGAACAGGATCACGCAACCGATGGCCGTGAAGACGGGGGGAATATAGCAGAAAGCGGGGGCTTCCTTGATCCCGTTATAAGGATTGTCGGGCGAGGAACTGAAGAAGCCTTGTGCCACAACAGGCAGCAGGTAGCTTAGGCTGAGCAAAGAGGACGCCATCAGAACGCCGATCATGATCTGGTGATCCGCATCTGCGGCCCCCACCATCAGCAACCATTTTGACCAACTCCCGCCAAGGGGCGGCAGGCCGATGATCGACAGCGCGCCGATCAGGAAGGCGATATAGGTGAACGGCATACTGCGCCCCAAGCCTTTCATCTGGCTGATGTTGCTTTTGTGGGTGGCCACATAGATCGCACCGGCGCACATAAACAGGGTGATCTTGCCCATCGCGTGCATGGCGATCTGAAGGGCTCCGCCCATGACGCCCATCTGCGTCGCCAGCGCCAGACCAAGCGTCACATAGCTCAGCTGGGAGACCGTCGAATAGGCCAGACGCCGTTTCAGATTGTCCTGCTGATAGGCGACAATAGAGCTGGCCAGAATGGTATAGGCCGCAATCCACATCAGCCAGTCAGACGCACCCGTATCGGCCAGAAAGTCGATCCCGAAGGTGTAAACGCCCACCTTCAGCATGGTGAACACACCCGCCTTCACAACCGCCACCGCGTGCAGCAGTGCGGACACTGGCGTGGGTGCCACCATCGCAGCGGGCAGCCAGCGGTGGAACGGCATCAGGGCCGCTTTGCCGATACCAAAGGCAAACAGACCTAGCAGGATCGGCACCAGCAGACCCTCGACTTTGCCTTGCAGGATGCCACCGGGCACAAAGTCTAGCGTTCCGGCCAGCGTATAGGTCCAGATGATCGCCGTCAGGAACAGCGCGATGGATGTGCCGATCAACACGCCAAGATAGGTGCGCGCGCCGCGGATCGCCTCGGGCGTGCCTTTATGGGCCACCAGTGGATAGGTAGAAACGGTCAGCACCTCGTAGAACAGGAACAGCGTCAGCAGGTTCGCGGAAAAGGCAATGCCGATCGCCGCAGAAATTGCGACCGAAAAGCAGGCGAAAAAACGGGCGTGGTGTTTCTCGTTGTTGCCGCGCATGTAGCCAAGGCCGTAGATGTGCGTCACGATCCACAGGCCAGAGGCCACCAGCGCAAACATCAGCCCAAGCGGTTCGACCTGAAGCGCGATTTGCAGGCCGGGCAGCATTTCCAACAGAACGATTTCTTGGGATGTGCTGTTGCCCAGATTGGCAAGAACACCCAGCACCGCGCCGAAAGTCAGAACGGCGCAGACAAAGGTAAACCCGTCCCGCAGGTTGTCTTGTTTGGCAAAAGCCATATTGCCAAACATCGCCAACACAGGCAGCAGCAAGGCCAGAAAGATGAGCGTGTTCGTGTCCATGTTCCTACCCTAATGCCCCGTTCCAAGAAGTCCGCCCACCGTGGGCGTAAGTGCCATACCGTCAGTACCGCCCATCAATCCGATTGCCGCTGTATTGGCAGCGCCCATTGTCAGGCTGGTATCAATCCCGAACCACACACAGGCCCCTGCTGCAATCCACATCGGGATCACCATGCTAAGGGGCGCTTCCTTGTGGATCGCTTCGGGGTGCGGGGTGTGGAGGTAAAGCACCTCAATCACGCGCCACATATAAATCACGGCCAACAGCGACGAGGCTACGATCAGCAGTGCGACCCACCACAGGTCTGCCTCGAATGCGGCTTGCACCAGCACCCATTTGGAAATGAACCCCGCCGTACCGGGCACACCGATCAGGGACAGACCACCCAACACCACAGCGGCGCCGGTCAGTGGCATCACCCGTCCCATGCCTTCGATCCGGTCGTAAAACGTATTTCCGGACCGCAGCACCAGCGCACCAACAGCCATAAACAGCGCTGCTTTGGTAATGCCGTGGTTGAACAGATGCACCATCGTTGCGCTGAGCCCTGTGACCGAAAACAACGAAATGCCAAGCAGCATATAGCCGATCTGCGCGATGGAACTATAGGCCAGCATCCGTTTGAAATTGGTCTGGAACACCGCAATCAGGCTGGCCGCAAACATCGCCAGCAGCGCGAATGGCGCGAGGATCCACAACAACAGGTTGGTGTCAAAGACGAACTCCGGCTGGAAGACCGAGAACATGAACCGAAGCAACACATACATGGCCGCTTTGGTCGACGTCGCCGCTAGAAACACAGTCACAGCCGAAGGCGCATAGTTATAGGCGGCGGGCAGCCACAGATGCAGCGGATAAATCGCCACTTTCAGCCCCATACCCACAACGATAAAGGCAAAAGCCGCCTGAACCGTGCGGTTGTCGCCCTGCCCGACCAGTCGCTCTGCCATGTCAGCCATGTTAAGAGTGCCGGTGGTCATATACAAAAAGCCGATGCCGATCACAAAGAAGGTCGCACCAATCGTGCCCATGATCAGATAGTCATAGGCTGCACTGAGCGCACGTTTGTCACGATAAAGCCCCTGAGACACCAGCACGTAGGTGGCCAGAGACGAAATCTCTAGGAACACAAAGACGTTAAAGGCATCGCCTGTGGCCACAACCCCAAGAAGGCCGGTCAGCACCAGTGTGAAACAGGCATAAAACAGTGTGTGGCTGCGGGCCGGGATTTCGTCCGCGACAGATCGTAAGGCGAACGGCAAAACCAGCGTCGCCGTCAAAGAGATCAGCAGCAGCACAAAAGCATTCGCCGCATCAATCCGGTATTCAATCCCGATCGGCGGCGCCCAGCCACCAAGGTGATAGCTGATAAAGCTGCCATCCATCACCTGCATCAGCAGCAGGAAGGACACAACCAGCGACAGAACGGCGGCAAGAAAGGCCAGCCCCCACGCGATGCGGCGATCCCCGAGCAGCACAATAAGGGGCGCGGTGCAAAGGGGCACCAGCACCTGAAGAATCGGCAGATGGTCCCGCAGGGTCAGCGCGATATGCGGGGTCTCGGACGCAGTGGCCATTACGCGCGCCCCCCCATGGCTTCACCGTGGATGATGTTCTCGGCGCGGGCGGTTCTGGCGTCGATCTCTAGAATATCGTCTTCCTCAATCGTGTTATAGGCTTCCCGGATACGCACGATCAGCGCCAGCGCCAGCGACGTGGTGGCAATGCCCACAACAATCGCGGTCAGGATCAGAACGTGGGGCAGCGGGTTGGAATAGACGATCTCGGGGTCGGCTTTGATCTTGCCCATCATGTCAGTCGGGAAGATTGGCGCAGTGCCGCCCGTGACCTTACCAATAGAGATATAAAGCATGAAAACCGCCACCTGAAAGATGTTCAGCCCGACGACCTTTTTCACCAGATTGCCCGCAGAGACCACGATGTAAAATCCGGTCATCATCAGCACGATGAACAGCCAGTAATTGATGTGGCCGATAAAGAATTCCAGTGTCATTGCGCCCTACCAGTCATCATTGCCAAGACGCGGCGTGCGTCCGGCAAAAGCGTAATAAATTGCCACCATGACACCGGTCACAGTGATGCCAACTCCGGCTTCGACGTAAAGAATACCGCTGTGCTGGCCGTGGGACATGTGATCAGGCGTGAAGCTGCCGTAGTGCAGGAATTCATACCCCAAAAACATGTTCCAGATCCCCGTGCCCGCATAGACCAGCACCCCGAGAGCTACCAGTTTGTGAACCACCCAAGCAGGCAGGACGCGCTGGACTTCATGCAGGCCGAACACAATCCCGTAGAGGATAAAGGCCACAGCCATGATCACACCCGCCTGAAAGCCGCCACCGGGTGAAAAATCCCCGTGGAACTGCACATAAAAGGCGAAAAGGATGATGGTGCCGACCAGTGATTTGGTCACGACACGCAGGATCAGATGGTGCTCTTTCATGCGTCTTCTTCCTCTTCCTCGTCCTTGCGGCGGCGGTGGCGCAGGCCTGACAGGATCATCAAAACACCAATACCAGCAGCAAAAACCACGGCGGTTTCGCCCAGTGTGTCAAAGCCCCGATAGCTTGCGAGGATGCTTGTCACCACGTTGGGCACGTCGATTTCTTCGATAGAGTTGGTCAGGTAGTGGGGCGACAAATGCACGTTTGCAGGTGCATTCGGATCGCCAAAATTCGGCATGTCGAGCGTGCCGTAAACCAGCCCCGCCCCTGTCACCAGAACCACCAGCAGCGGCAGCGTCTGGGGCCGCGAGGCGGGCTTGGCCCCCCGCGATGTCAGCGCGATGGTGCCAAGCATCAGAACGGTTGAAATCCCCGCACCCACAGCGGCCTCGGTAAAGGCCACGTCCACAGCGTCCAATGCGACGAACAACATGGCTGTCAGCAGGGAAAATACGCTTGCCAGCATGACAATCGTGAACAGACGGTCCTGCCTCACGATGGCAAATGCGGTGATGACCAGCATGGAAAACAGAATAAAGTTAACGATAGTCTCGGTCATTGGCCACGCACCGTCGGTTCGGGCAGATCGGAATAGGGTACGCCTGTTTCAGGCTCCAAATCCGCTGCTGTTTTCGGACGCCAGCCTGTCACCAACGCCGCATTTGCAACGGCATGGGTGGCGGTCGGACCAGTGATGATCAGGAAAATCCCCATAATAATCAGCTTCACGGTGATCAGCGTCAGCCCGCTTTGCAAGCACATGCCAAGGATCAGCAGGATCATCCCGCCACTATCCCCGACAGAGGCCGCATGGGTGCGGGACCAGAAATCAGGAAAGCGCAACATGCCGATGCCGCTGACGATCATCAGGAAACTGCCGACGACAATGCTGGCCCAAGACAGGATTTCAACGATAAGTGCAGGTATATCCATGATTAACGCTCCTCGCCCGGATGGGCTGGCATCTGCGGAATATCCCCGAGCGCACGGTAGCGGAAGAACTTCAGCACAGCGATGGTGCCGACGAAGTTGATCAACGCATACAACAGCGCAATGTCGAGGAAGTCCGGACGGCCGGTCAAAAAGCCGAGCACAGCAATGAACAGCACAGTCGCCGTCCCAAAGGAATTTACCGCAAGCACCCTATCATAGACGATTGGCCCTGCGTAAAGGCGCACCAGAATAAGGACCATCGTGACAAACAGCGCAACGGCTGCCACCAGAAACATCATGCTGCCCCCGTTTCAAATGAAGTGACCCGCCGGTCCATATCCGCCAATGCCTCATGGTCGCTTTCATCAAAGCTGACGGCGTGAACCCAGAATGCATCGCCTTCGGTTTCTACCGTGATCGTGCCGGGTGTCAGGGTGATGGAATTGGCAAAGATTACTTCAGCCAGTTCGGATTTCTGCGTGTTTGGCACGCGGAAAATATGCTGACGCAAGTTCAGATCCGGCGCGAGAATCAGCTTCGTCAAAGTGACGTTGGATTTCACAACCTCCCAGACGAGCCAGACCGCATAGGTGATAAAACGGAACGGTTTCAAAGGAACCTTCAGGTGATCCTGATCAACGCGGTCCATCCGACGCACCATATAGACGGCAAAAATTGCGGAAGCAGCGCCAAGCCCTATGATCAGGGTTTTGTAGACCCCTGACATCAGCAGCCACAGGCCGAACAGCGCCAAAGCAGACAAAATTGTTCGCATCAGTGTTCAGTCTCCCCAGCTGTAATTCTTCGGGCGGTTATATCAACAGGGAGACCCTAGGAAAACCGCAATCGGAACTGTGCGATAGGCTATTTTAGCGCACCTCTCCTGCGCTGCACGCCCCACCTTTGGAAACAACACCTCTGGCAAACCCCTGACATTTGGCGTGGAACCTGACGCCATAGTCAGTGTTTCGGCAACGATCCGCCGCCTATCTTGAAATAATTAACCATATTTTATTGCATTCCCACAACAGTAACAGGCATATTGCCTTAAACGGGTTACAGGACGGCGGGCACATGTGCTCCGGTCACAAAAAAGCCTGAAGAAGCGTGTTAAACGTGGTTCGATTGAGGTAGCCAGGGGCGTCCCCGGATGATTGAGTTTAGAAATGTCAGCAAGTCCTTCTGGACGGGCACGCAGCGCAAGGTCATTCTGGATCAGGCGTCTTTCCGCATTAACCTTGGCGGTTCTGTTGGCATTCTTGCGCCCAATGGCACCGGTAAAACCACGCTGATCAATATGATGTCCGGTCTGGAAAAGCCTGATGAAGGCGAAATCCTGCGCTCTTCGCGGATTTCCTTCCCGCTGGGGTACATGGGCGGCGTGCTGCCCAAGCTGAACGCGGTGGAAAATTCCCGCTACATCGCGCGGCTTTACGGGTTGGATCCGGATTACATCGAAAGTTTCTGCCGCTATATCTGCGGCTTGGAAGAATACTTTGAGATGCCGATCGCGACGTATTCCAAAGGGATGCGCGCGCGCTTTATGATGGCGTTGTTGCTGGCGCTGGAATTTGATATCTACTTGATTGACGAAGGCATGCCGTCTTCCACCGATGCAGAGTTCAACCGCAAGGCCGGTTCGGTACTGCGGGAACGCTTGCAAAAGGCCACAGTCGTGATTGTATCGCACCAAACGGATATTCTGGAAAAATTCTGCCAAAGCGCGGCAGTGCTGCGCAATGGACGACTGACGATGTATGACTCCTTGGAAGAGGCAAAACAGGTTTACAACTATGCCCAATAGCCCAAAGAACTTTCGGATTTTGCGCGGCGGCAGCCAGCCAAACGGCAATGATCCTGCAAGCACCTCTGGCGAAGGGGCGGACAGCACGGCACCCCAACAACAGATCCAGATGCGTCAGCAGCGTCAGGCCGATGCGGAGCGTCATCACATGTCCTCGGATGACGCCGATTTTAACCGGCAAGGCAACCAGCAAGTGATGAACGCGGCCGGAGCCCGAGAGTTGACAGCCCGTGAAGAAATCGAACAGATCAAGAAAGAAAACCTGACAGGGCGTCAGTTGCGCATTGCACGGCGTCTGGCCCAGCGGAACAACCTGTCCCCGACTTCGGATCTGGACGCGGTGCGCCTGCTGCGCCGTCAGGGGGTTGATCCCTTCGGGCGTCAGGACATGGCCAATGTGCTGACCCCTGTTGAAGGCGCAGATGAACCCGGACCGGGCGTAGCGCTGCCTGCCACCGTGCGCAAAACGCCGGTATCAGATCACAAACCCCAAGTGATCGACGACGACAGCCGCGAACAGGAAGTGCGCAAAATCCAGCGCGATCTGGTGAAACGCCGCCGCAAACGGCTGGGCATCCTGTTCATCAAACTCGCCTGCTATGTTTTTCTGCCAACGCTTCTGGCCGGATATTACTTTTATAAAGTGGCGACACCGATGTACGCCACTTACACCGAATTTGTCATCCAAAGCGCAGATGCGCCCGGTGTGACCGGGGCGTCGGGTCTGTTCTCCGGCTCCCCGCTGGAAACGGTTACAGACAGCATCACCGTTCAGGGTTATCTGACCTCGCGCGATGCCATGCTGCGTCTTGATGAAGATCCCGGTTTCCGCCAGCTGTTTCAGGCCGAAAGCATCGACGTGCTGCAACGGCTTGAAGCAGACGCAACGAATGAAGACGCTTACAAAGTGTATAAGAAACGGGTGATCATCGGCTTTGATCCCACAGAAGGCGTCATTAAAATGGAGGTGGTTGCCCCCTCCCCTGAAGCGTCCAAAGCAATTTCACAGGCGCTGATTGGTTATGCCGAGGAACAGGTCGACCAGTTGACCGCCCGACTGCGCGGCGACCAGATGACCGGCGCGCGGGAGATCTACGAAGAGGCGGAGGCCAAGATGGAGGCCGCCTATGACGAGGTCGCGCGCCTGCAACGCCAGACTGCAACCCTTGATACGGCTGGTGAAAACGCCCTGATCATGAGCCAGATCGGAGAACTGGAAAGCCAGCTTACCGCCAAACAGTTGGAACTGGCCCGCCTGACAGCCAACACCCGCCCCAATGTCACAAAAGTGCGCGTTCTTGAGGATGAAATCACACTTTTACAGGGCAAAGTGGATGAAAAGCGCAATGAAGTCTCTCAGGGGGTCGGCAACAACGAATCCTTGGTGGACATCAACGCCGAACTGAACAAGGCCCAAAGCAAATTGGTCGTGCGCCAGCAACTCGTGGCCGCCGCCTTGCAAAACCTTGAAAGCGCGCGGGTTGAGGCAAGCCGCCAGACCCGCTACATCTCGCGCGGGGTGTCTCCGGTGACGCCGGATAAGGCCACCTACCCCCGTGCCTTTGAAAACACCCTTCTGGCTCTCATCGTGTTTGCCGGAATTTATCTGATGCTGTCCCTGACTGTCAGCATCCTAAGAGAACAGGTAACGACATAAATGCAAAGTTTTGACATCGGAAATGTGGCGGTCGGCAACGATCAGCCTTTGGTGGTGATCGCTGGCCCCTGCCAGTTGGAAAGCAGCGAACACGCGCTGATGATCGCGACGGAAATGGCACAAGCCTGCGCCGCCGCTGGTGCCGGTTTCATCTTCAAAGGGTCTTTTGACAAGGCCAACCGCACCTCGCTCAGCGGAAAACGCGGGCTTGGGATCGAAGCGGGTTTGCAGGTGATGGCTGACGTGAAATCAAAAGTCGGCTGTCCAGTGATCACCGATGTGCATTTGCCCGACCAGTGTGCCCCTGTGGCCGAAGTGGTGGACGTGCTGCAAATCCCCGCCTTCCTGTGCCGCCAGACCGATCTGTTGCTGGCTGCAGGCAATACGGGCGCGGCGATCAACGTGAAAAAGGGCCAGTTCCTCAGCCCTTGGGAAATGCCAAATGTGCTCGAAAAAGTCAGCAGCACTGGCAATAAACGGGTCATGGCGTGTGAGCGGGGCACATCGTTTGGCTATAACACCCTTGTCGCGGACATGCGCGGCCTGCCCCAAATGGCAGCCACAGGACATCCGGTTATCATGGACGCAACCCATTCCGTCCAACAACCGGGCGGTCAGGGCGGCTCCACCGGCGGACAGCGCGAATTTGCACCGCTGATGGCGCGCTGCGCGGTCAGCACCGGAATTGCCGGCGTGTTCATCGAAACCCACGAAGACCCCGACAGCGCCCCTTCTGATGGGCCGAATATGATCCCGCTTGACCGGATGGGCGCGCTGCTGGAAAGCCTTATGGCTTTTGACCGGCTTGCCAAATCCGATCCTTTCCGACTTTAATCTCTCAGTAATATTGGAGCCTTTTCCATGACGAAACCTGCGGCAACAGTGGCCCAGAACACGTGGGAATTCCTGCGCGACCCGATGATCACCCCAACGGGTTTTCGCGAATATGACGCCCGCTGGAAATACCCCGACGACATCAACCTGCCCGGCATTACTGCGCTTGGGATGGGTCTTGGCACCCAGATGTATGAAGCTGGAATTGAACCGGTTATCGCCGTTGGAAACGACTATCGCGATTATTCCCTAACGATCAAAAACGCATTGATGCTGGGCCTGATGCGCGCCGGTATCCGCGTGCGCGACATCGGTCCTGCGCTGTCGCCAATGGCCTATTTCAGCCAGTTCCATCTGGATGCACCCGCCGTGGCGATGGTCACTGCCAGCCACAATCCGAACGGTTGGACCGGCGTGAAAATGGGGTTTGAACGCCCCCTCACCCACGGACCCGACGAAATGGGACGCCTGCGCGAAATCGTTCTGAACGGTGAACAAGTGGCCCGCGAGGGTGGGTCTTATGAATTTGTTGACGGCGTGCGCGAAGCCTACATCGACGATTTGTGCGGCGATTTCAAAATGTCCCGCAAGCTGCGGGTTGTCTGCGCGACTGGCAATGGCACCGCCAGCGCCTTTGCCCCGATGATTCTGGAACGGATCGGCGTAGAGGTTGTCCCCTCTCACAATCAACTGGATTACAATTTCCCCCATTACAATCCGAACCCCGAAGCGATGGAAATGCTGCACGATATGGCAGCTTCGGTTAAGGAAAGCGGCGCGGATCTGGCCCTTGGCTTCGACGGCGACGGTGATCGTTGCGGTGTCGTGGACAATGAGGGCGAGGAAATCTTCGCCGATAAAGTGGGCGTTATCATGGCCCGCGATCTGTCCAAGCTCTACCCCGGATCAACCTTTGTGGCGGATGTGAAATCCACCGGCCTGTTCGCCAGCGATCCGGAGCTGAAAAAGCACGGCGCGAAGGCGGATTACTGGAAGACCGGCCACAGCCACATGAAACGGCGGGTTAAGGAACTCGGCGCGCTGGCGGGCTTTGAAAAATCCGGTCACTACTTCCTCGCAGAACCGATTGGTCGCGGGTATGACTGCGGCATGCGTGTAGCGGTGGAAATGTGCAAATTGCTGGACCGTAATCCCGATATGTCTATGGCCGACCTGCGCCGCGCGCTGCCTGTGACCTATGCCACACCAACCATGTCACCCTATTGTTCTGACACGGAAAAATACGATGTTCTGGAACGGCTGGTGCAAAAACTGGTCGCGCTTGCAGATGACGGAGGCAGCCTTGGTGGCCGCAAGATTACCAATGTTGTCACCGTAAATGGTGCCCGTGTAATGCTGGAAAATGGGGCTTGGGGGCTGGTCCGGGCCTCTTCTAACACTCCGAATCTGGTGGTGGTCTGCGAAAGCCCCGAAAGTGATGCGGAAATGCGCGCGATCTTTGCCGATCTGGACGCAGTGATCCGCACGGAACCAGCGGTTGGCGATTACGACCAAACGATCTGATCACCGATACCATAGCTTTGAAGGCCGCCCGTTCATTCCGGCGGCCTTTTTCATTCGCCTGTTTGACTTTTCGCCGTGATATGCAAGGTTTTCTTAAACATATTGGATTAAAGAGACTCCCGATGCGTAATGTCCTGCTGCTTCCATTCCTGATTGCGATGATCTTTGCTGCGCCGGCTACGTCACAGACCGCCGAAAGTGATCAACCCGCGGGGCAAATCGCGGTGGAAGACAATGCTGCGACCGATGCCGCCATTGCGACCCGCATCCGCGATATTCTGGAGGAGCTTGATGTTTACTCCAAGGTCACGGTCAGCGTCAGCAACGGAATCGTATTGCTGCGCGGCACCACGCTTGATGCGGCCTCCGTTCTTGCCGTTGAAGAACTGGTCAGCCGCGTTGAAGGGGTCGTAGCGGTGGAAAACCGCGTGATTGAAAGCACCGATCTGATAGAACGGCTCGATCCTTTGATGGAGCGTTTCAGCGACAGGATGCAACGCAGCATCGCCTATCTGCCTCTGTTGCTGGTCGCGCTGGCGGCTTTTGTCATCGTTGCCGCGCTTGGCATTCTTTTGGCGCGGATGAAACAGCCGTGGGATCGGCTCGCCCCGAATATGTTCATCGCGGATATCTATCGCCAGATCATCCGGCTGGTGTTCGTAATTGCTGGTCTGGTGGTGGCGCTCGACATATTGAACGCAACCGCGCTGTTGTCGACAATTCTGGGCGCGGCAGGGATCATCGGTCTGGCCATCGGCTTTGCGGTGCGTGACACGGTAGAAAATTTCATCGCCTCGATCATGTTGTCGATCCGCCAGCCGTTTCGCCCCAATGACAGCATCGAGATTAACGGGGATGAGGGTATGGTGATCCGCCTGACCAGCCGCGCCACGATCCTTTTATCCTTTGATGGCAACCACATACGCATCCCCAATTCCACCGTCTTCAAAAGCCGGATCGTCAATTATTCGCGCAATGCAGAGCGCCGGTTCGTGATTGATTTTGGCGTGGCCGGAGACACCGACCTGACGCAGGCCCGCCAGATTGCACTCACCGCGCTGAAGAACCTGCCCTTTGTGATCGACGCCCCTGCACCGGGAGTTTGGGTCGAAGGATTGGGCGACAGCACCATCACGTTGCGCTGTGCCGGATGGGTTAACCAACAGGACAGCTCGCTCGTTCTTGCACGGGGAGAGGCGATCGAAGTGATCAAAACCGCGCTGGAGGATGCGGGGGTCGAGATGCCAGAGCCGACATACCGGCTCGTTTCACAATACGCGGGCGGTTCTGCACCGGCACCGGAAACGCCATCTGTGGGAAAATCCAAACCGGCGACTGGCAAGACGCCGGAACAGGTAGATTTGAAAGATGTCAGCGCGGATGAAGCACTGGATGACATCGTGAACGAGGAACGGGATGCCCGACAGGACAATGATTTGTTAACCCGTCAGGCCCCTGAGGAATAGCGCCCTAGGCCACCTGCCCCGCCGCCCAACCTGACGACCACGCCCATTGGAAATTGTACCCGCCAAGCCAACCGGTCACGTCCACCACCTCGCCAATAAAAAACAGGTTTGGAATTTTCCGCACCGCCATCGTTTTTGCATCCAACGCAGCCGTATCTACCCCGCCCAGCGTCACCTCCGCCGTGCGATAACCTTCCGATCCGACGGGTTTCACCGCCCAACGGTGAACGCGGTCGTGCAAAAGTTGCAGGCTCGCATCGCTTTGATCCGCTAAATTCCCTTTCAACGGCACATCGCCAAGAACCTGTTCCGCCAGTCGCGAAGGCACGATCTGCGCTAGCGCTTTGCCCAGCGAAACACGCCCCTTCTGGCTACGCGCAGACCGAAGCGTCTCAAAGGTGTTGGACCCAGCGGCGAGGTCGACAAAAATACCCTCCCCCTCCCGCCAGTAAGACGAGATTTGCAAAATGGAGGGTCCGGACAGCCCGCGATGGGTAAACAGCAGCCCTTCGTCAAAGCCAATCTGCGGCGTGCTTACCCGTGCTTGCACCGAAACGCCTGCGAGCGGTTTGGTCTGCTGCAACTCTTGCTCTGCAAAAGTCAGCGGCACAAGGCCGGGTCGGGTTTCCACCAATGGCAGGTCGAACTGGCGGGCAATCTGATAGCCCCAGCCCGTCGCGCCCATCTTCGGAATCGATTTCCCGCCCGTGGCAATCACCAGCGATTCCACAGCGATTGCGCCCCCCGTCGTCTTCAGCGTAAAGCCTTCGTCTTTAGAAACCTCCTCAACCGAGGTGTTCAGGCGCAACACAACCCCAGCTTCACGCGCCTCCTCCAGTAGCATAGCGATTATGTCTTTGGCGGAGACGTCGCAGAACAACTGGCCGAGCGTTTTTTCGTGGTAGGGAATGTTGTGACTGGCGACCTTGTCGATGAAATCGTACTGGGTGTAACGGCTGAGCGCCGATTTCGCGAAATGAGGATTGTTCGACAAAAACCGCTCGGGCCGGATGTCCAGATTGGTAAAATTACAGCGCCCCCCGCCGGAAATACGGATTTTCTCTGCCGGAGCCTTGCTGTGATCAAGCAAAACAACTGACCGCCCGCGGCGACCCGATTCAATCGCGCACATCAGCCCCGCTGCGCCCGCCCCTACGATACAAACGTCAAATTTTTCCATGCCCTGCCTTATCCAGCAGGCCCGCGCAAAACAAGTGGTGCTTTTTCGCAATTTACCCTTTGCAGACCGACAAGGTTAAGGTTAAACAGCGCCCCAGTTGGGACGTGGCCTAGTGGTAGGGCAACGCTTTTTGGTAGCGCAGATCGTAGGTTCGAATCCTACCGTCCCAGCCAACTTATTCATCACATCGCTGATCTAACCGACGTTCGATCGTGCCCAGTCTCTTGCGACCTACTAGAAACCTGCGAATCGTTCGATTCAGGCTGTTGAGCACCCATAAACTCTGGGATAGGTTGCAACGCAGTCTGATTTCCAGAGAGAACCCCGATACTATGTCCGAGACCACCCAAGCGGCCACGAGCCCGCATGAGACCAAAGTTTACAGCACAGTTCAAGAGATCCCAACTGGCACAGCAGGCTTGGTGGAAGGGCAATACATATGGAAAGGAGAAGACCCCTCCAGGGTTTTCATATTTTTCTGCGGCGCTGTAAGCGGCAAGTTGATTCCAATGTCCCCAATTTTCCAGCGCTGGAAATGGGTGGAACGGTTTTCTCATTCCGTCGTTATCGCCCACGACCCTTTAATAAAAAGCACCGGCTCTCTACAACTTGCCTGGTATACCGGAACGAACAACGGTCCGGACTTTGACGAAATAATTTCCGTTCCGTTGCGCCTTGCCCGCAGTCTGTCTGACGGGGAAGTTTGCGCCTTTGGCAGTTCTGGTGGCGGCTTTGCATCCCTTATGGCTACAGTACGCAATCATGTTGACAGCACCCTTGTGATCAATCCCCAGACCAATGTGCTCCGGTATCAACCCCACATGCGCGATGCGTTCTTGAAGACTTATCTCGAAGATCCCAAAACCCTTCAGCATGCAGACCACGAGCGATTGTCGATTAGCGGGTCTCTTTGGCGTTATTACGACAAGTGCAGGACCCAAGTGGTTGTGAATTCCCATGATTCTCTGCACTACAATTCACATGTGCTGCCCCTTCAGCGGGCCGTCCGTCGGCAAAACTTCAAAAGTATAACTTTCGACCAATATGACGATAAGAAAAACGGGCACAATCCCCCGTCCATGAACAGAACGCTATGGCTGATTAACCGTTGGTGGCCCAAAGCGATTGCAGGGCCTTACCGAAGCGAAGTGCAGGGAATGAAATCCCTCAAGACTTTGAAAAGATAGGACGCTGTCCGGTGTTCTAAAGTTGTCAACAATTTGCATATACCAGCAAAGATGCGCGAACTTGTCTAACTTTGGAAGTTGGCTGGGACGGTAGGATTCGAACCTACGATCTGCGCTACCAAAAAGCGTTGCCCTACCACTAGGCCACGTCCCAACTGAGGCTGTATTTAGCGCCACAGCTTTCGGGCTGCAAGTATAAAATTGAGAAAATATCGGCTCCTTTCGCCGGTCATTTCGGACAATCTTCCAGAGTTATCCTCTGGTTCGCGCCCGCAACCTTCGATGCCGCGATTTCACAATGCCGTGGCTGATCTATGCAGATCAGCATTGCGCGGGCATTCTGTCTGCTATCGCGTAATCTATGGGGAGTAGAGAGATGCACCGATTGATACCACTGTTTGTCGCCGCTGTGCTGGTGGCTGCGCCGGCCTTGTCCGAGCCTGCTAACTGGAAACGGGAATGGCCCGGAACGGACTTTAGCAGGACAAACATCGAAAGCTGGGGGGAAATCCAATCCGGTGGTCCGCCAAGGGATGGTATCCCTGCCGTGGATGCGCCGGAGTTTTACAAATCCTCTGCCGAAAACACCCTGAAACCTAATGAGCCAGTGCTGACAGTTGCGATGGACGGCCAGTCCGAACGCGCCTATCCGATCCGCTATCTGATCTGGCACGAAATTGTAAACGATGCGATTGGCGGTATTCCTATAGCCGTAACATTCTGCCCATTGTGCAATTCCGGCGTGACCTTTGACCGGCGGACAAAGCACGGCGTTCTTACCTTCGGGGTATCGGGAAAATTGCGCAAATCGGATATGGTGATGTTCGACCGCGAGACCGAAAGCTGGTGGCAACAGGCCGTCGGCAAGGCAATTGTTGGGGATCTGACAGGGGCTGAACTGAAAATGCTACCGAGCTGGATGGAAAGCTGGAGCCAGTTCAAGGCGCGCAATGGTCGTGAAGGTCTGGTTATGAAGCAACCCGATGGTCGGCGTCCCTATGGGCGCAATCCCTATCAAGGATACGACAGTTCTTCCCGTCCGTTTCTTTACAACGGAGAAATGCCGCCCCATGGCATTTCCCCTGTGGCCCGAGTTGTCAGGGTTGGGGATAAAGCATGGCCCGTAGCCCGTGTTCGCAAAGCAGGAGGCGTTAGCGAGGCCGGTGTGCGCATCAGTTGGGAAGCGGGCCAAGCCTCGGCTTTGGATACAGGGGAAATCGCCCGTGGCAAAGACGTCGGAACGATCCGCGTACGCGATGCGCAGGGCCGCGATGTTGTGCACGATGTGATGTTCGCCTTCGCGTTTCACGCCTTTTGGCCTGACGGTCAATGGATGATCGCACCCTAGGTGGTGGCGGCAAGATGCAGCCACCGCCGGTTTGTAGTGCACTGCGCTTAAAGCAAATCCAGTGCCAGCTGGCCGAGCCCGACCAGTAGAGCCATCACCACGATGCTCAGAATCCAGGACGCGAGGATATGCGCCCGACTGTTGTCTTTCATGTGTTTTCTTTCAACTGTGTGATCAGGTTGCGCCGGACGCCAAAGTGTCCGGCTGCGATCCCCATAAAGGGGCGATTACACGGACGGAGGTGGCGCGCGGATTGGGGCTTGCAGGTAGAGGCGCGCGCCCCGCAATGCTGTATTGCTGATTGATTTTGAAAGACGGGCAGGATGCGAAGGGGTAAAACCTGACAACGCGACCATGTCTGACAGGGGATCATCCCCGCCCTGCACGTCATCGCCCGCCAGCGCCAACACAGCCTGTCTGCTGCCCTGCGTAGTATTGCGCTCCGACGTGTCCAACCGCTCTATCAGGGTCGCGCGGGCCGCGTCGTCCCATCCGGTACCCGCGCCAAAGCTCCCCGCCAGTGCAAAAGCCAAAATCAACAGGGAGAGCACGCGAAGATAGCGCAGGGAAATGGAACCGAAGGTCATCATGGTATGACTATCGGTCCGCAATAGCGTGGGAACAAGTGTAGATTAATGCAGTTCGGTCATGCAGGTTACGCATAACACAGGCGCCCTGCCCCAGTCCGGAACTTGGTAGAACCAAGCGAATTTCGAGTTTTAAGTCGAATTTGACAGCGCTGCTCTTTCCGTGATTTCCTGAAATCGTAAATTCAATCGATCGAATGTGGCGTAGGGTTATTCATGGCTGAAGACGACAATGACGATGATCTGGAGTGTTGGATTGGGCTTTTCAACAAGGGACATGGCTATGCCGGAATTTTCAATTCCGACGACAACGATGCACAGCGCGTGGTGGAAAAGTTCACTATTGGAGAATGGCGCAATTCGATGAAAGCGGAATTTGGCATTGAGATGGATGAGCCACAGCCCAACCCGAATGATCCACCCGATTTTTCCGTTGCGATCAAAGATCAAGAGTTCGCTGTTGAGCTCGTACAACTCGTCGAACAAGAACACAAAATAAGGGCCGCAAAGGGCGAAACGCCATTCGCGGGCCAATTATTTTCGGATATGCAATGGTCGGAAGAAAGATTACTTGCGAAGTTGCATGACGTGATCTCAAAGAAAGAAAAGAAGTACAGAAAAGCTGAAGTTGAAATCGATGTGCTACTTATTCACGCGGCCGAGCCTTGGCTAAATTCGACCGAAGCGCGGAAGTGGATAGAAGGTGGGACCATCAATAAATTCCCAAGCATCCACTCTGTTTTTCTTCTCTTCGAATATGAGCCTAGTAGCGGTCTAGATCATTGGCCTGTAGTTCCTGTCTACGGTGAGCTAACTAAATAGCTAAATTTCACTTCTTCCCTCCAAGCCGACCTACAAAGCATAATGCTCCCGAACTTTCCTTCGGAAGCCTTATTAACCATGCCGCCAAGCAAACCGGCCTCGCGCAACAGTCTCGCTGTAGAAACCGATCAGCTGACAATATCCATAAACTCGCGCCATTCTCGTGCGCTCATGCCGACGTCTGCGGCTTCGACCTTTTCGCCTTTTAACATCTTTCGCAGGGCTTCTACCGCGGGCTGGGACAGTTGTGCGCCGCCGAGGCGGTAATCCTCGAACGCTTTGTAAGCGTAGGGCACCCAATCGGCCACGAGGCGGCAGATTTCTTCGGCGTAGACGCGGATTTCGTACTGGGCGTGGGAATCAGCCCGCAGACGCAGGAAGTGGAACAGGTTGTGCAGGTCCACCTTCCAATACCACTGGGTATAAATATTGGCCGGAAGGTTCATCCGCGCCAGTTCACGGGCGAGCGCAATGCCGTTGCCGTCCTCGCCCTCGTCTATCATCGTGGCGTAATTGTCATAGGCCCGCGCGCTGTCCGCCTTGAGCATTTCCAGCACACGCTGCGCATCTTCCCCGACCAGCGTATCGCCGCGCCCCTGATTGTTAATCACGCTCTGCTTGGCGAGATGTTCTTCTGCCGGAATGTAAAACTCACGGTCGAGAATCGAATACCGCGCGGAATATTCGTTCACATTGGCGGTCCGGTGGCGAATCCACTGGCGGGCCACGAAAACAGGCAGTTTGACGTGCAGCTTGATCTCGCACATTTCAAACGGGGTGGAATGCCAGTGCCGCATCAGATAGCGGATCAGACCTTCGTCATTCTGCACCGCTTTTGTGCCCTTGCCATAAGACACACGGGCCGCCTGCGTGATCGCCGCATCGTCGCCCATATAGTCGATCACCCGCACAAATCCGTGGTCCAGAACCGGCTGCGCGGTATAGAGGTGCTGCTCCATTCCCGGTGCAACCACACGGCGGGTCGGCGCGGATTGCGCCCGTTGTTCGCTGATTTCGGCCTGCTGTTCGGGGGTAAGTGGCATCTGGTGTGTTCCTGTGTTCCTGACTCGCTGGCCACTATATCTAGAAGAGTCCGTTCAATAAATACGATATCTGGCGGAATTGGAGGATTTTTCCAAAGCCACAGCACGCGATAGTTTTGCAACAGGTTCGCCGTGTGAGAGTTTGAAAAGATTGACAGAATCCGCAGCTTTCCGGTTAGTGGGGACAACGAGGCAGTTCAAAAACAAAAAAAAGCAGGAATTGAAAATGAGATTCTCATTGGCAGCAGCAGCGTCCGTGGCTGTGTTCTTATCCGCATGTGGTGGCTCAACCGACAGCGCGTCCGATGAAACAGGTGACACAACCGGCGGCACCGACGGTGGCACCGAGGAAGAAGTTGTCGTGGATACCGGACCGGCCCAGATCCTGCTGGAAGGCGACAATCAGGCAACGCGTCTGGAATATGACAGCGATGCAGATCAGATCATTGTAGAAGACATTCCCTTCGATGATGAAGTTTTTGAAAGCCGCCTCGACCGCACAGCCAGCCGCGATGAAAGCGCCTATCGCGCTTATTCCAGTGAACGTGGCTTTGACGATTACACCGCTTACACCCGCGAAACCGACAGCGGTGCGGTTTCTGTAATTGTGGTGAACAGCGGCGAATACAAAGATCACGGTTATAGCGGTGCCGCGTATTCCCGCACTGGCACCACTACCCTGCCCACCGAAAACCAACGCGCCTTTTACGAAGGTGAATACCTTGGCACCCGCACGAGCGAGGAAAGCGGCGGTATGGACGTGATCGTCGGCGATGCAGAGTTGGCGGCAGATTTCTCTGATGACACCATTCGCGGCATAATCACCAAACGCCGCGTGACCGAGGATGAACTGGGTGTGGGCGCGGGAACGGATATTACGCTGGCCAACACCTCGATCGACCGCGCCTCAGGCGTTTTCAACGGCACCGCCTCTCAAACAAACGAAGACGTCACCTCGGATGGCACGTATTCCGGCATTCTTGGCGGTGACAACGCCGATGAAACGGCCGGCTATTTGATTCTGGAACGGGACTCCACCCGTGAACTGGGTGTGTTTACTGCCGTCGAACGCTGATCATAAGGGACCGCGCGGGGATGCGGCGTTTACTTACCAGACTTGTGACACTTGGAACGGTCAGCCTCGGGTTGGCCGTTTCTGTCGGTTTTGCCGCCCCCCTGTCCATGTCCCCCGAGGAGGCTCGCGCTTTTGCGTGGCGCTCTCTCCAAAATAACCGGCCCCACATCACCCTGCAAATCGCTGATGCGTTGAACAAGCGTGATCCCGACAGTTTTGAGGCAAACCTGTTGCGCGGTGAGGCTCTGCGCAGCCTGCAACAGCCCAAAGCCGCCAAGGGCGCTGCGCTGAAGGCATGGGCGCTTGCACAGACGTCCGAACACCGGTTTAACGCCGCCCATCTGGTGGCCAAAAGCTATTTTGCGGACGGGGCCAAGCTGCGCGCACAGTTCTGGTTGCGTCGTGCTGCACAAAATGCGCCGGATGCTAAGGCGCGGCGGTTGGCACGGCGGGATTTCAACTTTGTGCGCCGCAGCAAACCACTTTCTACTGCTCTATCGTTTTCGGTATTCCCCTCCTCCAATATCAACAACGGCTCCACCAATGACGCGCTGGTGATCGGTGGGCTGCCTTTCCGCGTGCCTGCTTCTGGCCAACCCCATTCTGGGACTGGGTTCCGGCTTGGGGTTCACACACGTTATAACAAGGCGCTGAATGACACCACTTTGCTGCGGCTCGGGTTCAGTGCGACAGGCACCACCTATAGGTTGTCCAGCGATTCCAAAGCACTCGGTTCTGGTAAAACCGGCTCAGATTTCGCTTATGGCGCGGTGGAGGTTCAGGCCGGTGTAACGCTTTATCCTGACAGCGGCCAAACGCCGGGCTTTGGTGCTTCACGCTTTGATCTCGCGCTTGGGCGGAGCTGGTATGGCGGCAGCCCCCTGTCCAATTATTTACGCGCCAGTGCGGGGCAGGATTACCACTTCTCAAAAACCGCGAGGCTGCGCGGCACGCTGCAACTGGAACGTCAGAACCGTCTTGATGCAGCCATTTCTTCCGCCAATATCGCCAGCTTGAACTTGGAAATGCAGCACCGGTTCAAAAACCGCGCTCGTGTGGGCTATGGCATTTACCTGCGCGATACGTCCTCACGTTCTAATCTGGTGGAAAGCCGCGTTGCGGGGGGACAGGTCACTTATACTCCGCCGCCCCTGCCTATTGATGTGGTGCCGACCTTCTCCCTTTCAGCAGAGCGCACGGATTACCCCCGCCTGAACATAGGGGGCGTCCAACGGGTGGATGAGCGGGCCCGCGCAGCGGTTTCGCTTTTGTTTCCGAAGGTGAATTACTATGGCTTTGCCCCGACACTGAACCTCAGCGCGAGCAGAACAAATTCCACCATTCCGATCTATTCCACCAAGGATCTGCGGATGAACATCGGCTTTAAGTCCACCTTTTAATCCGACGGGTTTGCCGCAAAGCACAATGCAGGCTAAACTGGCCCCGAACTTAAGAGGGGCGCTGATGGAAACAGCCCGCCACCACTTCTACGCCTTATCGCTCGCTGCCGTGACGTGGCTGGCTGCTCCGATGGCACAGGCCTGCGGCATTGCGCTGGCATTGGCGGTGGATGTATCCGGCTCGGTTGATGATCGAGAGTACGATCTGCAGATGGGCGGGCTCGCCGCTGCCTTGCGGGACGGATTGGTTGCGGATGCCCTTCTTGCCGAAGAGGCCGCAGTGATGGTGGTTCTATGGTCTGGCAGTTCACGCCAAACAGTAGTGGTGGATTGGCAGCGCCTTATGACGCCCGAGGATGTCGAACGTCTTGCCAAATCCGTTGAACGTGTCCCCCGCCAGTGGCGCAACTTTTCAACCGGCATCGGAGAAGCGCTTATCTTCACCGCAAACCGGTTCGGCCCTGTTGCAGATTGCGCCCGCCGCGTAATCGACGTGTCCGGCGATGGCACTTCAAACGAAGGCGCGCCCCCTGAAGAAATCAAGGAAATCCTTGCCGCAGCGGGCTATGTCATAAACGGGCTATCCATCGAAGGCGAAACCGCCCAGCTTACGGAATATTACCGCAAAAACGTGATCGCTGGTCCAAATGCTTTCGTCCTGCCAGCCTTCGGCTTTTTCGACTACCCCGAAAAGATCCGCAGAAAGCTGATCCGCGAAGTCACCAAGCAAGTCGCCCAAGGGTCGGACACAAAAGAAGACGGATAAATCCGCCTTCAATGTTCCAAAAATACTCAATACCCACGCTTCACAGGCTCAATGCGTCCCCGCGTTCCCCGCACCATTAGGGAAGAACAACTGCTGCCCGTCCCGCGTGTAAGCCGCTATCAGCGATTGGCCCGCTTCCGAAAGCATCCAGTGAAGAAACATCTGCGCCCCTTGTGCGTTCACATGGGGATGGCGTTCGGGATTGACGGCGATGATGCCATATTGATTGAACAGCGCAGCGTCTCCGGCGAACAGAATGTCGTGCTGGTCCTTTCCGGCAAAGGCGATCCATGTGGCGCGGTCGGTCAGGGTGTAACCCTCGGATTCCACAGCAATCCTTAGGGTCGCGCCCATGCCCGCACCGGTTTCGCGGTACCATTGGCCATCAGCGCTTTCAACATCTACACCGGCATCAGCCCAGAGACTGCGCTCTTTCTTGTGGGTGCCGCTGTCATCGCCACGGGAAAAGAACGGCGTGCCACTGACGGCAATCTTTCCCAGCAGATCCGGCAAGGTTTCGACCACCCGCAGCCCGTCAGGGTCGGTCTTTGGCCCCACCAGCACAAAATCATTATACATCAAATCGAACCGCTCCACTCCGTAACCATCGGCTACGAAAGCCTCCTCTGCAGCTTTGGCATGAACCAGCAACACATCCGCATCCCCGTTCCGCGCGTTGTTGATCGCCTGACCGGTTCCAACCGAAACAACGTCTACGCGCAGACCGGTTTCGGCCTCAAACAGAGGGAGGAGATAGGCATAGAGGCCGGAATTTTCTGTCGAAGTGGTGGATTGCACCAGAACCCGCGCCGGATCGGCCAGAACGAGGTTGCCAGCAACAGCAAACACCGCAAGACTGCCAAGGAATTTGAAAATACGCATGGAGCGCCTCCGCTGAAGAATCCAATGTGCTAATTTTAGCACATTGCACAATCGGTAGCCCCTGCCCCCGTCACACGCAAGCCTGAAGACCAATGAGCACAAAGAAAAACAACCGCCGCGCAGAACGGATCGCACAAACACCTCAGTTGCGGGCGAAAGTTCTGGTACGCAATGACATGATTGGCGCCGGTAAAATCGAATTGCTGCGCCGCATTGGGGACACAGGCTCGATCAGTGCTGCCGCCAAGGACATGGGGCTCGGCTATCGCCGCGCACTGTTTTTGATCGAAACGACCCAGCGCATGTTTGACAGCCCTTTGTTAATTACCGAACGGGGCGGCAGCAGTGCAGGCAGCAGGCTGACCCCGCTTGGCCGCGCATTGGTTGAACGTCACGGGGCTTTTGAAGACGCACTCGCCGACAGTGCCGCCGGTTTTCTGGACTGGCTGGAGGAACACCAAAACCGCGACCCCCTGAGCGAGCCGAAACCTGAACCCCCTTGAAAGACCCGCAGGCTGCGCCTATATCAGTCATGTTCCGCTTGCGGGACTATGGTGATAAACGCGCATGTAATAAACGGATCGGACCCGGGGGCGGTACCCGGCGACTCCACCAAAACACCTGTCTTTGCAGGGGGTACGGGGTCGAAACAGGATCGACGGACGTCTAAAGATGTTAGCTTTTACTCGGTGAGTTACCACCGTTATCGGTACATTTAAGCTAGTTGCAAATGACAACAGAGCTCCAGTTGCCCTCGCTGCGTAAGCAGTGCGGAATACTGAAAACTTAGTCCTAGGCTTTGCAGCCTAGGCGGGGTCCGCAGGCACCTGGCAACAGAAGCCTGCACTTTCATCTCAGTTTGGTATCCCAGCAGCGTCCGGCACGGCCCCGCCTATCCCGGCTTTGACGTTTTGCTACGCAAACCGCACAGGTCCGCAGGCACCTGGCAACAGAAGCCTGCACTTTCTCCCCCTCATTGTCGTTTCCAATTGCCCTTTGCTGCCACAGTCGTGTTTTTTCGGGCGCTAACGCAATTCTTCGCCAAGTTGCACTTTCCATAGTGGCTGAACCAGCTATTGTAAGGGAAAGACCCTAAAACCGCTTGGCAGACCACATGACAGATACCATTCCTTACGGCCAGTTGATGCACCGCGCCATGCGGGGGCTGATGCGAGAGTTGTTGATCGACATTTCCAAAGCGGGGCATCTTCCCGGCGAACACCATTTCTTCATCACATTCGACACCAACCATCCAGGCGTGGATATCGCGGATTGGCTGCGGGAACGCTATCCCGAGGATATGACCGTGGTCATGCAGCACTGGTTTGACAATCTCGTGGTCAGCGAAGATCGGTTTGCTGTGACGTTGAATTTTGGCGACCAACCAGAACCGCTGGTTATTCCGTTTGACGCCATTCGTACCTTTGTGGATCCGTCGGTGGAATTCGGACTGCGCTTTGAAACCCACGAGGATGACGAAGACGACGATTTCGACGATGTGCCAGAAAGCCCGATGATCGTCATTGACGAAGATGAAGACGACACAGAAGAGCCGCCCAAAGGCGAAGCAGAAATCGTGTCGCTCGACAGTTTCCGCAAACAGTAATTTCGCCTAACAGGCGCCGGTACTGATATTTCCAAAGGGGCCGTGAGGCCCCTTTTCTCTGCGCTGGTCCTAGTGCTCCAACCGGCAAAAGCAGGAAGCGCGGATCGGCTGGTCGGCGCGGGCGTTGGCAATGTCGAGCCGCTGCTTGATCAGATGCGCCTCTGCCGCTTGTCCGGTTTTCATCAGGCATTCATGCAACCCGTGTAGCGCCCAGACGTTATCGGGATTTTGACAGGCTCGTGAAAGCTTGCCATCGAGTCCCAGATCGGCGCGGTATACCGCTTCGGCCTCTTCCACCCTGCCCTGTTCCAACAGCAGCGCCCCAAGCGCGTGGCGGCTTGGTTGCATCCAGCCCCATGGCTCTTCATAGGGTAGATTATCATCCAGCTCGACCGAGCGGCGCAGGTGCGCAAAGGCCGTGTCGTACTCCCCTTTGCGATAGGCCAGTTCCCCTTCCAGCATTTCCGTTCCGATGTTTAGAATATCCGAGCACAAGTTGTTAAACAGCACCCGCGTTTCTGGCACTGCGGCTTTGGCCGGATAAAAGGCGGCGCGGTGGTGTTCAGCGCCAGCGACATCCCCGCTGGCCGCACAAGCCACTGCCTTGGCATAGGCTGTCAACGCGTGGGTGAAGGCAAAAAGTTCTGCATCTTCGGGCGGCGTGTAGGCTTTGATCGCGTCCCACTGCCCAAACCGGATCAACGCGTGCAGGCGCATTGGGAAATAGCTTTCAATCCAATCCGCCGCAGGTTCAATCACCTCGGGTGTCAGCAAGGTTTCAAGGTGATCCGCTGCCTCCAGTGCAGGTCCGATCTGGCCAAGGAACATCGCACCATAAAGCTGAAAATGCAGGTTGTGGCACATATAGGTGGTGTAAAACGTAAAGGGACCGTGTTCTGCCAGATACTTTTGATCCGCCTGCCACGCCCGCCGGTTTCGCAAAACCACGTTGCTGTATTCTCCGCAAAGCACATCAATATGGGTCGCCATATGCTGCAAATGCCCCGCATCAGGCACCAGTCCTGTCAGCGCATCCCCCGCCTTAAGCGCCTTTTCAGGATGGGGCGACATTTCCATGAGGTGGATATACATATGCAGCAGCCCCGGATGGATCATCGCCACCGGATCATTGGCGAAGGCGGTTTCCATCAGGGTCATCGCTTCTGCCGTGCTTGCGTTTTGGGCAGGCGCGCCTGACTTCAAATCCCAAAGCATCCAAGGCGTGCGGCCCATCAGCGCCTCGGCCGTCAGAGCGCAAATATCGAGATCGGTGGGAAACTGCTGGTAAACCTCGCGCATCGCTTGTGCGTAAGATTCTGTATAGGGTTGGAAATCTTCAATCTCGGCCTGCTCCACATTGCGGGCTGCCAATGCGCGCACCAGTGCCTGTTCTTCGGGCGAGGCCTGTTCCACCCCCGCCAAGGCCGCCGCGTAGTGCTGGTTAAACAGCGCCACCGCTTTCTGTTTCTCACTGAAAGGGTAATCCGGCCACGTATAGTTATAGTTGGGCCCGATGGCGTAGCAGATGCCCCAATGGGCCATGACACAGGCAGGATCATACTCCAGCGCCCTCTGAAAACAGGCGATGGCCTCGTTGTGGTTAAACCCGAAGGTCCAGTTCAGCCCGCGATCAAACCAGCGTTGGGCCTGTTCTGACGGGGTGGCAATGGCGCGGCTGTGGGCGCCCAGATCAAAATAGCTGTCCATTGCACTACAGTGGAATGACTTTTGGACGTTGGCAAGGGCCATCCCGCCCAGTATATGGAAGCCAACTTTTTCACACAGGAGCCCAACATGAGCGACACCCGCACAGAAACCGACAGTTTTGGCCCGTTGGAAGTTCCTTCCGACAAATATTGGGGCGCACAAACCCAGCGCAGCCTGAAAAACTTCCCGATTGGCTGGGAAAAACAACCGGTTGCCGTGGTTCGCGCCCTTGGTGTGATCAAACAAGCCTGTGCGCAGGCGAATAAGGAACTGGGCAAAATTCCCGCCGAACTGGCCGATGCGATGATCGCAGCCGCTGGTGAAGTGGTAGAGGGCAAGCTGGACGATCACTTCCCGCTGGTGGTTTGGCAGACAGGTTCGGGCACCCAGTCCAACATGAACGCGAACGAAGTTGTTTCCAACCGCGCGATCGAAATGCTGGGCGGTGAACTGGGCAGCAAAACACCTGTTCACCCCAACGATCACTGCAACATGGGGCAGTCTTCAAACGACACTTTCCCGACAGCGATGCATATTTCGGCGGCGATGACCGCCCATGACGTGCTGATCCCCGGTCTGGAAAAGCTGCACGCGGCACTGGCTGCCAAAGCCGAGGCCTTCAAGGACATCATCAAGATCGGTCGCACCCACACGCAGGACGCGACTCCGCTGACACTGGGTCAGGAATTTGGTGGCTATGCCTATCAGGTCGAACAAGGCATCAAGCGGGTGAAACACGCGCTGGAAAACATCTATCCGCTGGCCCAAGGCGGCACGGCTGTTGGCACAGGTTTGAACACGCCCAAGGGCTGGGGTGAAATGGTTGCCAAGAATATGGCTGACATCACCGGCCTGCCCTTTGTCACCGCTCCGAATAAGTTTGAGGCGCTCGCCGCCCATGACGCCCATGTGGAAATGTCTGGTGCGCTGAAGGTTGTTGCGGCGTCCCTGTTCAAGATTGCCAATGACATCCGCTTGCTCGGCTCTGGCCCGCGTTGTGGACTGGGCGAACTGATGTTGCCCGAGAATGAGCCCGGCTCCAGCATCATGCCTGGCAAAGTGAACCCGACCCAATGCGAAGCGCTGACACAGGTTTGCGCCCATGTGTTCGGGAATGACGCGGCGGTTGGTTTTGCCGGTTCGCAGGGCCATTTTGAGCTGAACGTCTACAAGCCGATGATGGCTTATAACGTGTTGCAATCCATGCAACTTTTGGGCGATGCGTCGGTGGCCTTTACTGACAATTGCGTGGACGGGATCGAAGCCGACGAAGAGCGGATTTCAAACCTGATGTGGGAAAGCCTGATGCTGGTCACTGCGCTGGCCCCTGAAATCGGGTATGACAACGCGACCAAAGTGGCCAAGACAGCCCACAAAAACCGCACCACACTGAAGGAAGAGGCCGTGAAGCTTGGCTTTGTTACTGCCGAACGGTTTGACGAAGTGGTGCAGCCTGCGGATATGATCGGCCCGAAATGAGCGCCCTTCCCGCACCAGAACGATCAGAGCCGCCCTGCCCCGCGCAGTGGCGGCTCTTTTAATAAAAACCGAAATACTATGAATTTGCGCATTTACTAAATCCACAGCAGAACACTGTTAAGACCAAGGTGATTACAACAGTCAAAACGGGGTGGACCGATGAAATTAAATTACAGCTATGCATCAAAAACAGATGACCGCACAGGCAGGGAAGACTATCCCTGTGACAACACATGTGCGCGGGACCGTGACAACTCGGGCAAGCCGCTGGCGCCTTCTGCGTCACAGGATGCGGACTGGCTTGGCACTGGCGTCTTACGCGATGAATTCGCCACCAAAAGCGCCGCTTTCGCCTATCGCGCGGCCCACAGGCATCGGGCGTTGGCGTATCAGGCGTCTGCTACGGGTTGAATTACTAGCGACCGCTCCGCTCCACCCAAGGTAGATCGCACCATTTACAGCCATCCGCACAGTCCGAAAATAGTGATTTTTATGCCGATTCGAGCAATGTTTACGGGCTCTTGCGGGTTTAGTTCTTGTGTAGACCCTCCAGTTAACTTAACCTTTTCTTAACAACCTAAGCTTCCGTCAGAGAAGCAAAAGGTGAAGAGGCGGGCAGCGGATAACATCACCAGCATAAGGTGGGAGTCTATCTGCCCAAGGGTATCGGGCAGGTAAATTGGCATATTTTACCTTTTATGAGGTTAACGGCGATCCGTTAAACAGCAGCCATCTCCGTCTGGGGTCCAGTGGACGTGCCTATATCGAAGATAACGACGGCTTTCTAGAATCCGGTGCAGATGACACCGGGGTGCAATTCTCCATCGACGGCGAAGATTTCTATTCTTCTGCCTGGCCCGATTACACCTCAACAGGTGATAAGGTTGAAATATTTTCGGCCACCGTGCGCATCCAAGGATCGGAAGAGACCGTTACCTTTGCCTATCTCACTTCCGAAAGGGATGGTGTAGATGACAGGGTCGATCGGATTGTCCAGCTTTCCGGCCCCGAATTCAGCCCGAGGATGCGGCTGCGCGACATCGAGCTAGAAACGGGGAATGACAATGTCCCTTACAATTCAATCCCCTCGATCATCTGCTTTACACCAGACGCCATGATCACCACCCCGCGTGGGCAGGTGGCCGTGCAGGATTTGCAGGTGGGTGATCTGGTGATCACAGCTGACAACGGTTTGCAAGCCATCCGCTGGATCGGACGCAAACGGATGAGCGGCGCGCGCCTTCAGGCCTATCCGGAGTTGCGCCCCGTGCGCATTCGCAAAGATGCCTTTGGGCCAGGACAACCGACACGCGATCTCTGGGTATCGCCCCAGCACCGAATGCTGGTGCGTTCCGAACGGGCGGCGCTGGATTTTGGCGAAACCGAGATGCTTCTCCCTGCCAAGGGCCTGTTGAACGACAGCTCTATCACGGTGGATTACGGTATGCGGGAGACGGATTACATCCATATTCTGTTCGATCGCCATGAGGTGATTTTTGCCAATGGCACACCCAGCGAAAGCTTTCATCCAGGTCACCATGCAATTGACACGATCGACGACGAAGCCCGCACCGAACTGTTTGAGATATTCCCCGAACTCGAGACCACACCAACGGATTACGGCCCTACAGCGCGGCTTAGCCTCAAGGTGCGGGAAACCCGTGCATTCCTACGTCGAGGTGGTGGGGGCAGAGCGGGATCGATAAGGAAATTTCGTAACGACTCCAACCGCTTCGCAATGTGACCAGAAAGACTCAATCAGATGAAAACACATGCGATCCGTGATTAACAGAATTGAACACCATCCCGCCATGCCGCAGGATGGGTTCATAAAACGATCCGGCAAAAGCTGGACAGACATGAGGCAGGCGATAACGTCCCCGCGACGAGGCGGGGACGGCATCCCGAACAAACAGGTGTGATGTGAACATCACCTTTTACGAAACGCTCGGGCGCCCCGGGGCTGACCCTGATTGCACAATTTTATCAACGGGAACCGCGGAACTGGCGGTGGCCCAAGACACGCTGCTGAACGCAGTGGCACCACAGGCGCGCTGTCAGATTGACGGCGTGGACTATCAAATTTGCGGACCCGATGCCGATTCAGTCTGGATGGGTACGATTAATCCGGACCGTCGGGACCAGCGATCGGTTGAATTTGCCGAACTGCGCCGCGAAGACGGCCAGCGCAGCCCGCCCCGCATCGTTTTGATTAAAGGACACGTTGCACGGGGCGAGGCGATTTGCGAGCTTTCCCCAAGCAATGAAACTGCCGCATTTGATGCGGATGGCATGGTGTGTTTTACCCAAGGGTGCCGTATCCTGACGGCCTTTGGCGATTTGCCGGTGGAGCACCTGCGCGTCGGGGATCTGGTTCATACGGTTGACCACGGTTTGCAACCGATCCGCTGGATCGGCGCGCGCGCGGTTTCACGGTCTCGTATTGATATGGCCGGACATCTGTGCCCTGTCATTATCCGGCGTGACAGCTTTGGCCCCGGTCTGCCGTCAAACGATATACGGGTCTCTCAGAAGCATCGTATCTTGCTGGAAACGCCAGAGATCACTCAAGCATTTGGCGAGGGTGGCATATTCGCGCCCGCATCGGTTCTGGCGGGTGAAGGCACCGTCCTTTTGGACCCTGCACCGAAAGACACCCGCTATATCCATCTGCTGTTTGACGAACATCAGGTGATTTTTGCAGACGGCATCCCGACCGAAAGCTTTTATCCCTGCACCAACGGGTTGATGTCCCTAACGCCGCAGGATCGAACCGAAATCTTTTCTATCATGCCCGATCTGGCCGAACACCCGCTGCGCTATGGTCCGTGCGCGCGTCCTTTGTTGCCCAGTCAGCTAAAGCAGATCCTTGCTGCGTGATGGATTATGATCGCCCGCGCAAACATTCCCTGTCCCTGAAAGGACACCGCACCAGCGTTTCGCTGGAGCAGGAGTTCTGGGACGCGTTCCGCGCCATCGCACAGGCCGAAGGTGTGGCGCTGAACGCATTGGCGGCGCGCATTGACGGGGAACGGGGGATGGATTGCGGGCTCGCCTCTGCTATCCGGTTGTTTGTGTTCCGCTGGTATCGGGATCACGGGGCGTCAGACTAAGGTGGATACCATCCTGCGCGCGTACGGTCAGATGGGCCGCAGGCACAGGGATTTTCCCTGGCACAGCTTCAAACCGGAAAGATTTGACCAGCATCGCCAGCAGCAACACGCCTTCCACCATCGCAAAACCGGCACCGGTGCAAACGCGCGGACCCGATGAAAACGGAATATACGCTTCACGTGCGGGGGTTTTGGTTTCCGGCCTGTCCCAGCGATCCGGATCAAACACATCCGGCTTGTCCCAGAACCGCTGATGCCGCCCTAGATGCCACGGAGAGATCACGATCTGGCTGCCAACCTTGATACTGCGCTTGCGAAAGGTCTCCGGCTTTAGATTCTCGCGTACCATCATCGGCACAGGGGGATAAAGCCGCAGTGCCTCGCGAAAGACGTTGCGGGTAAAGGGCATTTTCGACAGGTTTTTGAAAGTGAAATCACCGTCCGCGCTGGCGGCTTCAGCCTCGGCCGCGACACGGTTTTGCGCTTCAGGGTCCATCGCCAGCAGGTAAAGTGTCCACGCCAACGCCGAAGCTGAGGTTTCATGCCCCGCTAAAAAGAAAATCGCCACCTGATCCACCATTTCAGCGCCGGTGAACTTCTCTCCGGTCAGGGGATCAGCGGTTGTCATAATTTTCGTGGCCAGATCCTGAGGCGCGGTGCCAGCGGCAATCGCGGCCGTGCGCTCATCGGTCAGCTTGGTCAACAGCGCGCGGATTTTCGCGCTGGTTTCCTTGGTGCTGCTGCGCTGGAAGGCCGGCATCCAGCGGGGCATTTTAAAGAAACTCGCCACATTCATCAGCGGCTGGGTGCGCTGGTAGTCGCGAAAGTTCTCAAACACACTACTGGCGTCGTCATCGGTGATGGGAATGGAAAACAGGGTCCGGAAAATCACATCCGCCGCAAGCTTGGAGGTCTGCGCTTCAATTTCCAGCGGTGCGCCGGTTGCAAGCGGTGTCAGGCGAGCGATCGCGTCATGGCCCGCATCGCGCATGGACGGGAACACATCCCGCAGGCGACCGCCTTCAAAGGCGGGGTCGATGATACGTCGCTGGCGCTTCCATTTTTCGCCGTTCGATACAAACACCCCGTCCCCAAGCAAGGAATACAGCGCACCGCGAATGATCTCTGATTTGGGAAAATCATCGGGACGCTCATTCAGCACGGTTTTGACCAACTCCGGCTGGTTCACGAAGTAGCTGCGAAAGAAGGGCATCCGGAATTCAGCCATCCACGCGCGATAAAGGCGTTCCGGTTGGCTGGCGAAGATATCCTTTCGGAACAATTGCACATGCTGCCAGAGCGAGACTTTTTCAGGCCGTGAAGCCGGTTTGGGGGGCGTGTAATCTGTCATCTGGACTGGCTGGTATGGGGATTCACCGCGCGGGTAATCCGCGACGGCGAATGGCCGCGATTGGCAAAACGGTCCCCCAGAAACTGCGGGCCGGCGGTAACTTTGAAGTAATCGTAATCCTTGGGCTGGTCGAATGCGCAAAGATACTGGAAATGCAGGCGGAAAAACCGGCGGTTCAACTCCTTGCGCTTGGCCTCTGACAGGGTTTGTGTGAAGGCGGCGGACAGGACCAGCGGATGCAACTGGCCGGTTTCAGGGGCCACGCCCGACACAGCCACCGGATCACACAGCGCAAAGGTCGCGCCATCGCCGGGGGCAGAGACATCGACCCAAGACAAGCGGTCCTGCTGGCAAAGATAGTTCAGATCACCCCGCAATCGCGCGGCATTGCGCAGGAAACTGACCATCGGGATCACCTGCCCCAAAGTCAGCAACCCAAGGCGCGGGCCATCGGCAGGCACCCTGCCCTGTCGCAACAGATCCGCAAGGATGCTCACCGCGAGATGCGCGCCAGAGGAATGCCCCACCACCAGAACCTCGTCCACGTCAGATTGCATCGCGTCTGCAATCCGGTCGGTGAATTCGGCCATGCGGGTTTCCAGTTCCGGCGAGTTTTCCCCCTTAAACCGCGCGGAATAGCCGTAGTCATGCATCAGGTAGTAGGCGAAGAGTTTGGCATCCTTACGTTTGAACCAGATCAGAACGCCGCACAGGATTGCCGCGCCCAGCAGCAGCCCGACGGACCAATGAAGATAGGTGGCTGACAGGAAATAAGCCGCACCGCCTAGGGCGATGGCCAGCAACAGTTGCAACAGCAACATCGCAACAGGGTAAAGGGCAGCCAGCACCGGACCGATCCGCAGCTTCATCAGGCCAAATAATGCGCCTGTGCCGATGTATTCCCACGCCGTTGTCAGCAACAGCAAATAGGTGCGCGGAATATTCTGATCCATCGAGCTTTGGACGATATCCGCCCAGAACAGGATTTCCGCCTGCGTTTCAACGGATTGGCCGTCGATCTTTGCGTGTATACCCCAGCCGAAATTCTTCACGCCCTTGGATTTGGGTGTCATTTCAAGGGAGTAGCCAGAGATCGCCGCCTGCTCCGCGCCCTCTTTGCGATACAACTCGCGGTAGCGGCGGGGCGGCACGGGATCGTAGCCGGGGATATAGAACAACTGGCGTGTTTGGACCGTGCGCTGTGCCTCTTCGGGCATTTTGAAAACCTGATACTGCTAGACTCCTACCACTATAGCGGCAAAATCCAGCGAAACTAAGGCATTTATCCGATCCGCGCCAATGCGGGAAAGGTTTCAAGCAGCCAGTAGGAAAACACAGAGAAGAGATCAAAGACCAGCATCAGACCCACGCCAATCAGCAGGGCGCCCATGATTTTTTCGATCAACGCCATGTGGCGTTTAAAGCGGTTCATGATGACAACGGCACGGTTGATATAGACAGCGGCCAAGATGAACGGCAAGCCAAGGCCGAGCGCGTAAAACCCCATCAGCGTTGTGCCCCGCGCGATGGAGCCGTCTTGCGCTGCAACCGACAGGATCGCGCCAAGAATTGGTCCGATACAAGGGGTCCAGCCAAAGGCAAAGGCAAGGCCAAGAATATAGGCACCAAAGGCGCTGCCGCCCTGATCGCCTGCATCTATGCGGGCTTCGCGGTACAGGAATGGCAAGCGGATCAAGCCGATAAAATGCAGGCCGAACAGGATGATAACAGCACCAGCTGTGATGCCAAACGCCCGCTGGTTCTGCAAAAACATCTGCCCCAGCAGGGAAGACGTGAAGCCAAGGAAGATAAAGACCGTCGACAGCCCAAGGGCGAAAAAGATCGCGGCGGTGATCACCGGTCGGCGGGATTGTTTGCCTTCGGTCATATCCGCCATGGAAATCCCGCCCATATAGGCGATGTAAGGCGGCACGATGGGCAAAACACACGGGCTGAGAAAGGAGATCACACCGGCCAGCAGCGCGACCAGAAGCGAGGGCAGCAGGGCTGCGTCTATGACATCTATACCAAACATATCCCTGCTCTACGCGAAGCGCAGGCTTGCGTCATCCATCATTTGATCACGCTTGCGTGGACTTTTGCAACAAAGCGGACTATCTGGCGGTTATGGAATTTGATGACCAACTAGATGCAACCGGATTGCTGTGTCCTTTGCCAGTGCTAAAGGCGCGAAAACGGCTGTTGGCGTTGCAATCGGGTCAGGTTTTGAAGGTCTGTGCGGATGATCCCGCCGCGGTGATCGACATGCCCCATTTTTGCGCCGAACAAGGGCATGACCTTGTCGCCAGCACAGAAGAGACCAGCGCCGCTGGCGCGATTCAGGTTTATTTCATCGCCAAAGGCTAAAGCAGTAACGGGCTGGTTTCCTCGCTTAGCAGGACATTGGAATCCACCGCGCCTGCCCCAGGTAACGTCATGATCCGGCGGCGCAGCACCCGTTCAAAATCGGCAATATCGCGGGCAACGACCTTTAAACGGTAATCATAAAGCCCCAAGACATGCTGAACCACTTGAACTTCGGGGATGGCGATAACGGCGCGTTCAAAATCCTCAACGCTGACGCGGCCCCGTGTGGCGAGCTTGATGCCAAGGAACACCGTCACACCAAAACCCAGCGCCTCTTGGTTCAGGCGGATACTGCGCCCGCTGATAACGCCACTGTCCTCCAGCTTGCGAATCCGGCGCCAGCAGGCGGGTTGGGACAGACCGACCCGTTTGGCCACCGCTGCTGCATTGAGCGATCCGTCTTTTTGAAGGCTGCGCAAAATCGCGCGGTCGGTATCATCCAGATCCATCATAGCGGCAAAATATCCGAGTTTTTGAGGTTGGAGATCAGCATCAGCGCCTCGATATCCGCGATATGGGGCAAGGCGAGCAAGCGAGTGCGGTAGATGTCTTGATAATGGGCCATATCCCGCGCGAGCACGTTCAGCCGCACGTCAACCCGTCCCAGAAACGTCTGAATTTCGTTGATTTCAGGTATTTTACGCGCCTCGGCGATAAAAACATCAAAGGCATTACTGTGGGTTTTGTCGAGCGTGATCCGCAAGGAGACCTCTACTTCATAGCCCAAAGCCTTTGGGTCAATCCGGATATCGCGCCCCAAGATGACACCTGCCGTTTCCAGCCGTTCTATCCGGCGCCAGCAGGACGCGGTGGTCAATCCGGCCTGCGCGGCAAGCTGCGACGTGCTGGCTGCAGGATCATGCTGCATCAGCCGCAGGAGTTTTCTGTCTGTGTCATCGATATCTTGCATGGATTATTCAATATCAACAACAATCGAGAATAACAATTACCTCATTTCAGGATTTTACCGACAAATCCGTCCCCCGTTTTGCCAAGAAATCCCTATTCTGCTGCCAGAACCGCAGTTTGAGGAGAAAATCATGCGTGTATATTACGATCGCGATTGCGACATTAACCTGATCAAGGACATGAAAGTCGCTATTCTGGGCTACGGCTCTCAGGGGCACGCCCACGCGTTGAACCTGCGCGATTCCGGTGCGAAGAACCTTGTTGTTGCGCTGCGTGAAGGCTCTGCATCTGCTGCGAAAGCTGAAGGCGAAGGCCTGAAAGTTATGGGCATTGCCGAAGCTGCGGCTTGGTGTGACCTGATCATGTTCACAATGCCCGATGAATTGCAGGCTGAAACATACAAGAAATACGTCCACGACAACCTCAAAGACGGCGCAGCGATCGCTTTTGCACACGGTCTGAACGTACACTTCGGCTTGATCGAACCTAAAGCTGGCGTTGACGTGATCATGATGGCGCCAAAAGGTCCTGGCCACACAGTGCGCGGCGAATTCACCAAAGGCGGCGGTGTTCCCTGTCTGGTCGCTGTTGACCAAAACGCATCCGGCAAGGCGCTGGAAATCGGCCTGTCCTATTGTTCCGCAATCGGTGGCGGACGCTCCGGCATCATCGAAACAAACTTCCGCGAAGAATGCGAAACCGATCTGTTCGGTGAACAAGCTGTTCTGTGTGGCGGTATCGTTGAACTGATCCGCATGGGTTTTGAAACACTGGTAGAAGCCGGTTACGAGCCAGAAATGGCCTACTTCGAGTGTCTGCACGAAACCAAACTGATCGTGGACCTGATCTATGAAGGCGGCATCGCCAACATGAACTACTCCATCTCCAACACTGCAGAGTATGGCGAGTATGTTTCCGGCCCGCGCATCCTGCCATACGCTGAAACAAAGCAGCGCATGAAAGACGTTCTGACAGACATCCAGTCTGGCAAATTCGTGCGCGACTTCATGCTGGAAAACGCTGTTGGTCAACCATCCTTTAAAGCGACACGTCGTATCAACGACGAGCATCAGATCGAACAAGTTGGCGAAACCCTGCGCGGCATGATGCCGTGGATTTCTGCTGGTAAGATGGTTGATAAAGCCAAAAACTAAACGCGGGATTAACGTGTTTGGAATAAACGGGAAGGGCATCGCAAGCGGTGCCCTTTTTGCCTTTTGGGTCCACCCGAATAGATTAAAGACACCTTTAGACAGTTATTAGCAACGCATTCACAATGCACCAGCACGTCCTTTACATGGAATAACATGACCCCTTCCCCGCAGAACCCCGGCCTGATCAACTGGCTGTCCATCATTGCCCTTGGCGCCATTTGGGGCGGTGCCTTTCTGTCTACAAAACTGGCGCTTGACGGGTTTGGCCCGTGGTGGGTTGCCTCTGGGCGTGTGGGGATCGCTGCGGTGGCGATTACGATTCTTGGCACGCTGATGGGTCAGGGATTGCATCAGATCAAAGGGATGCGGAACTGGCTGTTTATCATTGCATTCGGGCTAACCTCGGTTGCGGCCGGCATGGCGTTGCTGGCTTTCGGGCAGCAATATGTGCCATCGGCCTTTGCTGGAATTTCTATGGGCGCTGTTCCGTTGCTGATCCTGCCGCTCGCTGCGGTATTTTCCAAAGAGGAAGGCATCGGGCCGAGACGGATTGCGGGATTTGTCGTCGGGTTTATCGGGCTGATTGTATTGATGGGTCCGAAAGCCTTGTCGTCAACGGGCCGTGATCTGGAGACTTTGGGCCAACTGGCGTGTGTTGGGACCGCTGCGATGTATGCAATCGGGTCCATAATCACGCGGCGCAGCCCGCCCATGCCTCAGCTTGCGTTTGCGGCTGCTACTCTTTGGGTCGGAACCATCGTGTTGGTTCCTATTGCCATCGTGCTAGAGGGCGTACCCCAAAGCCTTGCGACACCCGCCGGTTATGCCCTGCTTTACGCGGCCCTGATCCCCACAGCTGTCGGGGCTGTGATGCGCGTGCGTATCATCAAGTCCGCCGGTTCAGTATTTATGAGCCTGACCAGCTATATGGTTCCGCTCTGGTCCGTAGCCTTCGGGGCTTTGTTGCTCGGCGAGACAATAACCCTGTCGATGTATCTGGGCATGGGGTTGGTTCTTGGGGGAATCGCGATCAGCCAGAGCCGCGCTTTGATTGCATTTTGGAGAAAATAGCCCTCCCGTGGGAGGAGGATACGGGAGGGCCACTTAGAACAAACGACATCCGGGAGGAGGTGGATGCGTTTGTATTCTGCATTCTATTTCAGCGTTGCGAAGGTCGGTGCCTCCATTTTATGCTGCGCCGCAGAAATCTCTGCTGCAATGCAGTAATATCGTGGGACATCTGACAAAACAACACTAGATGTTGTCACAACGGGTTTGCCATTTTGGAAACAGGTCAAGAGACATGGATACGGCAGGATTAATGGTGGTTTTCGCGAAAGTTGTCGACAGCGGCAGCTTTTCAGGGGCTGCGCGCAGCTTGGGGCGGACGCCTTCTTCGGTCAGCAAACAGATCAGCCAGCTGGAAGACCGGATGCACACGCGATTGCTCCACCGCACGAAAGACGGCATTCTGCTGACGGACACGGGGCGGGATTTCTATGCGAAATGCGCCGAGATCGCTGCACTGGTCCGCGATGCTACCGAGGAGGTGGATGAGGCCGAAGGACAACCCCGCGGTTTGTTGAAAGTCATCAGTTCGGTCGCATTCGGCAAAGCCCGCCTGATCCCCCTGATGCCGGAGTTTCTGGACCTTTACCCAGAGGTGTCGCTGCAACTGGAACTGTCAGATCGCAGTGCTGACATAGAAGCAGAGGATCTCGACGCTGCGGTGCGTTTTGCAGAGCAGATGGACAATCCAAACGTGATCGCGCGGCGGATCTTTACCAACGAGCGAATGATCTGTGCATCGCGCGAGTATCTTGACCACTACGGGATGCCGGAAACGCTGGAACAACTGGCCCAGCACAACTGTCTGCAAGTCACCAAAATCCGGCGACGCAACACGTGGGAAATGATTGGACCCGATGGGCCGGAGAAGATTGAGGTGACGGGTAATTTCTTTGGCAACTCCGCCGATGTGATCTACCGCGCCACGCTCAACGGGTTGGGGGTCTCGCGGCTGTCGACTTTTATCGTGGATAAGGATCTGGAAACGGGCCGTCTGGTGCGGGTTTTGCCGGATTACGTACAGCCCCACGCGGATGTCGCGGTGATTTACGCGGAAAAACGGAATCTGGCGCCAAAGATCAGGGTTTTCGTGGACTTCCTGTCAGAGAAGCTGTCCCGATAGGGATATGTCGGGAATGAGTATTTCGGGATCATTGAAGCTGTTTTCTACAGGAGTACAAAAAGGGATGCGCCCGGAGGATTAGGGCGTTATGTGGTAGTCTTAATTTAAGGATATTGCCATGACAGCCCCTCACTCCCGCGGCCTTTTGAATTGGAGCCTTCTGCTGCTGTTGGGCATGATCTGGGGCGCTTCCTTTATGGGGTCCAAATTTGCGCTTTCCGGGTTCGGGCCATTTACGGTTGCTGCGCTGCGGATCGCGCTCGGGGCGGTTGCGCTGACGGTGATGATCTATGCGCTGGGGCGGACGTTGCCTGCGTGGTCGGGGCCGAACGGAAAACGGATCTGGCTGCATTGTCTGGGTATGGCGTTGTTTTCAAACGCAATTCCCTTCACCCTGCTAAGCTGGGGGCAACTGCGGGTGACGTCAGGGTTTGCGGGGATCACCATGGCAGTCGTGCCATTGCTGGTTCTGCCGCTCGCATTTCTGTTGGTGCCCGGAGAGCAGATGAGCCTGCGTAAAATCATCGGGTTTTGTGTTGGTTTCGCAGGAACAATTGTGCTGATCGGGATTGACGCGCTGAGCCTGTCAGGTGCTGATCTGGAAGGGATTGCGCGGCTTGCCTGTGTCGCGGCTGCGAGCTGTTATGCGATCGGGTCTATCATCACACGCCTTTGTCCGCCCGTGTCGAACATGGGGTTTGCGGCTGGCGCCCTTCTGCTGGCCAGCGGCATCATGGTGCCTTTGGCCTTCTTGATTGAAGGGGTGCCACATGCGCCAACTGGTGAGGCGATCTGGGGTGTCCTATATCTTGGAGTGTTTCCGACAGCACTGGCAACAATCATGCTGGTGACTGTGATTAACTCTGCCGGGCCCAGCTTTCTGTCGATGGTGAATTACCAGGTTCCGGTCTGGGCCGTTGTCTTTGGCGTATTGTTGCTGGGCGAGCCCCTGCCCGGCCAGTTCCTATGGGCCTTGGGATTGATCCTGCTGGGACTTGCCATCAGCCAAGTCCGCTTTCGCAGAATTGTTTAGCAGCGCGACAAGGCGGCTTTGACGGCGTCAGGGGAATAAGGGCCGAGGGTCTGGCGCACAAACGCGCCGGACTGGTGGTAAACGACAACAACCCAAGCCCGTCCTCCATCGGCCAGGACTATCTCGGGGCGACCGTCACAATAGCGCAATCCGCCTTCGATGGTTTCTTCACCGATGCTGTGATTTGTCAGGTCGGGCACGGTGGCAACTTCGTGTAGATTACCGTCGCGATAGCTCCAGATTTGCAGACCTTTAAAGAGATGCGGACGATCTACGTAAGCCAGATCTATCGCTCCATCGCCGTTGAAATCGGCGATTCCTACGGGTGCCAGCCAGCGGTATCGTGTGCCGATATAAGGCGTTGCAGTCCGCTTGCCTGCCGGCCCGTAAATCGCGAGTTGTGCGCCTTTTCGAGGATGGGATTGAACCACGACAACTTCGGGAACATCGTCGCCGTCCAGATCGGCAAGCCGCGGGGCGACATCCTCAAACACTTCGGATCGCAGTTGGATTTCGTAACTGCTTGCGGGATCTGAGGCGGTAACCGTAAGGCGGCTCCATTCCAGATTATCGCCGAGCACGCCATGCGGGTACCTGTCAGTCGGCCCCGAATAGCGGGCTGTAGTGCCCGAAAAGCAATCGACCTGTCCGGATTGGCAGAACCGCTGTGCCTGCGGGCTTTGATCTTGTCCGAAAACAGGAAGGCCGCCCAAGAGGACGGCCATTGCGGTAATTGTCGATCGAAGGATCAAATCTGCTTCTCTGGCATCTGGACAACCAGCCCGTCCAGTTCATCGGTCACTTTCAACTGGCAGGTCAGACGGGAGCGGTCCGCATCCGGTTCCCACGCGAAGTCCAGCATATCTTCTTCCATCGCATCCTTGGGCGGCAGTTTGTCTGTCCAAGCACCGTCAACGTAAACGTGACAGGTGGAACAGGCACAAGCCCCGCCGCAATCCGCCTCGATGCCCGGAATGTTGTTGTCGCGCGCGCCTTCCATGACGGTCAGGCCGTTTGCCACGTCAACTTCGTGTTTCGTCCCGTTATGTTCAACGTATGTGATCTTGGCCATGCTATCAGTCCCTTGGCTGGTCAGAGTCTTTCGCAGCCTTTTGTATCAGCGAAAGATTTGAGGACCAGTGCTTTTCACATCTCCACGCGGTTTATTGCGCGCGTCGACTAAATGTTCTATATTTGTTCTTATGCGCAAATCCAATCTCTGGCCCCGACCACCCCATGCCCTGCCCCATAACCGCCTGAAAGAGCCTCCTCAAGGCGCGTTGATCTGTGTGGCGGGGCTGGTTCTGGTGCGTCAAAGGCCTGGGACAGCTAAGGGCGTCATTTTCATAACCCTCGAAGATGAAACAGGAATTTGCAATGTCATCGTCTGGCAGAATGTCTACCAACGCTTCCGCCGTGCCGTGGTTGCGGGCCGGCTTTTGCGTGTAACGGGCAAAATCCAGCGCGAGGGGAAAGTGGTGCATGTGATTGCCCAGCATATTGAAGACATCTCTGGCCTGCTGGACCGACTGACGGGGCCCGACGACATCACCGCAACAAAAGCCGCCGAAAACCGGGGCTGAGTCACAAAACGCTTGTCTTAATGGTCGACCCGTTTAATTTCCAACAAAAACGAGACCGCAGATGGCACACCGCAGGCATATTCTTTCTTTGACCACGCTGGCCATGTTGTCCTGTGCCACCGTCGCGCAAGGCGGACAGATCGTGTCCAGACTGACCCATCCCGATCATGCCAAACTGCCTAAAAATGCCGGACCCACCGACTGTTTCGGGCATGAATTTACGCCCGCAGTGATAGAGACCGTCACCGAGAAGATACCGCTCAAACCTGCCCGTCTGGCGGTTGATCTGGAAACCGGTAAAACCACAATCATTCGCAAGGCCACATTCAAAACGATGACCATGCAGCGGATCGTTACCCCCCGAAGCGAGCAATGGTTTCCGGCGGTGTGTCCTCATAAATATACGGAAAATTTTGTGCAAAGTCTGCAACGCGCGCTTAAAGCACGGGGATTCTATTCCGGTACTTTGACAGGCTGGATGGATGAAGAAACCAAAATTGCGGTCAAACTATACCAGCGCAAACTAAACCTAGACTCTGGGATTGTCGCCAAAACAACGGCAGAAGAATTCGGACTGGTCTCTCATAGTGACTTTGATGGCATAAAAAATTAGGCGCCACCCAATTGCGGAAGCGCCTAACATTATAACAACACTTTCAATATGTTGCATTGCGAAGCTTACTGATAATTCAGCAATTGATCCATTGACTGCGATGGCTGTGAACAACCGGCCTCTCCGACAATCTTGGCCGGAACCCCGGCAACTGTCTTGCAGGGCGGAATTTCCTGAAGCACCACAGAACCCGCTGCGATCCGGCTGCAATACCCGATGCGAATATTGCCAAGCACTTTGGCACCGGCCCCGATCAACACGCCGTTTTCGATCTTGGGATGCCGGTCACCATCCGCTTTGCCCGTACCGCCAAGCGTCACGGAATGCAGCATAGAAACATTGTCCCCGACCACAGCCGTTTCGCCAATCACGATCGAATGGGCGTGATCAATCATGATCCCACGTCCAACAACCGCGCCCGGATGAATATCCACTCCGAACACCTCGGATGACCGCATCTGGAAGAACTGGGCCATTCCGTGGCGGTTGTTCATCCACAACCAATGGGCCACGCGGTAAACCTGAACCGCCTGAAATCCTTTAAAGAAAAGGATCGGCTGTATCAGTCGATGGCAGGCAGGGTCCCGTTCAAAAACCGCTGTCAGGTCCGCACGCGCCGCCTCTCCCAAGGTGGGATCGCTGGCGTAAGCCTCGTCAATCAGTTCGCGCAGGATCTGCGTCGGCATCTCGTCAGACGAAATCTTCAGCGCCATGCGATAGCTGAGAACTTTTTCAAGGGAGTTGTGGTGCAGCACGCCGGAATGGACAAGACCGCCGAGAATTGGTTCTTCCTCGACCATTTGCGCTGCATCGGTGCGGATACGGGACCAAACCGGGTCAAGTTCCGCGATTTTCTGGGCATTTTGTGTCATTTTTTGATCTCGCGTAAAAGCTGGTTACTTCAGACCTACGCGACATTCCCGCCAAATACAATTTTGGATTTGTGATGGAGGTCATCACAATATCGGGTGTTTTAACAACTTCGCCCTGTGTCCATACGGTTTAACCGCTGTTGGCGAGTCCGGCGCGGAACGCCAAAACGGTTTCCAAAGCACGGATCAAACAGTCCCCGTAATCAGGGTCATCCAATCGCCGCTCTTGCGCTTTGGGGACCGACTGGCAACAGGACTGTAGCGTCCCGTTGCCATAGAGTGGATGCGCGCGGCCTTTGCATTTCCGATACCGGTCCGCACGCGCCGTAAAGGCCACGATACGCCTCGCAGCGCATTTACGCTGCGCGCTCGGAAGAGCCAGCAGACAGCAGGCTAGCGCGACAATGTCCTGATGCAACACAGCCCGCATAACATCCTCCTGATCCGTTAAATCTGCACAGTTAAGGTCGAGATTGCCCCGACACCGAATTTCTCGGACACCTGCGCAACTTGGACGAACACCTCACTTGAAACCCCGTCCTCAACCTGCATCGCAGCGGAGTAACCCCATTCGGCGGTCTCAACCAATTCGCTGCGAACAACCTCCGAACCACTAAGAATTTCAACGCGGTAAAGCTCCTGTGCCTCTCCCAAGGACACGTCGAGCCCTTCCCAACTGTCCCCGTCGATTCGTGTACGCCTGATCCAGCTTACATGGATGGTATCCGAACTGTCCCGCATCCCTTGCAGATGCACCGGAGACAGGGGCCGCAGCGCCACCAAATCAAAGCTCTCGGTCCGCGTAGCATAGGTCGGATCTCCGACAGGCTTACCAGTCGGCCCACTTCGGTAGTATTTCTCGATCCCGCGATCCGCTTCCCGATGCTGCAGCTGGTCGGGTATCCGGTCCAGAAACACCAGTTCGGACCCTTGCGGCCAAACGTCCGGCATCTCGGCATCGCTGCCCAACTGCCCCCGCAACAAACCGCGCAAAATATAACTGCCGTCGGTTTGTAGCTCAGCGTCGCGGTATTGGAACAACTCCCACCCCACCGCCGCTCCCGTCCCGATTGCGACACCGTTCGAACCGTTCAGCACGTCCAACGCGCTACGTCCGTCCAAGGCACCGCTTGAAATCTTTACCCGAACCGAATTCACCTCATCCCAAAGCCCCACAGGCCCGCAGGGAAGATCTGTCAATGTCCGCCCGATCCTTGCGGGCGTTTCAATCACGGTATCAAGCACATAGCCTTCATCGCTTGCAGATTTGAACACCGCCACACTGTCCGGCCAAGGCGCCCCTGCAGCCACCACGTAAGGCGCGGTAGACTCCTGATCGGCCTCAAGTATCGGCAAATCCAGAAAGCGCAGCACGACACCCCGCGTTGGTTGAAGCACCGAAACCATCCCGATGGTGGAACTTGCGTCTTTCTGTTTATAAACAGACTGTTCAACCCGCACCGCCTCTACTTCGCGCGCGCCCTGCTCTGCGATCCGCTCAATTCTGTAGGTCCCAACCGTTCCCCCATCCTCAAGTTTGATGACATCACCTGCAACCAGCCCCAGCACACTTGGCGGTAAGGACAGCTTTATTTCATCCTGCGCCACCCGCGCCGACACCAGCCAGCGGCTCGCCAGATTGGCCCCCGCACCCGGCCGCAGCGCGACAGGAAGCGACACATGGGACGTGGAGCGGCTGATATCATCCGACAGAATAAATTCGGACGTGGCAGTCTGGTAATCCCGCGTTTCATCCCAGAACGAAACCCGCACACGCCCCGCAGTTTCAGCCTCCGGCGCACGGGTTTTAGCGATGACCGAAGCCCCCCCCACCACCACGAGATCTGAGGGCACCGCAGTGAAAGCAATCTGCTCGCTCCGGTTTTTAAAGCCCAGCTTACCGTCGACTTCAGCGCAAGAAAAATCATACGCCAGCATCAGGGGCTGCAAGCTCTGCCGTCCTGTCTCTACCGAGGTCATGGCAAAGCCGATAGTCGACCCGTAAAGCTCTGATACATCAATGTTTTGCTGTCCTGAAATTTCGCAGACTTCAGACACAATCGCCCCCAACGACTGATCCGAAAACCGCCCCGTGATCCAATGCCCGCGCCCGTGATTGTCACCATCGCTCCACACATCCAGCCGGTTCGGAAAATCCGGCCAGGGCCGCGCGTCCCATGCCCAGACATGGCTGTTCACAATATCCACCATCGGCCCGAAATACACGTCCGACACGGGGTTATTACCGGCCTCCAGCCAATGCCCGTAGGTGGCGCGCAAGTACTGTGCCTGCATCAAAGTATCGACTGCCCCGTCCGAATAATACGGCAACGCGGATTCTGATGATTTCGGATCGAAAAACACATTCGGCTGGTTCGCTCCCTTGTCCACCGCAGGACATCCCAGTTCGGTAAAGCGGATCGGCTTGGATTTGCGCTGCCAGTTTGTCGGAACGCTCTGCCGGACACCGCCCAAACGGTTGTAATGCTCCTTGCTCCACCAACTGACCAAATCCTTGTAGCGGAACACCCAAGGCTCTCCGTAAGTGCCATCCGTTATCGGAATGCGGTCCTGCGCGTCCCGCCCAGCCGCATCGGCATAATACCAGTCAAACCCCTCACCACCCGCTACATTCTTGCGCAGATAGTCCACGGAATAGATGGAGCCCTCGCCCTCATCCAGATGACCCAATTCATCCCGCCAATCCGCCAGCGGCATGTAATTATCGATCCCGATATAGTCGATCTCTGCCTGCGCCCAAAGCGGATCAAGGTGGAATAATACATCCCCCGATCCGTCAGCCGGATGATAGCCGAAGTACTCCGACCAATCCGCTGCATAGCCGATCTTGACCTCAGCCCCCAACACCGCCCGCACATCCTGTGCCAGCTGCTGCAAGGCCAGCACAGCGGGAAAACTGTTCACACCATCCCTGATCCGCGTCAAGCCGCGCATTTCCGAACCAATGTTGAAGGCCTCGACCCCGCCCGCCGCAAGACACAGATGGGCGTAATGCAGAATAAACCGGCGATAACTCCACTCCGCAGGGCCGCTGTAATTCACAGCCCCTTCGACGACAGAAAAATCCGAAACAGCCGCAGTCCCGAAGAAGGCAGCAACCTCCGCCTCTGCCGCTGGTGTTTTGTCACTGGTGCCGTCCTGACCAGCCGCTTTCGCCGTCGTAATCCGTCCGCGCCAAGGCATCACAGGCTGGTCAGGATCATCGGAATATGGATCAGGCAACCCGTTCCCATCCTGAACATCCATCAGGATAAAAGGGTAGAAAACAACACTCTGCCCAACTTCTTTCATGTGTTCGATCGCTTCCAACACCGCCCCGTCCGCAGGCGTCCCACCATAGGCAGGCCGCCCCCCGTCAAAACTGACCAGACTGGCTGCCGAACGGGGCACGCCAGAGACCACCCAAGGCATCGGATCGCCGTCCACCTCCGTCTGCTCCACACGGGGCGTCAGGCTACAAGACCCGCACCTCAGGTCATCTCCGAACCAGCTCACCACGAGCGAAACAGAAGCGATATTCGGCACGTCCTGCGCCAGATCCTCCAGCGCATGTACCAGATCGGTGTCCCCCCGCGGAGAGTTCACATTGGCAAAAGCCCCGTCCCCGAAATCGCCCGGATATTCCACTGGCGTCACCGCCAGCGAATACTCCCCCGTACCCGGTATCAGACAAACACCGGTAATATCCCGCGACGGATCATCCAGCGTTGCGTGTTCAGGCTGTGCCTTGCGAAACACCTCGAAGTTAAACTGGGGAATCCGGTTTCCGAACGGCCCGAGATCAAGGTCTTCAAACACAATATACGCCGTCCCGCGATAGCTTGGCGCATTCTCAAGCCCCTCAATCGCCGCAATGGTCGGATCAGGCGCCTGCGTTTCATCTCCGCGATAAAACGCAATCGACAGACCATCGCGGCTGACCTCCTGCCCGTCCGCCCAAATCCGTCCGATTTTATCCACAACGCCTTCGCCCAGCGCAAACGCAACATTGACCGTATAGGAATAAGCCTTCGTCGTTACCTTAGCCCCGCCTGAACCCTTGCCACCGCCCGATGTTTGCGTGTTCACATGTTCCTCAAACCGGCTCGCCCAGATCAGATGCCCCGCAATCCGCGCGCGTCCCATGACCCGTGGCACAGCCGCGCCCTCGCTCACCCCTTGCAGACGGAAACTCTCCAAACGTCCGGTCTCGACCACCTGACTGCCAGAGCCGAGGATTTTCTGGTCGATTACCCCGCCAAGGCTTGCCCCGACAGCCTTGCCAATCGCCGCCCCCGTTAAACCCAGCACAGTGCCCCCGAAAGTGCCACCGATCGCAGCACCCGCTGCTGATAACAATATCGTCGCCATTAGCCCCTCCTCTCGGGAAATTCGAATTGCGCTACGATCCGACGGGACCAAGCGCGCGTCAGAGGCGTTTCAACCACCCCCTTGCCACTGTAGGCATGTAAAACCGTTGGCAGACCCGCCTTGGCTGGCCCCAGAAAACCCAGATGCTTGGCCACTCCACGCCGACGCATCCGGAACAACACCACATCGCCAGCCCGTGCAGGACAGACAGGCACAGCCACCAAATGCCGCCGCGCCACGCGCCACAACCGTTCCTGCCCCGAAGGTTCCGACCAATCCGCAGTGTAGGCAGGAACAGCTTCAGGCTCCGCCCCAAGCACCTCTCGCCACACACCACGCAGCAGCCCCAGACAATCCGCGCCCTGCCCCTTCACACTGCATTGATGGCGATAAGGCGTGCCGATCCAGCTCCGCGCCGCGTCGAGGATTTTTTCTCGCATTTCAGGTGTCATTTAAGCGCGCCGCGCGCCGTCCATCGGACGTCCCGCAATCGGATAGGTCAGGCTGAAATCCTCACCCGGCATATGGGGAAAACCGCGAAAGTTGAAGAAGTTACCGAATTTCTCCTGACAGGTGCCCGCCTGCTTGTCGCATCCTGCATGCAACCGTATCCGATCGCCGTTCCCAATCGGAAAACGTGTCTCTTCCCACAGCTCCACCACATGGACCGGCCCGCGGCGGTAATCGACCTTTACCAACCCCTCGGCCCCTTCGTTCGGCCCGCTCAGCCATGTGACCTTCCCTTGCGCGAACCAGTCTTCCTCAAACGTGCTCAGATGTTTCAACTCAATCACCCGCCGACCCTTAGAGGTATCCACAGCGTCCTCCGCCACTAATCCCTCGGCAAACAAATCCACACCGCATTTCACGTCCCCGAGCAGCCTGTCACACTGGCGCAGATACGTCCGACCGACGGGTTTGTTCAAAGCCTCGCTCAACCCGCGCAACTCTGCCTCGAAAGCACCGTTCCCCCGACGCACCTCCCCAATGGTGCCGCGAAACTGAAGAATGGTCTGTTCGGGCTGCTGCCAGTTCACCAACCAGTGGAACACTTCAGCCCCGTCAAACCGCCCCGTTTCTATGTCAAGATCACTGATCCCCAGCGAACTCAGCGCCCCTACAGCCTGCGAGTTATCCACCGCCAGTCCAGTAGAGCTCTCCACCGCGCTCGCATCCATCCCCGAGGATGCCTCACACAACACCCCCTCAATCATCAAATCCGTGTCGTGATCGGTAAACCCGAACACGCGCCCGTCCCTGCGCCGCACAACCCAAGCCCGACACAGCGTTGTCGCACCACCGTTCAGATGCTTTTGCATCACCTCGCCGATCGTTCGCATCAGACCCGCACCTCCACCACAGGGACACTTGGGACTGATCCGGCGGCAAAGCTGGCCATGCTCATCTCCAAACGATCCGTGTCAAATCGCACCGGCACATCAAAGGCAAACCCCGCCGTCACCAGCGCAGCTTCTGGCGGCGCTTCGTAAAAGCTGATTACACCGGTCGCATAATTCACATCATAATGTTCGCCTTCAAACACTTCCGCACCACCAACCCCGACAGACACAGTGCCCTGAACCGGCTTGGAAATTGCGCGGCAATAGGTGGTCTCCCCAGACCTGTAAGTTTTGCACAGCGCAATGTCCGAGCTCACACTATCCCCCACCGCAATCTCCTGATCCGCAAACACAGGCTCCCGAGAGGCCAGACAACTTTTGAAATCCGTCCAGTCCTTCCAGCGAAACCCGAACAACCGCCCCCGCCGCGCTTCAAAGAACGCGATTACAGCCTCCAGATCATCGGTAGAGCGCATGGCAACCCCCGCATCATACCGACGCCGCGCATGGGCCCACGGGCTGTTACGCTCCTCATAGCCGCTGTTAAGCGTCACGATCTCGGTGCGCCGCTCCGGCCCGCCGGTTGACCCGAAAGACAATCCGGCCGGAAATCTGACTTCATGAAAGTTCAAGATGTGTACTCCTACTGATTCCGGTTGCCACGGGCGATGGCCCGACTGATCCCTGCTGCCACTTGGGTCTGGGACCGTGTGAAACTCTCGGCGTCCGGTGTTGTGATATTCATCGTGACGCTTACCGCATTGCCCCCTCCGGCCCCTTCAACGCCCAGCCGCCCGTCCGCCCCGCGGCGCAGCGGCATAATCGCCTCCGGTCCTGCCTCTCCCATCAATCCCATTCCACCGCGCATAGGAAAGACAGTCGGCCCTCCCACAACACCGCCTTTGGCAAAGGCCGTCGCTCGCCCCCCGACAAAAGCGTTCCCGTTCGCGCTTGGAAAAATACTGCCAAGGATTGAATTGACGCCCCCGCTCAGCGCCCCCCCGATGGCATCTGTCACAGGCGACATCGCCTGACTAAACGTGCTGCGGATCATCCGCTGCGCCAGCGACTCCAGCACATCGGAAAACTTTGCCCCCTCAAGGATCACATCCCCGAAAGCCCCTCGCAGCCCTTTAGACAAAGAAGACGACAACCCCCGCGCCTCCTTCTCCGCCACCGAGATACTCGTCTGCATCCCGTTCAACTCCTGCTGGAAAACAGCCGACATTTGCGCCGTGGCAGAAATATTGCTCTCCAGAGACTCCAGCTGGTTTTCCAGCGTCTCCAGATCAGATCCATAATCACTCATGCTTGGTCCTTTCTGTTGGTCTTACGTGTCAGGAAATTGCACGCAGAGCGCATCAAGCCGCGCACGGCTCAGCCCCGGCGTCACCCCCGGCGCCACACCCGCCATCATCATCAACTCCACCGGCGTCAGCGCCCAGAACTGGTCTGGCAACAGGCGCAACTGACCCAGCCCCAGCGCCATTAATCCCGCCCAGTCAATCATCCGCAGGCTCCGGCAAGGTAAAGGTCAGCCGCAACAACAACCCCGCCGCCCGCGCAGCCCCCATCGCGCCGCCGGAAATCTCGGCCTGCCGCAAATCAGTCTCGCTACCCTCCCAGCCGGCGCCCGTTAATCCGGCCCACAAAAGCGCGATAAGGTCGTCCGCTTTGAACGCCCCCCGCTCGAACCGTTCAATCAGCGGCAACACCCCCTCAGCCCCCAGACGCGCCTCTAGTTTAGCCAACGCACCAAGGCTCAACCGCATCACGCGCTCGACACCATCAACCGTCAGCACCACCTCTCCGCGATAAGGGTTCCCCATCAGATCGCCGAAAAAGCCAGCGCACCAGCCGAAGCAAAGGCCATCTCATAGGTCGCCTCCCCGTCAAACTGCCCCGCATACTCAAGCGAGGTAATCTGAAACGCGCCCTCAACGATCCCGAAATCCGGTATCACCACCTGAAAATCCGGTATCTGCCCGTCAAAGAAAATCTGCCGCGCCCGCTCGTCCGTGCTGTCATCGCGAAACACACCGGAACCGCTAATGCTCGCGGTTTTCACGCCGCCACCCGCCAACAACTCGCGCCAGCCCCCCGTGCTGTCCAGCGCAGTCACATCAACCGTTTCTGTATTAAATGAGATACGCGACGCACGAAGACCCGCCAGAGTCTCAAAACTGCCCGCATTATCCATATCCACTTTAATCAGCAGATCTTTCCCGTTCTGTGCCGTCATCAATCTCTCCTAATTTCTGTAATTTTGTTACTGCAATGTTTTCTGAAATCGACCCAACGCCGTTCAGCTGTCTTCCACGAAGGCGCGAAACTTCAGACGTATCTGCCGCTGTTCCGGACTGCCTTCCCGCACAGCGCGCGCCGCCCGAAAAGACAGCGAAACCAAATGCCCCCGCGCCAGAACAATGTCCGCACCGATCACCGCATCACACACCGCCGCCGCCACCTGCTTTGCTCCGGCAAATCCCGCCGACGAAGACACCACGCGAACGTCCAGATCGTGCAAGGCCGCCCCCGCCGACCCGCTGGAACGATCCCGCGCCTGCTCATCCCCGAGCATGACATACAGATCCGGTATTGCCCCGCTTGGCGGCGCATCAAACACGTTGCCTCCGACCAGCCCTGTCAACACCGCATCTCCAGTCAGCGCCAGATACACCCCCTGCTGAAGCGCATGAGAAACCGCATAAGTCACGTCAGCACCTCCTCACGGGTCCAGCACAGCAGATACAATCCGGCACTGTCATGTTCCGCCACCGATTCAATTCCATAAATCCGGCTCCCTTCGACAAATCGCTGCCCCGGCATCGGTCGCTGCGGATCACCTTGCGGTGCGCCGCGCACAATGATCCTGTGCCGCTCCAGCGCTGTCGTCCCGGCGGAGACCTCAGTTACTCGCACACTGCGCATCTGCACGTCCGCCCAAACCTCTCCCAAGGCCACCCAGTCCCGTTCAAATCCGCCCGCACCGTCGGAAATCCGCTGCCGCCGCTCCAGCGTCAGCTGCCGGTTCAACTCCACGGTCCGCCCCATCTATGCGCCCCCCAACAACCGCACCTTGCGGAAGCGCTCCAGCAGGGACAGGATCGCAGTCGGCAAACTCGCCCCCTCACGGCTCGCGCGGTGCTCGTAGAATTCCGCCGCTAACAGCAAAACAGCCCGCGCCAGATCAGGCGGCACATCGCTCCAGACAGGGCCATATCCGGCTGTAAAAGAAATCTCCGCACTGCCCCCATCCGGAATAACCGCCAGTGCCAGCCCAACTGCCACCAAAGCAGGGTTCTGACTGTCCCGTTCCAAATGATAGGTTTCCGGCGGCATGACGGTCTCACCACCCGCCCTGTCCACCAACGTCAGCGTATCTACCGATTGCACAGGGCGCACCGGCAACACCTGCCGGTCATAGTGCCGCCAAGCGGTCAGCGCCCAGTTGAAAGACTTCTCCAGCAGCACCAGCCCTGTCCGGCCTTCCACCGCACTAATCGCTGCACGCAGATAGGCTTCTAGCAAGTCGTCCTGCTCCGCCCCGCTAGAAAACCCAGTCCCCAGCCGCAAATGCTCCTTCAGCAATGCCAAAGGCAGCGATCCGCTCGGAACGCTTGAAAGTTCAGTCAAAATCATAAGCGTATTCTCCCAATACGGATCAAATTTAATAAATTGATGTGTGCGGGCCGGCTGGACGGAGGACAGCAGAACCGCCCCGCAACACATCAGGAACAACGAAGCGAACCCCGTTGTACCATCCCTGAAAGGGATCCTGTTAACCGCTTAAGACGCGGCGAATTTCAGCAGTTTGATGGCCGCAAAGTCGCTGACATCCCCGCCAACCCGCTTGGTGGCGTAAAACAGCACATGAGGCTTGGCGCTAAACGGATCGCGCAAAATCCGCAGGTCCGGCCGCTCTGCCACGGTATAACCCGCAGCAAAGTCCCCAAACGCAACGGCGTTGGCCCCGCTGGAAATATCCGGCATATCCTCGGCCACGAGCACCGCATACCCCATCAGACGCGCAGGCTCCCCCGCGGCCAAACCATCAGACCACAGGAACCGCCCGTCCGCGTCCTTCATCTTGCGCACGGCACCAGCCGTCTTGGAATTCATCACAAAAGTCGCATTGGCGCGGTATCGCGCACCCAGCGAATAGACCAGATCAACAATCGCATCTGCGGGATCGACCGCCGCAAAATCCCCATCCGCACCGGTCGCGACATAGCCAAGATCACCCCAGCTCCAACTGTCGTTCGCTACTGTCGTATAGGTCAGAAACCCCGTTGGCTTGTCCACACCGTCGCCCGACACAAAGGCCACCCCTTCCGCACGGGAAAACTTGTCCGCAATCCGCGTCGCCAGCCAGCCTTCAACGTCAAACGCACTGTCATCCAGCAACCGCTGAGACGCCTTTGGCAGCGCCGACAATTCATGCAGCGGGATAGAAATCCGCTCCACCTGCGGCGTCGAAGTCTCTGAGGCCGAACCGGTCTCACTCGCCCATCCCGCGCCAAGTTCGGTGTGATCCACCAGCACATCATAGGCCGTGGACTCCACCGCCACCACATTGGCAATCGCGCGGATAGACGCTGTGGCATGCAAAACACCCGCAATCTGATCCGCCGTCTGGGGATCAACCAGATAGCCCCCGTCCCCCGACACCGCCGTCGAGAGCGCTTTTTCTTCTACATCCAGCGCGCGCATCCCATCGTCATCGCCACTGCGCAGATACGCTGCAAACGCCTTCTTATGGGGCACCTCAACCTCTGCCACGGCAGACAATACAGGGCGCCGCGCGCCAGTGTTCTTGCGTTCCAGCATGTTCAATCTCTTTTCCTGTTCCTGAAGTCGGTTTTTCAAATCGCTATTCACCTTGGTTACGTCCTGCAAAAAATCATCCATCGCCGCCTTCACCTGAACAGAAGGCATAGATTTCGCCTCCTGCGGTGCATCCGGCATGGGGGTGGTTGATGTGCTCATGATCAATCCTGTGCTGTTGATAAAACTGTCGTTGAAAAATTCGGTAAACGCCGGCGTCCGTCAGTCTGACAGCTGCGCCTTTGCGGCCTGAAGGGTGGCTATCAGCTCCTGCGCCAGCGCATCATCCGCCTTGGCGCCCTGTCCGATCCGCGCCTCTGGAAGCATCGGGAACGTTACCAATGACACCTCCCAAAGATCGAGTTCGTGCAACAATCTTGCGTCACCTGCGGATTTCTCGGCCCGAATTGTTCGATATCCGATAGACAAACCCTCAATCGCGCCCGCTTTGATCAGCGCCAAAGCTTCGGCCCCGGCCTGAACCTCCGCCAGAATGCGCCCCTTGACGAATAACCCCTTGTCGTCCTCGCGCACCTCTTCCCAGACCCCGATCGGACGGCCCGGATCATGCTGCCAGAGCATCTTCACCCGCCGTCCATCCAGCGACATCGCTTTCAGACTGCGCCCGTAAGCACCCTTCTGGACCACATCACCGCCCTGATCCGAAGCGCCAAACACCGATGCATAGCCCGAGATTTCGCTCCCCTCCGACACATCAATGCCCGCCTCAAACCGACAAAACTTCCTCTCAAGTGCGCAAGCGCCCTCTCCATATCCCATACCCGTTTCCTTAATTTGCGATGCCAGAGGGCATCAAACCTGCTGCGTCACATCCAGAAGCACCAGTATCCCGCGCGTCAGAACAAACCCGACCACGCCGTAAACCGCCAACCAGATCCGCCGCTCCAACCGTTCCAACGCGCTCTCGATCATCTCAAGCCGCCGCTCCAGCGCGATCCAGCGTTCATCCGTCACCTGCCGGTGGGTTTCCAGTTTCGCAGCCGCCTCGAATGGCTCATACAAATATCGCGACCCGACGCCTCTACTCATCCGGTTCAGCGGACAAGCCCAACAGCCTACGCTTCTCCCGATCTGATAGGAAATCCGCCTCGGCCACACGCCGCCACTGCGCCTCTCGCTCTATCGCCAGCGCCGGAATTCCGTCCATATCTGCCAAAAACTGCACTGCTTCGCCGTAAAACGCTGGCAACCACGCCGACAAAGCCGCTGCCAGCTTCTTGACCAGCGGCAAAACCGTCAGCCGGTAAAACGCACGGTTCGCTTCGGCATAATTCGCATAGGTCGCATCGCCAGGCAGCCCCAACAGCATCGGCGGCACACCAAAGGCCAAAGCCACCTCGCGCGCTGCACTTTCCTTGGTTTTCTGAAACTCCATATCTGACGGCGAGAACCCCATCGGCTTCCAATCCAGACCGCCCTCCAGCAACATGGGCCGCCCCGCATTACGCGCGCCCTGATGGTTAGCCTCGATCTCCTCCACCAGCCGGTCATACTGATCCGCCTGCAAACTGCCCTGACCGTCCACCCCGCGATACACAATCGCACCGCTGGGCCGCGCCGCATTATCCAGCAGCGCCTTGGACCACCGGCACGCCGCGTTATGCACATCAAGCGCAGTCGCAGCCGCCTGTATCGGGGACAAACCGTAATGGTCATCCAGCGGGTGAAATGCCCGCACATGGCAGACCGGCGGCACATCCGCCCCCATATCAAACCGCACCTTGCGCGACCCCACCGCATATTCATACGCATCCGGCCAGCCATCAGCGCCCGGAACCACCTTCATCCGGTCCGAGCGCAGCACGTAAATTTCGGCAGGCCCGCCACCGGCACCACTTCCCGCCGCCTCAAGATAGCCGTCACCGGACAACAGAAACTGCCCGTAGAAACTCTCCAGCAGATCGACTCCCCCCTGAAGCCCGTTAGGCCGCGCCAACAGATCAATCAGCGGGTGCGCCTCAAACCGCGTTTCCCGTCCGCTCACCACAAAGGGCACCGCCGCCGCCGCTTCCGCGATCATTTTGACACACCGAAACCCGACCGGATTGGCCAGAAATCCACTGCGCGTCAAACTCCCCACATCCCGCGCCGACCATGCAGGCCTCCCCGAACCGTGAAACGCAATCACAGGCCCCGCCGCCGAGGCCTTTTCTTCTGGCGCATCCCTCTGGGACGCACTGCGCAAAAATTGCAGTACCATCTGAATTACTCCTAATTTATATTTGAAACAGTGCGTTACAAACCGTCTTACAAGCGGCGTATCTGCGGTCTTTTAAATTGCGCCGCCGGATCAATCATCAAATCCGTCAGGGCCCAAACCAATGCATCAACCCGATCCGGGGATCCTTTGCCCTCAAATCCCAGCAACGTCATATCCCCCATCTGTGCCTCTAGCGCCTGCAAACCCGGCGCGTGAAATACGCGCCCCTGCTCGTAAAGTGCTGCCACAGGTTCCGCCCTGACAGACTTTCCGCGGGTCGCATGAACACCGCGATAGGCCAACAGCGGGTCTTGCTGACGCAAAACACTTTCAACCATATCGCCCCCTTGATTGACCTCAGCCACAACTCGGTCCGCCTGCCAGTTGCGGGCCGCCTCTACCACGTGGGCCGCCCACTTCGCAGGGCTGGCCCCCCTGATGCTCGCATCTTCCAGAACCCACGCCCGCCAATCCTGCGGCCCTGAACCGATCTTCTGCATTCCAGCCACAACGATCCCGCAAGCATCCGCCGTAGACTTGCCAGAGGCCGGAGGATCAACCGCAACCACAATTCGGTCCAACTCCGGCACTTCCGCGCTGCGCAAGGCCTCCAGCCGGTCCATCGGCCACAAAGCGCCTTCCGCATCTTCCAGCATCCGGCCATCCAACTCCTGTTGGCCCAACCGCGTGCCGCTGTAATCCGTGTAAACCTTTTTCAGAAACCCAGGCGCAAGGTTCGCCCTATTCGCCTCCGTTGGCGCATGGGTGACAACCGTGTCCCCTGCCTTCAGGATTTCCTTCAGCACCCCGATATTGCGCGGCGTCGTCGTAACCAGCGTGCGGGGTTTATCTCCCAGCCGAAGCGCGAATTGCAGCATATCCCAGCAATCACGTCCCCGCCGCCATTTGCCTAACTCATCTGCCCAAGCGCAATCGAACTGCGGCCCGCGCAAGGCTTCAGGGCTGCTCGCAGACATTGCCCAAGCCTCCGCCCCATTTGGCCAAACCAAAACCCGACGGGAAGCATGCCACTCCGGTTTGCGATCCGGCGGACTACACGCCATGATGCCGCTCTCGCCAAACACCATAACCTCCCGCACCTGATCCAGTGTCTCCCCAACCAAGGCCACGCGGCGACAGCTTCCCTTATCAAAGGGCTCGGCCCCCTCTACCTGCTGACGCACCCATTCCGCACCGGCACGGGTCTTGCCCGCACCACGCCCCCCCATGATCACCCAACTGGCCCAATCGCCACCCGGTGCCCTTTGGTGGGGCAAAGCCCAGAATTCAAACAGATAGGGCAAAGCCATTAAGGTCTGATCGCTCAAACCTGCTAGGAAGTCCTCAATCTCCGCTTCGCTCGCGGAACCGAGCAAGTCGGTCAAGGACTTCCCGTCTGGCGTCTTCAAGGTTGACGGCGTCTCCTTGGACGACACCGCGGATGGCGCTGCTATGTTTTTCAATGTGGGCCTCAAGCGACGTTACATGCAAAACTGCGGCGCTGTATTCCCTCACAAGGGTCAACAACTGCGCAGTTGTGATAGGTTCGGCTTTAGGAGTCTTCTCGGACAGATCACGGATAATACGCTGGCGCAATTCAGCAACAGCCGCTCGTGCCTCACGCAAAAGCAGCGGCAACGCTTGCACGTCCACTTTCTCAATCTTTGTCATTTTATAAGAGTTCCTATCGGTGCCATCACCGGGACGGTAGAAACAAAAAACGACCCAAGGCAAATGCTGCCAGGGTCGTTACCCACTTCTTCCATCTTGTCCAAAGGTATATCGAGGAGCGGTCGCAAAGTCAATCAAACGCGCAACCCCAACGCAACACCACCCGCGCAACGCGCAAAGCAAGCCCTTGATACGAAACGATTTCTCACAGACCGCAGAGGGTCAGCCGCCGTTGTTCTGGCGCCGTTTCTCAGCTTCGATCTTGCGCCATTTCGCAACATTCGCGTTATGCTCTACCAGTGTTTCCGCAAAAGCGTGCCCGCCTGTGCCATCCGCCACGAAGAACAGATTGTTGCTCTCGTTGGGATGTAGCGTCGCATGGATCGCATCCCGCCCGGGGTTCCCGATCGGTCCCGGCGGCAAGCCTTCGATGATATAAGTGTTATACGGCGTCTTCTTGGACAGTTCACTGCGCCGCAAGCCCCGCTCCAAAAACCCTTCACCGTTGGTGATGCCATACTCAACGGTCGAATCCATCTGAAGCTTCATGCCCTTGTTCAACCGATTAACAAAAACAGCCGCAACTTCGGCCCGCTCTTCAGCAACGCCGGTTTCCTTTTCGATGATCGACGCCAGCGCCAGTGCGGCTTCCGGCGTGTCAAACGGCAGCCCCTCTGCACGGTTTTCCCATTCCTCTGCCAGAATACGCTCCTGAGCGTTGAACATCTGTTCAACCACATCTTCCACCAGCGTTCCGCGCCGAACTTCATAGGTATTGGGGGACAACATACCTTCTGGGGGAACATTCTCAAACGTGCCACCAAGGAAATCAGCTTGCTTCAGGCTCTCGACGATCTGCCAGCTTGTTGTGCCTTCCGCTACAGTAATCCGGTACACAATCGGCGTTTTCGCGTCGACCAGTTTGGCATATGGCTCCGGCAGTTCCCCACCTTCTTCAAACTCCGCCAGCTCTTCGGTCTTACCCGTGCCAGGCTCGCGCTCGGACAAAGTCATCTTGGCGCCACGAATACCGATGCGATAATTGGCCAGGAACCGAAACGATCCCGCCCCGCCCTTGGTGACAATATCCAGAATATCCGCCATTGATGCACGGGCCGGAATCTCATAATTTCCAAACTTTAGCTGGCTCGCCTGACCATTGTAATCCGACGCAACCCGCATGATCAGCCCGTAAGACACAGCACCCTGCTCTTCTAGGCTCTTAGACAAACGGCTAACAGTGCCACCGCGCGGCACTTCAATATAGATAGAGTTCTGCAAAGGTCCGGGACGGGTAAACTCCGCCTTGGCCCAGAAAAACAACCCGCCGGCAATTACCAGCAGAACAATCAAAAGGTTGACGAAGTTCGCCGCAATATGCCGTGCCATTTATGCGCTTTCCGCTATGCCGCCAGTGCTCTCACCGGTGCGGCAGATATCTTACCGAGACCCAAAAAGGGGCGCTTAGGAAGCGCGCCCCATAATCAGGCAAGCGTTCGTACCACCAAACCCAAAAGAGTTCGACAGCGCGACTTCAATCTCCCGCTCACGCGCGGAATTCGGCGCAAGGTCGATTGTGCTATCAATAGCAGGATTATCCAGATTGATCGTCGGCGGTGCAATCTGGTCGCGCAGCGCGAGAATACAGAAGATCGCTTCAACCGCCCCCGCTGCGCCCAAAAGGTGCCCGATAGAGGATTTGGTCGAGGACATTGTGGCATCCTTGGCGTGGTCCCCAAGCATACGCTCAACAGCGCCCAGCTCAATCGTATCCGCCATCGTGGATGTGCCATGCGCGTTGATATAGTCAACATCCGCAGGCTCCAAGCCAGCCCGTTTCAGCGCCGCTTTCATGGCACGGAACCCGCCATCACCATCCTCGGACGGGGCCGTGATGTGATAAGCGTCACCGGACATGCCATAGCCCAGCACCTCGGCGTAAATTTTCGCACCGCGGGCTTTGGCGTGTTCGTATTCTTCCAGAACAACAATACCCGCACCTTCACCCATCACAAACCCATCGCGGTCCGCATCGTAAGGACGACTCGCAGATTTCGGATCGTCCCGACGCTTTGTGCTCAGTGCTTTACAAGCGTTAAAACCAGCCATGCCGATCTCACAGATCGCGCCCTCGGCCCCACCGGCAACCATCACATCCGCATCATCGAGCGCAATAATCCGCGCCGCATCCCCGATTGCATGGGCTCCAGTCGAACAAGCCGTCACCACCGAATGGTTCGGCCCCTTAAAGCCGTATTTGATAGAAACCTGACCCGAAACCAGATTGATCAGCGCACCTGGAATAAAGAATGGGGAAACACGACGCGGCCCCTTTTCCTTCAAAGTGATCGCAGTCTTTGCAATGGAATCAAGCCCGCCGATACCGGAGCCGATCAAAACACCCGTCCGGTGGAAATCTTCTTCGTCTTTCGGGGTCCAACCACTGTCCTCAACAGCTTGTGTCGCCGCAGCAATGCCATAGAGAATGAAATCATCCACCTTGCGCTGTTCTTTAGGCTCCATCCAGTCATCAGGATTGAACGTCCCGTCAGACCCGTCCCCGCGCGGAATCTCGCAGGCGTAATTGGTCGCCAAATGATCCGCATCAAACCGCGTAATAGTCCCCGCCGCGCTGTCACCCGCCAGCAAACGCTTCCATGTTTCTTCGACACCGCATGCAAGCGGCGAAACCATACCCAAACCTGTGACAACAACCCGACGCATACTAGCCCTCGTATCTTGGTTATTTATTTCTCAGCCTCTCTACAGCCTTGCGCCACGCTGGGCAAGTAACTGGCAGGGTCAAATGTCAAAAGCGTTACAGGCCTCAACGGGTCAAACGAAGCTGGCGATCTCCTCCACTTCGGGAACAGCAACCTCAAGCGCCTTGCGCAAATCAACGCTTTTGTTGAACAAGGCCCGACCGATAATAACACCGTCACAATGCCCCGCATATTTCAGCATGGATACATCATCAAGATTGCGCACCAAGCCGCTTGCAATCACAGGATGCCGTGTGCTTGCCGCCAGCACCGAGATTTCGGACGCTCCGACCTCTATATCTTCCACATCCGCGTCCACATCCGTAACAAGGAAGCCAGCCAAAGGCGCATCGGCATAGCTGCGCAAAAAGGGAATCGGCGCGAACATGCTCTCTTCCCGCCAGCCGTCCGTCAGAACCCGACCGCGCCAGCAATCCACCGAAACGACGATCTGGTCTGGAAACGCCCGCGCCAGTTGCTGCACCAGCGCCGGCTGTTTGACCGCCGCTGTTCCGATCACAATGCGACCGGCGCCCTTCTCAATCCAGCGCACGGCCGTCTCGACACTGCGCATTCCACCAGCCACCTGCACCGGAATACCAACGGTGCGAATGATCTCCTCAACCAGTTCCGCATTCTCGGAACCGCCCTCAATCGCATTGAAATCCGTCACCTGCATCCAGGACGCACCCGCATCGGCAAACCCCTTCGCCACGCTCAGCGGATCTACATGCCAGATGGCAGCTTCTTCAAGACGGCCCCGTGTCAGGCTGACACATTTCCCGTCCTTTAATTCAATCGTTGGATAAATGATCATGGCACAGCCTCCCCAGGTTCGTGATCTCCAAGAATCATGATACCCTAATTCAAAGCTATCCCCTAACTCAGCACCGACATTTTAAATCCAAAACGCAAAACGCGGCCCCGATTGGGACCGCGTTTCAAAATTCTGTGGGGTAAGACTAAAGGTCTTAAGAAGCTTCTTTAATGAACTTCACTGCGTCGCCGAAGGACTGGATGGTTTCAGCCGCGTCGTCTGGAATCTCGATGCCGAATTCTTCTTCGAACGCCATAACCAGTTCAACCGTATCGAGGCTGTCTGCGCCCAGATCGTCGATGAAGGATGCGCCTTCAACAACTTTATCTTCGTCAACGCTCAGGTGCTCGACAACGATTTTTCTCACGCGATCTGCGATGTCGCTCATGTTTTCTATCCTCATATTGCGCGAAAGCTCTGCCTTCGCCTTTGGCCCGCAAGCAGGCACCTCAAAAGATGATCACGAAGCCCAAAGGCCCCCGTTCACCGGTTAACTCGTGCCGCGCTATACCATAAGTTACCCTGTAGGCAAATGCTTTCCAATAGCCGCACAAACACACGTCAGATTGGGAAGAAAACCCGATTTTTCCCGATTTCGCAATCCATTAAAGAAACATTTCGCGCGTTTTTCACTGCATCCAATCAACCATCCCGTCTGGTTTATACCGTTTTTCCGCAAGGTTTTAGACGGGTTCAGGGAATCAGCGCAGATCGTCATTCCATTCACGCCGCAACCAATCCCGCTAGCAACAGGGCCTGCGCCAACCAGTAGGCACCCCAAACTGCAAAAGGCGTCAGCCTAAGGATTGGGCTCCCAGCGGGAAGCACAAACAACTCCAGTGACAGAATAAGGTCCGACAGAACAAACAGGGCCGCACCGCATACCGCCAAGACGAACACACCTGAAAATGGCAGAACCAGCGCCGCGCCGCCCATTGCCATGATGACAGGAACATAGGCAACCACAGCCAAACGCATCGTCCCAGCCATCCGGTACAGCACTGCCGCCATCCCTAAACCAAAGACCCCCAGCCCGATTACAATCGAAAGACGCGATTGCAATGCCAGTCGCGCGATATCACTCTCAGGATGGCCTACAAACGTAGTGATATAAAACAAATGTCCCAGCGCAAAAGCGGCGACCCCCATCAAGAAGAGCCGCTCGCCATTGCGCGACAAGGCGAAATCGCCCAGCGCACAAAATCCAAGTGCTGCAATCAGGCTCATCTCTGCGCCCGCAATCCAACCGGCAAGACCCAGACACGCAACACTCGCCGTCTTAATAACCGAGCGCACCGCACTTTCACCACGATAGCAAAAGCCAACCCAGTATACCGCAGCGCAAACACCGCCGAGCGCAAGCAGTGCTTGTGCAATCATCGCTGTCTCAATGCCCAATTCGGCCGACGAAAACGCAATCGGCATCAAGCCCCGTTACACCTCATCCGGAAAATGCTTCATAACCGAACGGATCGGATTAGGCGCAGCTTGTCCCAGACCGCAGATAGACGCATCCACCATCGCCACTGACAATTCCTCCAGCAAGCCCTGGTCCCACTGATCCTTCTGCATCAGCTTCACCGCCTTCTCACATCCCACACGGCAGGGCGTACATTGCCCACAGCTTTCGTCCTCAAAAAACTTCAACATATTCAGCGCAGCACCCCGCGCACTGTCTTGATCGCTTAGCACCACAACAGCAGCAGACCCAATGAACGTGCCGTGTTCCTGCAACGTATCGAAATCCAGCGGAATGTCATCCAGACTGGCAGGCAACAACCCCGAAGACGGCCCCCCCGGCTGATACGCCTTGAACGTATGCCCCAACAGCATCCCGCCGCAATAATCGTCGATCAGCGATCGGATCGTCGTTCCCGCGGGTGCGATCTTTACACCAGGATTGCGCACACGGCCCGAAACGGAATAGCTGCGCATCCCCTTTCGCCCGTTCACCCCGTGATCCCCGAAAATCTCAGGCCCCGAGCGCGCCACTTTTGCAATCCAGTAGAGCGTCTCGACGTTGTGAACCAGCGTCGGACGATTGAACACACCGACCGAGGCAACAAAAGGCGGACGATGGCGCGGCATACCCCGTTTGCCTTCGATGCTTTCAATCATGGCACTTTCTTCACCGCAGATATAGGCGCCCGCACCCCGTCGCAAATCAATATAACCCGCCGCCACCAGACCGGCAGCCTCAAGTGCTGCGATTTCCCGCCGCAAAATTTCTAGTACTGCGGGATATTCGTCCCGCATATAAATAAAGCATGTCTCCGCTTCCACAGCCCAAGCCGCAATCAACATACCTTCCAGAAACACATGGGGTTCCCGTTCCAGAAAATACCGGTCCTTAAACGTACCCGGCTCCCCTTCGTCCCCGTTCACGGCCAGATAACGCGGCCCCTCGTTCATCCGCACAAACGACCATTTCCTGCCAGACGGAAAACCCGCGCCGCCCATACCGCGCAATCCGCTTTGCAAGACCTCTTCCTGCAATTCATCCGGCGACTTGCCACCACCGCGCAGAGTCTCCAGCGTTTGATAACCGCCGTCCCCACGATAGGCCTCAAACCCCTCGTATTCCGGCAGATGCGCGTGGGTATCACCACCCTTAATCGCCGCTTCAACCTTTTCCACGGTTGCATGGTCGATATGGTTATGCCCCAGCTCCAGCACAGGGGCAGTGTCGCACCGCCCCATACAAGGCGCACGCAAGACCCGCACGTCCATCCCGCTGGCATATTTTTGCGCCAGCGCAGTCAACAGCTCCTGCGAACCGGCCAGCTCGCACGATAGGGAATCACACACCCGTATCGTCAGATCCGGCGGTGCCTGTTCGCCCTCCTTAACCACATCAAAATGCGCGTAAAAGGTTGCAACTTCGTAAACTTCTGCCTGCGAAAGCTTCATTTCTTCTGCCAAAGCCGCCAAATGGGCCGCAGACAGACACCCATAGGTATCCTGTACCAGATGCATATGCTCGATCAGCAGATCACGGCGGCGTGGACGCTCCCCCAACAGGGCCTGCACCTCTTCCAGCGCTTCATCCTGAACCTGACGGCCTTTGGGCGTGTGACGGCCCTTGCCCTTACCGGATTTCCAAACGCCCTTACGCTCGTCTAAAGCCATGATCGTGTCTCCTTCACTCTGCCGCCACACTAAGCCGATTTCCCCTCGGATGCGAAACCGAAAAGCGACAGGTTTCAAGGGAATAACGCTCTGGCGTGTCGGAAACTTGTGTCTGGCCCAAACCGTTTTATGATCCCCGCTACATCCTAACGAAATATGCCCATGCCCAGACACCTTAGTGCCTTCGCTCTTGTGACCCTCCTGCCGACCTTTCTGCTTGTGATCGCAGCCCAGCGCGGCGGTCTCTGGCCCTTGCTCCCGCTATTTCTGCTTGCTGGCGTGAACCACCTGATCGACAGCCTGTTTGAAAACCGTCCCGACAGCCCCGTTGAACGCGCCTTAAACGATCTGCTTCCGATCGCGCTCGCCATTTGCCATTTCGCACTCCTCGCCTTCGCCTTATACGCGCTGGCGATCAAAACCGACCCGCTGTTAACCAAACTCCCGCTGTTCCTCGCCTTCGGCCTCTATTTTGCAACCGTATCCAACGCCACCGGACACGAGCTGATCCACCGCCGCCAGCGCCTGCCGTTCCTTTTTGGTAAGTGGATCTTCATTTCCCACCTGTTCGGCCACCATACTTCGGCCCACAGGCTCGTCCATCACCCCTATGTGGCAACGCGGTTCGATCCCAACACCGCCCGCTATAACGAGAGCTTTTACACCTTCTATCGCCGCGCATGGCGTGGCTCCTTTCGCGCCGGGCTCAGTGCGGAAAACACCCGCCGAGGCTTACCCGCCGACAGCCGCCGCATTGATGTGTCGAACCCCTATTTCACCTACATCTTCGGCGGCGTCTTTTTCTTGACCCTCGCCGCGCTGGCGGCTGGCTGGGCCGGACTGTTCACCTACCTCGGCCTCGCGTTGATGGCCCAAGGAGGGTTGCTTCTCACCGACTATGTACAACACTACGGCCTCACCCGCAGCGAGGGAGAAGACGGTCGCTTCATGCCAATCGCCCCCCATCACAGCTGGAACGCCCCCCACTGGTTCACCCGCAACCTTACACTGAACGCGCCACTGCATTCCGATCACCACGCCAAACCGGCACGCCCCTATACCGAACTCGCCAACCACCCAGAAGAAACCGCCCCGCAACTGCCCTACAGTCCGGGCATCATGTCGATCATTGCGCTCAACCCGATCCGCTGGCGCAGCATCATGAACCCCAAAGTGGCCGAGTGGGCAATGCGCCACCGAAAAAACACCTAATCCGCCGACCCGTTTGCAAAGCTCCGGTGATTGCGCATAGGCTCGGCCAACACCCAACCACCCGTGGACCCCATGCTTAGAACACTCTGTCTCACCATCCCGTTATGCGCCGCGCTCACAGCCCCGCTTTCGGCCCAAAGCAGCAGCGAAACCATCGTCACGCCGCAGGAATTCGAAGCCCTCACGACAGGCAACACGCTCTATTTCGAACGCAACGGTCGCTTTTTCGGGGCAGAGCAATTCTACACCAGACGCCGCTCGCTCTGGATGAATGGCGCAAAGGAATGTCTCGACGGGGAGTGGTTCGCCAAAAATGACCTGATCTGCTTTGACTACGGCACCGAACGGGACCCCCAATGCTGGCACTTTATTGAACGCTCCGGCCAGTATTCTGCCCGCGCCGAAGGCGAAAGCGCAGAGTTCGATATTCACCTATATGACATCGACGAAACACCGCTGGACTGCAAGGGCCCTGCTGTGGGGGCCTAACGGGCTAGAACAAGCTGCCCTGCTCGCCACCGCCACCTGATGTGTCCTTCTTCGGCGCAGCCTTGCGCTTGGCCGGTTGCGCAGTCGTCTGTGCGGGTGCTGGCGAACCGCCCTCCGGCCCAACCGGTACAACACCATCCCGAAACTGGATTTCCATCCGCTCGTGTCCGGCAGCCGTTGCAGCATCCGACACCAGCCCGCCTTGCGTATCACGAACCACTGCATATCCGCGCTCCAAAGTCGCCTGATAGCCGAGCGTCTCGCGCAGCCGCTCCAGCCCGTCGAGCCGACTGCGCCAGTCACGGCCCTGTGTCTGTGCAGCTCGCACAAACCGCCGCTCTATATTCTCTAACCGTTCCCGCTTGGTCTCAACCGCCCGCTGCAGCACCTGCGGCCGCAAACCAGCTCCTTGCTCTACCAGTCGTGCCCGTCCCCGCTCGGTCACGGCCTGCAAGGCCCGCGGCAACCGGCTTCCCATCAGGTCAAGCCGCTGCGCCTGCATCGCCACCAGATCTGCTGGATTGGGCAGCGCCCGTGACAAGTCCCGCAGCCGCTGCTGCCGCCGCGCCAACCCGTCGCTGAGTGCCCGTACCCGCCGCTCCTCCATAGAGGCCAGCCATGCCATCAACTCGCCGCGTACCGGAACCGCCAACTCTGCCGCAGCCGTTGGCGTTGGCGCGCGCTGGTCGGACGCATAATCTATCAGCGTTGTATCGGTTTCATGCCCAACAGCAGAGATCAGCGGAATTTGCGACGCCGCCGCCGCCCGTACCACCGATTCTTCATTAAAGCCCCAAAGGTCCTCAATAGACCCACCGCCTCGCGCCACAATCAACAAATCAGGTCGCGGCATCGCGCCCCCCGGCTCCATCCGGTTAAACCCCTCAATCGCGGCCGTAACCTCGGGCGCGCAGCGATCACCCTGCACCGCAACCGGCCAGATCAGAACCTTGCGCGGGAACCTGTCCCGCAACCGGTGCAAAATATCGCGGATCACCGCACCAGAGGGCGATGTCACCACCCCGATCACCCCGGGTAAATATGGAATCGGCTGCTTACGCTCACCGTCAAACAGCCCTTCCGCCGCAAGCGCTTTCTTGCGCTTCTCCAGCATCGCCATCAACGCGCCCACACCAGCCACGCGCAATTCCATCACGTTCATCTGGTACTTGGACTGCTTGGGAAAACTGGTCAGCTTGCCGACCGCGACAACTTCCATACCCTCTTCGGGTTGCACAGACAGTCGCCCTGCCTGCCCCTTCCACGTCACCGCATTCAGCACGGCACCATCGTCTTTCAGGTCATAGTAAATATGCCCCGACCCATAGCGGTTCACCCGCCCGATTTCACCGCGCACGCGCACATGGGAAAAACGCCCCTCAATTGTGCGTTTCACCGCACCCGAAATTTCGGACACACTGAACTCCGGCGCATTTTGCCCCGGTTCCGGATCATCAATAAGGTCAGACATAGATTGCTTCTCTTGCGGTTCGCATCGCCCGAACATAAAAGAACCCCAACCCTGGGGGCAAGAGCGGAGAGCAGCCATGAACATCCTTATTTTGGGCAGCGGCGGACGGGAACATTCCATCGCTTGGGCCGTAAAACAAAACCCGAAGTGTGATCACCTGATCTGCGCACCGGGTAACGCCGGAATGGCCTCGGTCGCAACTTGCATGGACCTCGACATCCTCGACGGCCCGACCGTAGTGTCCTTCTGCAAAACCCGCGACATCGACTTTTGCATCATCGGCCCCGAAGCCCCGCTTGCAGCCGGCGTCGCTGACGATCTGCGCGCGGCTGACATCCTTACGTTCGGCCCGTCCGCGGCCGCCGCGCAACTCGAATCTTCCAAAGCCTTCACGAAATCCATCTGCGATGCCTCCGGCGCCCCCACCGCCGCCTACGGCCATTTCACCGATGCAGAGGCCGCCAAAGACTACATCAAAGAACAAGGCGCACCGATTGTTGTAAAAGCAGACGGGCTCGCCGCAGGCAAAGGCGTTGTCGTCGCTATGACACTTGAAGACGCGCTCGCCGCCGTCGACGATATGTTCGATGGCTCCTTTGGCGATGCAGGCGCAGAAGTCGTTGTCGAAGAATTCATGGAAGGCGAGGAAGCCTCCTTTTTCATCCTCTCTGATGGCACCTCAATCCTGCCCATCGGCACCGCGCAAGACCACAAACGCGCCTATGACAACGATGAAGGCCCAAACACCGGCGGCATGGGCGCCTACTCCCCAGCCCCGATCCTGACCGAAGCGCTGCAAAAAAAGGCGATAGAGGAAATCATCCAACCGACCATAGACGAAATGGCAATTCGCGGCACGCCTTACGAAGGCGTGCTCTACGCAGGTTTCATGATCAAGGACGACCAGCCCCGCCTCGTGGAATATAACGCCCGCTTTGGCGATCCGGAATGTCAGGTCATCATGATGCGTCTTGGCGCCCAAGCGCTCGACGTGCTCATCGCCTGTGCCGAACAACGCCTTGAACAAGTCAGCCTGAACTGGGCCGATGACCACGCGCTCACCGTGGTGCTCGCTGCGAATGGCTATCCCGGCGCCTATGAAAAGAACACCCAAATCAACGGCTTGGACACTATCGAACGCAGCTCCAAAGCCCAAGTCTTCCACGCAGGCACCAAACAGGACGGCGATGCAATTCTCGCCACCGGAGGCCGCGTCCTAAACGTCACCGCACGGGGCGACAGCCTGCAAGACGCCCACGACCGCGCCTACGCCATGATCGACCAAATCGACTGGCCCGAAGGCTTCCACCGCAAAGACATTGGCTGGCGGGCCCTAAAATAATCCCGCATACCAGCTCTTTTTGGTCCAAATATCCAAAAACAAACGGCGCCCCCAAAGGCGCCGTTTGAATTCATTAAACCGATCATAACTGCATCAAGCCGCAGCACGCACCGCCGCAGAAATATCTCCCACAACCTGCTTCAACAGACCCGCGTCCTCGCACTCGCCCATCACACGCACCAATGGCTCGGTTCCCGACTTACGGATCAACAGCCGACCGGAAGAGGCCAACGCCGCCTCCCCGTCCGCAATCGCCTGCTTCACCGAGGCATCCAGCAACGGATCGCCTCCGTCCCCGTAGCGCACATTTTCCAGAAGTTGCGGATAAGGCTCGAACACGCGGGACAGCGCACTCGCCGTTTTTCCGCTTTGCACCAACGCCCCAAGAAACTGAAGTGCAGCAATCAAACCATCGCCGGTTGTCACGTAATCACGCATCACGATATGGCCCGACTGCTCCCCACCAAGGTTAAATCCGCCCTTGCGCATCGCCTCCACGACGTAACGATCACCCACATTGGTGCGCAGCATGGTCAGTCCGCGCCCTTCCAGATGCCTTTCCAGTCCCATGTTCGACATCACAGTCGCCACAAGAGTGTCATGGGCCAACCGACCAGATGCCGACCACTGCTGTGCAATCAGCCCCATGATCTGATCGCCGTCGGCCACACGGCCTTTTTCGTCAATCAGCATGACACGGTCGGCATCCCCATCAAGGCAGATCCCCACATCCGCGCCATTAGCAACAACCGCCTGCGCCGCAGTTTCGGGGTGGGTCGATCCACATCCGTCATTAATATTAAAACCGTTCGGGGAAACGCCAACCGGAATAACCTCCGCGCCCAACTCCCAAAGCACCATCGGCGCGGCTTTGTAGGCGGCACCGTTGGCGCAATCCACAACGACCTTCAAACCTTCCAGCAAACGCTGGCGGGGGAAGGCCGTTTTGGCAAACTCCATATATCGGCCCAACGCATCGTCGATCCGCTTGGCATTCCCGATATTCTCGGGACGGGCCAGATCAATCTCGCCCATCACCAGTTCTTCGATCTCTGCTTCAGCCGCATCCGACAGTTTGTAACCATCCGGCCCGAAAAATTTGATCCCGTTGTCATGATGAGGATTGTGAGAAGCTGAAATCATCACCCCCACATCCGCCCGCATAGACCGCGTCAACATCCCCACTGCCGGTGTCGGAACCGGCCCGAGCAGGAACACATTCATACCCGTAGAGGTAAACCCCCCCGTCATCGCATATTCAAACATATAGCTGGAACGGCGCGTGTCCTTACCGATCACAACACGATGCTCTTTCTGATCCCGACGGAAATACCGCCCCGCAGCCGCGCCGAGTTTCAACGCCATATCCGCAGTCATCGGATAACTGTTGGCGCGCCCGCGCACCCCGTCTGTGCCGAAAAGTTTCCGTGTCATTTGCCCTCCGTCACGCTGTTACAGCGTCGCCTGCCACAAAGCGATCGCCTGCTTTGTGGCCTTAATATCATGTACCCGCAATATCTGCACACCTTGACGCAAAGCCTCAAGCCCTAGTGCAACCGATCCGGGCCCCCGATCGGCGGCTTCCGGCGCATTTCCGATCACGCCAATGAAACGTTTGCGCGAAACACCCAGCAAAAGGGCGCAGCCAAGACCGTGAAACAAAGACATGCCACGGATCAGCGCCAGATTATGCTCAATGGTCTTACCAAAGCCGATGCCCACATCTACCACAATTTGCCCGCGCGCAATGCCGTGGTTCTCGGCATAGGCCACCCGCTCTGCCAAATGGTCATAGACATCCAAAAGGACATCGCTGTACTGCGGATCATCCTGCATGGTTTTGGGATCACCCTGCGCATGCATCAGGCAAACCGAAACGCCGTGCCGCGCCGCCACAGCTGCGCTGTTCGGGTCATAGCAAAACGCCGTCACATCATTAAACATAGAGCCACCCGCCGACAGCGCCGCATCCGCGACGTCTGACTTACGTGTATCAATCGAAACCGGCAGATCAAATCCGCCAGCCCGCAAGGCCTTTATGACTGGAACCGTTCGGGCGATTTCCTCTGCTGCTGGCACGAACGGTGCACCCGGGCGGGTACTCTCGCCCCCGATGTCAAAAATATCCGCGCCGCTTTGCGCCATATCAAACCCGCGCTTTACGGCATCTTCGAACCGATTATGAACCCCGCCATCCGAAAAACTGTCCGGCGTCGTGTTCAAAATTCCCATGATCCGGGGCGCATTCATTGACAGCCCACAAATCAACCCTCGCGGCGCTACAAAGTTACGCAATTCCGCCTCTGGGACCATCGCAGCCGGAATGACCTCGGGCGCGACGTCACGGGACAGGCGCTCCACATGGGTAAACCAGCTCCAGCCGCCCGCCAGTGTCAACGCACCACTTGGCCGGTGACGGTCGGTTTGCACGATAGGACGGTAATAGACAGCTCCGCTCATGGCTCCAGCACCTTCCGGTAATAGATCACTTTCTCAGTCTGCTCGAATCCCAACCGTTCATGCATCAGCTGCGAGGAATAATTCGACAGCTCCACATCAGAGCCGAATTCAACAAACCCCGCCCGCTTGGCCCGCATCAGCAGGAATTCAATCAAAGCCCGCGCGATGCCCTGCCCGCGATAGGCGTCATCGACCCAAACCCCCTCTAGGAAAGGGACCGGTTGGGAATTGCAGCCATTGGCATAATCACGCAACCCGTATTCAGCGAATCCGACAGCTCGTCCCTCCGCCTCTGCCAGAAAAGCAGAGCGTTTGGAGGATTTGTTAATCCGGCCAATTTCCGCCAGCAATGCCTCATCCGAGAACTTAGGCCAGAGCTTTCGGTACATGCCCAGCCAGACATCCTGATCCAGCCCCCGCATTTCCCTGATCGTTACATCCAAATCCACTCGAACTACCTGCTTTTGTCCCAGCGCACGGCCATCTGTGCGCTTATCCCTGCCAAAGCAGCAAATACAAAGAAAATCAAGCCGTAGCGCAGCTCAACAGCGCCGTGGAATACGCCCACGACCGCAACGCCGATCATACCAACCCCGAACCGCGACGACATCGCAAAGGCAGAGGCAATCCCCTTGCGGGCCTCAAACTGGTCCATCACACCCGTCAGTGCGTTTGATCCGATCACATGCAGCAGCGGCATAATGATCAACCCCGCCGCGTAAACCGCCCAGCGATCGAGGACACCAAAAGCACCGCAAAACATCAAGGCGCCGCAGGCCATTGCGATCAGCCCCTGCCACAACAGCGCCTCCCGATAGCCGATCCGACCCACGAGGTAGATATTCACGAAATTCGCCGCACCAGCCAGCGCAGCCCCCGCCGCAAAGAGCCATGCATATCCCGAAACAGACATCCCGTAGGTTTCAACGTAAAGAAAAGGTGTTGCTGAAACGTAAACGAAAAACAGCCCCGATATTGATGACAAAGCCGCCACATACATCATCGCAACAGGGTTCTTAACTATGCCCACATAGCCCGTCAGCACCTTGCCCGGATGCAATGACTGACGCTGAGAGGGATCAAGCGTTTCAGGCAATTTCATAAAGCTTGCAACAAATGCAACAACCGATCCGACAGCCAGACCCCAGAAAATCCAGCGCCATCCCCACCATTCGGCAACCCATCCGCCAAGAACCGGCGCAATCATTGGCGCGATCACCATGACCATCATAATAGCAGATTGACGCTGGGACAGCCGATCCCCAGAATATAAATCCGCCAGCAAAGCCCGCCCCGCCAACAAAGATGCACTGCCGGTCAGCGCTTGCAAGAACCGGAAAAAAACCAACATCTCCGCATTGCTCACCAAGGCACAGCCAACGGAGAACACGCCGAACCCGGCCAGCCCCCAGACCAGTACCGGCCGCCGCCCGACAGTATCCGATACGGGACCGGAAAACACCGGACCAAGAGCCGTGCCCAATAGGTAGGACCCGATAGAATATTGCACCATCGCCTCCGAAGTCGCCAAATCCCGCGCTATCAACCCAAAGGCCGGCAGATAGGCATCGACCGCGAACGGCCCAAGCATTACCACTGCAATCAACAGCGCCAGTAAACTGCGCTCATGCGCTACCGGATCGAACCGCATCGCTGCCCCTTTTCCTGTCAAACCTACAAGGTTTCTGGCGCTGCCAGCGTGCCCGTGCCCGCAATGCTCAACCGGTCCGCGCCCAGCTCCTGCGCAATCCAGCGGGCCAACTCCACCGCGCCGCTCGTCTCGTCCAACCCGCTCTCAACAGCGTCCAACACCATCTTGGAAGGTGCCCAAACAGAAAGTTGCCCGTTCTTGATCGCCCAATCCAGTTCGGTCCGACTTGACACGACCACGCAGCGTGGATCACGCGCCGACAGCATCCAAGCGTTTTGTTCAATTGCCAGAAGCCGCAGTCTTTGATCAACAGCCCCCTGTCCCGTGGGCTGTAGTGCGCCCTCTGCAGGTTCAAGGCAAATGATCGCCGGTCGCACGTGGCTTGCAATCGCGTTAAGCCAATCCGTCCCTTGCGCGCCCTTTAAAACCTCATTCGGCAATAGAACGAGCAACGGCTCCGGATTGTCCGCGCCTGCGGTCTGCTCAGCCGATTGGTCCGATTTGCTCCGTACGATCTCGACCCCCAAAGAACCCGGTATTCGGTCGAGTTTTTCGATGCGCACAAACACCCGCTCCGCTTTGGCATGGGTCAGGATACGCTCCGCAATGCGTTCTGCCAGGGTCTCCAGCAGGTTCAAACGCTCTGCGGCCAGTTCAGCCGCGATGGCTTCGGTGATCGTGTCATAGGACAGCACCTGATCTACATCATCGGTGTCAGCCGCCCCGTGGCGCGCAACCTCCAGCACCACGTTAAATCGGATACGCTGCTCCACATCCCGCTCTGACTGAAACGCGCCGATTTCAACCGAAGTCGTGTAATCACGCACGGAAATCCTGTCCAGCGGCGCGTCTTGAGCCGTGGCCTGTGACCGCGCCTCAACCGTGTCAAACGCCAGTGATGTTTCATTTGTCATGCAGAACCCTCACCTAAGATATCCTAGGCATCTACCCTTGAGGGCCGGACAAAACAACCGATAGTGTTGATAAACAGGTTAATTACATGGAACCCGCTTCACTTGTGCTGCGTTGTTCCCTGACAAAGGCAGACACGCACGAAACGGAAAATGCCCCTTGCGGGGCATTTCAATTAAATTTCAAACGACTGGTCGCTTCAAAGATTAGCTCGGGTGGTAGAAGAAATGGGCGCCAACAGAAGCCGTGCGCCGGAACTTGCGGGACCAACGCGGCTTGACCGCTTTTGTGTGATAGAACAGCGCACCGCCAGTAATTTTCGGCAGACGACCTTCAAGCATCAGCTTCGCCATCTTCGCCACACGGGCGTAAGCACCTTTTTCACGATAGACCTCCGCATGTCCATCGCACTTGTACGAAAACTGGCAACCAGGCTTGCCGCCGACGCCCTGATTGATCACACCACAAACTGAACCTGGGAACCGTTTGGAATTCTTCCGGTTCACGATGACTTCGGCAACCGCTGCAATCCCGTTAAAGCTCTCGCCACGGGCCTCAAAATAGAGAGCTTCGGTCAAACAAGCCCACTCGGCACCGCCGGTGGCTTTAGGCATCCGTTGAAGTTGTTTGAAACTTGTGACTGTAGAAGTCTCAATTTCCACAGTTTTCTCTTTCGGGCGGGACAAACTCGCGATACGGATAAGAGAGTCTCCACCGACACCGGCTATTTTCTTCGCCCGATTCGTTCCCAAAGCTTCCAACTGGCGCCGTTCCTGGGCTAGAATGTCATTTACCGGCTTAATCCCAACATCGGCAGAGGCGATCTGCGCCGAAGTCCCTATTGCTAAGGCAAAAATCGTGATGGCCGGACAAAGTCCGTTCTTGAGTTTTGACAGCATTTTCATAGCATACACATACACCACACCCGTTTGGAGGCAGATCCCAAAGCGCATGGTCCCTTAATTTCCACATAACACTTAAGGCGTCGTATAGTCGAAAACTCTCCATTTGCACAGGCTTTTAGGAAATTGACCTGTTTCTGCCGATCTTACCGCTGCGCCCTGCTCTAATCGCGATCCAGAATTGCAGTCTGCGCCGCGGATAAACGGGCGACCGGTGCGCGGTAAGGGGAACAGGAAACATACTCCAAGCCAAGGCGATGACAAAAGGCCACCGAAGCTGGATCACCGCCGTGTTCGCCACACAGCCCCAACCCGATATCGCCCCGCGCCTCTTTGGCACGGGAAACAGCAATCTCCAACAATTCGCCGACTCCGTCCTCGTCAATAGAATGAAAAGGATCTTCGGCAAAAACGCCCCGATTAACATAGGCGCGCATAAACCGCCCCGCATCATCGCGGCTCAGTCCGTAAGCCATCTGTGTCAGATCGTTTGTTCCAAAGCTCAAAAACTCTGCATATTGTGCGATCTGCCCAGCCTTAAGCGCCGCACGCGGCGTTTCCACCATCACGCCGACCGAATATTCAAGGCGTTGACCGGTGGCCATCTGCACTTCGGACGCCACAACATCCACTCGGCCCTTAACGATCTCCACCTCTTTGTTGGCCGAAACCAAAGGGATCATGATCTCGGGCTTGATCTGTGTCCCGAATTTCTGTTGCACTTGCGCGGCTGCCTCAAAGATAGCGCGCGCTTGCATGTCATAAATGCCGGGCACCGTCAGCCCCAAACGCACCCCGCGCAGGCCCAACATAGGGTTGTACTGCTTCAAATCCTCCGCCCGCCCGAGCACTTTGGCAAGTGGTAGATCCATCGCCTCCGCTAGGCTGCGGATCTCCTGCGGGCTTTGGGGCAGAAACTCGTGTAGGGGCGGATCGAGCAGCCGGATACATACCGGTAGCCCCACCATAGTTTCAAACAGCTCCACAAAATCGGCCCGCTGCATTGGCAGCAAACGATCGAGCGCCGCCTGCCGGTCCTGATCCTGATCCGCGAAGATCATTTCGCGCATGGCGGTCAGACGGCCCGGTTCAAAAAACATATGCTCCGTGCGACACAATCCGATCCCGTCAACGCGAAAGGTCTGGGCCAGTCGCGCATCAGAAGGCGTGTCCGCATTGGCCCGCACGCCCAGTTTGCGAAACTCGTCCGTCCAGTCCAGCAACGTGTTGAACGCACCGCTCAGATCCGGCTCGATCAAATCAGGCGCGCCGGCAATCACTTCGCCAGTCGCCCCGTCCAGCGTGATCGTATCGCCTTCGGAAAATTTGCGCCCGTCTGGCAGAGCAAAGCGTTTTCGGCGCAAATCAATGTCGATATCGCTCGCTCCGACAATACACGGCAACCCCAGCCCTCGCGCAATAACCGCTGCGTGGCTGGTGATCCCGCCGCGCGCCGTCAAAATCCCCTGCGCCGAGTGCATCCCGCGAATATCCTCTGGCAGCGTTTCAGAGCGCACCAGAATGCAGTTTTCATCCCGCGCCGCACTGGCCTGCGCGGCCTCGGCGCTAAACACGACCTTGCCACAGTTCGCACCTGGACTGGCCGCGATCCCTTGCGTCAGCACCTTATACTTCGCCTTGGGATCGATATGGCGGTGCAGCATTTCCGTCAGCGAACCAGGCGTCACCGACAGCAGCGCGGCTTCTTTGCTTTGCAACCCGTCCTTGGCAAGTTGCACGGCGATTTCGACTTCCGCCCGCCCGGAGCGTTCTGCCGGACGTGCATCAAGTACCCAGACCTTGCCATCCTGAACCGAGAACTGGATCAGGACCTCATCCCGCAAAATCTCTCGTGCTTGCGCTGTCAAATCCTGCAACTGCGCAAAAACCTCGGGTGCGACATCTTCCATCGAGGGTCCGCGCACGTCTCGCCCCAAAAACATCTCTCCGCCCCGTCCCGTCACGGAATCATGTCCCTGACTTTCACTTATGTACCGGCCGTGTGTGCCGTTCACGCCCGTGGCGAGCGCTGTAAACTGGGCGCTACCCACACCGCATTCGCCTGATCCGGTGCCAGCCACCATGTCCTGCACGATCAGTCCAAGCCCCGCATCAATCGGCGCACCGCGCGCCTGCCGCAAAATCCGCGCCGTGGTACCTTCCCACATACGCGCCACAGCCCGCAATACCTGCTGCATCTGCGTCACCGGGTCTTGTGGGAAGGGCTCGTCCAGTTCATCCTCGTAGAATTCCAGCAGTGCATCAATCAGCCGGCCATAATCCCGCCCGCGATTGGTAAATTCCACCTCAACCAGCTCTTCAAGATCGTCCTCATCCAGCCGCGCGACCTTTTGGGAATAACTGCGGATGAATCGGCTATACAGATCGTTCGCCCGCTCCAGCCCCATTTCCCGCGCCATGATATCACGGGTCCGGTCGCACATACCGATATTCAGCATCGCACGGGGCCCCCCCCAATTACGTTGTTCGGGGCTGCGCCTGACAGAATACAATGCGCCTTGTTTTAACACTTCTTTCAGCGGGCCCAAATCCGGCACAGTCCCAAGCGCAAGCTGGTGAACCGCAGCCTTGGACACTGCAAATCCGCGTGGCACAGGCAGGCCCTGCGCCATAAGTTTTCCCAGAATTTCCGCCCGAATTCCGTAGTGTTCCGCCGGTAGCGTGGCCGTGCCTGTAATCTCGGCAATGTCAGCGTATTCCGCCATCTATCAAAGGCTCCCGAAGTGGTTTCCCAAACACTAGGCCCACACCCGAAGCGAGGCAAGTACCCCCTTTCAGGAATTACCTTTACCTTCAAAGATTTAACAAATGGTATACAGGGCACAGAAAGCGGCAGAGCCGCCGATCAGACAACAGCCCCGCACAAAATGCAGGGCTGGTCAGGGATTATCCCTCAATCTTGCTGAAATCCGCAACCTGGCCCATGACGGTGCGAATGCGGCTTAGCAAATTCAAACGGTTACGCCGAACCACTTCACTGTCGGCATTGACCTGAACCGCCTCGAAAAACCCGTCAATCGGTCCGCGTAGTCCGGCCATAGCCGTCATCGCAGCACCAAAATCCTCGGCCTCCATCGCAGGTGTGATTGCGCCCTCGGCAGTGTCGAGCGCGGCAAACAACGCCCGTTCTTCATCGCTGTCAGCGTATTTCACATCTGCGCCGTAGGAATATTCCACCCCGTCCTTGGCCTCTGCCTGAGACAGAATATTATTCGCCCGCTTGTACCCTTGCAGCAAGTTGGTGCCATCGTCAGATTTCACAAACCCTTGCAACGCCTCTGCTCGTTTCACCAACAGGGTGAAGTCGTCATTGTTCGGCATCGCCAGACAAGCATCAATCACATCATGGGAGATGCCCTGATCCCGCAGATAGACCTTTAGGCGATCGTGGAAGAAGTTGGACAAATCCACATTACGATCCAACCCTGAATAATCATCAGGATCATTTGAAGTCGGCTGACTTGCACCATTTTGGCTTAAACCAAATGCAATCACGGTACCGACTGATGTCCGAACCCCATTCTCCAGCACCAAGCGGATCACCCCCAGCGCCGCGCGACGCAGCGCGAACGGATCTTTGCTGCCTGTCGGTTTCTCGTCAATCGCCCAGAAACCTGTCAGCGTATCGATTTTATCCGCCAGTGCCACGGCGACGGATACTGGTGCGCTCGGCACGTCATCGCTCGGCCCGAGGGGGGAGTAATGTTCCTGCGCCGCCGCCGCTACCGCGTCAGACTTCCCTGCCGCTGCCGCGTAATAGCGCCCCATAAGGCCTTGCAGTTCGGGAAACTCGTAAACCATTTCCGACGAAAGATCCGCCTTGGCAAACCGCGCAGCCTCTTCCGCTGCATCCGCATCGGCACCCACAACAGGCGCAATCTCGCGTGCCAGTGCTGCGATCCGTTCAATCCGCTCCGCTTGTGATCCCAGCTTGTTGTGGAAGGTCACGTTTTGCAGCTTCTCAACCCATTGCGCGCCGCAGGTTTCGGCAATGCGCAGGTCGTTCTCCCAGAAGAACTTTGCGTCTGAAAGGCGCGCGAACAGCACCTTCTGGTTCCCCGCAAGGATCGTCGCGCCCTGATCGGCGGTTTCCCGATTGGCCACGGTGACGAATTTCTCAATCCGGTCGGTTTTCGGATTGCGCACGCTAAAAAACTTCTGATGCTCTTTCATAGAGGTCTGCAAAACCTCTGGCGGAAGGCCAAGGAAATCCTCGGCAATGTCGCCCATCAGCACAACCGGCCATTCCACCAGCCCTGCGACCTCGGCCAGCAGGCCCTTGTCCTCAACCACGTCCAAGCCTTGGGCAAACGCCCCGTTGGTTGCATCGTTCCAGATCGTATCGGCGCGGGATGCACTGTCGAGCACCACATGCGCTGCCGCCAGTTTACCTGCATAATCGTCAAAGCTGTGCACCTTGATCACATCCGGCGCGTGGAAACGATGCCCCCGCGTGGTGTTGCCGCTGACAATCCCGTCCACATCAAACGGCACCACTTCGGCACCTTCCGCATCGTGCAGGATACAGAGGATCGAATGCAACGGACGCACCCAGCGCAGAGTACCGCTGCCCCAACGCATAGATTTCGACCACGGGAAGTTGCGCACCACATTTGGCACCACTTCCGCAATAATCTCACCGGCTGCGCGTCCGGGCTTTTCGATCAGGGCATAATAGACCTGCCCTTTTTTCTCGTCCCGCACTTCCAATTGGTCGCGCGACACCCCTGCCCCGCGGCAGAAGCCGTCGATCGCCTTTTCCGGCGCATCCACACGCGGGCCTTTGCGTTCTTCGCGCAGGTCCGGCGATCGGTCGGTCAACCCGACCACAGACAAGGCCAAACGGCGCGGCGTCACAAAGGCACCCGCACTTTCATAGGTCAGACCGGCCTCAACCAGACCATCCGTCACCAGCTTTTTCAAATCCTCCGAGGCGCGCTTTTGCATCCGCGCCGGAATTTCTTCTGAAAACAGTTCTAACAGCAGGTCAGCCATATCAATTCGTCCGTTTCTGGTTCCACGCCAAAGCGCGACCATCTTCATATACTGCGACAACCCGGTCCACGCCGGGCACAACATCTTTTTCGCCAAGAAATGCCACCGCATCCCCGCGATCTACATCAAAGGTCACCGCCTCTGCATCAAAACACGGCAAGATCGCCGTCGGCTTTTCCGGTGCCACCGCATCCAGAACCTCGTAGGTTTCAGTCAGCATCGCCGTTGACATTGGTGTGCGGAAACAGGCCCAAAGGCTCTGTGTCCCGCCCCCCAAAGCTGTTACCGCTTCTTGCAGAATGTCCTCAGGTGCGCCACCGCCCACCGGAGTGAGGGCAATCACCAGATCGACAGGCTCCGGTGCTGACACTTCGGGCAGTGCTGCAGCAAAACTACGGCTCTCCCCCAGCGGCGCTGACAAAGACGCTTCCTCTTCAGTGCAGCTTTCGGGCAGATTTTCGCCCTCGAACTGGGCCAGCCCGCATTCATTCATCTGACGCCACATAAACGCCCGCCCGTCGGGGTATTGCGCGATGAAGCGGGAAAAGCCGAAGGGTTGGTTGCGCTCTGCCTGCAAGACAACCGCCTCACCCGATGCGATGTCCGTGGTCAGGGTTTGCGCATCAAAGCAATCAAACCAACCCGGTGCCTGCAACGGGGTTGCGGCATCCTTATAGGTGTCCGACTGCACATAATCCCAGTCCACATCAAAACACGCCCGCAGTTTCAGCGGCGATGTATCCGCCGTAATCCCGCGATAGTTCGAGACCGGAAAAGCATCGCCATAAGCGGTGATCTCTTCCAGCCCGTCAACCCGTTCGTAATAGGCATAGGTCTGGCTGTACCACAACCCGACCCCCATCGCCAAAGCGACGCCGACTATTCCTGTGACCATCAGCTTGCCATTCACGCCGCAGCGCCCCCTGCCTCGGTTTGCACAAAGGCATCTGCACATGCTTTGGAAAGCGTCCGCACCCGCCCGATGTAGGCCTGCCGTTCGGTCACGGAAATCACGCCCCGCGCGTCGAGCAGATTGAACAGATGGCTCGCCTTAATGCACTGGTCATAGGCCGGATGGGCCATGATAATCTTCTTGCCGGTTTTCGGATCAACTGCCGGCGCGTCCAGAATGCGCTGGCATTCGGCTTCGGCATCTTCAAAGTGTTTCAGCAACACGTCCGTATCAGCAATATCAAAATTCCAGCGGCTGTATTCCTGTTCAGTCTGCTTGAACACATCGCCATAAGACAGCGGGATCAGCGCGTCTGGATCGTTGTAGGGCATGTCCATCACGTGATCGACGCCCAGAATATACATCGCCAGCCGCTCCAACCCGTAGGTCAGTTCGCCCGAGACAGGTTTGCAGTCATGGCCGCCCACCTGCTGGAAATAGGTGAACTGGGACACTTCCATCCCGTCACACCAGACTTCCCAGCCCAAACCCCAAGCGCCGAGCGTGGGGGATTCCCAGTCGTCTTCCACAAAGCGGATATCGTGCAGATCCATATCCACCCCAATCGCCTGCAAAGACCCGAGGTACAGCTCCTGCAAATCCGGCGGGCTGGGTTTGATCAACACTTGGTACTGATAGTAATGCTGCAACCGGTTCGGGTTTTCCCCGTAACGCCCGTCCGTCGGGCGGCGCGAAGGCTGCACATAGGCCGCAGCCCAAGGATTGCCCCCAAGGGATCGCAACGTGGTCGCAGGGTGGAACGTCCCTGCCCCCACTTCCATGTCGTAAGGCTGAACAACAGCGCACCCTTTTCCTGCCCAATAGGCTTGCAATCTCAAAATAATCTCTTGAAAAGACCGCGGCTTGCTTTTCTCGACCACTGACATATTCCTATCCCACAGGGCTGTTCATTCCTGCGCCTTCCTTATGGAAACGCGCCAATGGGGTCAATTGCATCAAGGGTATTCAGCCGAACAAACCTTCGCCACACTCGCTCTTTTTCGCTCCTTAGTCCTGCCCTGTTCTGGCCGGAATCCCCCGTTTTACTGTCTTCCACGCAGAGATCCGAACGATTCTATTTAAATTGTTGGGATTGAAAACGAACGAGCCCTTCCTTGTTTCCGGCGGGGCATAGCAATTTGAAGAGAAGATACATGGCGTTTACATTTGATTACGGAACGGACCCCGCTTTCGGTTTCAAGGAGACTTTGGACCTGCTAGCCAGCGGAATTTACGACGATACAGAGGCCCTGACCGGCCCCTCCACCTACCAGTTCAGCAAAGACGGCCTGACATTCGCTTTTGCGGGAACCGGATTGACCTATGGCGAAGCCTCGGGGCAAACGATCCTGACCGGCGGCACCCTGTCAGGGATCACAATCTCACAGGGCGGCACACAAATTGCCGCTGTCTCCGGTCTCGACATGCCGGCAAATGACTTTTTCACCGCCTTTATCAACGATTTCACCGGCACCAACCCCACCGCAATGGAAACACTGCTGTTGCGCGATGACTGGGTGTTTAACGGCTCCGACGGGGTGGATACCCTACTGAAAAGCCATAAATCTGCCGATAAATACAGCTACGCCCCTTCCGGCAATGATACCGCCTACCTGATGGGAGGCGACGATGTGTTCGACCTCGGGGACGGCAATGACGTGATCTACGGCGGCGCAGGCCACGACACGCTATACGGCAACGATGGCAAGGACGCGCTCTACGGCGGACTCGACAACGACGAACTTTTCGGCGGCAATCGCGGCGGCACCGACAGCCTGTTTGGTGGCGACGGCGAAGACATCCTGCACGGGATGAACAGCAGCGACAAGCTTTGGGGCGATGCCGGACAGGACGTAATGTACGGCGGCACCGGTCAGGACGTAATGTACGGCGGCTTGAACGATGACGTCGCTTACGGCGAAAACGGTCGTGACAAGATGTACGGCGATGCGGGCAATGACACGATGGATGGTGGTAAATCCACCGACCGTTTGTATGGCGGCACCGGCGCCGATGATCTGAGCGGCGGCACTGACGAGGACGAGCTTTACGGCGGCCTCGACAATGACGCGCTGTACGGGGGCGATGATAATGACACGCTCTATGGCGAAGAGGGCGACGACGCGCTGCACGGCGACCATGGCAAGGATGTCCTTTACGGCGGTGACGGCAACGACGCCCTTTACGGCGGCAATGTGGGCGGCACCGACAGCCTTTACGGAGGCGACGGCAATGACCACCTCGACGGCGGCAATAGCGCCGATCAGCTTTGGGGGGACGCGGGCAATGATGTTCTCGAAGGGGGCACCGGCAACGACTTCCTTTACGGCGGTGACGGCGCGGATGTGATCAACGGCGGCGACGAGAATGATCACCTCTATGGCGGCGCTGGTGCAGACACGTTCGTCTTTAACAGCAATGACGGCGATGATGTGATTTACGACTTCGACACGGGCGAAGACAGTCTTTCTCTGTCCGCCACGCCGGTGGATGTCGCGGAAATCGGCGCCGATACGGTTATTAGTATGAATGACGGTGCCAGTATAACCCTCGCGGACACGCTCTTGATCAGTGAAGGCACAGTCGCAGAGGTTCTTCCAGGATTCGCAGAGCCCGAATACATAGAATTTGCGCCCATCGAATGGGAGTTGATTTACCAGCCGATATACATCTTCCCCGAACCTATCATTCCAGAGTTCGACAACTTCTACGCGTAAGACTTACACAACCAGACACTACAAATACGAAAATACCCCGCAGCGCACGGCTGCGGGGTATTTTGTCTATAGGCACTAAATGCCAGTCAGATTTATTTAGCTTTGATAACCAACATAGTTACGTAACCATCAATAAGAAACGGACCATCTTTTGAAGGGTCGCTCATAAACTCAAACTCTCCCGGAGTGTCGCCTGTTGCATCTGTGTGCAGCATCAGAACCATGCGATCACCCGACGGGATAGATGGAGACGGTGTGACCAGCACGTTTTCAGTTACGCCTGCATTCACCGGCGTGTAACCAACAGGTTGATCCACTGTCGCAAAACCGTTGCCATCGTTTTTGACAGTGTAAAGCACCAGATAACCGTCTTCTTCAGCTACAACGCGCTCGGCGATAACTGTGTCATTCATGATCGTTTGGTCTTGTGCGGTAATGGACACAGTCTCAGCGTTTGCTACAGAAGCGCCACCCAACAGTGCTGCTGCAGTAAAACCTGTCAAAAAATTCTTAGCCGTAAACATTATACGTCTCCTTATTTACTCATTTCTTGCCATTCCAGAGCGCGTCTTAGTATTTCAGAACAGTGTCTTGCGAGACGTTCTTCAACCGCGTTGCCGTAACAGCCTGTCGATACAGTCACAACACCGACAGGATGGAATTGGTTCCCAACAAAATGTGATTTTTGGTCACACAATCGCCCAACTGCGCGAAAACCTTTGAAAAGTTTACGAATAATTTAACACGAAAAAGGCCCCACCAACGGCAGAGCCCTTCCAATTCGCCCCGTTCGGGGAATGCAGTGCGCTTTATCGCGCGTAGCTTAAGACGAAACGGCCTTCATAAACCGGTCGCGGATCACCACCGGATCCATCGTAATCACCGGGTTCTTGGCGTTGCCGCTTTCGCACTTTGATACGATGATCGTCATCTGGTCCCCGTCCAGTGCCTTGCGCACCTCAGCGGCTGTATCCTCGGCAGAACACTCGATCACGTTTTCGCAGCCGCAAGCGGTTGCCACAGCCGCCAGAGAGGTCTTCTTCCCCGCATAGGTCGGCTGATCGCCCGTCGATCCATAACTGCCGTTATCAATAATCAGCAGAATAAAGTTGTCCGCTACGTTGTTCGCAATCGTAGGAAGCGTGCCAAAGTTCGTCAGAACCGACCCGTCGCCGTCAATCGCAATCACCTTCTTAGGCTGCGCCAACGCCAGACCCAGCCCGATAGACGATGCCAGCCCCATTGTCCCAAGCATGTAAAAATTGCTCGGCTGGTCATCCAGTGCATGGAGTTCCTGACTTGGAATCCCGATGTTACAAACGACGAGTTCATTGGAAATCATCGGCACCAGAGTTTTCAATACTTCAGAACGGATCATTGGTCCCCGTAGCCTCCCCAGAAAGACGCATCGGTCAGGATCGCGACCGGCTTGTTGCACATGAATGTGTATTGCAGAATGTTATCAAACTCCTCCACATCCGATTGCTGATGGAAGTGATAAGTCGGGATGTTTAACTGGGCCAGCAGCGCCTTTGTGTGAACCGCCATCTCTACCTGACAGGCCACCGGCTCGCGCAGTTCCCCGCGATAGGAAATCAGCATGGGCAGCGGCATCCGGTAGTACTGGATCAAAGTCGCCAATGTGTTGATCGTCACCCCGATAGCCGTGTTCTGCATGATGATCGCAGGCCGCTTGCCGCCCATGAATGCACCTGCACACAGCCCCATACCCTCGTCTTCTTTATTCGACGGGATATGGAATATATCGGGGCTTTCTTCTACCGCGTCGATTACTCCGGCCAGCTGTTTGCAAGGCACGGTTGTTACGAACTCGATATTGTTCTTCACCATATCGGCGACGATCTTGTCGTTCACATCCATTGTGGCATGTCCTTTCTTCACTCGCCCCGCTTGTTCCGCATTTCCCCGTGCCGGACAATCCCCAACCCTGCTCGGCAGCAGAATTGGAAACCGGCCTTCGGGAATTGCGAAAGGGCTACAGAATGTCGGGTGTCACATAAATCAACGTCGGCCCGTCCGCCTTGAACGCCGCCGCAATCGCTGCGCGCAGTGCCTCCAGACTGTCGGGGGCCGCTGACAACGCCCCCCAAGCCTCGGCCAGCTTGCAGAAGTCGGGATTCAGTGCCTGAACCGCATTGGGCGCGATCTGGCTGTTCACCATGCAATCCTCGATTTCCTTTAACTTGCCATTGTCCCAAAGGATAATCGGCAGGCTCAGTCCCAGCTCCACAGCAACGCCCAGCTCCTGCACCGTGTACTGAAAACCATAATCCCCAGCCATCGCAATCACGGGCGCATCGCCCACGCCAATTTTGCCACCGATGGCAGCCGGCAACGCATAACCGAGCGTGCCAAACCCGTAAGGATGATGCCAGCGCCCCGGCGCATCCATGTAGGTGGTTTCTTTAGAGACATAAGCGAATTGGGTCATATCAGAGAATATCTGCGTCCCCTCGGGCAGCGCATCCAGAACCACATCGGCAATTTCAACAATACCGGGCCGATCCGCACTGATCTCCGCCTTCCAGCGCTTGCGCGTCTCGGCCACTTCGGCAGCGCTCCACTCGGTCTCACCTGATTGAACAACATCCGCCAACCCAGCCAGAAACGCTTTGGCATCCGACAGGATAGTCATATCCGGCACCGCCATCAGATCGGCCAGCATCGGCGGGTCTATATCCACCCTAACAAACGTGCCCTTATGGCCCAATTCATCGCGCCACAGATCAACTTCGGCCAGTTCGGTGCCTACAGCGACCACATAATCAGCCGTTTCCAAAATCCGCGCGCTTTCAGGCTGGATCAACCCTGCCCCGAAACACAGCGGATCATCCATCGCAGTGACCCCGCGCCCCGCAAAACTGGTAAACGATGCAGCCTTCGTTTTGGCCAGCACCGCGCGGGCCTCCGCAGCCGCTTGCAAAGCCCCACCGCCAAACACAAACAATGGCCGTTTTGCTGCCGCCAGCCCCTTGGCCACTGCCTCAATCTGCGCAGCACCAGCGGTTGGCAGTGCTGGCGTCACAGTTTTCGGCGCGCAATACTCCGCCTCCGCCCCAAGCACAGCAATTGGCACCTGAATATGCTTGGGCCGGGGCCGCGCGGTCACAAACTCGCCAAAGGCCCGATCCACCAGCTGATAGGCCGCCTGCGCTGTCTTGGCTTCCTCTGACCAGTCACACACAGTTTCCGCCGCAGCCCGCTGATCCTTCATCTGATGCAACTGCCCCTTCTTGGCAGCGACCTCATCCAGACAGGAAGACATGACCAGCATCGGCACACTGTCGCTATAGGCCTGTCCCATCGGCGTCATGATATTGCACAGCCCTGGCCCCGTAATCACATAAGCGACGCCAGGTTTGCCCGTCGCCCGCGCATAGCCATCCGCCATAAACCCCGCACCCTGCTCGTGGCGGGCCAGCACATGGGTAATACCGGCCTCTTCAATGCCGCGATACATCTCTACGTTATGCACACCTGGAATACCAAAAATCGTATCCACCCCGCGATCCTTCAACATATGAGAGATCTGCGCGCCCAAAGGTCGTTTCATTAGTTTCTCCAGAAATTAGCCGTAAACAGTACAAAGACCGCCATCAATTCCAACCGGCCCACCAACATACCAATGGCCAGCAGCCATTTTGCGATGTCGTTCAGCTCGCTGAAATTGCCCGACGGCCCGATCTTATCTCCCAGCCCCGGACCCACATTGGCCAGCGCCGTCGCCGCGCCGGATATGGCCGTGACCTTATCCAGCCCTGTCATCCCCAAAGCCACCGACAGAACGGCCAGAGAGGTCAGGAACAACATAAAAAACGCCATAACCGAGGAGATCACCTCGTCTGGCACAGAGCGGCGGTTGTATTTCAGAACAAACACACCGCTCGGATTGTGCAGCCGCTTGATCTGAACCACGATGGCCTTCACCAACAGCTCGTAGCGGAACACTTTGATCGAACAACAGGTTGACCCCGCACAGCCCCCGACAAGCCCCATCATAAAGAACAGCATCATCGGGAAATTCCCCCACGACTGATAGTTCACACTGGCATATCCGGTGCCCGAAAGGATTGAAGCCACGTTAAACAACGCCTCTCGGATAGAGCGTTCAAGATCGTCATGGTTGTGAACCAGCTGGTACATCGTCAGAACAACAACCAGCAGCGCAAACAGCATCAAAAACGCCCGTATTTGGGAATCCCGATAAAGCGGCACCGCCGTCCCCGCCACCAGTTGCACGTAGCGCACAAACGGAAGGCTTGCCAACATCATGAAAACAGTGGCGACATATTCTGCAGGCCCTTGAAACGCCCCGAAAGAAGCATCCTCAGTGGAAAATCCGCCGGTAGACACAGTGGTAAACGCATGGACCAGCGCATCAAAACCAGACATCCCAACCGCCAGATAACAGGCGAAACACACAGCCGTCAGAACCACGTAGATCACACCGATCTGACGGGCAATCTCTGCCGCTTTGGGCAGGATTTTCCCCATGGTGTCAAACCCTTCGGACCGGAAGATCTGCATCCCGCCAACCCGCAACATCGGCAGGAAAACCATCGCCACAACAATGATCCCGACGCCGCCAAACCACTGCATCATCCCGCGCCACAGCAAAATGCCACGCGGCAAATCTCCAAGCCCCTCAAACACGGTTGAACCCGTGGTGGTCAGAGCAGACATCGCCTCAAAGAAACCGTCAACCACACGCGCGTCCGTGGCACCAAACCAGAACGGCAACGCCCCGAAGACCGGCAGCACAACCCAAACACCCGTGGTCAAGATAAAGGTCTGCTGGATCGATAGCCCACTCGTGGAGCTGTTCGCGCAGGCCAGCGCCAAAGAGCCCCCGGCAAGCGCTGTCAGAACCCCCGAAAGCCCAAACACCCACCACTCCGGACTGCCATCGAATATGTCGATCAGCATCGGAAACACCATAGTGCATCCAAGGGCCAGCGACAGAAGGCCGATCACATAAGCGGCAGGGCGAAAATCAAACATAAACGCAGGCTTGGCGCTCTGCGGGGAAACTGTCAAGCGATCTGTCGCCCTCCAATCTTCCCACCCGACAAACGGCAAAGCCACCGTCTTCCATTTTCGTCAAATATCCGCAGGGGAAGCGGCACAGCCGCTGGGGCAGCATGCCCCCAACCGCCGCGAAATTTACCACACTCACCCGCGGTGAATCAGGGTTTCAAACATACGCGGGTCCAAGGTGGAGGTCTCAAACATCCCGCCCCGACACAGCACCGAAATCGCGTCATGGCTGTGCAGGCTCTCTTGATGGCTCGCCACCACACGGAAATCCCCAATCCGCGAATCCGCCGCCAAAGCGCGGTAAAACAGGCGCACGGCATCCTCGACAAAAATCGGGTTCGCGGCGTTCATTTCAGCAAAGGCCTGCTCGTCTTCCCGCTTGACCATCACTTGCGTCTCGGTTGGCACGGCCTCATTGCACAAGGCCACGACATCTTCGAACCACAGCACATCACCGGGCAGAACCTCTACAGAAATACGCGCGACTGAGCGCTGTGAGTGGGGTGTCGCCAGTTGTCCGCGCGTGCGGCGTGCATGCTCGGACAGTTCCAACGAACACGGGCAAGTTGACGAATACACATAATCCAGATGCAAAATCCGCGTCTTGGTGCCATTGCGATAGGTCGATTCCAGCGCGATATCGTAATACTGATAACCTTCAAGACCGGAGCGAAGCGATTGTTTTTTCATCGGAAAAGACAATCGCATCTGAATACGTGCATCCAGACTATCCAGATCGCTGACATAATCCCCAAGGGCCGCATCAATCACATCAAAGCTGAACACACTTTCCGCATGGGCATAGAACGACCGCATGATGCGGCTCATGTTGATGCCCTTCTTATTCTCTTCCAGCGACACCGTACCCGTCACAGAAGTCTCCAGCACCATCTCCCCCTTGTCGCGGGTCAGATAGCGCAGCGGCAGGCGAAAGTTGGAAATCCCCACGTGCTGGATCGCGGTTTTGGCACCTTTGATCAGGCTCGCCGGACCGTTCTGCAAATCCGGCAGACCCGCGATATAGGCTTTATCCGCCACCAGATCTTCGGGATAAATCGTGGACAGCGCGGGATAGGCATCCCCCACCCCACGGGCCAGCGCACCGGCGGCCTCGGCCGGTGCCAGATTGGCGAAAGCCGTTACATCATTGCCGGACGCCCAGCGCCGCAAAACCGCCAAGGCCTCGCGTGCGTCTTGTTCCGTCGGGGCGTTTCGCTTGTCCTCGGAAAGGGTTTCGGTCTCAATAGCTGGGTCATGAACATTCATGGATCACCCCTTGGTTTAACCGCAGATGCTGTTTATATGCGCATCCTTGCCAGATTTTCCAGACAAAGTCTCCGGAAAACCGACATCTACCCTGCCAAAGCCGCCAGCATATCGTCCAGAAGATCATCCCGATCCTCCAGCCCGATGGAGATCCGCACCAGACCGTCCGAAATCCCCAATCCGGCCCGCTGCTCATCGCTCAACCGCTGATGTGTCGTGGTCGCCGGATGGGTAACAATGCTCTTGGCATCCCCCAGATTATTGGAAATCCGCACGATTTGCAGCGCATTCAGGAATTTAAACGCCGCATCCTTGCCCCCCGCCAGCTCCAGCGAGAGCATGGTTCCGCCCCGTGTCATTTGCTTCTTGGCAAGCGCCTGCTGCGGATGATCCTCTGAAAACGGGTGCAAAACTCTGGACAGACTTTTGTGCCCTTTCAGCTTGTCAGCCAGATAGGTCGCACTCGCCGCTTGCGCTTCACAACGTAGCGCAAGGGTTTCCAACCCTTTCACCATCACCCAAGCGTTAAACGGGCTCAGCGCCGCGCCTGTGTGCTTGAGATAGGTCTGCAACGGCCCGCGCACAAATTCCTTCGTCCCAAGCACGATGCCCCCAAGACAACGGCCCTGCCCGTCAATGTGCTTTGTGGCGGAATAAACCACCACATCCGCGCCCAACTCCAGCGAGCGTTGGAACACCGGTGTCGCAAACACATTGTCCACCACAACAACCGCACCCGCTGCATGGGCAATCTCGCTGACCCCCGCAATATCAATCACTTCCAGCGTCGGATTGGAGATCGCCTCAAGAAAACAAACTTTGGTGTCAGGGCGCACCGCTTCGCGCCACGCATCCAGATCCGTGCCATCCACCAGCGTCACGTCCACACCGAACGTCGGCAGGATTTCATCAACAATAAACAGGCACGATCCGAACAAAGCCCGCGCCGCCACAACATGATCCCCGGCCTTGACCAGCGCCATCAGCGCCCCGTTCACAGCCGCCATACCGGACGCCGTGGCAAACGCATCCTCGGCCCCTTCAATCGCGGCCATCCGCTCTTCAAACATGGCCACAGTGGGGTTGCCGTAACGGGCGTAGATGAACTCTTCTTCACCCGCCTCGATAAACCGCGCTTCAGCCTGTTCCGCACTGTCGTACAAAAAACCCTGCGTCATGAAAATCGCCTCGGAAAGCTCTCCGAATTGAGATCGTTTCGTGCCAGCGTGAACCGCTTTCGTGCTTGGTTTCCAGTTGTCCATCTCATCATCCTTTTAACGGGCTGCATAAGGGGTCAGCCCAAGAAAAAACCCCAACCGTAACGACGATCGGGGTGCAAATTCATAGACCACGACCTTTTAGTGGAAAGATTAACGTGGCCCACAATCCGGTTACAAATCGCCACGCAAATTCCTTACGCCAGCGGGAAATGCCGGTCAATGGCACAAAAGCCTAAAAACAACGCAAATAAGCTGCCCCACGAAGTTGTGAGCCCGTATCTGACACTCGCATTTGACCGACGCGTCGAGAATTCACTTGATTGCTCTCTTGCACGATCCCCCGCTCCATACCACTCTGCCCCCAAAGGAGAAACCACATGCAAAACCCGATTGACCTCTATTACTGGCCCACCCCGAATGGATGGAAAATCTCCATCGCACTGGAAGAATTCGGCCTGCCCTATAACACCCATCTTATCAACATCGGTAAAGGCGACCAATTCGCGCCCGACTTCCTGAAGATCGCGCCGAACAACCGAATGCCCGCGATTACCGACCCTGAAGGGCCGGACGGCGCGCCAATCTCAATTTTTGAAAGCGGCGCGATCCTGCAATATCTGGCACGCAAAACCGGTAAATTCTGCGGCGAGACCGAACGCCAGCGGATTGAGGTGGACCAGTGGCTGATGTGGCAAATGGGCGGCGTCGGACCAATGGCCGGACAATGCCACCACTTTATCAAATACGCCCCCCACATGGACCCACCGCAGGACCTTCCCTACGCCAAAGACCGCTACCGCGCCGAAACTGCGCGTCTTTACGGGGTTCTCGACCGCCGCCTTGAAGGGCGCGATTTTGTCTGTGACAGTTTTTCGATTGCCGACATGGCAATCTGGCCTTGGGCGAGTCTTTGGGAAGGTCAGGAACAAACGCTTGAGGATAAACCAAACCTCGCCGCTTGGCTGACGCGCTGTGCCGACCGCGAAGGCGTGCAAAAGGGCCGTGCCCATCACGCCGAATTGCGCTCTGACAACCGTGGCAAGGACGCCCAAAACAACCTATTCAAACGTTAGAATGGCAAAAGCCAACCGGATTTTCAGCCGGTTGGCTTTTCCAATTTCCAGGTTCTGACCGGATCAGCCCTTCAGCTTTTCCATCATAAACTGCAACGCCAGACCCAACCCATCCGGCGCAATACCATGGGCTGTGCCTTTGGAAACATGGGTGTAAACTTCAAAATCTGCCCCGCTCAGCACCTCTGCCGCTTCCGGCATAGAGCTTGGCGGCACCACATCATCCATATCGCCGTGGATCAACAGGACCGGCGGCTTGTTCACCACGTCGCCAATAGCTTCGGGCGCCAGCAAACGGCCAGAAAAGCCGACAATACCTGCCAGCTTGTCCGCCAGCCGTGGCCCGACATGCAGGCTCATCATCGTCCCTTGGGAAAAACCAACAAGAACCGTCTGCGCCGCTGTCACGCCCTCGGCTTTCATCGTCTCCGCCAGCCAGTCCCCCAGCAGCGCAACCGCTTCTTCCATACCAGCCCGCGCCGCTTCCTCGGTAGAGCCATCCATGCGCGGGATCGGAAACCATTCAAACCCCATCGGGTTCATCTTGCAGCGGTTCGGCGCATCGGGTGCATAAAACACCGTGTCAGGCATATGCTCTGCCAGTGGATCTGCCAATGAAATCAAATCATTGCCGTCAGCTCCGTAACCATGCACAAAGATCACCAATGATTTTGTGTTGCCAGATTTCGGGGCTCGTTTGTGACTTTCCAACAGCGCCATTATCGTATTCCTTCTCTCTTCTTCACCACGCGGTAATACGCCCACAACAGCCGCGCCGCAACCGCCCGCCACGGCGACCAATCCGCAGCCAGTTCCGCCATCGCCTTTTCCTTAGGGCGTGCCTCAAATCCGAACAGCACTTTCGCCGCCTCCTGCAAAGCAAGATCACCGCTTGGAAACACATCCGCCCGACCGAGCGACGACAGCGCATAGACCTCGGCCGTCCAGCGCCCAATGCCTGTCACACTGCACAAAGCAGCAATAACTTCCACATCAGGAACGCCGCGTAAAGAATTGTAATCCAATTCACTTTCCGCCAAAGCGCGCGTGTATCTCAGCTTGGGACGGGACAAACCGCAGGCCAGAATATCCGCATCACTCGCCAGCAAAACCTTATCACGCCGGTGCAACCCAGCCGCCTCAAGCCGTGCCCAGATCGCACTGGCCGAAGCAGTAGAAACCTGCTGTCCGATAATGGCACTCAGCAACGCCTCAAACCCGTCCGCGTTCCGGCGCAAAGGCAGCGGTCCTGTCTGCGCCAAAGCTTCCCGAAATCGCTCGTCTTTTGCCGCCAGCCAAGCAGCCCCCTCCGCCACATCGCCGTCAGTCTCAATAATCCGCCCGACGCTCACCCTTGCACCGCCAGCCACTCCAGACAGTCCGCAACACTGCGCACAACAGCCGCATCCGGCAGCGCGGGGCGGCGCTGCATCACAACCGGCAAACCTAACTGCCGCGCCGCATCCAGCTTGCTGCGGGACCGCGCACCCCCAGCATTTTTGACCACCAGCCAGTCCACCGCTTCCTGCGTGAAAAACGCCACTTCCTCTGCAATGGAAAACGGCGGACGCCCGACAACAAATTGTCCGCCTGCAAAGGGAAACGCCCGCTGCGGTGGATCAATCACACGGCACAGCAAGCGCCGCCCCGTCATATTTGAAAACTGCGTTAATGTTTGACGCCCCGTTCCCAGAAACACAGTGCGCCCGGCTGGAATAATCCTAGCCACTTCCTCAAAGTCATCAATAAACTGCCAGTCATCTCCTGCCTGCGGCGACCAGCCTTCCCGTTGAAGGATCACATGGCGCACACCAACCCGCGCCGCAGCTTCAGCCGCCTGCCGTGTCATCTGCGCCGCGAAAGGATGGGTGGCATCAACCAACGTATCAATCTGCTCGGCTCGCAGATAGGCCGCCAGCCCGTCAACACCGCCAAAACCACCGACCCGTGTCGGACAGCCCAAATCCACAGGTTCCCGCGTCACCCCCGCCAGCGAAGCCGTCACCTGAACCCCATCAGGCAAAGCCCCGATCAACTCCCGCGCTTGCGAGGTTCCGGCCAGCACAAGCACCCGCTTCACGCAGCACGCCCCAGTATCGCACCGGCACGATCAATCACCACCACATCAATCGCCACATCCGCCCCGCGCAACTGCGCCACCGCCTCCAACCGCGCCAAGCGCGCAATTTCAGCGGCCAAATCAGGTCCCGCAATCGACACCGCCTCCAAAGCCGTATTTGCACCCGAAACATCCGGCAGCCCCAGGCGCTGCGCCACAGCATTCAACGCCGCAAAGTCCACCTGCGATCGGGAGGAATGCAAATCCACCGCCCCCTGCGCCAGCTTGGTAATCTTGCCAATCCCGCCGCCGATGGTCATGCGCGGCACCGGGTTTTTCGCCAGATATTTCAACAACCCGCCGCTAAAATCCCCCATGTCGAGCATGGCATGATCCGGCAAGCCATAAATCCCCTGCACCACCTTTTCAGATGTTGCCCCTGTACAGCCCGCCACATGCTCCTGCCCGCCGGCACGGGCCACATCCACGCCACGGTGAATAGACGCAATCCACGCCGAACAGGAAAACGGCCGCACAACGCCAGTCGTCCCCAAAATCGACAAACCGCCTTTTATCCCGAGCCTCGGATTCCACGTCTTCAACGCAATCTCCGCACCATCCGGAATGGACACCTCAATCACCACATCAGCACCCCGCCCGAACTCTGCCGCCAGCGCCTCGACCTCGGCGCACATCATCTGGCGCGGCACCGGATTGATCGCTGGCTCTCCGACGCCAATCGGCAACCCCGCTTTGGTGACAATGCCAACCCCTTCGCCCGCTTTAAAGACGATACCGCCATCCGATGCAGACACCCGCGCAATTACCAATGCGCCGTGGGTCACATCCGGATCATCCCCCGCATCCTTGGTGATGCCAACTTCCGCCCAACCGTCCCCAAGCTCCCGATGCGCCAAAGGAAACACCGGCGTCTCGCCGCGTGGCAGGGTGATCCCGACTTCATTGGGAAACCCGTCCCCCCACAGCGCCAGCAACGCCGCTTTCACAGCGGCGGTCGCACAAGCACCAGTGGTCCAACCACGGCGCAATTCGGATGCGGGTTTACGAGCCATATCATACAGGTAAAACCCGCCCCGCGCTTTTGCAATTGATTAAACGCGCGCAACCCGCCCCCGCGCGACCGCTTCAATGTTCCTCAAATACTCACCCGCCTCCCGCAGGTTTCGCATTTTCCCGCATTTCAGTCGCAACCCGCCTTGCGAGACAACACCCTTCGGGTCCATAACCCAACCATGACATCGAATCCTCTCCCCAAGGGCGACTGGCCCGAATTGGAACCCGGTTGGGTCTGGCTCTGCGGCGCAGGACCGGGCGATCCGGGCCTGCTCACACTTCACGCATTGAACGCGCTGCAACAGGCAGATGTCATCGTCTATGACGCGCTGGTGGATCAGCGTATCCTCGACTGGGCCAAATCGGCCGCCATACTGGAATATGCGGGCAAACGGGGCGGCAAACCTTCGGCCAAACAACGGGATATTTCCCTGCGCTTGGTGGAACTCGCCCAATCCGGCCAACGGGTACTGCGTCTAAAAGGCGGCGATCCCTTTGTCTTCGGTCGCGGCGGCGAAGAGGGCCAAACACTCGTCCAGCACGGCATCCCGATCCGCATTATTCCGGGCATTTCCGCTGGTATCGGCGGTCTTGCCTATGCCGGTATCCCCGTCACCCACCGCGACGTGAACCAGTCCGTTACCTTTGTGACCGGGCACGATCAGTCCGGCGAGACACCTTCATCCCTGAACTGGCGGGCGATTTCCCAAGGCTCGCAGGTTCTGGTGATCTACATGGGCATGAAACACATCGCGCCGATCGCCGCCGAACTGCTGGCCGCGGGTCGCCCTGCGTCCGAACCCTGTGCTGTGGTGACAAATGCCACCACACCGGAACAACAGGTGCTCGAAACCACCCTTGGCACACTGACCGATGATCTCGCTGCCTCCGGCCTGACACCGCCTGCAATCATATGCGTGGGCCGCTCTGTCTTGATGCGCCAGACGCTCGACTGGATGGCTATGGCCAAGGGCGAATCCCCTCGCAATACCGACCCCCTAGGCAGAGGCCGCCCCGCAGAGGCCTCCTGATGCGCGGTCTCATCCTGTCCGCACCGGGTTCGGCCAGCGGCAAAACCACCCTCACACTCGGCATCTTGCGGGCGTTGAAACTTCGTGGCATCGCAGTCCGCTCTGCCAAATCTGGCCCCGATTACATCGACCCGCGCTTTCACGCCGCCGCCAGCGGCACCGAATGCCTGAACCTTGATGCTTGGGCCATGACACCGGACCGCATCCGCAGCCTTGCAAGCGGCCCCGACCCCCTGTTGATCGAAGGCGCAATGGGCCTGTTTGATGGCGCCCCGCCGGACGGTAAAGGCGCCACTGCCGATCTTGCCCGCATCCTGAACCTGCCTGTTGTCCTGATCCTTGATGTCTCCCATCAGGCCCAATCTGTCGCTGCCGTTGCCAAAGGCTTCGCCACGCTAGATCCAAACGTCAAAATCGCAGGCATCATCCTTAACAAAGTCGGCTCGCCCCGCCATGAACGCATGGTCCGCCTCGCCCTCGCGCCACTGAACATTCCGGTGCTCGGCGCAGTCCACCGCCAGACAGGGCTGCAAACGCCGTCCCGTCACCTCGGGCTGGTTCAGGCCGTTGAACACCCCGACCTTGAGGCGTTTCTGGATCAAGCGGCCCATATAGCGTCTGACGCGATCGACCTTGACGCCCTTTTACAGCTGACCGCCCCCCTTGCCGTCCCTTCCACTACCGCACAAGCCCTTCCCCCACCAGCACAACGCCTCACCATAGCCGCCGATGCGGCCTTTGCTTTCGCATATCCACACCTATTGCAAGACTGGCGCAAACAGGGCGCGGAACTCGCCTTTTTCTCCCCTCTTGCCGATGAAGCCCCGCCACCAGCCGATCTGGTTTTCCTGCCGGGCGGCTACCCCGAGCTGCACGCCGGAAAGCTCTCAGCGAATGCACAGTTTATTAACGGCCTGCGCGCAGCACCGGCTGTTTATGGCGAATGCGGCGGCTACATGATGCTTGGTGACGGCCTGGTTGACGCTTCGGGCAACCGCCACCAAATGGCTGGATTGTTGCGACTGGAAACCAGCTTTGCCAGCCGCAAACTGCACCTTGGCTACCGCAACCTCACACCCCACGGTGGCCCTTGGGCATCCCCGCTCAGGGCCCACGAATTTCACTATGCAACAACCCTCAGCGCAACGGGCGACCCCCTGTTCGACGCAACAGATGCGGAAAGCACAGCGCTATCCCCGATGGGGCTGCGCGCCGGATCCGTTACAGGTTCCTTTGCCCATATCATCGACCGCGCCGCCAGCTAAGGCAAACTACACCACAGGTTAACTATCCGCTTGGCTTCCCCTGAAAACCAAGCTACCGATCTGCCCATGACAGATTCCATGACATCATATGCCAAACGCAACGTATTGATCCTGATCATTGCACAGGCCGTTCTTGGCGCGCAAATGCCGCTCCTGTTTACGTTTTCCGGGCTGGCGGGGCAGAAACTCGCCTCCAACATCTGCTTTGCAACCTTGCCGATCTCGATGATTGTCTTCGGCTCGATGACCACGGCACCATGGCTGTCCCAATTCATGCAGCGCTTCGGGCGCACGGCAGGTTTCCTGCTGGGTGCAACAGGCGGCGCGGCGGGCGCATTGGTCTGCGCCTATGCGATCTACATCAGTTCGTTTGGCTGGCTCCTTGCAGGGTCCTACCTGACTGGCATTTATATGTCTGCCCACGGGTTCTACCGCTTTGCCGCAACCGATCTGGCATCTGACGATTACCGTCCCAAAGCGATCTCTTACGTCATGGCCGCAGGGTTGCTGTCAGCCGTGATCGGCCCGCAACTGGGTGCTGCCAGTTTTCAGGCGATGGCCATTCCCTTCCTCGGCGTCTACGCCGCAGCCTTCGCGCTTAACTGCATCGGCTTTCTGATCTTCCCCTTCCTCAAATCCTCAGCCGTGCCGGTGGACAAAGACAAACCCTATACAGGGCGCACCCGCACGGAACTGCTGAAAAACCCGCGGATCGCCACGGCCATCATCTGCGCTATGGTTTCTTATGCCCTGATGAACCTTGTGATGACCTCCACCCCCCTTGCCGTGGTAGGCTGCGGTTTTACCGAAGGCGACGCGGGCAACATCGTCACCGCCCATGTCTTTGCCATGTTCGCCCCAAGCTTCTTTACCGGCCACCTGATCGCACGTTTTGGCGTGGAAAAGATCATGGGCACCGGACTGTTCATCCTGATGTGCGCCGGTTTGGTGGCATTGGCAGGTGTGCAGCTCAGCAACTTCTTCATCGCCCTCGCCCTGCTTGGCATCGGCTGGAACTTCGGCTTTATCGGCGCCACCGCCATGCTCGCCACCTCTCACACCCCTGAAGAACGGGGCAAGGCGCAGGGCATGAACGACTTTCTGGTGTTTGGTCTGGTTACAGTGGCCTCACTCGCCTCGGGCGGTCTGATGAACTGCTCGGGCGGCAGCGTCATTCAGGGGTGGAACGCCGTTAATCTGGCGATGATCCCCTTCCTGATGCTGGCCTTCGGCGCACTCGTCTGGCTCGCCATGAACCGGCGCAAAGCAGCCTAAAACAGGCTTCAATGTTCCATAAATACTCAGAACCGACCGGTTGCTGCCAGTCCCATCAGCCGCAGCCGTTTACCAGCATCCGACCGGCCGAGCATCCCTGCCCCAACCAGCGCCGGTTCGCGGACTGCCTGACGCAAAACCCCGCGCGCCAACCAGCCAGTCCGCAAGGCAGCGCGTTTGGGCCGCGCAACGCCTTTTAACGCCGTTTTTGCAGCATCCATCTGCGCAAGCGCCTTCCCCGCCAATGCAGATACACCCTGCGCGGTCCCGTCCACCAACGGATAGCGGTTTGCCGCCTCCAGCGCAGGGACTGCTTCCAACAAACCAGCAGCACCACAAGCAGTGCCATACGCATTAGCAGCCTTCAGAACCGCCGCGTCCCCCTGCCCGTCCATCGCTTGCACAGCCAGCGCCATCAAACTGCCAGCCGTGCCATCCAGATAGGACCAAAGTGCTGCGTCATCGGCATGCGGCTCCTTGTAAATATCCCAGCGCCTCGCTGCGATCAGGGCATCAAACGGCCCACGCGGCAGATCCCTGCGCGCCACAAGTTCAGCCAGCGGCGTAACCACCTGATGCCTGCGCACTGTTGCGCCGGTGAAAATTTCTTCCACCGCATCAATCCACCATTGCAGGCGCATCTCTGCGATCATCGGCTCTTCCGTCACCCAAGGGGCGCGCGCAACTTCTACGTTAAAGGCATAAAGCACCATCAGCGCATCCCGATCAGCGCCATCGGCTGTCATTGCGGACAGAAACCGCATTGGATCTCCCGAATGGACGGTTTCAGCGCAACTGGCAATGTCGTCTTGCAGGCTCATTCAATATCCCTGATAAATTCGGCAGCACGGGCCGCAGTCTCGGGCTGTGACATGACATCCAGATGACCGACACCTTCCAGCAGCAAGTAGCTACCCTGCGGATTGGCACCAGAGAGCACCGGTTCAAACTGATCCGCCTTAAAGGCTTCATCCTGCGTCCCTGCGATCAACAGAAACGGCGGCAGCGCCGCAACATCCGCAAGATAATCCCCGCGCGGCGCATAAGAGGTATTCAATCGATAGGAATAAGCCCCTGTCATCGTCTCGGACAGCGGACCTTCAGGCAGGGTAAAGGTAATCGCTGTCAGCCCGTTTAACGCCTTGATCCCCACAGTATTCAACATGCTCAGACCGATCACACGGCGGGTCAGCACCTGCGCCCAACCACCAGAGTTCTCGCGCATGGTGGGTGCGTTATATTTCAGGTAAGGCGCCAGCAGCACCGCCCCATCAAGAGCATCTCCGTAGCGGCCACCAGCATAGCGCACCACCAGCCCCCCGCCAGATGAATGCCCCATCAGCACCAGTTTTTGACCATTCTGACGATAGACGGCCACCAGATCGGCAAGGTCATCTTCCAACTGACCGATATAGGCCACATCGCCCTTTGGCGCAGGGTTAAGACCATGTCCCCGCAGGTCCGGCACCAGAACTTGCGCACCCGTCATAGCAGCGATTTCAGCCGCCAGTCCGTCATAAGCCGCACCATGCGCGCCCGAGCCATGCACCAGCACAACCAAAGCAGCTTCCGCCCCCTGTCCTTCATGCACACGCACCGCCAGCTCCACCCCGTCCCGCGCAGTATAGCGAACAGGCTCCACCGCATCATTGCCAATCCGCAGCTTGTCGAAATCAAGGCTCTCGCCCTTGGCGGGTGCTGGCCGTTGGGACAGGATCAGTCCGCCCGCGATCAGCAGGTAAATAACAGCCGACCCCAGCGCAAAGCGCATCACTGTCAAAAACACGTCCATTCCAGACCTCCCCGTTATCCCACGCCTTGCAGCAACAGCCTAAACCGCCACCGCCCCATCGCGCAGCAGCTTCCAGTTGATCGCATCCACCAGCGCCTCGAAACTCGCATCTACAATATTGGCCGACACCCCGACAGTAGACCAGCGGCGGCCTTCGCCGTCCTCTGAATCGATCACAACACGGGTCACAGCCTCGGTGCCGCCATTGGTGATCCGCACTTTAAAATCCACCAGATGCATGTCGTCGATAATCGCCTGATACGGGCCGAGATCCCGCTCCAGTGCGCGCCACAGGGCGTTAACCGGACCTTGGTCATTGCCGCTGTCATCCATAGACTCACTGGCCGAAAGGTGCTTTTGCCCGCCAATATTCACTGCCACCACAGCTTCTGACAGGGTTCTGCGTTCCATCCCCGGCGCTTTGGCCCGCTCCACCGTTACACGGTAACGCATGATCTCAAAGAACCGGGGCAGTATCCCCAGCACCCGACGGGCGAGGATCTCAAACGAGGCCTGCGCACTGTCATAAGCATATCCCTGATCCTCGCGACGTTTAATCTCGTCGAGTATTTCCAGCATCTGCGCCCCCTCCGGCGCGGCGATCCCAGCATCCTTTAACCGTTTGCGCAGGTTGCTTTGCCCCGCTTGGTTGGACATGGGAATGATCCGCTGATTGCCTACCAGTGACGGGTCTACATGTTCGTAAGTCGTCGGGTCTTTCAGGATCGCGCTGGCGTGTAGCCCCGCCTTATGGGCAAAGGCGCTGGCTCCCACATACGCCGCCCATTTATGCGACACGCGGTTCAGAATATCATCGAGCATCCGGCTAAGCTGGGTCAGGGATTTCAGCCCCGCTGCCGAAACGCCGGTATCATAAAGACTGGCATAGGGTTCTTTCAGCAGCAAGGTCGGTATCAACGCCGTCAGATTGGCGTTGCCACAGCGTTCGCCCAGCCCGTTCAACGTACCTTGGATCTGACGCACCCCCGCGTCCACGGCAACCAGCGTGTTGGCCACAGCCATTTCAGTATCGTTATGGGTGTGTATCCCCAAATGATCGCCCGGAATACCCGCCGCAATCACAGCCTTTGTTGCGCTGCGAACTTCATCTGGCAAAGCCCCGCCATTGGTGTCACACAAAACAATCCAGCGCGCGCCCGCATCATAGGCCGCTTTGGCCGCGTTGATCGTATAGTCGGGATTGGCTTTATACCCGTCAAAGAAGTGTTCGCAATCAAACAGCGCCTCGCGCCCTTGTGCTATGATATGGGCAACACTCTCGCGGATGTTGTCGAGGTTTTCGTCCAGCGAGATCCCCAGCGCCTTGGTCACATGAAAATCATGGGTTTTGCCCACCAGACAGACCGCGGGCGTGTTGGCGTTCATCACCGCCGCCAGAACATCGTCATTCGCGGCAGATCGACCAGAGCGTTTTGTCATCCCGAAGGCCGTAAAAACCGCCTTATCCAACGTTGGCGCTGCATCGAAGAAATCGCTGTCGGTCGGATTGGCACCGGGCCAACCGCCTTCGACATAATCAATCCCCAAGCGATCCAGAGCAGTCGCGATACGGGTTTTATCCTCAGCGGTGAAATCCACCCCTTGGGTCTGCTGCCCGTCCCGCAAAGTTGTGTCGTAAAGGTAGAGCCGTTCTTTGGTCATAGCGTCACCTTAAACTTAAAACTTGGCCGTGCGCCGCACGGCCTGCGCCGACCTCCCCCATGGGAGGCGCATTCGCGCCACCCGAGGTCTGCACTGGCCTGTGTTGCGAAACCCTTCATCACGCCAGCCCTTCCAGTTTAGAGGCATCAAAGCCCACTGCCGGTTCCAGCGAGATGCCCTCTTTAGACATCCGCACGCTGACACCCGCCGCAGTCAGTGCCGATTTCAAGGCGTCGACCTGCGCAAAGTCTTTGGTTTCCATCGCCTTGGACCGCAACACAGTCATTTTCGCTTCCAACGTACCAAGCAATGGATCACGATCACTGGCCCAATCAGGAATATCGCCGTTGAGCAAACCAAGTGCCCGTAGACTTGCCCGCAAAGAGGCTACATCATCCGCATGGGACAGCTGGTGCATCTCGGCTAACGCCCCAGCGGTGTTAAGATCATCCCCCAATGCATCAAGAACCGACTGGTTCGGCTCTGCAGTGTCCAAAGCCTGCGCCGCCTGCGCATACCACTTCCGCAAAGTCGCCTCAGCCTCTTTCGCCTTCTTGTCGGTCCAGTCCATTGGCTTGCGGTAATGGGTGCTCAGGTACACGAACCGGATCACCTCACCGGGGTAGCCCTGTTCAATCAGTTCCCGCACACTGAAGAAGTTGCCCAAGGATTTGGACATTTTCTTGCCCTCCACCTGCAGCATTTCATTGTGCATCCAAACCTGCGCGAAATCGTCCTCCGACCCGCAGGCACAGCTTTGTGCTTTTTCGTTTTCGTGGTGGGGAAAGGCCAGATCCAGCCCGCCGCCGTGAATATCAAACCGATTGCCAAACAGCGCGTCTGACATGGCTGAACATTCGATATGCCACCCCGGACGGCCATAGCCCCAAGGGCTCTCCCATCCGGGCGTTTGCGCGTCAGATGGTTTCCACAGCACAAAATCCATCGGATTGCGTTTATAAGGGGCGACTTCGACCCGCGCCCCTGCGATCATATCATCCACTGACCGCCCCGACAAAGAGCCATAATTCTTGTAAGACTCCACCGCGAACAGCACATGACCCTCTGCTTCATAGGCATGACCCGCTTTGATCAAGCCTTCGATCATGGTGATCATTTCCGGAATATATTCCGTCGCCCGTGGCGCATGGTCGGGCTCCAGATTGCCAAGTGCGCCCATGTCGTCCAGATACCAGCCGATGGTCTCATCCGTGATCTCGCGGATGGATCGCCCTGTTTCTGCCGCGCGGGCGTTGATCTTGTCGTCCACATCCGTGAAATTCCGCGCATAGGTAACGTAGTCAGGGCCAAATTCCTCGCGCAACAGCCGATACAGCACATCAAACACAATAACAGGCCGCGCATTACCAATATGGGCGCGGTCATAGACCGTCGGCCCGCAGACATACATCCGCACATCATCGGCTTTGAGAGGCGTGAACACCTCTTTCTTGCGGGTCTTGGTGTTGTAGAGTTTGATCGTCGTCATAGGTCGTCCTTGCGCACGCAGAGCAGTCTTGCGGCGGACCTAGCATTTCAAATCACTTTTAGGAATAGAGAAGCCGCCCGCCTGACACTGTCAGCGGATAATACAAATGCAGCAGATAATGCTCTGGTTTCTCATGGGTGCAGTCTTAACCACCCCCAATTCAAACGCAAGTCCTGTTTGTAGGGGCCGCTGCATGGACGATTTCTTTGGCGGCTGTTAGGTTGCGCCAACTTCATAAGGATATCAAATGCGCCTCCTGAATAAAGACGAGATCGTTAAACTGGCCAACAGCTATGCTAAAGCCTGGACAGCCCACGACGGCGCGGCTGTTGCCGGGCATTTTGCAGACCACGGCACGGCAGAAGTGAATGGTGCAGAACCCGTTAAGGGCCACGCCGCCATCGCAGAGCTGACCACGGCTCTGTTTGAAATGTTTGCGGATCTGCACATGATGTGTGACGATATCCGTATCTCGGGCCATAATGCCGTAGTGACGTGGACGTTCTATGGCCATCACGCGGATAACGCCAAATTCGCCAAGATAAGCGGTTGGGAGGAATGGACCCTGACGGACGACCTGAAAATCGCCCGGTCCCGCCGATGGTATGATCCCGAAGACCTTATAGAACAATGCGGAGAGGCGGCCGCGCAAATGAACTAAACCGGAAGGGTTTCCCATGACGACAGACAAAGGTGCCACGTTCCGCGCGCTCCACCAGCCCGGAAACCCGTTCATACTGGCCAACGCGTGGGATGCTGGCAGTGCCAAAATGCTGGCAGCACTCGGGGCGCAGGCGCTGGCGACCACCTCGGCGGGCCATGCCTTCACGCTCGGGCGGCCTGACATGGGGCGGGTCACACGGGACGAGGCGCTGGCCCACGCGGCAGACATTGTCGCCGCCACTGTTCTTCCGGTGTCCGGTGATCTGGAAAACGGATATGGCAGCGCGCCAGAAACAGTGGCTGAAACAATCCGGCTTGCTGGCGAAGTGGGGTTGGCGGGCTGTTCGATTGAAGATACCGCATTGCCGGACTCAGCGCCCTATGATTTTGATCTTGCCGTCGAGCGCATCCAAGCTGCCGCCGCTGCCGCCCGCACCCTACCACGGGACTTTGTATTGGTCGCCCGCGCCGATGGCATTTTGAACGGCCAGTATGACATAGAGGAAGCCCTGCGCCGCTTGCACGCGTTTTACGAGGCCGGTGCCGATTGTCTTTATGCGCCAATCCCGAAAAAGACCTCCGATCTCGCCCGTATTTGCCGCGAAATTCCTGCCCCCATCAACGCCCTAGCTGCGGGACGTAAGTACACGGCACTGACCCGCGCGCAGTATGCAGAAATGGGCGTTGCGCGAATTTCGCTCGGGTCTGCGCTTGCCCGTGTGACCCATCAGGCAATTCTGGATGCTGCGAAACCGTTTCTGGAAGACGGAGACTTCAGCAAGCTTGCGGGTGCTGCGGATGGCAGCAATATTGACAGAATGCTGGGCGGGTGATGCTGTTCACGCAGCAAAGCGGGTGTAGGCGGACCCGAAGAGGAACGGATTGTCGCGGCTGTTGATCCGCACATTGGCACGGTGCAGGTGATAGCCTTCCGACTCTAGAATTTGACGCACCATATGACCGATCATCTGGCGTACTTTCACACGATGCACTTCCGTTTCGAACGCCTGCTCAAGCAGCGGTGCGATTGCTTCAACGGCCGGTCGGCGCAGGTAGCAGGCGGTTTTCATGATGGTGATGATTTGGGGCTGATTTAACCATTCCCAGAACTGGACACCCTTATAGATCTCAAAGGTTCGGATGAATTTATCAGGGCGATATTCAAGCATGAAAAGCCTTTCAGGAATGTTGATGGTGAGAGGCGATGCAAAAGGTGCAACGCCTTTATTAGGACATCTAACTACGAATTTCCTACTATCCGGTTAACGCTGAAGCTTCATTTATGAAGCGTCTTACATCACGCTTCATATATGAAGCTTCATGTATCACGCGTCTTGTATGACGCTTCATATTTGCAGGGTGATCCCACCGAGTCCCCTCTCCACAACGCCCTTAGCCAAAACACTTGCAAGCGCACGCACCACCCGCTACACAATACTTAACACGTTAGCGAGATAGCCAGATGAAATATTCCGATTACGCCAAATGGACCAACCGCGCGACCCGCTGGATCGAAGATCACTTCGCCACGTTGCGGGACAAACCCGTGCGCGCGCAGACCAAACCCGGAGAGATCGCCGCCCGTCTGCCGACACACCCACCAGAGCACGCAACCGATATGGAAACCATAATCGCGGATTTCGAACAAATTGTGCCGGACGGGATAACCCATTGGCAACACCCGCGTTTCTTCGCTTACTTCCCATCGAACGCGGCCCCTGCCTCTATGATCGCAGAGCAACTGACCAACGCGATCGCCTCCCAGTGTATGCTTTGGCAGACCTCTCCGGCGGCGACCGAAATCGAAGAGGTCATGATTGACTGGCTGCGTCAGGCAATGGATCTTCCTGCGCCGTTCAAAGGTGTCATTCAGGACAGCGCCAGCAGTGCGACCCTCTCTGCCATTCTCACCATGCGGGAACGCGCAACCGGGTTTACCGGCAACGATCAGGGCCTTTCCGCACAGGGCCGCCTGCGCATCTACTGCTCCGCACAAGTCCACAGTTCGATTGATAAAGCCTGCTGGGTTGCCGGTATCGGACAAGACAATCTGGTCAAAATCCCGACCAATGCAGACTATCAAATGGACCCGAAGGCGCTGCAAGAGGCGATCTCTGCTGACCGTGCTGCCGGCCACGTGCCCGCCGGACTGGTCCTGTGCACCGGCGGCACCTCCATTGGCGCTTGTGACGATCTGCCTCCGCTCCTTGCCATCGCGAAAGCGGAAGACCTTTACACCCACCTTGATGCCGCTTGGGCCGGCTCCGCCATGATCTGCCCCGAATTTCGCCCCCTCTGGGCAGGAGCCGAAGACTGTGACAGCATCGTCTTCAACCCGCACAAATGGCTGGGCGCGAATTTCGATTGTTCGATTCAGTTCTTGCGGGACGCGGACATTCAGCGCCGCACTATGGGCCTGCGTCCGTCGTATCTCGAAACCCCACAAGCGCAGGAAATTACAAATTTCAACGAATGGACCGTGCCTCTGGGCCGTCGCTTCCGCGCCCTGAAACTCTGGTTCCTGATCCGCGCTTACGGTCTTGAGGGCCTGCGCAGCCGCATCCGCAACCATGTGGCATGGACGAAAGAGCTGGAAGCAAAGCTGCGCGCCCACCCCGATTTCACCATCACCACAGACAGCAGACTTGCCCTGTTCACCTTCCAATACACTCCAAAGGGCGGCGACCCTGACCAAGCATCTGCCGACCTGCTGCAACGGATCAATGATGACGGACGGATCTACCTGACCCAGACCCTGCACGAAGGGCAATACGTTATCCGGTTCACCGCCGGGCAGTTCGATTGCACCCGCGACGATGTGATGACCGCTTACGATGTAATTACAGAACTAGCGGGCTAATTTCGCACATCCCGCAGTGTAAAAAAACGCTGCGGGGTGTGACTCTTCGGCACTGAAACTCCCCTTATCAACGCAATCTTCACGTTTAAACCGGCTCTCCCCGCGTTGAAAACGACGTTTTTGACGCGAACAGACAAGCCTGCGCGTATTTCACGGGGCAGGCTTGGATAAGTTCGGGAGAGTTGCCGCCATGATCGACCCAGATTGGATGACAGCATTGATATCACGCACCATCGGTGCGGATCGCGGCCGCGCAGCACGGGGCTCACCAAGGGAATTGCGCCGCTAGAACCCGTTCCGAAGTTTTCAAGGCAATTACCCCATGTCAGATATCCAATCCCGTCGTTCCGGAGGCCGCGCAGCACGCCAGGCCCTTCGTGCGGCCCCCCTTACTGATGCCATCCGTCCGGTCCGTGCCGGTATGGAAGGTGGCACATTCAAACCCCTGTCCCAAGCGGCTGAAAAACGCATTTACCAAGCTGCGCTCGACGCGATGGAGCAGATCGGCTTTGCCGACGCCCCGCCCTCCGGTGTTAAAATCCTCACAGATGCGGGGGCAATTCTCGGAGAGGACGGGCGCATCCGCTTCCCCCGTGCGCTGGTGGAAGACATGCTCGCCAAGGCCAACCGCTCCGTTACCTTGCACGGGCGTGACCCCAAACATGACATGATCCTGTCCGGCAACCGCGTTCACTACGGAACCGCAGGCGCGGCGGTGCATTTGGTAGACGTAGAAAATAACGACTACCGCGAATGCACCGTTCAGGATTTGTATGATGCGGCGCGTATCGTGGACCGGCTCGACAACGTGCATTTCCTGCAACGCCCGATGGTGTGCCGTGACATTGCAGATAACTTCGAAATGGACCTCAACACGATTTACGCCTGCTGTTCGGGGACAACCAAACACATCGGCACGTCCTTCACCGAACCGTCCTTCATGAAAGGCGCGTTTGAGATGATCTACGAAATCGCGGGTGGCGAAGCTGCTTACCGCGACCGCCCGTTCATATCCAATTCGAACTGTTTCGTCGTCCCCCCGATGAAATTCGCGACCGAGTCCTGTCAGGTGATGGAGCATTGCGTGCGTGGCGGGATGCCGGTGCTGTTGCTGTCTGCGGGTCAGGCCGGTGCAACCGCCCCTGCCCCGATTGCCGGAGCAATTGTTCAGGCGGTCGCTGAATGCCTTGCCGGTATGGTCTATGTTAACGCGATGGCCCCCGGCCATCCGACAATCTTTGGCACATGGCCCTTTGTGTCGGACCTGCGTACGGGGGCCATGTCGGGTGGCTCTGGCGAGCAAGCGCTTTTGACCGCTGCCTGCGCCCAGATGCACCACTTCCTTGGCTTACCCGGCGGCGCCGCTGCTGGTATTGCGGATGCAAAGATGCCGGATATGCAGGCCGGATACGAGCAGGCCCATTCCAATGTTATGGCAGGTCTCGCCGGTCTGAATATGGTCTACGAATCTGTCGGGATGCATGCCTCCCTCCTCGGGTTCTGCCTTGAAAGCCTGATTATCGGGGACGATTTGCTTGGCCAATCGTTGCGCTGTGTACGCGGGATAGAGGTAACAGAAGACACGGTTTCTCTCGACGTGATCCGTTCGGTTTGCCTTGAGGGGCCGGGGCACTATCTGGGGTCCGCGCAAACCCTGTCTCTGATGCAAACCGAATACATCTATCCCGCACTCGGGGATCGCAGTTCGCCGAAGGAGTGGGCAGAACTTGGCAAACCCGATCTCATCCAAAAAGCCATAAAACGAAAGAACGAAATTCTGGCTGAACCGTCAAACGCGCGTCTTGACCCGCAAACCGACGCTGCCATTCGCAAGGCCTTTCGCATACATTTACCCGCGTAAACTTTACCTCTGTCCCCGTGGGAAAATCATAGCTTTTCATTGCGGGGTCAGGGGGTATAGTGAACCTGTTATACAGTTTAAACAGGCACGCCCATACATGAGCAAATTCTTCGTTAAGACAGATGAGTCCCTCCCGATTATGCTGCTTCGCGCCCGTGAGGCCGTGATGCGCAGAATACGGCCCTCCCTGACCAAGCACGATCTGTCCGAACAACAATGGCGCGTTCTGCGAATTCTTGACGAAACCGGGCCGCTGGAACCCACGGAACTGGGGGATCGGTGCATGGTTCTTACCCCAAGCCTGACACGCATACTGGCCCTGCTGGAAAAACGCGGCATGATCCGGCGCGAACAACACCCGACGGACCGGCGTAAACAGATCATTCATCTGGCCCAACCGGGCCACGACATAATAGCTGAAATCGCGCCGGAAGCGCAAAAAATCTATGAGGATCTGGAGGAGCATTTCGGCAAGCCACAAATGGTCAACCTGCTGAACAAGCTAAAGAAACTTTCAGAGTTTTAAGTCTTCTCCGGTCTCTGCCGCGCAACCAGATCACAGAACCGCGACACGATAGCTTCGGATTCACCAAGGGCGGATCGCGCGTCAAATACGCGGTCCCAATCAATCGCAAGAACCGTTTCCCGCGCCATGACAGTGCGCAACGGCTCCCCTGATTGGACAGATTTGGCACAAGCAGATTTGGTCAGCGCGCGCGCATCGGCCAGTGGCATATGTTCTGCCAGCGCAAAACTCGCTGCTTCGGCCATCATCAAACCGTTTGTTTCTTCAAAAACAGAAGCAAGTTTGTCTTGCTCTACGTCCAAAGACCCAGCCAGATCGAGCCCATGACACAGCGCGGCACCGGTGGCGACGATCAGAGACGGCAGCGAGAGCCATTCCTGCGACCAAGCCGCGCCGTCCCGTTCCTGCGCGTGAAACGCCGCGCCAGCAACTTGCGCGGCCAGCCCCTGCCCTTGCCGCGCCAGCGCCAGCATCGCCTCGGCCCCTGTCGGGTTGGCTTTGTGGGGCATGGTGCTTGACCCGCCGCCAACACCGGCCCGCAGACCGTCCCCGATCTGCGCAGACAACAGTAAATCCTGCGCGATCTTGCCGAGCGAACCGCAGATCAATCCACAAAGGTTCGCCAATTCGCAAATCCCGTCCCGCGCAGAATGCCACGGCAGTTCGGCACGCCCAAGCCCCAGTTCCTTTGCAAGTGCATCCGCTGTTTCAAGCCCCCGCCCTTCAAACGCGGAAAGATTTCCCGACGCGCCAGCCAACGAAACCACCAGCACACGGGGCCGCAGCTCCGCCAGTCTTTGACGATGGCGCAGGAACGGCGCCCCCCAGCTTGCGATCCGCGCACCAAGGGCCGTCGGTGTAGCGATCTGATGCCGCGTCCGCGCCCCCATCGGGGTGGTTTTGTGGGTTTCAGCCTGTTTTGCCAAAGTGTCCAGCAAAACCGCCAACCGAGCATCCAGAATGTCGAGCACTCGGCGCAGGCGAAGAACCAGTGCGGTGTCGATAATATCCTGCGATGTCGCGCCTTTGTGCAGGTAAGCACTGTGTTCCGGCGCTTGCATTTCTGTTGCAAAGGCCGCCACAAGGGCTGGAACCACAACACCGTCCCGCGCTACTCCCGCAGCTAGGTGGCCAGGATCAATCAGCACTTCGCGGGCCATGCGGTTGATGATCTCACCGCTTTCTTGCGGAATCGTTCCAAGCTTGCCTTGCGCGGCGGCCAGCGCCCCTTCGACCAAAAGCATCGCGCGGACTTCGGCACTGTCCGAGAACAACACCGAAAGCTCGTTATCCCCGAACAACCCTTTAAACATCTGCCCTTCGGCCAAGGAAATCGCCATGATCACACCCGTATTCTGATTTTGCGCGACCATACATTTTGCAATCGTGAAGGTCATCCGGATTTTTAGGGGCACGCGAGATTGTCGAATATCGAGAGGTGTGTGCGCGCGGGGACGTAAAACTATGAACGGGCAAGGCCGCATGCCTTATAAAGTGGACCTTGTGCCGTGTGAAACGCGAAATTCGTGCTTGGTAACATGCGGTTTTATAATACATATTCTTATTAACATACTGCATATATGAAGCTTCATATAAGAAGCTTCTTAAATGAAGCTTCAAGGTTAACCATTCGTTAGGTAAGTCTTGCAGCCCCACCCCACCGGTCCTAAGTTAAGCCATGGATTATTCAAAACACATCGATGCTGAAACTTGGGATTTCATCAATAAAACGGCGGAATATTATCCTCCGGACACGGTGGACAACACTGTCGAGCAACAGCGCGAAATCTACGACACCATGTGCCGCGCTTTTTTCACCGGCTACCCCGAAGGCGTCAGCGCAACGGATCATCTGATCGATCACATTCCTACCCGCCAATACACCTGCGGCGGCTCGGAGACGACTGTGATGTATTTCCACGGCGGTGGTTTTGTTGTGGGGGGATTGGACTCTCATGACGATGTCTGCGCCGAAATTTGCGAGCGGACCGGAATGGACGTGGTTTCAGTAGATTACCGGATGGCGCCTGAGCATAAGCATCCCGCCATGTTCGACGATTGCCTCGCTGCAACGCAGCACATTCTGGCAACTCGGGAGGGACCTGTGATCCTCGCCGGTGACAGTGCTGGTGGCAATCTGGGCGCGACCGTCAGCCACCGCCTGCGCAGCAATCCCCGCCTGATCGGTCAGGTGCTGATCTATCCGGGGCTTGGCGGGGATATTGATGCGGGCTCCTTCCTGACCCACGCCAATGCACCAATGCTCACACGGGATGAAATCCTGTTCTATGAGGGCGTGCGCTATAACGGGCCGAAACCCACCAATGACCCCACCGCGGTTCCGCTGCAAGACACGGAGTTTTCTAATCTGCCCCCCACTGTGCTGATCTCGGCAGAATGCGATCCGATCACAGATGGTTGCCGCGATTACCGCGATGCCCTGACAGCCGCGGGTGTTAACGTGGTCTGGTTTAATGAAACCGGTCTGGTTCACGGCTATCTGCGCGGGCGCCATACGGTTAAACGGGCGCGGGACAGTTTTGACCGCGTGATCGACGCTTTGAACGCGCTGCAACGGCGGGACTGGCCCTATTAACTGAATTGTGACGGACCCGCAGATATGATGATCGATTACGACCGGAAGCTGGTGTTCCTGTCCAACCGGAAGGTGGCTTCAACCTCGATGGAGCGCGCACTTGGGCAAGTCAAAGGCATGGCGCGGATGAATGGCAATCCGGTGCTTAAACACATCGATTACACCCGATACAAGCGGATGGAGCAGCCGCTGCGCACTAAGGGATTTACCACGATCACCGTGGTGCGAGAGCCTTTCGACAAAGCTGTCAGCTGGTACAAGTTCCGCGCGCGTCCCGAACTGAAAGGTGATCCCCGTTACGTCGGACATCTGGATTTTGAAACCTTTCTGACCAACTTTATCACTGGCAAAAGCGGCTGGGCGATGGAGTTTCTCGACAACCTATTCTGCACGGACAGCCGCAGTGGAGAAACCGTGGATGTCATCCACAGATACGAAAAACTCGGTGCATTCGAAACCCTGTTGCAGAACATATACGGCGACGATTTAACGCTGCCCCATTTGAATGTGTCCGCAGCTGTCGCCGACACGGATTTCGCCATGCACCGCGCCCGATACGAGGCCGCCTTCCCAGAGGCGTTTGACTGGTATCGCGCCCTTCCAGCACCTTTGGAAACGCTGGGCAGTCGGTGATCACCCTGCATTTACGAAGCTTCATTTAAGACGCTTCATAAATGAAGCTTCCTGTATGACGCGTCTTGTATGACGCTTCATATTTGCAGGGTCATAGCTTTATCACAGAAATTTCATACACTTAAAGAATTACGCGACGCCTGACCTGTAAACCAAACAGCCCTTACGACAAAAACGGCTTCGCTTTCATCGTTTCGGGCACCTCTGCCCCCAATCTGGTCAGGATCGTCGGCGCAAGTTGCACCTGCTCTAGCACCGTATCTGCCGCAGGCCCTTTAGCATCCCCGAAATAATACAACGCAAATTCTTGTTGCAGCGCAGACCGCCCCCCGTGATGGCCGCGCTCGTCCTGCCCGTGATCCGCCGTCACCATCACCTCATAGCCTGCAGCCCGCCATTTCGGGATAAACGGTGCCAGCATCTCGTCCATGATGAAACAGGCCCCGTCCATTTCCTCGCTCTCGTGGAAATATCGGTGCCCCATACTGTCCAGCGTACAGGTGTGCAGCATCCCGTAATCCAGACCGAACCGCATGCACAGATTGGTCAGCGTGCCAAACAAGTCTAGATCGCAAGGCGTCATCTGGTTGGCGCGGCCATACCCCGTCATTGTGTGAAAGCGTCCGTGGTTGATCGTATCGCTCTCCGGTTCATCATATTCCACGTCCCGCACGTTATCGAACGGCGCGCGGTTAAAGAACTCGGACCAGAAGGAATGGGCCACCGCCCCTGTCACGCCACCCGCCTGACGCACTTGCGAAAATACGTCCGGATGCTTCAGCCGGAACACATTGCCATTGCCGGTACAGCCGTGCTCCGCCGGCACGACGCCCGTGTGGATCGATGCATAACAGCTCGCCGAAATAGACGGCAGAACCGAGCGCATCTTCCATTTCTGCGCATTGCCTGCATCCACATGGCCTTCCAGATTGCCGAACAACCGGCCCCAGTTGCGCCAGGGCACACCGTCCAAAATAATTAGCAGCAGTTTGTTGTTCATCTTATCCATCCTTACGCTCGGCAGATCTCACAAAAAAGGGGCAGGCCACCTTCGCGCCCTGCCCCAATCGTTTCAAATAACAGGCTTAGTTGCCAGCGCTTTCCATCTTGCGGTGCGCGATTACCTCTTCCAACCAGCCGAGCTTCATTTCCGGCACAGAGGACAGCAGCAGATCGGTGTAATCGTCAAACGGCGGCGACAGCACTTCGGACTTCGTCCCGTAACGCACCACTTTGCCCTGATACATCACCGCAATACTGTCGGCGATGGCCCGCACTGTGGCCAGATCGTGGGTGATGAACAGATAAGCCACGTTTTCGATCTTTTGCAGGTTCAGAAGCAGCTTCAAAATCCCGTCCGCCACCAGCGGGTCGAGCGCGGAAGTCACCTCGTCGCAGATGATCATCTTGGGCTTGGCCGCCAGTGCGCGCGCAATACAGACCCGTTGCTTTTGTCCACCAGACAGCTCTGCCGGATAGCGGTCGATAAAGCCGTCGGCCATCTCGATTTCCTCCAGCAACTCCTTGATGCGTTTACGCTTTTCCGCGCCGCGCATCCCAAAGTAGAACTCCAGCGGGCGCCCGATGATCGTTCCGACGGTCTGGCGCGGGTTCATCGCCGTATCCGCCATCTGATAGATCATCTGCAACTCGCGCAGGTCTTCCTTACTGCGTTGTTCAAGTGCAGGGCTCAGCGTGCGACCGGCAAAGTTGATATCACCGTCGCTTGGCGGCAACAGACCAGTAATCACCCGCGCGAGCGTCGATTTACCAGACCCACTTTCCCCCACAACAGCCAGCGTCTGACCTTCGTGCAGGTCCACACTGATGTTGCGCAGCACGTCAAAGTTCGTGCCACGGTAACGGGCTGTCACATGATTAACGCTCAACACCGGATCGGGCGTTGGCTGCTTTTCCTCGTGATCAATAGACCGCACCGAGACGAGCGCTTGGGTGTACTCTTCCTGCGGGTTGTTAATGATCTGATCCACAGTGCCATATTCCACAGTCTCGCCCATGCGCAGCACCATGATGTCATCAGACACCTGCGCAACCACAGCCAGATCGTGGGTAATATACAGCGCTGCAACACCGGTATCACGGATCGCTGCCTTGATCGCCATCAACACGTCGATCTGTGTTGTCACATCAAGCGCCGTAGTCGGTTCGTCAAACACCACCAGATCCGGTTCGGGGCACAGGGCAAGTGCTGTCATACAGCGCTGCAACTGCCCGCCGGACACCTGATGGGGATAGCGGTTGCCGATGGTTTCAGGATTGGGCAGGCCGAGTTTGTCAAACAGGCGCACAGCGCGTGCTTCGGCTTCCTTTCGGGAAAACTTCCCCTGCAGGATCGCCGCCTCTGTCACCTGCTCCATGATCTTTTTGGCAGGGTTGAAAGATGCCGCCGCCGACTGGCTGACATAGGTCACATCCGCCCCGCGCAAACGACGCAGGTCGCGGATACCGTGTTTCAGGATATCCTGACCGTTGACCCAAACCTCGCCGCCGGTGATTTTCACACCGCCGCGGCCATAGGCCATCGCCGACAGGCCGATGGTGGATTTACCCGCACCGGATTCCCCGATCAGCCCCAGCACCTTGCCCTTCTCTAGGTCAAAAGACACACCATGCACGATTTCGATATCATGGGGTTTGCCGCTCGGCGGATAGACCGTCGCGCCGATTTTCAGGTCACGCACCTTTAACATAGCATCGCTCATCCGCGGCCTCCTTTCAGGCTGGTGGTTCGGTTCAGGATCCAGTCCGCCACAAGGTTCACAGAAATCGCCAGCGTCGCGATAGCCACCGCAGGCACCAGTGCCGCAGGAATACCATAGACGATACCTTCCTTGTTTTCCTTCACGATCCCGCCCCAGTCAGCCGCAGGCGGTTGAACACCCAGACCAAGGAACGACAGCGTAGAGACAAACAGAACCATAAAGATAAACCGCAGACCCATTTCCGCCACCAGAGGCGACAGGGCGTTGGGCAGGATTTCACGGAAGATGATCCAGATACGGCCCTCCCCGCGCAGCTTCGCCGCCTCAACATAGTCCATCACATTGATGTCCACAGCAACCGCGCGGGCCAGACGATAGACCCGCGTGCTGTCCAGTAGCCCCATCACAAAGATCAGCACAGTTACTGTCACTGGCATAACCGACAGCACCACCAGCGCAAAAATCAAGGAAGGGATCGACATTAGCAGGTCCACCAGACGGGACAGAACCTGATCTACCCAGCCCCCGATTGTCGCCGCCAGCAAGCCCAGTATGGAACCGGTCGTGAACGACAAAATCGTAGCCGCCGTTGCTATCCAGATCGTGGTTCGCCCGCCGTAGATCATCCGCGTCAGCAGGTCACGGCCAATACTGTCCGTTCCAAGCCAGTGGGTCGAACTCGCCGGTTCCCACACGTCGCCGACAGCCTCGGTCATGCCATAAGGCGCCAGCCACGGGGCGAAAATTGCGATGAAGAAATAGAGACCGGTAAAAAACAGACCGATCATAGCACTGATAGGAATTCTCATTTCGGATGCCTCAGTCTTGGATTTGCCAAAATGGAAACGATGTCAGCGACCATATTCAGACCGATGTAAACCGCCGCAAAGATCAACCCGCAGGCTTGCACCACCGGCACATCCCGTTTGGCCACGTGATCCACCAGATACTGCCCCATGCCCGGATAGACAAAGACCACTTCCACAACCACAACGCCTACAACCAGATAGGCAAGGTTCAGCATCACAACATTCACAATCGGTGCGATAGCATTTGGAAATGCGTGTTTCCGGATGATGTTGAACATGGACAGGCCTTTCAGCTCGGCCGTTTCAATATAGGCAGATTGCATCACGTTCAGGATCGCCGCCCGTGTCATCCGCATCATATGGGCCAGCACCACAAGTGTCAGAACCGTCACCGGCAGGGCAATCGCGCTCAGCTTTTCGCCAAGAGACATGCCGTCATAGATGGTAGAAACGGAGGTAAACCAGCCGAGTTTTACCGAAATAAAGTACATCAGCACATAGCCGATCAGAAATTCCGGAATGGAAATAGACGTCAGCGTCACCGCTGAAATCAGTTTATCAGGCCAGCGGTTTTGATACCGCACAGCAAGCAACCCCAAAAAGATCGCCAGAGGCACAGAAATCAAAGCGGCCCAAAACGCCAGAAACATGGTGTTTTTAAGACGCACCCCAAGACTGTCGGCAATATCCCTGCCATTGGTCAAAGCGGTCCCGAGATCCCCCTGAAGCGCGCCAAACAGCCAGTCAAAGTAGCGGGTCAGCGCCGGTTCGTTCAAACCCAGCTCTGCGCGCAGGTTTGCCAGAGATTCAGGCGTTGCGGATTGACCCAGAATGGATTGCGCCACGTCGCCGGGCAATATCTGGGTGCCGATGAAGATCATTGCCGAAGCAGCGAGCAACAGAAGAAGGCTCAGCGCGATGCGCTGAACCAGAAGTTTCAAAATGGGGTGCATGAGCTGTTCAAACCTGCTTACGCAAACCAGGTGCGAACAGGTGCAAAGCCGTTGGACAGCTCTGCGTTCGGATCAAGCACGTAACCCGCAATCTTGTCGCTGACCGCATCAACAAAGTCGTTGAACATCGGACAGATCAGACCGCCATTGTCCCGCAGGATATTGGCCATCTGGCTGTAGATCGCTTTACGCTTGCCTTCATCCAGCTCCGCCTTGGCTTTGCTCAGCAGGGCATCGAACTCGGGGTTCTTGAAGCGTGTGTCATTCCAGTCCGCTGTAGACAGATAAGCTGTGGAATACATCTGATCCTGCACCGGACGGCCCCCCCAATAGGATGCACAGAACGGCTGTTTGTTCCAGACCTCGGACCAGTAACCATCGTTCGGCTCACGCTTGATTTCCAGCGGAATGCCAGCAGCACGTGCGCTTTCCTGGAACAAGGCACCAGCATCAACCGCACCCGGGAAGGCCCCATCGGCAACACGCAGGATGATCGGCGATCCGTCATGACCGGATTTCGCGTAATGCTCCTTGGCTTTCTCGATGCTGTGTTTGCGCTGCGGAATTGTCTCGTCAAACAGCGGATAGGCCGCATTGATCGGAAGATCATTCCCGATTGTGCCATAGCCGCGCAGGATCTTGTCCACCATCTCCTCACGGTTGATGGCGTATTTCAGCGCCATGCGCAGCTCGTTGCTGTCAAACGGCGCTGTATCGCAATGCATGATGAATACATAGTGGCCACGACCAGCGACGTTCTTGACGGACACGCCGGGTGCGCGGTCGATCAGCTTGGCAACTTTGGGCTCTACGCGGTTGATCATATGGACCTGACCGGATTGCAGTGCGGCAGTCCGTGCAGTTGCATCGTTGATCACCAGAACTTCGGCGCTGTCATAGTTCACGACATCCCCGCCCCAGTAGTTCGGGTTCTTTTTGAACACGTGACGCACGCCAGGCTCATCTACGTCTACTGTATATGGGCCAGTACCGATGCCGGCACCCGGATTGTCAAACCCGCCGTCCGGCTGGATCACAAGGTGATAATCCGCCAGCAGGTAAGGCAAATCCGCATTCGGGCTTTTGAGGGTCACAGCAAAAGTGTCGCCATCCACTTTCATGGACTCAATACCCTGCATGATCCCCAGAGCACCGGATTTGGAATCCTCGTTAGAGTGACGCTCCATCGTGCGCATCACATCATTGGCGTCCATTGTTTTGCCGTTGTGGAATTCCACGTCCTTGCGGATTTTGAAGTTCCAGACTTTGGCATCGTCGCTGGCTTCGATGTTTTCAGCCAGACGCGGTGTCAGTTCGCCGTTTTCAGAGACTCCAACCAGTGTTTCACCGAAGTGACGCAGGTTTGCGAAAGGCACTTGCGATGCAGTCAGGGCCGGATCGAGCGTGTTGGTGCTTTCACCACCGCCCAGACCTTGCACCAGATGGCCACCCTTATTGGGGCCGGCTGCTTTTACCGCATCGGCCAGCAAAGAGTTCGCCGCAACTGCGGAAACACCAAGGGCGCCCGCCCGTCCCAGAAAATCCCGACGGGACACTGTTTTGCGCGCAACCCGTGCTGCGAGATGCTTAAGTTCGTTGTTCATCATGTTTTCTCCCTAGATTAGCAGATTCTTCTTTTTATAAGTTATGACACAGAGCGTGCGGTGGATCACCCCCTGAACGCAAGCTTTTCTTTACTTTAACCCCTTGTCAGCGCTCACTTTTGCACCATAAAGACCGATGCGCTGGCTACACCCGACCGTTTGAATGCGTTTCGCGACAATTTACACGTCAGCGCGGTTTCTGGTGATCCGAATTGATAAAGAATGCGATTACCTTGCGCTGTAACACAGGCAATGGTCCAATCAAATTCCTTTACATTCGCGGCACCACCACACGCCAGTCTCTCTGAAACACCTCCGTTTGGGTATCCTGCGTCTCCTCAAAGGCCCGCAGTTCCGCCGTCAAAAGAAAACCATCGTTAACGGTTTCCATCTGCAAAAACGAATTGACCGAAACCCGCCAGTCTCCCCGTCCGTAGCTGCGTTCCCACGCAAACCGGGCAGAGGCCGTGGCTGGATCAAACCGCGCGAAGGAGAAAACCTCATGGACCTTCTCGCGGGTCTCGAGCCCGGTCTCTGGGTTCCGCACAACCCCGTTTTCCCCGAGGATTTCATGCACGATGCGCTGACCCTCAATCCGTATATCCTTATGTTCCGCACGGGGCGTCATCTGCTCCAGCGGCAACGGCACGGCTGACTTTGGGCCGTCAAAAGCAACCGTTACACCCTCGCCATCCAGATGGGGCAGTTCGAGACAGCCACCCGATACACTCAGCGTAACAGGCTCGGCTTCGGGCCAGATGAACGGGAAATAAGACGGCGACAGCGCAATCCGCAAACGATGGCCTTCGGGCAGGTGATAGGCTGCCTGATCCAGCAGAACCTCCACCTCAACCGCTTTATCGCGCGGCATATCCACCATCACAGCCGCTCCGTCCCGCTGGCGCAGGTTCAAAAAACCGTGGGCGATCAGGGCAGAGCTGCCATCTGGCCGCAAATCATTCAATCGCACTGCAATCTGTGCACGGGGACAATCACTCGACAGCGCGAGTTTAACCTTTGCGCGCCCGACAATATCCATTCTATGATCCAGCGGATCACTGTCAAAACACATGGATAAAGCGTCATCCGCAGTCTGATCATCGGGCAATTCACCCGGCCCGAACCCGAAGGGGAAATACTCTCCCGTTCCGCGACCGCATGCCAGATCGGTTCCCACATCGCGGGACACAGGCCCTTCTTCGGCGTCAAGTCCGGTTCCGTTCAGATAAAACCGCTTCATCCCCGCGCCGCGCGACTGCTCCAGCCCGACCCAACGGCCCGCGCGATGGGTAAACGACGTTTGCGGTGCGACACTGTCCATCACATAGCAGCGGTAGGCAGGATCCGCCTCAACGCCACGGTCAATCCCTTTTAGCCAATGATCCCACCAGCGCAGCATCTCGCCAAGAAAGTCGATCTGCGGACCGGGCACCGCGAAATGGGGGTATTTATGGTTCCAAGGGCCAGCGATGCCTTTCACCGGCGCTGTCAGATTGTCCACCAGATGTCCCATGGTGTTGCGATAACCGTCATGCCAGCCGCCCACAGTCAGAACCGCCGCCTTGATCGCGCTGTAATCCTCGCAGACCGATCCGTGCGCCCAATAGTCCGAGCGCACCTGCTCTGCCACCCAGCGCTCTGCCACAAATGGCGTGTGCTCCAGACGGTTCAACCAGATGTCGCGCCAGTCCTCGCCCACAAGTTCGGGATCAGGCGGCGTTGAAAACCACGACAGCACCGTAGCGGCCCAGCCGGGATTTTCCCCCAGCATCACCCCGCCCTTGTAATGAATATCATCCGCAAAACGATCAGTGGTGGAACACAGCGTCACCACAGCCTTCAACGGCTCCGGCGCCCGTGCTGCAATCTGCAACCCGTTGAAACCACCCCATGAAATCCCCATCATGCCGACCGCACCGGAACACCAGTCCTGCGCCGCCAGCCAGTTCACAACCTCTACCCCGTCCGAAAGCTCTTGCTCGGAATATTCATCATCAAACAGCCCGTCACTCTCACCGCAGCCCCGCGTGTCGACACGCACACAAACATAGCCCCTCGCGGCCATGTAAGGATGGGTCAGCGCATCCCGCGCCGCCGTGCCGTCCCGTTTGCGATAGGGCAGATACTCCAGAATAACCGGCACCGGCCCGCAGCCCACAGGCCGCCAGACCCGCGCCGAAAGGGTCATTCCGTTCGACAGAGGTATCCGCAGATTGGCCTCTTCCTCAACTCTGTAGATCGTCTCTTTAGGCACGAATGCTCCTGTTTCCATTTTCTAAAAAAATCCCGCCGGGGGTCAGGGGGATGCGAAATCCCCCTGCTCTGTCCTTACAACTGGTCCTGAACGCCTTCAGCGGCCCTGCCCGACAAACCGCCCCATACCTTCGGGAACCGACAGGGCTTCGTGGGCCTTGGCAATCGCCACCAGCTTTTCCTCAATATGTGGTGCAGGTGGTGCGGCCTTGCGGGTTTCAAGGGACACATGGATCAGCATATGTTCCCCCGTCGCCAGCAAACGCCCGTCGCTTGCCCGCATAAAGTGGAACAGGTGCATCTTTTTGCCCGCACCCAACACCACTTGCGTATCCACGGTGATCTCGGCACCGGCACTGACCTCATCGATGTGGCGGATGTGGGTTTCAGCGGTGAAATAACTTCCACCAGATGCGATATATTCCGCATCACAGCCCACGATTTCCATCATCCGGTCGGTGGCATCGCCAAAGGCCTGCAAATACCGCGCTTCGTTCATGTGGCCGTTGTAATCCAACCAGTCGAGCGGCACCGTCCGCGACACAGTGCGCACCAGCCCGGACAGGTCAGGCTCCCCCAGAGCTGCTTTCGTTTCTGCATCGTAATTCGCCAGAACCGATCCCGCGCCCCAGTTTTGCGCCTTGAGCGCGCGCATCATCGACACAAGGTTGGTGTCGCGGATACGCTCCAGCTCGCGAATGGAATACATCCCCGATTGCGCATCCGACTGATCGGCAATCTTCTTGACCAGCGTATCATCCAGCTCCGGCGTGTCCATCAGATGGGTCAGCGGCCAGTCCATCGTTGGCCCGAACTGACCGATGAAATGCAACATACCTGCCTCGCCGCCCGCAATCCGGTAGGTCTCAAACAGGCCCATCTGCGCCCAGCGCAGGCCAAAGCCGTAGCGGATCGCATCGTCGAGCACCTCGGTGGTACACACCCCGTCATTGACCAACCAAAGCCCCTCGCGCCAAACGGATTCCAGCAGGCGGTCCGCGATATGGCCAAGAATTTCTTTCTCGATCTTAAGCGGCTTCATCCCGATGGAGGTCAGAATTTCCATACAGGCTTCAACCGCTTCAGGCGCTGCGGTTGATCCACCGACCACTTCGACCAGTGGCAGCAAATAGACAGGATTAAACGGATGGCACACCATGATCCGGCTCTTGTCCTGCTGCTCGCTGGACAGTTCGGTGGGCGTGAAGCTCGACGTGGAAGACCCGATGATCGCGTCTTTATCACAAGCGGCGTTAATGGCGGTGAAGGTCTGGTGCTTGATGTCCATCCGCTCTGGCACGCTTTCCTGAATGTAGCTGGCACCGGCCACCGCTTCTGCAATCGTGTCGTGAAAGCTGATCGCGCCTTCCGCCGGCATCGTGTGATCCGACAGGCTCGGCAATGCGCGGCGGGCGTTGCCCAGCACCTCGCCAATTTTGCGCTCGGCTTCGGGATCGGGGTCAAATACCCGCACGTCCCACCCGTTCAGCAAAAAACGCGCAGCCCAAGCCCCGCCAATTACGCCACCACCAATGATCGCCGCTACTTTCGTCATGTTTTACCTACATCGTTACTTTATTCAGGGTCGCAAGCCTCGCGGGCTTGTCCCGCAAAGCGATGTTTTCAATGACAAACTTCCCCGGCAACGCTTAGGTATAAAGCGCGCTTAAGGCAGTTCGACCTTTTCGCCGTTTGGCATATAGCCCGGGCAAAGATTGTAGTTCAGATCACCGGCCCGCGCAGTTTCCTGTGCGATCTCGCGGCAATATTCAAAGTCGAGCGACTGGTGATTGCTCTGATCTGAAACGGGGCCGTTACAGGCAGCGGTCAGTCCGGCAATGGCAATAAGAAGCGGCGTTTTCATAGGTAATCCTTGAATTTCAACAGGGTTTTCTTTCCCCGCAATATACGCCGTTCTTTTGCTCATTCCACCCGCAACCGTGCTACGTCAAAGCCGTTATGCTCCAGTGCGGACACGGCCGCTGCGATGCGGTCCGCCCCGCCTGTTGCCTTGCGATCCACGATAAACGCCGCGCTGCCGTCCCGTGTTGACAGGGCTGCCGTGCGGAACCCTTCGTCCACCCACAGCACCACCATTTGCCGCGTCGCGCCCGTTAACCCGCGATAATCCAGCGTGAAAACAGCCGGTTGATCCGGTGTCACATCAGCCTCGCGCGTGGCACCACCGGCTGCATCCTGTTCCACCCAGCGGCCCGCATCAAAGCGGAATCCGGCGATGCGCCAGTCCCCGTCGAAATCGGCCCGCGTGATCCAGTCGCCCGCAAACCGCGCCGTGTCATACCGAGAGGTCGCAGACATCATCACGCTGTCATCACGGATCGCCCCGCCTTGCGGTGCAGCCCCCCGATCACAAGATGCCAGCACCCCGAGGAGCGCTGCACCAAGAACGAGCCGCCGCATCCACATGATCACGCCGGATCCCGTTTGGTCAGGCCCAGCTTCTCGCGCACGGCCTCTGGTCCCATAACTTTGGCGCCCATACGTTCGATGATGCCGACCGCGTTTTCCACCAGCATTTCATTGGTCGCAAGATTGCCGCGCCCCAGCATCAGGTTGTCTTCCAGACCGACCCGCACGTTGCCGCCCGCCAGCACTGCGGCTGCGACGAAAGGCTGCTGGTGACGGCCCAGCGCAAAGGCAGACCAGTTCCAGTCATCCGGCACATTGTTAACCATCGCCATAAAGGTGTTCAGATCATCCGGCGCGCCCCAAGGCACCCCCATGCACAATTGCACCAGCGCAGGACTGTCCAGAATACCCTCTTTAACCAGCTGCTTGGCAAGCCAGAGATGACCTGTATCAAAGGCCTCTATCTCCGGCTTAACGCCACTGTCAGTCATCATCTGCCCCATAGCGCGTAGCATACCGGGTGTGTTGGTCATCACGTAATCGGCTTCGGCAAAGTTCATCGTACCACAGTCGAGCGTGCAAATTTCAGGGCGGCAATCCAACACGTGGGCCACACGCTCTGTCGCGCCAACCATATCGGTGCCTGCCTTCTGGATATCCATCGGATTTTCTACATCGCCAAAAACCATATCCCCGCCCATGCCAGCGGTCAGGTTCAGCACCACATCCACGTCTGCTGCGCGGATGCGTTCTGTCACCTCGCGGTAAAGATGCCCGTCACGGCGCGGCGCGCCTGTTTCAGGGTCGCGCACATGGCAATGCACAACAGCGGCGCCTGCTTTGGCGGCGGCAATCGCACTGTCGGCGATCTGCTCGGGGGAGCGGGGCACATGGGGGCTGCGGTCCTGTGTGCCGCCACCGCCTGTAACAGCACAGGTGATAAAGACATCGGTGTTCATTTCCAAAGGCATGGCGCTCTCCAATTCGGGTATTTTGTGCAGTCTCCCACCCCTTGCACCCAAGCGCTTTACGTTTTACGAAACATACTTGATGAAAACCGCAAAAATTCCAAAGTCGGCAACACCCATCTTTCACGTTCGCGCGCTGGTGATGCCCCAAAGCAATATGCTCTGCCTTGCAGCCGTTCTGGACCCATTACGTGCGGCCAACCGCGCTGCCGGAACGCAGGTTTATACGTGGGATATTGCCACTGCTACGGATGTGGCGGTGGAACTGACCACCGGACTGACGGTTCCCGCAAACCCCGCAGCCCAGTTGCCGCCACCCGACATGCTGGCCCTGATTGCAGGGTTTGATATTGAAAGCCAAAGCCGTCCGGAAACCCTGCGCCAGTTGATGCCCGCGATCCACCATGCGCCGCTGACCTGTGGCATTGACGGGGGCGGTGAAATCCTTGCCCGTTGCGGCGTGCTGCGCGGACACCGCGCCACAACCCATTGGGAGGACTTGGAAAAACTGGAGCTCGCCTTTCCTGAAATTACCGTGGTGCGTGACCGGTTTGTGCAATCTGGCAAGTTCATCACCACCGGCGGCGCCAGTCCGTGTATTGATATGATGCTGCATCTGATCCAGCGTCACCACGGGCGCACGCTGGCGGAAAGTGTGATGCGCACGTTTCTTTACGATCCGGTCCACGCAGGATCAGACCCCCAGTCGCTGGTCTCTGTGTCGCGGCTGAAACGCCGCTCTCCGCCAGTGGCCCGCGCCTTGCAGTTGATGGAGGAACACCTTGAGGAACCCATCCCCGTCAGCGAAATCGCGCGGCTGTGTGGTCTGTCCGTGCGCCGCCTTGAAATGCTGTTTGTGGCGGAAACCGGCAGCGGTCCGGGGCAGACATTCCGCGCCCTGCGTCTGGCCGAGGCCCGCCGTCTGGTGGTCGACACACCCGACCCGCTGCAAAATATCGCCGTGCGCTGCGGGTTTAACTCTCTCCCCGCGTTTTCGCGCGCGTTCAAAGACGCCTTTGGCACCGCGCCAAGCCATCTGCGCAAACGCTGATCCACGCTGCACCTGATTGACAAGCTGGCCCCGACAGGACACCACTGTCGCCAGCGCAGCACCCTTAAGCGGTCTAGCCGGTTATTTCAGGAAATCCAATGACTTCACGCCCTGCCCCAATGTCTGCCAATCTGATCGGGGCTTTGTTCATGACTGCCGCGATGGCCGTGTTCGCGGTGGAGGACGCCCTGATCAAAGCCGCCGGAGCGTTAATGCCGCTTGGTCAGGTGATGATCCTCTTCGGGCTGGGCGGCGCGCTGGTCTTTGCCACGCTGACACTGATCCGCCGCGAGCCGCTGTTCACCCCTGACGTGATCTCGCGCCCCATGCGCATCCGCGTCGGGTTTGAGATCACCGGACGGTTGTTCTATTTCCTCGCCATCACGCTCACGCCTTTGTCCGCCGCGACCGTGATCCTGCAAGCCACACCGCTGGTGGTGGTGGCCTGCGCTACGCTGGTGTTCGGGGAAACCGTCGGCTGGAAGCGCTGGGCGGCTATCGTGATCGGGCTGATCGGCGTTATCATCATCATCCGTCCGGGCAGTGACAGTTTCTCGGCCCTCTCCCTGCTGGCGGTGATCGGAATGCTCGGCTTTGCGGGCCGCGATCTGGCGAGCCGCGCAGCCCCTGCCACCATCAGCACGGCCCTGCTCGGCCTTTACGGGTTCTTGTCGGTGGTGGTGGCCGGAAGCCTGTTTGCACTTTGGGACGGAACGCCCTTTGTGTGGCTGGACCTGTCGGGTTGGCTGGTACTGAGCGCTGCGATTATCGCCGGCGTCTTTGCTTACAGCTTCCTGATGAAAGCCATGCGCACCGGCGAGATTTCCGCCGTGACCCCGTTTCGCTATACCCGTCTGCTGTTCGGTGTCGCGCTTGGCGTGATCCTGTTCGGCGAGAGCCTTAGCCCAACAATCCTGCTCGGCTCCGGCCTGATCGTCTGTTCCGGCCTGTTTATCGTCTGGCGGGCAAAACAAGCGGCCTGAGCGATCCTGCCCCAGCCGCCTGCGCTTTCGTTCAATACGGCATCGGATGGGCCTTATGCACCGCATCAAGGTCTTGCAGAACCTCGTCTGACAGCTCCACATCCGCCGAGCCAAGGGCAATATCAAGCTGCTCCATGCTGGTCGCCCCAAAGATGGCCGAGCCCATAAAGGGCCGTGTCCGGCACCATGCCAGCGACATCTGCACAGGGTCGAGCCCGTGCTTCTGCGCCACCGCCAGATATTCCGCCACCGTGGGCAATGTGCGCGGCGTCATCCGCCCGCCCAGATCCTCCACGTAGCTGCGGCGGGACTTTTCGGGCACCACATCGCCCTGATACTTGCCAGTCAACAACCCAGCCGCAAGGGGTGAAAATGACAGCAGGTCCACCTGTTCCTGATGGGCCATTTCGGCCATATCCGTATCAAACAGACGGCACATCAGGGAATATTCGTTCTGCACAGACACCACCCGCGGCAGGCCCATGTCCTCGGCCATGCGCACCCAGCGCGCGCAGCCCCAAGCGCTTTCGTTAGACAGACCGAAGTGGCGGATTTTGCCCTGTTCCACCAGTTCGCCGATAGTCTCCAGAACCTCCTGCATATGGCGCAGGGTTTCGGCGCGGTCCTGTCCGCTCGGGTCATAAGTCCAGTTCTGGCGGAACATATAAGACCCGCGATTTGGCCAGTGCAGCTGGTAAATATCCACGTAATCTGTCTGTAAACTGCGCAGCGAGTTTTCCAGCGCTGTGTGGATCGTTTCACGGCTGATCGGCGCGCCGTCCCGCACATTTTTATAACCACTGCCCGACACTTTGGTGGCCAGCACAAAATCCCCGCGCCGCGCCTTGTTGGCCGCGATCCAGCTGCCAATCACCCGCTCTGTATCGCCTTGGGTTTCTTTGGACAGCGGATTGGTGGGATACATTTCGGCGGTGTCGATGATGTTCACCCCCCGCTCCAATGCACGTTCGATCTGGGCGTGGCCTTCGGCTTCGGTGTTCTGGGTGCCCCATGTCATCGATCCGAGGGCAAGTTCGCTGAGTTTAATATCTGTCGTGCTAAGTTGGCGATAGCGCATCTGCGGCTGTCCTGTCGGTTTGTTCTGTTTGGCAAGAAACATGGGCGGATTTTCCGGCTTGTCAACGCGGAAAGGAGTTGAGAACAAATAGCGAACATAGTAATGTGGGGACTATGAACGCCCTGACTCGCAAACCACTGAAACCCGCCAGCACCCACCAGATCGCGCAGGGCATCACCCTGCCCTATGACCGCGCCCATGAACTCTGCGGGCCGTCACGACGCAGTCTCGCGTTGATGATCGCCAGCCGCAATGACGCCCCTATCCTGTGGATCAAACCGGACTGGCACCCCGATGATCTGAACCCTCAAGGGGTGGTGCGGTTTATCAATCCTGCCCGCATTACCTTTGTGCGCCCCAAACGGGCCGAGGACATCCTATGGTGTATGGAGGAATCCTTACGTGCAGGATGTGTGCCGCTGGTGATTGCGGAATGCGACACACCCCCTGCCCTGACGCCGATCCGCCGCTTGCATCTGGCTGCCCAAAGCGGGGCGGAACTGGGCAAGATCAAAATCCTGCCTTTGTTACTGACACCGGGCGATGGCGGCGCACAAGGCATTGAAACCCGCTGGCATATGGCCCCCCGCCATGCCCAAGGCCAAAGCCGCTGGTTGCTGCAACGCCGCCGCGCCCGCATGGCTCCCCCTGCGGCATGGGCGCTGGGCTGGGAACAGAAAGAAGCGCGGGTCTATCCTGAAACCGCCCCTGATATATCCAGCGATATTGCCGCCGAATAACTGCCTTACCGGGCGTATCCCGCTTGACAGCCCCCACAGGGCGCGCAACCTCATTGCATGATTATTCGCCCCGCCACCCCGACAGACGCCGATGCCATTTGTGCAATCTGGAATCCGATCATCCGTGACACGCTGATCACCTTCACCACAGATGAAAAAACCCCCGAAGGCATCATCGCCCTGCTGGACACCAACCGTCAGAATAACTGGCCGTTTCTGGTGGCCGTGGACGGGCAAGATCTGCTCGGCTTTGCCAGTTACGGCCCGTTTCGCAGCGGTCCGGGATATGCCTATACCATGGAACAGTCCATTAACCTTGCCCCCGCAGCCCGTGGCAAGGGCACAGGGCGCAAGCTGATGGTGGCGCTCGAAGATCACGCCAAGGACGCGCAAATCCACTCTCTGCTGGCTGGCGTCAGTGCTGCCAACCCTGCTGCAATCCGCTTTCACACCGCCTGCGGCTTTGTAGCGGTCGCAACCCTGCCCGAGGCAGGGTATAAGTTTGGGAAATGGCTTGATCTGGTGCTGCTGCAAAAGCTGCTGTGACCGGAACAGGCAAACGCAGGAACAACGCAGGAATAAGGACGGCCCATGTCAATCTGGACCCGCATCGCCGAGGCTCTCTCTGCCCTCACCAAAGGCGAAAGCCTTGCGCAGGTGCTGGAAAAACTCCGCACGCCCCCCGAACGTTCGATCGCGTTTACCATTGCGGTGATCGCGCTCGGGGCGAAAATGGCCAAGGCCGACGGTCTGGTCACACGGGACGAAGTCGCCGCCTTCAGGCAGGTCTTTCAGATCTCCAAAGAGGACGAACCCCAAGCCGCCCGCGTCTTCAATCTCGCCCGTCAGGATGTGGCCGGATACGAATCCTACGCAGGCACCATCGCGAAAATGTTCCGCGACGAAAGCGATGTGCTGGAAAACCTCGTGGAGGGCCTTTTCTACATTGCCATGGCCGACGGCGAATACCACCCATCCGAAAGCGAATTCATCCACGAAGTCGCGCGCATTTTCGGGCTGAGCGAGCGTTGCTTTGACAGCCTGCACAAGCGCTTTGTCCCCGATGCCGCACCGGATGCCTACGATGTGCTTGGCGTAACACCGGACACTCCACTGGATGAAATCCGTCAGGCATGGCGTGCCAAAGTGCGCGACACCCATCCTGACCGCCTAATGGCCCGCGGCCTGCCCGAAGAAGCCATCACCCTTGCCACCAAACACATGATCGCCGTGAACGAGGCATGGGAAACCCTGTCACAACGGCACGCTTCATGAAACAGCGGCCCCACTGATGCGCATCGCCACCTATAACGTCGAATGGTTTGCCAGCCTGTTTGACCAGCAAAACAACCTGATACAGAATGACAGCTGGTCGGGCCGTTATGACGTGACGAAGAACCAGCAGATTGCCGCCCTTGGCGCGGTTTTTCAACAACTCGACGCTGACGGGATCATGGTGATCGAAGCGCCAAATTCCGGCAACAGCCAATCCGCCAAAGCTGCATTAGAAAATTTCGCAGCGCACTTCGGTTTGCGCCAGAACACGGCCATTGTCGGCTTTGAAAACGATACCCAGCAGGAAATCGCTTTCCTTTATGATCCGACAAAGATGCAGGTGGCCCATGATCCCCAAGGCGATGAAAGCAGCCCCGACGGGTCCCGCACAGCCCCCCGCTTTGACAGTGTGTTCAAGATTGATCTGGATGTAGACAACCAGCCAGACACAGTGACGTTCTCCAAACCGCCGCTGGAGTTGCTCGTTTCGCCTAAGGGAGGTGCGCCACTGCGGTTTATCGGTGTGCACGCCAAATCCAAAGCCCCCCACGGCGCGCGCAATCGCCAGCAGGAAGTGCGGATTTCCATTGCCAACCGGCGCAAGCAACTGGCCCAGTGCATCTGGTTGCGCCAACGGGTGGAAAACCACCTCACCGCCGGAGAAGACCTGCTGGTGATGGGGGATTTCAACGACGGTCCGGGGCTTGATGAATACGAACGCCTGTTTGGCCAATCCGGTGTAGAGGTCGTGCTGGGCGCGAATAATTCTGATGACCGGATGCTTTATGATCCCCACGCGCTGGCCAAACTATCGCCCCGCAGTCCCGCCCCCACCACGGCGCGTTTCTTTAATCACACCACCAAAACCTATCTGAATGCCCTGCTCGATTATATCATGATCTCACCGGATCTGCGCCGCAGGGCTGCGCCCGACTGGAAAATCTGGCACCCGTTCGACACCCCCGAATGCTTCCGCGACAGGGACTTCTGCGCTGCCCTTCTGACAGCTTCGGACCATTTTCCGGTAACGATTGATCTGGATTTATCGACCAAGTGCTGAACTTTTTGCGAAACAGTCCTATATTAGGGTCATGAAACATTTTGCCCCGCTGATACTCGCTCTGGCCTTGGCCACCCCCGTCGCCGCGCAACAGGAAGAGGACTCCTCTGAACTGTTTAAACGGTTTGAGCAATTGTCCGATGATGCCCAATCCATGCTCAAAGGCTGGGTGGATGAGCTTGGCCCCAAACTCGACGAACTTGGCCCTGCGATGGAGGACCTTGCAGAGCGTTTGGGCGAGATGAGCACCTATCACGCCCCCGAAGTTCTGGAGAACGGCGATATTCTGATCCGGCGCAAGACCCCGCTGCCCGAAAAAGAGGAACCGGAGGCACCCCGTGAAACGCCTTTGACCAACCCGCAAAACACCATAGAACTGTAAGCACAGTTCAATTCGGGGGTGGTCATGGCCGAGGTGGAAATCTGGGACGAAGACCTGTGCAAAGCCTGCGGTGCCTGTTGTGACGGCAGCTTGTTTGTGCAGGCAAAACTGGCCGACGGCGAAGGCATCCTGCCGGATATGGAAGAAAGCTTCGCCCGAAACCAGCGCGGCTTTGCCCTGCCCTGCCCTTACTTCTGTGAAACCTGCACCGTTTACGATATCCGCCCCAAGATTTGCCGTACCTTCGGGTGCGAACTGCTCGCCGCTGTGAAAGACGGCGCTGTCCCTTATACACAAGCCCTGCAAGCTGTGGGACGATTGCGCACGGCACGTGCAGCACTGGCCACCCACCTGCCGGACGCCGCCAACAGCGTGCCCACGGCTGAACAGCGCTTTGCGGCGGGATATCGCAACTACCCCGATCTTGCGGCATTTCAGGCGGACAATGCCCAAACCATCGCAGCGATCAAGGAAATGCAGGACGCCACGCGCCCTTTTACCCACGGCAAAAACAGCGCGACCACCATGTAGGGTGTCACGGCTTAATGATCGCCCCTTTCACTTCGCCGCCCGACACCCTAAGTCTTTTGCAACGAAATCTTTACCGGAGCTTTATATATGTTCAGACCCACCGCCCCCGACCTGCCCAAAGACCACCGCGACGCAACAGGGGGTGCCACGCTGGGGGATTTGCCGGAATGGGATCTGACCCATCTTTACCCCGCCGAGGACAGCCCCGAACTGGCCCGCGATTTGGAGTTCCTGACCAAAGAATGCGCCGCCTTCGCAGCGGATTACGAAGGAAAACTCGCAGGGCTCAGCGCGGCAGAGATGCTGAACTGCATCCAGCGTTACGAGAAAATCCAATCGGTATCAGGCCGGATCATGTCCTTTGCGGGGCTGCGTTACTATCAGGTCACGACCGATCCGGACCGTGCGAAATTTATTTCGGATATGCAGGGCAAGATCACCGATCTGTCCACACCGCTGGTGTTCTTCTCTCTGGAAATGAACCGCATCCCCGACGATGTGCTGAACAATATGCTGTCCGACAACGCCGATCTGGCCCGTTACCAACCCGTGCTCGACCGGATGCGGGCGATGAAGCCCTACCAACTGTCGGACGAACTGGAAAAGTTCCTGCACGACCAATCCGTTGTTGGCGCCACCGCTTGGAACCGCCTGTTTGATGAAACCTGCGCCGCGTTGGAATTTGATGTGGACGGCGAACTGCTTAACCTTGAAGCGACCGCAAACCTGCTGTCCGATCCGGATCGCGCCACCCGTCAGAAAGCTGCCGAGGCTTTTGCCAAGACACTGGGCGAAAACATTACCCTGTTTGCGCGGATCACCAACACGCTTGCCAAAGAAAAAGAAGTTGAGGACCGCTGGCGCAGCCTGCCCACCCCGCAAGCCTCGCGCCATCTGGCCAATGATGTGGAACCCGAGGTGGTTCAGGCGCTGCGCGATGCTGTCGTTGCTGCCTACCCGAAACTCTCCCACCGGTACTATGCGCTTAAGGCGAAATGGATGGGGCTGGAAAAGCTGGAAATGTGGGACCGCAATGCCCCGCTGCCCGGCAACGATGAAGCCACCATTCACTGGGATGAGGCCCGCAAGACCGTCACCGACGCATATGCCGCCTTCTCCCCCAAAATGGCCGAACTGGCCGAACCGTTCTTCACCCAAGGCTGGATCGACGCTGCCGTTAAACCGGGTAAAGCACCGGGCGCCTTTGCGCACCCGACCGTGACGGACGCCCACCCCTATGTGATGCTGAACTACCTTGGCAAACAGCGCGATGTGATGACGCTGGCCCATGAACTCGGCCACGGGGTGCATCAGGTCCTTGCGGCGGATCAGGGCGAAATGCTGTCGTCTACGCCGCTGACGCTGGCAGAAACAGCCTCCGTCTTTGGCGAGATGCTGACCTTCCGTACGCTGTTGGACGCTGCCCCCGATCAGGCGGCGCGCAAACGTCTGCTGGCAGGCAAAGTTGAGGACATGATCAACACCGTGGTCCGCCAGATCGCGTTCTACGACTTTGAATGCAAGCTCCACGCCGCCCGCGCAGAAGGCGAACTGACACCCGATCAGATCAACGAAATCTGGATGTCGGTGCAGGGCGAAAGCTTGGGTCCGGTATTCAACTTCATGGACGGCTATGAAACCTTCTGGTCCTACATCCCCCACTTCATCCACTCCCCTTTCTACGTCTACGCCTATGCGTTCGGCGACGGTCTGGTGAACGCGCTTTACGCAGTTTACGAAGAAGGCGAGCCGGGCTTTCAGGAGAAATACTTCGAAATGCTGCGGGCGGGTGGGTCCAAACATCACAAAGAACTTCTGGCCCCCTTCGGGTTGGATGCCAGCGATCCGAAATTCTGGGACAAGGGCCTGTCCCTGATCAGTTCCATGATCGACGAACTGGAAGCGATGGAAGAGTAACTTCACGCGCAAAACGCCTCTTCAATTCAACCGGCGCCCTGCCCTGTGGGCGCCGGTTTACGCTATTTCGACCCGCCGGAGACTTAAACGCGCTCCTGCAAGCGCGAATCGGACTTTTAACGGTTTAGACCCACTCCACCTAAAGTTTCGCGAATCCTAGCGGCACACCGCACGCCACAATCGCGCCGCAATCCTACCTGCCCTACCTAAATTCCGTTGCATTTCTGCCCGATCTTCTCCCAAAGCGCGTCCGGCGAGGGAGAACTGAGACCCAAAAGTCGCGTCTATAGCGGCAAATGAGGCTATTTGGGGGCATCTCAATTTCACCACAAATTGATTGTTAACCTCTTCGTAATTCGGTCGATGTGAATCAGTGATCAGGATCGAAGCAAACACTTTTTGTGGAATTTAGGACGAGGAACACACAAATGACAATTAATGGTGGAGAAACTGCCGATACCCTCACAGGGACCAGCGGCGACGACGTAATTAACGGCCTGGGCGGCGCGGATAGCATTGACGGTGCGGATGGCAATGACTCCATCTACGGCGGAGACGGCGCAGACGTAATCAGTGCCGGCCTTGGTGCCGACTACATCGAAGGCGGCGCGGGCGCTGACGAGATTTCCGGTGACAATGGTGCTGACGAAGCTTACGGCGGCGGCGGTGACGACTTTATCGAGGGCGGTTCGGGCGCTGACGCGCTTTACGGCGGTGCCAATGTGGATATTATCTACGGCGATGATGGCAATGACCTACTGGACGGTGGCGGCGGCGATGACAGCCTTTATGGCGGATTGGACGACGATACGTTTTCCGGCAGCGCCGGGGACGATTACTACGAAGGCGGCGACGGAGACGACACATTCTTCTTTGGCACCGGTGTAGATTTCCATGATGGCGGCGACGGCTATGACACCATGTCTTATGCAAATGCAACAGCCAGCGTGACGCTCAGCATGTTCTCTTCGTCCGGCTCCTCATCAGGCGTTGGCAAAGGCGACACATTCGCCAATATTGAAGCCGTGATCGGCACTGAATTCGGTGACAACATCAGGGGATCTCAAGGTACCGAGACTATCTATGGTGAAGATGGCAACGATGACATCGCTGGCATCGGTGGTGACGACGTTATCTACGGCGGCGGCGGCAGAGACGTTCTGAACGGCGACATGGGCAATGACGTTCTTTATGGTGGCGCCGGCCGCGATAGGTTCCAAGATGATTGGGGTGACGATTTCTACTACGGTGGCGGTGGCAACGACAAAATCCAACTGCGCCGCGGATCCGATACTGCCGATGGTGGTAACGGCAAGGATAAATTCGACATCCTTGCAGGGACGCACTCTGTAACCGGCGGGGGCGGGAAGGATAAATTCAACTTCCACACCGACACGTTCGACATCACGATCACGGATTTCGAACATCGCACAGACAAACTGAAGTTCTACAAAGTGTTTGAGGACTTCACCGCAGCCAAAGACGCAATGACAGAAATCGGCAGCGACGTTCAAATCGAACTGGATGCCGCATTGGTCCTGATCGAAAACACCACGATCGACGATTTCGGTGGAAAAGACTTCAAATTCTTCGGCTAAGGCCGAACATCTGTCGGGCGGTGCAAACTGCCCGACAGGCACATTTCATAGATGCTGCTACCGGTTACAAACCGCGCTACCCTGCCCTGTGCGGGTTTTCTTTGGTTAACGATGGAGCAGATCGGCAAAGAGACTTCAATTCGCCTTCGCCATCATGCCTTTCTCAGCCGCAAGATCGCGCATTTTTTCCTGAAGTTTCTCAAACGCACGCACCTCAATCTGGCGAATACGTTCACGGCTGACCCCATATTCCCCGCTCAGATCCTCCAGCGTGGTCGGACTGTCCTGCAACTTGCGCTGCATCAGAATATCCTTTTCACGATCGTTCAGCACATCCATCGACTCCAGCATCAGCGCACGTCGCGCCTTCAGTTCGTCGCTCTCCGCATAGCTGTCCGCCTGATCCGCTGTCTCATCTTCAAGCCAATCCTGCCATTCCGCAGCGCTATCACCTTCCTCACCACCAACCCGCGCGTTCAGCGACGCATCGCCCCCAGACATCCGCCGGTTCATAGAAATAACCTCGTCCTCGGTGACGTTCAGATCATTGGCGATCCGCTTAACGTTCTCGGGGCGCAAATCGCCCTCTTCCAATGCACCGATCCGGTTCTTGGCTTTACGCAGATTGAAAAACAGCTTCTTTTGCGCACTTGTCGTGCCCATTTTAACCAAAGACCAGCTGCGCAGGATGTATTCCTGAATGCTCGCGCGGATCCACCACATGGCATAGGTGGCCAGACGAAAACCCTTGTCCGGCTCAAACCGCTTCACCGCCTGCATCAGCCCGACATTGGCCTCAGAGATCACTTCGGCCGTAGGCAACCCGTACCCCCGATACCCCATCGCAATTTTCGCAGCGAGCCGCAGGTGACTGGTCACCAGCTTGTGCGCCGCCTCGGTATCTTCATGGTCAATCCAAGCTTTGCCCAGCATGTATTCCTCATCCGGCTCCAGCATGGGAAACTTGCGGATTTCCTGCATGTAGCGGCTTAACCCTTGTTCGGGACTTGGCGCTGGAAGATTGGAATAACTCATGAACTCGGCTCCTTTGACAGCCCGCAACAGGCGGTACCACAGGACAATTAGGCACCCGCAGGTCGGTTTTCAAGACAGAGAGCCTCCAATCCCGACCACATTCGTTGGATATAGAGTATTCCTCAAGTAATTGTGAAGAATACGTCACCCACATCGCGCCTACCCCAATGCACGCAATGCACGATCAAGGGCCTGAAGGTCCGCTGGCAGCGCTGCTTCAAATTCAACGTAGTCCTCAGACACCGGATGGACAAACCCGAGTTTTGCCGCATGGAGCGCCTGACGCGGAAACCCGCTGATCAAAGCCACATCTTCAGCGCCAAGCCCGGCGGTCTTTACCTTGCGCCGCGTCCCATAAACCGGATCACCGATCAGCCCATGACCGATGTGGGACAGATGCACACGGATTTGATGGGTGCGCCCTGTTTCCAACCAGCATTCCACGCGCGCGGCACGATCTGCGAAACTCTCAATCACGGATGCTCGAGTGATCGCATGACGCCCCGAATTCGCAGCAACGGCCATACGCTTGCGGTCGGTCTTATGCCGCTCGATATTGGTGGCCACCCGTAGCACGCCGCCCTGTTCAAACCCGACACCGGGCAGACCGCGCAACCGCGGGTCGGCTGCAGATGGTACGCCGATACAAAAGGCCGTATAACGCCGGTTGATCGAATGGTCGGCAAATTGCGCCGCCAGCCCCTGATGGGCCACGTCGCTTTTCGCCACCACCAGAATACCGCTGGTATCCTTGTCGATCCGATGCACAATTCCAGGCCGTTTCGCTCCGCCAATCCCTGACAGGCTGTCCGCGCAATGATGCAGCAGCGCATTCACCAGCGTACCATCCTCGGACCCCGGTGCCGGATGCACAACCATGCCCGCAGGCTTGTTCACCACGATCAGGTGATCATCCTCGTAGACCACATCAATCGGAATATCCTGCGCCACAGTTTCCAGCGTTTCCGCTGGGGGAACCACAACTTGCCATTCTTCTTGGGGTTGGCCTTGCGTCTTAAGCACAGTCACCGGCACACCATCCGCCACACGGGATACTGCCCCGGCTTCAATCAATTTACCAATCCGCGAGCGGCTAAGGCTCTCTTCCTCTGGAACTACTGCAGCCAGTGCCTTATCAAGGCGTGCAGGCGGCGTGTCGCCAAGGATCAGAACAAGGGTTTGCAACGTGTCAGACATGGATCAAAATGAGTCCCAAATAGAGGAGCCCGCGAATTTGCGGTTCCTGAGAAGGCTGGTTACGATCCTGACCGCAACCATGATCCTCGGGCTTCTAGCCATCTTCGCGGTGCTTGTCATGCGTTTCTCAACAGACAGTGGCCTTGCCATGCCCGACAGCATCACCCTGCCCGATGGCACAAATGCCACTGCCTTCACCCAAGGCGGCGACTGGTATGCGATCGTGACCGCGCAAAATACCATCCTGATCTTTGACCGCACCACCGGCGCCCTGCGCCAGACCGTTCAGATTAAACCCGGCTCATGACCCTCTTTTTGGTTCAAATATCCAAATTCCGCACCTTGCCGCAGCCCCCAATCGACAGCATATTACACCCATGAGCCTGCCAGACGGTTTCCTCGACGAATTGCGCACCCGCCTGTCCATCGCACAAGTGGTGGGCCGCAAAGTCACGTGGGACACACGCAAATCCAACATCGGCAAGGGCGATTACTGGTCCCCCTGCCCCTTTCATCAGGAAAAAACCGCGTCTTTTCATGTGGATGACAGGAAAGGTTTTTACTATTGCTTTGGCTGCCACGCCAAAGGGGATGCGCTGACGTTTGTGCGTGAAACTGAAAACGTCGGTTTTATGGAAGCCGTCGAAATCCTCGCCCGCGAAGCTGGAATGCCGGTGCCAAAGCGCGATCCTGTTGCGCAGAAGAAGGCAGACCGCCGCACGGTGCTTGCCGACATTATGGAACAGGCACTGCAATTCTACCGGATGCAGCTTAAGACCGGACAGGCCGCCGCAGCGCGGGACTACCTCGACGGGCGCGGCATGCCGATGGCCATTCAGGAACGGTTTGAAATCGGTTACGCCAGCGACACCCGCGCGGCATTGTTCCAATACCTTACTGGCAAAGGCATCAGCCCCGCCGACCTCGACGAGGCCGGACTCTGTGTCAAACCGGGCGACGGTGGCACCCCGTTTGACCGTTTCCGTGGCCGCATCATCTTTCCGATCCGCGACGCTAGGGGCCGCTGCATCGCCTTTGGCGGTCGCGCGATGGACCCGAATGCGCGGGCAAAATACCTTAACAGCCCCGAAACACCGCTCTTTGACAAAGGCCGCAGCCTTTATAACCACGGCCCCGCCCGCGAGGCCGCAGGCAAAACCCAAAGCCTGATCGTCGCCGAAGGCTATATGGACGTGATCGCGCTGGCGCAAGCAGGGTTCGACCACGCCGTTGCGCCCCTTGGCACCGCCATCACCGAACCGCAGTTGCAACTGATGTGGCGCATGTGCCCCGAGCCCGTGATCGCCCTTGATGGTGACACTGCCGGCATCCGCGCCGCGCGCCGCTTGATTGATCTGGCCCTCCCCCTTTTGGAAGCGGGCAAATCCCTGCGTTTCGTTGTGCTGCCCGAAGGACAGGACCCTGACGACCTGCTCAAAGCTGCCGGTCCCGCCGCGATGCAAGCGTTGCTCGACAAAGCGCAACCGATGGTCACGCTGCTTTGGGAACGAGAGATCGAAGGCAAGGTTTTTGACAGCCCCGAACGCCGCGCCGCTTTGGATGCAAGTTTGCGCACGGCCCTTGCGGCGATTCAGGACCCGTCCTTGCGCACCCATTACACAGCGGCCATCAAAGAGTTACGCGCCGAGCTTTTCGCGCCAAAAAATCGCGCCGATACGCCGTGGCAGCCATCTTTTGGTAAGGGTGGTAAAGGCAAGGGCAAGTTCGGCTACCGCCCTCCCCAAACTGCCACAGCGGGCACCAAAACCTCGCTCCTTGCGCAGAAAGATTCACCCTTTGAACCCTCCCGCCTGCGCGAATCGATGATTCTCGCCGCTGCGATTCGCAATCCCGATGCCGCGCTGGAACGGGAAACCGCATTGGAAAAATGCCCCATCGCCGCCCCTGATTTAATTAAAATCCAATCGGCCCTCTTGGCATCGCTGCATTTGGACCTATCTGGGGAGGATGCATCGGGGAAACTGATTTCGGCAATGACGGGGCGGCTTGGCTTTGACCCGATGGCCCATCTGCTCGCCCTGCCCCCCGTGCGCATACACCCGCACCTGAAACCTGACACGGACCCCGAATTGATTGCACTGACCCTAAGCGAAGAACTCGCTAAACATGCTGCCAACAAAGGCGCGGAATTAGAATTGCTGGAAGCCGAAAGAGATCTCGAAGGACTGGCCGACGAAGGCCTGACCTGGCGCATTCAACAAGCCTCGTCCGAACGCGATATGGCAACCAAAGCCAGTGTGAACCCCGGCGCCGGACAGTCCGAAGATCGTGAAAATTTGTCACAACAGCTACAAAAACTGATCGATGATCAGGTTTGGGTAAAGAAAAAGCAGTAGAACCATTGCGAATCATCGATTCGTTCTATTGATTCGAAACCAGCAAAGTGATTCGCCGTATTCGGTTGAACACTCAGCCGAAATAGGCCAAAGGCCAACGGCACATGATATTTTGGAGGCTAACATGGCAGCGAAAGACAACGACGCGGCGAAAACCGACGATCCTGAAAACGCAGGCCCGATGAATGACATGAGCCAAGCCGCGGTCAAAAAGATGATCTCGGGCGCCCGTGCGCGCGGCTATATCACTTACGACGAACTGAACCAGGTGCTGCCACCGGATCAGGTTTCTTCTGAACAAATCGAAGACGTGATGTCCATGCTGTCCGAAATGGGCATCAACATCATTGAAGAAGAAGAACTCGAAGACGACAGCTCCAAAGAAGTCGCCGTTGTCGATACCTCTGCCAAAGAAGTGGCGCTGGCAGAAACCGGCAAGGAAACACTGGATCGCACCGACGATCCCGTGCGCATGTATCTGCGCGAAATGGGGTCTGTCGAACTGCTGAGCCGCGAAGGCGAAATCGCCATCGCCAAGCGGATCGAAGCTGGTCGCAACACCATGATTGCCGGCCTGTGCGAAAGCCCCCTGACCTTTCAGGCGATCACCATCTGGCGCGAGGAACTTCTCGAAGAAGACATCCTGCTGCGCGATGTGATCGATCTAGAAACCACTTTCGGCAACACGATGGAAGAAGACGGCGTAGAGAGCGTCGTTGAAGGGCTCAAACCCGCAGCACCCGGCGCACCGGCGGCCCCAACTGCGGCTGAAAAGACCCAAGAGGTCGATGCAGACGGCAATCCGATCCAGTCCGATGATGATGACGACGATGAAGACGAAGCCGCCAACATGTCACTGGCCGCAATGGAAGCCGCACTGAAACCACAGGTTTTGGAAACGCTCGAAAAGATCGCCCACGACTACGAAGCGCTGGCAGCCATGCAGGATGTGCGTATCTCGGCAACGCTGAACGAAGACGAAAGCTACTCTGCCACCGAAGAAAAAGCCTACCAAAAACTGCGCTCCTCCCTTGTGGAGCAGGTCAACGCGATGCACCTGCACAACAACCGGATCGAAGCACTGATCGACCAGCTTTACGGCATCAACCGCAAAATCATGTCGCTGGATTCCGGCATGGTCAAACTGGCCGACCAATCCCGCATCAACCGCCGCGAATTTATTGACGCTTACCGCGGGCAGGAACTGGATCCGATGTGGCTCGACAATATCGCCGAACGGGACGGACGCGGTTGGAGCCAGTTCATCGAACGCTTCCGCGATAAAGCCGAGGATATCCGCAACGAAATGGCACAAGTGGGCCAATACGTGGGCGTGGACATCACCGAATTCCGCCGCATTGTGAATCAGGTACAAAAGGGTGAAAAAGAAGCCCGCCTCGCCAAGAAAGAGATGGTCGAAGCCAACCTGCGGCTGGTTATCTCGATCGCTAAGAAATACACCAACCGTGGCCTGCAATTCCTTGATCTCATTCAGGAAGGTAACATCGGCCTGATGAAGGCGGTGGATAAATTCGAATACCGTCGCGGCTATAAATTCTCGACCTATGCGACCTGGTGGATCCGTCAGGCGATCACACGCTCCATTGCCGATCAGGCGCGCACCATTCGTATTCCGGTCCATATGATCGAAACGATCAACAAACTGGTGCGGACTGGCCGTCAGATGCTGCACGAAATCGGGCGGGAACCGACACCGGAAGAACTCGCAGAGAAGCTGCAAATGCCGCTTGAGAAAGTGCGCAAGGTGATGAAAATCGCCAAAGAGCCGATCTCTCTGGAAACCCCGATCGGGGATGAGGAAGACAGCCAGCTTGGCGACTTCATCGAAGACAAGAACGCGATCCTGCCACTGGACTCCGCCATTCAGGGCAACCTGAAGGAAACCACGACACGGGTGCTCGCTTCCCTCACCCCGCGGGAAGAAAGGGTTCTGCGGATGCGGTTCGGCATTGGCATGAACACGGATCACACGTTGGAAGAAGTCGGCCAGCAGTTCAGCGTGACCCGCGAACGGATTCGCCAGATCGAAGCCAAAGCGCTGCGCAAACTGAAACACCCAAGCCGCAGCCGCAAGCTGCGGAGCTTCTTGGATCAGTAAGTTCTATGGGGATTGGCCGGACGACCGGCCGATCCCAAACACGTCGGGTCTATCAAGCCTTGTTGTGCAGCGATTTCCCGCGTTACACATGCTCTCGCGATACACAGACGATGACCAATGTTATTGCGTTGCAAGCGACGCCTCCATAGCGCGGCCTAGGCGCGCGCGGTCATTCTTTCAGCATTAATGGTGCACCGGCCCCCCTAACGGCAAATCCCCTCTACCTGCACATCTCCCCAGCCCACGACAACCTCTCGCACCGGCAGCTGATGCAAAGGGAAATGAGGGGTTAGCATGTCATGCAGCCGCTCTGTACGGGGTGCTGTCGGGTCCAACACAGAGCAGCAGAGGTACTCCTCTACGATGCGGCCTTGCTGTTCATAGCCATAGGACAGGAAATCCCCGTTGCTGTCCGGATCAATCAGATAGGGGTCCGCCTTAGTCTGATGCTCCTGCGCTGCTTTCAACGGGTGATAGCCGGTTTCCTTTCTGTTTTGCCATTGCCAGACGTGGGTCAGCTCATGCGCGAGAAACATGGCTTGATAGAGATGCAGGCGGTCCGGATACTCCGTTGCGTAACTCTCTAAGTAATAGTCCGGATTTACAAAGATTCGGTTAAACAGCGTCACTGCGGATGGCGCACCGGTTACAATTTCGGTCTTGGGAGGGGGGAATACCCGCTCTGTGCAGGTCAGCCTCGGGCGTTTGGGCGCGCGCAGTGTGTAGGATCGCACTGGCGCGTTATCCACCAAACGCACTCTCAACACATTCAGATCCGGCCCATGAAACTGCGCTGCAAACGCCTTTTCACTATCGGTCATGGGACGGCCACAAGCCGCTAGAAGAAACAGGATCAAGAGATTGCGCATATGGTAATCATGCTGAATTTATACAACAAAAGCAATGGCTTTCCCGTTAGCCAAAGATACCGGGGCGCAATCCCATCATCTCCATAATAAGCAGATAGGCAATACCGATCACATACCACAAGCGCGCCTTTTTGGTGTGCTCGTCAGTCATCGCATAGCCCAAGATCAGATTCATCGACAGAAACACGTTTTCGTTTCGGGTCGAATAGATGATCAACACGAAAAGCAGCACAGCGTAGTGGGTCCATATCCCCATGCGCGAACGCAGCAAGACACAAGCCTCGATTGCCACCTGCGAAAACAGGGCCGCATAGGTCAGAACAATAGCCAGAAGTTGCACAAATGGCGGAATGGTTAGCGGCACTCCACTTCCCTGCCCTGGGGGCAGCGACAGCAAAGCTTTCTGCGCCATCAGGTTTTGTTGCACCACTTCCGGCCAGTTGGAATAAAATAGCGAAATCAACGTTTTGAACATATACCCATTGGCCAGATACCCGCCAACGAGCGCCCCGCTCATATAGTGGGGCGAAACCAGTTTCTGGATCAATGCCAATCCCATCAAGATGCTGATCAGCAAAACCGCAGCGCGCGCGATAACCGACGACGCCTGCGCACCTGATGCACACGCGATCATTAACGCGATACCTATATAAGTGATCATAAACCCATGATTTGCGATCACATAGTAATTTGCCCAGACGTTCAGCCCCAAGCCGAGCACGATGCAGAACAGCAAAACCACACGCTGCTTTACCTGCACCGCTGTCATCAAGAGGATCAGCAGGAAGGGGACCACCAGCCGCGCCGCAAATGGAATATAGTCCTTAGTGGTAAAGAAAACGAAAACGATTGCGGAAAACAGGATCAGTAGCGTGCGAATATGTTCATCGCTCACAAACCGTGCGACGGGCTGGATCAAGGGGCGCTCTCGGAACGGTATCATTGGCCGGTCTCCCCACCTGTGCGTTGGTAAACAAGGCTGCGCGCGACTGTAGCCTCGGTTTGATTGTAACGATTCTCATAAACTTCCAGAGAAATCGTAGATGGTGCAAAGACGTTCCCGTCACTGGGCGTCACTGTGTTAATCAGAGTTTGCGGCCAGCGCACGCGGGACAGACGGGAAATAAACGGATCACCGACACGATCGCGGGGATAAAACCGAAGACGCTCTGCACTGCGGGTCAGCCCGTTAAGATAGGCGCCGCCCCGCACACCGGCTGTGTCCCGCCAACTGGCAAAAGCCGCTGTTTCCGGCCACAGCTGCACCAGTGCTTCCGCTCCGCTTGCCCCCGTTAGGCGCAACCAGACGCCACGATCTTCGGCGTGGGGTTCGGTGTACATGCCAAAACCGCCGCCCTTCCACGCCAAAAGCGGCGTCGTCTTGTGCAGGTAAATCTGCCAGATCACGTTTCCCGCCACAATCAGCGCCAGCACAGTGACCAACCCGAAAGCCCGCTTCCCGACCCAGTTTATTATTTTATCCAGCATATCAGGCCCCAACCGTTCATTCGCGCGAAACTACCCGCATTCAATCAGCACGGTCAACCAAAGCCACACAAGATAGCGAAACCGGCACAGTATCTTGGGGATGAGGATTTTTCCTACCCAAACGATTGAAGATTGTTATAATCTTAAAAAACAAAATTGAGGTACAGGTTCATGAGATGTCCCTTTTGCGGCAATACCGACACACAGGTGAAGGACAGTCGTCCCGCCGAAGACCACGTGGCCATCCGGCGCCGGCGGTTTTGCCCGTCCTGCGGGGGGCGATTTACCACCTATGAACGCGTGCAGTTGCGCGACCTTGTGGTCGTTAAGAAGAATGGCAAGCGCGAGGACTTTGATCGCGACAAGCTTGAACGCTCCATCCGGATGGCAATGCAAAAGCGCCCCGTAGATCCCGAACGGGTGGATCAGATGATTTCCGGCATCGTGCGGCGTCTTGAAAGCATGGGCGAAAGCGATGTGGCATCCGACGGGATCGGTGAAATCGTGATGGATACGCTCGCGCGGATAGATACGGTGGCCTACGTTCGTTTTGCCAGTGTTTACAAGAACTTCCAAGCCGCCGACGACTTTGAGGATTTTGTCCAGCAATTGCGCCCCCCCACCGCGCCGGATGAGGCGAAGTGACAACAGTCTTTATGGACGCACGGTTTATGCAGATGGCCCTGACATTGGGCCAGCGCGGGCTTGGTAATGTCTGGCCGAACCCTGCTGTGGGCTGCGTGCTGGTTAAGGACAACCGTGTGATTGCACGGGGTTGGACTCAACCGGGCGGCCGTCCCCACGCAGAAGTTCACGCCCTGACGCAAGCGGGCAGTCAGGCACATGGGGCCACAGCCTATGTCACGTTGGAGCCATGCGCCCATCACGGCAAAACCGGCCCCTGTTCCGAAGCGCTGGTACAGGCGGGGATACGCCGCGTGGTCTGCGCAACGCAAGATCCTGACACCCGAGTATCTGGCAAAGGTTTCGAAATCCTTAAACAGGCTGGAATTGAGGTGACATATAATGTCCTAAAGGATCAGGCTGACAGGGACCATATTGGCTTTTTCAGCCGCATCACCAAAGGACGCCCCAGTGTTACCCTGAAGCTTGCCAGCAGTCTGGACGGGCGAATTGCGACGCGTACAGGTGACAGCCGCTGGATTACCGGACCAATGGCGCGGCGGGCAGTGCATTTGATGCGCGCGCGCCACGATGCGATCCTCGTCGGGCGCAATACCGTGGCGCAGGACGATCCGGACCTTTCGGTGCGTGATCTCGGGCTGGCTCATCGCTCTCCAGTGCGGGTGGTGCTGGACAGCAAGCTTTCTTTGGCGGCGACTGGACGGCTCGCCAGTACGGCGCAGGATATTCCGCTATGGATTTGCCACACAGGCGCCCCTGGTTCCCCCGACCACTGGACTGATATAGGAGCGCGTCCCCTGACTTGCGCCGCGACTGTTGATGGACGGCTTGATATTTCCGACGTCTTGAAAACCCTCGCGGACCAAGGCATTACCCGCCTTTTTGTCGAAGGCGGCGGGCAGGTTGCGGCGTCTTTGTTGCAGGCCGGTCTCGTGGATGAGCTGGCGTTATTTTCCGCTGGCGTTGCGATTGGGGCGGATGGGCTGCCCAATCTTGGCGCTTTCGGGGTTGAGGCGCTTGGGGATGCACCACGGTTCACCCGCAAATCCATCACGACCCTTGGACCGGACGTTTTGACAATCTGGTCGCCCGTACAGCCCTGAGCCGCGCGTCACGTTTAGCGCCACAAATGGGCGTAGCTGGCAAACAGCCCTTGCAGCTTGGCCAACAGCCTGATCCCACCGGCCCCCCGAGTGTTAACCGTCCCCGTTGCAAAGCGGGTCAGGATGGTTTCCACAGCGCAAACACCCCTACCCGCCGCCCCCTTGCCTGACGGATCCCAATAGGTCGGGTAGTCCACCAGCGCAGCGTGGACCAACCCCTCAAGCGAGACGGTCGCATTCCGGCGTTCCGGAACCTGCCCGAGATCCTCGGTCAGGTTCCAGCCCGCGTAAAACGGCGCACCAAAGCACACCACCTGCTTGCCCCGCAAAAGCGCCTCAAACCCCGTGAGAGAGGTCATGGTCGCCACGCAATCCACCTGCCCCAACAGGAGAGCAATATCGGCCTGTTCCACAACCAGATCGGCAGCGTCCGCGAAACTGTCAATCGCCGCGCCACCATCGCGCAGCCCCGCCATTACATCAGGATGAGGTTTAAAAATGATGAAGCTGTCAGGAAATCTTTCGCGCGCGGCACGAAGCAGGCCAAGGTTTGTTCGAACGTCTGTACAGCCCTTCAGGATCGACTGGTCGTCTTCCACCTGCCCGGGCACCAACACCAGATGGCGATCTTGCGGCAGCTTTGGCAGGTTCCCCCCCGAAAGGTTATATTTGGACAGGCCTAGGGCGTTAATCCGCTCTACCAATTCTCGCGCTCTGATGCGTTTTTGTATAGGTAAATCAGCGTTTTGAGAGATTATCGTTTCCAGCCGGCTCTCGCGCGTGGGATCGTAATAAATCCCAAGATCATCCAAGGCGAGCGATACAGGTTCAACCAGTGCCGCGCCGAGCCCGCTGGACCGTAAGAACCCGTCTTCCACCCGTACAAGCGGTACGCCAGCAGCCCTGCACGCCTGTGCCAAGGCAGGCGTTTCCTTGCCCGACCAGACATAAACCGTGCCAGATTTTTCGCCAGCCAAACGGGCCGCCTTTACCGGATCGTCCAGAAAAACCGGCGCCGGTCCGTCCTGTTGAAAGTATCGCCGCAAGAAGCCACGCTTCCATAAACGCATTCCGACAAACACCTTGAACCCGCTGTTGTTACGCCCGAAATCCGCCGCAGCAGACAGGTGGCGCGCTGTCGCCACAAAATCCGTCGCTTCCCCTGCGACCGGATCGACCCAACGGCTATAGTCGTGATAGACGGCGTGGAACAGCTGCGCCGCACTGCGATGGCCCAGCGGCTCTACCTGTGGATGACGGTCCTCGGTCAGGTCCATTCCGCAGTAATAGGCGTTGCCAAACACGACAGGGCGATGGCCTGCAAAAACCGCCTCCATCCCAATTTGCGAAGATACACAATAAACGGCCCGCGCCCGTTCCATTACATGCCACGGAGACACAGGCGCATCCAAAAGCAGCACCCTGTCAGACACATTTGCCGCCGAGAAATACCCCCTCCGCTGCCCAGCGCGGGTTTCAGGGTGTGTTTTGATTACAATTTTAGCGTCCGGATGTTCATCAAGGGCCGCTTGCAACATCTGCGCAAATGTGTCCTCATTCGCACCCGCCCCCGCAATAGAAGCATCCTCGTAGGTTTGGTCCACAACCAGCACGAAAGGGTCAGGCAATTCCGGCGGTTCCAGCGTGAAGGCGTTGTATTTAGACAGATGAGTGTCACGCAGACAAGCAATCCCCGCTAGCGCCACTTTCCGTTGATCGTCTGAAAGCACGGGGCCTGCGCGAAGAATATCGCGCAAATCATTCGGGGCTGAGGTTTCAAAGTAGATACCTTTGCGGTCTATCACCAGGGATCGTGGCGGTTCCCCCTGCCGTCCAGTGCGCAACGAACGCAGGAAACCATCTTCGACCGTGACCACAGCTGCGCCGCTTGATCGGGCAATCTGCATCCCGCGGCGAGACACAGGTTTGCGCCCCCAGACCAGCACCTCTCCCCCTTTGCGAGGCCAGCCGAGCCTTGGCGTAAGGCTCGCAGCCAGCAACGCCCGTCGCAAGGGTTTGTTCAGATAAAAGCTTGCCGAATAGCCAAAGGCCCGCGTGCTCTTTTCAGGCATAGTCGCGGGCCTTTTCTGTTTCATACCGGTGTCTAAACGGATTTACCCGCCAGTCGCCGCAGCAAGCGAATTCGCCGCACCTGCGCTGGAAGTCAGGACAGACAGCGTTTTCGTCCACTGCACATAAGGTGCCTCGGTGACATAAATCGTGTCGCCATCTCGGATCTCAAAATCACGGCCCAAAAACACGCCAGTCGGCTCTGTCAGGTCCAACACATAAGCAAAGCGTTTCGGCGTTGTGAAATCATTCCGACCAAGCACACGGTTGGCATAGTCCGGCGTCTCGTCACGGAAAATGAAGATACCAGTCGGGTCAGCGAGATTGCTGTTCAGGCCACCCAAATAGGCGATCGCTTCAATCGCGGTCATGTTGGGTTGGGGGAATTCCACCAAAGACTGTGAACCGGTGGCGCCCAGCGCGGTAAAGCGGCGAGTGTCTTCCTGAATGAGAATGCGATCCCCCGGACGCAGCGCAATGTCCTGTTTGTTGCTGGCAAACAGATCTTCCAGCCAGACGGTGCCTTTATGGGATCCGCGGATCACTGTAACGCGGGTGTTTTCCGGATCGGTTGTGACGCCGCCAGCGGCAGCGATCATGGTAGACAGCGTGCTGGTCGAGGCTTCAATCGGGTAAACCCCCTGCCCGCCAGCGCCAACGATTGAAACCGTCGAACCGTCACCGGCAGCGCGGGTCACGATGAACTGCGGATCTGGCGTCTGCGCGTCAAGCTTGCGCGTGATGATCTGGCGCAATGCCTCTGGCGTATTGCCAGCGGCGCGAATGCGGCCCGCGTAGGGAATAAAAATGTGGCCGGTCTGGTCCACTTGCAGTTCTGTCAGCGTAGAGGGCGCGCCAGCGGTGCCAAACAGTCCCTCTTCCACGTTTTCATACACCGTCAGAAGAAGCTTGTCGCCGCGCCGGATCGTATCCGCGCCAATGCGTCCCGCGTTCAGGAAGGCGGCGTCAAACCCCGCATTCGGCGCATCGGCTGTCGCCTGCACTACCCTGTCATTCACGGAAACGATGTAAGCGTTGCCTTTTTGCTGGACGCTGCCCGCAAAAATTTCGCGTTTGTTTGGCCCAGGTCGCGGCAAACCGCAAGCTGACACTGTGAACGCCACAACGAAGAGAGCCATTAACCCGGCCTTAGGTTTGTTAACTTTTGACAAAGTTTCTGCCCCTTTTGTCAAAACTGCCTCAGTTTTTTCTTTTTAGCGTGGCACAAAGGCTAAAGAAATCAAAGCCCTTTCCCAAGGCGTCTTATTTGACGACCTGAAACTGTTGCACAGGGGACGCGCTGTCGGTTTCCAACGCATCATAAGGGTCCTGCTCTGACAGGACCATATCGACCACCTGTCGTACCAAGCGGACACGCCCGCGACGGGAATAATACCCCCCCGTAATTTGCGAGGTCATCAACAAAAACTGTCTGTAATCGCGATAGGCAGTCAGGTCCGGCTTTTTCGGCGCTGCAAAGAAATCTTCCAGCGCTTGATCAGAAGTAAACTCCGGCTTGCAGAACACACCCGCCCCCAGCGCCTTCACCGGCAGCCCACGCCATAGCGCCTGTTGCGCCGCAGTGGAATTGATGGTCACAACCGAGCGGGCATAATCCAGCAATTCTGCCAGCTTCCCCCCGCGCACAAAGTGAATGCGCCCCGTCAGGTCGAACTCTGTTGCAAGCTGATCCGCCACTTTGGACAAGGGTTGTCTATCGTCCTCCAGCGGGTGTGATTTAAATACCAGATGGTGGTGCTTGGGCGCTTTTTTGGCGAAAGCCTCCACACAGATGCGCATGAATTCCGCCATGCCGGTGAATTCGGAGTGGCTGCGAATAGAAGAGTCATGGCTAAGTTGCAGCAAGCTAAGATGATAGACAAACCCGTTGCGTTTAATTGCTTGGGTCGCGCGCCAACGGCGGAACGCATGGGCCGGTCGGGTGACAAGACGTTTGAAGTGCAACCAGAACTCGTGGCTGACAGGACTATCGCGATGGGTTTTATAGTTCGTAAAGCGGCGGTTCCGAAACAATATATGCCAGTGATACACCGCCCCGAGCAAAATATGCTGGCGCATGTCGCCCCAGCGGGCAGGTGCTTCGGGCTGGTCATTGTCCACATGACTAAGCGCTTCGCGCATGGTGTTAACGCTCATCCCCATCAAGCGGGAATAGCCGTTCACACCGCCCCTTTCATACGTCACCCAATAGGGGCGCAGATAACCTTCTTCAAAGCAGTGCACCCGAATACCGAGCCTTTTAGCTGCCTCAACCGCAGCCTTGTGCAAGGGCCGCGTGTCACCGTAGATCACCAGATCGGTGATCCCGTCTCCCAGAAAATCTTCGACAAATTTCGGCCACTGCTCGTAGGGTTTGGTAAACGCCACAAAGGTGGACCTATTGCGCCAGAAAAACCGGTCGCCTTCGTTGAAACCGATCTTGGTGACATCTGCGCCAGACTGCGAAATTGCCTTGCTCAGGTCGTAAAAAAACGGGCCATGCGGACCCTGTAAGAACAAAAAGGATTTCTTTTCTTGCTGCAAAGTAAACTTACCGCAGACCGTTTGGTCTGATGCCCCTTGGTCGCTCTAATATTGTTCTTTTGTCTGCAAAGTCACGAATAAAAAGCCAACCTTGACGTTAACGTTCACCGAACGCCTGTATTTCAGGGTAAAAACAGTCATCGCGCTGGTAACGGGCCTCCCGTTCGACCCTGCAAAAAGCATACTTAGACTTGCTCAATTTGTACACAAGAGCTAGGTGCAGAGGAGCATAAAACAGGTGAAAAACATGTTCACAGGTATCATCACGGATATCGGCACGGTTGCCGAGCTCGAACAGCGGGGCGATCTGCGCGCCCGTATCACGACAAATTACGATCCTGCCACGATTGACCTCGGGGCCTCTATCGCCTGCGAAGGCGTCTGCCTGACAGTGATCGAAATGGGCAAATCCGCGGACACCAACTGGTTCGACGTGGAAATCTCGGCTGAAACCGTTTCCAAAACAAACCTTGGCGATTGGGCCCAAGGTCGGCGGATCAATCTGGAACGCGCCCTTAAGGTCGGGGACGAACTGGGCGGGCACATCGTGTCGGGCCATGTGGACGGACTGGCCGAGGTGATCGAACTCCACGACGAAGGCGACAGCACCCGTGTTACCCTGCGCGCACCCCATGATCTGGCGCGGTTTATTGCGCCCAAAGGGTCCGTCGCGCTGAACGGCACGTCGCTGACGGTGAACGGTGTAGAAGATACAGATTTCGACATCAACTTCATCCCCCACACCAAACAGCATACCACTTGGGGGGATGTATCCGTCGGGGACCGGATCAATCTGGAAATCGACACGCTCGCCCGCTATGTGGCGCGGCTGGCTGAAATGACAAAGACCTGAGGTGACAGTATGACCGAAGACACCTTCCACGACATGATTTCCCCGATCGAGGACATCATAGCCGACGCCAAAGCTGGCAAGATGTTCATCCTTGTGGACCATGAAGACCGCGAGAACGAAGGCGATCTGGTGATCCCTGCGCAAATGGCCACGCCCGAAGCGGTGAACTTTATGGCCACCCACGGACGGGGGCTGATCTGCCTGTCCCTTGAATCGGAGCGATTGAACGCGCTGGGTCTGCCGATGATGGCCACCGCCAATTCATCCCGCCACGAAACCGCCTTTACCGTATCAATTGAAGCCCGCGAAGGTGTGACCACCGGCATTTCGGCCCATGACCGCGCCAAGACGATCGCTGTGGCCATCGACGAAAACAGCGGCGCACAGGATATCGCCACTCCTGGCCACGTGTTCCCGCTGCGCGCCCGCGAAGGCGGCGTTCTGGTGCGCGCAGGCCATACCGAAGCTGCCGTGGACGTGTCCCGTCTGGCAGGGCTGAACCCGTCCGGCGTGATCTGCGAGATCATGAACGATGACGGCACAATGGCCCGCCTGCCCGATCTGATTAGCTATGCCCAGTTGCACGGGCTGAAAATCGGCACGATTTCCGATCTGATCGCCTATCGCCTGCGCTATGACAATCTGGTCAGCGAAACCGCCAACCGCGATGTCACCTCCAGCTATGGCGGCGACTGGAACCTGCGAATTTTCACCGACAAAACCAATGACACGGAACACGTCGTGCTGGTCAAAGGCGATATCACCACATCCGAACCGGTTCTGGTGCGCACCCATGCGATGAACCCGCTCGAAGATATTCTCGGCCTTGGCCCCGCCCCCGCCGGCGAGCTGGCCCGTGCGATGGAAACCATTGCAGACGAAGGGCGCGGCGTCGTCATGCTGTTCCGCGACCTTGAGGCCAAATTGCAACTGGACGAAGACTCGACACCGCGGCAATTGCGCTATACTGGGCTTGGCTCGCAGATCATGTCCTCTTTGGGTTTGCGGGATTTTATCCTGCTTACGGATTCTCCCATGCCCAAAGTGATTGGTCTTGAAGCCTATGACCTGAACATCGTGGGCACCCGCCCCATTAAGAAAGCTTGATCCATGGCCGGTTCCGAAACCCATTATGTGCTGCCCAGCCCGCAGTTTGACGGCGATGCGCCCCATATGCTGATCGTGGTATCGCCTTATTACAAGGACATTGCTGACAATCTGGTCACTGGCGCCCAAGCCGCGATCAAAGCGGCTGGCGCCACCTGTGATCTGGTCGAGGTTCCCGGCGCTTTGGAAATTCCGACGGCGATCCGTCTTGCAGGGCGCTCCAACGATTTTGACGGGTTTGTCGCCCTTGGCTGTGTAATCCGCGGCGAGACATCCCACTATGACACGGTCTGCAACGACTCCAGCCGCGCGCTTAGCCTGCTGGGACTGGACGGCTATTGCATCGGCAACGGCATTCTGACGGTTGAAAACCGCACCCAAGCCGAAGTCCGCGCTGACAGCGAAGGCCAGAACAAAGGCGGCGGTGCAGCCGAAGCCGCGCTTCACCTGATTGCCCTGTCACGGCGCTTTTTGAATAAAACCAAAGGTATCGGGTTCAAACCCGCGTCCGAGAACATCTTGATGGCGGGCGACAACAAGGACACTAAAACAGCATGAAACCCGCTGACAAACGACAAATAAAATCTGCCACACGGATGTATCTGGTGCAGGCCCTGTTCCAGATGGAAGCCTCCGACACGGATGCAGAAACGGTGCGCGACCAGTTTGAGAACCACCGTTTTGGCGCGCAAGAAGAAGAGCATGAATGGCTTGAAGGCAACGCCGGTTTCTTTGAGCGCGTCCTGCTGGCCGCTGTGCGCAATCAGGCCAAGATCGACCAGCACACAGATCAGGCGCTGGTGGAAAAATGGCCGCTGAAACGCATCGACCCCACCCTGCGCGCCCTGTTCCGCGCGGCGGGTGCCGAACTGGTCAGCGAAGCCACACCGCCCAAAGTGGTGATTTCGGAATATGTGGACGTGACCAAAGCCTTCTTTCCGGAAGGACGCGAATCAAAATTCGTGAACGCGGTTCTTGATCACATGGCCCGCGCCCTACAGCCCGAGAAATTCTGATTTCGGAAATAATCCCGCAAAAACGGCAACCTGTTGTCGGGAACACAACAGGTTTGGGGACAGGAACAGGCCAAGCTGCGCTTAATAGAGGTTAAAAACTTCCCATGCGTTTGCTGATTTCATTTGCGGCCCTGTTTCTGTCGATCACCTTTTTGCAACTGTCCTCCGGCGCAATCGGGCCGCTGGATGCCCTGTCGGGGCATAAGCTCGGCTTTACGAACAATGAAATCGGCATACTCGGCTCGGCCCATTTTCTGGGCTTTTTTGTCGGCTGCTGGTGGTCCCCCCGTCTTATGGGGTCGGTCGGCCACACCCGTGCCTTCGCCGCCTTTGCCGCGTTCGGCGCGATCGGTGCCATCGCGCATCCCATGCTGCTTGATCCTTCGGCTTGGGCAGTGATGCGGATCATGACAGGCCTGTGCGTTGCGGGGTGCTACACCGTGATCGAAGCGTGGATGCAAGCCAAGCTGACCAACCAGACGCGGGGGCGCGTGATGGGCACCTACCGCGTGGTGGATATCGGTGCGTCCTCGCTGGCGCAATTGATGATCGGCGTGTTGGAGCCAGCGTCTTATGTGTCCTATAATCTGTTGGCGATCCTGTGTTGTGCCTGCCTGTTCCCGCTGACCCTGTCGCGGATCGAGCAGCCTAAAGTTCCTGCAGCCCCCCGCCTGCACCCGATCCGCACGGCCATCCTGTCGCCCCTTGGCGCAGCGGGGGTGATGGTGGCAGGCACCACATCTGCCGCCTTCCGCATGGTCTCTCCGATTTACGGTCAGGAAATCGGACTGACGGCCCAACAGATCGGTTCCTTTTTGGCAACCGTACTAATCGGCGGTGCGGTGGCGCAGTTTCCGGTGGGGTATCTGGCCGACAAATTTGACCGGCGGCATGTTCTCATCGGCTTGTCTGTCGCCTCTGTTGTGGTTTGCGTGGGGTTTTCCTTCGTTAATCCTGACACGTTGGGTATGGTTTATCTGATGGCTGCCTTGTTCGGGTTGATGACCTTCCCGATCTTCTCTGTGTCCGCCGCCCACGCCAATGACTTTGCCAAGCCCGAGAATGTTGTGGAGGTAAATGCCTCCTTGATGTTCATCTACGCGGTCGGCGCAATCTTCAGCCCTGTCGTCGCCTCTGCGCTGATTACCGGCTTCGGGCCGTCGGCCCTGTTCCTGTTTATCTCGGCCGCCCACGTGTTTCTGGTGGTGTTCGGTCTGGCACGGATGGGGGTTCGTCCCACCAGTGGCACCAAAACCCGCTATAAATATGTGCCGCGCACGTCCTACATTGTCGGACGGCTCCTGCGTAAAAAGCGCTGAGACCCGTGAAATTCGCACAATCTGGTTAATCCGTTTGACCAGTTTGGCGTAATCCCCACTTGAGCCTGCTGCAGCCTTGCCCCTATTCTACCGCAAATATCGCAAGAGAGGTCGGCCATGGCACCAATTACCAACATCTATGATCTGAAAGCCCTGCACCAGCAGCGCACACCGCGTATGTTTTACGACTACGCCGAAAGCGGCAGCTGGAGCGAGCAGACCTTTCGCGACAACGTAGATGATTTTGCGCGCCTGCGTCTGCGTCAGAAGGTGGCTGTGGATATGACCAACCGTACCACGCGGATGCCGATGCTCGGGCAGGAATATGCGATGCCGGTGTCCCTTGCGCCGATTGGCATGCTGGGGATGCAGCATCCCGACGGTGAGATCCTCGCCGCGCAAGCCGCCGAAGCATTCGATGTGCCCTTTACCCTTTCCACCATGTCGATCTGCTCGATCGAGGATGTGGCCGAAAACACCACCAAACCTTTCTGGTTCCAGCTGTACGTGATGAAAGACCGCGATTACATCAACCGGTTGATTGACCGCGCCAAAGCGGCGAATTGTTCGGCGCTGGTGTTGACTTATGATCTGCAAATCCTCGGGCAGCGGCACAAGGATATTAAAAACGGCCTCTCCGCGCCACCGCGCCTGACACTGCCAAACATCATGAACATCGCGAGCAAACCGCGCTGGGCTTACAATATGCTCAACACCAAACGGCGCGGATTTCGCAATATTATCGGCCACGTCAAAGGCGTTGAGGATATGACCGACCTGTCGGCATGGACGGCCGAGCAGTTTGACCCGACACTGGATTGGAACGATGTGGCGTGGATCAAAGAACGCTGGGGTGGGCCGTTGATCCTGAAGGGGATTCTGGATGTGGATGACGCGAAGAAAGCTGTCGAGGTCGGGGCCGATGCGCTGATCGTGTCGAACCACGGGGGCCGCCAGCTTGACGGGGCGATGTCCTCTATCCGGATGTTGCCTGACATCGTTGACGCGGTGGGCGATCAGATTGAAGTTCACATGGACGGGGGCATCCGCTCTGGTCAGGACGTGCTAAAGGCGATTTCCTTGGGGGCCAAGGGGACGATGATCGGACGCTCGTTCGTACATGGTTTGGGCGCAATGGGGCGCGAAGGCGTGAAAGCCGCGCTTGATGTGATCCACAAGGAGCTGGACATCACTATGGCGCTCTGCGGGGAGCGGGACCTGAACAATATGGGGCGGAATAACCTGCTGATCCCGAAGGATTTCCGCGGGGAATGGGAATAGACCTTAGGGTGAAAAGAAGCCCATTTTTAAGCCACCCGATTTCGCTGCAGCGGGTGGCTTTTTTGTGCGTGATGTTTTTGGACTAGGCTGCGCTCCCCCGCGGGCAACGCCGCTGGCAAGTCGCTCATTGACCACCAGATCCCCGAACAAAGAGAACTCTTTTTGAAGAATCCTTAGCCGGAAAAACGGCCAATCGCATCTGCTTATCACCCTGCAAATATGAAGCGTCATACAAGACGCGTCATATATGAAGCTTCATTTAAGAAGCTTCATATCGGCAGTATGTTAACGGCATTTTCGAAGCAAAATCATCACCTTATGCTCCCCGCACTTAAATCGCACCCCAGTGCTGCGCGCCCTCGCCCCTTTGTACTTCCAGCAAACCTCCGCCATAAAACACCACACACGACGACGGCCCATGCCCCCCGGCCACACAGCGCACCAGATTCAGGCTTGCCTTTTCACCATTTCCCCCCTAATGGAGCGGCTTCACGCGGCACTTACACCCTTGGAGGATTGCCGCCTTTACATATTGGAGAATTATCATGGCCGAGATGCCAAACATCATCGCCACATCACGCGACGGGACCGGCAAGGGGGCCGCCCGTCAAGCTCGTCGCGACGGGCTTGTACCTGGTGTTGTCTACGGCGGCGGCGAAGAGCCGATCGCGATCAACGTAAAATTCAACGAACTTCTGAAACAGCTGAAAGCCGGCCGTTTCCTTTCCACACTTTTCAACCTCAAAGTTGAAGGTCAGGAAGATGTTCGTGTGATCTGCCGTAACGTCCAGCGCGATGTTGTGAAAGACCTGCCTGTTCACCTCGACCTGATGCGCCTGCGTCGCACATCCCGTGTGAACCTGTTCGTACCTGTAACCTTCATCAACGAAGAAACCTCCGTTGGCCTGAAGCGTGGCGGCGTTCTGACAGTTGTGCGTAACGAGATCGAACTGAAAGTGACAGCGGGCAACATCCCTGACGCGATCGAAATCGATCTGGCCGATCTGGACGTAGGCGACATCGTTCACATTTCCGACGTGACCCTGCCAGAAGGTTCGCGCCCGATGATCACAGACCGTGACTTCGTGATTGCGAACATCTCTGCACCGTCCAGCCTGAAATCTGCGGATGACGAAGCTGAAGACGAAGCAGAAGCAGCACCGGCAGAAGACGCCGCAGAAGAATAAGCCTCACCGGCGATTCATCTTAAACCCCGCGTGTTCCGTAGAACGCGCGGGGTTTTTCTTTGCGGTTTTGGCATCTTGCAGGGATACCCGTTATAAAGCCAGCGAATCGAACACCCGCCAAAGGACTATCCCTCATGCAAATTTTTGTCGGACTTGGAAATCCAGGCGCAAAATACGCCAATAACCGGCACAACATCGGCTTCATGGCACTGGACCGTATTGCAGCGGACCACGGCTTTGCTCCTTGGCGGGGCAAGTTTCAGGGCAAGGTCTCTGAAGGGCGGCTTGGCGGCGAAAAGGTGATCCTGCTAAAGCCGGAAACCTTCATGAACCTCTCCGGTCAATCCGTCGGAGAGGCTTTGCGTTTTTACAAAGCAACTGTCGAAGACCTGACTGTCTTTCACGACGAACTGGACCTCGCTCCGGGCAAATGCCGTGTGAAACAGGGCGGCGGTCATGCGGGCCACAACGGGCTTCGGTCCATCCATCAACACGTAGGCGAGGCTTATGCAAGGGTGCGCATCGGCATCGGCCATCCGGGCCGTAAAGAAGCGGTAGCCGGTTACGTGCTTCATGATTTCCCCAAGGCGGACGAAAACTGGATCGACGATCTGCTGCGCGGTATGTCTGATGGGGCACCGGATCTGGCCAAGGGCGATAGCGGGCGGTTCATGAATGCGGTTGCCTTGCGCGTGGCCCCGCCACGCTCTTCCAACACAGCTGCGAAGCCGGCCAAAACGCCTGCTAAGATAAAGGAACCGCAAACACAGGAACCCGCCGAGGACACCCGCAGCCCGCTACAAAAGCTGAAAGACAAATTTTCCTGAAAGCGTCCCATGCCTGATTACGCCCGATATGCCGACACAGCCAGAATCCTCGGCCGCCTGCTGGTGAAAGGGGACGTTAACGGCATCCGGCGCGTGGCGCGCACTGGCAGCCTGTTTGCCCCGCAAAACATTATTCGCAACTTTGGCAACATGCAGGCGCTGTTCTACCATCAGGACGCCAAGGTCACGCCGCAAACCCCGAGCCCCCTGCCCGAAGCGCCGCGCCCTATTGAACAAAACTTCACCCATAAGGGGCGCAGCTTTGATCTGGAGACATGGCAACAAGAACGTAACATCACGGCGCTGGTGGTCCTGAAAGACGGCGCGATTGTTCATCAAGAGTATCTCAAAGGCACCACAGCGCAGGACCGGCGGATTTCGTGGTCCATGTGCAAAAGCGTCCTGTCAGCCACCTTTGGCGTGATGGTGGACCGCGGTATGATGCCCGACCTTAACACGAAAATTGGTTCTCTGGTGCCGGAGCTTGAGAACTCCGCCTACGCGCAGGCCAGCATTCGCAACGTGTTGAACATGGCCAGCGGGGTTGCGTTTAACGAGGATTATCTCGACTATCATTCCGATATCAACCGCATGGGCCGCCTGCTCGCGGTGGGCGGGTCTATGGATGCTTTTGCCGCCGGTCTGACACAGCAACACTACGCACCCGGCACCTATAACAACTATGTTTCTATCGACACCCATGTGATCGGCATGGTGATGCGCGCGGTGTCAGGCCAAGGGACCAATGCGCTTGTCTCGGACCTTCTGCTACAACCTATGGGGCTTGAACAGAAACCCTATTTCCTAACCGACAGCATGGGGGAGCCCTTCGTGCTCGGCGGGTTAAACATGACAACACGGGACTACGCGCGGTTCGGCCAATTGTTCGCACAAGGTGGCAAGTTAAACGGCAAGCAGATCGTTTCAACCAGATGGGTCAAAGCCGCAACCGCTCAATCCGCCCCGCCCCCGACACCCGAGACCGCCGCCACCCCGCAGGGTGCGCAGGGGTATGGGTATCAATGGTGGCGCCCCGCCGCCGCAGCCGAGGGCGAATTTTACGCAATCGGGATCTATGGCCAGTATATTTTTGTGGACACAGCGCGACAGGTCGTGATCGCCGTAAACGCCGGAGACACCAATTTCCGAGTGGGGAACGGCGCAGTCACCCAAAGCAATATCGCAGTTTTCCGCCAAATCGCAGCCTCTTTAGAATAATTCTAAATCTTGACAGTGCGCCGTTGGAAGCGCATATCTAGGGCAACCTTCCAAAAGGATGTAAAAGACATGTTTATCCAGACCGAAAGCACCCCAAACCCGGCCACGTTGAAATTTCTGCCTGGTCAGGCGGTTCTCTCCACCGGCACTGCCGATTTCCCAACAGAGGAAGCGGCACAAGCCTCGCCTCTGGCGCAGCGCATCTTTGGTGTGCAGGGCGTAACAGGGGTTTTCTTCGGCCCCGATTTCGTCACCGTGACCAAGAACGAACAGACCGAGTGGAACCACGTCAAACCAGCCATTCTTGGCGTGATCATGGAACACTACCAGTCCGGCCAGCCCGTGATGGGCGCGGATGCGGAAAACACCGGCCACAAGGAACACACGGGCGAAGACGGCGAGATCGTGCAACAGATCAAGGATCTGCTGGACACCCGCGTGCGCCCCGCTGTGGCACAGGATGGCGGCGATATTACCTTCCACGGCTTTGATCGCGGTATCGTCTACCTGCACATGCAAGGCGCCTGCGCAGGCTGCCCGTCTTCGACCATTACCCTGAAAATGGGCATCGAAAACCTGCTGCGCCATTATATCCCCGAAGTAACCGAGGTGCGCCCCGTTGCCGCCTGAACCACTCACTCTGGCCTTTGATACAGCAGCCGCGCATTGCGCGGCTGTCCTGTTTCAAGGACCGAACATGTTGACCTGCCGCGTCGATCCAATGTCCAAAGGACAGGCAGAGCACCTGCTGCCGATGCTTGAATACTTGCTAACATCGGCAGGCTACAACTGGCCCGACCTTAACACGCTTGGTGTGGGCGTTGGACCGGGTAATTTCACCGGCATCCGTATTTCTGTCGCTGCCGCCCGTGGTCTGTCATTGTCCCTAAACGTGCCCGCCATCGGGATCTCCCGTCTCGACGCGATCGCTTATGGCAGCGCCGGACCGCAATCTGTGGTGGTCGATGCCCGCCAGAACCGCGTGTATCACCAGCGCTTTGACAATGGCGTCGCCCTGTCCGATGTCGAACTCGTCGAACGGGACAGCCTGCCCCACGATCAGTCTTACCTGTCCGACAGCCCGTTGGAGCTTGCAGATATCACGCAAGTCTGCGCCGAAGATGTGATCCGCAACACAGGTGCACTCGTGCAATTGCGCCGAACCGAGGAACACCCACGCCCTGCCCCGCTTTATGTGCGTGCACCGGATGCGGCGCTGCCCTCTGAACAGCCCCCGCGCATTCTGCCGTGACACCGGAGCAAATGGCAGAGATCCACGCGGCCTGTTTCACCCAGCCCCGCCCGTGGTCCACAGCAGAGCTCACAGACCTCTGCGCCTCTCCGCTTTGTCTCGTCAAAACCCTCGATCAGGGATTTGCTATCGTCCGCCGCGCCGGACCAGAGGCAGAGCTACTGACCATTGCGGTTCACCCTGACGCCCGCCGCCAAGGCAAAGCCCGCGTATTACTGACAGGGCTTCTGGCAGAGCTGCACTCCACCGGCTGTGAGGAAATCTTTCTGGAGGTCGTCGAAGACAATGCTCCGGCAATTGCACTTTATAAAGCGACCGGCTTTGCCGCGCTTTCTTTCCGAAAGGACTATTACAACGGTCCAAACGGTAAGAAATCATCCGCACTCGTCATGCACAAAACGCTCTAACCGCGCCCGACAAATGGCATATCCCGCGCCATAACGTTCATAAACAGAACATTCGCCTCCAACGGCAGCCCCGCCATATGCAGCACCGCATTGGCCACATGTTGCACATCCATCGTCGCTTCAGGCTTCACCGAACCATCCGCCTGCACGATACCCTCAACCATCTGGGTGACCATTTCGGTGTGGGCATTGCCGATGTCGATCTGCCCGCAAGCGATGTTGACCGCCCGCCCGTCCAGCGCCAGCGTTTTGGTCAAACCGCTGATTGCATGTTTGGTCGCAGTGTAAGGCGCTGAACCGGGACGCGGCGTGGTTGCGGAAATAGAGCCGTTGTTGATGATCCGCCCCCCCTGTGGAGATTGCCCGCGCATGACCCGCCATGCTGCACGGGCGCACAAAAAACTGCCGGTCAGGTTGATGTCCACACAATTGCGCCACGCTGCTACGTCCATCTCGTCAATGCTCGACCCTGGCACACCGGTTCCTGCATTGTTAAACAGCGTGTCGATCCGCCCGAAGTGATCCGCGATCCGTTCGAACGCGGACTCCACCTGTGCTTCATCCGTGACATCACAGGACACCGGAAGCGCTGAATCCTGCCCGCCCGCGACCTCTTCCAAGGGCTCTGCGCGTCTGCCGATCAATCCGACATTCCAGCCCGCCGCCAGAAAAGCTTGCGCCGTTGCCTTGCCAATCCCGCTGCCTGCGCCGGTGATTACGATCGTCTGTGCCATGTAAAACTCGCCTTGTATTGTCCCGAACTGCCTAAGTTCTGGCGCAGCGCTTTGGCTTTGTCTAGGTAATCCCCACCTGATCCGCACCACCAATTCGCATGAACTCCCCCCTTTAAGTCCAGTAAATGCCTTGGAAACCTGCCAACTGGCTGGTTGCCCGAAGCGTCCTGCGCGCGTATACCGTTAAGAACCTGAACGATAAGAGGTTACACGCCCGTGGACGCGACTACCCTAACCCCCGACATGATCGTTGTGCTGACTTTGCTCGGCTTTACCGTCCTGCTGTTTGTAACCGAAATCGTCCGCGTTGATGTGGCGGCTGTGATCGTGATGGTGCTGCTCGGCGCACTCAGTTACCTGCCGGGCCTCGGTGGTCTGATCGAGATCAACCACCTGTTCGACGGCTTCGCCTCTAATGCGGTGATCTCGATCATCGCGGTGATGATCCTTGGCGCGGGGCTCGACAAAACCGGCCTGATGTCCACGGTAGCCTCTACGATCCTGAAATACGGCGGCACGGCGGAGCGGAGAATCATCCCGATTATTTCTGCTTCAGTGGGCTTTATCTCTAGCTTTATGCAAAATGTGGGCGCCGCAGCGCTGTTTCTGCCCGTGGTTTCGCGAATTTCCTCGCGCACCAACATTTCCATGTCGCGCCTACTGATGCCCATGGGCTTTTGTGCGATCCTCGGAGGAACCATGACCCTTGTCGGTTCCTCTCCGCTGATCCTGCTGAACGATTTGATCGACACATCGAACCTGGACCTGCCCGCCGATGCACAGATGGAACATTTCACCCTGTTCTCGGTCACCCCGGTCGGCCTTGCACTGGTGCTGACCGGAATTGCCTACTTCGTTCTGTTTGGACGCTGGGTGCTGCCCGGCTCCACGACCAAGGGGGACGGCACGTCCGGCCAAACGATGAACGCGTATCTCAAACGACTGTACGGGCTGAAAGCCGACATCGTGGAGGTCGAGGTGCCGGAAGGCAACATCCTGCTCGGCGAAACGTTTAGCGACCTTATGGACGTACACCATTGCTACATTATCGGCAGTTACTTCCAAGGCCACCGATGGATTGCGCCACTGGTCACTACAGAAATCACTACTCCCTGCCGTCTGGCCATTCTGGGCCGACGCAAGGTGATAGAGGAAATGGCAGATATCTACGGGCTGGAAATCAAACCAAACCTCGATATTTTCGCTGAAGAATTCGCTGCCACCAAAAGCGGCGTTGCTGAAATTGTTGTGCCGCCGGACAGTCAGGTCATCGGGAAGACCGCACAGGATCTGGCGCTTCGTAAAACCTATGGTATGTCCATGCTCGCGATTCATCGCGGCGACGACACAATGAGCCACGTCGAACATGAAGACCACGAAGCCACCCGCATCGGCAAGGTGCCGTTCCGCGCCGGTGACACATTGGTCGTCCACGTGCTTTGGGAAAATCTGGTCCGCATTAAAAAAGGCCGCGACTTCGTCGTCGTTACCACCGACTTTCCACAGGAAGAACTGCGCCCGCAAAAAGTCGGCTGGGCTATTCTGTTCTTCATCATCTCGCTTAGCCTGATCCTTTTCACGGATATGCGCCTGTCCCTGTGCCTGCTGACAGGGGCCGTGGGCATGATCGTAACCCGCGTGATCAATATGGACGAAGCGTATAATGCGGTCGGCTGGAATACCGTATTCCTGCTCGCCTCGCTTATCCCGCTTGGGCAAGCGGTGCAGATGACCGGCACCGCAGAATGGATTGCCCAAGGCGTGCTCTCGGTTTTGGACGGCTGGCCGATCTGGTCCTTGCAAGCGGGCGTTGCGATCCTTGCCACGATCTTTACGCTGATTATGTCGAACGTGGGCGCCACCGTCCTGCTGGTGCCCCTCGCGGTTTCGATCGCGATAGCATCGGGCGGTGATCCGGCCGTTTTCGCAATGACCGTTGCGATTTCCACCTCCAACTCTTTCCTGATCCCGACCCATCAGGTCAACGCGCTGATCATGGGTCCGGCAGGCTACCGTGTGGTGGATTTCATGCGTACAGGCGGCATCATGACCATTCTGTTCCTAATCGTATCTCTGGTCATGATGAACATCGTATTCTAGACAAGAGCTCGGCTTCTTCTGGCCCTAAATATCCCGGGGTCACAGGGGCAGAGCCCCTGACGCGGCCCCTATTCCGGCGGGGCGGGCTGCTCTTCCAGCTCCAGCACCGGCGCTGCAACACGGCGCAAATCCTCGACGCCCAGCGGTGCCACCGGTTTGGCCAGCATATACCGTGTTACCCAGTGCAACCGGTGCTCCGCTCGCGTGATTGCTACATAGGCCAGCCGCTTCCACAAGGCGATCCCCGCCTCGGTGCGTCCTGCACGGCTTGCTGCATAAATATCCGGCGCGAACACCTGCACATCGCCCCACTGCGACCCTTGCGCCTTGTGGATTGTACAGGCCGCCCCGTGAACAAACGCCGCCCCCATCCGCGCTGCGGACGGAATGAACGGTTCTTCCTGATCGGGCAGCTCGATCTTGATAATGGTCGCCGCAGAAACCTGTGGATCTTCTGCGCCAACCACGTGGAGGCGCGAAAAACCGGGCTTGCGCCCTTCCCCGAGATAGACCGCCTGCGCCCCTTTGATCAGCCCGCGGGCTTCAAGATCAATACGCTTCTTGCGGTGTTTCATCGGCAGTTCCAGCCCGTCACAAATCAGCGGTTCACCGGGCAACAGCATTTCCGCTGGTGCGCCAAAGGCATTTCGAAAGGCATGGATCAGACGGATGCGGGTGGCATTACGCCAGACCAGAACCGGCGCGCGGGCCATTGCAGTGGCATCTACGCGAGGGGACACGATTACACGATCATCCTTGCGCGCAGCCTCTTCGATCATCCGCTCGAACTCGGAAAATTCCAACGCCGGATCGCTGAGCGCATGGGCCAGATCGAGGATCGGATTATCATCCGCCTGACGGTGCACTCGGTTCAGGTACAGCTTGCGCGGTTCGGGTAGATCATCAAAGGCCATGCTGCCGGACTGTCCCACAGGGGCAAGCTGTGCGGGATCACCAAACAAGATCAGCGTAGAGAAGATTTCCTGCAAATCCCCAAGCTGTTTGTCGTCTAGCATGGAAGCTTCGTCTACAAATCCAACATCCAGCGGATCTTCACGGCGTTTCCAACCCACGATGAAATCGGACCCGCGCAGCCCGGCCACAGCCAACGCGCCGGGGATGGACTTATTGCCTTCATAGAACTGCGCCGCGCGATCCAGCGCAATATCGCTCAGGCCTTCAATCTCGGGCTTTTCCGCGTTTCCTGCAAGCCATTCAGCGATCTTTTCATACTCCGGATCATACATCGGCGTGTAAAGAATCCGGTGGATGGTCGTCGCCGCCACACCCCGATTGCGCAGAACGCTGGCCGCTTTGTTTGTAGGCGCAAGGATCGCGAGGGTGCGGCGTTCCTTGCGCGCGCGCCCCTCATAATCGCCACTGATCGTGTCCACACCCGCATCAGTCAGCGCGTCCGCAATCTTGGCCAGCAGCATGGTCTTGCCCGACCCCGCCTTCCCCAACAGCGCAAGCGTCTGCTGTTTGCCGGTTGTTTCAGGGATCAACATCCCGTTTTCCAAATCCACACCCGAGGCTTTCAGCACCTCGGCCACAGCATCATAGGCACTGGCTTGATCTTCAGAAAACTGCATGGCCTCGGGTCCGGTCTTGTTTCGCGCCAACATAGCGCAACACCCCACCGGACTGAACGGCTTTTTACGACCAGCGCGGGGAAACTTGGCTTGGCATCTCCTGCGCCAGATTTATGGGTTTCGCACCAAAAGCAGCAGCGAACCAATCCGCAGATTGCGCAGGGCTGACATCGGCGGCGACACACAGCGTATCGCGAATCTGTTGCGAGAATTCCCACAGCCCGACTGCAATCTGTTGGCGACCCTGCCCCTGCGACCCGACGATTTCCGGCGCCCATCCCAACCGGCGATATATCCGCACCATCCGCGCATCAAAGACGCCTATGGCGTGCCGCAGATGGAACCCCAACCCGATTTCACACCCCGCCAGCATAATGGCCGCAGATATCCGCCCCGCCTGATCCGAAACGCGCGGCGACAGACAAAACCGTGTGCTTTCCCAAATCACCGGGCTGGTAATTGCCCCGCCGGTCACATCACAGAAATGATCGTTGGTCATGCAAGGCCCCGTAGTGGGCAGCACCCGCATGGACCCGCCATGGCTGCCATCGGGCAGTTGCCAGATCGCATAAAGCGGGTTCATCCCGTCATAATCGTCTTGTTCCCAACCCCGCCGGTCGATCGTCAGGTCCCAACCAAGCCGGTCCACGAACTGGGTCTTGCGGTCGCGAAACATCGTATCCTGCAACAGCGGGAAGGCAGCGATTTCATCGGCATAGAGATAAGAAAGCATAAGAAACTCCGGACGTTAGACCGCCGGTTTCCCTAAGTTAAGGGTAAGGTGCAGACGATCCTGATTTCAAGATGAACTGCGTCCAGACTTCGGTAATTTTGGTTAACAACTCATCACCGTGCGCAACGGTAAGGTTTTGTAAACCTGAGGAACACGCCTCAACACTATGATATTAAATATTAATCAGACCCTGCGCCATTGCCTTAGCTACAGCATGTGTCGTGTTCGATGCATTCAATTTCGAACGTGCGGATTCAATGTAAACCCGCAAGGTGTGTTCCGAAATCTTCAATTGTTCCGCAGCACGCCCCCGGTTCAATCCCGCCCCGAGCAAGCGCAGTGCATCGGTTTCCCGTGGCGACAGCACCACATAATTGCCCTCTACTCCGGGAAACTCCAGCGCGCGAATACTGGCGTGGATATAGTGACCGATAAGAAGAAAGTTGGGCATATGGGCGGCGAGAAAGCGGGTCCAGACCTCGTCCGAACAGGTGTGGCTGACAGAAAACAGTGCAAATTCGCCGTGTGGACCGCGCACTGGAACGGATACGCCCTGATTGCCCACCCCCCCGTCCTGCGCCTCTTGAAAGAACCGCCGCGCCGGTTTCTTTTCCCAGTCGAGCGACTTCCAATCATATGGGTGGAACCGTTGGAACGCCCCAAGAACAACAGGATCCACCCGATACAGTTCTTCGCTTTCGTAATACTCGGCCCACTCCTGACCGTATGTTGCCAGCGCGTAGGGCTCCCCTAGGCTGTTGACTGAATGATAAACAACGTGGTTAACCTGAAAAATGTGCCGCAACTCTGCGACCACCGTGTTCAGTTCGATAAGCGTTTTACATTGCTCCACGCGTTCGAGAAACGTCCCTATTTGATTTTGCATCACCCTCCGCCGCCGCGATATTGCGGGCCTTTGTTGTTGTCTCTGCCACAGCAACATGGATTGTGTCGTCCAACTGCTCTGCCAACCGTCCCAACTGGTTTTGGTTTGCAAAATTCTTTAAGTCCTTGAGGACTGAGATGATCCATTCTTGTGACATAATGAGTCTCGTTTACAAAGGTTAACAGGGGATTAATACAACTATACCACGAGTAAGTTTGAACCGAAAAATCTTATTAGTAAACTCACTGGAAATAGCGAGTGCATTTCACTTAAACCCCGAAAACAAACACTTTCCTGTCGGTCCATCGTTCATTTCAAAGCAAATCAGCCCGCAATCCGGTGACGAATTGCGGGCTGTTTTTCTTAATTTTGTTAAGCTCAGAACTTGGCCTGGCTCGCCTCAAGCGTATCCTCAAAGGTGCGCAGACCGGTTTGTGTGGCACTGATCAGCACGGCCATGTTACCGGGTTTATGCTCGTTCTTGCGCATCTTGATATGCGCATCGGGGATCTGCTCCCATGAGAAAACTTCGGACATGCAAGGATCAAGACGACGTTCCATCATCAACTTGTTCGCAGCAGCAGCCTGTTTCAGATGGGCAAAGTGGGACCCCTGAACACGTTTCTGGTGCATCCAGATGTAACGCGCGTCCATTGTCAGGTTATAGCCGGTGGTGCCCGCACAAATCACAACCATACCGCCTTTTTTACAGACGAAAGTGGACACAGGGAACGTGGACTGACCGGGGTGTTCAAACACCATATCGACGTTGTTGCCCTTGCCGGTAATGTCCCAGATGGCCTTACCGAACTTGCGGGTTTCAGCGAACCACGCTTTATATTCGTCGGTGTTCACTTCTGGCAATTGGCCCCAGCAGTTGAAATCCTTGCGGTTGATCACACCTTTGGCGCCAAGGGACATCACAAACTCGCGCTTGTCTTCGTCTGAAATCACACCGATGGCATTGGCCCCTGCGGTATTGATCAACTGGATCGCAAAGCTGCCCAGACCACCTGAAGCGCCCCAAACCAGTACGTTTTGGCCCGGTTTCAGCGTGTGCGGACGGTGGCCGAACAGCATCCGATAGGCGGTGGCCAGTGTCAGCGTGTAACAGGCGCTTTCTTCCCATGTCAGGTGCTGTGGACGTGGCATAAGCTGTTGGGCCTGAACGCGAGTGAACTGGGCAAAAGACCCGTCCGGCGTTTCATAGCCCCAGATGCGCTGGCTGTCCGAGAACATCGGATCGCCGCCGTTACATTCCTCGTCGTCGCCGTCATCCTGATTACAATGGATCACCACCTCGTCGCCGACTTTCCAGCGCTTAACCTTTTCACCAACCGCCCAGATGATACCCGAGGCATCGGAACCTGCGATATGGTAATCTTCCTTGTGTACGTCAAACGGACTGATCGGGATGCCAAGACCTGCCCAAACCCCGTTGTAGTTCACACCTGCCGCCATAACAAAGACCAGTACTTCGTTACTGTCCAGCTTGGGGGTTTCGACCACTTCAACCTGAAAGGATTTGTCCGGCTCGCCGTGACGGTCGCGACGGATCGCCCAAGCATACATTTCCTTGGGCACGTGACCCAAAGGTGGGATTTCTCCGACTTCATAGAGGTCTTTTTCGGGGGCTTCATATCCGGCGTCGAGTGGGGCCATGATGTAATCTCCTGCGTTGGGCAATTCCTGTAACGAGTCACTGCTTCGTTACGTTGACACGATCAATGCCGCGATGCAGCAAAAATCGCAAGAGCAATAATCATAAAAAAATGATTATTTCCACGAAATTTAATTGCGCGAAGAATTTTTAGTGGCTCCGGCCCGCCTTTGACAAAAGGTTGCGCATGAAAAAAGGGGGGCCAAGCCCCCCCTTCCCGTAACTTCATCGCTGTAACGGACCTTAGACAGCCAGTTGCGGGATGATCTGTTTTTTCCGGCTGACAACACCCGGCAGCACGACGGTATCGCCTGTCACCGTTGCCCCGAAAGATTTCTCGGCGACTGTTTTCACCAGATCATTGGACACCAGCAACGTGGATTCTTCGTTCAGAATGTCCACAACGAACAGCAAAACCTGATCCACACCGTCTTCGGAGGCAACGGTTGTCATGCTGTCCATCAGGCTTGCCTTACGGTCCAGAACGATTGCAGGTGTTGTGGTTTCCAGCACGGAAACGCGGAACGCCTTGCCGCCGACTTCGTATTTCTTGGAATCCATCCGCAGCAGTTCCGCATCGGAAAACGCGGATACGTCGGATTTGGCCGCAAACATTTCGGCCGCGTATTCGGCAATATCCACACCCAGTTCCGCCGCCAGAGCTTTCGCCCGTGCAACATCCACATCCGTCGTGGTGGGGGAGCGGAACTCCAGCGTGTCAGAGATGATGCAGGACAACATCACGCCTTTAATCGCGTCCGGTGCTTTTGCCAGATCATCGCCCATCAGGTCAGCCATGATGGTCGCAGTACAGGCCAGCGGGCGCACAGTGATATTGATAGGACCCTTGGTCTTGATCCCGCCAACCAGCATGTGGTGGTCGATGATCTCAAGAATGTTCGCATCATTGATAGACGCAGGCAGCTCTGCAGGGTTATTCGTGTCCACAATCACCACATCATCGCCTGCAGCAACGTCCGTGATAATCTCCGGCTGATCAAAGCCCCAGCGGTTCAGAACGAAAGCAGCTTCGGTGTTGGGCGTACCCAGCAGTTTGGCCGCAGCGCTTTGGCCTTTGACCTCGTTCAGGTACCAGGCCCAAACGATTGCGGAGCCGGTTGCGTCTGTATCGGGGGCCATATGGCCGAAAACTTGGATCATTGTCATCATTTCCATGCAAAATAGGGGTGTTCGCGGCGCTTATAACGGCGCCTGTCCCACCTGTCACTACTCTGTGATGCAATGCACCCCTGCGCTCAGCGCAAATGGGCGATGGCGTTGGCGTAGTAGCGCACGACCTCCAGCTGTTCGGGCTGAAGCGTGAATCGTCCGTCCTTTTCCACCAGCGCGCGGCGCAGCACCAGCATCCGCAACCCGACCTCTACCGCATAATCCAGCCGTTTGCGCGGAATATGCATATGGGCGCCATTGGCAAGTAACCGCTCCAGCTCTGCCTCTGCCAGATGTTGCACCTCAGCGGCGTTCAGCGGCGTTTCCCCCTGATCGAGAAGAACCGTCGACACCAAGGACACCGGCAGCACCGGTATCACCCGCCCGACCTGCTTCATCAAGGCTTTGCCCAGGTCGGCAGTCATCTTTTCGTGGCTGACCTTCTCCTTCTCCGCCAGAAACGCCTTCAGGGACAGGGGCACGCCGAAACTAACACTGGCATAGCCGAATTTGTAAAACCGCCCCGTCAGGCGCAGCCACAAATGGCGCACCACGAAATGCACAAAGGTCCAAAGCTTGAACAGAAGGCCAGTCTTCTCCCCGCGGTTCGCCGCAAGCAGCACACGGTCCTCCAACACACGGTCGTAATTCACGCCCACAGGCACAAAAACCACGTCCCGTTCCTGATCAGGGTCAAAATCCGACACAATATAATTCAGCAAGCCCAGCTTTGCAGGACGCAAGCTGCCATCCCGCGACAGGCTGCCCTCTGGGAACACTGCTTGCGTCACCCCCGCCGCCGTGGCCATCTGCACATAGCGCGACAAAACCCGCCGATAGAGCAGATTGCGCGATTTGCGCCGGATAAAATAGGCCCCGGTGGAGCGGATCAACTGTTTTAACGGCCACACCCGCGCCCATTCCCCAACCGCATAAGACAGCGCAGAACGGGAGGCAGCCAGAAAGGTCACGATCACATAATCCATGTTAGAGCGGTGGTTCATCACAAAGACGACCGTGGCATTCGGGTCCATCTTTTGAAGCGCACCCTCATCCACATAGCCCAATCGCACACGATATAGCGTCCGGCTAAGCCAGCGGGCAAAGCGGATGCCAAAGCCGAAATAGGCAAATGCGGAAAACGAAGGGACGATCTCGCGGGCGTACCCCATCGCCATTTTTGCCGCAACGTGATAGGGAATGCCCTCCTCGTTGGAATGCTCCAACACAGCCTCCATAACCTGTGGGTCATGGGCCAAGCGATCCACCATCACCTGCCGCTGAGTCAGCTTGAATGGCTGAATCTGCAATTGCAGCTTGGAATTCAACTGTTCAATCGCGCGGTTGAAACGGCGGCGCAGATACCACCGGACAGAAGGCATGAGGATACGGTCCAGCAATCCCGCCAGCGCCAGCAACCCCGTGACCCAGACTACCCAGACCTGTATTTCTACCGTTTCAAACATTCCGCTCAGATGTAGCCTGATTTCACCGCCCCGCCAATTCTTAGTTCAGCCGTGTAACACCGGCTACAACAGACTGTTGCGCCCTCGCCTGCCCCATGTGGTTGGTGTCGCAGCGTCGCCGCTTGAAACTTTCTGCGCACGAATATTATACAGACAGTTGCAATTGGGTAATTTTATAACTTATGCTGCGGCGCAGCACAGATCGGAGTCGCAACACATGACACAAACACCTGACCGCCCTTGGCTCTTCCGCACATATGCGGGCCACTCCACCGCCAAAGACAGCAACGCGCTGTATCGTGGCAACCTTGCCAAAGGGCAGACCGGCCTGTCAGTGGCTTTCGATCTGCCAACGCAAACAGGCTATGACAGCGATCACGAACTGGCACGCGGCGAAGTGGGCAAGGTCGGTGTGCCAGTGGCCCATCTTGGCGATATGCGGTCCCTGTTTGACGATATCCCTTTAGAAAAGATGAACACGTCCATGACAATCAACGCCACCGCTCCGTGGCTGCTGGCGCTTTATATCGCTGTGGCCGAGGAACAAGGCGCGGATGTCAAAAAGCTGCAAGGCACTGTTCAGAATGACATTATCAAGGAATACCTGTCGCGGGGCACCTATGTTTGCCCGCCCAAACCGTCCCTGCGGATGATCACCGATGTGGCGGCCTATTGCTATACCAATGTGCCCAAATGGAACCCGATGAACGTCTGTTCCTACCACCTGCAAGAAGCGGGCGCGACACCGGAACAGGAACTCGCCTTTGCACTGGCAACCGCCACCGCCGTGCTGGACGATGTGCGCGGCAAGGTCCCTGCTGAGGATTTTGCGACCGTTGTTGGGCGTATCTCTTTCTTCGTGAACGCGGGCATCCGTTTCGTCACTGAAATGTGCAAAATGCGTGCCTTTGTGGACCTGTGGGACGAAATCTGCGAGCAGCGCTACGGTGTGACAGACCCCAAAATGCGCCGCTTCCGCTATGGTGTGCAAGTGAACTCGCTCGGCCTGACCGAGCAGCAACCGGAAAACAACGTCTACCGCATCCTGATCGAAATGCTGGCCGTGACCTTGTCGAAAAACGCCCGCGCCCGTGCGGTGCAACTGCCTGCATGGAACGAAGCGCTCGGCCTGCCCCGCCCTTGGGACCAACAGTGGTCCCTGCGGATGCAACAAATCCTCGCCTTCGAAACCGACCTGCTGGAATATGACGACCTGTTTGACGGCAACCCTGCCGTGGATCGCAAGGTCGAAGCACTGAAACAGGGCGCGCGGGACGAATTGGCCCAGATTGACGGAATGGGCGGCGCAGTTGCCGCGATTGAATATATGAAGGGCCGTCTGGTGGATTCCAACTCCGCTAGGTTGGGGCGGATCGAAACCGGCGACACGACTGTCATCGGCGTCAATAAATTTACCGAAGGCGCGGACAGTCCGCTGACCGCGGGGGACGGCGCGATCATGGTGGTGGATAAAGCTGCCGAAGCCGACCAGATTTCCCGCCTGGAACAGTGGCGCAATGATCGCGACGAAGGCGCAGTAAAAGCCGCACTGGCCGATCTTCGCCGCGCCGCAGAAGACGGCAGCAACATCATGCCCGCTTCCATCGCCGCCGCCAAAGCAGGCGTTACCACCGGCGAATGGGGCAGCGCCATCCGCGCCGTCTTTGGCGAATACCGCGCGCCCACCGGCGTTGGCAAATCCGTTTCCAACCAAACCGAAGGACTGGATCACATCCGCGACGCGGTTGACGCCGTGTCAGATAAACTCGGCCGTCGCTTGAAATTTGTTGTCGGAAAACCGGGACTGGACGGTCACTCCAACGGCGCAGAACAAATCGCCGTACGCGCACGGGATTGCGGCATGGACATCACCTATGAAGGCATCCGCCTGACACCGGAACAGATCGTCAGTGCCGCCTTGGAAGAACAAGCCCATGTGATCGGCCTGTCGATCCTCTCCGGCTCTCATGTGCCGCTGATCGAAGACGTGCTCAAACGCATGAAACGCGCAGGACTGTCAGACATCCCGCTGATCGTCGGCGGCATTATCCCCGAAGACGACGCAGCACACTTGCGCGCACTCGGAGTGGCAAAGGTCTACACCCCCAAAGACTTTGAGTTGAACACAATCATGATGGACATCGTCGCCCTTCTGGACAGCAAAGCGGTGGCGGCAGAATAACGCCGCCCCGCTTCAAAGTTCCCCAAATACTCCCGCCGGAGGGGTATATCCTTCGTATCAAGCGCTCTCACAAACGCTCTGAGATTTAAATCGTGCTTTAATAAGAGTGCGGTAACGTCTCAGCGCGGTCCAGAAATTCCCGGGCAGTATCATCTGCGTTTGTAGATATTTCGCAAGCGCACAGGAAGGTCGGCTCCATGTCCTGGCCTACGCTGCTTTTGAAGCCCATCGCTCCACGCTGAAGCATGAGGGATCGGACGGGATGTGGTTCAGCCCGATCAAGAACCATCTTCTGCCCCATCTGGGAATGATGCCCGTTGTCAAGATTGACCAGCATGACATTAAACAGGCACTGTCCCGTGGCTGGGAGACCTCTCCCGTCACAGCAAAGAAGGCCTTGTCCCGACTAAAGGTGATCCTGAGCTATGCAATCGCAGAGGGCTTTGACGTGAACCTCGGCATCATTGACCAGGCACGCATCCTGCTCGGTGTTCCAAGACACACCGTCACCCACATTGCCGCGCTCGACTGGGCTGAGGCGCCAGCCTTTTACCAATCCCTTGGAGAGCTCGCGCCCGCAGAACTTGCGCTCCGCATGCTAATGTTGACAGGTGTGCGTTCGGATGCAGTCAACAATATGCAGCTTGAGCAGATCACCGAAAACAAATGGACGGTGCCTTTAGAGCATGTCAAAGGCCGCAAAGGCTTTACCAAGCCCTTCCGCGTACCCCTGTCCGATGAGGCCCTGCGGGTGATCGATCTCGCCCGCGCGATAGAGCAGAACGGCTATCTTTTCCCCAACAGCCGTGGCGGCCCGCTGAACAAGATGGCTATGCGCAACTACATGGTCGAGCGCGGCCGTGAAGCCCGCCCCCCAATGGATCAGCCGCAACTTGCTTGCACACCTCAAACGCGTCCTTGGGCTGGGACGACTACAATTACGAAGGCCATGTGGCGTTCAAGACGAATTCACCCTCGCCGCCACCGCCCAAAACCTCCGGAAATGGGCCAGACTTAGGCCAATGATGACCGCCACCGGATAAAAGAGAGCGACTTAGGGACATTCAAAACAAATCAACGCGATAGCAGACTTCGAAAGGCTGAAACCAAAGAGCTGTTCAACACAATCAGCTCGGAACTGCCGTTCGCTGCACTATTCAGGATCGGTAAGCCTCGCCACAAGGGCAGCGATCAGATCCTTCTGCGAGTGTTTCAACGGGTCTTTGATCCCGTTTGCGAGACCAAACATCAGAGCAAGCCCCAAGACCGCACAATGGATCGATGTTGCCTGCTGGCGAGCGAACAGCGGATCTCCCCCAAGGCAGTCGGCCAGGGCGCCATACATTCGGCTCGTGGTGGCATGCACCTGATCGAGCGCCCCCGTTTCCATCGGGGCCTGCATTTCGACCTTCAAGGTCTGCGGCGCTAAATACATCATTCGGAACCGATCCAAGTCACCTAAATGGAACGCCGCAACAGCCTCGACAAAGGCAGAGATTGCAGCGTTGGGCGTATCTGTACCGTCAACGGCGGTCACAGCGACGTCCGCCTCCGCCGCCAACCAAGAGCCAAGCATTGCAGCAAGCAACTCTTGTCTGGATGGATACCAATAGAGTACGGCCTGTTTCGACATTCCAAGAGCACGCCCAATTGCGTCAAAAGAGACTGCCCCGAACCCATCCGACGCCAATAACGCCTGTGCGGTCTTAAGGATTTTCTCGTCCGTCTTCATCCAATCACCCGAAAATATTGACTACTTACCAACGGTAAGATATACACTTACCATTGGTAAGTAAATAAACATATGGTTTGAACGCTAAGGCCTAAAAGGAGATTTACGATGCAGGAAATCGGCTTTGAAAACCCGATCTTTGTGACCTACGCAGTTGCATCGGCCCTAATGGTCCTAAAAGTGATGGGGCAAGGTTGGATGACCGTTTACCGGATGCTTCGGAGCAACTCAGGCCTGGCGAGTCCGGAAGACCTGCGCGCTGGCCCGATCAATAAAAAACCGGACCCCTCTCAGCTTGAAGTCAATGACTACGTAGATCGCTCACGCCGCATGCATCGCAATGACCTTGAAAACATTCCGGCGTTCTGGATTGCCGGGCTGCTGTTCGTGCTGACAAATCCACCGCTTATCCTTGCCCAATTCTTGATGTATGGGTTCGTCACAGCCCGCGCGGCACACTTCGTCGCATATGCGACACGGCAGACACACGAAGTTCGGGCCACCTGCTATACCATTGGTTCTTTGATTGTCATCTATATGGCTCTCCACGCACTGATCGCCCTTTTAACGTAGGAAAAAGGCTAAAGGCGTTGAGGGGAAGTGTCACGATACTGGCAAAGCCGACGTTCATTCAAGTCCCGTCGAATATCATCTCTGCGCCCAGTCTAGTGCATTGGCGGTGGCCTGCAACATCCTGCCTTGCAAACCTGGAAGACGCCAAAAGCCATCCTGCCGTCACAACGCCACGGTAATTGCCGCGCGTGACAATTAGTATATTTCGCAGCCGTTTCTTCTTTTAGTGCACCCCTCAACCTTATCCAAACCGTTACCTCCCAAACATCGAAAGAACCGCAGCACGGGATCTAGCGCTTATGCGTGGTTCGCTGCTATCGGCAGCTTTCGTTATCTTTTGCAACCACTCTAGCTCATTCGCCGCCACCATTGCTCCGGAATATCTCGGTAATCGCTTCGGAGCACCCTGCTTTAAGTCAAATCAGAACACAATCGGGCGAGAGGTCGATCGCATCACGTAATCTGCAAACAAATAGATCATCAATTCCTACCGCAGCATGTCGCGGGTCGTCTCGCAGCGCGTCATCAATATCCATTCGCTACATGTAGTGACTATACGCAAGCTGAACGGTCGATAACGGATACCGCGCTGTGAGCGTTTGTGCCTCCCGGCCCAAGCTGACGCTCAGCGGTGGCAATCTGGTGCTGAAGCTGCACTACTGCGCCTGAGAGGCCCCTTGGCGCCACTCGTCGATCACCGCCTATGGCTGTGCACAATCCAGTTTTGCCTATGATTCCACGCAGCTCTTTAGGAACCGCCAAAACGCACAAAGCCCCCGCGATGCAGGGGCTTTTGTTGGTAGTGCTAAGGTAAATGGTGGGTCGTGAGAGGCTCGAACTCCCGACATCTTCGGTGTAAACGAAGCGACCCCAGCACAAGTTATTGTAACCCCTTGTCGTAAGCACTTTATATTTCGCCCCAAATCACCATATTCACAACATAACCGGGTTCACACCAGTTCAATGAACTGGCAAGCACTTCGCAAAACATCCGGATATTTTCCACAGGATCTCGCCGTGCCGAGCAGTCCCCCGCCAAACAGAAAAACACTCCAACCAGAAATCCTTGCGGCGGGGGATTTTGAAACCTGCCGAAGTAATAAATTTCAGTTAGTTACTTTAATTCTTACCCACCGACATATCGTGAACGTAACGTGAAAGTGGGAAAACTGATGGCAAATCGGCCACGGCACATGAATGACCAGCTGTGCGAGACACGAGGACTCGTAGCGAATGACTTCATTCTACTCTTTGTGTTGAGGTCACCGCCCAAACCTGATGGGGTGGATGGCTCCTGCTCCAACCAGCGTTGCCATGCGCTATAACGCGGGTGTCATAATCAGCAAACGAGAGGAGCCATCCCATGCAAGTTACAACAATCGGTGTCGATCTGGCCAAGACCATTTTTCAGGTTCACGGGATCACTGAACATGACGAAGTCGCTTTCAACCGACCTTTGCGGCGCGCTCAGGTGTTGCCTTTCTTCACGCGGCTCGATCCTTGCCTAATCGGCATGGAAGCCTGTTCCACAAGCCATTACTGGGCACGCGAGCTGAGCAGGCTGGGCCATGAGGTTCGGCTGATCCCGCCCATGTATGTCAAACCTTATGTGAAGCGTGGCAAGTCAGACGCTATCGACGCCGAAGCAATCTGCGAGGCTGTCACCCGTCCTACGATGCGGTTTGTTGAGATCAAGTCGGTTGAACAGCAGGCGCTGCTATCCCTGCATCGCGCGCGCAATCTCATGGTTCGTCAGCGTACGCAGCTGGTCAACGCCTTGCGCAGCATGTTGGCAGAGTTTGGCGTGTATATTGCCAAAGGCATCGCACGTATCATCAGTTTTTCGCAGGGCGTGTTGGCTGGCACCAAGTTGGCACTCCCCGAGATCGCGCAAGACGTAGTTCATAATCTGTGCGGGCAGTTGGACGTTTTGCACGGACAAATGCGTTGGTATGAAACGCGTCTGAGGCTTGAAGCCAAACGCGATCCCCGGATCAAACTTTTACAAACCATTCCCGGCGTTGGTCCTGTAACGGCCTCTGCCATTGCTGCGAGTATCGGTAGCGGGCATCAGTTCAAGAATGGCCGTGAATTTGCGGCGTGGCTGGGTTTGACGCCGACAAACCGATCAAGCGGAGGAAAAGAACGATTGGGCCGGATCACCAAAATGGGCGACCAATATTTGCGCCAATTACTTGTCGTAGGAATGACGTCGCTCGTCAGGCAGACAAAATCCCACCCAGAACGGGCGAACAAATGGCTCACCGCACTTTTGGAACGTAAGCCTGCGCGCTTGGCAACTGTCGCAATGGCGAACAAAACAGCACGGATCGTCTGGGCGGTTTTGACAAAGAACGAGCCGTACATGCCTCGAACAACCTGAAAGAATTTTAGGAACACGAGATAGCAAGACCTGCGAAATGATGGTGCAAAAGTCAGCCGCCAAAACCAAGACACCCCGCCGAACGGCTCGGGCATTATAGCCCGCAAAGCTGATAGGGACTTGGTTTGCGGAACCCTTCAGGGCCAGCGGTCAAAACCGCGCAAACAGGCCGGACACATGACTGCTTCTGACAAAAGCACAAAATCATATCAAAAATGTCTTGCTATGCAGGGGCCATCCACACAAGCCATTCGCCCTTATAGCCATCGCCGCAGTGCAGCTTTCGTTGAGCAGACATTGCGGCGCCTACCATTCGTCGTTGCGCACCCGGACATCATGGAGAATTGCCCAAACGTAAGCAGGTCCACGAACGATACTTTGAACGGCGCCTGGGCCATCAAATGGCGCATTCTCGAGTCCCTTGGCAAAGTTGCCTTTGCTCAAGTTGTACTCGGTCCTACTGACCCGAAGCACATCGCCTGACACGGTGAACGTAAACAGTTTTCCAGTCTTTGTATGAAAGGTATCTCCCTCAAGGGAGCGAATACGTTTCCAGACTTCTTCAATGCTTTTCATAGCTATACTCCTTAACGTTGTGCTCGCGTAGTATCGGCCCTTAGCGGACCTTCGAACCTAAATGTTTTCTGCAGCGCAATAGCTTTACTATTCGATAAACTTTATGGTCGTTAAAGTTCTAAAATTTCCCATCTGTGTACGTCGCGTAGTTTTGCTCTAAGCTCATTTGATAGATGGTCCGCGTGGATAGCCATACAAACAAGATGTCGTGGACGACTTGCTCCAACAAAAAGCCTTCGCATTCGCTCAATATTGCGCTTCCCTGTAGGGGCGCTATCAATGTCGCCCGATAGGTAGGGCAACATCTTTTCCAGATCAAAGTCATGATGCTTGGTCTCTAGTACGAGTGTAGCGTCGTGCGTCTCACCCTTTACGGAATGAATTGTGGCTACTTCTATCTCTCGGCCATTCGTCGATCTAAATTTATTGTTGGTAGCCATAGACTTTGACGCGTGCTCACTTTCGGCATAATCGAAAAATTGCCCAGTGCTGGTTGCCTTTATCGTAGGAATAACATCCTGAATGTCTCTAGTTTGGGCAGTCCAATTTTCTGAAGTTCCCGCGCCATCTAGCAGCAAGCTGGCAATTGCGCGCCTGAAAGTGCCATAGTTTACATGTGACTTTAGATGTTGATCCAATTTGCTACGCGAATTGATTGCGTTACCGTCAGATCTCAGCATCACAACAATGCCGTCCAGTATTTTCTTGTAAATGACCGCGCCCTCCACGCATCCATCGACTTCAAGTATCTCAATCAAACGCGTTGGTTTATCTATTGAGGTAGATTTGCCTTGATTAAAGTCAGCCCAATATTTTTCTATGTGACCTTGCTGCCCATTAGATGCACCAACGGCCTTTATTTGCTTCCAAGTACCCTCCGGATCGCACTTGGCAACCAATTCGGAGAAGGCGTTCAACACATTTTTTTGCGTCGTGTCATCGAAAACAAATATTGTATGAGGATGTGCCGAATAGGCATCAGGCCTTTCGGACTGGATTTCGCCAATTCTATTGTAGCTTAACCTCGTAATCTTTTGCGAGATAGAGCTGCCAAATCGGTGTGTATTTTGAATAGTGTGAAGCGTCGTTGAGTTATTATAGCTCGCGTTCGGTTGACCGCCACCGATGCCGTCAAATATTGCTTGATCTGGGTCGCCTAGCCGCTGCAAGAGCACATCACTATCGTGGATGATCTTCTGCAGTAAATTGTCCTGATGCAGTTGGGTGTCCTGCATTTCATCCACAATCCAGCATGGGAAGCGGGTTGCCAAAATAGAAGGCAACTTTGTATTTTGATCAATAGCACGATCTGCGATTGCGTACATATCCCTGTAATTAAAAAGGCCTTCTTCCATCATTTTGGTTTTGAGGGAACACAGCATTTTGCGCCGATCAGAGTGACTTGATGTCGCTGACTCCACTTTGGAACCATTTAATCGATGGAAAGTCAGGTCCAAATTTTCACTCGAGAAATGAAGTGTCCCCAAGCAGGATCGAATTTCATCATTGGAAGCGCCCGACAGTTCCCTTTTTAGATTTCTATACAATCCACGAAGGTCGCTATTATTAGCGAGAATCTTCCCAACAAAATTTTTGGCGACATCTCCGTCCGAGAATGAAGTGAACGGATATTTTCCACGAACTTTAGGCAGGCCCAAAAATTTATTTACAAATTCTTGAATGGTGCCGATGAAATGCGGATAGGATAGCAACCGTTCTCCTGCAGGGTGCAAGGTCATCTTTTCAATGATTTCGTGTTTAGCGACGTTGGTATGAGTAAGAACGCATACGCCCTTGTTCCTATGCTCCCACTTTTGAGCTAACAAAATTAGCTTAGTGGCAACAAGTGTAGTTTTCCCGCTGCCTGGACACGCCTGCACGTCCATCCAGCCCTTAATAGCGTCTCGTCGTTTAAGATCAAATTTCCATGCACCACCTCCCGAGTTATCACCAGAAAAGTAGCTCTCCAAGGCATCGATGTCTGCTTCAGAAATCCTCATACTATCCATTATGATCTTCCGAGACTGAATAAACATCACTTCCGTCTTCTGCAGCGGCCGCCGCGCAAGCCATCACTGCGGATGCAACAGAGGCTTCGGGCGGCACGTTAGTATCAGAATGCTCTTCGGTCACGTGATCGATGGCTTCAAGGATGTATTTAGGGAGCCGACTTCGGAGCCGACCTGCGCCTCCCTGTTTCGAATAATTGCGGGTTAGTTCGCTTGATAAGCTATATGCAAGTTCTGTTTTTTTGCTTGAGCTTTCAATCTCCTTATAAAGAGCTACGGCACGCTCTTCAGGGTCTTCAGGAAGATCCGCAAGCTTGCAGTTCAACGAAGTCGCGATTTCCGAATGCAAGCCCGATTTGATCAAACAATATTCAAAGGTCCACTCATCGGAAACCTGCACTCTTACATTTTGTTCATGAATTCCTTTTTGGAGGGTCTCAATTTTGGAGGGGACTTGATCCGCTTTTGTCGGATCTAGCCAATATGCCAGATTGCCTCCGCGACCGTTCTTATTTGGCTTCTTCCTCTCTTTAAAACCATGAGGATTGCCATCTGTTTCTTCAGCTGAAGCAGGCCACAGATCCAAATCACGTAACACAGCAACTTTAATCGGCATAACTGGGCTACCATCATCAATATTCTTTCGCAGAAAGATTTTTGCGAACCTCGCAAATGCGGTACTTCCAACGTTTACGATACTGACGCCGTAGTCTTCTAAATTCCGCCCCAATAGTTCGGCAATCGTTGGCAAAAGTATAGCCTCGGCATCACCTTCAACGATGAGAATGCCTCTAGCGAAGAATAAGTTGGCTTTGGTCACGTCGAGGAATTTTTCAAGAAAAACATAGTCATCTTCATCAAGCAGGGTTTCACCTTTTCGCAACGGAAAAGCTCTCCCTTCATTCATTATGATAACGCTCTCTAGCGGTGCTTTTGAAGCTAGGTTTGGGCTATGTGTTGTCAAAAAGATTTGTGGACCCTGCTTATCGCCTTCGGACTGCCAGTTTTTGAGATATTGAAGGAACTTCATTTGTAGCTGCGGATGGAGGTGAGCTTCCGGTTCTTCGATTAGTAATAGCGGAAACTGTCCTTCTTCTTGTTTTAATAAAAGCAACTCAGTAGCCATAAACAAAATATTGTTATAGCCGAGGCCTTGGCGGGGCGTATCCGTATCAAGAACTAGGTTTAGTCGCTCAAGAATATCTGAAAACGAGCGAGTTTTTTCCGTCTCATTCATCTCTGAGAACGGCTTATCTCCGGTCATCTGAATTGAAGGATTGAATGGCGTGTTTTTAAAAGAAAGTTTCTTTACCAGTTCAGCAATGTCAGTCTGATTTTTTGTAATGCTTGAATTCTTTTTAAAAGAGCTGCTAGCTTGAATGAACACTTCCAGAAGAGCCTTGAAATCATCAGTATCTGGTCGCAACTCTACTTTGGATGCAAGTATTTGTGCGAGCCTCGAAGAACGGCCCGATGAAAGTTCCTGCTCCGCGTCACGCAATGGCTTTAGATAGGTTGCTGACAAATAGTCCCGAATTTCCCGCTCGATCTGAGGGCCGCTGCCATCAAGTCCGGATCTAAACTCAGTTTGTATGAATCTGGTGCCGCGCCTTAGATTGTTTGTTAGTTTCGCGGACAGTTTCATATGAAGAACGCTACTACGCTCCTCACCGTTAGTTTTCTTATGGGTCAAGTGTTCCACGAAAATGGATGCTTGCTCGACCGTAATTCCATCAAATTCTAGTTCGATACTGAATTCATTAGATGGCGAATTGAAATCGTCTTCTTTAACACGATTCCATTCGGCAGAATTCGTATCTAGCGCCAATCGAATGGCATCTATCAGCGCTGTTTTTCCGGAGTTGTTTTCCCCCGCGATAACATTCAACCTCGGGTTTAACTTCAATTTTATAGATGAGAATAGACGGAAATTTCTGATTTTTATATTAGATAAATACAATGCAAAACTCCAAAATATTGGGGCAATGTAACTGCATTGATTATTTTGGCAAATGATTCAAATTTTCAGCCGCAGCGAATGACCGCTTCCCGCCGAAAATGGTGAAACGCTGCATCGCAGAAATCGACACTTCTGGCGGAATGCTGACATTCGCTGCGGGCGCGAGTTAGCTATAGGGCTAGGGCGAAAGCCGACATTCATTCAGTGTCGCGGCGCTTGTGCGTTCAGACGCATATTCAAGCGGTTGTCACCTGATGTGTGGATATACAGAGAGCCATCATCTAGTTGATCAGGAAAAACGCCTACCTCAAACAGTAGGCGCTCAAAGTGGCGATTTATAAAGTAAGTCGCTTCAAACTCCTTCCAACCATCAATTTGATCAATGAACATCGACATATCCGCCGCAAACAAATCTGCCCATTTCAGAAGTTCCACCTGCGACAACCGCGTAAGCAGCACTGTTTCGGGGTTTTTAGGGCCGATAAATCTTGACTGTGCAGCCAGTACACGAGTGATCGCACTAAGGAAGGAAGAAACCGAGCTTGCACAACACTGAAAGAGTTTCTCATGGTCCCCATCCAATTCATAGGCTAGGCCAGCTCCGCGTGTAAGCGCTATCACGGCCTCTAGCTGGTCAACGGCGAGGTCTGAATAAAAAGAGAGCATATCCACGGTAGGAATAGTCGTCGATATTGAGAAGTAGGTCGAAAGCAACGTATCGTTGTACTGCGCTAACCACCCTTCATATTCGTCTTTGTGCTTAAAGCGCACGGTATCAGGAAATTTATTGCTCACAATGCTGTTAAAGGTAACAGTGCCAAGGCAATTCAAAAGCAGCGAAACTGCCGCGTCTTTGTGGTCAACAATCTCGCTTACGAAGTCTTCTGCGAGATATGCCTTCATGACTAGATGAGTTTTTTGGCCATCTAGTCTGTGCACCAAAATTGGAAGGGCCACTCCGTTGGCGTTGCTAACTGTTGAGTTACGCTCCACACTTCGAAGTCCGTCACCACGATCCAATTCTGCGATGGCTTTCTCGTAGTCTACGGCAAAGGTTATGCCATCAAGGTTCTTCACATCGCAAATGGCCGCATAAGCCAAAACTACTTCATTTACAGCGTTGGCAACCTTCTGGGCGTATTCTTGATCAGCAAAATCTTTGAGCGAAACCGAATAGGAAAAGTCCTTTGAGCCTTCTGCAACGGAGGCCTCTGATCTTATGCCGTGCTCATCGTCAGAAGCTTCAGCAACGAAGTTCTCAATGGCTCCACGTATAGCTGATGAGGTCAAGCCTGAAACTGTTTCGCGAGCCTTATGTCCTAAATCACTTAGGTCTTTTTCTGTCTTTTCTTGGAGTTGATCCGAAAGGTAAAAAGAAAAGCAACTTTCTACCGCATGGCGCGTGTATTGCTGAGCTTGTTCTGACCAATCTTGCTTGCCACTGCCAACAATAACCTTCGTCGGTGAAAGCGGTAGAATAACGCATACTGTGCTTTTGGGGCTGGCGAGCAGATACGGCCCCCAACCATTTTCATCTTTTGCGATGGCGACACAGTCTGCCAACGGCGCATCATTTTCGGCAATTTTGACTACCTGCCAAGTCAGCGCTTCCAATTGTCGCTTTCGCTCCATCGGAACTAATTGGTCTTGAAGGATTTTAGTGTGAGCTGATTGCCCCATCCCCGTGAAATTTTTCTCAAACACAGTAACCCAGTCCGCGAACTGTTCGATTGCGTTGGCGTGCAGTAAGTCAAAGTCTTCTCGTATGCCAAAGTACAAGAGGCGCACAATTGCTTTGGTTGAAATGTTGGTCATTAGATGAAAGCCACGCTTCTCGAACTCCTCAGTGGCCATCGCGGCAAATTTACTAGGAACGCGGTGTTTGAGCAGCCTTATGCCATCCAGTAATTCAGTTGGGTTATTTATCAGCGTATCAATCGCTGATGCCATTTCCGAGGCTCCAACTCCGATCAATTCTCGTAAGTATGCAGCACGCATCGTCAAATGAGCTACAACTTCGCTTGCATCGCTTGACTTGACCTGAGTGGAAAAATCAGCGCCCCGAAGTTTGTCCACCAAGAACTGTAAGTGCGTCTCATAGTCGGTAATCAGGTCATCTAACGTTGGAGAACCATCAAGTGACGGTTTAGAGTAAAAATCTCTGGTGGCGGCTGCATCATCGCGTGAAACTGGAACAGGTTTTTTCAAACCGCGCCTATACATCCAAAGCTTGTCGTTTCCGTCATTGATCACGAAGCTTTTCAAAAAGTGCCTTGGGATGAAATGTTGCTTTCGTCCTGCCATCTATTAACCCACCCACTTTTTGCCATAATCAATTAGAAACACTCGAACTGCAAAGCCAGACAGGGAAAATCCGAATTTCTGGGACAACCTCGGGATAACAACTGTTTAGGCAGTATCCGTAGATGGTACCCTCAACGATTTCATCCACTGAAGCGCTCTCGTGAAGGTCTGCTCGACTGTAGTCAAGGCACATTCAAGGTGATTTAAAAAAGGCTCCCAATCGGCGCTCAAAACAATAATCAATAAAGCTATCCACAAAAGATATGAGAATAGGTTAGGCACGTTTTGTTCGGTGCTTGTAAAGGACTGATACTTTTCGTTTCTTGCACCCTTTCCCAACGCGACCCACTCAGCTGCGAATACTTGCGCCCCAAATGATCGCTCTAGTCGATGGATTACCTGAAACTTCCCAGTGTTGAGCTTTCCGTAGTTCTCAATAAGGTTTTTCCATGACCGGCACATTAAGAGGCCGATCAAGATGGGGAAAACAAGTACGAGAACAGTGCTATCACTAAGAACTTTTTCTTTAGCCAAAAAACCAGAAGCTCCAATGATTGCACCAATTACGGTAATGAAGAATCCGTTTGTAATTTGTCGCCTTTGGATGAGTTGCTCCGAAGACGTTACCATTATCTTATAAAGCTCAAGAAGTTGGTCTAAATCTTCAGTTTGTTCGGCGAAGCATTCATCAAATTCGGAACTAAAATCATAATAGGATTGAAGTTCACCAAAGTTGTGGCAACCAATATCATCGCGGGACAGCAATATGAGATCTTTTTTAAGCTCTGTGGCACGTTCGATTTCCCAAGTTGTGTTTTCGGATTCAGCGCAAGCTTCATTGTCGTATACAATGACAACCTCCGATGATTGCATCATGCTTTCGGCTTGCTGTTGCCACTTGCTGCCATAAGACTTTTTGAGAATTACTAGATCAACATAGATACCGTCAGTGCTCCGCAAAGAAGAAAAGAACACCTTTGCTTCAGTCCTCATACTGGTTCGGTGGATTAGAAATGCGCGCACTTTATCTATGACCTGCAATCAATTGCTTCAGATTGGGCCAAGTCCATTTGTATACTTTGTCGCTTGCCGCAGCAGTTGTCGGCTTTGTACAGCTCTTGCCGGAGTACGCGGCAAGCAAAAAGTACTTCTTTTTTAGTTCTTTAGCTATCCTTATTTCAGCCGCGACACCCTTAGCTGTGTGGGTTTTAGTTCCGCACAACGCTATGACTACATCGATGTTCTCCATCCTTCTGCGTACCTTTTGTTCCCAATCACCCGTCAAGTGTGCTGTGATCGAATTGTCTTTAAAATCAAAAGGGCTATCCGGGTTTTTCGCTTGGCCAGCCAAGTACATCTTTGCAGTGCTATCGTTGTCATAGTCGAAACTTACAAATGCTCTTTTTTTAACCGCCATCATCAAATCCTTATATGCAACGGTCATATTCTATTTGTCCCGTATTAGTCATACAAGGCTATTCGGCCTCGCTTGCTCGAACCAAGCGTCAGCACAAGGTCTGTTCGGATGGTTTCAATCCGCGCTTCTTCACACGCTGCATCGACCATGAACGGCGGCTTTCGGGAAGTGGACAATTGATTTCTGAAAGTGATCAAACGGCAGCTTTGGGCCGTTCGCGGGACTTTGCAAAGATCACCATCTTCGCTTAGCTGCCGTTCTAGAAAAATGCGTTGGATGACCGCTCTTTCGGATTAACTTTTCTGAATTCAAAACCGGCCAGAGTGCTCACGTGGCGGATCCGTTGGCAAATCATCTGGCGGCTCCACACCTAAACGCTCGAGCTCTTCCGCCATAGCAGTGTAGAGTTCCGCTGCCCCCCAGTTCCTATATGACGTAACGCGATCGAAAGCCGCCCTGAAATTCGGCGGGCATTGGTTTGGCCACTTTTTCATTTTTCATCTTCCTGACAGCCCAGACACACACATTGACAGAAACGAATACTGAATCCAACTACCCCAAACTCAAAACAACCCTGCCACCGCCTTCCAGTTCGAGATAATCAACTCCGACGCCTTCCCGTCCGTCCCTTTTTGCGAGATGGTATATTTCAGCCGCACCTCATCGATATAGAACCCATCAAACCATTCGCGGATTTCCGGCTTATCGTTGATCGAAAGCAGGAACTTGCCTTTAATCTTGCCCAAAGTCTCGGCCATGGTTTTGTACTGCTGCCGATCGAACATATCTTTCCCGTAGTCTTTCTCACCGCCAAAATAGGGGGGATCCAGATAAAACAGCGTGCCAGGCGTGTCGTAACGTTCGACCACGTCTTTCCAGTCGAGACTTTCAAAGACAACGCCCGCCAGACGTTCATGGGCTTCTTCCAGGATTGGCCCGAGGCGGGTGAGGTCAAAGCGCGAGCTGCGCGCAGCGGCGACACCAAACACCCCCCTCACCTGCCCGCCAAAGGCTTGCCGTTGCAAATAGAGGAACCGCGCCGCGCGCTCGAGGTCAGTCAGGGTTGAGGGGTCGATCGACCGCAGGCGTTCAAATTCACGGCGAGAGGAAATCTGGAATTTCAAGCAATCCATAAACTGAGGATAATGCCGCTGAAGGATCCGGAACAGGTTGATGATCTCGCCGTTAAAGTCGTTGATGACTTCGCTTTCAGGGCGATAAGCACGGCGCAAAAATACACCGCCCATGCCCACAAAGGGCTCAACATAAGATTTATGTTCAACACCTTCGATGCGCTCGATCAGAGTTTTGGCCAAGGCTTTCTTGCCGCCAAGCCACGGGGCGACGGGCGCGGCTGCGCCAACATAAGTGGTTGTCATTGTTTGTGGACTCACAATAAAGAGGCCCGGCTCACGTGGGCTCGGGCGACGATTCTGAGTTTAGCTCGTCGGTGCAGCTGGTGTGAAGATTGGCTGCATGGTAGGTGGCGTTGGCGCGCCACCTGCCCCCGGTATAAAACCGCGGGCAAGTTCGTTTGTTATGGCGTTCTATTTCGAACGCACGATAGCTTCTGGGTTTGAAGGTTCGCTGTATAACTCAACCAAACATTGACAGCACGGGCACCCTCAATAAACTCTGAGCAAGTATTTTCATTATTTCAAACTATGGAATATTCTTGATGTTAAAATTTCTTCTTCGCCTTTTTAGTCCCCCTAAACTTCCTCCTAGAAAATTTATAAAAAGAAAGGGCAGTTCCTATTCCAGGTCACGTGTTCCCCCGCCCCGTCCTGTCAGCAAACAACGCATGCCCCCCACACTTTCCGGTGCCGATGACCTAAAAGGCAAGTGCTACGTAATTGACGGAGACACTATTTCAATTGGAGGAACACACATTCGACTGGCAGGAATTGACGCTCCCGAGCTGGATCAACCTTGGGGGAAAAAAGCCAAGTTTGCGATGGTCGCTTTATGCAAAGGGCAAATCATCACCGCTGAGGTGCAGGAAGGTCTAAGTTACAACCGTCTCGTTGCAAAATGCACCTTGTCAGATGGCACAGATCTTTCAGCAGCCCTCGTTGAGCAAGGGCTGGCACTCGACTGGTCAAAGTTCTCAGGCGGGGCTTATCGGCATCTTGAGCCGCAAGGTACTCGTAAAAAATTGTGGCGCGTTGCAGCCAAACATAAAGGCAAACTGCGGATCGAAAACTAATATGAATCCCCCTCCCCTCACCGCTTCACCGTCAGCGCCGCAATCACCTGTTTATGGTTTTCCCGCATTTCTTCCCGCAGATCCCTGACGTTGCCGTCGAGCCGCTGGATATGCCCATCGAGATCATCCCGCCGGACGTAGTTGTCTTTGACGTTATCAATCCGCTTGTGCAAATCTCGATCGCCATTTGAGACGCGTCCCGCGAGATTGCGGAACGACGCAATCAAAGCTGTTGCAAAGGTCACGCCGAGGCTGATCCCCAGACCAATCACCCATTTGAGATCAGATTCCATCTGCTGCTCCTTAGTCCACGCAGCCAAAGCGCGCGCATTTCTTCGCTGTTTCTGCGATCCACTCTGCAAGCGGCCGCGCGTTTGTCACCAGATAGCTGGCTGTGGCTTCACTCACGACTGGGGGCTTGCGCTGGATGTCGGCAAAACTAACACCCTGCCCCGCGCAGGCAGGTAATAAGAGCATCGTCAGTATCACTGCGTGTTTCATATTCAATGGTCCTTGCATCTTGGATCTGCTCCAGCCGATCGGTTGTTAAATCGGCTTGGTAATCGCGCACGGCATCCCAGCGCAGCCACAGCCCGAAGGCCAGAACTGCAACGGCGACCGCGCCGTAGAGGTAACGTTTTGGAAGGCTGCGGATCATCTGAACAGACTTGCCAGCGCCTTGCGCGAGGTGCTCCAAAGGTACCAGGCCAATGCGCCCCCTGCGATCAGCAGAGAGGCCACCAGATCCACAACCGCGGGATCATGAGCCATGGCTTGGGCCAACTCAGGCGGGATCACCCCGCCTTGCTGCACCATCCCTGCCAGGAACAAGAGCAGATAGCGCACAAAAGGGGTCAGTTCGGCAGCGGTTTTCATAGGAAGAGTCCTTTCAGGGTGGTGAGAATGAGGGACCAGAGGCCTTTGGGCGGGCCGTCCAGATCGTTTGGGGGGCGGATGGTTTGGATGTGGACGAAGGGGGCCTCTGCGCCCCAGTCGGCGGATTTGAGGGCTTTCTCAAAAGTCTGGGCGTAGTGTTCAATCAGTTGCCCGACGCTAAGAATGGCGCCCTTGTCGAACTTGGCCTTGTCACCGTTCACGATGTCCCGCGCGCCGAAGTGATCAAAACCGTCGGGGTGGTCATAGTCCGAGAGCTTGCGCGTGGTGAACAGGCCCTGCCACATGCCTTCCACGGCAATCCGCGCGCTGATGGCAGGGATCAGCGCTTTGGACGGATCCGCCAGCAGATCAACACCCACCACCTCGGACAGTTTGGCGTAATTCTCCGCATGGGTAATCTGGATCTGGCCACGGCCGAACAGGCCACCCCGCCAATAAGGCGTGCCAACCCAGCTCAGCTGGCCTTTGGCAAAGGCTGCATCCAGCCGCGCAATCACCGCGGCGTCGGACGGATCTTGATCCTTGTGGCTGCGATAGACGGTCTCTTTCACAGGATACATGCCGCCGCCGGTTTCTCGAAAGACCTGGGCCAGCACATTGGCCATATGGGGCAGCGGCAGGCCCTGCCCTGCATCCAGCAAGGCTTCAATCCCCACCACCTGGCGCTGGGAGAGTGCCCCGCCAAACAGCCCGCTGGTGCTGTTGCGCAGGCTGTCAAAGAACAGTTCTTTCTTCATGTGATTTCCTCAAAAAAAAGACCCGCACAAAGGCAGGTCGTTAAACGGTCAGGGAGTGGGTAAAGCTGTGCGCCACCTAAGGCGGGGCAAAGCCTTGAACGGTTGTTTCAAAACCAGTGAGGATGCCATCGATCGCCGCGGAGGTATCCGCAGCGGCAATGGCCACATTTGCCCCCACGCGCGTGGCCTCGATCAGCGGGCCGATCTGGCGCCAGAGATCCGACTGGAACAGGATGATTTGCGCCAGCTCCTGCGCGGAATAGCCCGTGGCCGCCGCCTCGGCCTTCATAAAGGGAAAAGCATCGAGATTGGCAGGTTCGGGATCGGCCGCGAGATAGGCTTTCGCCTCGCTCTCTTTTTCCAGATAGACCATCTCCTGCCCGGGCAGCGCCGTGATGAACTCTTCCCGCTTGGCCCCGATCGCAGCATTCACAAAGCGGGTCGCAGCCGCCTTTGCCTGGTCCAGCTCTCTTTTCTTACTGGCGGCCGATCTGTTTAAAACCAATGTCATGGCAGGATCACCCTCAATTCGGAGTCAATAAATGGAAACGGCTGGGCCGCCTCGATGACGTAGACGCCGGCATCGGGCAGATCCACCACCAGAGCCGCCGCCCCGTCTTCAACCGCGTGGTCCAACAGAACCTCCCCACCGGTTTGATCCGCGATCACAATCACCGTGCCGGCAGGATAAGACGGAAAGGTCAACACCGTGCCGAGGAGCACGGGCTTGGGCGTGACAGGGCGCGGCACCAAAACACCCTCCAAAAGATAAGAGGTCGCCAGCGCTGGCACAGACAAAGGCACCCCAGCCAGAACTTCCCCTTCAGCGGGTGTCCCAGCCCCAATAACCTGCAAATAACCCTCTGTGGCGATACGGTTGACCGCAGTGCTGTCCACTGCGCCCGTGCTCGAGAGTTTGACAAAATACCCCATCTCTATCTCCTCACCGAATAGGCCGAGATGCCAATTCTTCTAAAGTTGTTCTGGAAGCTGTAAGCCCCGCTTGGGCTGTTGACGTCGGGGTGGGCTGTCAGGCGGAACTCCACGTAATCCGCTTTAAACGAGAAGGATTCGATGTAGTAATAATCGGCCCAGGTGTCATTCAACGCGGGCGCAGAGGTATGAACATCCACCCAAGCCCCCGTCGCTCCGCCCACCGTCAAACGATATTGCACCCTGCCCCGAACCGGGATCTTGTTTCCCGAGGCAGTGTTGGATCCATAACACCGCATCTGCCAATAGGCAGCGATGTCAAACACCCGGTTTGGCTGGACAGATTTATCCCCCTCCTGCCCCTCAAAGGTGACATCCACCACCGTGGCATCATAGTTATACTGCCCCGCACCCCCCACATAATCTTCGCTTCCGTCAGACACAGCATCCGCTGTCAAAGAGCTTCTGACGATCAGATCATTAAACTCGGCATCCCCGTTTTTCTTGATGCGCCAGCCCGCGGCCCCCGAGGCAAAATCATCCGACTGCAAAGGCCCCGAGAAGACCCCCATGCCGCTTGTGATTGCGCCCGTTGCGATATGGCCCGCCACAATGGCATCCGCCGTGATATGCTGGGCCGCCACAGAATTCGTGGCCAGTTCAGAGCTGGTCACAGCCCCCGCTTTGATCTCGGTCGCCGTGATCGTATTGGCCGCAATATCATCCGCAACAATGGACCCCGCTGCGATCTTGCCTGCCGTAATCGCCCCCGCCGTAATATGCTGCGCATAGACCGCGTTTACAGCCAGTTCAGAGGCCGTCACAGCCCCCGCCTTTATCTCCGCCGCTGTAATCGTATTGGCCGCAATATCATCCGCAACAATGGACCCAGAAGCGATTTTACCCGCTGTAATTGCCCCGGCTTGGATTTTTGCAGCCGTGATCGCATTGGAAGCGATCTTATCCGCAACAACAGCGCCCGCCGCCAGCTTTGCCGTCGTGACAGCCGAGGACGCAATGGCATCAGCCTGAATCGCGCCTGTCAGTATTTCGGAGCCGGTGATGAAGGTTGCACCACTTACGGCGTAAGGTGTCGGCTCTGTCGCTGCAGCATGGGTTTTCGCAAGCATAGGCTTGTGCATAAAGAGATAACTTGTGGTGCCCGATGTTGTGCCTGACTTGTAAACGATGATCGACACCATAGCCGTGTTCGCAGGCGCTTGCCCCTTAACCCAAAGCCGCGCCCAGCCGTCAGGGTTATCCGAGCCGCCAGAGTTGACCACATTGCCGGATTGCACAAACCCAAGCCACCCGCCGCTCGCATTGCGGAATGTAACCGAAATAGTGGCATCACACCGCAGAGCATAAAGATACATGCTCGCCTCATACCACTCCCCCGCAACAGCCGGAAACCCATCAGAAATGCCCCCATTAAGCGCATGGAAGTAAATGGACTGCGTGCCCGCTGATACACCATTTTGAAACGCATGGGCCGTTTTATAGCTTGTTCCCGCATAATTCGAACCCGCAGAACGGATACTCAACGAGTGCTCGCCTTTGATATCCGAAGCCCCCAGCACAAAGCTGGAAACACCAGCAATCCAATTGGAATTTTCCATAAGATTGCCGCCGCCGCCAATGGCGAGTTTCGTTGTCGCAACCGAACCCGCTGCAATCTTATCTGCAACCACCGCGCCCGCAGCCAATTTGGCTGTTTCGATTGCACCCGCCTGGACCTTAACTGCCGTGACTGCGTTGGAAGCGATCTTATCCGCAATGACTGCGCCCGCTGCCAACTTGGCTGTGTCAACCGCACCCGACGCAATTTTTTCAGCGATGATAGACCCGTCTACGATCAATTCGCCCCGCGACTTGCGCCGCACTTGAATGTCACCAATGAAACAGTCTGTCGTCCCGTCGTTTCCCTTAATCATGCGAATACGACCGTAACGATACCCTGATGGGACAACGATCTTATCGGCCAAACGGGTCAATGATGTGGCTGTTACAAAACCGATACCCGCAAACGTGAAGTCCACACCATTCGTCCCTGTGAAGTCTGGGTTCTTCGATAGTTGCAGATCAACGTAGACCCTACCCGTTCCAGAAATCACCCGTGCTCGATAGGAAAGCCATAATTCCTCACCCTCAATGTCGAGCGTGAAGATGTTTTTAGATGTTATAACTGTGTAAGCGTCGAAGTATCCGGACAACCTTGCGATATTGGGAGAACCCCAGTTCCCGCCGCCTATCTGCCAAACCAAATTTGAATTGGCACCCCAAGCCGCGTGATCCGTGAAGTCAGGGTCAAGGTTGAGGTTTTCAAGATACCCGACTGTTAGCTTACTTGCTGTCACAGCACCCGCTGCGATCTTGTCGGCCACCACAGCGTCAGCAGCGATCTTATCCGCAACAACAGCGCCAGCAGCCAGCTTTGCAGTCTCAATCGCGCCCGCCTGGACCTTGGCAGCCGTGACAGCATTGGAAGCGATCTTGTCAGCAACGACCGCCCCAGCGGCAAGTTTGGCTGTTTCAATCGCCCCTGCCGCAACCTTGGCTGTGCTGATTGCCCCGTCCGTGATCTGGGTTCCTGTGATTGCGCCCGTGATCTTGGCCGCAGCCAGATCGGCGATCTGGGCATTGCTCATCTGCCCTGTGACCTTGGCAGCCGCAACAGAGGCAATCCGCGCCTCCGCAATTGTGCCCGTCAGCTTGGAGGCATTCAGGCTTGCCAAACGCGCTTCAACCACAGTCCCGGACAGTTTGGCCGCGTCCAGTGCGCCAATCTGTGCGTTGGTCATTTGCCCTGTGATCTTGGAGGCCGCCAGAGACGCCACACGGGCCTCCGGCAGTGTTCCCGTCAGCTTTGCAGCGTCTAGGCCCGCGATCTGTGCACTTGTCATTTGGCCCGTGACTTTTGCGGCAGCAATATCTGCTATCTGCGCATTTGTAAGCTGACCGGCGATCTTGGCCGCAGACAGGTCTGCAATTTGTGCATCCGTAAGCTGCCCCGTGACCTTGCCGGCAGAGACCTCGGAAAGTCGCGCATCAACAACAGTCCCCGTTAGCTTTGCCGCATCGATCTCGGCAAGCTGTGCATCCGACAATTGCCCCGTTACATCAACAGCCGCCACTTCGGCCGTCCACACCCCGCCATGGAAGCGGTAGAGTTTGCCATCCACCGTAAACACCACCAGCCGGCCCTCATAGTTCCCCACAGTTGGCAAAGCCGAGACAATCTCGGGCGGGCGAATGCTGGAGGCAAAATCCTCGGAGACCAGGCGGATGTCTTGCGTGGAGACAGCAACCCAAGCCGTCCAGGACACAGGCCGCGCGGTGCCGGTGATATATTTCGCGCGACATTCATAGGCTGTGGCGGCCACAAGTCCGGATTCAACCAACAGCTCGCCTTCCTCAAAATCACGGCTCTGCGCGCGGCTCACAATGGATGTCTGTCCTGCAATGCGGATCTGGAACTTGATCCCGATGATATCTTCCACCGTGCCGTTCCAGGTCATCACCAGCGCCGCGCGCCGCTGCTGCCCCGCACTGTCCTGCACCGCAGCCGCCTGCGCCTGGAAGCCCACCACGCCCTGCGCGCTCGGGCGCACCGGAAGCAGTGGCACCGGTACAACCGGCACATAATCCGAGGTATGGTCCCAAGAGCCATGATCTGCCGGATCCACCTCTGTGAGATCCACAATCACATCACAATTGGGCAGATCGATCAGACCATCCACGCGGAACTGTTTGGCATCGTAGCCATTGCGGATGCTGGTCCAGGTCACCACATCGCCGGGCTCAATCAGACGGAACCGCGCTGGCAAAGAATGGGTATGCCGGCGGGCACGCCGCGCCGCCGCCAATTCCCCTGTGAGCAACCGCTGGGCTTGGGCTGGAAAGGGCACAAAAGACAGCTGCACATCGGTCAACAACCGACGGCCGCCATCCTCGAGTTCATAATTCGGGTTATAAAGCGGCGGGGTGGAACGCATCACATAGCCCTCATCGGGCGAAGGATAGGTCGCAACCACCCCGTTGACCGTATCCGACAGACCAAAAAACGGCGTGAAGCTTTGCGGCGCAAGGCTCAAAATATCCGCATCGCTAAAATGCGCGATCGGCGCATCCGGTGCCCCCACATAGATCTTGAAGATCCCGCCCACTTCACTCATCCGCCCCGCACAAGCGGTCAGGATCGCTTCAAAGGCCGAACCGATCTCGGAGTTGACGGTCACCTCACCCGCACAGCGGTAAATCGGCTCAAGCCCGTCTTCGCCCTCAATCTCCGCGCGGCATTTCTCAATCTGGGCAATCCAATGGGCCGCCGGCAGGCGCGCAGTGCTCAACCCCTGCAACCCGTAAAACCACTGTGGGACAATCGTATCAAAGGCTAGATCCGCCGTATAAACCACATAGCCAGACCCCGCATCCGTGGCACCAGCACCAATCATAATCTCCAGCTGGGGATCGGTGAGGCTGGTCAGATCATAGTCCGTGATCTCCACAAAGCCGCCCGCACCGCCGCCTTTGATTTCCGGCTGGATTTCACCGCCGCCTTCGCCTGCCGCGAAGATCCTTTCCTGACCCTCCGCGCCATTGCCATGGGGCGCAAAGCCCGAGGCAACCCCGATGTGATCATCGGACGCCCGCGCAATCCCCCCCGCCGCCGTCCAGGTTGCGATCACCGTTGCGCCATCTTTGAGGATCACCGTGGTGGCAGCCCCATTGGCATTGGTCAGACCGCCACCGCCGCCGCCCACCAGCTTCAGGGACAAAGTTGATTTATCCGCCCCCAGCGCGACGGTGGAATTTTCGTCAGTGCCCCCCGCAGCGCCCGGATCGCGGTAATAAAACCCGCGTGCCAGATTATAGGCCTGCACCGCGGGCAAAGCATCGCCGTCCCCGCCCCAGCTTTGCGGAGCATCCCAACGCTGGGGACCTGATCCGCCCTGGCTGCTGTCCTTGCTGATGTCGTAGAGTTTCACCCCGTTGAGCACGAACTTGGAGGTGGGAAAGCCGGTGAAGATTTCCGCATTCACCCGGAAGGTCACCACCGCATAAGCAATGCCGCGCCCCACCCGTGTGGCCTCATAGATCCGGGGCGCACCCGAGTTCACCGTGCCCGTCAAAAATTCATCGGCAAAGAGCTGGGTGCCATCATGAAAGCGGATCCAGGCATGATCTTTCTCGCCCTCACGGTATTCCACAGCCGCCAGACCCCGCTCATCGCCGGTGTCTTCCAATGTGACCGCGCGCCCCTCGATAAACCAGCGGTTCAGCCCCGCCACAGGCAGATCCGACAGCGCAATCACCTGGGTGTAATACGCATTGGGCGTGCCGCCCGCTTCACCCCATTCCGAATGCCAGACCAGCGAACCCGCAGAGAGCCCGGGCCCCAAGACAAAAGAGCGCGGCACACTGCCCCCGGTGCGCACCGAGCCCTGGATCGAGAAGGGTGTCGATCCGCCCTTCTTGGAAAAAGCCATGGCCAGCGCAGAAACACCAAGTTGCACGGCTGCGCGCAGTAAAAAATTGCCCACTGCAATCTGGAAGGCCCCAACCGTGATGGTCCAGGAGCTGATCAAAGAAATGGTGGACGCGATAGCGGTAAAAACAGCCATGATCTTATTCCAGTATTTTGAGAGATTTCTGCTCACAGAGCGCAAAACCTGCGCCTGCAAAAAACCGCGCCACACGCGGGTCGTTCAAATTGGACAGCCCGGCCGCCGCGCAGCCCTCTGCCCGTGCCCAAGCCTCATAGGCAGTGAGCAAGTCCCGTGATCCACGGCCCCGATGCTGCGGATCCACCCAGAACACCAGTTCCTGGGCAATGCGCACCGGCGCCAGCGGCGAGATCGATGTGCTGGCCGCCAAAACACCGCGCAGCGCGCCGTTCACCTCGAGCACCAGGCACAGCTTGCGCGGATCCTCGATGTGGTCTTGTGCGGCGCGCGACGCATGGGCCGGATCAAAAGCAAAGGGAATGCCTGAGGCTGCATGGAAGGCCCGACACAGAGCCAGCACCGCAAAACGCTCATCGCCCCGCGCGGCGCGGAGAATACCCTGCCCCATCAGCTGTCCGCCGCATCGCGCACCGTGCCGCGCCGTCCCCAAAAGATCACCAGATCGCCGCAGCTGGTCACATCGCGGTAAAAGTTATCGCCCGCTGCCCGCGCGATCTGGCTTTCATGGCTGCGCAGATCCGGATTGCCCCGCGTCAGCTCTTGCGCACTCGACACACATTTGATCGAGATACTGCCCTCGCCCCCTTCCGCCGGGGTTTCCACCGGCGCGCCGTCAATAAAGCCGACAAACCGCGAGGTGGCCGGTTCCACCATCTGCATGGTCTCAGGATCAAATTCACCACGGTAGATTTCCACCTTGGCTTGGCGGATATCGTAAACCCGCAGCAACTCATTGATCCGATCGTCCAACTGGGAGAAGGTCACCTCGATCTCTTGCACCGTCAGGTTCGAGACCATCGGAATCGGATCCACCGCAATCAAAGAGCCAACGCCTTTGAAGTCATAAGACACCACCAGACCTGTATCCGCATCGATCACTTGGGCCGAGACATCGCCGAGATCAGACCAGAAGCCTTCGGTGATCGGCGCGCCCGTGGCACGGACCCGCCCCGTGATCCGCATAAAATCGCGCACCACAAGGGTTTGCGCCTCAAGCAAAGCCTGAGTGCTGACAGGAATACTCCGCATGGGATCCCCTCCTAAAGTTAGAGTGTTACAAGATTTGGATGGCCGTGAAGCTCACCGACGAGGTGCGCCCCTCCGCCAGGGACGGCGCGCCTTGTCCGGGCTCGAGGATCATCTCGCAGGCGGCGCGATTGACGGTGACCGCAGCGCCAATTTCCGCCCCCGGGCGCAGCGCGGGGCGCAGTTTGAACTTTTTGGAGGCCCCAGGCGTCACAATTTTGCCCGCCTCCACCACCATATGCAGCGCGCGGCTTGGGCGTGGCCCATACTCAAACCCGATGTAATCCCCCGGGCGCAACTCCAACCCGCCATCAGGCGCGGTCAGCTGGATGCTGAAGGCATCTTCAGAATAGAGATTTGAGATCGACAGAGCACCGCCATAGCCGCCCGGATGGGCGATCGGAAACGGCCGGCGCAGATCATGGGCCAAGAATGAGCGTGCCGATCCGTTGAGCGAGATCAGCGCCGCCTCGATCGCCGCTGCATCCGCAATGCGCGCCGGTGCCGTGGTATAGCTGGCCCGCCACAGGGCCGAGCCCAGATCTTTGGCTTGGGTCACCCCGCCCGCCGTGCGGCTCAATTCCTGACGGAACAGCGGCCAGAAGGTGGTGGTCTTAATGGTGCAGAGATCAAACAGATCAGACCGCGGATCCGCCATTACAACTTCCTTCCCGATTGTGCCTTCAAGACCGCCTGTTGCACCTTGCCGTTAAACTGCGCCGCATCCGCCCGCATCCGTTGATCCAACTCTTGCACCGCCTGCACCGAAGCCCCCCGCGCATCAATATTGGGCGCATAGCTAAAGCGCATACCGCCCCCGCCCATGCTGCCGATCTTATTGTTGGGAATGACCTGCGCCCCCATGGGCAGGTTCACCAGTTCCGGCCCGCGTTCACCGACCCAAGACAGACCGCCCCGCCAATTGTCCGTTCCAAGCGCGTTGTTCCCGATCAGGCTGCCGGAGAACCAGTCATCCCCCCCTAAGATCTTGGAGATCCCCCGCACGGCGAGGATTTTGACAATCTCCAGACCAAAGCCCACCAAAGCCTCCCGCCCGCTTTCGATCTGGTTGATCAAATTGCCAAAAGCCCCGTTCAGATCCTCCGCAAGGGTGCCACCGGCTGTGCCCGCATCGTCCAGCGTGTCTTTGACGGATTTCACCCCCGCAGCGGCTGCGCCCGCCAGCTTGGGGGTTTCCCCAAAGGCCTCATTGATCTGTTTGGCGCGCAGAATATACTCCGCATCCGTAATCACGCCTTCCTGCTTGGCTTTGGTCAACAACTGCATCGCCGCTGCCAGCTGCTTGGCTTTGGAGGCCGCCGGATCAATGGTCGCAATCAACTTTTGCAAATCCGTGTTTAATTTGGAAACGCCAAGCGGATCATCCCCGCCACCGCCACCGCCATTATCAGACCCCACCGGACGCGTGCCGCGTGCGGGATATTGGCTCATCTCAAAACCCTGCATCACCTTTTGCAGCCGTTCAAGATCAGCCTGCCGATCCGCAATCATCTGACTGTAAACCTCAGCAGCAAGCGCCGCATCATCCTCCGCCTGCTCAACCTCATCATCCGCAAAGAGGTTGCCAGGCATCGCCTCGCGCCGCATTTTGGCTTGCTGCACCGCGCGGTCCGTCTCAGCGCGCGCAAGTTCATATTCAGCCTGAGCCGCCGTGATCGCCGCGCGCGCTTGTGAGATATGGGTTGCGATCAATTCGCGCCCGGATGCCACAGCATCGCCGTTGGCCGTGTCCACGGTTTCCAATGCTGCAAGCAATTCCTTTTCAGCCGTTGTTGCCTCATCCGCCGCCGTGGCGTTCTCCCCCAGACGCGTGGACAAAAGAAACACACCGCCCGCGACGGCCGCCACCGCCAAGCCAATGGGCCCGCTAAAAAACGCCATCGCAGCCCCGAGCGCAATCATTGCAGCCCCTGCCAATTCCGCATGATCAATCAGTGCCACCAGCCCCCGAGACAGGGCCGCAACGCCCCGCGCGATAGTCGTGCCAAACACCGCAGCCGCCTCGATAAAGGCCGGGTCCAGAATAGCCCTGGCCAGATCCCCAAAGGCCTCCACCAGCGTGGACACCGCCGCTTGCAACGGACCGCCCGCCACACTGGCCGCCTGGAAGTTCACCGCCAGCTCCCGCAGCACAGGCGCCAGCCCCACCGCCAGCTGGTTGCGCATGCCTTCAAAGACAAAACTCACCCGAGACAGCGCATCATTGGCCGCCTCAACCCCGGCCGCCATGTCGCCTGACATGCTCAGCCCGTATTTCTGCACCTCTGTGCGCGCCGCCCGAATGGCCCCCGAGCCTTGCAGCAAAGCCAGCGAGACCTCATTGGAGCGCACGCCAAATTCCCGCATCACACCCGCCGCATCCTGCGCACTCATGCCCATGTCATTGATCCGATCGGCAATCGCTCCAAAGCGCGCGTCCACATCCATGTCCATCAAGGTGCGCGCATCAAGTCCGAGCATTTTCAGGGCCTTGGCGGCTGGCCCCGTGCCTTTGGTGGCCGCTTCCGCCAGGCGTTTGCCCATCATCTGCACCGCGCCGTTCATCTCCCCCACAGCGACACCCGCATCCGAGCCTGCAATCTGCAAGGCCCGCAGCCCGTCAATGGTGCCATCCACCGAGCGCGCCATTTTGGCCTGCGCATCCACCGCAGACAGCCCGCCTTTGGTCATCGCCACCATCCCCGCCGAAGCCGCCGCAAAAGCCGCCCCTGCCGCAACGCCGCTCACTTTGGCCGCCCGCGACAGGCTGCCCATCAAAGCCTTGGCCCGCCCGATCCCGCGTGCCAGATCCGACGTATCCGCCCCGATCGAGACGCCGAGTTTTCCGATGTTCTGATTTGCCATCAGGTCTCTTCCCTTAATTTACGCACATCCGCGAGTTGCGCGGGATCCCCGCCCCAGGCCAGAAACAACTGGTCCAGACCGATCTCTTGGTCTTGCAAGGTTTGGGTTGGCTTTTGGGGGTGGGTTTGCAGCAGGCTGGCGAGATCCGGCAGCTTGCTTTGACGGGACAAGGCCGCCACATGCCAGGCCAGCCAGACCCGCCCGTCCTGTTCATTCAGCAAGCGACGGCGCGCTCCTTCAAGGCGCACCACCAATTCGCGCGGGGTGATCCGCCAGAACCCTTCGGGATCAAGCCCGAAGGCTACATAGACCCGCTGCAACTCCAGCCAGTCCCAGCCTCTGGACGCGCCCTCTACTTTCCCGGCGCACCCGCCCCCGCATCACCGTCTGCCCTGTCGCCACCTTCCCCGTCCTCTTCCGGAAAGGCCGCCACAATCGCATCCGTCATGATCCGCTGGTGATCCCCGCGCAGCCCGTCAATCAACCTGCCCGCGTCTTTAAGCGTGGCTTTGGGGCGTTCTTCCAGCATCAAAGCCCAGAAGATCAGGCGCAGATCTTTCATCCGCACCTTTTCCACCTCCTCAAAGCGCTCGAGAAACACATGGATTTGTTGATCCACAACCGCCTCCAACTCGCAGATGGCATTTGTGGACAGGGTCAGATTGATCTTTTCACCGTCAAACTCGGTCGTGATCTGACCGCGCAATTTATTTCCCATGAGAGGGCCTTTCGAAGCTGGTTTAGGGATAAGTCGGAAGCGCTGCGCCCGATTAAGAGGCCGCCGTCAGGGTTGGAATACCCGAGGGTTTCACCGTGAACTCGCCCGCCATTGTGGTGGTCGAGGGATCCCCGGGCTTCCAGCTTTGTGCAATGCCGGAAAAATCCATCTTCACCCCATTCGGGAACGTAATCCGGAAGTCACCCTTGCCCGCAAGCATGGCGGCATACAGCGAATCCGTGGCCGAGGCGTTATAGTTAAACGCGATGGTGGCAGGATCCGTATCCAGCAAACCCGCGATATACTCGCGCGCATCATCTTCGCTTTCCAGATGGGTCACATCGATGGCCTCCCGGGTCATCCCCGGCGAGGTGATAGTGGTGATTTCAAAACCGACTTTGGTGTAAGTGGTGGATCCCCCATCCACACCGTCGCCGATGGAAAAGGTCGCTTTCATGCCAATTGTGGCGCTTGTTACGGGCATAGCCGAACTCCAGTTTTAAAGATTAAAGAGAAGGATCATCCGGCGTCACGCCGTAAGTGATCTCGTATTTCATCAGGCGGGTGCCGATCATCAGCGCCCCCTGATTTTGGGCGATCTCCACCGACATCAGCCGCAGACTGCGGGCAAGACCAAACCCGCCCGCAGTGATCAGTGTTTGTTCGACAGCCAGCTGCATGTCATCCAGCCCGTCCATGGGATCGCCGCCGCCCCGCGCCATCAGAACCACATCAAGGAAAAGCTGACGTGTGACCTCGCTCAAAGCGTCATGAGACAGGCTTTCGCCCGAGGCAAAGACATAGAGTGCGGGCAGTTTGTCCTCGGGAACCACCCAACCCGAAGGCGGAATATCCAGAATGGTGACCGCAACAGCCCCCGCACCCGCATCGACTTCCAGCACAACGCCATTCAACGCCGCTTTAAACCGATGCCGGATTTCTTTGGCCACCAAAGTGTCACTCATCGTCAGGTACCTCTTCCAGCTGGGCTGTCACCAGCGCATCCGAGGCGGGGCTTGCACTCTCCTCGAGAAACAGGAAGCGGTAGATCTGCCCGTCCTTGGGATCAATCAGATCCCCTTCAGAAAGATCGACCAGCTCCGAGCGCGGTGCGCGCAGCACCGGCACAAGGGTTTCAATTTCAACCCCGTTGTGCCCATCGACGCGGCGCGGGACCTGGCGGAACACTGCCACCACATCGCGCGCCTGCGCTGTGCCATGATGCAAAGTCACGGGGCCACCAAATGCGCCGGCCAGCGCAGCGGCAACCCCGAGGAAGGGACCCTGCATAGTTTAGCGCGCCGCCCCGTCCAGCAGCACAATCCCCGTGGCAGAGGGATCCGCCGCCGATTGCACCGCCACGCCGATCAGCTTGTTGGTGGAGACAACGGTCGTGCAAGCGCTGCCATCAAAGTAGATCTTGGCACCCACCGTCCAGGCTTGCGCCGACGTTTTGGGCAGCTCGAATACACCCGTGCGCACCAGGGTAACGGTCTCGCCGATGGCCGCGTCACTTGTGGCAACGCCAAAGAGCGATCCGATCAGCACAGGATCACCTGCATCAGCGGCCGCCGCCGCAATGACGGAGATATTCGCGCCGGTTTGAATGAAGTTTTTCATAAGAGAAGTCCTTGTTTTCATGTGAAGGAAGGGAAACGCAAAAAGGCGTCCGATTGGGACGCCTCTTTCCAAGTTAGGGTTTCGGCCTCAGTTGGCCGTCTGGTTTAGCCGCGGCGATAGGCACCACGGAATTCAACAGGTGTGGCCGCAAAGATATGACGCGCTACCATGTTCACACCGTCGGGGTTCATCCCCTCTTTGGTCATCACCGTTGGCGCTTCATAGCCATCGAGGAAGGCATGCTCGAGCACCGGCAGATCCGAGGCAAAGAGATACCAGCGACTGTCCGATCCACCCGCCGCCGCAGACAAAGACGCCTCCACGACAGGGCGCATGGTGCCATTAAACGGATTAGCATCCGCCATTTTGGTCGGCGTAGCTTGGGCAACAAACTGGCCTGCAACTGTTTCAAGCGCAGGCGGCACAAACAACAGATCCGGTGTCACAGAGATAAAGTCATCGGCATCTTTCGAACCCGCTGGCCGTTGGTGATACATGGCCGCGCGCCCGTCCCCGACGGTGGTCACCGCAATGGCACCCGAGGCCCCGAGGTTTTTATGATCCGCATGGAACAACGCGATGCCATCCCCGACTTTGGCATTGTCACGGATCGCGCCCCAGGCGATCTTGCTTTCCAGCACACCCGCCGCACGGGCAAAGTCCCCCGGCAGACGTTCAAACACGCCCATGTCATCGTTGATGATCGCCTCAAAGGTCAGGTTGATGTTGCGCCCGTATTTAGCCAACCGCAGACCCTGCCCTTCATCGGTGATGCTGGATTGCAGGTATTCCCCATTCTCGCCCACAGGCTTCAGCTGGAAGTCCCCGCCCGCCGCAATGGAATGCAATTCACGGAAATCGGTCGCCGTGCGCATCCGCGAGATCATCTGCCAGGTCGCGGCGCGGTGTTCATAAGCAGCGCGCAGGGTCCGGTTCATCACTTCCGTGGTGATATAGGCAAAGTCCGACACACCCAGGGCACCCGACATCAGCGACGTGCCGCGCAGACCAGCACGCACTGTCTCAATGTCATTAAAGCCGCGTCCCACCGCCGCCAGATGCATGGCAAGAGACTTCACCCGCAGACCTTTGAAGGCTTCGGCCGGGCCTTCCAGCGCATGCATCCGCGGATTGGCGCGGTGCATCAGTGCCCCGATCATCCCTTCCAATTTTGTGTCGGTTTCATCGCGCGTGATGTCCACCCGCGAGGTGCGCGGTTGCGCCGCCGCCGCAGCATTCATAATCACCTGATTGGCTTCCGCCACGCTGGTGCCCTCATCACACATACGGTCAATCTCGGCTTCGCTGATATGGGCACTGAAGGGCTTGGCGTTCATCCGGATGGTTTTGATCCGCAGACGATCGGCCGCAACCGCATCGGATTGGTTGGCCTGCATGACAGGATCCGCACCTGGTGCGGACACAGCCGCAGGTGCAGGGGTTTGAACAGGCGCGGCCGCAACAACTGGGGTCGCAACAACAGGCGGGGTTACATTTTTATTTGGCATGGGATCTCCATTGGTTTCATTGGCCTCTTGGCCGGTTGTTTGGCTTTCACCAGCTTCGAGGCGTGGGTCATCTGCCGCCTCAAATTTCATCTGCGCTTCTCGAGCGCGGCTCATGGCAACGGTGATCGCCGCCAAAGCAGCCGTCCGATCGCCGGGAGATTGGGCTTTTTGCATTTCAGGCAAGCGGGTCACCGCATCGGCAAAGCCAGCTTCAACCGCCGCCTCCGCGCCCAGCATGGTTTCCGCCTTCATGATCGCGCGGGCCTCTTCCAAGCTGATGCCAGCACGGGCCGCGTAAACCGTGGCATAGGCATCGGCCATCACATCCAGTTCAGCGGCCGCCGCCGTCAACTCGGCTGCGTTGCCACTGGCATAGACCGAAGGATCATGGATCAGCATCAAAGAGCCCGCAGACATTTCAATATGATCCGCTGACATGATCATCAGCGAGGCCGCCGAATGGGCATTGCCGGTGACTTTCACAGTGACTCTGCCAGGATGCGCCTCAAGGGCCGCGCGGATCGCTTCCCCTTCCGAGGGCATCCCGCCATCCGAGTTCACATAAAGCGTCACATCGCCGGGCGTCTCTGCCAGCGCGTCCAGCACCATTTGCGCAGAAAAAAAGCCCGTATCCTCGGGCCAAATATACTCGTCTTTTACAATTGTGCCGAACAGCCGAAGCTCTCCGGCTTTAAGTCTTAGGCTCATCAGGAACCTCCTTTCCATTAGGTTTCGGGGCGGTATCTTCGGGTGCGGGAGGGTCTGCTGCGGGTTTCGGAGCGGTTGATTCAGGCGCAGGGGCCTCCGGCGCGGGATAACGCGCCTCATCTTCCGCCCGCTCGCGGGCAATCACATCCGGATCAAGCCCAAGGCGACGTTGTTCCCGCTGCAAGCTGGTCAATTTCCCATCGATGCGCTTTACGATCGAGGGAATTTCTTTGTTGGGATCCACCAGCGCACGTGCCTGGGCTGTCCAATCAATCCCCACGGCTGCGACCGCCCGACTGTTTGTGAGCCGGAAGGCATCCAAAACCCAGCGCCCGACTCCTTTGCAAAACTGTGTAATCAAAACCTGCTGCTGCCAGGTCTCGATGTTCTTATCCATTTCCAGCCGCCCGGCGCGGAACGAAGTGAAGTTTGTGCCCCGCAAATCTCCGGAGAGGCTTTCATAGGTGATCCCGATCCCCATCGCGACGGCGCTCAGCCCCAGGCGCATCACCCCGTCATAATCATTCACCAATGGCGGATCCGTGAAGGTGACCTTCTGACCTGCCTCCGTGTAAACAAACGCCCCGGGTGATAGACCATCTAACCCCGAGTGATCTTTAGGCACCCCGTCATCACCCGCCTCAACCACCCCCGCTAACAAGGCTGATATCTTTTGCTTGAGAATTTGCGCCTCTTGATAATCGCGCATTTCCCCGAGGGTCAGCATCACGGGGGCCAACCAAGGCACGCCCCGCATTTGGCCCGGGCGATCAATCCGCCGGATATGCAGCACATCCGCCGCCGGCACACGGGTGGTTTTGCGGGTGATCCGCCGCGTTGCCGCGCCCGGGTGCTGCGCATAAATATGATAGGCCACCGCAATGCCCTGCTCATTCACCTCAATCCCATCGCGCACCTCATTGGAGCCACAGGTCAAAACCGTAGTGTTAAGATGATCGATCTCCAGCAATTCGATCGCCAGCGGCAAGGCACGCCCATCCCCCGGCGACAAGGTGCGGCGCAGCACCAGCACTTCGCCACTTTCAAACACACTGTTGCAGACCACCGTTTGCATCGAGGCCAGATCAAGCGCCCGCTGCGCATCCAGATCCGTTGATTGCAAATAGGGCAAGATCACCGCCTCTGCGGCCGCTTTGGCCTTTTTGCTTTTGGCCGTGATTGAGGGCGCAATGCCAGAGCCAACCACATTGTTGGTGACCACCGATTGGGCCCGTTTGGCAAAGGGCGCATTGCGGATCATATCCCGTGACCGCTGGCGGATGGTCCCCCGCAGACCGCTCGCCGCATCCGCATCCGTGCCGGGCCTCTTCCAGCTTTTTAGACGCCGACCGTTGCCGCCCGCGTCATAGTTCATCAGGATGTTGGCTTTGGCCCGTGCTTCAATCCGGTTCAGCCCTCGAAGGGGCGAGACCGCCAGAACTGCGCGGTCAAACATCGTGGCGTTCGAGAATTGTTTCATATCCTAAAGCCCTCGATCCGTGGATGCATAGCGCACCGGAAATGCGGGCTTTGCCGCGGCCACTAGATCCGCCTCGATCAACCGCTGGATCTTCTGCATCTCCGCCAGAGGGCGATATTGCACCATCTCGCCCGCAATCATTGCTTGGGTCAGCCCACCCGCAATCATGGCTTTGATTTTTACAAGATCCGCTTCTGTGTAGTTTGCCATAAGTCTCAATCCAAATATGCAATCCGCCGGGGCGATTTGCGCTTCTGTTCAACAGGGTCGATGCGGGCGACAGTTGCAATCTGTGGCGCTTCGCCTCGAGACGGATCCGCAATCGCCACCGCATAGGTGTTTTCCAAACCACCAAGGGCCCAGGGTCTGGGATTGCTCGGGTCCAGTTTCAAAAGACCTTTGTGCTCGGCCAAGGCTTGGGCATATCCGCTCAGATCGATGCTTTCATTGCGCGGCATATTGGGCCGTCTCACCCAACCTTTGTCGCTGCGCATCTCTGCGGTGAACTCTTTCAGCTGATCATCCGACATCCACTGCCCGAGGATCAGCGCCCCCGCCCCGCCATCCGGGCGCGACAGGCTGGCAAAGGTTGTGTCTTTGTGTTTGTCCGTGGCGATATTCAGCAGCTTGATATCCCGCGCCGGCTTGCCATCACTGGCCCGAAGCGGCGCGCGGTACCATTGCCGCCCTTCCACTTTGAAGCCGCCATGCCCCCGTACAAAGAACCACTTTGAGACCTCGCCGAGTTTGCGCCGTTTCTGCCAGAAGGCCGTGGCCCGATCAGATACCCCGGGCTTGCCGTGGAAGTCGCAGGCCAGCGCCATCACCCGCAACCCGTAATCTTGCCCCTGAACCGGATAGACCGTCTCCAGGATCGGCAGCAGCGCATCCCAATCCTCGATATAGGTATGAGGCTCCAGCAACCGCCCCGCGGCCCCCGGTGCGCTTTCCGGGGCGTCTTTGATCGGATAGCGATCGATAATCGCGCGCCGGCCATCCAAACCAAACGCCGTGATCTGCACCTCAAAATAATGCGCCTGTACATCCACCGAGGCGATCAGGAACCGCGCCCACTCTGGCGCAATCTTCTGGGCAAGCGGCTGACACAAAGCCCGCAGCCCTTCCACCGTCAGCGCGCCTTCGTCGCTCATGGCGCGGGGCAAATAGGGCATCCCCTGATCGGTGTTGATCGTCACCTGCAGCGGGCTTTCATCGCCGCCGTTTTTATAAGATTGCAGCGCGGTTTCGTATTTGCTGACCAGACGGGCCCAAGACGCAAAAGACGCCGCCGCGCCATTCAGGTGATAACTCACCCGATCGGATTTGAGCACGTCGCCGCTGTCCAAGCGCGCCAGCCCACCCTCAGGGGTTTCGTGGAGCCAGTAGCCGGCGCGGTTCAGGGCAATCTTCTGGCTGTGCTCGATCACACAGCCATGATGCGGGCAGAGCATATAAGCCGCCGCCCCTGCCTCAGCCGGAGACAGGGTCTTATCATAGCGCAGCCGTTCAAACCGCGGTTCAAAGGCTTCGCCACATTCGGGGCAATCCCAATACCAGCGGCCCCGTGTGCCGCCATTGTAGAGATCCAGAATTCCCGCACAGGGCGGTGCCTCATGAGGCGTCTTCGCGCGCCAGCCCGGATCGGTGATCACATGACCTGGCGAGGCTTCCGCCACCGTCATACCCCGCGAGCCCAAAGTCTCTGTGCGTTTCGCGCCCATGGCAAAAGGCGAGCCCTCTTTGCCGATGTTGAGCGCCATCCGATCGATATCGGTAAACAACACCACCCGCGTGGTATTGCCCGACAGGAAGTTCTTTGTCGGTGCGCCGATCAGAACTTTGGCCCCGCCAATGAACTTCTTGCTCAGGATATTGCGATCAGAACGCCCCCGACCCTGCCGCCTGGACAGCTCGGGACTGTTCTCGATCATCGGCATCAGCTCTTCATCAACCCATTGCTCGCCACTGTTCTCTGTCATGTGCACAATCCGGCAGATTCCCGGATCGCACACGATGAGGTGACTCACGGTGGCCAGCAGCATCACGGTTTTGCCCGCCCGCGCGGGCCCGGCAAAGATCACTTCTCGGTAGAGCCGCGAGTTGGTCATATCGCTTGGCTCATTCATATAGGGCGTGGTGTTGCGATCAAAATCCGCCCACCGCCCGTTGGCATTCACCTTCATATTGGCCTCGGCCGCGTCCACCACCCCCATCCGCGTGGCAGGCGACAAGGACGGCAGCGCCTGGACCAGAACACTGGCCGCACTGGCATGGGGGGGCATCGGCGGCAGTTCGGGGATTTCCCCCGCTTGTCGATCGGGAAGCGTCACCATCACAAGAATCCGGAGTCCAGCGGATCATCCGCATCCAACTCGCCCGCGAGCGCCGCCTCTTTGATGGCATGCTGCACCGCGCGCAGAATCCCGTCGTTGTATTTGATCACCGCCGCAACCCCTTCCCCGCTCAGCGAGAACTCCCGCTCCAGCCAATCGGGCAACCCATCGAGACCCGCGCGCATTTCCGAGAAGACCGTATCGAGCAGCTCGACCATTTCATCTGTGGGTACCAAAGCGCCCCGCTGTTTTGCCGCCTGCATCCAGACCAGCTCGGCCTGCGCCAGCTCGCGCATTTGCGCCGGCGTAAACCCCGCCCGCGCATCGGTTTTTTCAACGCCCAAGAACTCCATGCGGCGTTGGGCGACAAATTCATTGGCCGCCGCTTTCTCAGCCGCCGCTGCCTGCTGGGCTTCTTTGAACCACAGCTCGCACTCGGAAAACCGGAACTCATAGGCGACCCCATTGCCGCCTTCGGTCTCCACCGGCATGCCCTTGGAGACCCATTTGTTGATGGTGTTTTCCGAGACGTTAAAACACTGGGCAATCTGCCCGCGGTTCAGCAGAGGTTCAGGAGATGCAGGTGTCATGATCGCCCTTTCCGTTAGGGCGTCTGCACAACAACAACACCAACCCTAATCTTCCCCTCAAAAAATTCCCAAACACACAAAACGCACGGGGCGCGAATTACCCCCGTGACACCCGGGGCCCGGAAGGACCCAAAAGCTTTGCGGCCATCCTCACCGCGCGGTTTGAACAGCCAGCCGCAGACGTTTTGCAATCGCAGGGCCGATCTCTCTATCCGCCAGCCGATGGGCGCGCGGCACAAACTTCAGGCGCGGCGCATAAGATACGCTGGCTTTATAGGCCACCAAGAGCTTCAGCCCTTTGGTGTTTGCGCCAGCACCGACACCCCGCCGCCCCCGCCGGGCGCCGCCTTTTGGCCGCTGATAAATCCCCGCCACGCCACGCACCTTGCCCGAGAAGGTATCGGGCCGGGCAAGCGCGCGTTTGATCGCATTCTTTGGCAGGTTGCCGTATTTGTTCACCCGCAACCCCACGGGCACCAGCACCGCCCGTTTCTTTGCGCGCCTCTTACCTCCACTCGCTTGGGTGGCCAGATACTCTGCCTGGATAGGTTTGAACCCCACAACGCCCGTAAGTTTGCGCTTGGAGGCGCGATCAACAGTCAGGCCGCGTTGTGTGAACGGCGTCGGGCGATCGAGATCCCGCCCCATTGCGTCCCGCTCGGCTGCCGCGATCTGCCCCGTCACATCATTGATCCCCAGCGCCACCGCAAAAGGCAGCTGGGATGTGGCAAGGCGGGTCAGCCGGCGCTCAATCGCACGGGTATCAATGGACATTTGCAGCATGTGAGTTTTGATCCCCAGACACCGATACGCACTCAGCTAAGCCTAAAGGCCCAGCCGAGTGCGGTCGCGGTGTCGTTGGTGAATTGGAAGTCCAAAAATGAAAGCGCCCGTCTGGAACTCTCCAGCGGGCGCACTTCGGTCACGTGCTTTATGGCAAGCTTCCTAGTTTGTGGTCAACACGTTTTTTTCCACGGCATCAGTGTCGGCATGGCATCCGTCACCTCATAAGCAATCAAATCCCGCCCCGCCTGGAACGTATACCGCAGCACATCAAGCGCCGCCCACCAGTCCAGATAATTCCGCCGTGCCGCCGCCACTTCAGCAGCAGAGTTCACATAGCGGATCGGGCACCAGTAGACATCCACCGCCCGCATTCTGTTTGACACGGTGTAGGTTTCTCGACGAAGTTTCACAGTCTTGGCAAAATCCCCCCGCCAATGGCTACGCCATTCCACAGGTTCCACATGGGGCTTCGCCCGCGGCATATAATCGGGCACCGCCCCCACTCGCGCCAGCTCGGCAATCTGCACCGCCATGGACCGCCCGCCCCGCGCCACCGGCAGAACCGACAGCGCCGCCGAGACCAGTTCGGCATCGTGATGGGGCTCCGACCGACCGCCGCCATCGATGCTGCACCCGACCCGTGCGCGTTCCAGCAGCAGATATTCCATCCCGAAGGACGGCGCAGGCTCCGCCCCAAAACGCCGCTCGCTGTCAAAATCAATTTGGGCAAATTCGCGCTGGAAGGCCCATTCCACCAGTTGCCGGATGCTGACCTGCTTTTTGCCATTGGACTGTGCAACACCGCCGCCGTTGATCTGCACGCGCATGTTCATGGCTCGGCCCTTTTGCTGATACCCTCTTCAACGAGGCCTTTGGCGATCGACTGGGCATTCCGATAAGATTTGAGCCAATTCAACTCTTCGGGGCGCGCCCGCCCGCAGGCGCGGTTTTCTTCAATGCGCACCACGCGGCTTTGGTTTGCCTCAGCTTCAACACCGAGACGGTGCAGAAAGTTCGGCAGCGGCGGACGGCGGTATTTGGTGAGATATTTGCGCAACTCAGCCGCGTAACCGCCCCGCAGCGCTTCCTCGCCGGCCCGACTGCGCAGAAAAGACAACACCAGTTCGGGCTCGGTTGCCGGCTCCGGCTCGATCGAGCGGGCCCAGGCATAAACCGTGGCGGGATCCATCCAGCGGTTTTTGTTTTTCCCCAGCAGATTGCCCTCGATCGACAGGCGCAAACTCAGCAAGCCCTCTTCGGACATATACCCAAGATTGTTCGCAAACCCGCTTTGGGCTTTTTCGAACAACGCCGCCGACATGCCCGCAGGTCGTGCCAAACCCAATTCCGCCAAAGGCTCCAGCACCACCCGCTTCACCCGCGCCGCACCCGTCTCTGTCTGCTCTGCCGTTTCCATCACCACTGTCCCTTTTCTCAGCTCAAACCGATGTGTTTTGCCACTGCCGCATCAATCAATTCTTCCGCCATCAAACATTCCGCCACTCGCCTTGGAATGCGCTGCCCGTTGACCGCCCCACCGCCTCGAATGTAATCAGAAATCTGCTTTGCCTCGAACCGCTCATCTGCCGTGAAAAACGGCTTCCCGCGCGCCCCGCGCTGGTTAATTACAGGTTCTTTACAGGTTACCTCTCCAGTGGGCTGGAGACGGCTCCCCCTCCAAATTGGAGACGGGTCACCCCCTAAATTGGAGACGGCTCCGTCTCCAGATTTTGGAGACGGCTTTTTGGGTTTTCCGTCTCCAGTTTTTGGAGACGGGTCACCTGATTTGTCGAACTCAAAACCCAGAATATAGCGCGTCGGTTTTTGCCGTTTCGAGCGCTTGTCCCAAGCCCGGTGCCGGCGGATCAAGCCCTTGCCTTCGAGCGCATTCAACGCATTGTTCAGCGTCCCGTTTGACACCCCCGTGGCCTCCAGAAGGTAGGCCTGCGTCGGGAAACATCCCTGCGACGGGTTGTGGCAATCACACAAGTGGAACAGCACCCTGAACTCGCTGGCCCCGATCTGACGCGCACATAGGCTTGCCAGCCAGTTTGTTGCTTTATGGCTCATGGGAGCGCCTCCTTGCTTCGGCCTGCCAATGAAGACCGCGTTTTGCGGGCGCCCTAAGGATAATCACCGCCATCACCCCTGCCCCTTGACCCGTTGGAAAAACTTTTCCGATCGCTCTTTAAACAATCCATGCAGCCGCAGACTGCGCTGCGACCGCTTATGATAAAATCTTCCAGCTATGCGCCAGAACACTTTGCCCCCAAAGATCATGCTGCCTCCGCGTCGATCAGGTTGAACACCGCTTCAGCCCCCGCCATCACCAAAATGGAGCGGATGTAACGAAAATGCGGTGTATTATCCCCGCGCACCCAGTTCTTCACTGTGCGCGGGGTAACGGTGTGGTCGGCCGTGCTCAGCACCTGGGCAGCCAACTCGCACAAATCGTTTTCTGACTGCGCTTCAGGCAAGGCCCGCCACAGTGCTTTGCCAACCCATGCAAGGTCCGCATCCACTGTGTGCCGATCCAAGTTACTGTTTTTATGTGATTTTTTTCTGAAAGACTTTTCCAACTGTTTACTCCTATGCTGTCCTTGTGAGTGGGACAGAGCATTGGAATGGACAGTCGAAAGGGCAGAAGGGGCCGCAGTCATTGCGCGGCCCCTTTTGTTTTAGAAAATGAAGGCAGACCGCATCGGGATACATAATCACCCTTCACGCCGCGTCTTCTTTTTGAGAACTGTTTGGCTGATTAACAGACATATACGCACGAATGCGATCCACAATTGCCAAAGTCGGGGAACTGTCCCCAAGCTTCCACCTTGCCCAGGTACGACCGCCGCCGCACTTCGCGTCTTGAACGACCGTTCCTGGACGCTTCCCAACGGCATTTGCATAGGCTTCTATTTCACGAATAAATTCTTCCATGTCCAACAGATAGGTTTTTATACCTAAGTCGGTCAAGCAATTTATACCCAATGCGGATCCAGAAGAAATAGTTCAAAATAACTACATGGCTAAACTACCTATAACAGAACCCTTCCTCTTAAAGCTGGATGCAGTAATTGCCGCTGATCCAGAGCTCACTGTATCAAACCTTGCAGTTAAGGCAGAGCTTTCGAACAGTGCTATCCGCCAAATGTTCGACCAGAACCGCAGTCCTAGAGTCTCGACAATGCGGAAGATCTGCTCAGCACTCGGAACGACGCTAGAGGAATTTATGTCTCATGCTCAGACAGAAGAAGAACTAGAGATTGTTCGCCTAATATCTCAATTACCGCCTGCCTTGCGCCACGAGTTACTAGGATATGGACGAGCTCTGACTGTTCAAGCTGCGAAGCTGAATCAAGAATCAACTGAAGATAACGAATAATTTCGCCGGCCGAGATATCATAAATTTCAATGCTCATCACGGGAACATAAAGTGAACAAATTCTCAAGACAAGGATAATTGAATATATTTTAGGCGCTTTTATGATCCCAAAATCGACAACTCTAAATTGATCCGATGGTAGCCGTACAATTTATTTATTTACCGGAAAATGCTCCGAATAGGTAATGTAAGGAAACTCGTTATAGGTAAATAAACCTACAAATTTATTGACATAGTTTTTTATACCTAATACCTCTTCTGCAAAACGGAGGCATCAACATGACTGCAATCATCCTTATTCATCCCAGCTCTGCAAAGGGCTATGAACGCATACGCACCCGGAACATTTCCACCCTGCGCGCGCTGTCAAATGCACGGATCGTCCTGGCAAATCCTTGCGAACATCCGATCCAGATCATTCAAGACGCCGTGCAAGTATTAAATTATCTCGGGACACCGACAGATCACCTCATGACGCAACAGCGTTGGGATCAATTCCAGCGCCAGTACGCCGCCAGCCATTCACAGGTGGCGCAATGATGGCTCTTATCTTTTCCACCTGCTCCCTGCCCTTTCTGGCAGCCATTGCTGACAGCGGAGTCTTTGACAAACTACTAGCGGCCTTCGACCGACAAGGCGGTGACTTATGATCAATCGCATGCTTGAGTTGGCCAAGGCCGAAGGGCACAGGCCACGCCACAAAATGCCGTCGGCCCCCATCAACACGTTCAAGTTCAAAAGCTGCAATCAAGAACGGGCAGAGCAATTCATCGCGCAGTGGCGCGGTGGCCCCTTCACCAGCAAAGACATCGCCAGAACGGTCGGCCCTGCAAGCGCATCCCGCTGCACCACGGCCAACTACATGGTTACTCAGAACCTCGCGAGACGGGTCGGCAAGCGGGCAGCAACGGCTGTTCTATTCGAACTTACAGGTGAACCGACATGACCCAGCTCCCCCTCTTCACTATCGTCCGAGACCTTCTCGATCGCATTGAACAGAAAGATACGCCCACCGAGCGCTGGGACTTTCTGGCCAACACCGCGATTGAAACTGGCGGGCAGATCATAGATCCGATCCAGCAAGGCTGTTGGACAGCTGACGCAACGCTGGCCATCACCGTCTACAATGTCTTCGCACAAGGCGAAAACAAGCAAGCCGTGGTCCGTAATTGGTGCAAGGCAGCCCATTGCATGCTGGAAATCGCAGGGGAGCCTTTGCCAACAATCGACAGCGGCCCCCAGCCACAGCGGCGGGTTTTGCAATGATCACATCGAAACACAAGAGCACCGAGCCACGGCGCCGCTTCAACGATCTATCTTGCGCCCAGCAAGCAGGGATGTTGTGCAACGACGATCGGTTCCAGCGGTTTGCAGCCACTCGCTGCGGCCTGCCAAGTCAACAATTCAGTCCAAGTGCGACAGCACAATTTCTGCGCGACTGTTGTGGCATCACCAGCCGCAGTCAGTTGAATAATGAACGATCAGCACAAAACAAATTCCACGCTCTGTGCACAGATTTCGACATGTGGCGCGGGCATATCGCAAGAGCACGGAACTAAGTTGGACAAATAGCTATGACAAAACCATTCACCCCAGAATCCCTCGCTAAAAGATGGGATGTAAGTGCAACCACCGTCCGGAATATGTGTTTACGGAACGAACTCGTTCATTTTAGGCTCGGCCATCTTTATAGAATTCCAGCCACCGCTGTAGAGGAAGTAGAACAATGCAAGTCAACATCGGACGTCTCCGTGGCGGATACTGTGTCTATTGGGATGAGAAGCCGTCCGGAAAACGTAAGCGATATCAACTTAAGGCACGCACCAGAGCGGAGGCCGAGAGCGAAGGTAGGGACAGATATCTAAAAGAATCCCAGCCTACAAACGGACTTACTGTGGCCCGCATATGGGAAACCTACATCTATCATCTTGGGACCAAGCCAACCGCAAAGACCATGGGATGGACGGGTAAAGCTGTATTACTACACTTCGGTGAGTTACGGCCTGACCAGATCACGGTGGATGATTGCCGTGGATATCTAAGACAACGATTAGCAGCAGGCCGAAAGATTGGTTCGGCACATACAGAACTTGGGCACCTTCGCAGTGCCCTAAAATGGGCTGGGAAAACAAACTTAATAGACAGAGTACCATTCATTGAATTACCGCCGAAGCCAGATTCGGATGTCCGGCCCCTAACGGACACACAAATCGTGCGTATCATCGATAATTGCCTCGCCCCTCACATCAGATTAGCCGTGATCCTTTTGCTCACCACGGGTGGTCGGGTCGGCTCTATCCTGGACAGAACATGGGATAAGATGGATTTTGAGCGCGGCGTTATTGACCTGCGTAAGAGCGACGGCGTGACACGCAAGGGCCGTGCTGTGGTGCCGATGAATCGCATGGCCCGAGCCGCACTACAGACTGCCTACGATTCTCGGCAAACAAATTGGGTGGTCGAATATAATGGCAAGCCAATCAAATCTATGAAGACTGGTTATTATGCTGCCTTGCGGCGCGCGAACATGGTTGGCGTAAACATCCACCAGATTCGTCACACTGTGGCTGTGAAGATGCTGAGCGCGGGCCAGCCAATCGAGGCCGTATCCCAATACCTCGGGCACTCGAATACAGCCATCACTTACAAGACATACGCCCGCTATATGCCGGAGCATTTGGCTGACGCAGCAGAGATTTTGAACATCGACAGGTTCAGCGAACTAGCAAGAACTTCGCAAAAAACAGCTAAGTAGCTGTTTTTTATGGTGGGTCGTGAGAGGCTCGAACTCCCGACATCTTCGGTGTAAACGAAGCGCTCTACCAACTGAGCTAACGACCCGATAGCGGCCTTTTAGTCGGCGTTTCCGGGGTCTGCAAGAGAAGAATTACCTTCCTCGTCATCTTTTTTCTCAGACTTCGGTTTTTGCAGCATAACCTTATGAATTAGCTTGGCATTTTCACCCTCGCCCCGTTCGATACTGCGGATTTTACCCAAGGGCGGTATTTGCAGGTCGTGGCCTTCGCTCAGGCATTTGTGGAAATAGGCCAAAGTCGCATCGACAGCTTCGCGGACTTCGCGTTTGCGCATGCCGGTGGCTACGGTCACGTGGTCGTAGATGTCTTTCTTGCGAATCTTCCCGTCAAACTCTGCGGCTTCGGCCACGGTTTCTACCACGGTTACGGATTCGCTCTCGTCAGTCTCAATCGCGTCGGTCAGGTTGGTAGTCGATGTCGTCGAAGTAGCCACGCTGGTGCCTCTTTACGTTGTGATTTCAGTCAGGTTCAGGGGAAGTATTGGGCCAAAACACCAGCGCCACAACCATAAACATGGATGTGGCGCCAGATAGTTTTCAGATGTGCGGCCCGCTTAGTGGGCGACGGTTGGTTTGTCCCCGCCGGATGCAGATTTCAGCGCGGCAGCGGCTGCTGCCTCTTCGGCGGCTTCATCCCATTCAATCGCTTCGGGTGCACGCACCAGTGCATGTTTAAGCACTTCGCGCACGGTGCTGACCGGAATGATCTCCAGCCCTGCCTTAACGTTGTCAGGGATTTCCGGCAGATCTTTCTCGTTGTCTTTGGGGATGAGAACGGTTTTGATCCCGCCCCGCAACGCCGCAAGAAGTTTCTCTTTCAACCCGCCAATCGGCAACACATTGCCGCGCAAAGTCACCTCGCCTGTCATGGCGATGTCCTTGCGCACCGGAATCTGCGTCAGAACTGACACGATGGACGTTACCATGCCAACACCCGCAGACGGACCGTCTTTCGGTGTTGCGCCTTCAGGGACGTGAACGTGGATGTCGATTTTCTCAAACTCGGTCGGTTTCACGCCAACTTCAGGGCTGACAGAGCGCACAAAGGAACTGGCGGCGTCGATGCTTTCTTTCATCACATCGCCCAGCTTACCCGTGGTCTTCATCCGCCCCTTACCGGGCAATTTAAGCGCCTCAATCGACAGCAATTCGCCACCAACAGAAGTCCAGGCCAGACCGGTAACAACACCCACCTGATCCTCTTCTTCGGCCAGACCGTATTTGAACCGTTTGACGCCCAGAAACTCTTCCAGATTGTCCTTGGTCACTACAACGGCCTTTTCGGCACCTTTGACGATCTTGGTCAGCGCCTTGCGGCACAGTTTGGCCAGTTCCCGCTCCAGATTACGCACGCCCGCTTCGCGGGTGTAAGTGCGCACGATGTCCAGCAGCGCAGGCTCTTCGACTTCAAATTCACCCTTGCGCAGACCGTGGTTCTTGATCTGTTTGCTGATCAGGTGCTGCTTAGCAATCTCGGTCTTTTCGTCCTCGGTGTAGCCGGACAGCGGAATAATCTCCATCCGGTCCAGAAGCGGCCCCGGCATGTTATAGCTGTTCGCCGTGGTCAGGAACATGACATTAGAGAGGTCATATTCCACTTCCATATAGTGGTCGGTGAAGCTGGCGTTTTGCTCTGGATCAAGCACTTCAAGCATGGCAGAGGCCGGATCACCGCGGAAGTCCTGACCCATCTTGTCGATTTCATCGAGCAGGATCAGCGGGTTGGTGGTTTTCGCCTTTTTCATCGCCTGAATAATCTTGCCCGGCATAGACCCGATATAGGTCCGACGGTGGCCACGAATTTCGCTTTCATCGCGCACGCCACCAAGGGAAATACGGATAAATTCACGCCCTGTCGCCTTCGCCACAGATTTACCCAGCGAGGTTTTACCAACGCCCGGAGGGCCAACGAGACACAGGATCGGGCCTTTCAGCTTCGCACTGCGCTGTTGCACGGCAAGATATTCAACGATGCGTTCTTTGACCTTCTCCAGACCGTAGTGATCCGCATCGAGCACGTCCTGTGCTTTGTTCAGGTCTTTCTTCACGCGGGATTTAACGCCCCACGGGATCGACAGCATCCAGTCGAGATAGTTGCGCACAACAGTGGCTTCGGCAGACATCGGGGACATCTGTTTCAGTTTTTTCAGCTCACCCTCGGCCTTTTCTTTGGCCTCTTTGGACAGCTTAGTCTCTGCGATGCGGCCTTCCAGTTCGGCCAATTCGTCGCCGCCCTGTTCGCCGTCGCCCAGCTCTTGCTGGATCGCCTTCATCTGTTCGTTCAGATAGTATTCACGCTGGGTGCGTTCCATCTGGTTTTTGACGCGGGATTTGATCTTTTTCTCAACCTTGAGAACAGACATCTCGCCCTGCATCAGGCCAAAGACTTTCTCCAGCCGTTCGGACAGGTCCAGCTCTTCCAGCAGTTCCTGCTTTTGATCGACGCGCACGTTCAGATGGCCCGCAATGGTATCTACCAGCTTGGCAGGGCTATCGCTTTCGGCGGCAGCGCTCAGGGCTTCTTCGGGAACGTTTTTGTTCAGCTTGGCGTAACGGTCGAATTCTTTGGCAACTGCGTTGCCGAGCGCCTCAAGGGATTCAGGCTCGCGTACGGATTCATCAAGAATATCCGCGTTGGCCTCAAAATAATCGGGGTTATCCAGATACTCTGTGATGCGCACCCGCTCCCGGCCTTCGACCAGAACTTTAACGGTGCCATCGGGCAATTTGAGCAATTGCAGAACCGTGGCGAGAACGCCGGTTTCGTAAATGCTGTCTTCACTCGGCTCGTCCTCGGACGGGTCGATCTGACTGGACAAAAGGATTTCCTTGTTGTCAGCCATCACCGCTTCGAGCGCGCGAACGGATTTTTCACGTCCCACGAAAAGCGGAACGATCATGTGGGGAAACACCACAATGTCGCGCAAGGGGAGTACTGGGTAAGAAACGCTGCTCGCGTTGGTCATTTTATCGTCCTTTAATTAGCAAGAAGCATCAGGCCCCGGATCACCAGCAACACACCGCTTCTTCTGTTCTCGGTCTTAGTATGTGGTATCTGATAGCATGATCGTCAAGCACCGCCGAATTTATTGGAAACCATACTGACGTGATGTGGATAGGCGTGCAAGTACGCAGGCGCGAAAAACTCCGTTTCCCAAAGCTTCCTATTGCAGCAGGACGCAGCACTGCCTAGTATTTAGAACAGATCTGCCATTTTCCGACCCGCACACAGTGAATTATCCACGTTGCGACACAAGGAAGACCCCATTGCACTATCTCATTTACCAAAGTTCGGCCCTGATTCCACGCAACTCTAGCGAACACGATTCCATCCTCATTTCCAGCTATCGTTGCAACAAACGGGATGACATTACCGGCTTCCTTCACCGCGAGCAGGATAATTTCGTACAATATCTGGAAGGCCCAAAAGACAAGATCGATGACCTTTTGCACCGGCTTGAGAAAGACTGGCGCCACAAGGGTATCGAAGTCCTCGACGAGGGCACCCTGTCTACCCGCCGTCTGCCGGACTGGCAGATGGGAATGGTGGAGCAAGGAACATTTGCGATCAGCGACCTTCTAGAGATTTCGGACACGAAACTCGCCATTAAATCTGCAGACCCCTTTGATCTGGTGGTCTTCATGGTCGCAGATGCCGGACTGCTGCGCCAGATATTTGACGCTGACGCGAATTAGGACGGCGCCCTGCCCCACTAAAGAATTTCAATATCACCCTGCGCGCGCCGCGCATGGAAACGGGCCACGAAATCATCCAGCGTTCCATCGGCGATTGCACCGCGCAGACCGGCCATGAGTTCCTGATAATAATGCAGGTTGTGCCATGTCAGCAGCATGGAGCCGATGATTTCCTGTGATTTGATCACATGGTGCAGATAGGCGCGGGAATAATTTGCACAGGCCGGACAGGTACATTCCACATCCAGCGGGCGCGGATCATCCTTATGGCGCGCATTGCGCAGATTGATCGCCCCCATACGGGTTTGCGCCTGACCTGTACGTCCCGAACGGCTGGGCAGCACGCAATCAAACATATCCACCCCGCGCTGAACTGCGCCAACGATGTCATCAGGCTTGCCGACCCCCATAAGATAGCGGGGTTTATCTTCGGGCAGTTGGCCCGGCGCATAGTCCAGACAGCCAAACATTGCCTCCTGCCCTTCGCCGACAGCCAGACCGCCAATGGCGTAGCCGTCAAATTCGATGCCGCGCAGAGCCTCGGCGCTTTGGGCGCGCAAATCTTCTTCAAGCCCGCCTTGCTGAATGCCAAACAAGGCATAGCCCGGACGATCCCCGAACGCATCCCGCGAACGTTGCGCCCAACGCATCGACAACTGCATGCTTTCCTCGATGCGTTTGCGATCCGCAGGCAGCGCGGGGCATTCGTCGAAACACATCACAATATCACTGCCCAGCAGCTTCTGGATTTCCATTGAGCGTTCCGGCGTCAGGTTATGTTCGGACCCGTCGATGTGGCTTCGGAACTTCACGCCTTCCTCTGTCAGTTTGCGCAGGTCTGTCAGGCTCATCACCTGAAACCCGCCGCTGTCTGTCAGGATCGGACGGTCCCAGTTCATAAAGCGGTGCAAGCCGCCCAGATTGTGAATCCGTTCCGCACCCGGACGCAGCATCAGGTGATATGTATTGCCCAGCAGAATATCCGCACCTGTGGCGCGGACGTTCTCGGGCATCATCGCTTTAACGGTAGCTGCAGTGCCCACAGGCATGAACGCAGGCGTGCGAATTTCGCCTTTGGGTGTTGACACAACACCCGTGCGGGCGCGACCTTGGCGGGCGGAAATGGTGAAACCGAATGTGTTAGACATAGCGCCCCTCTACCGCTATGGCCCATAAAATCAAGCGTAAAGTGACAGGGGACGACAGATGCCAGATACAGAAAACAACAGCGACACACCGTTTATTCTGGGGTGGGAGGAATGGCTCTCTCTGCCCGATCTTGGTCTGCCCGCCCTGAAAGCCAAGATCGATACAGGTGCGCGCACATCGGCGCTCCATGCGTTCAACATTGAAAAGTTCGGCACAGCGGATCGCCCCCGCGTGCGCTTTGGCATCAACCCCATTCCAGAGCGGGACGACATAGAGGTCATCTGCTCTGCCGATGTGATCGACCAGCGCGAAGTGACCAGCTCCAACGGCGAGCGCGAATCCCGCATCGTGATCCAGACGAATGTGCGTTTTGGCGAACAGACCTGGCCCATCGAAGTCACCCTGTCAGATCGCAAGAACATGGCCTACCGGATGCTGTTGGGGCGTCAGGCTTTCCCTGCGGGCACCACGATCAATCCAACGGAAGGGTTTAACCAACCAGAGCTTTCGTTCGATTTGTATAAGAAATCCCTGACAAACGCGCCCAAACGCCCGCTAAGAATTGCGATTTTGACAAGAGAGCCGAACAACTATTCCACTCGCCGCCTGATCGAAGAGGCAGAATCCCGCGATCATGTGATCGAAACGATCGACACCACGCGCTGCTATATGAACATCCGCACAACGGCACCCGAAGTCCATTATGACGGCAAGACCCTACCCCGCTATGATGCGGTGATCCCTCGTATTGGCGCCTCTATTACGTCCTATGGAACGGCGGTAGTGCGTCAGTTTGAAACCATCGGCACCTACTGTGTAAACGGGTCTGACGGGATCACATCAAGCCGCGACAAACTGCATGCCCACCAGATTCTGGCGAGCTATAAGATTGGCACGCCGACCACGGCTTTTGCATCGTCACCAAAGGACACAAAGAACCTGATCTCAATCGCCGGTTCCACCCCGCTAATTGTGAAACTGCTGGAAAGCACCCAAGGCAAAGGCGTTGTGTTGGCCGAAACCCAAAAGGCCGCAGAAAGCGTTATCTCTGCGTTCCGTGGGCTGAAGGCAGATTTTCTGGTTCAACATTTCGTGAAGGAAGCCGCCGGTGAAGACGTGCGCTGTCTGGTAATCGGCGGCAAAGTGGTTGCCGCGATCAGACGTAAGGCCGCCGCCGGAGAGTTCCGTTCTAACCTGCATCAGGGTGGTGTAGCCGAAGCCGTCAAAATCACTAAATCCGAACGGGAGACTGCAATCAGGGCCGCGCGGGCGATGAAACTGAACTTCGCGGGCGTCGATCTTCTGCGCTCTTCAGAAGGACCCAAAGTGCTGGAGGTGAACTCCTCTCCGGGACTGGAAGGCATCGAAAAAGCCAGCCAGCGCAATGTGGCCGGTAAGTTGATGGACCACATCGAACGGAGCGTTCGCCCTAACCGAACTCGTAAGTCGTTGTAACCAGTCTATAATAGTGTCCAGTTCGCAAAGATCAGCGGCGACGCAAAATCGCCGCAGGTCGGGCATTCTTGTAAACTGGACACTCCGCCTTAGATTCCATATAAGAACCGTCAGGAATTAAACAGCAGGCCCTTGTCATGAACGCCGAAAATCAACACCTCGAAGGTCAACCCCTGATCAAGCCATCGACTACGGACCATCCGTTGCACGAGGCCATCACCGAGGCATGCCGCACCGTGCATGACCCAGAAATTCCGGTGAATATCTTCGATCTGGGCCTGATCTACACCATCGAAATCGACGACGCTGGCGTGGTGGATATTCTGATGACCCTTACAGCGCCGGGCTGTCCGGTCGCCGGAGAGATGCCGGGCTGGGTTGAAGACGCCGTAATGGCAGTGCCAGGTGTGCAAACAGCCAACGTGCAGTTGGTCTGGGAACCCCAGTGGGGCATGGATATGATGTCCGACGAAGCGCGGCTTGAACTGGGCTTTATGTGATTTTTCAAATGGTTACCAAGACGTTACCGCCCTATGGAGACCTTTGACACGGCCCAGACGATTAAGCACAGTCGCGTTACCAAGCCACCCAGAACTGCGCCACGGGGTTCTATTTTGCGCGACGTCCCCTTATATTAGACCCGTAACAAGCTTCGAAAGACTGAAATGTTTGGAATTCCAGGAAAACAAGCTGTGTCGATCACCGACAACGCAGCAGCGCAAATCGTTAAACTGATGACCTCGGGCGACAAAAAAGGCCTGCGCATTGGCGTGAAAAAAGGCGGCTGTGCGGGCATGGAATACACGATGGAATACGTGGACGAAGTGGACCCGATGGACGAAGTTGTGGAACAGGAAGGCGCCCGCGTGATGATCGCGCCAATGGCCCAGATGTTCCTGTTTGGCACGGAAATCGACTATGAAGTGTCCTTGCTGGAAGCTGGCTTCAAGTTCAATAATCCCAATGTGACCGAAGCCTGCGGTTGCGGCGAATCCATCAAGTTTGAGGGCATGTAGCCCCGCGCCCTTGGTGCCGGTTTCAATATGCTGTAAGTGATCCCGTAATGTCCGGTTTACGGGCTAAAATACTAACGGGATGGGACAAAACAACATGCCTAAAAAACTCGCCGCCGGTAATTGGAAAATGAATGGCCTGCGTCAAGCACTAGACGAGGTGCGCGCCCTGCACGATGCCTGCCCCGATGCGCGCTGCGATATTGTCATCTGTCCCCCCGCCACGCTGATCGGCCCTATGGTTGAGGTCAGCAATGATATGCAGATCGAAGTGGGCGGTCAGGATTGCCACGCAAATACCTCTGGTGCGCACACGGGCGATATTTCTGCGCCAATGCTGGCCGATTCAGGGGCCAGCTACGTGATCCTTGGCCATTCCGAACGGCGTGCAAGCTATGGCGAAACCGATGCGCAGGTTCGGGCGAAAACCACTTCGGCTTGGAACGCAGATCTGACAGCTATTGTCTGTATCGGGGAAACTCTGGAACAGTGGGAGGCCGGTCAAACGCTGGACGTTGTTGGCCGTCAACTACAAGGCTCCACACCCGATGGTGCCACGTCGGAAACACTGGTGATTGCCTATGAACCGGTTTGGGCCATTGGCACAGGCAAAACCCCGACACTGGAAGAAATCGGCGCGGTCCACGGTTTTATTCGTGACGCACTGGTCAAGCGCTTCGGGGAAGAAGGGCAAGCCATGCGGATCGTTTACGGCGGCTCTATGAACCCCAAAAACGCCAGCGATATTGCTGGAATTCCCAATGTAGACGGCGGGCTGGTGGGCGGTGCCTCTTTGAAAGCATCCGACTTTTGCCACATTGTAAAGGCCCTCGACGCCTGAATGCTAGCCAATCAGGCGCGACTCGTCCTTGGCCTGCGTATCGTAGTAATCCCGCAACCTTTGCAGGGCGATACGCAGGACAATTTTGCCAGAGCGCGCCGACCAGCCAAGCTTTTTCTCTGCCGCTTCCAGCCCTTCCAGAAAGCAGCAACAGCGCAGCACGATGTCATCCAAACCCGTGCCAAGCGCACTAAGAGCAGCGCTCAGCCGTTCTTGTGCAGCGTTTGACCCGCCACTGCTGCTGCGAAAGCCCCCCCGCTGCCCGCCGGTCAGAAAACGATCCCAGTTCTGCCCGACGCGGGGCCCCATTTGCGCCAGTTCAAAGTCCTCTCGCAGGCGATCCCCCGCCGCGATCAGCTCTCCGTTCAGGAACGGGGTGCCGAAGCGGTCCTTCTTACGCCCAAGCACCGTTAGGGGGCTTTCCCGCAGATTGACCCGTTTGCGTTCCATTCCGCGATCGGGGTCATGGATCACCCGCTCCCCCCATTCCTTATGCTGTTCGCTAAAGGTGCTTGGCGACTCGCTACATTCGTCCTGCGGTTTGCCTTTGATCGTATCCTGCGCAATGGCGCGTTTCAGGGCTGCGCGGCCGGCCTCGGTGACTTCATAAAGGGAAATACGGCCGGTTTTAACGCAGCGCAGCCAGTCCTTGATCACGGATGATCCTGCCAGATGGGCATTCACAACGGCGGTCCGGCTTTGGGTTTTATCGGGATTGGTGCGCATCACCATCGCCTTTTTCAGACCTTTTGACACCACCAGTTGCGCGCCTGTTTCGCCAAGGCGTCGCAACAGGGTCATTTCCGCTGCAGACAAAACTTCGGGTCCGGTCCCCGCCAATGCTGGACGAAGCGGCGCGACGAGCTTCTTTCCGCGCACCACGGCGCTGTTCAGGTATTGGTCCAACACCGGATCGTCCCGCATGGTTTCGATCTTGCGGATGCGCCGCATAATGGTGGACGGGTGCACATTTTTGCCCTGTGCAATGGAGCGGATGCTCTCTCCGTTAACCACATGGGCCAGATAACTGGCGGCGGCTTCTTCGAGGTTACCTCGTGGTTTTATGGTCTCTGGTTGTTTGTACTGTCTCTGCATTCGCGTAGTTTCCATATTTTGCTTACCCTGAAATAGCGAGGGATAAATTAACTAGTGGTTGAATTGTTGAAAACTTAGTTAAAGTTATCCACAAAACCCATCTATTGTTTCCAAACGATAAATCGAAGTTTACCCACAGTTCGCTGAAATCTGTTTCGCGCAACGGTTGTTTTCCTGTGGTTAAGCAGGGCGGGAAAGGAAATTTATTATGTTCGAATCACACGAAATATTAAGTAATTTGCGTCGACCGAAAATTCTGATCAGTGCCGCCCGTTTGGGTCTGGCACAGTATCGGCGGGACTCTGATTTACGATATATTACAGGGACCAGCCGCACGCCCACCCGCGATCTGGCGATAGAGACCCTGCTGCGGCGTGAAGCCCTGATGGAAACCGATCGTAAAGAGGGCGCGGCGGGCTACAGCATCCAGAAGCACATTCGCGTTTTAACCGCTCTGTTGGGTGAGTTTCGGTTGCCAGTGCCCAAGCTGCGAATCGTAAAACCCGGTTAGGCCGGCAAAAAAATTGTCAGGGTGCCAGTTCGGCCGTGTCTCTGCGTTCATGCAGGGTTACGCCCCCGCGCAGCACTCTGACCGTCATCTGGTACCGACCGGCCCCCCAGCCACCTGCGGGTTGGCGTTTACCAGCAAAAGCGAACCACTGGGCCTGCGGTTTGCCTAAACCATCCTGTGTAATATCCACGATGTTGCCAGTGGGACCGTCCAGAACCAGTTGCAACCGGTCGCCCACCTGCCCGTTCACCGCCAGCCCGAAAACCACCAGAGGTGCGTTCTTTTCAATAGTGAAACCGGCCCACCGCCCGTCCACCACATCGCGCATGTCCAGCGCCCGATCCCCCAGCCCGAGGTCAACGACCTTAACCGGCTGATAGGTAAAAGCCTGCGCAAATTGATCCTCCCAAAGCGTCCCATTTGGGCTGTAAGAACACGCTTCCTCGTCATAATCCGGCGCGAACGGGTCGATTGGCACGCCATCTTTACGCACCGAAAGATGGACATGGGGAAATTGGGTTTTTCCGGACAGGCCGACCTCGCCCAAGGGATCACCTGCGCTGACTTGCTGGCCCTTTTCCACAATCACAGAGCCGAGTTTCATGTGGCAATACTGGGTTTCCCAACCATCCTCATGACGCAACACGACGCCGTTACCGCATTCCTTGCCCTCTACCGCTTCACGGTCCTCGGGCAGGACGATACGACGATCTGTCATGGAATCGCGCAGGCCCGTAACCACTCCGTCCGCGGCAGCCAGAACGGCAACGCCTGCATCCATCATCGGTACAGAAACGCGGAAATCGGTGCCTTTATGCCCGTCATAACTGGCCCCGCCACAGGCAAAGTCGCGACTGCCCGCGCCGGTGTCATGGTCCATGAACTGCTGGATTTCGCAGGTGTCTCCCAAGGTGCAATCGATGGGTTGTTGGAACAGCGGATCGGCCCCTGCCCCTGTGCTACACGCTACGCCCGCACCTACGAAAACCACTTTGATCAAACGCTTCAAGATTTCAGACATCATCCGCCAATTGCCCTTTAACTCCGCTTGGAAACAGTGTGTAGTTTTTCCGATCCGAATACAAACACCGAAAGGCCGCATGATGTCACTCGACTCCGTTCTCGCCCATATTGATGCCGATCAGGACAAGGCACAGGACCGTTTGCTGGACTTGCTGCGCATCCAGTCCATCTCTACTGATTCCGCGTACAAGCAAGATTGCGATAAGGCTGCCAACTGGCTGGTGGAAGATCTTCAGAGCCTTGGCTTTGAGGCATCCAAACGTCCGACTCCCGGTCATCCAATGGTGATCGGCCATCAGGACGGCAACGGCATCCACGTCACATTCTATGGTCACTACGACGTACAACCCGTTGATCCGCTTGAACTTTGGGACAATCCCCCGTTTGAGCCCGCGATTGAGGACACGCCAAACGGCAAAGTCATTCGCGGGCGCGGATCGTCCGATGACAAAGGCCAGTTGATGACCTTCCTAGAGGCCTGCCGCGCGTGGAAAGCCGTTACCGGCACCCTTCCCGTTAAGGTATCAATTTTCTTTGAAGGAGAGGAAGAATCCGGATCTCCGTCCCTTGTGCCATTCCTGAAGGAAAACGTGGAAGAGCTGAAATCGGACATTACGCTGATATGTGACACCGGCATGGTTACTCCGAAAACACCGTCTATCGTGACGATGCTGCGCGGGTTGGTCGGCCAGCAGGTGACGATTACCGGACCAAGCAAGGATTTGCACTCCGGCATGTTTGGCGGCCCCGCCCGCAACCCGATCCGCGTGCTAAACAAGGCGCTGGCGGCACTGCATGACGAAAACGGCGCTGTCACACTGCCCGGTTTTTACGAAGGTGTGCCGGAACTGCCGCAACAGGTAGCCGAACAGTGGCGCAACCTTGATTGGAGCGCGGACAGCTTCCTTGGCGATGTCGGGCTAAGCATTCCGGCAGGCGAAAAGGACCGCTCTGCGATTGAACAAATCTGGTCACGCCCGACCTGTGATGTGAACGGCATTTGGGGTGGATATACCGGCGAAGGATCCAAAACTGTAATCCCGTCACAAGCCCACGCCAAAGTCAGCTTCCGGTTGGTCGGCACACAAGACCCCCATAAAATCCGCGCCGCTTTTCAGGATCACATCCGCACCCATCTGCCCGCAGATTGCAGCGTGGATTTCATCGACTACGGCGCAGCCCCTGCATCCAACATGGAAATCACCCACCCTGCCTTTGAAGCCGCACGCACGGCTCTTTCGGATGAGTGGGAAAATGATGGAGTTTACGTGGGCTGCGGCGGTTCCATCCCGATTGCGGGACACTTCCAGAAAATCCTCGGCACTGAATCCATGCTGATCGGCTTCGGGCAGGATGATGACCAGATCCACAGCCCGAATGAAAAATACGATCTGCGGTCATTCCACAAAGGCATTCGCAGCTGGGCGCGGATACTGGATTCCCTGTCCCGCAACGCCGGATAAGGCGGCTTGAAGGGCGCCGCCGCTGTCAGGAAATGCGGCGCGCCCGTCCCCCTTGCCGCCCCAAGGGACGGTCCATTTTTTGCAGCCCTTCGCGCAAAACCTGCGTCATGGCATGATCAGGGGCGTTTCCTGCATATTCATCCAGCAGCGTTTGCAACATGGCGGACATATCCGCGCCAAGCTGTGTGCCCATCGCCCAGTCGAGAAAAATACTACGGCACTCCTCCGGCCCGATATCAAGGCGGTATGCCTCATAGATCAGGCCACGGGGGTCGATATCCAGATTGCCTTTGAAAACCATTATGTTGTCTCCTATTCGCCTTTCCGGTTAACAGCCGCACCGACGGAAAACAATTCTATAGGCGTCACTCCGGTGTCAGAATACGCGCAATCACCGCTTCTGCGTGGGAACATTGCGTCAGAATCTCCGACTCCAAAGCCTCCGCACTTTCAAAACCGGCGAAACCAACCACAAACCCCATTCCATCCGTGCCCAGCTTGTCTGGGTCAAACCGCCCCTCAATCACCAGCCTTTGGGCCTGTTGCACGGTACACAACAGCCGGTGCACATCCGCCAGCGCGGCGACTTCGCCATCCTTCGCAGCGGAAAGCTGGTCGCGGGGATCACGGGTATCGCTGCCTTCCAGAAGCGCCACCATCTGGGCGATCAATTCAATATCAAGAATACCGCCCGCAATGTCCTTTACCTCCCAAACCGAGGCGCGGCTGCCCTTGGCGGCCGCCAGACGCGCGCGCATCGCTGCCACATCTTCGCGCACCAGTTCGGGGCGGCGCTCCTTGGAAATCACCGTGTCGCGCACCGCATCCACCTTGGCACTGTCACCCGCAACAACCCGCCCCCGTGTCAGGGCAAGATGTTCCCAGGTCCAAGCCTCATCCCGCTGATAGGCCGCAAAGCCGTTGATTGACGTGGCCACCGGCCCCTGTCGGCCACTGGGGCGCAGACGCATGTCCACCTCATAGAGTTCCCCTTCCGCCATAGGAGAGGACAGCGCCATGATCATCGCCTGCGTCAACCGCGCGAAATACTGGGGCGCGGACAGCCCCTTGCGCCCGTCCGACATATCCCCTTCCACATCATAAAGCAGGATCAGGTCCAGATCGCTGCTGGATGTCATCTGACGAGAGCCGAGCTTGCCCATAGCAAGGATGCTCACGGATTGCTGATCAAACCGGCCATAGCGCCGGATGATATCCGCTTCGATCCACGGCATAAGCACCCGAAGCACAGCAGTGGCCAGATCGGAATAGGCGCGCTCCACTTCCTCCAGCCCTGCCAAGCGGCGCAGCATCAGGACACCGATGCGGAAATGCTGTTCCTTCTGCCAGCGCCGTGCCGTATTCAGCGCATCTTCATAATCCGTCACACCGTTCAACGCGGCTTGCGCGCCTTTCACGTAGCCATCCGCGTCCGGCAGATCGCCAAAGAACGCCCCGCTCAGCACCGCATCAAACACGCCTGTGTTACGGGCAAGATATTGCGCCAGTCCGGGTGCTGTTGAACAGATATCGAGCAACAGGTCGAGTATCTGCGGGTTCGCCTCAAACAACGAGAAGAGCTGCACGCCCGCTGGCAAGCGGCGAATAAAGGAATCAAGCTGGCGCAAGGTAAATTCCGGCCATTTCACCCCTGCGATACGGCGTTCGATCTCGGGGCGCAGACGCTCGAATATTTGGACGGACCGGCGAGATCGCAAAGCAGGCAGCGCCGCCCAACTGTCCATCTGCTCGCGCAATGCCGGATCGAGCGCGACGACCTCATTCCCGTCTTCACCATTGGACACAGGGTTGTAGAGCGTTTCAATCCGGTCATGCACACCTTGCAATCGGGCCGTTTGATCGGCCAGAAACCCGTCCACGTCAGACCAGCCTGACAGATTTGCGACCTGCGCCAGCCCTTCTTCGTTCGTGGGCATCACATGGGTCTGGGCATCGCGCAACATTTGGATGCGGTGTTCTGTTGTGCGGTGCGCGCGGTAAGCGGCGGTCAGGTTCTCTGCCACTTCGTCGGGCACCCAGCCTTTCTGCGCCAGCCCCGCCAGCGCGTCGAGTGTGCCCGAACAGCGCAGTTCCGCATCGCGCCCGCCTGCGATCAACTGCTGGGTCTGGGCAAAAAACTCGATCTCGCGGATACCACCGCGCCCGAGCTTCATGTCATGGCCCGAAATCTCTATCGGTCCGCCCAACCCCTTGTGTTCACGGATGCGCAACCGCATGTCATGGGCATCCTGAATGGCCGCAAAATCCAGATGACGACGCCAGACAAACGGGGCGATCCGCTGCAAAAACGCTGCCCCCGCCTTCATATCTCCCGCACAGGGGCGCGCCTTGATGAAAGCCGCTCGTTCCCACGTGCGCCCCTCGCTTTCGTAATACCGCTCTGCCGCATCCATCGGCACACAAACGGGCGTGACAGACGGATTGGGCCGCAAGCGCAGGTCGGTGCGAAAGACATAGCCCTCTGCCGTGACTTCGGACAACATTTTGGCCATATTCCGTGTGGCCCGCTGGAACGCCATGCGCACGTCATCAATGGTGTCATCTGAATGACGCTCGTCGTCGAACAACACGATCAGGTCAATATCCGAGGAATAGTTCAGCTCATAAGCACCCATCTTCCCCATCGCCAGAACCGCAATACCCGCACAATCGGCAATATCATCGGGGCCACAACCGGGCAGCTTTTTGCGGGCAATCATGGTTGCTATCTGCGACCGCAACGCCGTGTCTGTGGCAAAATCGGCGAAACGGGTCAGATGGTGCGTGACCTGTTCCAGCGTCCAGACACCGCCCAGATCACAGGCAGCCAGCAGTAACGCCACCCGCCGCTTTGCTATGCGCAAGGCAGCCCCAAGATTTGCGCCATCTTCAGGGTCAATCGCTGACAACAGCGCCTCAAAACAGGCCTCCGGTTCCTGCCCGAGCGCGCCTTCAAACCAGTCGGCCTCCCGCTGTAACAGTCCGCGCAAATAGCCACTGCTGCCCGCCATTCCGGCCACAAGATTGCCTGTCAGGGCTGAATGTGCGTTAAACCGTTCCCGCGCCTCAACGGCGAGTTCAGGATTATACGGGACGGGAGCGGATTTTAGCTGTGTTTCCAAGGTCATACTCGGACATTGCGCGGATCAGACAAACCCGTCAAGTCGCAGTTGCATCCCGTTGCTTTTCGGCGCAGAAATCATCCATGAGCAAAAGTCTGAAACGGGTTCAACGCCACGCAGAGTCGCTGGGCTTGAACATCACAGTGGTGGAAACCGCAATCGACACCCATACCGCGGCCCAAGCCGCGCAATCCCAAGGTTGCGAGGTGGACCAGATTGCAAAATCCATTATCCTTCGCGGCGAAACCAGCGGCGCCGCAATCCTGTTCCTGACCGCAGGCGGCAATCGCGTGGATGGGGAACAGGCCACCGCAGTGGCAGGCGAACCCCTTGGCAAAGCAGACGCCGCCCTGATCCGCAGTCAGACCGGTTTTGCCATCGGAGGTGTGTCCCCTATCGGGCATCTCAACCCGATCAAAACCTTCATGGACCCGCGCCTGCTGGAATTCGATGAAATCTGGGCCGCCGCCGGAACCCCGCGCCATGTCTTTGCGATTGCACCAGACAGGCTCCGGGACGTGACAGAGGCACAAGTCGCCTCGTTCACAGGTTAACCGACAACTCTTTTTGGGTGCAATATCCGCGGGTGAATTGCGCGGATGCGCAAGAGGGCCGGCAGGCCCTTAGACCGACCGTTCCAGAAACCCGAGAACCGAGCGGGCCGCACGAATGCCCGGATCGTCCCCGCCAAGACCAAGTGCTTGCATTGTTTGCACACAAGCCTGCTTCTGACCGTTCGCAACCTGCCGGTCCTTTAGCAGCGCCAGAAGTGCAGGCGTGATCTGGTCGGGCGTGCAGGATTCGAATAAAAACTCGGGTATTTCACGGGTTTGCGTGACGATATTGATAAGGTTCGCAGTGTCGATTTGCGCCAGTTTCTTGACCATCCGCGTGGTTAGATAATTCGCTTTATACCCCACCACCATCGGACAGGCCGCCGCCGCCAGTTCCAGCGCGACCGTGCCCGAAGTCGCAAGCGCTGCGTCGCTCAGTGCAAAAACTATCCGCTTGCGATGCTCGTTTTCTTCCACGCCTAACCCGCGTGGATCAAGGATCAACGGCGCAACGTCCCACCCCTGCACCATCGTTTTGGCCTGTTCCACCACCGCAGCGGCGGCGGGCAGGATAAATTGCACGCCGTCCACCTGCTGGGCGATCCGGCGGGCAACTTCACCGTGGATCGGCCCCATACGGGACAATTCCCCCTTGCGGGAACCGGGCAGCAGACAGACCACAGCCTTATTCAGATCAATGCCCTGCTCTTTCGCAAACGCGGCGGTTTCTTCACCCGTCGGCTGGCGTTCGGCCACGATGGGATGGCCAACGAAATCACAGCTCATGCCTGCGGCGGTCATATAGGGTGGCTCGAACGGGAGAAGTGCAAGCACATGATCCACATGGCGGGCCATTTTCGCTGCCCGCTCCGGCCGCCACGCCCAGACCGAGGGCGCAACGTAATGCACCACTTTCAGGTTCGGGCGCGTTGATTTCAGCTTTTCGGCCACCCGCAGGCAGAAATCGGGGCTGTCTATGGTGATCAGCACATCCGGCTGAAATGCGTTTGCTGCGGCCACGGTCTGTTTGATCCGACGCAACAGTTTTGGAATACGGGGCAGCACCTCTAGCAGCCCCATAACGGACAGATCGTCCATATCAAACAGGCTGTCCAGCCCTTCGGCCTGCATGGCAGCGCCGCCGACTCCTTTAAAATCAATCTCGGGATGCAGGCTGTTCAGCCCCGCCATCAGGGCGCCACCCAGCTTGTCGCCGGACGGTTCCCCTGCGAGTATGAACACTTTCACGGGGTCTCTCCCGCGCTGTCATTAGGCGCCTCGTCTCGCCCGACACCCACCAGAAACAGGCCCAACTCATCCGCCTTCGCGACGGTTTGTTCCAGCCCAAGCACCAAGACGCCGCCCGCTTGCACCGCTACACCGGCGAGACCTGCTTTGGCGGCCGCCCGAATGGTCGCGGGGCCAATGCTCGGCAGATCCGTGCGCCAGTCCTGTCCGGGTTTTGGCAGCTTGCACAGCACCCCGCGTGCGCCATTTTTGTCGAGCCGGAAAGCGTCTCCTGTTTCCGCCACAAACCGTAACATCGTATCGGTGCCTTGGATGCTCTCCACTGCGAGGCAGATGCCCTGCGCCACGACAGCGCCCTGCCCTACGTCCAGCCGTCCCGCTGCCTCTGCGATGTCAAATCCCCGCTTGATGTCAGCCCAATCCGCTTTGGAAAGCTTGGCCACCGTCTGCACCCCGCTCGGGGCAAGAAGCGTTGCAAGCACATCGTGCGCGCCCAGAACTTCCATCCCTTCGGATTCAAAAATCGCGGTAATGGTGCGCAGAGTCACATCGTCACCCGACTTCATTGCGGGCAGCAAAGTCGGGGCCAGCCGCAGGAATTTCCAATCGAACTTCAAGGGGCGAAGTTGCGGGCGCTGCATCGCACCGGCAAAGGTAACAGCGCGAAAACCGCCCGCTTTCAAGGCTTTGAACATGCGGGCGGGCTTTTCAAACTCCGCGTTGATCACTGGCAGGCCGCCGGTCCAGTCCGGTGCAAAACCGGCGAAGAGCACCAGAACATAATCGCGACCGGACCTTTGACATTCCTCGGCCAGCAGCTTGGGCAAATCCCCGTCACCAGCAACAATCGCTAGGGGTTGCAGATCCGGTGCGCTGCCCATGCCTCAGCCCGCTTTTGGTGTCGTCATATGGCGGCTGGTTTCATCAAGGATAAAATCCGTCACATCCTGAACCAGCGCGTTGGAAGCGTATTCCAGTTGCAGGCTCGACGCCCGCTCCTTCAGCGAACCGGTGCCGTTAAACAACAGACGGAAGGCGCTGCGCATGCCGTTAATGGTGTTCTTGTCATAGCCGCGACGCTTCAACCCCACAAGGTTCAGCCCCTCCAGCGTGGCCCGATCCCCAAGCACAGTGCCATAAGGGATCACATCCGCAACCACTGCTGCCAGACCGCCGATCATGGCACCCTTGCCGATGCGACAGAACTGGTGAACGCCAGAGAGCGCCCCCATAACCACGTCGTCCTCGATCAGGCAATGTCCGCCGAGCGAGGCATTATTGGCCAGAACCACATTGTTGCCGACAATACAATCATGGCCAATATGAACGCTCATCATATAAAGCCCGTCGTCGCCGACTTTGGTCAGCCCGCCGCCGCCTTCGGTGCCAGGGTTCATCGTCACGTGTTCCCGGATCCGGTTGCGCTTGCCGATCTCCAGCTTGGTCCGCTCACCGCCAAATTTTAGGTCCTGCGGAATGTGCCCGATACTGGCGAAGGGGAAAATCACGGTTTCGTCGCCGATGTCCGTCCAGCCTTCGACAACTGCGTGGGATTTCAGTTCCACCCCGCGCCCGAGCGTGACTTCCGGCCCGACCACAGCGAAAGCGCCGATCTTGCAGTCAGGGCCGATCACAGCACCCTCTTCGACCACCGCCATGCGGTGGACAGTAGCAGTTTCATGAACAGCCATGTTTACTGATCCTCTGGTGGAACCATCATTGCGTTAAATTCGGCTTCGGCCACAACCTTGCCATCCACCATCGCCTCACCGGAGAAGCGCCACAGTTTGCCGCGACCACGGATCACTTTGACGTGCAGTTCAAGCTGATCGCCCGGTGTGACAGGCTGCCGGAATTTGCATTTGTCGATGGACAGGAAGTAAACCAGCATGTCGTTGTCGATCATGTCGAGCGTCATGACCACCAGCACAGCAGCCGTCTGGGCCATCGCTTCGACGATCGTGACACCGGGCATGATCGGGCTGGCGGGGAAATGACCCTGAAAATGCGGCTCGTTGTAGGTGACATTCTTGATGCCAACGGCGCTTTTGTTCAGGTCGATTTCTTTCACGCGGTCGATCAACAGGAACGGATACCGATGGGGGATCATCCGCTTAATTTCCTGAATATCCGCGGTTAACAACGTGTTGCCGGTCTCGCCGTCTGCCATTACTTCTTCCTTTGTTCTAGAAAACCAACTTTAGCCTGCCTCGTATCACGGTTCCAGTGGAACCACAGCAGCATCGGCACACCAAAGCCTATTCAATGGATAATTCGCCTGCAGCATAGGCGGAATTCATCCGCTTTATGACAGTGTTTGTAACATCGCCGCCCTGGCTCATCCAAACGGCGCTTTCGTCCAGCACAAACATGACGCCCCGTTCCTGCATCAGCTGCACGATGATGTTTTCGGCCTGGCGGAAAAACCGGAAACGCATGGATTCCAGTGTCTTGGCCAGATCGACGGATTTCTGGTCCTGCTCGCGGCGGGTCTTTTTGACCTTGGCGTCAAAGGCCTCGGCCATTGGCGTAAACTCTTCCGCGCTCATGGATTTGCGCAGTTCGGTCAGGTCCAGTTCTTCCTGTTCCAATCGCGCTGCCAGCTCTTCGTTTTCAGCCACCAATGCCGACTGGCGTTCCGCCAGCATCTCGGACAGCTGCCGTCCAAGATCGCTGCGCTGGATCAGTGCTTCGCGGTTGATGCTGACAACCGGCAGTGCTTGGTCATAGAGCGGAAAATCCCGCGTCTGCGCGGCCACCCCCGACCCCACTGCAACGAGGAAAGAGGTTGAGAGAACCGCGCCAAGACCCAGCGTCCTGCCTGTCATCCGCACCATCCCTTAAAAGCGGGTGTCGATGGTGAAGTTGAAAGACTCGGTTTTGTCCACACCTTCTACATAATCGATCGGCTTGGCAAAGTTGAACCGGAGCGGCCCAAGCGCTGTATCCCAGAACAGAGACACCCCGATGGCTGAACGCAGTTCAAAGTCCGAAGAGGACGCTGTTGAACCACCGGCCGACGTTGTGTCCAACCCCCAGAGGCTGCCCATATCAAGGAACAAACCGCCGTAAATTCCATATTCCTCTGGCAGACCGATCGGAAAGCTCGCCTCAAGGCGGGCCACCGCGTAGAAGTTCCCCCCAAGCGCCGCATCGTAAGATTCGCCGCTGCCGTCCAAACTAACATCACGCGGACCGATCCCGTAGGATTCAAACCCGCGCAAGGAGTTACCGCCTAACTGGAACCGGTCGATAATGCTGGTGGTGTTACCGCCGAGCCCTTTCAGATAACCGCCCTCAATCTCAGCTGAAAGAACAACTTCTTCGTTAAAAATACTACGGTAGGCTTTGGCATTGGCAATAGCCTTGTAGTATTTGTCGTCGCCCGCAAAACCGGCCAGCGTCTGGTCAATGCTGAAGATAAAGCCAGCAGTTGGATCCACCGGAGAGTTCCGACGGTCAAACGTATATCCAAGGCCAACCCCGAAAGATGATTTTTTGCCCTCTTCTGCCCGAATAAGTGGCGAGGAATCTGAGTCCGGGATCACCTCGTTGCTGGCAAATTGGAGCGATGTTTCCAACGAAGAGCTTTCCCCGATAGGAAATTCGAGACTTGGCCTGATCAAGATCTGGCTGGTGTTGAACGTAAGATCGTCATCGTCTGTGGTCTGATAGGACAAGGTCATCGTTCCGGACAGATCCCGGTCGAACATCTTTGGTTCGGTGAAAGTGAAAGAGTATTCCCGCTCGTCGCTTGTTGTGCTGATTGTCACGCCGACCTGCTGCCCGCGCCCCAGAAAGTTATCTTCCGTTAAGGTGATGCTGCCGCTCAGACCGGAGTCCGTACCAAAGCCGACACCAAAGCCAAGTGACCCTGTCGGTTGCTCTTCGACGTTCACGTCAATCACAACCTGATCAGGCGCAGAGCCCTGCCTTGTTTGCACGTCCACATTGGCGAAATAGCCCAGTGCGCGAATCCGGTCGGTTGCTTCCTGAACCTTACGGGCGTTAAACGGATCGCCTTCAACGGTCTCGAACTCTCGGCGGATCACACGGTCAAGCGTATTGCTGTTACCTTCAATATCGATCCGCTCCACAAAGCGTTTCTGCCCCCGCGCGAGTTCGAAATTAATGTCGAGCGTGCGAGTATCATCGTTGCGCGTCACGTTGGGGCGGGCTTGCACAAAGGGCAGTCCCAGCTGGGCAGAGATCACGTCCAGCCGCTCCAGCGTGGTGTTCACCAGTTCAGGATTATAAACGCGGCCTTCGTTGACCTTCATCGCGCTGCGGTAATCCTCGATATTCACGTCCTGTTCGGGGCTGGACAATGTCAGTTTACCGAACCTGTATTGCTGGCCTTCCTGAACCTGAAAGTTTACACCAAAGGAGTCCCGCTCCCGCGCGAAATCAGCCGAGGACGACAGCACTTGCGCGTCGATGTAACCGCGTTTCAGATAAAAGTTCCGCAGCTTTTCCTTATCAAAGTCCAGCCGTTCCGGAATGAAAGTATCCTTGCGCACCAACGTACGGAACAGGCCCGCCTGTTTGGTTTCCAGCGCCCCGCGCAGACGGCGGTCTGAATATTTCCGGTTGCCGGTAAAGCTGATGCGGTTGACTTCAATCACACGGCCTTCGCGCACTTCAAACACCAGATCGACACGGTTGTCAGAGCGGCGGATGATCTTGGGTTCGATCTTCGCGGCCAAACGTCCAGCTTGGGCATAGGCATTCGTCAGCGCCTGCGTGTCAGCTTCCGCTTGGGCAGGGGAATAAGCGCGGCGCGGTGTGGAACCGACCAGACCGATCAGATCCTCGTCCTTCAGGCGGCGGTTGCCTTCAATGGCGACAGCGTTGATTGTCGGGTATTCGGCAACATCGATCACCAGACGCCCACCCTCGGGGCGAACCTCTACCGTTTCAAAAAGGCCGGAAGCATAGAGGTTCTGAACTGCCGTGTTAATCTGGCCGGGCGTCACATTCACTCCGGCAGAAACACCAGCGATCGAACGCACGGTATCAGCGGCAATCCGTTGGTTTCCCGACACATCCACCCGCGAAAACCGCGCCGTGGCTTGCGCATAAGCCATAGAGCTTTGCAGGGAAATAACACTGTTCATCGGCACCGCTGCAACGCCAAGCGCCAAAGCTGCACCACCGAGTTTCAAATTGCGCTTCATGCGCACTGACATCTGCGAAGTCTTCATACTGTCCCAAACCCCCAAGGTCTTCATCGAACCTTATAATTTTTCTACACCCTTTCTAATCGAACCGTTCCCGAATTCAAAGGCGCATAATGTCGTTAAAGGTGGCGAAAATCATTAACATCAGCAAAAGCGAAAGCCCGACCCCCATTGCAACCTGAAGTGCGCGGTCACTTGGGGGGCGACGGAAAATCGCCTGATAGGCAAAAATCACCAGATGCCCGCCGTCAAGGATCGGAATGGGCAGCAGGTTCATCAACCCGATCGCGGTTGAGATAAAGGCAATCATAAAGACCAGTTCCAGCGGCCCCTGCGAGGCACTGTCCCCCGAAGCCACAGCGATCCCGACCGGACCTTGCAGGTTCTTCACTGACAGACCACCCGTGACCAATTCGCTGATGGTGCGCACGAAAGTCTTGGCAAGATGCCACACAGACCCGACACCCGCATCAAGCGCACCCAGCAGACCGACGGTTTCATAGACAGGGGAAACTGACAGCCCTGCCCCGATACCGATCATCATCCGTTCGCCAAAGCTGCCGTCCTCTTTTTCATAGGCCATAGAGCGTGGCGTGATCGCTAGATCTACAACTTCGGTGCCGCGCAGAACCTTCATAGACACCTCACGCGATGTCATTTGCTGCACGATAGTTTGCAGTTCAAAGAAAGAGGCAATCGGCTTGCCGTCCATTTCAATGACCAGATCGTCTTTTTTCACACCGGCCTTGGCAGCAGGAGTCACCGGATTGACCGACGACACGATTGGCAACCACGGGAAAGGCCCGCTCACCGACAGATCCTCGCCGTTCCGTTGCACGCCATAGGTCGGGGTGCTGTTTTCATCGGCGCGGAATTTGAATTCCTCAAAGTCTTTCCAGACCGACACAGGCTGGCCGTTAAAGCTTTGGATTTGGTCGCCCGATTGCAACCCGATGGTTTCACCGGGTACGGATTTAACCTCTCCAACCACCAGATCGCTGGAAGGACGGCCCGATCCCATTGCAATCAGGCCGAAGATGACGATGGACAGGATAAAATTGGCGCCTGGCCCCGCGAAAACGGTCAGAGCACGTTTCCACAAAGCAGCGGCTTCGAATGTGCGGGCGCGCAGGGATTCAGGCATTGCCTCTATTGCGGAGCGATCCGCACCGCCGCTGGCCGCATTGGCATCGCCGAGAAACTTCACATATCCGCCGAAAGGCAAGGCGGCGATCTGCCAGCGGGTGCCCCGTTTGTCTGTCCATGTTTTCAGAACCGGACCAAACCCCATCGAAAACGCCTCGGCGTGAATGCCACACCAGCGCCCGACAATGTAGTGCCCAAATTCGTGGATGAAAATCACGACACTTAACACGATAATGAACGGCACCAGAAAGGTCAGCGTACCCCCGATCAGTGGCACATAGGACAGGAAATCAAACATTAACTAAAACCCTTTCTGCGCGGCTTCTCCCGCTCTCACACGCGCGATTGCATCTGCGTCAATCACGTCTTTTATGCTGAGTGTATCATTGCCAGCCACATCTGTCTGCGCCAGTACAGCGCGAACCACACGGGCCATGTCAAGAAACCCGATCTTGCGGGCAAGAAACAGATCCAGCGCGGCTTCTTTGGCCGCATTAAACGCCGCCCCAGCCAGTCCGCCCATCTGCATGGTTTGGGTGGCGAGTTCGAGCGCCGGAAACTGTGCCGGATCAGGATGCTGAAAGCTGAGCGCACCAAGTGCGCCAAAATCCAACCGCTCTAGCGGGAGGTCAACGCGGTCCGGCCAGTTCAGCGCAAAGCCGATCGGTCCGCGCATATCCGCCGGCCCCAGATGCGCCATTATCGCACCGTCCGCAAAGCCGACCATCGAATGAATGATGGATTGCGGGTGGATGATCACTTCGATCTGTTCGGGCGTCACATCAAACAGCGCGTGGGTTTCCAGAACCTCCATCGCCTTGTTGAACATGGACGCACTGTCGATGGAAATTCGCTGCCCCATATCCCAGTTCGGATGGGCCATCGCCTGTTCCGGTGTCGCCGTTTCCAGCGCCTTGGGATCGGAATGCAAGAACGGCCCGCCAGACGCTGTAAGGATGATCCGCTCGACCTCTTTGTCCGCACCACCGATGCACTGAAAGATTGCGGAATGTTCGCTGTCTACAGGCAAAAGCAGCGTGCCATTGTCCGCGCAAACCTTGGTCAACAAGGCCCCCCCACAAACGAGGCTCTCTTTATTTGCCAGCGCCAGCGTCTTCGTGTTGTGGGCAATCGCCAGACTGATCTCCAGACCGGCAAAGCCCACGACGGAAGACATCGCCCAATCCACAGGAATGGCGGCGGCTTCTAGCACGGCATCGCGTCCGGCGCTGGCTTTAATGCCACTGCCTGCCAAAGCATCCTGTAATGCGGGCAGCAATTCGGCCTGCGCGATAACGGCATGTTCGGCGCGCAATTCCCGTGCTTGTTTGGCCAGCAGTGCCACATTGGCCCCACCGCTGAGCGCGACGACCTGAAAATCTTCGGGTTTGCGGGCAATCAGATCAAGGGTGTTCTGCCCGACCGATCCTGTCGCCCCGAAAACGGAAACGCGGCGCATCAGCCTAGCCCCAATGCTCCGGCACCGCCAAGGGCAAGCACCAGACCAAGCGCGCAGGCCGCGCCGATTGTTCCGTCAAACCGGTCCCAAAGCCCGCCGTGTCCGGGGATAAGATTACTTGAGTCTTTAACCCCTGCCCGCCGCTTCATAGCGGATTCCAGAAGATCCCCGATTTGCGCGGCAATCGCCACGACAACGGACAGAAGAATTATACCAGCGCCGCCCAGACCGGACAAATAGGCCAGCCCCCCAACCAGCGCCGCAAGAACCCAGCCGCCAACCGTACCGGACCATGTTTTCTTCGGGCTGATCCGTGGCAGGATTTTCGGCCCGCCAATCATCTTGCCTGCAAAGTAGCCGCCAACATCGCTTGCAACGACAACCACCAACAGCCACAACGTCCAGCCGATGCCAAAGTCACTGCGCAAAATCTGAAGCGTGTAACAGCCAACTGTGATAGCTACCGCAGCCAGCAGCACCGCCACAGGACGGTTGTGGCCAAGAAACACCGCACCAAGCAGCAGAACCGCCAGCACCACAGCCCAAAGCACCGGCAGGAACATGGCCGCCAGCACCACGGCCGCCAGCAACAGGCCAAAAACGTAGTTAATCAAAACAGGGCTAGCGTGCATCCGGCTGGTTTCCCAGCCCAAAAGACCGGCAGCGATCACCAAGAGCACCCCGAAGGCATCGCCCCCGACCCAGACCAGCGCCAGACCGACAAAAACCAGCGCCAGCGCAGAGATAATCCGCGTGCGCAGGTCCGAAAAATCCGCGCCGGATTTCATTTCGCGACAGCCGCGCCGAAACGGCGGTCTCTGGAACGGAACTGGTTAAGGGTTTTGACCAACTCGGCCACAGTAAAATCGGGCCATGCGGTTTCGGTAAAGACGTATTCTGCATAGCAAGCCTGCCACGGCAGAAAGTTAGAGGTCCGACACTCACCCGAGGTACGGATAATCAGATCAGGGTCCGGCAGGTCTGATGTGTCCAGAAAGTTGCCGATCATTTGCTCTGTAACATCCGCAGGGTCAATCATCCCCATCTTCGCCGCTTTGGCGATCCGACCGACAGCGCGGGTGATTTCATCCCGCCCGCCATAGTTCAGCGCGATGGTCAGTTTCAATCCGGTGTTGGTTTCCGTCAGCTTTTCCAGCTCGTCCATGAGAGAGCGCAGCTTGCGGTCAAGCGGCTTGCGGTCCCCGATAAAGCGCACGCGCACATTATCATCGTCAAGGGTAGCAGCTTCACCGCGGATGTAGCGTTTAAACAGGTTCATCAGCCCCGTAACTTCCCGTTCGGAGCGCTTCCAGTTTTCAGTAGAGAACGCAAAAACGGTCAGAAAACCGATGCCGTAATCAGGTGCCGCGCGCACCACTTCGCGCACACGGTCCACCCCTTTAACATGGCCTTTCAGCCGCTCCAGCCCACGCGCGGTTGCCCAGCGCCCGTTGCCATCCATAATTACCGCAACGTGATCCGCTTGGGCCACAGGGTCTGTTTTCTGCATCATTTGCCTGCCATATCAGACCTTACCTGCGCACCGGCGGGACCGGTTTACACCTGCATGATCTCTGCTTGTTTGGCTTCAAGAGCCTTATCAATATTTTCAATTGCCGTATCGGTCATTGTCTGGATTTCTTCAGACCAGATTTTCTGGTCATCTTCACCCATGCCGTTATTTTTCGCTTTCTTGACCTGATCCATACCATCGCGGCGCACATTTCGTACAGCCACACGTGCCTGTTCGGCGTAATTGCCAGCCACTTTGGCGAGATCCTGCCGACGCTCTTCGTTGAGCTCGGGGATCGGCAGACGGATGGTCATGCCATCGCCCACAGGGTTGATCCCAAGGCCGGAGTTGCGGATCGCTTTTTCTACAGCGCCGATCAGGCCCTTATCCCAAACAGTCACAGTGATCATGCGGGGTTCGGGAACATTCACAGTGCCGCATTGGTTCAACGGCATCATAGCCCCATAAGCATCCACCATCACCGGCTCCAGAATAGAGGCCGAAGCCCGTCCGGTGCGCAAAGACGCGAATTCGGTTTTCAGCGCAGTCATTGCGCCATCCATGCGACGCTTCAGGGCGTCTACGTCAATTTCGATATCGTCACTCATAGCTCTGTCTCCAAGCGCGGGTCTCAGCCCACTTTCGTATATGTGCCTTCGCCGCGCAAAATACCGGCAAAGCCGCCGGGTTCATCCAGCGAGAACACCACAATCGGCTTGTGGTTGTCCCGCGCCAGCGCAATCGCCGAGGCGTCCATGACCTTCAGATGCTTTTGCAGCACTTCGTCATAAGATACTTCATCATAGCGCACTGCATCCGAATGTATATTGGGATCCTTGTCGTACACACCGTCTACCTGAGTGCCCTTGAAAATCGCCTCGCAGGACATTTCATTGGCCCGCAAGGTCGCGGCTGTATCGGTGGTGAAATACGGGTTGCCGGTGCCTGCTGCGAAAACGCAGACCCGTTTCTTTTCCAGATGGCGCACAGCACGGCGGCGGATATAGGGTTCGCAAACCTGATCCATCGGGATCGCACTGATCACACGGGTGAACACCCCGAGACTTTCTAGTGCGCCCTGCATCGCCAGCGCGTTCATAACGGTCGCGAGCATACCCATATAGTCGGCGGTGGTCCGCTCCATGCCCTGCGCACTGCCCTGAAGGCCGCGAAAGATGTTGCCCCCACCGATTACCAGACAGATCTCAACCCCGAGATCGTGGACAGATTTGATTTCTAGGGCAATTCTCTCGACGGTGGGGGGATGCAATCCGAACCCCTGATCGCCCATCAACGCCTCGCCGGAAATTTTCAGAAGGACACGTTTGTATGTCGGTTTCTGCTCGTCATGCGATGCGTCAGCCATGCGCGATTCCTCGATTTTTGTGCTTCGGCGCAAACTGTCCCAAAATCGCGCGTGATTCAATGGCAAATTGCGCCCTGATCCCCTAGAAGAACTCCCGAACCCGACCATTAGACAGCGATGTTGCGAAAGATATGACACAAAGCGATGCACCGATCCTGATTGCAGGCCCGACAGCTTCTGGCAAATCCGCACTGGCCCTGCGTCTGGCGGCGCTGACAAATGGCTGTGTGATCAACGCGGATGCGCTTCAGGTTTATAGCTGCTGGTCGGTTTTGTCCGCCCGCCCCGACGAAAGCGAGACGCGTCAGGCACCCCATCGCCTGTACGGGCATGTCGGGAAATACGACAGCTATTCCACCGGACACTGGCTGCGGCAGGTGGAAACCTGTCTGACAGAGGCGAAATCCGAGGGGTTGCGGCCGATCATCATAGGGGGCACCGGATTGTACTTTGGTGCGCTGACACAAGGGCTCGCCCCGATCCCGCCGGTGCCAGATGACATCCGCGCGGCTGGAAATGCGCTACGGCTGGGCGCGGGAAAAGACGGGTTTCTGGCTGATCTGGAACGGGAAGACCCTGAAACACTGTCCGGTATCGACGCCAACAATCCCGCACGCCTGCAACGGGCTTGGGAGGTTCTGCGCACCACCGGCAAGGGTTTATCCCGCTGGCAGGCCGACACGCCGCCCCCGTTGGTTGATCCGGCCAAGGCAGTACGCCTGCACCTTGATGCAGACCGCGACTGGCTGGCCGAACGGATCGAGCGGCGTTTCGATCTGATGATGGATCACGGCGCACTGGAAGAGGTGGAAGCCTATATCGCTGATGGCTGGGATGCGACGTTACCATCTGCGCAGGCAATCGGGGCGAAAGAGCTGGTTGCATATCTGCGCGATGAGCTTGATCTGCCAACGGCCATAGACCTCGCCAAGGTGCAGACCCGCCAGTATGCGAAACGCCAGCGCACGTGGTTTCGCAACAGGATGCGTGACTGGACGCGACTTGACCCGCAAAAAGAGGTTACGGAACAAACGCTTGAGAAATTGGCCTCAACCTTTTCTTGATTCGATTCGCTGTTTGCGCTTTAGTGAGGATATACCCGATTTCTTTTTTCTAAGTTCGACGCCTAAAGCGAGCCCATTATGGATGACGATTCTCCAACACTGATCCGCGACACAGAGCAACGGGTCTTTGTCGGCTCGCTTGCGGGAACGCTGCGCTCCAGCCACCCTGAACTCCGGCTCGATAGTGTGAACGGCCTGCACAAGTTCTTCTGGATTTCCAAAGGCAACGGGCGGTGTATGATCAACGGGGTCACACGGTCTTTTGGGCCTAACACGGTTATCTTTATTCCCCATGATGTCCCCCACCGGCTGGAACTGTCTTCCAATGTTTATGGTGTGGTGGTCACGGTTGATCCCAATGTGGCTGTTGTGCTGCCCGACCACTCCGTTTTCATGCCAATCCTGAACCTGATGGACCAGAAACAGATTGCCAACCGGTTTGACCGTATCTCGGCTGAATTCAACACAACTGGCATCGGGCGCAATCTGGCGGTGGAATATCTGGTCGGTCTGCTGTCGGTGCATCTGGCCCGCATGGCGCAAAAACACTTTAAGGAACCCCAAACAAACGCGGCCCAGCGCCTGATGGAAGCTTTCGTCAATATGCTGGAAAAGGACTACCGCACCGGGCGCACTCTGGCAGAATACGCCAAGGTTTTGGGTGTAACGCCGACGCACCTGACGCGGGTGTGTCAGCAGGTGAACGGAAAATCAGCCTCGCGGTTGATACAGGAACGTGTGCTCGCCGAAGCCCGTATGATGCTGAGCAATACAGACCATAAAATTCTGGAAATCTCCAACCAGCTCGGCTTTTCTTCGCCAGCATATTTCACGCGATTGTTTTCTGCCAAACAGGGACAAAGCCCGAAGGCTTACCGACAGACCGCGCAGAAGTAAGCGCGGGCAATCTGCCCTGCAATACTGTCCGCCTCTAAGCCTGTGGTGAGTTAAATTCACCCAAGCGTGAGTATTCTCGACCAACAATGCCGCAAACGCGACACTCAATGTCGCATTTCACCCCTAAAAAACCACTTAAAGCGAGTGTCCTGTTCAGGCGGCGGAGGGAAAAAGTAGCACGTCATCCAAAAACAACAGCGCCAAACCGGAGGTGTCCGCCGGGCTTTGGTTTGGGCAAACAAGCAAATCGTGCTATACTCAATAAAATCAAAAAAATACCAATTCTATCAGGGAGAAACATATGAACTCGACACACTCCAGACTGCACCCCGCAGTGGAAATGTACGCAGAGGAACACAAATCAGGCCTTTTGTCCCGACGGGAATTCCTGTCGCGCGCTACAGCGCTCGGGGCGACGGCCGCCGTTGCTTATTCGTTGATCGGCACCCCGATGGCAGAGGCGGCTGCACATGGCGCCAAGCCAGCAATGGGTGGTACCATGCGCATCCAGATGACGTGTAAGGCACTGAAAGACCCGCGGGCCTATGACTGGTCCGAAATCGCCAACTTCACCCGTGGCTGGCTCGAATATCTTGTGCAAATCAACGTCGATGGTTCTTTTGAGGGGCGCTTGCTGGAAAGCTGGGAAGCCAATGAGGACGCGACCGAGATTACGCTGAACGTGCGTAAGGGCGTAAAGTGGAACAATGGCGACGATTTCACAGCCGAAGACGTGGCCCGCAACATCCGTGGTTGGTGTGACAAGGCTATGGAAGGCAACTCTATGGCCGGTCGTATGGCCACATTGATTGGCGAAGACGGCACGGCTGCCGAAGGCGCGATCAACGTTGTGGATACGCATACCGTGGTTCTGAAACCGTCCGACCCTGACATTACCCTGATACCGGGCATGGCCGACTATCCTGCGGCGATTGTCCATTCGTCCCACGATGCGGATAACATGCTGGGTAACCCGATCGGCACCGGCCCCTACATCCCTGAATCCTTTGAAGCAGGTGTCAAAGGTGTGGTTGTGCGCAACGAAGATCACACATGGTGGGATGCAGAGGAAAACGGCCCTTATGCAGACCGGATCGAATACATCGACTTTGGCACAGAACCCGCCGCTTGGGTCGCTGGGGCTGAATCCGAGGAATACGATATTGGCTACCGCACAGATGGCGAATATATCGAAATCTTTGAGACGCTTGAAGGCTGGACCCGCTCCACAACTGTAACCGCCAACACGATTGTCGGGCGCTGCAACCAAGTGGCCGAGGTGGACGGCATGGTTCCTTACAAAGACAAACGTGTGCGTAAGGCACTGGCAATGGCCGTCGACAATGCGGTTGTGCTGGAACTGGGCTTTGCTAACAACGGTGAGGTTGCTGCGAACCATCAGGTGGCACCGATCCATCCGGAATATGCGGATATTGGTCCTCACAAACATGACCCCGAAGGTGCAAAGGCCCTGATGGAAGAAGCCGGAATGGCCGATTTCGAGCATGAGCTTATTTCCCTTGATAGTGACTGGCGCAAGGATTCCACCGATGCCATCGGTGACCAGATCCGCCAGGCCGGCATTAAGATCAAACGGACCGTGCTGCCGGGCTCAACCTTTTGGAATGACTGGGCAAAGTATCCGTTTTCAACCACCAACTGGAACCAGCGTCCGCTGGGTATTCAGGTGCTTGCCCTTGCCTTCCGCTCCGGTGAAGCTTGGAACGAAAGCGCCTATGCCAACCCCGAGTTCGACGCCGCAGTGACAGAAGCAATGGCGATTGCGGACGCGGACCAGCGCCGCGAGGTCATGGCCCGTCTGGAACAAATGCTGGTCGATGACGGCGTTATGATCCAGCCCTACTGGCAAAGCGTGAACCGTTTCTACCGCGACGGTGTGGTGGGCGCAGAAATGCACCCCTCGTTTGAGATCCACGTTCACAAGCTCGGGTTTGCCGCCTGATGCGAAACGACGAAAGGCCAGAGCACTCCTCTGGCCTTTTTCGTCAATCCTCACAGTTGTCTGACGACCAACCAAAAAACCAAAGGCGCGGGCCTTGCTGATATCCGGTTCAAACGGAACACGCAGGACCACGCGGCCAAACGACAGGGAAATTTATGGGAAGATTTATCCTCCGGCGAACAGGGGTCATGATACTGACTGCCCTGTGCCTGACTTTCATCGTGTTTTTCATGACAAACCTCCACCCGAACCTTGAAAAACTGGCGAAAACCGAAGGCAACATGCGAATGACCGACGAACAGGTCGAAAGCTGGTTGGTGAACCGAGGATATACCCAGAATGTCTTTGTTAAGTACGGTCAATGGCTTGGCGTGATGCCTTCCCCCCGCTTTGAAGTGGGCGAAGACGTTTACACTCGCTGCTCCCGCCCCGGTGTTGCGCTGGAAGATACCGGACGCTTTTGCGGTGTGCTGCAAGGGAATTTCGGATTTTCAACGGTGTTCAAGGGCGAGGTTTCAGATATCATCGCCAAACGCTTGTCCCTTACAGGATGGTTGATGCTGTTCGTGCTGATTGTCATGGTGCCCATGGCACTGATCATCGGGATACTGGCGGGGATGCGGGAAGGCTCTCGCACGGACCGGTCGCTCTCTACATTTGCAATTGCGACCACGGCGACGCCGGAATACGTGTCCGGTGTGATCTTTGTGGTGCTGTTTGCATCCTCGCGCACCGGCCTTTCGCCGATCCTGTACGAATGGGGCTGGATCGAAAAGAAAACCATGTTCAAAGGGCTGGCATCGACCGCCGCCAATGACATTACATTTGCCAACTTCACCCTGCCAGTCATGGCACTGGCGCTCTACGGCGTGGGCTATATCGCGCGAATGACGCGGGCTTCCATGGCCGAGGTGATGACCGCACAATATATCCGTACCGCGCGCTTGAAGGGTGTCAGCTTTCGCAACATCGTCATGAAACACGCGCTGCGCAATGCGCTGATTGCACCGTTTACGGTGATCATGCTGCAAATCCCGTGGCTGCTGACCGGCGTTGTCATCGTCGAGACGCTGTTCAACTACAAAGGCTTTGGTTGGACGCTGGTTCAGGCCGCTGGCAACAACGATATCGAACTGTTGCTCGGGGTCTCTGTGGTGGCTGTGCTGGTGGTGCTGGTAACGCAGCTTATATCCGACATCGGCTATGTATTTCTCAACCCGCGCATCCGCGTAAGCTAAGGAAGGGACGACATTATGGAACCTCTCACATCCCTTCAAATCGCCGGATATGTATTCTTGCAATTCATCCCTGTCTGGGTCGGAATGCTGGTGATTTTTGCCCTGTCGATTATGACGAAGAACCGGACCGGGCTTTACGGCAAACTATTCGACAGCCCCATCGGCATGGTCGGCTTCGCGCTGGTGCTGTTCTGGGTCCTGACGGCGATCTTTGCCGATGCGATCATGACCCACGCCGCACTTGAAACCGCGTCGGGTATGAAAAACAAACTGCCCGGCACCCCCCTGCGCGGCGCTGCTGAAGACGATTTCCAGTGGTATCTGTTTGGCGGTGACAACCTTGCGCGGGACGTGTTCTCTCGCATGGTGGCCGGTTCGCGGATTGTGCTGATCATCGCGCCCGCGGCCACGCTGTTTGCCTTCATGGTGGGTATCACGCTTGGTCTGCCTGCAGGATACTTTGGCGGGCGTGCAGATACGATCCTGTCTTTTCTTGCCAACCTCGTGCTCGCCTTTCCGGTGATCCTGCTGTTCTATCTGCTGGTCACACCGGAAATCCGCGCTGCGGGGGCGGAAATCCGCATCTGGGGCGGCAATACCTGGGTCACGTCGATCCCTAATATTCTGGCGGCAATCCTGTTCCTGTTCCCGATCCTGTTCCTGCTGATCCTGTTCCAGTCACGTTTTTTCACCCAGCCGATGCTGCGCAACATTCTGGTTGCAGGCACATTGCTGGTGGGGGCGTGGATGTATTCCGGTCTGGCCTTCAACGCCGATCCTTTAGGCCTGCTCGGGATGGATCCGAATTTGCTGAACATCTTTGTCTCGGTGGTGTTTGTGAACTCTCCGACTGTGTTCCGGATCGTGCGGGGGCTGGCGCTTGATATCCAGACGCGGGACTATGTGGCGGCGGCCCAGACCCGTGGCGAAGGCCCGTGGTATATCATGCTGTGGGAGATCCTGCCCAACGCGCGCGGTCCGCTGATCGTGGATTTCTGCCTGCGCATCGGCTACACCACGATCCTTTTGGGAACCTTGGGCTTCTTCGGCCTTGGCCTGTCACCCGAAAGCCCCGACTGGGGGTCCACCATCAATGAGGGGCGCAAACTGCTGACCCTTTATCCCCACCCTGCCCTGATCCCTGCCCTTGCGCTAATGTCGATGGTGCTGGGGTTGAACCTGCTGGCCGATGGCTTGCGCGAACAATCACTCAAAGACTAAGGGAGACGCGGAATGACAAAATGGGACTATGACGGCCCGATCCTAGAGATCGAAAACCTGTCCATTTCCTTCTTCACCCGCGCCGGAGAAATTCCGGCGGTGATGGATTTCTCCACCACCGTTATGCCCGGAGAGGCAATGGGTTTGGTCGGGGAATCCGGTTGTGGCAAATCCACAGTTGCGCTGGGGGTGATGCAGGATCTGGGTAAAAACGGAGAGATCGTCGGCGGCAGTATCAAATTCAAAGGCCGCAACCTGAACGAAATGTCCGAGGAAGAACTGCGCGACCTGCGCGGCTCTGAAATTGCGATGATCTATCAGGAGCCGATGGCCTCGCTTAATCCAGCGATGCGGATCGGCAAGCAACTGATGGAAGTGCCGATGATCCATGAGGGTGCCTCCAAGGAGCAGGCCCGCAAGATGGCAATCGAGGTGGTTACAGATGTGAAACTGCCAGATCCGGAACGGATTCTGGACGCCTACCCACACCAACTGTCGGGCGGGCAGCAGCAGCGTATCGTGATTGCGATGGCGCTGATGTCCAAACCGTCCTTGCTAATCCTTGACGAACCCACCACCGCGCTTGATGTGACGGTGGAAGCGGGGATCGTCGATCTGGTGAAAGGGCTGGGCGAAAAATACGGCACCTCCATGCTATTCATTTCCCATAACCTCGGGCTGGTGCTCGATACCTGTGACCGGCTGTGCGTGATGTATTCCGGTGAGGCAGTGGAAACCGGCTCTATCGAAGATGTGTTCGACAAGATGCGCCACCCTTATACGCAGGCGCTGTTTCGCTCTATTCCGTTGCCCGGCGCTGACAAGAATGCGTCACCCCTGATTGCCATTCCGGGTAACTTCCCCCTGCCCCACGAACGGCCGCCGGGATGTAATTTCGGCCCGCGCTGTGACTACTTCGTGGACGGTCTGTGTAACAAGGGCGCGATCCCGATGGTTGCTGTAGAAGGCGGCGGGCGCGACCGCCATGAAAGCCGCTGCCTGCGCGTGGACGAGATCGACTGGAAGGCGCCACCTGCCCTTGGCGACAACACCCAAAAGACCGAGCCGGGCGAAGTGGTGCTAAAGGTCGACGGGTTGAAAAAATACTACGAAGTGGCCGCAAACGCCATATTTGGCGGCGGGGATGTTCGGGTTGTTAAAGCCAATGAAACTCTGTCCTTTGAAGCCCGCGAAAGCGAAACACTGGCGATTGTGGGGGAATCCGGCTGTGGGAAATCCACGCTCGCCAAAGTTTTGATGGGGTTGGAGACCGCCACGGACGGGTCTGTGACGCTGAACAACAACCACATCGAAAACACCCCGATTGAAAACCGCGGCACGGACACGGTCGCCTCGATCCAGATGGTGTTCCAGAACCCGTTTGACACGCTCAACCCGTCGATGACGGTGGGCAGCCAGATCATCCGCGCGCTTGAGATATTCAAGGTCGGCAAAACCGCAGCCGACCGCCGCCAGCGGATGCTGGAACTGCTCGATCTGGTGAAACTGCCCCGTGCCTTTGCGGATCGGATGCCACGCCAGCTTTCGGGCGGTCAGAAACAGCGGGTTGGCATCGCGCGGGCCTTTGCAGGATCGGCGCAGATTGTGGTGGCGGATGAACCTGTGTCCGCGTTGGACGTATCTGTGCAGGCGGCAGTGACGGACCTATTGATGGAGATCCAGCGGGAAAACAAAACCACGCTGCTGTTCATCAGTCACGACCTGTCGATTGTGCGCTACCTCGCGGATCGGGTCATGGTGATGTATCTCGGTCATGTGGTGGAGATGGGCACAACTGAGGAAGTTTTCTCACCGCCCTATCACCCTTATACCGAGGCTCTGCTCTCTGCGGTGCCGATTGCCGACACCAGCGTGTTGAAAAAGCGGATCGTGCTGGACGGGGATATTCCGTCTGCCATGAACCCACCGAGCGGCTGTCCCTTCCAGACCCGTTGCCCCCATAAGGTTAACGTGGCGGGAAACCTGTGTGAGACCGAAGTCCCACCGATGCGTGATCTGGCGGGCAGCCAGCAGATCAAATGCCATCTGGCGCAAAGCTATCTCGACCAGATGGAGCCGGTGATCAAAATCGCTGCGGAATAGAGCGGGCGGGCCGTGGTTGAAACAGCGTGACAGGGACCTTTGCGGGGTGGCATAACGGGGCCAACCCCAAGCAAAGGTCCGCCCATGTCCCGCTTCGCCCCCCTGCCCGAACCACCCTATTATGCTGTCATCTTCACGGCACAGCGCAAAGGGGCTGACGCCGGTTACGGTGCTATGGCTGATAAAATGGCAGAACTGGCGGCAAGCCAGCCCGGCTATCTCGGGGTGGAAACAACGCGGGATGAAGGCGGGCTCGGCATCACGGTGTCCTACTGGCAGGACGAAGCTGCGCTGAAGAACTGGAAACAGGTGTCAGAGCATTTGTTTGCCCAGAAAATGGGTCGTGAAAAATGGTATGACCACTACACTTTGCGGGTGGCCAAGGTGGAGCGGCATTACGACGGCCCTGAAGGGCGTTAATCAATCCTGCGACGCGCCTTCTTTCTGCGCAAATATCCGTGCCAGCGGAGCAGCAGAAATACCGTGGGCCAGAATGGACAGAAACACCGTCACCACCACGCAGGCCTGAATCTCGTCCTTGAACGGGATGTCGTAATCTTCAACCACCAACAGCGCAAACAGGATTGATGCCAGCCCCCTTGGCCCGAACCAGCCCAGAAATAGCCGTTCGCGCAGAACCAGATGACTGCCCAGCAGGGACACCATGATCGGCACGATCCGCACCACCGTTAGAAACAGCACTGCCAGCAGAATGGCAGACAGGCTGAGGTGCGCGATCCCGACGGGCAGCAACACCGCGCCGAAAATCACGAAAGCGCCGATGGTGGCAAGCTGGCCCTGACTCTCCATAAATTCGGTAATGAAACTCGCGTCATAGCGGTAGGTATTGCCAAAGCACGCACCCGCGACAAAGGCCGCGATAAACCCGTTGCCCCCGATGACCGAGGCCAGCAGATAGGCCGCAAAAGCAGTGGCGAGGAACACAATCGCCTCGCTTTCCTCATTCGCCCAACCCGTTTCCTGCGCGCGGTTCATCGCGCGGGCTATACCCCAACCGACAGCCAACCCCGCCAGCGGCCCAAGGATCACCTGCAACAAAGCATCAAGCGCCAACGCACCGGTTCCTCCACCGCTGCCTGCCAAAATCGCACCGAACAGCACAAAAGGCAGCGCCAGCCCGTCGTTCAGCCCGCTTTCTACATTAATGGTCTGGCGCAACCGATCCGGCAGCTTGTCAGAATTGACCACCCCCGCCCCCAAAGCCGCATCTGTCGGGGTCAGCACCGCCGCGATCAGCAGGGCCACGGCCCAACCACCCGAAGGGAAAATCAGATAGGCCACCACTGTGCCCAACCCGATCGTAAGGGGCATCCCGATCACCAGCATCCGCAGCGGTAAAAAGACGCTCGTGGCAAGGTGTTTGGGGCGAAAGTGGCTCGCATCCGCAAAGAGGACAATGATCAGCGTCACCTCGGCCACCACGCGGGCGATTTCGCGCAGGGCATGGTCCTCGGCCAGCAGGGCAATTGGATAGGACATGGCAAATCCGGTGGCCGTGAAAATCATCGGCAGAGTGATAACGGATTTCTCCAGTCGCGCCGCCGACAGCGCCCAGAGGATCACGACACACAACAATCCAAGCACCAGAAGTTCAGTTGGCATAGTGTCCCCAATCGTCAATCCACGGCTATCCCGTTGAAAAACCATACCCATTCCCGCCCCCGCTTGGCAAGCGGACCTGCTGACAACACTTGTCAGGACCGGCAGGCAATTGGAACCTTCAAGCCATGTGGCCTTTGCCGCCAGAAACCACGGCGCATTCGGGCTACGCCTCGCAATCCTGATCCGCGCTTAGCCTTTGCGCATCAGTTGATAGGTTGGCCGGTGTGCATGCGACACCTCTCGCGCTTGTCAGTTGCGTCCTGTCAGTCTAAACCGCGCCCATCTGCCCGTATTAGCAAAGCCTGTCAGACAAAGGACACTCGCTTCATGATCCCACGTTATTCCCGTCCCGAAATGGTTGCCATCTGGTCGCCGGAAACGAAATTCAAAATCTGGTACGAGATCGAGGCCCACGCCTGTGACGCGATGGCCAATATCGGTGTTATTCCCCGCGAAAACGCCGAAGCGGTCTGGAAAGCCAAAGACGTTGAATTCGACGTGGCCCGTATCGATGAAATCGAAGCTGTCACCAAACACGATGTCATCGCTTTTCTAACCCATCTGGCCGAACATGTGGGCAGCGACGAAGCCCGCTTTGTGCATCAGGGCATGACCTCTTCTGACGTTCTGGACACTTGTTTCAACGTACAACTGGTGCGGGCCTCCGACATTCTGATCGCGGATGTAGAGGCGCTTCTGGCAGCTCTGAAACGCCGAGCGATGGAGCATAAAGACACCGTTCGCGTTGGCCGCAGCCACGGCATTCACGCCGAACCGACCACAATGGGCCTGACCTTCGCGCGGTTCTATGCGGAAATGGACCGCAACCTGACCCGTCTTAAAACCGCCCGCGAAGAAATTGGCACTGGCGCGATTTCTGGCGCTGTTGGCACTTTTGCAAACGTTGATCCGGCTGTTGAAGAACACGTCTGCGAACAGCTTGGCCTTAAGCCAGAGCCGATCAGCACCCAAGTCATCCCGCGCGACCGTCACGCCGCCTTCTTTGCAGCGCTCGGTCTGGTGGCGAGCTCAATCGAGAACATCGCAACCGAAGTGCGCCACATGCAGCGCACCGAAGTTCTGGAAGGCGCGGAATTCTTCTCGGCAGGGCAAAAAGGCTCTTCCGCAATGCCGCACAAGAAGAACCCGATCCTGACCGAAAACCTGACCGGTCTGGCACGCACCGTGCGAATGGCCGTCATCCCTGCGATGGAGAACGTAACCCTGTGGCACGAGCGGGACATCTCCCACTCCTCAGTTGAGCGGGCGATCGGGCCGGATGCGACCATCACGCTCGACTTTGCGTTGAACCGTTTGACCGGTGTGATCGACAAGATGCTGATCTACCCTGACAACATGCTGGCGAACATGAACAAGTTCAGTGGTTTGGTGATGTCCCAGCGTGTTCTGCTGGCGCTGACGCAAGCCGGCGTATCGCGTGAGGACAGCTACAAGCTGGTGCAGCGCAATGCGATGAAAGTCTGGGAAAACGGCGCGGATTTCAAAACCGAGTTGCTGGGCGACGACGAAGTGCTTGCCGCCTTGTCGCCCGAGCAAATTGAAGAAAAGTTCGACCTTGGCTACCATACAAAACACGTCGACACGATCTTTAAGCGGGTCTTTAAAGACTAACGCACCCTGCCGTTAACATGTGAATCACCAGTAGCTCTGGTGATTCACCTAGTAGGTCAGCGCGATTGATTGTTGCGTTTCAGGAAACGCCAAAGTCTCAAAAATCACTAGTTTTCACCGAAAATCGTTAATTTTTATATACCACTTGATAAATAACCACTCAAAGTGTGACTTTTATCACTTTTTATATACCTAAATTGAGGGTAATTTTGGGTATACCTTTTCAAGCAGCCTTATTTACAGTCGGTGTTGGGGATCGGGTAACTGATTTTCGAGGAATTTTGCTTCAGTGGCTGGCGTGTTGTGTCGCTTATACCGACTTTTAGTTATTTAGGGCCCTCGCTTTCGCGAGGGCCCTTTTTCATTGTGGTGGTATAACCTACCCCCGCAAGCGATCTTCAGATTTCGCTCATGATTTCGGCTTTTGCCTGAACTTTCAGCGCCTGCATCTGCTCTCGGATGGTGGCTTCATCAGCCTTGCCGTTCAGATCCCCAGACACTTTGCGAAAGACATCCTCGTCGCCTGCTTCTTCAAAATCGGATTTCACCACTTCCGCGGCATAGGCATCCGCTTCGGCGCCGGTTTTCCCCATCAGATCCGCAGCCCAGAGACCCAGCAGTTTGTTACGGCGCGCTTCGGCGCGGAACTGCATCTCTGCGTCATGGGCGAATTTGTTTTCAAAAGCCTTCTCGCGATCGTTAAATGTGCTCATCAGGGCTGTCTCCTTGTGACTACTATACCATCAATCTAGGGTGCCGTTCGTTCAAATGAAAGCACCCGAAGGTTTAAAATCACAAAGGTTTGTTTCTGGCCGAACCGTCTTTAAACTGCGCACGCACTATGCCCCGTGATGCAAACTGCTTGCCGCTTCGCCCAACAAACCCTATAGAACCCCCAAACCCCCGATACTGATGTGGAACCGATCATGGCGCGACGCACGAAAATCTACGAAGGCAAAGCGAAAATCCTGTATGAAGGCCCCGAGCCAGGGACAATTGTCCAGTATTTCAAGGATGACGCCACTGCGTTTAATGCGCAGAAGAAAGATGTGATCGAGGGCAAGGGCGTATTGAACAACCGCCTGTGTGAATATTTCATGAACGGTCTGACCGCGCTGGGTATTCCGAACCACTTCATCAAACGGCTCAACATGCGCGAGCAACTGTGCCATCAGGTAGAGATCATTCCGCTCGAAGTGATCGTGCGCAATGTGGCTGCCGGTTCCCTATGCAAAATGCTTGGTATCGAGGAAGGCACACAGCTGCCGCGCCCGATTGTCGAGTTCTGCTACAAAGACGATTCCCTTGGCGATCCGTTGGTGTCCGAAGAGCATATCCTTGCCTTCAACTGGGCCACCCAGCAGGATCTGGACGATATGGTTGCCATCGCTCTGCGGGTGAACGATTATCTGTCCGGCCTCATGTATGGTGTCGGGATCAAGCTGGTGGATTTCAAGATCGAAATCGGCCGCCAGTTTGACGGTGATTTCCAGCGCCTGATCGTTGCGGACGAAATCTCCCCCGACAGCTGCCGCCTGTGGGACATCAAAACCGGCCAGAAACTGGACAAGGATGTGTTTCGCCGTGATCTGGGCGATCTGGCAGATGCCTACACCGAAGTCGCCCGCCGTTTGGGGCTGATGCCGACCAACAACATCGCAGACGGCCCGAAGCTGGTTAGTTAAGTGTAAGCCTTTGGGCCCTGTCCCAAAGGCCGGACCACGATCCAGACCGTTGCCCTGAACAATGTGCCCGCAGCGACCGCTGCGGGTTTTTTCGTTGGAACGTCCTTAACGCACTCTTCCCCCCCGCGACACCCGTTCCTCTTGCCACAATCGCAGCTTGGCGCTATCACGCGGCCATACCTCTTGGCCAAAGGAATCCCCTGATGAAAGCACGTGTCCACGTTACCCTGAAAAACGGTGTTCTTGACCCTCAAGGGGCAGCTGTCGCCCATTCACTCGGGGCGCTCGGGTTTGATGGCGTCAACGACGTGCGTCAAGGCAAGGTGATCGAACTGGATCTGGCCGAAACAGATAAAGCCGCCGCCGAAGCCAGCGTTAAACAGATGTGCGAAAAACTGCTCGCCAATACTGTGATCGAAAACTACTCGGTAGAGATTCTCTGATGCGCGCGGCGGTTATCCAGTTCCCCGGATCCAACTGTGATCGGGATATGGCTGTGGCACTGGCCAATGTGGCGGGTGGCGCAGAGAATGTTTCTATGGTCTGGCACAAAGACGCGGAGCTGCCAAAAGGGCTCGACGTGATCGGCATTCCGGGCGGTTTTTCTTTTGGCGATTACCTGCGCTGCGGTGCGATTGCTGCGCGCTCCCCTATTATGGATGCGGTTGTGGAGTTCGCCAATAAGGGCGGATATGTCTTTGGCCTGTGTAACGGCTTTCAAATCCTGACAGAATCCGGCCTGCTGCCGGGCGTTTTGATGCGCAATGCGGGGCTGAAATACATCTGTAAAGACGTGGAACTGCGGGTGGAAACCACCGCATCGCCCTTCACGTCCCGCTACACGGTTGGCGAAGTTGTGACGGTTCCTGTGGCCCACCATGACGGCAACTATTCCGCCGATCCAGAGACACTGAAACGTCTGGTCGGGGATGATCGGGTGGCGTTCCGCTATACCGAAACGCCAAACGGTTCGGTTGATGACATCGCGGGTATCCTGTCTGCAAACAAGCGGGTTCTGGGCATGATGCCCCACCCCGAGCGTCGGGCAGATACACAGCTGGGCGGCACCGACGGCGTGCGCTTCTTTGAAGGCATCGCGGATGCGCTGGTTTCTGCCTGATCCCAAGGCAAAGCTTGAGCAACCGCGCGCTGCGCCCTAGATTGGCACAATGAACGCAACCGAGCCAGAACCCCGCCGCCGCAGCCATTGGGTGCTTCGCGCAGGTGTGCTTGCGTTTCTGGTTGCAACCGGTGTGCTGATCTGGCTGTCCAACATCTACTTTACCCAGCGTTTTTCCGAAGCCACCCGCGCGGATGCCGAAGCGCAGATGACGCTGTATTCGGGACGGCTGGTCAGCGAGCTGCACCGCAATTCTGTGGTGCCTTTGCTGCTGTCGCGCGACACGACGCTAATCTCTGCGCTGAACACCGACGATTACGTGGGTACTTCGCAGCGGTTGATTTCCTACAAGGATGAAATCGGCGCTAAATCCATCGTGCTTTTGGATGACGGCGGTCGGGTGGTCGCGGCTTCTGACCGGCGGGAACTGGGGACAGTGCTGCGGGATTCCACCTTCTTTATCGAGGCTTTGCGCTCCCCTGATACGGTATTCACCACCAATGGCGTCAAGGAAGGCGCGCTTGGGTTCTATTATTCGCGCAAAATGCAGAGCCAGAAAGAAACTGTTGGGGTTATCCTGATAGAAGTCGATCTGGACCAGTTGTTTGACCGATGGTCGACGCGGGACAGCATCATTTTTGTCTCTGACAGCGAAGAGGTCATCATCCTCAGCACAGAGCGCCAGTTCCGCCACCAGACGCTAGAGGCAGCACTGGCCAACCAACCTGCCCTGTCGGCGGTGGAACGGGCGTGGCAGGCCACGGGCGATTGGAACCGCAGCGTCGTGAACGCCAATTTTCAGGGGCAACCGCTGTTTCGGCTCGATCAGAAAATCCCGTTTCAGGGCTGGAAGCTAAGCTATCTTGCGTCCTTTGAAGATGTGCGCGCACGGGTGAACGCGGTGCTTGCGCTGGAAATGATGGTGTTGGCGATTGTCACCGCTCTTGGGTTTTACTACCTGTCGCGCCGTGCCATCCGCCAGTCCTTCCTGTTTCAGGCCGAAAGCCGCGAATTGCGGGCGCTGAACGAGCGGTTACAGAACGAAATTGCGGAACGGGAAAGGGTCGAGAAGGATCTGGAGGTGGCTGAACAAAGCCTTGCCCAGTCCTCCAAGCTCGCCGCGCTTGGCGAGATGTCCGCCGCTGTCAGCCATGAGCTGAACCAACCCCTCGCCGCTATGCGCACCTATCTGGCGGGTGCAAAACTGCTGTTGCAACGCCGCCGCCCCGCCGAGGCCATGTCTTCGTTTCAGCGGATCGATGATCTGATCGAACGCATGGGGTCGATTACGCGTCAGCTGAAATCCTATGCCCGCAAGGGCGGCGACGATCTTGTTGCTGTTGATATGCGCGATGCGGTGAATGCGTCTTTGTCGATGATGTCGCCACAACTCAGCCAGATGAAGGTTGAAATCCTGTCCAACCTGCCGCCCGACCCTGTGATGGTGCTGGCAGATCAGGTCCGCGTGGAACAAGTGATCGTTAACCTGTTGCGTAACGCCCTTGATGCGACCAAACTGCAAGAAGACCGCCGCATTGCGATCACCCTGACCGGAGGCAGCACCATTAAGCTGGCCGTGGAAGACAACGGCAAGGGTATTGAAAACCTCGACGAGCTGTTCGAGCCGTTTTACACCACGAAAAAACCGGGGGATGGTGTCGGGCTGGGATTAGCCATCTCGTCTGGAATTGCCAAAGATCTCGGTGGGCGACTTATCGCCCGAAACGCACAATCGGGTGGCGCGGTGTTTGAGTTTTGGCTTCCCGAACTAGATAAGTCACAGATCAAGACACAGACACAGGCAGCAGAATAGAGAGCCCCATGGCAGAACAAATGACAATCGCGATCGTGGATGACGAACAGGATATGCGTGAAAGCATCTCCCAGTGGTTGACCCTTTCCGGCTATCGCACCCAGACATTTTCCAGCGCGGAGGAAGCGCTGAAAAACATCGACGGGGATTTTCCGGGCATCTTTATTTCGGACATTAAAATGCCCGGAATGGACGGGATCACCTTTCTGAAACGCCTGCAAAGCATCGACAACCAGCTTCCGGTGATCATGATTACCGGCCACGGCGATGTGTCTATGGCCGTTGAGGCCATGCGCATCGGGGCTTATGACTTCCTCGAAAAACCGTTTGATCCCGAACGGATGGCAGAACTGACAAAGCGCGCGGTTCACACCCGCCGCCTGACGCTGGACAATCGCACCCTGCGGCGTGAACTGTCCGACGGGACGGTGCTGCTGCGCAAACTGATGGGCTCCAGCCCTGTGATGGAACGCCTGCGGGAGGATATCCTCGATCTAGCACAGGCGGACGGGCATATTCTGGTTTCCGGCGAAACCGGCACCGGCAAAAGCCTGATTGCCCACGCTTTGCACGCTTGTGGTCCTCGTCAGGGCAAGAAATTCGTGATGGTGAACTGCGCTGCTTTTGCCGAAGAGGAACTCGCCCGCCGCTTGTTTGGTCCAATGGATGACGGCACCCCTGCGCTGGAAGCCTCGCTTGGGGGGACTTTGTGTTTGGAAGACGTAGAGAGTCTGCCGACCTCGATTCAGGCGCGTCTGATCGGTGCGTTGGAAGATCACGACCGCGGCGCGGATACCTCGCCCCTGCGGATCATCGCGATTTCCAATGAACCGGACCCCAATACCTCCCTAGAAGACACCATCCGCCAAGACCTTTACTTCCGTCTGGCAGCGATGCAGATCACCCCGCCCCCCCTGCGCGCACGGGGCGAAGATATCCTGAACCTGTTCAACCGCTATGTTGAAACCTTTGCAGATGAATATGGCGTGGACGGGCCGGATGTGTCCGCCAAGGATGCCGCACAACTGTTGCAGGCCCCTTGGCCCGGCAACATCCGTCAGTTGATCAATCTGGCCGAACGCGCTGTGCTGCAACACCGTCGGGGCAGCTATTCCATCGCTAACCTGCTGATGGACGACACGTCAGAGCCGACGCCAGATGTGATCGCGGAAGGCAAACCACTGAAAGAATACGTCGAGGCGTTTGAACGGATGCTGATCGACAATACTATGCGCCGCCACAAAGGGTCTATCCAGTCGGTGATGGAGGAACTCTCCCTGCCCCGCCGGACCCTGAACGAGAAGATGGCAAAATACGGGTTGAGCCGCAGCAATTACGTAGGCTGAGCATTCAGGGTGTCGCGTTACAAAGCCCGACACCCCAACGCACCGCAGATTGATCTTTCGCGGCGCTGACAGCGATCAATATTCGATGTTCAGATCAGGCGTATCAGACAGGTCCAGTCCTTCGAGGATGATAATGCCCCGTGGATGCGCCAGTAACAGGTTGCCATCTTCTTCGACAAATTCAATCGCGGTTTCAGGGACGCCGTTCAGGCGGATCATGTCGGCATCTACGTCAAAGTCCGTTATTGTGTCGGTGCCCTGACCTTTCTTGCCGACTGCGAAAAACTCAAAGGTATCCGCGCCCTTGCCGCCCGATAGCTGATCATCCCCGCTGCCGCCGGTAATCGTGTCCTGTCCTGAGCCCCCGTCGATGGTATCGTCCCCTGCTCCGCCTTCCAGCCGGTCCTTACCCGAGCCGCCCTCAATGTTGTCATTGCCGCGACCACCGTTGATCCGGTCGTTGCCGCCGTCCCCCGAGATGCTATCTGCACCGGCACCACCATCAATGGCGTCTTTTCCGCTTCCCCCAAAGAGCGTGTCATCCCCGCTGCCCCCATCCAAAGTGTCTCCGCCGCGGCCGCCGAATTGGGTGTCATCCCCCTTACCGCCATAGAGAAAATCATTCCCATTGCCGCCAAAGTTCCGATCATTCCCGGCCCCGGATTCGATAAAATCATCCATCGCGCCCCCTTCGTTCCGGTCGTCCCCGCCACCTGATTTTATGGTGTCGTCGCCGCTGCCGCCGTAATTCCGGTCATTCCCGCCGCCACTGTAAAACGTGTCATTTCCGTCTGAACCATGAAACTCGTTGGCCAGATCATCCCCGATGAAAGTGTCATCACGGATCGTCCCGAAACCGCCTTCAATATTTTTGATATTAATCGTTTCTTCTTGGGCTCCACCGTCTTCTTCACCAGCGGTCGCAAGGATTATAATTGACAGAATTAGGTCGAGCGTAAACGAATACTCGATAAGCTCAGCTCCGGTGACAAGATCTTTCCCTTTGCCCCCGTTGATCGAATCCTCACCGACACCATCTGCGTTTTCGTGCAGGATAAAGGCATCCTTGCCTTTCCCACCTAACAACACATCCGCGCCAAAACTGGCCTCTAGCACGTCTTTTCCCACCGTCCCCGTGATGGTTGAACCGTAAGGGCCCATAAATTCCTGCAAGAAGTCCCGATAAGCATCAGTGTCGTATCCGTCGGTGACATTTTCTGCGGCGGCCCGCACGGCCCCGATATCAAATCGCGCGCCTTCTATCCGCACAGCTTTGTACGGAGAGGACGGAAAAAACATATCAACAGTATGTACCACGCCGCTAAAGCTGTCCCCGTCGATTTCCAGTCCGGTGCCAAAAAAACGGAAGGTCGGCTGATCCCCAAGGACCGGCCCCACAGAAACAGCCGACGCTGTGCCCGCTGGCTCATATCGCCAGTTGATCGTGGCACTGGTGACGGCCTCAATGATATGTTCGACCATAAACCTTTGGAAACTGGTGGTGATACCAGACAACATTGTCGCGCGCATTGAAATTACCTCCCTAAAAATGGTCCGAAATGGACAGGAAAAATGCAGTTGAAACTGCTTGCATTGGGTAGGAATTAACTATGATTAAACGCTAATCGCGTGGTTTTCGCAAGCTTGGCGATGTTGGCGGCGGAGCTGGCCCCGGATCATCCCTTTGACGACACCCGCTCCAGCGCGGTTTGCAGGTCGCCGTAGCCGGTGAAGCGACGCTCCAGTGGCAGGCCGAGTTTGTCCGCGCAAGCCTGCGCTTTGGCGTCCAGTGCAGGGTCGTTGGTTTGGGCCTGATAAATCATCTTGGTGTAGTTGCCAAACAGCATGTCGCGCAGTTCGGGATGACGGTCCAACCCCATCGGTTTCCATATGAAAGCATCAAATTGTTTGACCAGAAAATCAGTCAAATAAAACGCCGTAAATTCGTCTTCTGAAATTTCGGCAAAAGCCTCATTTCCTTCAAAGAAGGAATAGCAATGTGGACCGGCGATCATCTCAACGCCCAGTTCCTCGCACTTGGCCTGCAACAGCCCGCCGGTTCCGCAATCCGCATAGGCCACGAAAATCTGCGCATACTCGTCTTTATGTTTCTCAACTGCCTTGGTAACCGCGTCGGTGATCTGATCAGGGTAAAGGTGCAGCTTGGCAGGTAGGCAGGTCAGGTCCATGTGGTCCCAGTTGTTCAGCCGAAACAGCGCGAGTATTTCCCGCGCCAGCGCACCGCAGGCCAGAACAAGAATGCGCGCAGGTTTATCCCCGCGCGCATCCAATCCTTCTTCGGTCAATGTTGTATCATCAACCTGCATGGCGCATCACGCGCTGACTTGGTTGTGTTTTTTGGCCATGAATTCTTTGGCTGTTTCCACCGCCACAGCAGCGTCCCGACAATAAGCATCCGCGCCAATCGCCTTGCCGAATTCCTCGTTCAGCGGGGCACCGCCCACCAGAACAGTGAAATCGTCCCGCATACCTTTTTCCACCATCGTGTCGATCACAACCTTCATATAAGGCATCGTGGTCGTCAGCAGTGCGGACATGCCGAGGATATCAAATTCGCCGGTTTCCAGCGCTTCGATGTAATTCTCGACAGGGTTGTTGATCCCGAGGTCTTTCACCTCAAATCCGGCGCCTTCCATCATCATCGTGACAAGGTTCTTGCCGATGTCGTGGATATCGCCCTTTACTGTGCCGATCACCATATTGCCCAAACGCGGCGCGCCGGTTTCCGCCAGCAAAGGCTTCAGGATCGCCATGCCACCCTTCATCGCGTTTGCAGCCAGCAGAACCTCCGGCACAAACAGGATACCATCGCGAAAGTCGATCCCGACAATGCGCATCCCTTCCACCAGTGCTTTGGTCAGCACATCATAAGGCATCCAGCCCCGCTCTAGCAGGATATTTACGCTCTCTTCGATCTCTTCTTTCAGACCATCGTAAAGATCGTCATGCATTTGAAGAGTAAGTTCCTCGTCACTGAGTTCCGAGAGGATGATTTCGTCTTCTTCTTCAGACATTTGGCAAAATCCCACTAGTTTTGGCGCCTTGGTACAGGCAGCTCTGCCCCCACGTTACCTGCGGGGTCTCTCGATTCTGCAAAATAAGCGACATATGCGTTTCACAATCCGACCGCTCTTTGCATTTTATGATTTATTAATCGCGGCGGCGGCGTCTGGTGCGCGTTTCGGCGGGTTTGCCGGATGTGCCGTCATCCTCTGATGAGAACCCGCCCATACGCTCGGCAATCACCTCCAGGGTAGGCGTGTCGCCTTTGGATGTGGATTCAAGGGACTTGCGCATCGCGGCGAGGTGTTCAGGCATGGTGCCACAGCACCCGCCAATGAAAGATGCCCCACAATCCCGTGCCAGAACAGCGTAATCCGCCATAAGATCCGGTGTGCCGTTATAGTGGATATGTCCATCCACATATTTCGGAATGCCCGCATTGCCTTTGGCAATCAACGGGCGGTCCGGATCGGCAGCGGCCATCCCCAGAATGGTGCGCAGCAGGTCAGAGGCACCCACACCGCAGTTTGCCCCGAATGCGAAAGGTTTGTTGTCCATCCCTTTAATCATATCCACCATGCCATTAGAGGTGACGCCCATCATCGTGCGTCCGGCGGTGTCAAAGCTCATGGTGCCACACCAGGGTGCGCCGATATTGCCGATCGCTTCGGCAGCGGCGGCATATTCTTCGGGCGCGGAAATCGTCTCTACCCAGAGCACATCAGCCCCGCCTTCCATCAAACCGGTGGCTTGCTCTTCAAAAATCTCGACCGCATCAGCGTGTGACAGGGTGCCAACGGGCAGCATAATATCCCCTGTTGGCCCCATGGAACCGGCAACAATCACATCGCGTCCGGCTTTGTCCGCGACGTCACGGCCGATTTCAGCAGCGATGCGTGACAGTTCACGGGCGCGGGATTGCGCGTTGTGCAGCTTCAGGCGGGCAGCGTTGCCGCCAAAGCTGTTGGTCAAAAACATATCCGAACCAGCGTCTACAGCGCCCTGATACAGTTTGGTGATCCGGTCGGGGTGCCAGTCATTCCACATCTCGGGGGCTTCACCGGCTTCCAGACCCATATTGAACAGGTTGGTCCCAGTTGCGCCATCGGTCAGGATCCAGCCTTGTGTATCCAGCAGTTTCTGTAGTTTTTCAGACATATATCGCTCCGCGTCTGACCGGATTGGCCAGCTTACGCTTCCGTGTCACAGGCGCGGGACAGGCGCAAATTCTTTCTGGACATATTGATTATGAATCTGACGCGAGTTTGTTTTGCGCCAGCGATTGAATCCGTACGATCATCGCCCGCAACCCGTTGGAACGCTGTGCCGAAAGATGCTGGTCCAACCCCAATTGCGCAAAAGCAGCGGCAGCATCGGTGTCTACCACCTGTTGCACCGTCACGTTATTAAACAACGCGCTAAGGATCGCAATCAGACCGCGCACGATCATCGCGTCGCTTTCCCCCTGAAAGGTAAAGACCGCTTCCGGCCCGTTCCCTTCGATATGGGGTACGATCCAGACTTGCGATGCACAGCCGTCCACCTTGGTGGCAGGCACCCGCAAAGTCTCGTCAAGCGGTGGCATCGTCTTGCCCATGTCGATCACATGACGATAGCGGTCCTCCCAGTCGTCAAGGAATTCAAACGTCTCCACGATTTCCTGAAAATCTTCAGTCATTCTTAACCAGTCCTGCGTAAATCATGAAAGGATACCTAAGTCCCCTGCCCGATCAGGTCCACCAATAATTCGACACCGCGTCACTCGGCCCTTTTCTTTGAAACCCGTTTTGGCTAACACTTGGCCATAATAAAAGGCGAACAAACGGGGTCGGCAGATGAAAAAACTTATAGGCGCAGTGCTCCTTGTCGGGATGGTGTCCTCTTGCGGTCTGGGCAATAGCGCAGGCAGCAGTGCGGGAAGTGCCGGTTCGGCTGGCAGCGCAGGCTCCGCCGGAAGCGCTAATTCTGCGGGCAGTTCCGCTGGCAGCTTTGGCAGCCTGTTTGGCCGCCGCAACCGTGTGGAACAGCGGATCGATCCGGTGATCCAGAACAACGGCGGCCTAATCAGCGTCGTTAAAGAAGCCCGATTTGAGCGGGCACGCGGTGGTGCCATCATCCGCGCCCGCGGTGTCGCCCCCCGTCAGGGTTACTATGACGCGAGCCTTTACAGCGCGACTGATCTGCAACCGGATGAAAGCGGCAATATCACACTGGAATTCCGCGCCAAGGAACCCCAGTTCCAGACCAATGTTCTGGGGGAACGTACGCGGGAAATCGATGTCGGGATTTTCATCTCCGAACAGAAACTGAATGCCGCCAACGCCATTCGTGTGGTGGGCCGTCAGAACCAGATCAGCCTGAAACGCTGATCGCTTCTCCAGTTTGGGCCGAGCCACCGGCCCTGTCGTTTACGTCAGGGCCGGTCTGTTTAGATGTGTACGATTTTCACGCTGCTGCCGTCCGCGGATAGGGCTACCTTGCCGTCACAGAGGTCTTTGGCATCCCTGCCGAACACCTCGTTCCGCCAGCCACGGAACACCTGTTCGGCGCCCAGACCCGCCGCGATGTCATCAAGATCAGAGGCATTGGCGATCAGCTTTTGCGCCACGCCGGATTCTTCGGCCTTGGCTTTCAACAGCACCCGCAACAAATCCGCAAGACCTTCACTGCCCTGTGGGCGCTGACGCACCTTGGCGACTTGGGGAAGGTTCTCGCTCGGGATCGCATCAGCAGCTTTGACAGAGGCAAGGATGCCTTCCCCAATGGCACCCTTACGGGCCTCGCGCAGCAACAGACGGGATTTCCCCAGATCATTGATCGCTTTGGGCCGTGTGGCCGCCACTTCCATCAGCGCATCATCTTTGAACACACGATTGCGCGGGATGTTGCGTTCTTGAGCGTAGGCTTCGCGGAATTTAGCGAGCTCTTGCACAGTCGCCAGAAAACGGCGGGAATTGCTGCGGGTTTTCAACCGCTTCCAAGCATCATCAGGATTGGCGTTATAGGTTTCAGGATTGGTCAGAATCTCGACTTCTTCCTCAACCCATGACGTCCGCTTAGTCTGATGCAGCTTGCGCTTCAGAAACTCGTAAATCTCGCGCAGGTGGGTCACATCGCCCAAAGCGTAGTGCTTCTGCTTTTCCGACAGGGGCCGCGCCGACCAGTCGGTAAACCGCGAGGATTTGTCCAACTGCGCCTTGGCAATCTTGCGCACCAGCGTTTCATAGCCGACCTGTTCGCCAAAGCCACACACCATCGCCGCCACTTGCGTGTCAAAGAAGGGTTTCGGGAATATCCCGCGATCCACGTAGAAAATCTCAAGATCCTGCCGCGCCGCGTGAAACACCTTCACAACGCTTTCATCTTGAAACAGCTCGTATAGCGGATCAAGGGACAGCTCGGGTTCAAGCACATCGATCAGGACAGCGCCCTCATCCCCTTCACCGGGATGGGCCATCTGGATCAGACAAAGCTTGGAATAATAGGTGCGCTCCCGCAGGAACTCGGTGTCGATGGTGACATAGTCGAATTTTGCACATTGGGCACAAAACTCTGCCAACTGTTCGGTGGTTGTGATCGTTTTCATAAACAGGGCTTAGTTTTTTTCGCTGCGATCTTCAAGGTATGAAAACCGCAGTCGGTCAGGGAAAAATGGCTCCGGCGGTAGGGATCGAACCTACGACCAATTGATTAACAGTCAACTGCTCTACCGCTGAGCTACGCCGGAACATTTTTACCTTGCGGTGATGGGCGTATAGCAAAGGGTATTTGGGGCGTCCATAGCCATTTTGCTTCTTTTTGATTATTTTTCAAAGAAGACCGCATCGACGCTAATCGGGCCGTCTGACGCAACGAGATCGCGCTCTGACAGGTCGATCAAATGGGCGAAAACATTGCGGGTTGCGGCAGGGATCAGGCGCGGGTCCACATCGGTGTAGATCTGTTCGGCCAGTTGCAGCGCGGTTGCAGGGTTACCTCCTGCGAGTGCCTGACGAATCTGGGTCTCGCGGGATTTGCGATGGCGGATTTGGTGTGCGACCATTGCAGCGGGATCGTTGATCGGCCCGCCGTGGCCAGGGTAGTAGATAGAATCGCCTTCCCGCGCGGCGAGCTTTTCCATTGAGGCCATGAAACTGGTCAAATCCCCGTCAGGCGGCGACACCATCGTGGTGGCCCAGCTCATCACGTGGTCGCCCGTCAGCACTGCGCCTGTGCCTTGCAGCGCGAAACACAGGTGGTTGGACAGATGGCCCGGTGTGTGAATCGCCTCCAGCGCCCAGCCATCGCCTGTTACCACTTCACCGTCTGCAATCTTGCGATCCGGTGCGAAGCCTGCGTCGATGCCTTCATTGCCGCCAAGGTTACCCTGCGTGGCCAGACGCTCCATCACGGCGCTGCGGCCTTCATTCGCGGTGCCGAAACCCAGAACCGGCGCGCCAGTGGCTTCAGACAGGCGGCGGCACAGGGGGGAGTGGTCCACGTGGGAGTGCGTCACGAGGATATGGCTGACAGGCCGCCCGCCGATTGCCCCCAACAACGCCCCCAGATGCGCATCACTGTCGGGACCCGGATCAACCACTGCAAGCGCGCCCTGCCCCACCAGATAGGTCTGGGTGCCGGTGAAGGTCATCGGTCCGGCGTTGGGCGCGGTAACAACGCCAATCAGCGGCGTCAGCTGCACCAGCTCTCCGGTTTTGGGGGTATAGTTGCGGTCAAACGGATCAGACATCAGCGGCTCTCCAGCTTTGGGTTGCACAGGGGCGGTTAGGCCCGTAACGCTGTTGTGGTGATGTTTAACAAATGGCTCAAGCCCTATCTGCCCCGTTCCCTGTTCGGCCGCGCCTTTATGATCCTTGCGGTGCCCATCGTGCTGATCCAAGTCGTGGTCGGCGTTGTCTTTGTGGAACGCCTGTTTCAGGACGTGACGCGGCAAATGACGCAGTCCACCTCTCTTGATCTAAAGCACCTGATTGGCCTGCTAGAGGATGGGCAGGACACCACAAAAGCCGCACGTGACTTGCAAATCACGCTGCGCCCTGCGCCGGATGCGGATTTAACTGCGCCGGATCGCCTGAAGGACAGTCTGGATTTCTCGGGGCGTTACGTGATCGAAACCCTGCACGACGAAATCCCGCAAGCCCGTGTTGTGGACCTTGCCAGCCCCAAAAGCGCTGTCTCCCTGATCGCGCTGGTGAACGACACGCCTTACGAATTCACCTTGCCCCGCCAGCGTGTGTCTGCCGCCAACCCGCATCAATTGCTGGTGGCGATGGTGGCGGCGGCGATCTTTCTGACCGCCCTTGCAGCCGCTTTCCTGCGCAACCAGATCAGCCCCGTGCGCCGTCTGGCCCGAGCGGCGGATGCGTTTGGCAAGGGCCAGTCCCTGCCGCTTTACCCCCGTGGCGCGTCCGAAGTGCGTGCGGCCACCAATGCGTTCCTGTCCATGCGGGCGCGGATTGAGCGGCAGATCGAGCAGCGCACGCTGATGCTGTCGGGCGTCAGCCACGATCTGCGCACGCCGCTGACCCGCCTGAAACTGTCCCTGTCACTGCTTGATTCAGAGGACGAAGAGATCGCCCTGATGGCGCGGGATCTGGACGAAATGGAGGACATCCTGAACGAGTTTCTGGCCTTTGCCAAAGGCGACAGCGAGGAACAGGACGAGATGGTCTCCCCCCTTGCGCTGGCCGAGCAGGTGATCGCCAATGCAGGGCGCAGCGGTCGGGATATTCCGCTGAAACTGGAAGGGGCCGAGGACGCGGCCGAGCCTGTCAAAATGCGCCGCCCCGCCGTGCAGCGGGCGATTGCGAACCTGCTGTCCAATGCGGCGAAATACGGCGACCGGAGCGAGCTGACCCTATACACAGGGGCCGGTTTTGTAGAGTTCGTGGTGGAAGACAACGGTCCCGGCATCCACCCCGACCAACGGGAAACCGCCGTAAAACCCTTCGCCCGACTGGACGCCGCGCGCAATCAGGACAAAGGCAGCGGAGTAGGACTCGGCCTCGCCATAGCCGCCGACATCGCAAGAAGCCACGGGGGGAGCCTGAACCTCGGAGACAGTGAGACGCTAGGCGGGTTAAAGGCGGCGTTTAGGTTGCCGCGGTAGGGGGTGGGAGTGAATTAGCTTGCCGTACACAGTCCTTTTCGGCACGATTAAGAAAAAGAAATTCACCCACAACAAACTGCTCTTTTTATGTACAAAAACTTATTATCAACCATTCTGAAATCCTTAGGTAATATCGCGAACATCTGTCGAATTCTGACGATCCTGTTGGTTCTCGGATTTTTTGTCGCCAGCCATACTGTCACTACGGTAGCGGCACTCACTAGCACGGCTATAACCGCTGTAGCCGGTGCAGGCTCCACAGTAATGGGGCGGAGCAGCATCGAAGCACACAAAATGTCCACAAAGAACGCCCGATTACAAAACAGTCTCGAGATAGAAAAGAAGAGAGTCGCCAAGCTTTCAAAGGAGAGTGCCGCTCTCCGGAATAAAGACCTGATCCGCATTCGTGGAAGAACCACAACGGTCAAAAAAGCTTCTTCAGAGGTTCTCAACCGTGTTGCAAAGAGAACGGTACGAGCAACAGCCACCAACCTTTCCAGCATACCTGGCGAAAGCATTCCCTTTTATGGCATTGCTATTATCCTTGCAGCAACAGCATACGAACTTCAGGCTGCTTGTGCCAACATGAAGGATATTTACGAGCTTCAGGTCGCGATCAACCCCGATGTTTCCCATGCTAGCGACAGAGATACGATTTGCGCTATGAAAATCCCAACGAAACAAGAGATTTGGGAAAGTGTCAAAGGTTCCCCAAACGCGGCTTGGCAATCCAGTAGAGAGAAACTCTTGGAAGTTTCAGACGATTTGAAATCCGTGGAAATGCCTACTTTCAGTCGCATGTGGAAACGTTTCGCCGGTTTGATCGGGGCGCGTTTACCTTAACCCCCCTCACCCGTCCAAAGCCCGTAACTCCCGCCGCATGATCTTGCTGGTTGCTGTCATCGGCATTTCCGTCAAGAACCTGACAGAGCGGGGGGCGACGTGGGGGGAGACTTTTTGTTTTACCCGTTCGATCAGGGCTTGTTCCATTCCCTCCGGTGACACCCCTTCGCGCAGGACGATGAAGGCTTTGACCACCTCGCCTCGGATGTCGTCCGGTACGCCGATCACCCCTGCAAAGACCACGTCTTTGTGGCCGCCGAGGCAGGATTCAATCTCGCTTGGTCCGACGCGGTAGCCAGCGGAGGTGATCACATCGTCATCGCGTGAGGAGAAGGCGAAGAAGCCGTTCTCGTCCCGTGTGCCGATGTCTCCGGTGCGCATCCATTCGCCGCTGAATTTCGCGGCGGTTTTTTCCGGTGCGTTCCAGTATTTCAGGAACATCGCCTTGTGGCTGTGGTGGATGGCGATCTCTCCGGTTTCGCCGTCTTCCAGCGGGATGCCGTCAGGGCCAAGGATCACCACCTCGGCACCGGGCACCGCCTGCCCCATGCTGTCTGGGCGCGGATCAAAGCTGCGCACGCAATTTCCCAGCACAAGGTTACACTCGGTCTGGCCGTAAATCTCGTTGATGGTCAGGCCCAGCCCCTTGCGCCCCCAGTCAAGGATGTCCGCACCCAGTGCCTCACCGCCGGACAGAACAGATCGCAGGGTCGTCGCGCCGGGTGCAGGCACCTGCCGCATCAGTTTGAGCGCCGTGGGCGGCAAAAATGCGTTGCGGATGGAGTGGGCCGCGATCACGTCATAGACCTTTTCAGGATCGAATTTGCCCATGCGGTAGGCCACCACCGGCACCCCGTAATAGAGGCTTGGCATCAGGGTGTTCATCAGGCCGCCCATCCACGCCCAATCCGCAGGCGTCCAGTGCAGATCGCCCTTGATCGGAAAGAAGTTGTGGGCGGTTTCGATGCAGGGCAGATGGCCGATCAGCACCCGATGCCCGTGCAGCGCGCCTTTGGGCGGGCCTGTCGTGCCAGAGGTATAGACCAGCAGTGCGGGATCATCAGGGCTGGTGGCAAGGGTGCGAAAACTGTCAGAGGCGGCGTTGAGATCGGCGTGAAAGTCGCGCACATCCGGCCCTGCCCCGTCGATACAATAGATGGTTTCAAGGTCTGGCAGGCGGTCGCGCACCTCCAGCAGTTTGGGCAGGTTGGCGCTGTCTGTTACCACCACCCGTGCTCCGCTGTCGCGCAGACGAAACTCCAGCGCGTCGGCCCCGAACAGGGTAAACAGCGGCAGCGCGACGCCAGCAGTTTTATAGATCCCGAAATGGCAAAGTGCGGTTTCAAGGGATTGCTGCAACAGGATGGCACAGCGGTCCCCCCGCTCTGCCCCGCCTGCCGTCAGAACATTGGCAAACCGGTTGGCAAGCCGGTCCAGTTGCTGGAACGTCACCCGCGTGGCCGCACCGCTGTCCTTCAGGCAGATCAGCGCTGTGCGTTCGGGATCCTGCCGCGCCCAACGTTCCACACAGGCGGAGGCCATGTTGAACCGGTCAAGCTGTGGCCATTCAAAGGCCGCGCGCATCGCAGACCAACTGTCGCGGCGCGGGACCAGCGTATCGGCAAAGCGGGTCATCGGATGAAGACCTGCACTTTCACCAGATCGGTGATCGGGACGCCCAGAACCTGCATCGCCGCGATGGACAGTTGCGACCCTGCGCCCGACTCTCCGCCGCTTGGCAACAGACGCAGGTTCACGGAGGCACCGGAACCTTCTACCACCACGCGCCCGTCTGCCTCGGAGCTGACAAGGGGTGTGCGCAGCCAGAACCCGTCCCGTTCCAACAGCCCCAGAGAGGCGATGGTGGTGCCTTTGTCCTGCTCGGGGCGCTCTACCGGTTTGGTGGCCTCCGCAAGTGCTGTTTCGCTTACCGCGCCTGCGGCGTCCTGTGTCAGCGCGCCGCCTTTGTTCAAAGCCGTTGTATCGGGATGCGACTGGGCCGGTTCAGGGGGGGCAACCGGCGCCTCTGCCACTGGTTTTGCGTCCTTGTCACCCCGTTTGAACAGGCCAAAACCCTGATCGCCGCAGCCAGCCAGCGCCAAAGTCGCGATCGTCGTAAGAAGGAGAGGTGTTTTCATGGCGGTGTCCTGTCGGTGTCTTTAGTGTCATTGGTCGCGCTATAAAGCAGCGTGGCGGTGTCCTGCCAGACGATAGGTCCAGCCGCAGTTCAATTCAACTCCCCGAAAAAGGCGGGAATCCCCTTGATGCGCTGGCAGTCACCCCCTAGGTTCGCCCTATGACAGATTTACCCAGACTTGTAGACCCGTTCCAGCGCGCCATCACCTACCTGCGGGTTTCCGTAACCGACAGGTGCGATTTCCGCTGTGTTTATTGCATGTCCGAGAACATGACCTTCCTGCCAAAGAAGGAACTGCTGACGCTGGAAGAGCTGGACCGCCTGTGTACCGCCTTTGTGGAACAAGGCGTGCGAAAGCTGCGGATCACCGGCGGTGAACCGCTGGTACGCCGTGGCATTATGGAATATTTCCGCGCCATGAGCCGCCATATCGATAGCGGCAAGCTGGACGAACTGACCCTGACCACCAACGGATCGCAACTGCGCCGCTTTGCGCAGGAACTGGCCGATTGTGGTGTGCGGCGGGTGAATATCTCGCTTGATACGCTGGACGAACAGAAATTTGCCAAGATTACCCGCTGGGGCCGTCTGGCACAGGTGCTGGACGGGATCGACGCCGCGCAAGAGGTCGGTTTGCGGGTGAAAATTAACGTGGTTGCCCTGAAAGGCGGCAACGAGGACGAGCTGGAAACCATCGTCAAATGGTGCGCGGATCGGGGCATGGACCTGACCTTCATCGAAGTGATGCCGATGGGCGATCTCGGGAATGAGGACCGTCTGGATCAGTACTGGTCCCTCAAAGACCTGCGCGCGCGGTTGGAAGACACATGGTCCCTGACCGATCTGTCGGAAAACACCGGCGGCCCGGCCCGTTATGTGCGGGTCAATGAAACCGGCCAGAAAATTGGCTTTATCACCCCCCTGACCCACAATTTCTGCGAAAGCTGCAACCGCGTGCGCCTGACCTGCACCGGCCAGTTGTTCCAGTGTCTGGGCCAAGAAGACGAAGCCGACCTGCGCCGCGTGCTGCGGGACAACCCCGAAAACAACGCCCCGCTAATCGAAGCCATCCACGCCGCCATCGCGAAAAAGCCCAAGGGCCACGATTTCGACTACTCACGGCAGGAAGTGGCAGGGACAATGACACGCCATATGAGCCATACTGGCGGGTGATGGTTGGGGGACGATCCCGCCCCCAGCCGAATACCAATGGCGCAATTTTGGAACATTCCAATTGATACCCACTAAGCCGCCCGCTGGCGGCTTTTCGTGATGCGCGCCAACGCATTCGGAACTACAACTCAAGCAACCTGTTAACTCCTGAGAGCCCCAAACACAGGAAACCATCATGCGATTATTCCATCCGGACACACGGAATCTGAGCGAACGGCATAAGAGAATTTATGCGTATTTTGAGTTGGCCTATACGGTCGTCGATGTTTCCGCAGCGCTTTTATTCGTGGTGGGCAGCATTCTGTTTTTCAATGAATCCACAACCTATTCCGGCACATGGCTTTTCCTGATCGGCTCAATCTTGTTTGGTCTGCGACCGACCTTGAAACTTATTCGGGAATACGCCTATCTGCGGGTGGGCGACTATGAGGACGTTGCCATCAAGCGCCCTTAGCAAAACGCTAGTACCCTCACCGCGCGTCTGCCCTTAACAACTCCGCCCGCCGCTGTGGGATCTTTGCGATCTCTACCCCTGTGAAGACGTGAAACGTGCCGAGGGTGCGGTCTATGACGGCGTGGTCGGACACCCAGCCCCCCATGCCAAGGTAGGTGCGCAGAAGGCTTGGCATTGGTGTGCGGCAGTCTCTCGGCCCGTGATCATCGTCTGACACCAGCGGGCGGGTCTCGGCGGCTTTGGGGCGCGGGGCCCATTTCACAGGCGCGAGATGGCGTCTGTGGAGCAAGGCGAGTGCTGCGCCATAGGGCGCTGTGTCATTGCCTGGAAAGGACGAGCAGCCAAACATCATACCGATACTATGGGCATCCACATAGCGGGTCAGCATCGCCCAGCCGAGCCTTATCACATCAGGGTCGCTCACCCCCTCTGCCGTGCAAAAGCGGCCGATTTCCAGCATAGGATCGGGATAGGCGTGCAGGTTCTCAAGATCGTAGAACTGCGCGGAATAGCTGATGCCGATGTCCGCCCCGCTGTCCAGATGCAGGAACCGGAAGCAGGCAAGGATCGCGCCGCTTTGCGTGTCTTCTACCAATACATGCTGGCACTTGGGATCAAACCCGTCCGCATCAAGCGCGCCGGACTGTGCGGCCTGACCACCGGAAAACATCTTATGGCGCAACCGCTGTGCCGCTTCCAGATCACCAGCGCCTGTTGCCATACGCGCCTGCAAGCTGCCCCTGCATACGGCTGGAACAGACGTGATCCTGTTGTCAAATGCGGTCATCCATCACCATTCGTTGATCGGACTGCTTGCAGCCGCCCTGTTTCACTATATCTATGGGACCAAGTATAAAACGACAACGTCGATATTCGATGAAGGAGCATGATGTGGTAGACAAGATTGAAAAGAGCGATGCGGAATGGCGCGCGCAACTGTCTGATCTCGCCTATAAGGTTACCCGCAAGGGCGGAACGGAACGGGCTTTCAGCAATGACAATTACCCCAAGGCCCCCGGCACCTTTCGTTGCGTTTGCTGCGATGCCCCCCTGTTTGACGCAGACACCAAGTTTGACAGTGGCACCGGATGGCCGTCTTTTTACGAACCTGCAAGCACTGAAGCGGTGGAAGAGCGGGAAGACAACGGCTGGTTCATGCGCCGCACGGAAGTGGTCTGCGCGCGCTGTGATGCTCATCTTGGTCACGTGTTTCCGGATGGGCCGCAACCCACTGGTCAGCGCTATTGCATGAACGGGGCGGCCCTGACGTTTGATCAGGAGGATTAACCCCCTGCTCTTATCCACTGATAATGCTTAATAAAGCCGGCCCGCCTATCAAACGGCGGGCCTTTTTTTTGGTGGGATCACTCGTCGAGCAGTTGTTCCGCACTGATGTTACCAAAGTTGCCAATCAGCTGGCGGAAAATGCCGGTTCCCTGCACGCCGCTGTCAGTGACACGGCGGGTGAAGGTAATCACACGCCCGTCTTCCAGACCGAAGCGTTCAATATTACTGACCTTATCATTGGCATCAAAAGACACAGCAAGAACAGTGCGTTCGATTGTTTCGGGCCGGTGGTACGTGTAATATTTGATCCGACTGGAGATATAATACCACGCCCCGTCGGACAGAACGCCGGTAGAAGACGGCTGGCCGATAATCTCTGCAACAGTGGTGCGAGTGTCCGTTCCGACAACGATATTCTCGAGCTCGAGATCAGTCGGTACGTAACCGTGATTGGTATAAGTCGCTGCACAAGCGACAGTCACGGACAGGCCGAGAATCGCGAGTGTGTTTCTGATCTTTCTCGCATGCTTGAATTGCATGTTGCCTGCGCCTCGTTTCTTATGTCACTGGCGTGTCATAGCTTGCTCTCGCCCGACAATCAAATATCTTATGGAAGAGAGCAACGCAAAACTGATGATGTGAGGGGTCCAATGGCCAATTCCGACGGCAAATCGACAGGTAAATCCGGCAAAACACCAAAGCGGGTCGACACCCGCGCGCAGATCCCTGTGGCTGATATGCCATCAGGGCGCATCGTAACCTTTGATCTGGTATTTGATGAGGAAGCGCTGGCCGCCGCTGCCAATGAACTGGATATTCTCGGCGTCCAGAAACTGCGCCTGAGCGGTACCCTGTCCCCGAAAGGGCGCAGCGACTGGTCACTGGAGGCAGAGCTTGGCGCGACGATCACGCAGGCCTGTGTTGTTTCGCTTGATCCGGTCAAGACGCGGTTAGACGAGACTGTCACCCGCAGTTTTGTGACCGACTGGCATGAACCGGACCCCGACACTGTGATCGAAATGCCAGAAGACGTGGATGAGGAGCCGCTTGGTACTTTGATCGATCTGCAAAGCATTGCTATCGAATCTGTTGCGCTCGCCATGCCGGATTATCCGCGCAGTGACAGTGCAGCGCTGGAACAGACCGTTTTTTCAGAGCCAGGCGTCAAGCCAATGAGCGACGAAGACGCAAAACCCTTTGCAGGGTTGGCGGCTTTGAAAGAAAAAATGGACAAATCGTAGAAACACAGGGAAAAGGGGGTTGCGAAGACACAGTATCTTTGTATTTTCGCGGCTCTTATCTTCAGGCGGGAAATGACGCCTTGTTCTTGCGACGAACAAGGGTTACATCACCGCGCATCCGGGTAGTGTTTACCCGCCATATCTTGAGGTTGTGACATGGCTGTCCCACAGAATAAAATTACCCGCTCCCGTCGCGGAAACCGTCGGTCCCACGATTCGCTCGTTGCGGATAACCCGAACGAATGCCCGAACTGCGGTGAGCTGAAACGCCCTCACCACGTTTGTGGTGCATGCGGCCACTATGCCGACCGTGAAGTTGTTGCCGTTGTTGACGACGTCGAAATCGACGAAGACGCAGCCTGAGCAAGAGAGATTGAGCTGACCAGACATGCAAACCAGCGTAACTGTCGGCTCTGATTCTGCTTCTAAAACAGTCATTTCCATTGACGCGATGGGCGGCGACCTCGGGGTCGCCGTTGTTGTTGATGGGATGGCTAAGGCAGCTGGTGAAAATGCCGGCATCTCCTTTGTTGTGCACGGGGACCAGCCCACGCTGGAGCCTCTGATCAAGCGCAAGCAAGTGCTTGAAGGTCGGGTCAGCATCCGCCACGCTGAAGGCGTTGTGGACATGCACGACCGTCCAAGCCACGTTATGCGCAACGGCAAAGGCACCTCTATGTGGTCCGCGCTCGAATCTGTGCGCACCAAAGAGGCCAGCGTTGCGGTTTCTTGTGGCAACACCGGCGCGCTGATGGCGCTCTCGATGATTCGTCTCCGCAAGGCCCCCGGTGTAAAACGCCCCGCTATTGCGATTCTCTGGCCTTCCCTCAATCCGCAGAACTTTAACGTCATGCTAGACGTGGGGGCGGATATTCGTGCCGATGCGCAGGATCTGAAGGTATTTGCGCTGATGGGCGCATCTTATGCCCGCAATGGTCTGGGGCTGGAACGTCCACGGATCGGGCTGCTGAATGTGGGCACCGAAGAACACAAGGGCCGCCCCGAACTGCACGAAGCCAATGACATCATCGAAGAAGATGCGGCGCTGAACGGATTCGAATACGTCGGCTTTGTTGAAGGCGGCGATATTCACTCCGATAAGGTTGATGTGATCGTCACTGACGGGTTCACCGGCAATATCGCGCTGAAAACCGGCGAAGGAACGGCAGGTCTGATTTCGCTGCGGATGCGCGAATCCTTCAAGAACAGCGTGCTGTCGCGCCTGTCAGCCGTTTTCGCCTACCCGAGCCTGCGTCGCTTGCAAGACCGCATTGATCCCCGCCGCGTTAACGGCGGCGTGTTTCTGGGGCTGAACGGCACTGTGATCAAATCCCACGGCGCCGCCGATGCCACCAGCGTTGCCGCTGCGATCCGACTGGCCCAACAGCTTGCCCAATTGCGCTTTACCGAAAAACTGGCAGCGCGTGTTGCATCCGGCATGCAGAACAGACAAGATGAGGATGACTCCAAAGGCTCCTCTGCCGACGGCTCCTAAAAACCACCGGGAAATTCTGAATAATGACGACGATCCGATCAGTTGCAATTGGCATTGGACACTATCTGCCCGAACGTGTTGTTCCAAACGAGGAATTTGCAGCGAAACTGGATACGTCGGATGAGTGGATCCAGTCCCGCTCCGGCATCCAGCGCCGCCATTTCGCTGCCGAAGGGGAATTCACCTCTGATCTGGCTGTGAAAGCTGCGGAAAAGGCGCTTTCCCATGCGGGGCTGTCTGGCAGCGACATTGACGCAATCGTGCTGGCCACCTCCACTCCGGACCAGACCTTTCCGTCTACCGCAACAAAAGTGCAGCACCGGCTGGGTATGAAGGGCGGCTTTGCCTTTGACATCCAAGCCGTATGCGCCGGCTTTGCCTTTGCGCTGGCCAATGCGGATGCGTTGATCGTGTCGGGCCAAGCCAAGCGCGTTCTGGTGATCGGCGCAGAAACCTTCAGCCGAATTATGAACTGGGAAGACCGCACAACCTGCGTTCTGTTCGGGGACGGCGCAGGCGCGCTGATCCTTGAAGCCCAAGAAGGCACCGGCGAAAGCAGCGATCGCGGCATCCTCGCCACCGATCTGAATTCCGACGGGCAGTATAACGACCTTCTTTATGTGAACGGCGGCGTATCTTCGACCCAGTCCACCGGTCATCTGGTGATGGAAGGTCGTGAAGTCTTCAAACACGCGGTCTCCAAACTGGCGGCAACTGCAAATGCCTCCCTGCATAAGGCGGGCCTAACCCATGAAGATGTGGATTGGGTCGTCCCCCATCAGGCCAACCTGCGCATCATCAAAAGCACCGCGAGCAAGCTGGGCGTGCCGATGGAAAAGGTCGTGGTCACGGTGCAGGATCACGGAAATACTTCTGCGGCCTCTATCCCGCTGGCGCTGTCAGTGGCTGTTGAAAAGGGTATGATCGAAAAGAACCAGATTCTGGTGGCCGAGGCCATCGGCGGCGGTCTTGCCTGGGGTTCGGTGGTCCTGCGCTGGTGATTCGCTCTGCGCATTGGGCTTTTCCCTTGGTGATCAGATGCTTGCCCGCCGCAGTCAAACTCCTTTCCCCAAAAGGACTTTCCACCGACCCAAGCTAATTATTTCTTATCTACCAATGCGTTGCAGTTGACAGGTAAATCTGATTTCTCCTAGTGTTCGTGAATAGAACAGGGAGACAGTTATGGGCGGTAAGACCTTAACACGTATGGATCTGAGTGAATCCGTGTTTCGCGAAGTTGGACTTTCACGCAATGAATCAGCCGATCTGGTGGAAAGCGTGCTGGATAATATCTCTGACGCTTTGGTCAGCGGCGAAAACGTAAAGATTTCGTCATTCGGCACCTTCAGCATCCGAGACAAGACGGAACGGATCGGTCGCAACCCGAAAACCGGCGAAGAGGTGCCAATTCGGCCCCGCCGCGTGTTGACCTTTCGGCCCTCTCACCTAATGAAGGACCGTGTGGCCAACGGTAACAAGTCCTAAAGGGACCAAGTGTAAATGAGTAAATCTCCAGACGCGTTTCGCACCATTTCAGAGGTTTCTGAATGGCTTGACACGCCAACATATGTCCTGCGTTTCTGGGAAAGTCGTTTTCCCCAGATCAAACCGGTAAAGCGTGCCGGCGGTCGGCGGTATTATCGCCCCGAGGATATGATGCTGTTGGGGGGCATCAAGAAACTTCTGCATTTTGACGAACTGACAATCAAGGCAGCCAAGGCGCTGTTGAAAGACAAGGGCGTCAAACATGTGATGGAACTGTCGCCCGATCTTAACACGCCAGTGGTGACGCCCCTGTCCACTGCGGATGCAGCGGATAAGGCGGACATTGCCAAAATGGTTAAAGAAACCTCGCAAGAGGCGCCCAAGCCCGCCGTAGAGGTACGTGTGGTCAAAAAAGCCAAACGCGCAGAACCGGAACAAGAGCCCGTCGCGGATACCGCTTCGGAACCGGTTACAGAATCAGCCCCTTCCCCAGAGGAAACGCCGATGACCCAAGACACGCCAAAAGAAGAGATTAAAGCCGCTGACGGCAACGCGGATGCACCCGAGCCCGAAGCACCCGAACAGGACGCGGTGGAAAGCTCTGACGCTGACGACGTTATTGCCGATCCGGCAATGCAGGCCAAAGCAACAGAGGCTGAACGTCAGGCTGCCGCACAAGAAGCGGCACAGGCCAAAGCCGCCGCTGACGAAGAAGCCGATGATTGGGCCGGACTGGTGCCTGACATGGTGATGAACGCCCCCTACCGGATCGGCACACCGGATGATTACGATTCCAAGACCATGGGCGAAATCGAAATGCTTTATTACAGCCTGCGCATGGCGCGCAACAAAATGCGCCGCTCCATCAATCAGCACGAAAACCGGCCGTCATAACTTGCCCGTTCGGTGCAGTTCTGACTTGCAGAGCCGCGCGCAAACCCTTACATGATCGCCAGAGTGTCGGGCTATAGCGCAGCTTGGTAGCGCGTTCGTCTGGGGGACGAGAGGTCGCAGGTTCGAATCCTGCTAGCCCGACCATTTCCCCCGCCAAATCTTCCAGACAGACCAGTCCAACTCCGCCACCCGATCGGGGCTGGCGGCCCCGAACCCCGCGGATATTTTAACCAAAAAGAGATGCCAGCGGGTATGGGTCACAGGCTTGGCCTCTTTTTGGGTCAAATATCCAAATACCAACCTCTCCCCCAACCGCGCTAAAGGCAAATTTTTAAGTGCAGCGTGGCACAAAATACGGCATAAGCCTGTAAAATGCAGGGTAAGGGATCGTTATGACAACAAAAGGCGTAGTTTCCAGCCAATCCATCGCAAAGATGCTGGAGCGCGGGGAAATCCGCACCACGGTTCCCCCTGTCGAAGGGCAAATCCAACCCGCATCGCTGGACCTGCGTCTTGGCACCAAAGCATGGCGGGTGCGGGCCTCTTTTCTGTCCGGTGCGAATGGCACCGTGGCGCAGCGGCTCGAAGAATTCCAGATGCACGAGATCGACCTGCGTCAGGGTGCGGTGCTGGAAAAAGGCTGTGTTTACGTGGTGCCCCTGATGGAGTCCCTCAACCTGCCCCCCGAAGTGAATGCTGTGGCGAACGCCAAAAGCTCGACCGGACGGTTGGACCTGTTTACCCGCTGCATCACGGATCGCGGCATTGAATTTGACCGGATTGAAAAAGGCTACACCGGCCCGCTTTACGCCGAAATCAGCCCGCGCAGTTTTTCGGTGCTGGTCCGCCCCGGTATGCGATTGAACCAGATCCGCTTCCGGCACGGTAAATCAGAGCTGTCTGACGATGCTCTGGCCGCCTTGCACGAAGAAATCGGCCTTGTGGACGGTATCGCCCAAATCGACAATGGACTGGGCTTCTCGGTGGATCTTAACGGCGACAAGAACGGCTTGGTGGGTTACCGCGCCAAACCGCATACCGGATTGATCGATCTGGACCGGATCAACCACTATGATCCGGCAGAGTTTTGGGAACCAGTGACCACCCGTAACGGCGGTATCATCCTTGATCCGGGCGCGTTTTATATCCTTGTCAGCCGCGAGGCGGTTCACATCCCGCCCAACTGCGCCGCTGAGATGGCACCTTATCTGGCGATGGTCGGGGAATTCCGGGTGCATTACGCTGGCTTCTTTGACCCCGGTTTCGGCCATTCTGCGGCGGGCGGCACCGGATCACGGGGCGTGTTGGAAGTACGCTGCCACGAAGCCCCTTTCGCGCTGGAACATGGCCAGAGCGTCGGGCGTTTGGTGTATGAATATATGTCAGAGGTGCCGGATGTGCTGTACGGCGCGGATTTGAAATCCAACTATCAGGGTCAGGGTTTGAAACTGTCCAAACACTTCCGGATGTAGCGCCCTACATCCGGTCTATCGGATCATTCTTGCGCTTTTGCTTTTCGGCCTGTTTGCGCGCCAGTTTCTTCTGGCGCTTGAACTCCAAAAACTCTGCTTCTTCTTCGGGGGACATTTGCGCGCGGCTGGCTTTGGGCTGATTGCGGGACTTGTTGCCGCCCCGCGCCATTCCCATGCCTTTGTTGATCCCCGCGTTAATGCCACGCCGCATGATCATCCGGATGATCAGGTTTACAATCTGGTTTACATTCATTGCCTTGGCTCCTGCCCGCTTTATGCCTTTGTCAGAGTATAGTCCTTCGCGGCCCATATTCCAATTGGCCGGATCAGCCGAACATGTCGTCCTGCTCTTCAGCTGTATCGGGATCGTCGCTCGGGATGTGCAGCGCACCGGGGGGCGGACGGTTGTCCAGCAGCCCCGCATCGCGCAGTTCCTTGACACCAGGAAGATCGCGTGCGTTTTCAAGGCCAAAATGATCGAGGAACACCTGCGTCACCACAAACGTCACCGGACGCCCCGGTGTCATGCGGCGGCGGCCGAGTTTGATCCAGTCCAGTTCCATCAACATATCAATCGTACCTGAGGACACGGAAACACCGCGGATTTCTTCGATCTCGGCGCGTGTAACGGGCTGGTGATAGGCGATAATGGCAAGGGTTTCGATCGCAGCACGGCTCAGCTTGCGGGTCTCTACCTGTTCCTTTTGCATCAGGAAGCCCAGATCGGCGGCAGTGCGAAAGGCCCAAGCCTCCCCAATGCGCACCAGATTAACTCCACGCCCGTCATAGCGTTTGCGCAGGCGGGTCATTGCCTCGGTCACGTCAGAACCGTGGGGCATCCGGTTTTCGATCTGCAGCTTGGTTTGCGGCGTGCTTGTGGCGAAGAGGATCGCTTCGATCATCCGCTCTTGTTCGGCCAAGGGCGGCGCTTCAAACAGGCTTTCGGTGATGTTGGCGGGTTGTTCCGGCTTGTCATCAGACATGCTCAGACCTCCTTTTTGCGCAATTGGATGGGCGCGAAAGTGTCGGACTGGCGGATTTCCAGCGACCCGTTTTTGACCAGTTCCAGCGCCGCCGCGAAAGAAGCCGCCGTGGCAGAGCGCCGTTTTTTGGGGTCATCGGACCAGCCATCGGGCAGGAATTGCGACAGGTCGGACCATTCCAGCGCATGTCCCATCAGGGATTTCATGCGTTCCAGCGCCTGTTCCATCGTCAGAACGCTGTCCCGTTCAGCGTAGTGGAGCGGGGCGAAACTGTCTTTGGTTTTCAGTCGGGCATAGGCCTGCATCAGGTCCAGCACAGTCGCTTTATACACAACAGTTTTCTTAACGCCGGTGTCTTCGGACACACCGCGTGCAAAAAAGTCCCGCCCCAGCTGGTCCCGTGCCATCAGCTTGGCCGCCGCGCGGCGCATGGCCTCTAGCCGTTCCAGTTGGAATGCCAGATGGGCGGCGAGTTCTTCGCCCGAGGGTCCGTCCTCTTGTGGGTCGGCAGGCAACAACAGGCGGGACTTCAGGAAAGCCAGCCAAGCCGCCATCACCAGATAATCCGCAGCAAGTTCGATCCGCAGGGTTTTAGCGCGATCCACAAAGGAAAGATATTGTTCTGCCAGTGCCAGAACCGAAATCTTGCGCAGGTCCACTTTTTGCGTGCGTGCCAGTGTCAACAGCAGGTCGAGCGGTCCCTCATAGCCGTCCACATCAATCAGCAGTGCCTCGGACGCGATCCGCGCCTGTGTGGCGTCCATCGCGTCGTCTGACCCGTCGGGGGGCGTTTGTTCAGCCATGAACCGCATCTTCCATCAACAGCGCCAGTGCCTCTTCAGCCTGTGTCGCGTCGAACGGTTCAGGTGTATGCCGCAGTTCCAGCGCGGCTTGGGCGCGGGTTGCCGCCAGACCGGACAGTTCGGGTGTCTCGCTTAGGATCGGTTCCATCTCTGCGCGCTCTCCGTTGCAGTGCAGGATCACATCGCAGCCCGCAGTCAGCGCGGTCGCGGTGCGGGCTTCAAAACTACCCGATAGCGCCTTCATCGACAGATCATCCGTCATGAGCAAGCCGCCAAAGCCGATGTCCTGCCGGATCACCTCGATCACTGCAGGGGACAGCGTGGCGCAGTTTTGCGGGTCGATGGCGGAATAGATGATATGGGCGGTCATGGCCATTGGCAGGTCCGACAGCCGCGAGAAAGGCACAAAATCAGAGGCCTGAAGATCCGCCAGCGGTGTGTCCAGCTTTGGCAGATCAAAGTGACTGTCGAGCGATGCGCGACCGTGGCCTGGAATGTGTTTTATGATCGGCAGCACGCCGCCCGCCAGTTGCCCTTCTGCAAGCGCACGCCCATTGACGGCGACTGTTTCGGGATCATGGCCATAACAGCGGTTCAGGATAATATCGTGGCTGTCGTCCGTGGCCACATCCAGCATCGGTGCGCAATTCACGTCGATCCCCAGATCGTGCAATTCGGCGGCAATCATCCGCCCCCGCAGATGCATGGCTTGTGGTGCGTTGGCCCCTGCCCTTTGCGCAAAATCAAGCGCTGCGTCCCATTCCCGCCAGTGCGGTGGACGCAGACGCGCAACACGGCCGCCTTCCTGATCAATCAGGATCGGGGCATCACGGCCCACAGCATCCCGCAATTGTGCGGTCAACTTGCGCAATTGGTCCGGTGTTTCGATGTTGCGGGCAAAGAGGATGAACCCCCAAGGGTCCGCATCCCGAAAGAAGGCGGTTTCTTCGGCTGACAGCACAGGGCCAAGACAGCCGAATATGGCAGCGCGCGGCGCCATTAACGGGCGGTCACTGGAATACAGGGTGTGCCGACGGCCAGTAGCGCAGAACACAGCGCGCGGGATTCATCAAGGGAGTCAAACCCAGCCGCCCGCAGACGGTAGAACTTGCGCCCGCCGGATTTTGCCGCAATTACCAACCGTTTTTTGTCTTCCAGCAGGTGGTTATGTTGCTTCAACAGCTTCAACCAGTCTGCCTTGGCCAGTTCGGCACTGTCGTATGCGCCAAGTTGGATCAGACGTGTGCCAACGGGAACGGAGTCGACGCTTTGGAATTCCGGCGCGGCATCCGCTTGCGAGGATGTCGGCTGCACGCGGGTGATCTGGGTTTCCAGATCCCTCGGGCGTCCTTGCGGGCGGGAGGAGGCTGACGGGGAATATTGTGTGCCGCGAATATTGCTGCGCGGAATGGTGGCGGGGTCCACGTTGGCCTGCTCCCGCGCGGCAAGCTGTTCGGCCACATCTTCAGCAATTTCAAGCGCGTCGAGATCGGCCTCTGCGGCTTCCCCCTCGCTGCTTTCGATTTCAACGTCGATGTCTGTTTCTTCGTTCAGTGCCTTTGCGCTGGTGTCATCTTCCGCTTTGGCAGACACACGAGTGACGTTCGCAGCTTCCCCGGCGGGCAGATCTTCTTGTCGCAGACGTGCCGGTTCAGGTGCCAGCACTACGGTGTTAGCAGGGGCTGCAACGCCCCCTTCTGCCTGCACCGAATTTACCGCCAACCCTTGATGGGACGCTTGCATCCCGCCCGGATCGGCAGGGGCCACACGGGAAGGGCCAACCATTGCGCGGATGATCGGAACGTCGTGGGGGTCACGGGTGCCAAGGCTGACGGTCCAGTATACAAAGCCGCCGATCACAGCCACCGACAGGCCGGCCACACCCCAATTGACCGCTGTTCGCACAACCCCCAAGCCCCCGACACCTGCCGCCGGTTGGGATTTCGACTCCGTTTTCTTCTTGGACATCAGCTTCGCCTCTTTACTCGCACAGGCTATCGCATGTGCTTAACTGCTCACCCCCGAAACAAGCGGTTTATCCGCCTTATATTTACGTTTCGGGGCCGTTACTTCTGGACCCACCCGAAGCATTGCGCCCCGGTGCCTGTGGTGTCTTATGTTTTATACTTCAATCGCCCGCGTTACATCTCTGTCATCGGGGTTACGCCCAGAATACCCAGACCAGCGGATAAAACAACCGAAACGGCGCGGGTGAGGGCAATTTTAGACAGAGACAGGTCTGTGTTGTCCGCCTGCCAGAAGCGCAACTGCGGCTCGGCTTTGCCCAGATTGTGCAGCGAGTGGTACTCTGCCGCCAGTTCATACAGATAAAAAGACACGCGGTGCGGCTCGTTGTGTTTAGCGGCCAGCTCCAGCAAACGCGGCCATTCTGCCAGCTTGCGTGCCAGTGCCAGTTCTGCCGGATGAGTGTTCGCACCCATATCCGCTGCTGCAAGGATCGCGTCGGATGTGTCTACACCGGCCTCGTTCGCTTTGCGCATCACGGAACAGATCCGCGCATTGGCGTATTGCACGTAAAACACAGGATTTTCTTTGGATTGCTCCAGCACTTTGTCAAAATCAAAGTCCAGCGGTGCATCCTGTTTGCGCGTCAGCATGTGAAAGCGGGTCACATCGGGGCCGACCTGTTCGACCACATCGCGCAGGGTGATAAAGGTCCCTGCCCGCTTGGACATCTTGAACGGCTCGCCATCCTTGAACAGCTTCACCAGTTGGGTCAGCTTGATGTCGACAGGCACCTGACCGTCAGACAGGGCCGAAACCGCCGCCTTCATCCGTTTGACATAGCCGCCGTGATCGGCGCCGAAAATGTCGATCAGTTCGTCAAAGCCACGGGAAATTTTATCGTAGTGATAGGCGATATCCGGCGCAAAATAGGTCCATGACCCGTCTGATTTCTTCACCGGACGGTCCACATCGTCCCCGTGTTCGGTGGATTTGAACAGGGTTTGCTCGCGCGGCTCCCAATCCTCGGGCTTCTTGCCTTTGGGTGGCTCCAATACGCCCTCATAGATCAGACCCTTGTCTTTCAGACTGTCAATCGCAGCTTCGATCCGGCCCGTGCCGTAAAGCGACTTCTCGGAATAGAATACATCCATTTCAATGTTGAGCGCCTTCAGGTCAGCGCGGATCATATCCATCATCGCCTCTGTGCCAAAGGCCCGCAGATCGGCGAGCCATTCGGATTCCGGCTTGCCCACGAGGGAATCGCCGTATTTCTCTTTCAGCGCCTGCCCCACGGGGATTAGATAATCGCCCGGATAGGTGCCGTCTTCAAAGGCGACTTCCTGTCCGTTGGCTTCGAGATACCGCAGATAGGCCGAACGGGCCAGCACATCGACCTGCGCCCCGCCATCATTGATGTAATATTCGCGCGTCACATCATAACCGGCAAAATCCAACAGGCTGGCCAGCGCATCCCCGAACACAGCGCCCCGTGTGTGTCCCACATGCAGCGGGCCGGTCGGGTTGGCGGACACGTATTCCACGTTCACCTTCTTGCCCTGCCCCATGTCAGAGCGGCCAAAATCCGCGCCCGATTTAATCGCTTGTGGCACAATCGCGGTCCAGCTTGCAGGGTCGAGCGTCAAGTTCAGGAACCCTGGCCCAGCCACATCCGCCGCTGTAATCCGCGCGTCTTGCAACAGCTTGGCGGCCAGCGCCTCGGCAATATCGCGGGGCTTGGATTTGGCAGGCTTTGCCAGCACCATCGCCGCATTGGTAGCCATGTCCCCGTGCAAAGCATCGCGGGGCGGCTCTACCGCTACATTGGTGAAGTCCAGACCCGCCGGAAGCACCCCTTCGGACTGAAGGGCTGTCAGGCTGTCGAGCACAAGAGTTCTGATGTCTGCAAAAAGGTTCATGGCGCTTTCCTATATATCAAGCGCGGTTTAGCATGTTGGCGCAAAGGGTCAACTCACCGCGCCCCACTCCTTGTGCAATTTCAGCGCAAATCGGTCTGTCATGCCCGACACGTAATCCGCCACCAGTCGGGCGCGGGCGAAATCATCGCTGTAAGGGGTCCAGCCCTCGGGCAGCAGTTCGGGGTTATCCATGAAACGGTGGAACAGATTGCGCAGCACAGCGGTCATTTCCTCGCGCACCACCAGAACGTCCGCGTGGCGGTACATATTGGCGTAAAGAAACTCTCGGATCGCGTTCAGGCCGGACAGCAGTTCGTCCGAAAAGGCAATCACCGGATGGTCCAGATTGCGAATGTCCTGTGCGGTTTGCGCCCCCGATTTATCAAGCCAGATACGGCTTTCGGTCAGCAAATCCTCAACCATCAGGCCAAACACACGGCGCAAAGCCTCGTGTCGGCGGCGGTCGGGATCCAGATTGGGGTACTTGCGATCCACCTCTGCAAAGCAGGGTTTGACCAGCGGCAGATGCAAAATGTCATCAATGGTGAACAGACCAGCCCGCAGCCCGTCATCAAGATCGTGATTGTTATAGGCGATGTCATCGGACAGGGCGGCGACCTGTGCCTCCGCACTCGCGTGGGTGTGCAGTTCCAGATCGTGTTTGGCGTTATATTCCGCCAGCGCAAATGGGATATCCTCCAGCACCGGACCATTGTGTTTGGCGATGCCTTCCAGACACTCCCACGTCAGGTTCAGACCGTCAAATTCCGCATAATGGCGCTCCAGATCGGTGACGATCTTGATGGCCTGCGCGTTGTGGTCAAACCCGCCGAAAGGCGCCATACACTCATCAAGTGCATCCTCGCCTGCATGGCCGAACGGCGTGTGACCCAGATCATGGGCCAGCGCCACCGCCTCCGTTAGTTCGACGTTCAGGCCCAGCGCACCGGAAATTGTGCGCGCCACCTGCCCAACCTCAATGGAATGGGTCAGACGGGTGCGGTTGTGATCGCCCTCATGCTCCACAAAAACCTGCGTCTTGTGCTTTAGGCGGCGGAATGCAGTGGAATGGATGATCCGGTCCCGATCCCGCTGAAAGGCCGAGCGGTGGGCCGAATGGCCTTCATCCACAAGCCGACCCCTGCTATTCGCAGGATTACTGGCATAATTCGATAACATTTGATTGAGGCCCCGATCTAATCGTCTGTCTTGTCCTTGATGCCGCGTTTATCGCAGCCTATGTTTAGGGAAACCTTACACGATTGATGTGGACGTTAACAGATGGACTTGTCCCTACCCCCCAAAGTAACCGACCGCGCGTTTGAACGGCTTGCCGAGATCAACGAAGGCGCAACTGCGACCCAATGCCTGCGCGTCGCCGTTGAAGGCGGCGGCTGTTCGGGCTTTCAGTACGAAATCAAGCTGGAAGACACGGCTGCCGATGACGATCTGATCCTTGAAAAGGACGGACAGAAGGTGCTGGTGGACAGTGTGTCCCTGCCCTTTTTGACCAATGCGGTGATTGATTTCAGTCAGGAACTGATCGGCGCACGCTTTGTGATCGAAAACCCAAATGCCAGCAGCTCTTGTGGCTGTGGCACAAGCTTCAGTATGTAAACCGCCCTGCTCGGGTCCGGTTTGCGCTTGTTCTCTGACAGGATTGCCGCGATATTTGTGCGGCAATCAAAGGACCAGCCCACATGAAAATCGCCAGCTTCAATATCAACGGGATCAAAGCCCGCCTGCCTGCCCTTTTGCAGTGGCTGGAAGAGGCGAAACCGGATGTGGCCCTGTTGCAGGAAATTAAATCGGTGGATGAAAACTTCCCCCGCGAACCGATTGAGGATCTGGGCTACCGTGTGGAAACCCACGGGCAGAAATCCTTTAACGGTGTGGCGATCCTGTCCAAACTCCCGCTCGAAGACATCACCCGCGGGTTGCCGGGTGACGACGAAGACGACCATGCCCGCTGGATTGAGGCTACGGTCATCGGCGACAAAACCGCCGTGCGGGTCTGCGGGCTGTATTTGCCCAACGGCAATCCGGCCCCCGGACCGAAATACGACTACAAACTGGCTTGGATGGAACGCCTGCACGCCCGCGCCCGCGATCTGATGAATGCCGAAGAACCGGCACTGATGGCTGGCGATTACAACGTGATCCCCCAGCCCGAAGATTGCTGGGATGTGAAACCGTGGCTGGACGATGCGCTCTACCTGCCCCAGTCCCGTGCGGCGTTTGAGCGGATCAAGAACCTCGGCTTTACCGAAGCCTTCCGCGCCCGCAATCAGGCGCCGATGAATTACACCTTCTGGGATTATCAGGCGGGCCGCTGGAACAAAAACCACGGCATCCGCATAGACCACTTTCTGCTAACCCCGCAATGCGCCGACCTGCTGCTGGACTGCCAGATCGACCGCGATACGCGGGGCCGCGAGAAACCTAGCGATCACGTTCCGATCTGGGTTGAACTGGACGCGTAAGGATCCCTACACGTAAGCCGGATAGCCGAGTTGCTGGAACAGGAACCATTCCCGTTCCTGCACGGCCCGCAGCAGATCGTCTGACAAGACGTCTTTGGCCTCGCTCCGGTTTGATGCGTTCACGCGGGCGTCAGATGTTATCAATTCGTTCACCGCTGCAACTGCATCCGACAGATACGGGCCGAGATGTGATTTAATCAAATCCGCAAGGTCCGCATTGAGGCTTTCGTTGCGGATCACCGCTTGGGGCAGTCCCTTGTTTTTGTAGCGCCGGACCACCTGATCCCGATCCTTGAACCCGTTAAGTTCTTTGTGTTTTCCAGGCAGCGCAAGGGTCAGGTAGCGATAGGTCATATAGCCAAACATCCCTGAATGGGTATCGGCATAGGGTGCTTCATAGAAATGGGCGTTCTGCGGGTCGAGCATGAATTCCAGCCATTTCGGAAATCCGGCCGGACCGTCCGCGTAAAGACTGTCTCCACCACTAAAATGCGCATCCAGACGGCGGCGGATCGGGCTGCCGGTTTTGGTCAGGCCAAAATAATAGAGGCTTTTATACTGATCGAGAGGGTCACGCGCGGTGATGAAATAAAACGTTGCTTGATCCTGTTTGGCCCTTTTGAATGACACCCGACGATGTTTAACAAACTTCACCGGCTCTTCGCTGGCGTGGCGTCCAAGGAAGTCGACAATAAAGCTCGATCCGGTCTTCTGGACATCGAGGTAACAAAACGAACCATAATCGAGCATAAGATTTCCTGCCATTTGCGCCGGACCGGACCGAGTTTTACCCCGTCCGGCATTCTTCTAACCTGTCTCAGCTTCTTGAAACAGGTTTACACAGAACTCGCAAGGCCTTGCCCCGCGCGCGTTTCTGGCAGTTTTCCCAGAAAGGCGCGCATCCGTTGTCGGGCGCATTTCTGTTTCTCTGCGTCGGATTCCCGCGCCACGTAAACACGGACCATTTGTTCAGCGATAAAATACCGGACCACACGCTTTTGTCGCAAAGCTACACCGGCATGCTTTAAAAACATCCGCGCCTCTGCGGCAGTCAGACCGTGAAACAACTCCTGCCCGTCGCAAGGCGAGAAGAAATCCTTCATCACAAGGAAACGCGCCGCCATCCGCATCAAGGGCAGCCAGCGTTCCTTGTTGATGTCGATAGCATAAAGCTCGCCGTTCCAGATTTTCAAATTCACCAGCGTCATGTCGTCATGCGCGCTGGTATGGATCACGGGCTTGGCTTCGATCCCTTCGGCCAGTGCGGCCATCTCAGCCAGCATGGCGTTAAGTAGAGCACGTTCTTCGCTGGTTAGGGTATCGTTATCTGCAACGTCCAGACGTGCCACAAAATGCGCTGCCCGCAGCGGTTTTTCCTTGCTGCGCAGATCGGCACAAGCCTTTAGCCAGCCCGCCACCTGCAACACGATAGCTCCCCTCTCCCGCTCTTCTGCCTGATTGTAAAGAGATCGCACCGTGTCCCCATCGACCCATTTCAGGATCACAACCCCCAGATCGGGAAGGCTCTCAATGCAGTTATTGACGTGATAAGGTTCCGGCAGGTTCGTTTCCAGAAACCGCAGCTCTGCACAGGCTTTCTCTGCGCGTGCGGCAGCTTTGTCACGGGGGTATTGTTTGAAAATAACCCGCTGCCCCTTGTACGAACCAGTAACAACGATGGAGCGTTCCTCGATCTTTCTGACCCGCAGCCCCCTAACCGCAAACAGGCCCAGTCTAGCGCACAATTGCACCCGAAGTTTCAGTGTAAGCGCGATTTTCTTCAGCCGCGTTGCGATCATAAAAGTCCCCTCTTAGGCCGGATTCTGGCCAAGAGAACACTATGAGCAATAATCAGGCAAATTGGTAGGCCCGGTAGGACTCGAACCTACGACCAAAGCGTTATGAGCGCTCTGCTCTAACCAACTGAGCTACAGGCCCCCTTAGGGTGCGCAAAGCGATACCCAAGCCCCGCGTCAGGGTCAAGCATCTTTCAGACGCTCTTGCGGTACAATTGCTGTTCGCGGAAGATAACATAGAGCCCCGCCCCGATGGTGATGCAAATCCCAAGGGTCGCCAGCGGATTGGGCAGATCGCTAAAGATCAGATAGCCCGCAATCGTCGCCATAGGGATTTCCAGATATTGCATCGGGGCCAGTGTGGCCGAGGGGGCAAAGCGCAGGGACCACGTCATCAGCAGATGGGCCACCGTACCCAGCACACCAATCGCTACCAGCAGGTTCCATTCATAGGTGTTCGGGTTGATAACGCCGAGCATGGCGACCTCGCTGCCCGAAAAGACCAGCAGAACCACCAGCAAGAGCACTGTGGCAATGACACCCGACTGCGCCTGCAGGTTCATCGCGTCAACCTCTTTGGCCACTTTACGTGTCACCAGCATGAACAATGCGAAATCGACCGCCACTACTAGGGGCAGCAGCGCAGGCCACCCCACCGCGGCAAAGCTAGGCTGGATCACCAGAAGCGTGCCGATAAAGCCCACAAAACAGGCCATCAGCCGGTGCGGGCCGACTTCCTCGTCCAGTACAAATTTACCCAGCAGCAGCATGATAAAGGGCATCACGAAAGCAATCGCAATCGCATCGGCCAAGGGCAAATAGCGTAGGGATGTGAACATCGCGCCGATCCCGATGATGTGCAGAACCGTGCGTATCACCATCAGCCAGAACAACCGGCGCGGCATACGTACAGGCAGACGGGCGAACCAGATAATCGGCCAGAGCAACACAACCTGCGCCACAAACCGAACCAGCAGCAATTGCACAAGAGGGATCGAATCCCCCAAAATCTTGGCAATCGAATCCCCGAGCGGGGCAAGAATGCAAAAACCGGTCATGAAGGCTATGCCAAGGAGGGGGCGATCTTGTGTCATGGCGGCACTCTATTGCAGTGCGTGGGGGGCGCAATGGCTGTTTTCAACGAAGCGCCCTTGCGTTACAGGGATGCAAGAGATTCTGGAGGCCCACATGAATGATCGCACAAACAGCCTGACCTACGCCGATGCCGGTGTTGATATTGACGCCGGTAACGCGCTGGTGGACCGCATTAAACCCGCCGCAAGCAGCACCAAACGCCCGGGCGTTATGGACGGGCTTGGCGGATTTGGCGCGATGTTCGACCTTAAGGCAGCAGGCTTCAAAGATCCGGTCCTTGTCAGCGCCACAGACGGTGTCGGGACCAAGCTGCGGATCGCGATTGATACGGGTCACGTGGGCACTGTGGGCATTGATCTTGTGGCCATGTGCGTCAACGATCTGATCTGTCAGGGCGCGGTGCCGCTATTCTTCCTCGATTATTTCGCCACTGGCAAACTGGACGTGGACAGCGCGGCCAAAGTGATTGAGGGCATCGCCGAGGGGTGCCGTCAGGCCAATACTGCGCTGGTAGGCGGCGAGACCGCCGAGATGCCGGGCATGTATGAAGCGGATGATTTCGATCTGGCAGGCTTTTCCGTCGGTGCAATGGAACGGGGCGCGATGCTGCCCGCCAATGTGTCCGAAGGTGATGTTCTGATCGGGATGCCGTCAAGCGGCGTGCATTCCAACGGCTATTCGCTGGTGCGCAAGATTGTCGAACAGTCCGGCCTTGGCTGGGATGCCCCTTGCCCGTTCGGGGACGGCACACTTGGCGAGGCGCTGCTGGAGCCGACTAAAATTTACGTCCGCCCTGCGGTGGCTGCGCTGGAAACCGGCGGACTGCACGGGTTGGCCCATATCACAGGCGGCGGTCTGACAGAAAACCTGCCCCGCGCTCTGCCCGAGGGACTGGGCGCCGAGATTGATCTGAACGCATGGACGCGCCTGCCGGTGTTCAACTGGCTGATTAAAGGTGCGGGTCTGGATCAGGCCGAAGCGTTAAAAACCTTCAACTGCGGGCTTGGCATGATTGCCATCGCAGCGGCGGATCAGGCGCAGGACGTGCTGGACGCTTTGAAAGCTGAAGGGGTTGAAGCCATGACCATCGGACAGGTGGTTGCTGGCAGTGGAGTATCCTACTCCGGTTCGCTCTGATGAAGCGGGTTGCCATTTTCATCTCGGGCGGCGGCTCTAACATGCTGTCGCTTCTCGATGCGATGGACGATCCGTCTTTCGGGGCGGAACCTGTGCTGGTGCTGGCCAATTCCGCGCAAGCGGGAGGGCTGGCCAAAGCTGCGGCACGCGGCGTGCCAACCGCCGCAGTAGATCACCGCGATTATGCGGATCGCGCCGGTTTTGAAGCGGAAATCACCAGAGTTCTGGATCAGCACGCACCGGATGTGATTTGCCTTGCTGGGTTCATGCGGGTGCTGACCCCTGAATTTACCGCCCGCTGGGAAAACCGGATGCTGAACATCCACCCCTCCCTGCTGCCAAAATACAAAGGTTTGCACACCCACCAACGCGCCCTTGATGCAGGCGATACCGAAGGCGGTTGTTCCGTCCATCTGGTGACAGCCGCGCTGGATGATGGTCCGACACTGGGACAGGCCCGCGTGCCGATCCTTGCGGGTGATACGGCCAGTGACCTTGCCGCGCGCGTTCTGGTGGAGGAGCATAAGCTTTACCCTGCCGCCTTGCGGAACTTCATCGCTCAGGTGGGTTAAAAAGCCGCTTTTTTGGCCACGGATCAGAAACAGTTATCCGTGAAAAAGGCTTGTCTGTTTCCCTGCTGGAAAAAGCACTGTTCTGCGTCATTTGGAATGTGCGTAAAATGTGACAATTCTCGGACAATTACACCTTAATCCGCACAACCTTAAGATGACTTTGCGTAAAGCTATTTTAAATTGCTTATTTACAAGCACTTACCAACAACCGCCAAATATTGAAAATAATCTTCTTCCGGCGTTTTTCACCCTCTTCTTACCGCAATTGGCCGCCAAATTAGGGGTACCCAAACTATTAGCCAGAAGGGAAGTTCGACATGCGCTCCAACTTTTCCAAATTAATAAAACGGACCCGTCACAATGAAGACGGCGGGGTGAGTGTGGAGTTCATGCTCTGGGTGCCGGTCTTTGTCGCCCTCATGACGGGCGCCGTCGATGTGGGCACAATCTTTGCCTATAAAACAAACTACTGGGGCGTTGCACGGGATACAGCCCGACAAGTCGCCCGCCACGCCATGAGCGCGAGCGAAGCAGAAGCCTACGCCAGAGAGATGGCCACCTACTCCGGTGTTGAACCTGACACAGAGGTGGAAATTACCGCGAATGACGTAACCGTCCGACTTATCGGTTACGCCGACACAATCGCGTCCTTTGGCATTTTCAAGGTCCTTCAAGGAACCGAAATCTCTGCCGAAGTCACCTATGCGCTAGAGCCGATTTAAGGATAGACCCATGACCCATAAAAAACACCTAATTTCCGAATTTCTGCGCGACGAAGATGGTGGCGCGACCGGCTGGAACCTTGCGTGGTTTGCCGTTCTGGCAGCCGGAAGCGGCTTTGCTATCGACGTATCGAACGCCCGCAACGCCAAAGAACATCTGACAGTAACCGCAGAAGCCGCCTCCCACGCCGGATTGGTCGCGCTGATGAACACCGGATCGACCGGTGATGCACGGGCTGCGGCCATCGCATCGGTTCAGCAAAATTATCCCAGCGATGTCTTTGGTCCGGTAATTGCGGACTCCACGTCCGATATTGTGGTGGCCAATTATAACGCCGAGGAGTCCTCATGGAGCGACTCCGGCATGGCAAACGCGGTTGGCGTAACCCTGCGGCGCGACGAATCCACCAAGAACGGTGTATCGACCTTTCTGCTAAACTGGGTCGGACTGGAAGAGTGGACCTTTTCAGCATCAGCCGCCACCGCAATGGCAGGCACCCAGCGGTGCAGCAACACCGAAGGCCTGTTTGCACAGGGCAACATTCAGCTCCGGTCCCACAACGGGTTCGGGACGGGCATTTGTCTGCACAGCGACGAATATGTAACCATGTCAAACCACAACGTGTTTGATGACGGGGCCTATGTCAGCATGCCAGACCTGAGCCTGTGTGAAAAATGTGATGACGACGACAAAAACCCCGGCATTGTCGATGCGGCCTATGAAACCAAATACATCATGCCAGATATCGCCGACTGGATCGAACAGACCGAACTGTCCTTTATGGGGTCCGGCGACAGCGCAATCAAAGATGCCTTCTTTGAAGGGCGCGCTTTGGATCGCGACCTGTCCAGCCTGTCAGAGCTGGATTACGACACCAGATATCTGGAACGGGGCTCCGTCGTCGAAATCTCCGCGACTGAGTTTTACCTGATGGAAGACGTCCCCGAAGGCCTGACCTACAACGTAAGCTGCGCGGTTTCCGCCACTTCCACGGGCACCAGCAACGGGAACGGGCGCGGTAAAAGTAACGGGAATGGTAATGGAAACGGCAAGAACAAGTCGAGCAGCGACGTGACCTCTGTGTCATCGCTCGATTTTTCCAACGCCCCTTTGAAGGATCTTGCAGTCATCACCGATTGTCCGGTCGACTTTAGCAGCGAAGCCGATTTGCTGGGCGTTATGATCGTTACCTCCAGTGACAGCGGGATTTCGGGGTCTTCCGGCACCACCATCGGCGCGTCAAATTATTCTTGCGACCCGCTGGATCGGGTAACAATCATGACCAATGCCGATGTGCATATGGCGGCAAAGTTTCTGGCCACCAACCTGACGCTGGTGATTGACGGTGCAATCCACCTTGCCTCCGGCGGGTCCGGCAATTCGGATCACTACGGCGTGGGCATCCATACGTCCGGCGACATTGATGTAACAACCCACCACAATTATTACAGCTGCGGAAATTCCAACACCGAGGTAGCACCGGTCATGGGCGTGATCCGCCACGTCTCAGCCGACTGAAAACAACCTCACCCGCTGAACACAAAAAAGGGCCCAAAGGGGCCCTTTTTCATTGGGGCGGAATGAACCCGCCCCAAAAAGAACTTTGGCTTAGCCAACCAGTTCGAGACCGGCGAAGAAATATGCGATTTCTTCAGCAGCTGTTTCTGGCGCGTCGGACCCGTGGATGGAGTTTTCACCCAAGGACAGCGCGTGTGTTTTGCGGATTGTGCCTTCTTCAGCATCAGCCGGGTTTGTTGCGCCCATGATTTCACGGTTGCGCAGGATAGCGTTTTCGCCTTCCAGAACCTGAACAACGATCGGCTCGGATACCATGAATTCGCACAGTTCGTCGTAGAAAGGACGCTCGGCGTGGACAGAGTAGAACTCTTGCGCTTGGGCCAGAGTCAGCTGGATGCGCTTTTGCGCGATGATGCGCAGGCCACCGTCTTCCAGCATGGCACAGATCTTGCCAGTCAGGTTACGTTTTGTTGCGTCTGGTTTAACGATAGAGAAAGTGCGTTCGAGAGCCATGAGGACTGTCCTTTGGGTTGGTGAATTTGGCGGTGCGATAGCATGGAACATCCTTATTGGAAAGCACCCATTCAGCCCCTGTTGACAGTATCGGGCCACTGGGGCATTGCGAGGCATGCTAAAGCTGACAGATATATCCTATTCGATTTCGGGCCGTCCCTTGTTTGACGGCGCTTCCGCAACGATTCCGACGGGCCACAAGGTGGGCTTTGTCGGGCGCAACGGGACAGGCAAAACCACGCTGTTCCACCTGATCACCGGAAAACTGGCGATGGACGGGGGCACGGTTGAAATTCCCCGTGGCGCCCGCATCGGCGGCGTCGCACAAGAAGCACCTGCCTCGGACGACAGCCTGCTTGATACAGTGCTGATGGCCGATACGGAACGGGCCGCCTTGCTGGAGGAAGCCGAAACCACCACCGATCCGGTCCGCATCGCAGAGGTCCACGCACGACTGGGCGATATTGACGCCTATTCCGCCGAAGCCCGCGCCGCTGCCATTCTGCACGGTCTGGGGTTTGACAAAGAGGCCCAAGCCCGCCCCTGCGCCGATTTCTCCGGTGGCTGGCGGATGCGCGTGGCCCTTGCGGCTGTGCTGTTCTCCGAACCTGATGTGCTGCTGCTCGATGAGCCGACCAACTACCTTGATCTTGAAGGCACGCTCTGGCTTGAAGGGTATCTGGCTAAATATCCCCATACGGTGCTGGTCATTTCCCACGACCGGCAGTTGCTGAACCGCTCGGTCAATTCGATCCTGCATCTGATGGACCAGAAACTGACGCTCTATCAGGGCAACTACGACACGTTTGATGCGGTGCGCCGTGCGAAACTGGCGGAACTGGCTGCGGCGGCCAAAAAACAAGCGGCAGAACGCGCCCATATGCAAAGCTTCGTGGACCGTTTCCGTGCCAAAGCCTCCAAAGCGAAACAGGCCCAATCCCGTCTGAAGATGCTGGAGCGGATGGAACCGATTGCAGCCGCTACGGAAAACAACGTGGCTTCATTCAACTTCCCCTCCCCCGAGCAACTGTCCCCGCCGATTATGAAGCTGGACGGAGTAGACGTTGGCTATGACGACACCACGATTCTGCGCAGCCTGAACCTGCGGATTGATCAGGACGACCGGATCGCGTTGCTGGGCGCCAACGGTCAGGGTAAATCCACCCTGTCCAAACTGTTTGCCAATCGTTTGGCACCGCAGAAAGGCGATACCATCGCGTCTTCCAAGCTGCGGATTGGCTATTTTGCCCAGCATCAGGTGGACGAACTGCATCTGGATGAAACCCCGCTGCAACATCTGGCGCGCGAACGTCCCGAAATGCCACCCGCCAAGCTGCGTTCCAGATTGGCACAGGGCGGCGTCGGGCCGGAACAGGCCGAAACGCTGGTGGGTAAACTGTCGGGGGGGCAAAAAGCACGCCTGTCCATGCTGCTCGCCACGCTTGATGCGCCCCATCTGGTGATCCTTGACGAGCCGACAAACCACCTTGATATCGAAAGCCGCGAGGCACTGGTCCGCGCCTTAATGGACTATGACGGTGCGGTGATCCTTGTCAGCCACGACCCCCATCTGGTGGGCATGGTCGCGGACCGGCTGTGGCTGGTGAAAGACGGCAGCGTCAAACCCTTTAACGAGGATCTGGACGCCTATCAGAAACTTCTGCTGAGCGAACGGGGCGGCGGCGGTGTTGCAGCAGCCCCCGAAAAGAAGAAACCCCGCGAGAAACGCAAACCCGCTGCCGAACAGCGCAAGGCGATCGCGCCCTTGCAGGCGGAAGTGTCCAAATGCGAAGCCCGTGTCGCGAAGCTAGAAGAGTTGAAAGCCAAAATCGAGGAACGCCTTGCCGATCCCGATCTCTACACCCCTGTTTACCGCGATAAACTGATGCTATTACAGGGCAAAGCCCGCGAGATTAACGACGGTTTGAAGCGGGCCGAGGAACTGTGGATGGCCGCATCCGAAGAACTGGAGGGCGCCAAGGCCCAATGACGTTTGATCTGTTTGTCACTGCTTTCGTTACGATTTTCCTCGTCATCGACCCGATCGGGTTGCTGCCGTTTTACATCGCGCTGACCAGTGATCATACAAAGATCGAACGCCGTGGCATTGCCCTGCGCTCTACCGGCATTTCATTGGTGGTGCTGCTGTTGTTTGCCTTTGCGGGGGATCAAATCCTGCAAGGCATCGGCATCGGTATGCCTGCCTTCCGCATTGCGGGGGGCGTGTTGTTGTTCATGACTGCGGTGGACATGCTGTTTGAAAAACGCGCGGAACGGCGGGGCAACCAGACCGAAGCCTCTGACCGGCCTGATCCGTCCGTTTTCCCGCTGGCCACGCCCCTGATCGCGGGGCCGGGTTCTATCGCGGCTGTGATCTTGTTGGCGGGTGACGGCACCGATCGGGTAGAGGCGTTGTCCATAACCCTTGGGGCACTGTTTCTGGTGCTGGCCCTTGTGCTGGCGCTGTTCTTTCTGGCCGGCCCTGTGGAGCGCCTTCTGGGCAAAGTCGGCATCAACGTGGTAACGCGGCTGCTGGGTATGCTCTTGGCGGCACTGGCGGTGCAATTCGTTGTGGACGGAATGCACGGGTTGGGCGTGATATGAGCGGTGACGAACGGGCCTATTTCTTTTATCTGACCCTGCTGCTGTTGTTTGTCGGCAGCGGCTTTCTGTTCGGCTACCGCCAGAAACTTGGTAAAAGCCTGCAACAAGCTGCCATCTGGGGGCTGATTTTTGTCGGTGTCGTCATTGCCTACGGCTTTTCGGACACGCTGAAACAGCAGATCATGCCGTCCCGTGCGGCCCAAAGCTCTGAAGGTTATGTGGTGCAGCGCGCGCGGGATGGTCATTTCTACCTCGCACTGGAAGTGAACGGGAAAACTGTTCCATTTGTAGTAGATACGGGCGCAACTTCCATCGTTCTGAGCCGTCAGGATGCGGAAAAAGTTGGCATTGACCCTGACAGCCTCAGCTATCTGGGGCGGGCAAATACGGCCAACGGAGTTGTTGAAACCGCCTCTACCGTGCTTGACCGTGTCGCGCTGGGGGATCTGGTGGATTACGATGTGCGGGCATCTGTGAACGGCGGAGAGATGAACGGATCCCTTTTGGGAATGGCCTATCTGAACAGATTTTCCGAGATTTCCATGCGCGGGGATCGCATGATCCTGCGGCCTTAGGGTTTGAGTATTTTTGGAACATTGAAACAGGCTGGGGTTAGCTGGCGGCTTTTTCTGCTTTCTTGATCCAGCGTCCGTCTTCTTGTGCCCAGTATTGCGCGGCGATGCCTGCCCCTGTGAGGGCTTTCCAGTCTTCCCGCGCAGCAGTCAGTTCTTCGGTATTGTTACCATCAAACATCAGGCAGACGCGGGCGTAGCGGGCGACTTCTTCGGCGGTGGTTTTTGCCCCGTCCGTCAGCAGTAATATTTCGGCATTGTTGGGATTATCCTCTGACAGGGTCAGCAGGATCGGTTGGTCGCTGTCATTGGGTCCTCCGGCAATGCCGTGGGGCAGAAAAGATTCCTCGCGGTATTGCCAGAGTGCTGCATCCAGATGTTGCAGTTTGCCTTCTTCCCTGCCCCGCACCAGTGCGCGCCACGGTTTAGCGCGCACTTTCTCCAGCAGATCAGGCAGGGCCTGTTCCAAACGGGAGCGGGTCAGGTGATAGAAGAAAACCTCAGCCATCGGCCTGTTCGTAATTGTCCGCAATCAGACGATCGAGCGCGCGAACACCCCAGCCTGTCGCACCCGCAGGGGCCAGTGCCGTTGCAGATTTGATCGAGGCCACACCCGCGATATCAAGGTGAATCCACGGCATACCCGGTTCCACAAAGCGTTGCAGGAACTGGCCCGCCGTGATCGAACCAGCCGCGCGTCCGCCGGTGTTTTTGATATCTGCAATGCGGGATTTGATCAGCGTGTCATACGCATCCCCAAGCGGCATCCGCCATGCGCCTTCGGATTCGTCACCGGCAGCTTTGAGGAAGCGGTTGCACAGTTCGTCGTTGTTAGAGAACACACCGGCGTTTTCATGGCCCAGCCCGATGATGATCGCACCGGTCAGTGTCGCAAGGTTGATCATGCCCACAGGCGCGTATATTTTTTGCGCGTACCAGAGCACATCTGCCAACACCAAACGCCCTTCGGCATCGGTGTTGATCACCTCAATCGTGTCGCCCTTCATAGAGGTCACAACATCGCCGGGACGTTGTGCTTTGCCATCGGGCATGTTTTCCACCAGCCCAACAAGACCGACGACATTGGCCTTCGCCTTACGCAGCGCCAGTGTTTTCATTACACCAGCGACAACGCCTGCGCCGCCCATGTCCATTGTCATGTCTTCCATGCCGCCAGCGGGTTTCAGGCTGATGCCACCGGTGTCAAAGACAACGCCCTTGCCCACCAGCGCGAAGGGTTGTTCGTCCCCACCGCCGGTCCATTCCATCACAACAATCTTGGATGGGCTGACAGATCCCTGCCCCACACCGAGCAGTGCGTGCATGCCGAGTTCTTCCATCTTGGCCTCTTCCAGCACAGTGACTTTCAGACCAAGCGCTTCCATTTCGCTAAGACGATTGGCAAATTCTGTGGTGGTCAGCACGTTTGCAGGCTCGTTCACCAGATCGCGTGTCATGAACACGCCCTCGTTCGCGGCCTGACGGGAGGCATAGGCGGCTTTGGTCTCTTCGACATTATTCACCAGAACGGTCAGCCCGCCCTGATCGGTCTTCTCGCCCGATTTATGATCATTGAAATCATACGCCCGCAGCACGTAGCCCTGCACCACATCCCCAGCGGCGCGGTTTGCGCCTGCCAGCAGCATTGCGTCGGATTTGCCGACCGCTTTGGCCGCATCTGCACCGGCTTTACGCGCTACAGCCGCATCCGCCTTACGACCGAGTTTTACGATGACGATGGCTTTGGCAGCGATATTGGCGGGGAAGTCCATCACCTGAACCGCGCCGGCTTTCATGTTTTCAAAGGCCTCTGATTCGGAGAAACGCGCCAGCACGCCTTTGGCCAGTTTGTTCACCCGGCGGGACAGCGGGTCCAATCCGCCCGCAGGCGTGAGGAAACAAACGATTTTGCCTTCGAATGCGTCGATCCGGTCCAGATCGGTTTCCACAAAGTCAGGAGAGATGGGAGAAGTCATTGAACGCCCTTTTCGTTTTGCGTGTTTTTCCCCGATTTAACGTTTTTCAGCCGATTTGACCACCTGCGTCTGTTGCCTGCCGAAAAAATGCGTTAGATCAGGTGGACTTGGAGAAACCAGAGGTCTGCACAGGTGAAACGCATCGACAGGTATGTTCTGCGCCAGTTGTTGGGGCCGTTTCTGTTTTTCATGGTGATCTTCGGCGGTATTTTATGGCTGAACCAAGCACTGCGTATTGTCGATGTGGTGATCAGCAACGGGCAATCGGGGCGCGTGTTTGCAGAACTGTCGCTGTATCTGCTGCCTAAAGTACTGGAGACGGTTGTCCCTGTCGCTGCCTTTGCCTGCGCAATTTACCTGACCAACCGGCTTTATGCAGAATCCGAACTGGTGGTGTTCATGGGGGTTGGCCACGGTCCGGCCAATGCGACAAGGCCCTACTTTGTTTTTGGCATGTTCTGTTTCCTTTTGATGAGCCTTCTCACCCATTTGGCTACGCCATGGTCGCTCTCGACTTTTCAGGATCGTCAGTATGAGATCAGCAAGGAGTATCTGACACAGTTTATCGTCGCGGGGGAGTTTGCCAGTCCGGCCGACGGCGTCACGATCTTTTTCGGGGACACCACGCCAGAGGGCAATTTGCGGGATGTTCTGATCAATGACCGCCGCGACGAAACTGTCATCGTGACCCATACGGCGGCTTCGGGACAGCTTATTTCGTCTGAAAACAAACCCAAGCTGGTGCTGTTTGAGGGATCGATCCAACAGTTCGAACCAGAGCCACGCACGCTCAGCACCATACAGTTTGACAGTCTGAGTTATGACCTCAGCCAGTTTGCCAAAACCATCGGCGCACGCTCGGTTTCGGCGCGCGAACAATACAGCTGGAACCTGTCGGAGGCCCGAACCGAAGGCGCGATGCTGGAATTCCACGACCGTTTGGTGAAGTCCCTGCTGGCAATTATCGTTCCCGTTCTTGGCGCGGTCGTCCTGCTGTCCGCAGGCTTCAGTCGCAGTGGCTTTTTCCTGCGTATCGCGCTTGGTGTTGTATTTATGGTGGCGATCAACTCTGCCAGAGGCGTCTTTCAGGGGATGGTTGAGGAAACACCTGATGCATGGCCGCTGCTATATGTGCCGGTGCTCGTCGCGTTTCTTGCGGTTCTATTCATGATCCGCATGGGTCAGGCACCGTGGAAATCGGGCCTGCGCGGTTTGTTGTTTCCAAACAGAGGCCTGTCATGACCCTTTACCTCTATTTCGCCAAACGGTTTTTGGGAGCATTTGTGCGCGTCTTTGCGGTGCTGGCGTTGTTGATCTTTGTGCTGGAAACCCTTGAAAACATTCGCGGGTTGTCCAAGCACGGAGTTGATTTCGCCCATGCAGCATGGCTCGCGGCATTCAGTTCGCCCGAACTGGTTTTGCAGGCGATGCCGATCATCGTCATGCTTGGCGGGCTGACTTTTTGCGTCGGGCTGGCGCGTTCGAACGAATTTGTGGTCACGCGCGCTGTGGGGGTTTCGGCCCTTAAGGCGATGGTGGCACCCGCCCTGAGCGCCTTTGCGCTCGGGCTGGCGGCGATGCTGGTTCTGAATCCGCTGTCGGCATTTTTTGCGATCCAGCATGACAGTTTGGAGGACGCTTTCACCAACGCCGGCACGAAAACAGTTTCCTTTAGCGAGGACGGTTTCTGGCTGCGGCAAAAGGATGTGGACGGCCATACCGTGATCCACGCCGAAAGTGCTAATTCGCGGGGCACCAGCCTGCGTGGTGCAACAGCGTTGGAGTTTGACGCCGAGGGGCAGATCGTGTCGCGGCTATACTCCCGCACAGCGATCCTTAGAGAAGGTGAATGGGTCTTTACCAACGGTAAATACTGGCGCACGGACCGTAGCACCGCCAACCCCGAAAGCACCTCGGAGGTTTTTGAAATCAAGCGGTTTGCGACAGACATCACGCCGGAACAGATATTGGAAGGATACCCCAAGCCCGAAGCCGTGCCGTTGTGGGACAAGTGGCGCACCATCCGCGTTATTGGCGATGCGGGCTTTTCGACCCTGCCCCACCGGATCCACCTGAATATGGAACTGGCGCGCCCGCTGATGTTGATGGCAATGATGATTATCGGCGCCGCATTTACCTTGCAAAATGCCCGAATGGGCAACCTCGGGGTTTCTGTGTTTATTGCGCTAATTTGTGGTTTTTCACTCTACTTCCTACAAAATCTTGCTATGACTTTGGGAGAAGCGGGGGAGATTCCCGTTTTCGCGGCGGCGTGGGCGCCTCCGCTTGCTGCTAACTTGTTTGCCGTGGGGTTGTTCCTCAGTTTTGAGGACGGGTAAGTCATGATACGTTGGGCATTGTTGTTTCTTTTTGCCACTAGCGCGCCTATCGCCCTGACGGGTGTTCCGGCCGCCAAAGCACAGACCGCGGGCCTTGGGATTTCCCCGAATGCTGAAACCAGTCGCCCGATTTCTTTAATTGCTGACACGGTAAGTTTCGACCCTACCACAGGCGTCCTGACCGCTTCGGGCAATGTACAGGTATTCCGGGGCACTCAGGTTCTGGCAACCGAGCGACTGATCTATGACCAGCGCAATCGCCACCTTTCCGTTCCGGGGTCAATGACCCTGACAGACGGTGAAGATGTGGTCACCCGCGCTACGGGTGCGGAATTGGATACCGATCTGGAAAACGGATTGATTGAAGGTGCCGAGCTGTTGATCCAGCAGCAATTGCAACTGGTCAGCGAGCGGATGCACCGTCAAAACGGTGCGTTCAAAGTGCTTGATAAAGTGGTTGCCACAAGCTGTCAGGTTTGTGCCAAATACCCTGTTCCATTCTGGAAAATCCGCTCCCGTCGGGTGATCCACGACGAAGAAGCCCGCCAGCTTTACTTTGAAAATGCCACACTCGATGTGGTAGGGATACCGGTGGCCTATGTGCCGAACCTGCGGGTGCCTGAACCGGGCGTCAACCGAGCCAAAGGGATGCTGGTGCCCAAATTCTCCTCCTCCAACACGCTCGGCTACGGGATGGAAATTCCCTATTACTGGCCGCTTGGGGATCATGCGGATCTGACGCTGACCACACAGGTTTATTCCAAAGGCGCGTTTCTGGTTAACCCCGAATATCGCCGCTACGTGAAAAACGGCTATTTTGAAATTGATTCCTACCTGACGCTGGCCGACGATCTAGAGGATACCACGACACGTTCTTCCCTGACGGCGACTGGCCTGTTCCAGCTGCCAAACGAGATCGAGCTGGAGTTTCAGGTTGATGTCGCCTCGGACAATGATTTTCGCGACGACTATGGGATCGGAAAGGATGACGAAGACCGCCTGACATCCTTTGTTACCCTGCGCCGGACCCGCAAGAACTCTTTCGCCAGCATAAGCGCGTCTTATATCCAAAGCTTGCGCACGAATGAGATCGATCAGGAAATTCCGCTGGTCTTCCCCGAAATATATGGTCGCAAAACGTGGCGTGATCCGGTGTTTGGCGGCAAACTGGCGCTGACCGCGCAATCCGTAACCTTGCTGCGCGAAGACGACAGCCGGTTCGCCCGCGCCGGAATTGTGGCGGAGTGGAGCAATGACTGGTACCTGCGCAACGGCCTTATCGTATCCGCCTATACCGGTGTCGCCGCCAGCACATACCTGACCGAGAACATCACCGGTTACAGCGATGGCACCCTCACAGAGACAATCCCCACCGCAGCCATAGACCTGCGCTGGCCTCTGTCCCGTCAGAATGGGTCTGTAACCCATGTGATCGAACCACGGGTGCAACTGGTCTGGTCCCCGGATGAGGCACGCTCGAACCCCAATGAGGACAGCGTGCAGCTGAACTTTGAGGAAACCAACCTGTTTTCATACAACCGCTTTCCGGGGTTTGATGAATCCGAACGGGGATTGCGTGCGAATGTGGGCGTGTCCTACACCCGCTACAATCCCAAAGGCTGGTCTTATGGTCTGACCCTTGGGCGGGTCTACCGCTTGAAAGATTTAAACCAGTTCGGTTCGGGCACAGGGCTTGATGGTCGCCACTCTGATTACGTCAGTGCAATTTCCCTATCCTATCAAGACCATTTCGATTTCAGCAACCGTACGCTTTTTGACAACGATTTCAGTGTGTCAAAGAACGAAGCCACACTGGAGATGGACTTTGACCGCGTTTCAACTGCGGCCACTTATATCTATCTGGAGCAGGATGTGGTCGCAGGCGCTTCGGACCGCAGCCATGAGGCATCTATGGAGCTGAGCTACCGGCGGAACGATTACTGGACCTACTCTGGTGAATGGCGGCAAAATCTGGAAACCGGCCATGCTACCAGCGGTGAATTCGGCGTGCGCTACGAGAACGAATGCGTCGCTGTGAACCTTTCGCTCTCGCTTGATTACGATAATGATGATGCGGTAAGCACAACGCGCGAGGTCGGCCTGACAGTGGAACTGGCCGGACTGGGCAATAAAAAGAGAAACACAAAATATGCACGCAGATGTGCGGCATTAAGCGGGTAGTTCAGGTGGTAGATATGAAATCAGTGGCAGTGGCTCTAATGGCAGGTCTGATGGCGGTTGCTTCCCCCGCATCTGCACAAAGCAGCAACCCTTACGGCGTGGCCATCAGGGTGAACGACAGCGTTGTCACCAACTTTGAGATCAATCAGCGGGTTCTGCTGCTACAGGCTTTTGGGACCACTGGCGACCTGCGTAAGACCGCTGAAGAACAGCTGATCGAGGACCGGCTGCGGCTGCAAGCAGCCAAACAGGCTGGCCTGACCGTGACCGAAGATGAGATCGAAGCCGGTGTCGCCGAATTTGCTGGCCGCGCCAATCTGACCGGCGAGCAGCTTTACCAGTTTGTGGCCCAACGGGGCGCGGCGCGGGAAAGCATGCAAGATTTTGTGCGCGCCGGATTGTTATGGCGCAATCTGGTTCAAGCCCGCTTTGCAGGGCGCGCCAGCGTCAGCGACAGTGAAATTGACACCACGCTGAACCTGATCGTGGTGCGGCCTACCCAATCCATCCTATTCTCGGAAATCCGGCTGCCGCTGAACCAGCAAACCGATGCGCAGACGCTGGAGCTCGCCGATAGCCTGTCAAAGTCCATTCGAACCGAAGCCGCTTTTGCTGCCGCCGCACGCCGTTATTCCCGCGCGCCAAGCCGGGCCCGCAGTGGCCGCCTTGACTGGCTGCCCGTTGCACAGCTGCCCGCTGCACTGGCCGGACAAATCATGGCGCTGCAACCGGGCGAAGTAACGGCCCCTGTCACACTAGGCGCGACCGTTGGCTTGTTCCAGCTGCGCGGCGTTCGCAACGATCCTGCTTCTGCGGAACAAGTGATCTCTGTCAGCTATACCACCGTCAATATACCCGGCGAACCCGGTTCAGAACGCCTGCTGGCCGAAGCCACAGACCTGATTAACGACGTTGATACCTGCGATGACTTGCGGGCGGAATCCGAACGCTTTGCCGTGCCGGGGTATACAGATCACACCCAGACCATCGGCACAGTGCCGGATCATATTGCCGTGACACTCGCCAACCTCGACCGGCATGAAGCGAGTTATTACACCAACACAGCAGGCACGCTGAGCGTTGTGATGCTGTGTGACCGGACCCGTGATTTGCCTGAAGGCACGCGCGACAATATCCGCAGCGGGTTGTTCAACCAACGGGTCAGCGCGCTTGGTCAGGGGTATCTGCAAGAGCTGAAAGGCGATGCGGTCATCGTTCGCCCATGACCCAGTCCAGCCTACGGCCTATCGCGCTGACCAGCGGTGACCCTGCGGGTGTCGGACCGGAAATTACCCGCGCGGCATGGTCCGCGCTGAAGGACGAACTGTCCTTCTTTGTGATCGGTGACCCGCGCCATTTCCCAAGCGCCATAGAAATTTCCGCACCAGCGGAAGCACCCGCAGCAATGGCCGACGGCGTGCCTTTGCTGCCGTTGTCGTTTGCCGCCCCTGTGATCCCCGGACAACCGGACCACGCCAATGCGGCAGGCGTAATCGCGTCTATCGAACAGTCGGTCGCCTTCGCGAAGAACGGTAGTGCCAGCGCTGTGTGTACCAATCCGATCAGCAAGCAAGTCCTGATCGAAGGTGCTGGCTTCCCCCACCCCGGGCATACGGAGTTTCTGGCCGAACTCGGCGGTGTTGATCGTTCTGTGATGATGCTGACCGCACCGGAATTGTCTGTGGTGCCGGTCACGATCCACATTCCGCTGGAGCAGGTAAAAACGGCGCTGACGGCTGCGCTGCTGGAAGACACCATCCGCATCACCCGCGCCGCCCTGATCCGCGATTTCGGCCTGACTGCGCCGCGCATCGCGATTGCAGGTCTGAACCCCCACGCGGGTGAAGGCGGTGTTATGGGGCGCGAGGAGATCACCCTGATCGAACCCGTACTACAAAAGCTGCGCGCCGAAGGGATGGAAATCACCGCCCCCCTGCCTGCGGATACCATGTTCCATCCGGCAGCCCGCGCCAGCTATGATGTGGCGGTCTGCATGTATCACGATCAGGCGCTTATCCCGATCAAAACACTGAATTTTTCGGCTGGCGTGAACGTGACACTCGGCCTGCCGTTCATCCGCACCTCCCCCGATCACGGCACCGCCTTTGGCATCGCCGGACAGAGCATTGCGGATGCCACATCATTGATAGAGGCCCTGCGCCGTGCGCGCGATATGGCCCAAGCGAGGGCGCTTTATGACGCTGAGCATTGACGGACTCCCGCCCCTGCGGGAGGTGATCAACACCCATGACCTACGCGCCAAGAAATCGCTGGGGCAGAACTTTCTGCTGGATCTGAACCTGACTGCAAAGATTGCGCGGCAGGCTGGCAATCTGACCACCTGCGATGTGCTTGAAGTCGGTCCGGGTCCGGGTGGTCTGACGCGGGCTTTGCTGTTGGAAGGCGCACGCAATGTTGTGGCGATCGAACAGGACCCACGCTGCCTGCCGGCCCTTGCCGAAGTGTCAGAGCATTACGACGGAAAGCTGACAGTGATTCAAGGCGATGCGCTGCAAATCAATCCTTGGGACCATCTGACGGCGCCTGTGCGGATCGTGTCGAACCTGCCCTACAATGTAGGCACAGAACTGCTGACCCGCTGGCTTTCGCCACCGGAATGGCCACCCTATTGGCAGTCTTTGACGCTGATGTTTCAAAAGGAAGTGGCGCAGCGGATCGTGGCAAAACCGGGCAGCAAAACCTACGGCCGCCTGTCGATTCTCTCCCAGTGGCGCACGGATGCGCGGATCGTGATGGAGTTGCCGCCAGAAGCGTTCACGCCGCCCCCGAAGGTCACATCGTCTGTGGTGCATCTGGAGCGACTGGAAGAACCGAGATACCCTGCCGATCCGGTCTGGTTGTCGCGCACTGTTGCCAAGGCATTCGGCCAGCGGCGCAAGATGTTGCGCGCCAGCCTGAAAGGGCTGGCACCGGATCTTGAGGACAGAATTGTGGCTGCGGGAATTAAACCGACGCAACGGGCCGAAGAGATCGACCTCGCCGGTTTTTGCGCCCTTAGCGAACAGCTTCGGGCGCAGTAGCCTTTATTCGGCGGCTTTGGTGTCTTCTGGAGCGGCGGCTGCCGGGTCGGACGGCGCATCAACAGGTTCAGCCGCTGGTTTTGCCTTTGGCTTGGCAGGAGCACGCTTGCGCGGGGCAGCTTTCTTCACAGGTTTAGCGGGTTTGCTTTCCGGTGTTTCAACCAGATTGCTTTCGTCTTCCTTCCCTGGAAACAGATCATCGCTTTGCGGAATGGACGGTTGGTCACCTGACGGGTCAACCGCTGCTGGCGCGGCTGCGTTGTTCCCGCCACCGTTGCCATTGGCGTCCTGCGCAGGTTTCTTGTCCTGCTGCTGGTTGTTCTGCTGACCGTTGTTTTGGTTGTTCTGTTGGTTCTGGCCCTGATTTTGGCCACCACCCTGATTGTTGTTCTGCTGGTTTTGGTTGTTGTTTTGCTGGTTCTGGCGCTGCGCTTCCTGTTGTTCGCGGCGCTGATCCATTTCCTTCTGGGCCTCGCCCAACAGGCGGACATAGTGCTCGGCATGCTGGAGGAAATTCTCCGCTGCAACACGGTCACCCGAAAGTTGGGCATCGCGGGACAGGGTCTGGTATTTCTCGATAATCTGCTGGGGCGTTCCGCGCACCTTACCGTCGGGGCCGGAACTGTCGAACACCCGATTTACCACATTCCCGAGATTGGAACGGTTGGAACGGTTTTTGTTGCGCGAGCGCGATTTGCTAGAAGATCTCATATGATCCGAGTACCTTTTTCGTCTTTGATTTTGAGCAGTCTTCGGAAAGACCTAAAGTCCAGATGCCTATTTGGATGCTAGGGGATGAGAACCGACCGGTTCCATCATCCGATAGGCCAAAGTACAATGGCAAAGGTTCCTATGACAAGCGGAAATGCGGCATAATCGGGCGCTATAGCATTATTTTTATGCATTTTGCCGATTTTCGCCTAGGAAACGGCAACAATCCGGTCGTGACCAGCCAAATCCTTGTGAAGGTTAACCTCTTTGAAACCCGCATCCTTGAATATAGCCGTAACATCGGGTCCCTGTTTGTATCCGATCTCAAACAGTGCCCGTCCTTCGGGGGCCTTAAAACCGGCTAAACCTTCGGCAATGATCCGATAGGCGGACAGTCCATCCCCCCCCGGCGTCAGCGCCATGTGGGGTTCGTAATCGCGCACGTCTGACGACAATTCATTCATTTCGGCAGCGGTAATATAGGGCGGATTACTAACGATCAGATCGAACGCCCCCTCCAGCCCGTTGAACCAGTCCGCAGTAGCGAAGCTGGCACGTTCGGTCAGGCCTAGCGTGTTCGCGTTCTCCTGCGCGACTTCCAATGCCTTTTCAGACATATCCGTCCCCAAACCTACAGCATCGGGAAATTCCGCCAGAAGCGACAGCAGTATACAGCCCGAACCGGTGCCTAGGTCCAGAATACGACGCGGCGCAGTCCCCTGCAGGGCCAGTTCGATCAGCGTTTCGGTGTCCGGACGAGGGTCGAGAACATCCGCGGTGACCTTGAAATCGTGTTTCCAGAACGCCCGTTTGCCAATGATGTGGGACACCGGTTCATGAGCGGCGCGACGTTTAATCATATGCTCGAAGTGAGACACCTGCGTCGGCGTAATCGTGCGTGACAGCTCCAGTGTTAACCGGTCAGTTTCAACGCCAAGCATATGGGCCATCAGTATACGGGCGTCGCGGCTGGCGCCCTCTCCGATCGCCCCATTCAACAAACGCGTGCCGCTGCGCAGTACCATAGATGCGGTCTGAATCATGGGTCCATCTCTGCCAGTTTTGCCGCCTGATCGTCAGCGATCAGCGCGTCAATAATCTCGTCAAGATCCCCCTGCATCACCTGATCCAGCTTATAAAGTGTCAGGTTAATACGGTGATCCGTCAGCCGTCCCTGCGGGAAGTTATAGGTGCGGATACGTTCGGACCGATCCCCCGACCCGACTTGCCCCTTTCGGCTGGCGGCCCGTTCTTCGTCAGCCTGCTGGCGTTTAAGATCATAAAGCCGCGTGCGCAGAACCTGCATGGCAATCTCGCGATTGCGATGCTGGGATTTCTCGGCACTGACCACCATGATGTTGGTGGGAATATGCAAGATACGCACAGCGGAATCTGTGGTGTTCACGTGCTGCCCGCCGGACCCCGACGCCCGCATGGTATCAATGCGGATATCCGTGGCGGGGATGTCGATGTCCACCTCCTGCGCTTCGGGCAGAACCGCAACTGTCGCCGCAGAGGTATGCACGCGGCCGCCACTTTCCGTAACAGGAACCCGCTGCACACGGTGCACACCGCTTTCAAATTTCAGGCGTGCAAACACCCCCTGCCCTTTAACGTTTATGACCGCTTCTCTTAACCCGCCAAGCTCGGTCGCGCTTTCCTCCATCACCTCAAACTTCCAGCCCGCCCCTTCGGCGTAACGTTGGTACATGCGCAGAAGATCACCGGCAAACAAGGCCGCTTCATCCCCGCCAGTACCGGCACGAATTTCCAGAATGGCAGAGCGTTCGTCCGCTTCGTCCTTGGGGATCAGTGTCAGCTGCACCGCATGTTCCAGCGCTGGCAAACTGTCCTGCAAAGCTGGCAATTCCTCGGCTGCGAGTTCGCGCATTTCGGGGTCTGCCATCATATCCTCGGCCTCTGCAATATCTTGCAAAAGCGTCTGGTATTGCACGATCTTTTCCACCACAGGGCGCAGATCGGCGTATTCTTTGGACAGGGCCGCAAAGTCATCGCTGGCGCCACCATCAGACATCTTGGCTTCCAGAAAAGCAAAGCGCTGTTTTATCTGTTCGAGTTTTTCTATCGGGATCATAGAGGTGAAATCACCCGCGTCAGGCCGCAGGTCAAGCAGTAAGTGACAAATCGGCGGAAATCCCGTATAATCAGGGGATGAGAACCGCTTTGATGACCGGTTTGCTCGTTTCGGCCCTCGGGTCGGCCGCACTTGCGCAACATGCCGATGTGACATGGCCCGACTGTTATTGCACCGATAAAACCGGGGCACGGGTGGAATTGGGCGAAGTCATCTGCCTGCGGGTTGACGGGCGGGATTTTCAGGCCCGCTGCGAAATGTCCCTTAACAACCCCATGTGGCGGGACACCGGACAGGGGTGCCTGTCATCGCGCAACGACATTCCGCAATTGTCCAAGCCAGTCTTTCACGCGGGCCTTGTTCACCCCTAGATCAGACCGGCCAAAGCGCGAGCGAGAATAGACCAGCAGCGCGGATTTATTTGCGTCAACCGGTTCGATCCGGATGGAAATATAATCGGGATACCCCATCAATTTGCTGCGCTGCACATAGGTGATCCAGTAGTCATTATCCGCTTCTGTCAGAACGCTGACCCGAGGCTGGGACATAGCCACCTTATGAAACGCAGTGGCGAGTTTGGCTGGCGAAATGTCAAAGATTTCCGCCGCAGCATCTCCCCCATCGCGCATCAGAAACTGGTTGGGCTTGGCGGTCTTTTGCACGATAGCAGGATCTTTATGCCACACCGACGGATCGCTTGGCGCGAAGCGGAACCACAACAAGGCCGCGACAATCACTGCAATCAGAAACCAACTCAGCATCACGACTCCTCTTTTGTATGGCACCCTATTCGGCAGCCTTGGTTAATTCTTCGGATTCAATCTGCGCAGCACGGTTTTCGACCTGCTCTACAATATGTTCAACCATCTGATCGTTGGACATCTTATGGCTCTGTGCACCAGCCAGATAGACCATTCCCGATCCGGCACCGCCGCCCGTGAAACCCACATCCGTCATCAGCGCCTCCCCCGGTCCGTTAACAACACAGCCGATAATCGACAGGCTCATCGGGGTTTTGATATGTTCGAGCCGCTTTTCAAGGATTTCAACGGTTTTAATCACGTCAAACCCCTGCCGCGCGCAGGACGGGCAGGAAATGATGTTCACACCGCGATGCCGCAACCCGAGCGATTTCAGAATTTCAAACCCGACTTTGACCTCTTCCACCGGATCGGCAGACAGGCTGACCCGCAGGGTATCGCCGATGCCCATCCACAAAAGATTGCCCAGTCCGATGGCAGATTTAATGGTGCCGGATGTCAGCCCCCCTGCCTCGGTGATGCCAAGATGGATCGGCGCGTCGGTGGCTTCGGCCAGCCCCTGATAGGCCGCAGCCGCCATGAACACATCCGACGCCTTCACGCTGATCTTATATTCGCGGAAATTGTTGTCATCGAGGATACGCATGTGATCGAGACCGCTCTCGATCATCGCATCAGGACAAGGTTCGCCGTATTTGTCGAGCAAGTGTTTCTCAAGCGAACCGGCATTCACACCGATCCGAATGGAACACCCGTGATCGCGCGCAGCAGCGACGACCTCGCGCACCCGTTCGGGGCTGCCGATGTTGCCCGGATTGATCCGCAGACAGGCTGCACCTGCCTCGGCCGCTTCGATCGCGCGCTTATAGTGGAAATGGATATCCGCCACCAAAGGCACAGGACTTTCCCGTACGATATCGTGCATGGCTTTCGTGCTGGCCTCATCCGGACAGGACACGCGCACAATATCGGCCCCTGCGTCTGCACAGGCCTGAATCTGATTGATCGTCGCCGCCGCGTCATGGGTCAGCGTGTTGGTCATGGTTTGCACCGAGATCGGCGCATCGCCCCCGACAGGCACAGACCCCACATGGATCTGGCGGGATTGACGGCGGTAAATATTGCGCCACGGGCGCACGGCATTCAGGGACATAGGATTTCCTGACGTGTATTCGGTTTCTACTGCATATAGGGTGTTTTACATGCAGCGACGAGTGCTGCAATGCCGCAGATCAGTTTGATCCGCTTGCGTCGGCCACAGGGTTCATCCCGTTAAGGGGCGGTGCCAGTGGCGTGGTGAACAAATCGGTGGCCAAGGCCATAGTTTCGCTCACATTATCTTTACCCAATGCCACATCGCGCACGACCCCACCGCGGTTCCCGACCGGACCATAGGTGTTGTCCCCGACCATCACAAAAACCGCACCGGCATTACCAGCACGCAGCTTGGCGCCGTCCACATCGCTCGGGATGCGGTAGCGTTCGCCAGCGTCGAGGATCTTTTCGAACAGGACAGAGCCGTCGTCAAAATAGACGCGAATCCACGCCGGTTTCAGCGCGACCACATCCACAGGGGGCGGGCCCTCGGCAACCACACGCGGCGCAACTTCTTCTACCTGTTCCACCACAGGGGGATGCACATTGTGTATTTGCAGATCGGCATAAGCCCCGAGGCTACCGGCATTGAAGGACGAAATCGGTGCGTCCCGCGCCACCATTTGGGGCACTTCCAGTTCGGTCGGGCGGTAAAGCTGATCCAGATTTGAGGTCTGGAAATCCGATGTCGGGTTCAATGCCACCACGTTATCCCGCTGGGACGTAGGTTCAATCGGCAGGGTCGCCACTTCGGAAGTGACGCCGGGGGTCTGGTTCACCGGAACGAACTGCACGCGCTGGACTTCTTGCAGGACTGCCCAACTGCCATAGCCGAGCCCCCCGACCAAAAGAGCCAAAACCAGAACCGAGCCGAGCGCAGAGGGTGAGATATTGCTCAGGAAACCGGCGGATTGCGGGGTCATTGGAATGCGGGGCCGCGCAATCGGATCCGCAGTAGCAGGCCGTACCGGCGTATGGAGCAAGGCTGCGGATTTATTGGCCAGTGAATTGGGCTTCAGTTCTGAATGCACACCGCTAAAGCCGCTTTCTTCACAAAAGCGAACGAAACATTCATCCGGATCCATCTCGAGATAGCGGGCGTAGGACCGCACGTAGCCGGCAATAAACCCTTGGGTCTGAAAGACCGAAGGGTCACAATTTTCGATGGCAGAAATGTAGGTGGCTTTGATCCGCAGATCCCGTTGGACATCCAGCAGGGATTTGCCAAGTGTGGCTCGCTCTCCGCGCATTTGATCCCCGAGTGTTACCTCGAACGTATCAAAGCCGCGTGGCTGTTGTTTCCCAAAGCCCTTGTCCATCCAACCTGCCTGACCCCTTGCGTCCGGATATTGATTTTGCGGTTGCCCCCGCATCGGACGATTCGTTCATCCGTTGTTATATTGCATCTCTACCACAGGATACGATTTTTGTGCACCCCCGTGCATAAAAATTGTTGCATTTTGGAAGGTGGCGAAAAACCGCTCAATACTTAAGAGTTTTGGACAGCCGGAAGGTTACCCAACCATATCCAAACGATTAAGCGCGCAATGCCCCCACAACCCGTCGAGCGCCGAAACCAGAGTGTTGATCATGGCATCGGTGTGGACCGGCGATGGCGTAAAGCGCAAACGCTCTGTCCCGCGGGGAACAGTGGGAAAGTTGATAGGCTGGACGTAAATACCATGGTTTTCCAACAGCATATCCGACAGCATCTTACACTTCACCGGATTGCCCACATGAACAGGAACAATGTGGCTGCCCTGATCATCAAGCGGCAGGTTCAACGCGCGCAGGCGGGATTTCAACAAAGCCGCCTTTTCCTGATGCAGACCACGCAAAGCGTTGTCTGTTTTAAGGTGTTTGACCGAAGCTGCCGCAGCGGCGGCAACAGCGGGTGGCAGGGACGTGGTAAAGATAAAGCCCGGCGCATAAGAACGTACCGCATCCGCCAGACGATCAGAGGTTGCAATATACCCCCCCATGACACCATAGGCCTTCGCCAGAGTGCCATTGATAATGTCGATCCGCCCCGCGAGATTGTCCCGCTCTGTGACGCCCCCCCCGCGCGGACCATAGAGCCCGACGGCGTGAACTTCGTCGATATAGGTAAGGGCGTTGAATTCATCCGCGAGATCGCAAATTTCTTCGATCGGGGCGAAATCCCCGTCCATCGAGTAAAGCGATTCAAATGCGATCAGCTTTGGCGTATCGCGAGGCAGCTTTTCCAACAGGCTGCGCAGGTGGTTCACGTCATTATGGGCGAAAACATGTTTCTCGCCAAAGCCGTGGCGGATACCTTCGATCATGGAGGCGTGGTTCAGCTCATCCGACAGGATAACCAGTCCGGGAAACAGTTTAGGCAACACGGAAAGCGTTGCCTCATTTGCGTTATAGGCAGAGGTAAACAGCACCGCGCGTTCCTTGCCGTGCAAGTCTGCAAGTTCTAACTCCAGATCGTGGTGATAGGCTGTATTGCCGGAAATATTGCGGGTGCCGCCCGAACCGGCGCCAGCTTCGTCAGCGGCTGCTTTCAACGCTTCAAGCACCACCGGATGCTGTCCCATACCAAGGTAATCGTTGCCACACCAGACGGTAATTTCCGCTTCGCTGCCATCAGGTTTCGACCAGATCGCACGGGGGAACTGCTGGTTCATCCGGCGAATGTTCTGGAACACGCGATACCTGCCTTCGTCATGCAGGCGGTTCAAAGCGTCGTCGATATGTTGGTCATAATCCATAGGTGGCACCCAAAAACTGCGGCCCGAACGTCGGGTCGATACCGAGATACGGCATTCTAACATGGACAGTTAGACCACAAAACGCCGCATGTGTCAGCCGTTTTTCGAGTTTGGAGCACCCCAAGATCGGCCTGCATACCCTTGGTAAAGATACCTTATCCAGCATTTGCCACTTTCAGCACCCTCAACAATTCCGACAACACCTACTGCGGCCTTTTCAGTAGATATACCGAATCTGGTCGGTCCAGTACCGTTCCACCCGTCGCAGCACCGTATTGATGTTCTGCAATCCGACCTCTCCTATGACATCGTGTCCGCTCATACCACCGGCGTGACGCTCAAACAGATCTGTCACAATAGACCGGATCTCGCGCCCGCGCTCTGTCAAGCGAACCCGCACCGCACGCCGGTCGATTTCGCAGCGGTGATGGTGCATATACCCTGCTTCCACCAGCTTTTTGAGATTATAGGACACGTTAGAGCCCTGATAATACCCGCGGGATTTCAGCTCCCCTGCGGTCACTTCATTATCGCCGATGTTAAACAACAACAGCGCCTGAACGGAATTAATATCCAACAGGCCCAACCTTTCAAATTCATCCTTGATCACATCAAGCAGCAACCGGTGGAGCCGCTCCACCATCGAGAGGGTTTCCAGATAGGAGCCGAGAAAATCCCTGCCCTTTTTGTCTGCTTCAGTTGTGTCTACAGTTGCATGAATGCTCATTTTTATTCTCCGCCATTAGCCATTCACAGGCAGAATCGCGGAAAAGTTCGAACAACTCGTTAAACAGAAGCTATTTTTTTCGAAATTACGACTATCTTACTGACAAATTGTCTAAAATTCGCGTCAATGCGGGTTTAAATTCGTCCGGAGTGGGGGCAGCACCACTAATCCAAGAATAAAGCACCTGATCCGGCTGGTTCATAAAATGCTCGTGCGCGTCAAGCGCATCTGCATCCAGATTGGCCAGTTCCGTATCGGCGAAACGGCCCAAAATCAGGTCCATTTCTTTCATTCCACGCCGCCATGATCGCATCCGCAGTCTGCGCAGGCGGGTTTCATGGGGTTCGTCTTTGGGGTGCATCTGTTCCATACCGCCTTCTAGAGCGGGGGTGCGAGACAGGCAAGACCCGCATTAACAGGGTTTTCCTTGCACCCTGCGCAGCGCCCTCCTAAGACAGTGCGGAACACAAGAAGGGGTAAATTATGTCTGATTTTCTGTCAAAAACGCTGGATCGGGTGAAACCTTCCCCCACGATCATGATTTCTGCAAAAGCCGCCGAACTTAAAGCGGCCGGTCGGGATGTCATCGCGCTGAGCGCGGGTGAGCCGGATTTCGACACGCCAGACAACATCAAAGCGGCCGCAAAAGCCGCAATTGATGCAGGGAAAACCAAATACACCGCCCCCGACGGTATTACAGAGCTGAAGCAAGCGATCTGCGCCAAATTCAAGCGGGACAACGGACTGGACTATGCGCCCGATCAAGTGTCGGTGTCTTCGGGTGGCAAACAGGTGCTTTATAATGCGCTGATGGCAACACTTAATCCGGGTGACGAAGTGGTGATCCCTGCGCCCTACTGGGTATCCTACCCTGATATGGTGCTGCTGGCGGGGGGGACGCCTGTTGTGGCAGACACCTCTATGCAGACTGGTTTCAAGCTGACAGCGGACCAGTTGGAAGCGGCGATCACGCCGAAAACCAAATGGTTGATCTTTAACTCTCCGTCCAATCCGTCTGGCGCAGGCTACAGCGCAGCCGAGCTGAAAGAATTGACAGACGTGTTGTTGCGCCACCCCCACGTTTGGGTAATGACCGACGATATGTACGAACATCTTGCCTATGGGGATTTCAAATTCTGCACCCCTGCCGAGGTGGAGCCGAAACTGTACGACCGCACCCTGACCGTGAATGGTGTGTCCAAAGCCTATGCGATGACAGGCTGGCGCATCGGTTATGCCGCCGGACCGAAGCATCTGATCGGGGCGATGCGCAAGATCCAGTCGCAATCCACCTCGAACCCCAGCTCTGTTAGCCAGTGGGCCGCGGTTGAGGCGCTGAACGGTGAACAGGACTATATCGAAACCTCCCGCCCCGTGTTTCAGGACCGCCGCGATCTGGTGGTGGGTATGTTAAACAAAGCTGAAGGCATCGCCTGCCCCACCCCTGACGGGGCGTTCTACGTTTATCCGTCGATTGCCGGCTGCATCGGCAAGTCCACGCAGAACGGGGTTGAGATCACTTCAGACGAGGTCTTTGCAACCGAACTGCTCGAAGAGGAAGGCGTAGCTGTTGTCTTCGGCGCGGCCTTTGGTCTGTCCCCGAACTTTCGTGTCAGCTATGCTACCTCGAATGAGGAACTGACAGACGCCTGCACCCGCATCCAGAACTTCTGCGCCCGTTTGAAATAGGATTACTTATGGCCGACCTGCAAAACCTGTTCTTTCGTGTTCGCGAAAATGGCGCGGCGGTGTACCGTGTCGATGCGGAGAACCGCCAGCGCCGTCTGGACATGCAACAAATCGCCGTGGTGAACATTCGGTCCGGCGAAGTGAAACCGCAAGGGGATCAAATCCCCACTGCAGCAGAGCGCAACGAGATCGACGCTTGGGTTGTGGCACGACGCAAGATTATCGAAGAACGCCGCATCGACGATCTGCTGCGCACCACGGACCATCTAAACCTGACCGCGCAATGGGTGCAGACCCGCGCCACGGATGAACAGATCGCGATGTTTGCTGATGATCTTCTGATGGCGATGCACGATCTGCGCACAGTGATTGTGCGGCGCAAAGCGGATGGGTTGTCGAAGAAGTAGCCATCCGCTTTTTGAGTATTTCTGGAACATTGAAGCCGGATTGGGCTGCGCTGCCTAAACTGGGAGAATCGTTGTGCTCTTGATTTCTTCCATTGAAAGTAATGCGGTGACGTTGAAAATTTTCACCTCTGAAATCAGCGCCTGATAGAAGGTGTCATAGGCTTTCGCGTTGGTAACACGCACTTTCAGGATATAGTCGATGTCCCCTGCAAGACGATGGGCCTCCATCACTTCGGGGCGTTCCAGCAGGGTTTTCAAAAAGGCGTCTTGCCAGCTCTGATCGTGCTCGGACGTGCGGATAAGCACGAAGAAACAAGCCTCTAGCCCCAACATCTCGGCATCGACCAAGGTTGTCTGACCACGGATCAACCCCGCCTCGCGCATTTTGCGGATACGGTTCCAGACCGGCGTCTTACTGGCCCCGACTGTGCGGGCGATGTCGTCGAGCGACTGGGAGGCATCCTTTTGCAATTCCGCAAGGATTTTCCGGTCCAGAGGGTCTAGGGCGATGGACATTTTGTCATTCCTCACATTATGCGTCGTTTATTCCGACTTCTTTCGGTACGGAAGTCATATATTCCTATTTCACGCCGAAACTGCTTTGTAAATGGAATTTCTTCCTTCAAACCGCTATATCGAACCTAACGAATTGAAAGTGGACTGGACGATGAAGCATTTTCCGATCTTTGTGAATCTTGTGAACCAGCGGGTTTTGCTGGCAGGCGGTGGCGAAACCGCCGTGGCGAAACTGCGCCTGATCCTCAAGACTGAAGCTGAAATTCATGTCTTTGCGCAGGACGCAGAGGACCAGGTCGTGGCTTGGGCTGAAGCTGGTCGCATTACGCTGCATCACCGCGAGATGATAGCAGGCGATGTTTACGGCGCACGTCTGGTCTATGCGGCGCAGGATGACGATGCGGCGGATGCGCGTGTTGCGGCCTTGGGGCGTGCCGGCGGTGCGCTGGTCAATATCGTGGACAACTTGCAAGACAGCCAATTCATAACCCCCGCCATTGTAGACCGCGATCCCGTGACGGTTGCCATCGGCACCGAAGGCGCGGCCCCTGTGCTGGCCCGTCATATCAAGGCACAAGTGGAAGAGGCCCTGCCCCCGTCCCTTGGCGCACTTGCCCGTCTGGGGCAGGCGTTTCGCAGCGCGGTTGAGGTTCTTCCCATGGGTCGCAAGCGGCGGGATTTTTGGACGCGGTTTTACTTTGAGCGTGGACCAAAGGCGCTGACCTCTGGCGGTGAGCAAGCGGTTCGCGCGGAGTTGAAAGACCTGCTGGCGCAAACAATCGCTGCCAAACGCAGTGCGGGGCGTGTCGATCTGGTTGGGGCAGGTCCGGGTGATGCGGAACTGCTGACCCTGCGGGCGCGCAAACTGCTGCACGAAGCGGATGTTGTGTTGCACGACCAGATGGTCACCGGCGAAATTCTGGAACTGGCGCGGCGCGAAGCCATCGTTGTTGAAACCGGCAAGCGCGGGTTTGGCGAAAGCTGGACGCAAGGCGATATCAATGACCTGATGATCTCTCACGCGGCGCAGGGCCACCATGTGGTGCGGCTGAAATCCGGTGATCCGGCGATGTTTGCACGGTTGGACGAAGAAATGGATGCGCTTGATGCGGCGGGTGTGGACTGGGCGATTGTACCGGGCATCACGGCGGCTTCGGCGGCAGCGGCGGGGGCGGGTTTGTCCCTGACGCAACGGGGCCGCAATTCTGCGCTGAAATTCCTGACCGCCCATGATGTGAACGGTTTTGCCGATCAGGACTGGCGCGATCTGGCCAAACCGGATGCGGTGGCCGCAGTTTATATGGGCAAAAAGGCGGCAAGTTTCCTGCGAGGGCGTCTGATGATGCACGGCGCAAACGGCGAAACACCTGTGACAGTTGTGGAAAACGCATCCCGCGCAAACCAGCGTATTTTGCAGGCAACGCTGTTGAGCTTGCCAGAAACCCTCAACGCCTCGGATGTGTCCGGTCCCGCAGTGATGCTGCTGGGTCTGGCAGCGCGGGCGGCAGCGCAAGTTGCGCTTGACCTTGATATTGACGAAATGGAGCAAGCCTGATGGCCAAGAAATTTACCCCGAAGGTTCTGACGGCAAACCATCTGCTGACAGGCGATGTGATCTACTGGGACGAAAACGGCGACTGGGCCGATGCGTTCGAGGATGCGCTGTACCTTGATACTGAAAAGCTGGCGAACCACGTGCTGACCCTTGCAGAAAAGCAGCAGGAGGTGATCGTCGGACCCTACCTTGCAGACGCCGCCCTTGGCCCTGACGACAAACCGATGCCGGCCCACTTCCGCGAGACTTTTCGCATGACCGGACCCAGTAATTACCACCACGGCAAGCAAGCGGAGGCTTAACCCATGTATTCCTACAGCCAGTTTGACAAAGATTTCATTGCCGAGCGCAACAAACAGTTCCGCGCACAGGTGGAACGGCGCATCGACGGATCGCTGACCGAAGGCGAATTCAAGCCCCTGCGCCTGATGAACGGTCTCTATCTGCAACTGCACGCCTATATGCTGCGGGTGGCCATACCCTATGGCACGCTGCGCTCTGCCCAGATGCGCCAGTTGGCGATGATTGCCGAGACGTTTGATAAGGGCTACGGCCATTTTACCACGCGTCAGAATATCCAGTTCAACTGGCCCAAGCTGCGGGACGTGCCTGATATCCTCGATGCGCTGGCAGAGGTAGAGATGCACGCCATCCAGACCTCTGGCAACTGCGTGCGCAATGTAACTTCGGACCATTTCGCCGGTGCCGCCGCGGATGAGATCGAAGACCCCCGCCCGACGGCCGAGCTGCTGCGCCAGTGGTCCACAGATCACCCTGAATTCGCTTTTCTGGGGCGGAAATTCAAGATTGCCGTGGTTGGCTCTGAAACCGACCGCGCCGTAACCAAAGCCCATGACATCGGCCTGCGCATGGTGCGCGGTGCGCATGGCGAAGCCGGTTACGAAGTCATCGTGGGCGGCGGTTTGGGCCGCACGCCAATGGTGGGCAAGGTCATCCGTGACTTCCTGCCAGCCGAAGACCTGCTTCCTTATGTGGAAAGCATTCTTCAGGTCTATAACCGTCTGGGACGGCGCGATAACAAATATAAGGCGCGGATCAAGATTACCGTGCATGAAAACGGTCTGGACGTGATCCGCGACGAAGTGGAGAAGGCGTTCGTTCTGCAACGGCAGGCCTTTGGCGGCTATGATCAGGAGCTGTTTGCGTCGATCAAAGAAGCCTTCGCACCGCCTGCTTTCATTGATGCGCCACTGGATGCTTTTTATGCGGCACAAAACGCTGATGCGTCTTTCCGCTCTTTCGTGGATACCAATCTGGCGGAACACAAGAACCCTGATTATGCCATCGTCACCATCTCGACCAAAGCCCACGGCAAGACACCGGGCGATGCGACAGCGGACCAGATGCGGGTCATGGCGGAACTGGCGGAAACCTACGGCCACGACGAGCTGCGCATCAGCCACGAACAGAACGTGATCCTGCCCCATGTGCATAAATCCCACCTGCCGGACATCTATGCCCGCCTGCGCGAAGCCGGTCTTGCCACCGCGAACATCGGGTTGATTTCCGATATTATCGCCTGCCCCGGTATGGACTACTGTGCGCTGGCAACTGCCCGTTCTATTCCTGTGGCTCAACAGATCGCCACACGCTTTGACGAGCTGAAGCTGGAGCATGACATCGGCGCGCTGAAGATCAAGATTTCAGGCTGCATTAACGCCTGTGGCCACCACCATGTGGGTCATATCGGCATTCTGGGTCTGGATCGGGCTGGTGTTGAAAACTACCAGATCACCCTTGGGGGCGATCACACCGAAACCGCCGCTATCGGCGAACGGGCTGGTCCGGGCTTTGCCTATGACGAGATCGTGCCCGCGATTGAACGTCTGGTCTACGGATATTTGGATCTGCGTAATGACGCCGAAGAAACCTTTCTCGAAACCTACCGCCGTTTGGGGGCCGCACCGTTCAAAGCCGTGCTGTATCCCGCCGAACAAATCGCAGCCGAATAGGAGACGCACGCCATGCCATTAGAAGCCGCCTACCTTACTGTTCCCGAACGTGTGGAGATGCTGAACTCCAGCTATCAACACCATGCTGCAATCCCTGTGCTGACCGAAGCGCTGAACGATCCTTTGCTCGGAAATGTGGCATTGGTGTCCTCTTTCGGGGCGGAATCAGTTGTTCTGTTGCATATGGTTGCCACCATCAAACCGAACACGCCTGTGGTGATGATCGACACGGAAATGCTGTTCCCTGAAACGCTGGATTATCAGGCCGAAGTTGCTGAAAAGCTGGGTCTGACCAATATGCGGATCGTGCGGGCAGATGCTGCGGCTGTGGCTGCGGCTGACCCTGAAGGCACGCTGCACCAGAGCGCACCCGATGCCTGTTGCGCCCTGCGCAAGACCGAGCCGTTGCAAAACGCGCTTGGTGATTACGACGCATGGATCACAGGGCGCAAACGGTTCCAAAGCGGCCAGCGTGCTGTGCTGGACCTGTTTGAAAGCGAAGACGACATCCGCATCAAGATCAACCCGCTGGCCCACTGGCGTCAGCAGGATCTGATTGCCTATATGGAAAACAACGCCCTGCCCCGCCACCCGTTGGTGGCCAAAGGCTATCCGTCGATCGGCTGTGCGCCCTGCACCACGCCGGTTGGCCGCAACGAAGACCCACGCTCTGGCCGCTGGCGCGGACAGGAAAAAGTCGAATGTGGCATCCACTTCGGCGCAGACGGCAAGATCGTCAGAGGAGCCTGAGACATGACACATACCGTACTTATTCAGGACAGCGGCTTCGTTAAAGACGACTGGTCCGGCCCCCTGCTGGACTGGGATGTTGCAACACAGGGCGGCGCAGAGCCCACACGCGGCTACGGTTTGGATATTCCCAACACTGTGACCGCGCAGCAGTTGCAGCCCTATTTTGAAACCGTGGGCATGATCCGGATCTTCTTCCCCAACGCCCATGATGGTCGCGGTTTTACCATTGCACGCACCCTGCGTCTGATGGGATATACGGGCCGGTTGCGGGCCTTTGGCCACGTGATCGCCGATCAATACGCTATGGCGCGCCGTGTTGGCTTTGACGAAATCGAGATCGAACAAAGCCTTGCCGAGCGCCAGCCCGAACCACAATGGCGCGCCCGTGCCAATTGGACCGAACACCGCTACCTAAACCGGTTGCAAAAATCTGCATAATTGTTATTACACTAACAATTGACCTTTCGACAGGAATAAGACAATGACGGATCAGAATCCTATTACCACGACCGAGGCCAAAGCCGTGCCAGTTCTTCCCGACGCCCAAACCGTCACCAAAGTGACCCATTACACCGACCGGCTGTTCTCGTTCCGCGTGACCCGTCCGGCCAGCCTGCGTTTTCGGTCCGGCGAATTCGTGATGATCGGCCTGATGGGCGATCCCGATCCGAAAACCGGCAAGCAGAAACCCCTGCTGCGCGCCTATTCCATCGCCTCCCCCAGCTGGGACGACGAGTTGGAGTTCTATTCGATCAAGGTTCAAGACGGTCCGCTGACATCGAAATTGCAAAACATTCAGGTCGGCGATGAAGTCATCGTGCGTCCCAAACCCGTGGGAACGCTGGTTCTGGATGCACTGCTGCCCGCCAAACGGATGTATTTCGTCGCAACAGGCACCGGCATCGCGCCTTTCGCTTCGCTGATCCGCGATCCGGACCTCTATGAACGCTACGACGAAGTGATCCTCTGCCACACCTGCCGCGAAACCGCCGAGCTGAAATACGGCGCGGATCTGGTGGCTTCCCTTGCGGATGATCCGCTGATCGGGGAAGTGGTGGGCGACAAGCTGAAGTATTTCCCGACCACCACGCAAGAACCAAGCGCGCGCATGGGCCGGATCACCCATCTGCTCAAAGACGGGGAAGTCGCCAAAGAATTCGGGCTGCCGCCGCTCAACCCTGAGACCGACCGCTTGATGGTCTGTGGATCGATGGGGTTGAACGTGGACATCAAAGCCATCTGCGAGTCCGCTGGCATGAATGAAGGCTCCAACAGCCAGCCCGCCGACTTTGTGGTGGAAAAAGCTTTCGTCGGTTAAACCGCACCTTACAGACCGACAGGATCAAGGCCCCCGCAATCGGGGGCTTTTTTCATTCAACGGAGTTAAAGCGGCCACATCGAGCCAAGTTGCGGTAGCACGCTCTGTTACAAAGCTGGCGCCCCGCCTTTGCCTTTCGTCTAGCCAAACGCGCGATCCGGGCGGGTGCGACGAAGCGGGCAGCATACAAATTGATTTAATTTCAGGGCATTAACGTGATAATTGAACCGAATTTCGCGGCAAACCTTCCCCCTAGGGAATGTTACAACGGCTGAACTACGTGTTATACACATCCATGTGAGTAGCTATTGATCACTTCGCTTGGCTACGATCATGTTACCGCACCTTGAAGGACTTCTACGGTGCCGCACACAGTTTTCGACAGAGAGGAACCTTACATGTCCAATACAGTTAAAACCCTTGCCGTTGCATCTGCCGTCGCAGCCGCAGTTGTGTCTCACGCCAATACTGCCTCTGCGCAGTCCAAAGAAAAATGCTACGGCGTCTCGCTTGCTGGTCAGAACGGCTGCGCTGCTGGTCCGGGCACATCCTGCGCTGGTACATCTACAGTAGACTACCAAGGCAACGCTTGGTCACTGGTAGATGCTGGCACTTGCACAGAAATCAACCTTCCCGAAATGGCTGACGGCTCCGCACGTACCGGTTCCACCGAAGCGCTGGAGCGTGATCTGCCAAGCTGATCCGCCCTCACACGATACATGTGCTGGCCGCAGCGGTGGCCAGCACACGCCCAACCGACACCCCGTAACTTTTGGGATTTTCTAAAATGCTGGATGCACAGTCAATCAGACCGGATCAGGTGCCAAATCGCGCCGGCGTCGGCTATAAGGCGCAGCATCTGGACGACATTCTGCAAAACCCCGACAGCATCGGCTGGATTGAAATTCACGCCGAAAACTACATGGGTGACGGAGGGCGCCCGATTGCCCAACTGCGCCACCTGCGGGAACGGTTTGCGGTGTCCTGCCACGGTGTTGGCTTGTCTATCGGCGCGGAAGGCCCGCTGGATCAAGATCATCTGAACCGCCTGAAAAAGCTGGTGGATTGGCTGGAACCGGGGCTGTTTTCCGAACATCTTGCCTGGTCCACCCATGACAGCCATTTCCTGAACGATCTTCTACCCGTGCCTTACACACAAGCCACCGTTGATCGCGTCGTGGCCCATATCAATCAGGTTCAAGACACGGTGGGGCAGCAGATGTTGCTGGAAAACCCGTCAACTTACGTGGCGTTTGAGGAAAGCGACCGCACAGAGATCGCATTCCTGAGCGAGGTCGCCTCCCGTTCCGGCTGCGGCCTACTGCTTGATGTGAACAACGTTTTTGTCTCGGCTACGAACCAGAATTACTCGCCCGAAGGCTACATCGATGCTTTCCCCACCGATCTGGTCGGAGAACTGCATCTTGGGGGCCATGAAGAAGATGCGGATGATTTCGGGGCTACTTTGCTGATTGATAGCCATTCCCGCCCTGTGGTCGATCCGGTTTGGGCGCTTTACGAATACACGCTGGCCAAGGCGGGCCCCCGCCCCACCTTGATCGAATGGGACAATGACATTCCCGAATGGGATACGCTCGCCACGGAAGCGGCCCGCGCGGATCGCTTGTTGTCTTCAGTTGCGGCGCGCGCAGACTAATGGCTGCGCAGTCCCAATTTGCACAAGCCCTGCTAGATCCCGCGCAGCCCGTGCCGGAGGGGGTCATTGATCCCGAGGGTCGGCCCGCAGGCAAAAGGTTCGATGTCTATCGCAACAATGTCGTGGTCAGCCTGCTGGATGCGATGGAGACTGCCTTTCCGGTGATCCAAAAACTGATCGGCGCAGAGAACTTTCGCAATCTCGCAGGTCTCTATGTCCGGGAGCACCCGCCCGCATCCCCGCTCCTGATGTTTTACGGCGAGGATTTCCCCGCCTTTCTGCAAGGCTTCACACCGCTGTCCCATGTGCCGTATCTCGCTGATGTAGCCCGTCTGGAACTGATGCGGCGCAGCGCTTACCACGCGGCGGACACAACACCTGTCGCAGCAGATGCGCTGGCACAGGTAGCGCCCGACAAATTGATGGACCTGCGCCTGACGCTCGCCCCGTCCCTTCGCATTCTGACCAGCGCCTATCCGGTGGTGGCAATATGGAACTACAACATGCTGCCGGACGCGCCAAAGCCACCGGCAACATCACAAACCACCCTGATTACCCGCCCCGAACTTGATCTTGAAATGCAGGAAATCAGCCCAGATATGGCAGCGTTTCTTGGCAGTTTACAGGCGGGAAACACCCTCGGGGAGGCTTTGGCAAACGCCACTACAAACGACACCGCATTTGATCTGACAGCCGGAATTGTATTGATGCTTCAACACGGCCTGATCATCGACATACTCTCCTAAAGGACACTCCATGACAGCAGCAATAAGCTTCTACCACACCCTGATGGCCTCCGTGCTGCGTGCGCTGGAAGGCTGGTTCCTCCCCACTCTGGCACGGTTCAGCTTTGCCGCAGTTCTGCTGTTTTACTTCTGGAACTCAGCCTTCACCAAAACTGGCGCAGGTTTTTTTGGATTTTTATCCCCGACCGAGAACGCCTATATCCAGATTTTTCCAAAGAAATTTGAAGCCGCGGGCTACGATATTTCCCAGATGGGTGCGTTTGAATGGTTGGTTGCTGTGGCGGGAACCACGGCGGAGTTTTTGTTGCCGTTCCTGATCCTTATCGGCCTGTTCACCCGTCTCGCCGCCCTTGGAATGGTCGGCTTTGTGGTTGTACAAAGTCTTGTGGATATTTACGGCCACGGCGTTGGCGGTGCAACACTCGGGGCTTGGTTTGACGGCCCGTCCAACAGCCTGATACTGGATCAGCGCCTGATCTGGATACTGCTGTTGGCGGTGCTGTTCGTCAAAGGCGCCGGCCCGATTTCACTGGACCGTCTGCTGCGGCGAACTACCGAAACTTAAAGGAATTTTTCCTGAACCGGCTTCCCCCACCCAAGGCTAAGTTCACTGCCTGTTTCGATCACCGGACGCTTCATCAGCGTTGGGTGATCGCCCAACAAGTCCAACGACGGACGGGCGCGTTCTTCAGTGTCCAACCCCCGCCAAGTGGTAGACCGCGTATTCACCAGATCATCGCCGAATGCAGTGTAAAACCGTGACAGGTCTTCGCGGCTCACACCCTCTGCCCGCACGTCTATGAAAGACACGTCATGGCCTGCGTCAGCCAGTGATTTGAGCGCCTTGCGGCAGGTATCGCAGTTCTTCAACCCGTAGAGTTTCATGGTCTTTTCCTTATGTAATAGGCTGTTTTCTACCCGTTCGGCGCAATTTCGCAACCTGTCCACGTCATTAAAGCTTCACTTGCAATATTCAAAAGCGTGAGTCATAGATTCCCCCGTGAGGTTCATCTTTATACGATCCGCTCCTTCTTCGATGTAGCAGACGCGACCTAAGACACTGAGCTACACCACCAGTCGCAGCACAGTGCGGGCGGCGAAAAACGATAGGAGCGCCACATTATGGCAACCGGAACAGTAAAATGGTTTAACTCGACAAAAGGCTACGGCTTCATTCAGCCAGACGCCGGTGGATCCGACGTATTTGTACACGTCTCCGCTGTTGAGCGTGCAGGCCTGAACGGTCTGAACGACAACCAGAAAGTAACGTTCGAAGTGGAAACAGGCCGTAACGGTCGTGAAGCTGCGACAGATCTGAAACTGGCTGACTAAGCCTGATTTCAAGCAAATTTTAAAAGGCCCCGACGCAAAACGCGCGGGGCCTTTTTCTATGGACCTTTATTCAACATCGCTATGTCGCTTCATCCGTGGTGATCTGTGCGGGACGTTCTACCGGCGCTGCATCGCTCCAGTTGTTGCCCGTGGCCAGCAGGCAAGTCATACCGTTGGGATAGCTTAGCAATAGGGTGAAGCTGCCGGTCTGTGCCGAGGACCAGAACTCGACCACTCGTGTGGCGCTGCTCAGGCCCGCACCGCGGCGGGTCTCTTGATATTTCTCGGTCAGATGGGACACCATCTGATCGCGCGGGCCACAGGTTGCCGCCCATGCGGGCGGGGCCAACGCAGCCATACCAAATACCAGTGCTGTGGATGTAAGACGTTTAAACATAAGATGCTCCTTCGGGTTAAGCGAAAGGAGCACAGGCCACTTCTGTTCCGACCTGTCACGACATCAGCCGCATGCCCCTCTCGGGGTTTGGTCTTAGTGTTAATCTGGGGCCAAAACGGCCATCAGACAAGGGGTGTAACGGTATTGTGTCGCGCTTTGATCCCCTGCGAGAGTCCCCGCAGGGCCGCAAATCAGCTGCGCCAGTCCAGAAGATGACGTTCGATCAGGCCGATGACCGTGCTTAGCACAACGCCCAGCACAGACAGGATCAACACGCCAGCGAACAGCCGTTCCAGATCATAAAGCGCGCCTGCTTCAAGGATGTAAGCGCCGATGCCGTATTCCGCGCCCAGCATCTCCGCTGCCACCAGCAGGATGATCGCAATGGCCAGACTGATCCGCAAACCCGACAGAATACCCGGCATCGCACCGGGCAACACGATTTTACGCACGATAGACAGCCACGACAGCCCAAAGCTCTGCCCCATGCGGATCAGGCTGCGATCGACGTTATCCACCGCGCCGTAGGTAGCGACCACGGTCGGGGTAAAGGTGCCAAAAGCAATCAGCGCGTATTTGGAGCCTTCGTCGATGCCAAACCAGATCACAAACAGCGGCAGCAGGGCAATTTTGGGGATCGGGAAAATTGCCGCCACCAACGGCACCAGCCCTGCGCGAATATAGGAAAACAGGCCAATTAACACGCCAACCCCAACGCCCAAGCTCGCCCCCAGCGCAGCGCCCACCACAAGACGTGACAGGGATGGGGACAGGTGTTTGTACAGCAGACCGGACTGATGCAACTCTATCAGTGTCTCCAAAACGTCAGAGGGTTTGGGCAGGGTCAAAGCGGAAATCCATCCCGAACGGGTGCCCCATTCGGCAATTGCGATCAGCAGCACAAAGACCACGCCGCCAACCCAGCGTTTGCGTTGCGGTGCGAAACCGCCACCGCGAAAGCTGACGGTGCGGGCTTCGGCTCTGGCCTCTGTGGGGGTGTGGGGCATCGTGGTATCAGACATCAAGCAACTCCGCATCTGCTGCACGGGCTTCGTCCCGCATCAATTGCCAGAGGTGCCTTTGCTGGCGATCCAGTTCCGGATCACCGAACTGGCGCTCGGCCAGTGGGGTATCCAGATGCACGATCTCGCGGATTTGGCCGGGCCTGCGGGACAGGACCACGATGGAATGACCCAGACGCACGGCCTCGGCCAGATTGTGGGTGACATAAACGGCTGTAAAGGGCGTGCGGGTCCACAAGGACACCAGATCGTCCATCAACAGCTCGCGGGTTTGACTGTCGAGCGCGGACAAAGGTTCGTCCATCAGCATCACAGCCGGGTTCACAGCCAGTGCGCGGGCAATGGCGACCCGTTGTTTCATGCCACCAGACAGCTGTTTGGGCAGCGCCTTGGCGAAATCCGTCAGCTTGGTGCGTGCCAGCACGTCGTCTATGATTTCCTTAGCGGCTGCGCCTTTGATGCCGTGATCTTCCAGTACCAAAGAGATATTCCCCGCCACACTGCGCCACGGCAGCAGAGCGAAATCCTGAAAAATATAGGTCAAGGGATTGAGACAATCCGCAGGCGGTGTGCCGACCTGTAGAACACGGCCCTGTTTGGGACGTTCCAGCCCGCCGATGAACCGCAGCAGCGTGGATTTCCCACAGCCCGACGGCCCCACAATGCAGACGATCCTGCCGTGGGGGATTTCAAGGGATATGTCGCGCATGACTTCGAAATTATCGTAGGAATGGCTGACATTTTCCAGACGGATGTCCATTGGCACAGGCTCCGGTAAAGCGGTGCGGGGCGTGCAAATGCCGCCCCGCTTTCGGTGATTTAGTTAAGAAAGACGCGATCAGGCCTTAATGGTGTCCACGTAAGATCCGTCCACCAGCGTGTCGAGCGTGATATCCGTATCCACCAGACCCTCGGACTGGAACCAGTTCAACTGATCCTCGATCGACGCCGTGTTCAGCGCGGCATTTTCATTCAGACGCATGGTGCCGTTGATGATCGACGGCGCCGCTTTTTCACGCGGGCGGTCGGTGTAGACGTATTTATGGATCAGATCGACCATCTCGTTAACGCCGTCCTCGCCGCCGGATTTCGCGATCATGGCCGCGTTATAATCGGCCACACCTTTGGAATATCCGTTCAGGAAGCCTTCGGTCATGCCCCGTTCGTCCGCCGCATTCTTGGCCGAAGTGAACACGGTCGTAACCTGATAGTTCGGGATATAATCCGCTACGTCACCAATGATATGCACCGCACCAGAACCCGCAAGCGGCTTGGCAATATGGGGCACGATGGACCATGCGTCGATCTGGCCGGACTTCAATGCGCCGATGATGGCGCCGACTTTTTGCAGCGGCTTGAAGCTGACGTTGGCGCCTTCTGCTGCGGCCATTTTGGAGCCCATGTAGTGGAAGGACGAGCCGGCGGTGGAAATCCCGAAGGTTTTCCCGTCCAGCCCCGCTGGTGAGGTCAGACCGGCTTGAAATGCCGCGTCGGAAGCTAGGATTTTTTGACCGTCGATGCCTTTTTCTTCGGACAGTGCCCCGCCGATCACCTTGATCGCGCCTTTTTGGGCCAGCGAGATCAGGCCGCCGGACACAGCCGTCACAGCGTAATCCACATCGCCCGAAGCAATCGCCACGGCCATTGGCTGTGCGGCTTGGAAGAACTTGAATTCCACGTCCAGACCGGCCTGTGCAAAATATTCGCGCTCATAGGCGACAAAGCTGCCGGAGTGGGATGTGAAGCGCAGCGCGCCAACGGTAATCTTTTTGTTGCTGGCCAGTGCAGGTGCTGCCAGTGTCGAGGCCGCAGCCGCGCCCCCCATCAAAATCAATGCCTTACGGCGGTTCAGTGTCATCATGGTTTCCTCCCAGTGATTTGGTTTCAGTTTAATTTTTTAATCGTTCAACGGCTCTGCCCGCAGCTCTGCCGCGATATCCTTGGCCAGCACCGCCAGTGCGGCCTGAACGTCCCGTTCCAGCACCGCATCCAGCAGCGCCTGCTGGCGGGCCTTGCGGCGGGCGAAATCAAGACGGCCTTCCCGCAGCAGTGCCAGCCGGAAACGGCGGGACTGGTTGAAGAATTTCTCTTGCAGGTCAATCAGACGCGGAGAGCCGCAGCTTTCAATCAATGTCGCCGTGAAGGCTTTGCACGCCTCGTCCCACTCTAGCGCGGTCAGGTCATCCGGCGTCGCGGCAACAGCGGTCTCTGCCTTGCGCAGCCCGTGATGGGCCGCCATCACCCTGCCCTCCCACGGGACATCGCCGTGCACTATCGCCAGTTCCAGCGCCGCGCTTTCAATCTGGCCGCGCACCATGATGATATCGCGCAGGTCTTCTTCGGTGGCACTGGTGACGCGGAACCCCCGCTGGGTCGTCGCTTCGACCAACCCTTCGGCAGACAGCAACCGCAGAGTTTCCCGCATGGAGTGATTCGAGCCGCCATAACGCTGGCGCAATTGTTCGATCTTGAGCTTCTGATCCGGCATCAGAGCCCCGAACGCAATATCGCGCCGCAAGGCCGATGCCAGCATCGCAACGATTGAATCATCTTCACCAGGGGTGCGCTTGAAGATCATGATGCCCAGTATTTCCCAAAATGTTGGATATTTTCTGCCCGTTATCCACCAAAACGTCAATGGACTTTGGCGCGGGCCGGTCCCCAGTCGGCGAATTGCCCGCGCGCGCCTGTCGCTTTGCGGTTGACACATCAACTAAAAGCGAGATGAATGCGATAGATTACATGGATGAGAGACCACCCCCCAAAATGGAAGAACGGCTACTTTTGATCGGAAGCGGAAACCGCAAACTGCGGTATTCGGAGATCATTACCTACCGCGTTGCCCAACTACACACGCGGTTCAACGCACAATCGACGCGGATTCTTCAGACTGTCAGCGATATTTCTCTGTCCCAATGGCGTATACTTACGGTTGTAAATTCCTCCAATGATGTCACCCATACAAAAATCTCGTCGATCTCAAGGATCGACAAGGGCCAGATCAGTCGCGCTGTCAAATCGCTGATCAAAGACGGGTATCTGGAAACAGAGGATGATCTTGACGATCACCGCAAATCCTACCTGCGATTGACCCCACAGGCGAGCGAGCTGCTTGCCAAGACACTGCCGCTTATGCAGAAGCGCCACGATGTACTTACAGATTCGCTTTCGGATGATCAGCGGACTGTCCTGTTTGAGGCTTTTGACACGCTCGACAATTTGACCGAACTCACTGAATTCACTTAGTAGGCCAGCCCCCAGATGCTCCGCCGGAACATCTGGGACTGATCGATGCCGTCTGTGGGTTACGCAGGCGTCAGGTTAAGGTCATCAATGACAACACTCGAACCATCCAGCGCGTAGATTTCAACCGCATTGATGCCATCGAATTTGCTATCGAAGTCGGCAGAAGGATCGTCAAACAGCGTAGTCCCGAAATCGAGGAGTGTGGCACTTGTAGAGGCATCAACAACGAAGTCAAAATGATCTACTTCGACGTAATCCGCGTTGTAAGTTTTGAAACTCGAATCGGGGGTCGTGTCGATAAATTCTGCGCGATACGAAACGATGCGGATTGTGACGCCATCCAATGCGACCGCGTTCAGTGACAGCCTCTCCAGATTGAATTCCGCGCCATAACCAAAGCTCTCGCCCCCACCTCGCGATGCCATCGTCGTGCCGCTGGTCGCGAAAGTCGCGTATGACTCCGCGTCCTCTATTCGGACTGTCGCTGCATCGTCATAGATTGCGAAAGGGTTACTGGCGCCGTCGACCGGCGGCGTGATCAACACGTTGTCACCGCCTGTTGTCGTTTGCCCGTTGGCCACGCCTTCCTGCGCCCGCGAAGGATCTTCGGCATATTCATCGGTTTCCATCACCGAGGCTTCAGTGTTGAAAATGAAACCGTCCAAGCTATCAATCGAAACTGAATTGCTATCTGCCGAAGAATATTCCTCAAAATCGAACACCGATGGTGTGGGGGCAACTGCATCCGCAGGATCGGATACGGCAATGTTAACGCTTGCTTCAACAGATGCATTTTCAGCGCCGGAATCGTCCGTTACGGTAAAGTTCAACGAAATCGGCACATCTTCACCATCCGCAAGCCCCAGATCCGCAATGTCAAAGGTCAGGATATTGCTCGTCCCGTCAAAACTGCTTGTGATCGTATCAGGCGTCGCGCCGCCTTCATCGCTACCAAAAGATACTGAAAGATCGGAAAAAGTAAGCCCGTCGCCATCGGAATCACTGACAAACAGGTCCAGATCCAAATTGACGGACGTCCCTACAAAATGGTCGCGAGATAGCTCGGTTCGCTCTAGGTTATCAGGATTGTATGAGACCAGATCATGTCCGTCGGTAACAATTTCCAACTCGTACAGCGGACCAGCGACGGATGGCGGATTATTCTCGGCAGGCGTTTCGGTATACGGCCCATCCACATTGAGCGTCACCGTCCCGACCACGGTTGCATTTGTCTCTCCGGTGTTGTCATCCACGGTTACCGCAAACTCGGTCGTGATAGATTGGCCCGCCTCCAAAGTGAAAATATCCGGATCGGTCCAAAACACATGCAGATCTGTGCCACGCAGCTCGTACCCTAAGACGGTGCCGCTGTTAATCGTCACGCCGAATGACAAATCATCCAGATCCGCATCCGATGCCAAAGCCGCAAGGTCGATCACAATATCCCGGTTAGTCGCGTTTTCATCCACAACTGTATCGGTAAACACCGGCTGGTTGTTCGGTGTATCTACCTCCTCTTCCGGCCCAGCACCATCTTCAATGGTCAGTTGAATGATGCCGGTGTCAAAGCTGTTGGCTTTGCCTTCCCCGTCGTTCACCTCGTAGGAGATTTCCAGAGCAATCTCCGGCGCGACACCTGTTTCTTCATCCGGGACAATGTTGAACTGTGCAGGGTCGATCGTCAGCACACCGTCAACCAGTGTATATTCAACCGTCCCGTCACGACCGGAGCCCGAAATCGCAATATTTCCAAACGTAAGGACCGTGCCTGCATCCTCGTCTGATGCAAGTTCGTTCAGATCAATGACAATCGGATCGATATCACCCTTGCGTATTTCGGCATCCTGCGCCACCGGCGCATTGTTGGTGTTGATTGGCGTTGGATCGTCCGAGCCGTTCACAGTCAGATCAAACGACATCGACACAGAACTGTTGGCAGTGCCACTGCCGTCATCTGCTTTAAACGTCATAATCCCGTTGAAAACCTCGCCCGCACCCAAGGCCAGTTCGCTGGGATCAAAGCTGAACACACTGCCCGTGAAGGCCGTCCCAACCTGTACTGCACGACCTGTGTCAGCATTAATCAAGCTGACGAGAGAGTAGTCCAGATCGGTGGTTTCAACATCGCTCGCATAACTGGAGAGATCGAAGCCGAACGCGCCGTCTGCCTCGTTTATAACGGCATCAGCCACTGTTCCGACCAGCACGGGCGCATCATTTACGGAAGCGACCTCTACGACCACAGTCTTCGTAACCGTCCCGCCGTTGCCATCGATGACAGAGTAGCTGAAGCTGTCAGTGCCAAAGAAGTTTGCGGCAGGTTTATAAATGAAGCCACCGTCAGACGCGACTGTCACCGCGCCATTCGCGGCGTCAGTTTCCAGAGCGAAGACCAGACTGTCGCCTTCCACATCCGTAGCCAGCAAAGTTCCTGTCAGGTCATTGTCTTCCGCCACAGCCGCCTCTGCGGTCAGCGCTTCGGGCGCGTCATTAACGGCGTTCACCGTAAGGTTGACCGTCTGCGTATCCGACCCGCCGTTTCCATCAGTGACCGTAAAGGTAAAGCTATCCGTGCCATTAAAGTCTGCACCGGGTTTATAGGCATAAGTTCCGTCCGCACGCAGCGCAACCGCGCCCTTCGCACCGTCTGTTTCAAGGGCAAAGGTCAGGATGTCCCCATCAATGTCACTGGCCACCAGAGTACCGGAGATCAATCCATCCTCATCACCAACGCCAGAAGCCGCCTGCGCAACCGGCGCGTCGTTTACAGGGGCTACGGTGATATTAACCGTTTGCGTATCTGTGCCGCCGTTCCCGTCACTTACGGTGTAGGTGAAGCTGTCAGAGCCGTTAAAATCCGCATTGGGCGTGTAAGAATAGCTGCCATCGCTTGCCATAGCGACGGATCCATTGGCACCATC
>NZ_BMKA01000004.1 GCF_014643735.1 Neptunicoccus cionae
TTCTGCGTTCATCTATGTTCAATTTGCGGTAGGGTCGTCTCATCACAACCTCCTGATCTGCATCAGAAATTTATCTAGTGATGCAATCCAAAATGGAATGTGCCCGCTACACCTACTTAACTCGCATAATGATAGTTATGTTAATTATAACGTATAAATCTCCCATCACAAAACCGGGAGCGGAAACCGAACACGCTTGCATAGTAAGGTCGACTTAATATATGCAAGGCTTTCAACATTCGGAGCCTTGCCGTGAAACAGTCAATCGACAGTGATAACTTCTCTTTTCTGCTTCTGGATGTGGCACGGCTGCTTCGCGCGGATTTTGAACGCCGTGTTGCGGGGGCCGAGCTTGGGATTACACCTGGAGAGGCACGGACCCTTGCCAATGTGGCGCGGTTCGGCCCGTTGCGGCAGCATGATTTGGCCAATCTGACCGGCATCGGCCCGATGAGCGTGACCGGAATGATCGACAACCTTGAACAAGCGGGTCTTGTGATACGCACGCCTGATCCCGACGATCGCCGCGCCAAGCAGGTGCAGATTACGCAAAAAGCGCATGCGTTGCTGGAGGATCTTCACCGGATCGGTGAGGACGTCCGCGCAATCTCTCGCGGCGGGCTTTCAACCGAAGAATGGGACACGTTCCACCGCTTGTTAAAATCAGCACGCGACAACCACCTGAGCGCGCATCACAGCAGACGCATTTCGGGAAAGGCAGAAACATGAGCACCGCAGAGACAAATGTTGACAGACAGGCGTCCAGCGATGCGCCCAAGATGTCCATGCGCCGCGTTAGCCTGCTTGGCGCGCTGTTTATTGCGACGGGGCCGATTGGGATGGCGCTGTATACGCCTGCAATGGCAGAGGTGGTGACAGCCTATGGCACGACGAACTCTTTGGTGAAAATGACGCTGACGCTCTATTTTGCGGGATTTGCGACGGCGCAATTGATCGCTGGCCCGTTGTCAGACGCATTGGGGCGCAGACCTGTGATCATCGGTTTTATGATGCTTTTTGTGGCGGCGAGCCTGCTGGCTCTGATCGCCCCGTCCATTGAAACACTGATCGCAGCGCGCTTTGTCCAAGGGGTCGGTGCCAGTGCGGGTGTCGCGATTTCACGGGCACTGGTGCGCGACATGTTTGAAGGGGACGAGTCCTCTAAGATCATGAACTTGATGGGGATTATTCTGGCGATTGCGCCAGCAATGGCCCCTGCGCTGGGGGGGATGGCTGTCACGCATGCCGGTTGGCATTCTGTTTTCGGGCTGATGATGATCTTTGGTCTGGTGGTTATCACGCTGGCAATTTGGGGCCTGAGAGAAACCATCGTGCCGGATCGGAGTCGCCTCAACCTGAATGCGCTTGGGCGGTCTTATCTGACCTTGCTGACAAACCGGCACTTCATGGCGACCACGATGACCATTGCCGGTTCCATCGGTGCGATATACGCGCTGGCGACAATCCTTCCTTTCATTTTGATGCAAAGGCTGGGCCTAAGCCCAACGGTGTTCGGGCTGTGGATGTTGTCACAATCAGGCAGCTTTTTTGTTGCATCTCTGCTGGTGCGCCGTTTGATGAAGAACCAGAGCGCTTACCGGCTGGTTACGCCGGGACTGGTTGTGATCATGATCGGCAGCGCCTTGATCCTGTCGCTGTTGTTTGGCGAAATTTCGGTCCTGCGCGTCATGGTGCCGGTCGGCGTTTACACCTTTGGGATCGCCTTTGTGATGCCTGCCATGTCAACCGCTGCGCTGGCGCCCTTCCCCCAAATTGCGGGCGCGGCTTCGTCGTTAATGGGCTTCTTTCAGATGGGCGCAGGGCTGTTTGTCGGCTCTCTGGCTGCTTTGTTCGGCAATCCGGTAATTGCCCTTGCCGTTTTGATACCGGCGATGGGTTCTACTGCGTGTTTGTCTTATGTCTACTACCGCAGAAACCCCCATCTGACTGAACCTGAACCCCGCAAGGATGCAATCAGCGGGCCGCCAATGGGGCGTTCCTGGATGCCGACCCAAAAGGACTAGGTTGATAAGGGGGAGTGGAAGAATGCCCTGCCCGACCCGCCAAAAGCTGCAAGAAACAGATCGTTCTCAGCGGCGGGCCACAACAAATTCTCTTCTGCCAGATCAAAAGGACGTGCAATTGCGCGTCCTTTTCCTTGATCGTTCGATAGCACCGCAATCAGATTAGCGTGGCGTGAGGGAGCACAAGAAGTGGGGCCGCACGGTTTCCTGTGCGCCCCTTCTAACATTCCCGCGTGTGAGCGCCTTAGGCTTTGATCTGCACCATGCCTTCATGCACGCGCGTTTGAAAAGTCATCATTGGGCGAGTTGCCGGGGCCCCGACCGGCCGTCCATCGCGCACATCAAAGGCGCCCTGATGCAGCGGGCATTCGATGACGTGACCGTCAAAATACCCGTCGCACAGATCGACACCACCATGATTACACAGCGCCATAGAGGTATATATTCCGCTGGGCGTGTCATACACAGCCAGCTTTCGCGCACCAAAGTCCACCCGCGTGACCCATTTTTCTTCCAGCTTTTCCACCGGTAGAATGTCTTTCCAGATCTTCTCACGCGCCATATTACACCCCCTCAGCAGCTGTTTTCTGCGACCGGATATGGCGAATAATATCCACATGCGCCCCGACATAGCCGTATTTTTCCACATGAATGTGGTCTTTCAATTTCTCATGCAGTTTGGGCAATGTGTGATAGGGCACCGATGCCACATAGTGATGTTCTGCGTGGTAGTTCATGTTCCAGCACAAAAAACGCCAAGGCATAGAAACGATATTTGTGCGCGTGTTTTCATGCATTTGTGCCACTGTCGGGCGGCCAACATGTTCCGTCATCCGAATAAACCGCATTACAGGTTCGCCCATTATCACCGGAATGATCCAGAGCCAGATCAAACCCCACCAGCCTGTAACGGCCATGCCGACAAACAGCAGGGCATAGACGCTTAGCATCAAACGGGCATCGCGGTAGACAGAGGCGTATTCTTCTTTTGGAATGAACTTGCGTTCGACATCGTTGAGCTGCCCGCGCGCGTGACGAAAGATCTCAACAAATTTATTGCGCCAGTAGGGAATGGCGGAGAGGTAAAGAAGATATTCACCATAGGTTTTCGGTGCCGGAATAAGCTCCGGATCATCGCCGTGAATTTGGGTGTATGTGTGGTGATCACAATGTTCATAGCGAAAGAACCGATGGGGCAGCATAATGATATAGCCGCAAATCTGTCCGACCAGATCATTCAGCCAGCGGGTGCGAAACACGGTATAATGCACGCATTCATGCTGCAGCGAAAAGTGATGTACCAAAACGATGCCATGGATGAACATAGCAGGCCAGATCAACCAAGAATTCCAAGCCAATACGACTATTGTTGTTGTTGCGATCAAGACCAGAACCCAAACGCCCAATCGTCGCAGCGATATGGCATCCGACCTTTGCATGAGTTCCTTCAATTCTTCACGGGAAAGCTTACCCTCGGCCAATGCCTGAGTAAGCGGCGTTACGATTTGTTGTGACACGTGATTTCCTAAAATTTTTGCTCGTATGCGGGCCCTGCCCTGCGATACTAACTTCGGAGACGGGAGTGCTCCGCACCACAAGATCGATCAGAAAATATCGTCTTGTTGGCTCCAAATTACCCGATCTCTTTAATCCAAGTCAAATAAAAAAGCCATTCAAGCGGTAGAGTTGACGGAGTGGGTTGGTAGGGTAAGATGCTAATAATAATAGATTATATCTCGAAACATCGATTTTAAAGCTACCGAGATTTTCACCATTATGAAAGCGACACTTTATGACCAAAACGGCTGTTACTGCGACGATCGATTTCAAAGCGGAGGGTCGTAATATTGGCGATCTAAGAGTTCCCTGGTCGGACAACTCCTGCCCGCTCGGGTTTCACCCTGTACCTGTGATCAGTTTGAAGAACGGCGACGGACCGGTCGTGTTGATGTGTGCCGGTACCCACGGCGACGAATTTGAAGGTCCGGCGGCCCTGATGCGGTTGGTTGCTGATCTGCGCCTGGATCAGTTGCAAGGTCAGGTTATCATATTGCCAGCGCTTAACTTTGCAGCTCTTAAGGCATCCGCTCGTGTGTCTCCGTTAGATAATGTCAATCTGAACAGAGCGTTTCCGGGTGATCCAAGGGGCAGTATTACCGAGCAGATTGCCTTCTATGTAGAAAGCGAATTACTGCCCCTTGCAGATGCTGCGGTTGATTTACACTCCGGTGGTAAAGCTTCGGTTTTTGCAACCTGCACTTTAGCCACGCAAACCAAAGATCGCGCTTTGTTCGAGAAGAACCTAGAGCTTGCCAATGTCTTTGGTCTGCCGCTGATCTGGGTTCTGACTGGATTGAATGATCCACGATCCTTGAACTCTGCTGCGGCACGTTGCGGTGTGCCGGCGATTGCCACGGAACTGGGCGGCGGTGGTGGGGTCGATCCTGATATTACCAACGCTACCGAACGCGGACTTTATTCCATATTTTGCCATCTTGGGATGCTAAATGGCGCGCCGACTCCTGCTTTAAATCCCAAGCGGGTGGCCAGCAAATCTTTGGATCACAGCCTTTTTGCCACCGGTGAAGGCATCTTTGATCGTGGGGTCAACGCGGGCCAATCTGTGAAGGCCGGTCAGGTTGCGGGGCGGTTTCACTACATTTGCGAACCGGAACGCGGCGCTGAGACCCTGCATTTCAAATACGACGGCTTTGTGCTGGCGCACAGCAATCGCGGGTTTGTGCAGCGGGGTGACGCATTGGTGCTGGTTGTGCAGGATCACTGACTAAAAAGCTGGTCCTCTGCGGGGCCAGCCTTGATCTCCATGACAAGGAAAGTCCGACTTGGTGCTACCTTTCCAAGCGGCGGAACAGCATGGACAGCCCGAAACAAATCACGAAGTAGAAAGCAGCGGCAGTAAACCAGCCCTCAAAGATCATCCGCGTGGATGCCACCAATTCAATGGTTTTGAACGTCAGGTCCGGCACCGAAATCAGCGATACCAAAGAGCTGTCTTTCACAAGGGTGATGAACTGGTTCGCAAGCGGCGGTATAACTTTTTTTAGTGCTTGTGGAAGAACAATGTACCGCAATTCCTGACCCCTGCTCATCCCGATAGAGCGCGCGGCTTCGCGTTGTCCTTTCGGAACGGACTGGATACCAGCGCGAATAATCTCACCTACAAAAGCGCTTTCAAACAGGGCCAGAACGATGACACCTGAAATAAGCGCAGGGAAACGGCGCATGTCGCCAAACAGGAAGCTCCAGATTTCATTATTCTCACTGCGCGCAATACCACGGGCCCAGCGTTCCATATTCAACGCCGAGATAAGCTGCTCGGACAGGAAAAAGAAGAAGATGAAGATGATGACCACGGGTGGGACATTGCGCAGAAATTCAAGATACGTGCGTGCCAGCATGCGGATGGTCAGGTTTTCAGATACCCGCGCCACACCCAATATCACCCCGAGGATCAGCGCCAGAATGCTGGAATAAATCGTGATCCGGATTGTCGCGAACAGCCCTTGCATCAGCAGGTTAGGAACCCAGGCGTCTTCGCTCGCTTTATAGCGGTAAAGGTAGTTCGGGATTTTGTCCCACCGCCAGTTGTAGTTCAGCTCCGCGCCGATGCGGGTGGCAATATACCCCCCGAGAGCGACAACCACGAGAAGGATCACCGCGTCCATCCAATGGAGTTTTTTGAGTATTCTTCGCATGCGCGCAACCTTGGGCTATGGTGGACGGGCAGGAAGCCCGTCCGTCGATAGTTTTAGCGGAGTTTACTGGGCAACCTCAGAATGCCACTCATTGCCACGGAACCAGTAATCGTGACGCTCTTTCAGCCAACCCTGACGGTTTTTGACGCCGATCCAATTGTTAAAGAAATTCTCTGCATCTGGGTCACCCTTGCGAAAGGCAAAGGCTTCACCGCCAGCTTGAAAGGCTTCATTAAAGGGAACGTTCACCGTATCGGGATAACGACGCGCAGCTTCGGAGGGCACCGGCTCGGAGGACATCAAAGCATGTGCGTTGCCGTTCAGGACTTCCTGTGTCACTGCGCTTTCTTCATCAAACTGAAGGATCTTTGCTTTTGGGAACATGGACTCAATCACCGAAACAGCAATCGCACCGCGACGGCCGGCAAAGGTCACGTCTGGGCTGTTATAGTCTTCAAGTGTAAAGCCCTCGGTCATTGACGTATTCGCCAAAATTGTCTGACCGGAGTAAGCATAAGGATCAGAGAAAGAGACCGTCAGGTTCCGCTGCGGTGTCACCGACATCCCCGAGATGATGACGTCGAATTTTCCCGAAACAAGGGCAGGAATGATGCCGTCCCATGCAGTCGGCACGAATTCCACTTCGACGCCCATATCTTCGGCCAGCTGGCGGCCTACGTCCAGTTCAAAGCCGATCAGTTCACCGTTCATATCGCGTAGGGACCAAGGTGTGAAAAGGGACAGGCCGATCTTGATCACGCCCTCTTCTTTGATGCTTTCAATCACCGAACTGCTGGACAGTTCCTGGCGGGTATTTTGCGCGGAAGCCGGCGCCGCTAGTGCAAGTGCGGTGGCCGAGGCAAGGGCAAGCCCTGCCATGCGTCTGGTAAAATTCATTATGTCTCTCCTTGTTGGTTGTTGTCAGTTTTGAACAGCGAATTTCTTTTCAATGCGGGTCACGCCTATGGATAATGCAAGTGTCAGGATGAGATACACAACTGCGATTGTGAACCAGATTTCAAAGCTCATGTAGGTGTCCGAAATCAGGTTTCGCCCGATAGTTGTCAGTTCCGCCACCGCGATCACACTTACGATGGCAGAGCTCTTTACCAGATGAACCAATTCGCCCGTCATCGGGGGCAACATGAATTTTACTGACTGGGGCAGGACGATATAGCGGTAGGCCTGTGATTTGGTCATCCCGATAGAGGTTGCGCCTTCCCATTGGCCTTTGGGCACCGAGTTGATGCCAGCGCGGAAAATCTCCGAGATCAGCGCAGCATGAAAGACCGCCAAACACAGAATGCTCGCCGTGTAGCGGTCAAGTTTGAAGATCGGTCCAAGGACGTAGTAAAACAGGTACAGCAAGACAAGGATCGGCATGTTGCGCACAAATTCAAGGAAGGCCACTGCAACAGCAGTGCCAACCACAAGACCGGACAACCGTAGCAGCGCCACAATAAGCCCGAGAAGCGTTGCGAAAAAAAATGCCGTCGCCGAAAGCTGTATCGTCTTCATCAGACCGATGACGATCTCCCCCCACTGGAACCCGTCTTCGGTCAGGCGGTAAAAATACTGCGGCATACGATACCACTGCCAGTTGTAGCCCATCGCCTGCGCGCCATTAAAAGCCAGCCAAAAAATTCCGAAAATTACAACAATGTAGAGACCGATCGCCACTGGAGCAGCGTTCAAAAAACCTTTGAGCGTCCTGCGCTTTGCCGAAGCCATTTAGTGCTCCAGAATCTGGTTGAGGAACATTCTACAACGCTCGCTTTCGGGGTTTGTAAAGAATTTCTCAGGGGGGGACACTTCGACGATTTTTCCAGACTCCATAAACACCATCGTGTCGGCAACCTTGCGGGCAAAACCCATTTCGTGGGTCACACAAACCATGGTAATGCCTGTGTCGGCCAGCTCTACCATTACGTCCAGCACTTCGTTAATCATCTCTGGATCAAGGGCGGATGTGGGTTCGTCAAACAGCATGATCCGCGTTTCCATGCACAAGGAACGGGCAATCGCCACCCGCTGCTGTTGACCACCTGACAACTGCCCTGGATATTTATCCGCTTGCTCGGGGATGTGGACCCGTTCCAGATACTTGCGGGCGCGGGCTTCTGCTTCGGATTTGCCGATCTTTTGCACCTTCATCGGTCCAATAGTCAGGTTTTCAAGGATCGTAAGATGGGGAAACAGGTTGAACTGCTGGAAAACCATGCCGACTTCCTGACGCAGGCGACGCAAATCCTTACTGTCTTCTTCAACCTCGATCCCGTCGATCCTGATTGAACCGGAAGAGTGGAATTCCAAGCCGTTAAAGCACCGGATCAAAGTAGACTTGCCAGAACCGGACGGTCCGCAGATCACTACACGTTCGCCTTGCTGTACTGTGAGACTTACATCCGTCAACGCCTGAAATGTTCCATAGAACTTATCAACATTGTTGACTGATATCATTGCTTCTTGAGCTTCCAAGGCGAGTCCCCACAGATTAACAATTGCTTAACGGTAATATGTCTGTGGTTAATATTTCAAAGCAAGATATTTTTTTAAGGCCCACTTATCCTTCATAACCGACTGCACAAAAAGGTGCCAGAACTTCCTGTTTCGCACAAGTTAAGGGCGACAGGCCAATCACCCCTTTTTGCAGACCGCGCAGTGTCGTTATTAAAGGAGTGCAGCAACAATGGATTGCGCGTATTATCCCTGTGCCGTCTGTTCCTAAAACATCGCCAAATCATAGCCTTAGCGGTCCGGTCAATCGCACTGAACATTCTTCGACCTGCATATCGGCGGGCATCTCCGAATTTTAAAAATGCTTGTAATATCAAGGGTTGCATTGAGCTATGCAGTATTGAACAGCGCCCCAATGGCCATAAGCCAGATTAATGGCAACATAAGAAGATTGTGGTCATGCCTTGGCACTCTCCTTGCTAGAGGTGGGCAAGGAAGACGCTATTCTGGCCCTCTGCGCACCAGGTTTGCCTTAACGGCACACCCTTGCTGGGGAACGCGATGCCAGAGCTCACCCATACTGCAAACCAGATCCGACCGCCGACAAGGCGCGTGCAACCCGAACGGGGGACTCTTTTGAAGACGACGGCATCCCATGATGTGTTAAGTGTTAACAATCTCATCCCGATTATCTGCGTATGTATCGCCTCTGTTGTGTTTTCCATTCACGATGTGGCGTTAAAGCTTCTTAGCAGCACCTATCCTCTTCACGAAATGATTGCCGTCCGTTCGTCCGTGGCCCTAATCGTAATCTGCGTTTACCTGTACTGGACCACCGGCAGTTTCCAAGCGCTGAAAACGCGGCGGCCTGCGCTGCATACTGTTCGTGCGTTGTTGATGATCGCCACCAATACGACCCTTTACATATCGCTCGCAGCGATGCCGATTGCGGATGCCGTTGCGATCTTCTATTCGGCCCCGCTGATCATCACGTTCCTATCAACGATACTGTTGCGAGAGTTCGTAGGCCCGATGCGCTGGCTGGCAGTGTGTCTTGGATTGCTGGGGATGTTAATGATCGTGAAACCGTCGGGGGCGGATTACACAGGCGCGGCGTTGATCGCGGTACTATCCGCCTTTATCTACGCTTTTAGCCAGATTTTAACCCGTAATCTGGGCAAGACCGAAAGCACCGTGACCATGTCCTTTTATGGCCAGATCGGACACAACAGTTTCGCAGTTCTGATCGGGCTTATGATCGGCAGCGGCCGGTTTTTTGGCGGCGAAGGTGAAATCCTCAGCTTTGTTTTGCGCCCTTGGAGCTGGCCCAGCGTCTTTGACATGCTGATGTTTGTCGGCTTTGGCTTGATTAGCGGCGTGGGCGGATTGCTGATGACCAAAGCCTACCGCGACGGCCCGCCGAGCCTTATAGCCTCTTTTGAATATGTGGCCCTGTTGATGGCGGTTGTTTGGGGTGTGATCTTTTGGAACGAAATTCCCGATATCTGGACCAGTCTTGGCATTGCCCTTATCCTTGGCGCCGGGATATTCGTTGCCCTGCGTGAGGCTAAAAAGGGGGCGCCGCCGCCGCCAAGGCGCCGGATGTCACCGTAATTGACCGACTTAAATCCTAGCTGTCGGGACGTTTGTTAACAGCGCAAATCTCGGGTGGTTGGTGGGCTGTGACTTTTGGTGGCGTGTCGGTGAACAGGCTAACCTCAACAAGGCAGGAATGGGCAATCGGCCCTTGGGCCAGCGTTGAAGTCCCCCGATCAAGGGTCAGAACATTCGGGTTGCCATGTTTACACATTGCGTTTCCGTCCGCCCCTTTTTCGGGATCATACCATGCTCCGGTGCTTAGCTGGACGACACCCGGCATCACTTCGCTACTGACTATCACCCCGCAGAGGCAGGCGCCCCTGTCGTTGTGGACCTTCACAACGTCACCGGATTGAACGCCGCGCCGGGCGGCGTCATCGGGGTGCATGGTAAGGGGTTCGCGTTCTGAAATCTTGTGCTGGCGGCTGTATGACCCGTGATCCAGTTGCGAATGCAGCTTGGTTTTGGGTTGGTTGGAAAGGATATGCAGCGGATGGCGCGACGTGTCACCGCCCAGCCATTCTTGCGGTTCGAACCATGCGGGATGGCCATAGCAATCAGTCAGATTGTAACCCGCAATCGTTCGAGAGCCGATTTCAATTTTGCCACTGGGGGTTTTCAAAGGATGCGCCTCAGGATTGCGCCGGTAGTCGGCCAACATTATGAACGCGTCCTGCGGCGGGGCGATATGCTGGTATTCTGCGTCCTTCAGTTCGGAAAGCTTGAACATTGGTTCTTCCAGATCGGTGTTCATCGCGCGGGACCGGTCCTGAAGTACCTCTAACCATTCCTGCTGCGTCCGCCCTTCGGTAAAGGCTTCTTCGAACCCCAATTTAGCGGCAAGCATCCGAAAAATTTCAAAGTCGTCCAGCACACCTTTTGGCGGCTCCACTACTTTTTGCATCCAAATCTGGTAGGGATCTCTGGGATTCAACAACAGGTCTTCCCGCTCCGGCGGGGTGGTGCAAGGCAGCACAATGTCCGCGTGTTTGGCATGGGAGTTCCAGCACCATTCATGGGCGATGATGGTTTCAGGTTTCGCCCAAGCTTTGCGAAGCCGGTTCAGATCCTGATGGTGGTGGAACGGATTGCCGCCCGCCCAGTAAATCAGCTTGATGTCAGGATAGCTGTACTGCGCACCGTTGTAGGAAAACTCCGTGCCTGGATTCAGCAGCATATCGGAAATGCGGGCGACAGGGATAAAGCTGTCGACCGGATTGTGCCCTTGTGACATGGCGGCCAGTTTGATGTCCTTGCCTTCCAGCCCGATGTTGTTCACCGCAGAATAGCCAAGACCGAACCCGCCACCGGATAGGCCGATCTGCCCGACCATCGCCGCCAATGTGATTAACATCCAGAACGGTTGCTCTCCGTGTTCTTGGCGTGTCAGGGACCAGCTGGCGGACAGCATGGTCCGTTTGCTGCACATCTGGTGCGCAAGGTCGATGATCTGCTGGGCGGGAATGCCGGACTTTTCCGCAGCCCAAGCCGCCGATTTCGGCTGGCCGTCATTTTCCCCCAAAAGATAGGCGTGAAACTGGTCAAAGCCGACTGTGCATCGTTCCAGAAAATCGCGCGCGTGCAGGTTTTTCGACACCAATGTATGCGCAAGCCCCAGCATAAAGGCCACGTCCGACCCGGGGCGCAAAGCAATCCAATCCGCATCAAGGTCTCCGGTGACATCTGCACGTATGGGCGAAACATTAACAAACTTAACGCCCGCATCCCGCGCTTGCTGCATCGCCTCGGCCTGCCGGTGCCGCCCGACACCACCCTGCCCGATCTGCCCGTTTTTCAGAGGCAACCCGCCAAAAGCCACGAACAGTTCCGTGTCATCAATGATGCTTTGCCAACTGGTCTGGCGGTAAATCATTTCGTTGTAGTTACCAAGCACATGATCAACGATCACCTCGCCGGCAGCAAGGCTGTAGGAATTGACCGATCGCACAAATCCGCCCATGCCATTCATAAACCGTTTAAGCTGGCCCTGCGCATGGTGGAACCGTCCCGCCGAAGCCCAGCCATACGAACCGGCGTAGATCGCCTCGTTTGAATAGTTTTTCTTCACCCGCTGCAATTCGCGCGCAACAAGGTCGATGGCCGTGTCCCAACTTACCGGGACAAAACTATCTTCCCCGCGAGGGGTATCACCCGCTTGCGGCCCGTTTTCCATCCAGCCCTTGCGCACCATTGGCTGGGTGATCCGCGTTGGCCCGTCCAACACATCCACAATACCTGCACCGATGGGCGAAGGATCGTCATCATGTTCAAAGTCGTGTAACTTTGAAAGCTTGCCCTGACCGTCCAGCTCGGCGCGGTAGGTGCCCCAGTGGAAACTGGTAAGCGGAAACGTCTTGGGGGATGTCATCTGGTCTCCTGAAACCTGTACCAACCCAACCGGCCGGTTCTGATGGCTTTACCCGATACTCTGGACTTTTTCGGATCGTAGCGCATCAAGTCTGTCACATAAATCTTGCGCGGTTTTCCACGCGATCTGCTGCTTGTCTGCATCGCTCAGCTTGGCGGGTGCCAGCGCATGGGCGTAGGGGTCATCTTTGAAAATCGGATAGTCAGACCCCAGCATCAACCGATCCGCGCCGAACAGCTGCACAGCGGCTTCTAGCGCACGCGGACCGAGCGAGGCGCAGTCATACCACAAACGGCGCAAACGGTCGGTCGGGAAAGGCTGATCCGGTGTCCTGTGGCGCGCGATGCTTTCGATACGTTCAAAGATAAACGGCAAAGTGCCACCCAGATTGACCACTTGGAAGGTAATGTTCGGGTAAGCGTCCAGCATATCCGAGAGGATCACCGTCAGGGCCACCTGCGAGGCACTCGATTGCAATTCTACTGCTGAAAGACGGTATTGCACGTTGTCCGCCGGACGCGGTGGCACTGCTTCGCCTACCTTCAGGCCAGGATGCAACATGATGTGGCAGCCGTATTCATTGGCAGCCACCAGCAAAGGGCGCATCTCCTCGGCTTCAGCCAGAGAATTGAAATAATTCGAAGGCAGAATGATCCCTGGCAGGCCAAGATTCCGGCGCACGCGGGTGACTTCTGCACAGGCAAGATCCATGTTTGCCAACGGTACACCACCAAGGCCGATCAACGCGCCATTCGTTTCTTTGGTAAGTTGGGACAGATAGGTGTTATAGACTGAAATCGACTCTGCAATTTGGTTTGCGGGCAAAAGTTCAACGCCTAAGGCCCCTGGAAAGGTCAACAAGCGGCGGGTCAGACCGCTGGCCTCCATCCGCTCCAACCCAACGCGGTGGTCGTGGTAATGATCGGTAAATTCAAATTCACCGTTCATCGCCACCATCATCAAGGCACCGTCATCGCGGCGGCGCAGATAGGGGCGCTCACTGCGGGACATCAAGGTTTCAACCAATCCCCCACCGTAAAAATGCGAATGCATATCAATGCGTTGGGTGATTTCATCCATGTTAGGCCCCATAGCTTTCATTGTGGCTTTGGCTCAAAGGAACGCTTTCAGATCGGTCGCGGGACCATCCACAGACAGGGGTGCAACGGTTTTACCGGCTTCGATCAGTTTCTTGCCAAGTATATATTCCCGCGGCGCATTCTATGCGTCAACGGTCAAAAGTTGCGGTTCATTGAAATACCAATGAGAGACAGAACCGTTCCCACAATCACGAAATCCACGTCAAGCACTGTGCCACCGCTCAGCTGCGCGCTTTGCACACGTTCGTCACCTTGCAATTTGGACAGATCAACGCCTTCGGTAATTTCCATACCATAAGATCGGTCCAACGCCCGAAAATAGCCAGAGGTCTGCGGAGCCGCAACACGCTCCAGAATGCGATCTGCCACTTCCACCAGCGTAATTTTGGGCCCACTTTTCGCCGCAACTGACGCCGCTTCCGGTCGGATATACCCGCCACCGCCAATAAGAACCCGTGCACGCTTTTTAAAAAAAGGCGTCATCCGGTTAATATCGGCCAGCGAGCGAATGGTGAGCACTTTGTCCAATTCCCCCAGAAGATAGGCTGTAGACAGCGGTGGACGCTGATACAGCGGGGCGTTTTCTTAACCGATAAGGGTGATCCCGCCAGTATGCCCCAATGCCCGCAACCTGAATGCGGCAGAAGACCCTGCCAGCCCTGCCCCTGTTAACTAAATGTTGTCAGAAGCAATTGGGTGTTGACCGATTGGGCAAACCATCTCTTTTGTGCATCGCAGTCGTGCGGTAGTAGAAAGAAGCTAGTCGATTGGGAAATTCGTTCCAACAGACCTTAAAATCTTCTTTCTAAGTACAAGCGTATGCATTATATGTGCATACATAAAAATACGGGAGTCGTTCAAATGATTTTTGCGAAACAAGCTCTGATCTCTACCGGTTGGGTGAAAAATGTGCGTTTGACGCTCTCAGAGGGGCGCATTGCATCACTTGACACAGACGAAACCGCGCAGGACGGTGACACGCAAGTTGATGTACTGCTGCCAGCACTCGCCAACCTGCATTCCCATAGCTTTCAGCGGGCTATGGCGGGGATGACAGAGTATCGCAAAGCGGGAAAAGACAGCTTTTGGACGTGGCGCGATTTAATGTACCGCTTTACCAAACACCTCTCGCCAGACCAGATCGAAGCGATTGCCGCACTGGTGTTTATGGAGATGCAGGAAGCGGGGTATGCAAGCGTTGGTGAGTTTCACTATATCCACCACCAGCCCGATGGCTCGCCCTATGACGACCTTGGTGAACTGTCGGGGCGTATTGCTTCGGCGGCTGGGAACACCGGCATTGGCCTGACCCACTTGCCGGTTCTGTATTCCTATGGCGGCGCAGGTCAGGTGCCACTGGAATCCGGTCAGGCCAGATTTGGCAATCCGGTTGAACGGTTTAACACACTTGTTGAGCGTGCCCGCGATCTGGTTAGCAACCTGTCTGCGGACTGTCAGGTCGGAATTGCGCCCCACTCCCTGCGGGCCACTTGTCCCGAAGCTCTGGCCGTAGTGCTTCAAGACCACGGCAATGGCCCTGTCCATATCCACATTGCAGAGCAGCCGAAAGAAGTAGAAGATATATCAAAATGGCTTGGCGCGCGCCCTGTCGAATGGCTGTTGGAAAACGCGGATGTTTCGAAAAACTGGTGCCTGATCCACGCGACCCATATGACGCAAAGTGAAACACAAAACATGGCCCAATCCGGTGCCGTGGCTGGGCTTTGTCCGATCACGGAAGCCAATCTGGGGGATGGTCCGTTCAATGGTCCAGAGTATCTGTCCCACGGCGGGCGGTTTGGTGTCGGTTCGGATTCTAACGTACTGATCTCTTTGACAGAAGAACTGCGAACCCTTGAGTATTCCCAACGACTGCGGGACGTTGCCCGTAATGTTATGGTGGTGGGGGAAGGCTCTATTGGTGAGACACTTTATTGCGGTGCGGCCCGTGGTGGCGCACAGGCGCTCAACCGTGGCGCGGGTGAAATCTCTGTTGGTGAACTGGCTGATCTGGTGGCGATAGACAGCACTGACACCGCACTCTGCGCGCTGGAATCCCACCAACTTCTGGATGGGATTTGCTTTGCCGGAAGAGACCGCGTTGTCACCGATGTGTGGTCCGCCGGTCGCCACTCGGTCAAGGGCGGCCAGCATGTGCAACGGGAGCGGATTGTTGCAGATTATCGCTCTGCTATGCAAAGCCTGATGTCTGCACTTTGATCTAACGGCTGGATTAGAATTTCCAGCACCGCATCCCCCTGATCAAGCACCACCGGCGCTTGGTCTGACGAGGTCAGAAACAGGCTGTCCCCTACCCCAAACCCCTGCGCTTCACTCTGCGGGGTGCCTTGCAGCACATGCAAAACACAGATGCTTTGGTCCGTTGGGGGGGCAATTTGATCGGGGCCACGGCTGACTTTTGCATGTGCCCTGCAAAGTGTCGGATCAAACATCAGGTTAAGATCGGTCAGCGGGCCGTCCGGCAGATGGGACACAACCTCCAATCCTCCGTCGAACTTCAACGGAGTCCACGAGTGGGCATGCAGTACCCCGTCATCATGGCGCAACTCCATTGAATGGTCAGACACAACCGTCAGGATTCGTGTCAAACCTTCGAAATTGGAAAACGGCCCTTCCATATCTACATCCGCCCGGCTTATACGCCAGGCGAGCGCGTCACCACGCATGCCCGTCGCGATATTGCGTGTGATGCCCCCGCCGTTTTTCCAAGGGACGCCGATTAGATCTTTCCGTCGAAGTTTTTGCATAAAATTGCTCCTAATGACCTTAGTGGCCCGCCATGTTACTTGACACTATTCGACACAGAATAATAAGCATTAGGTAAATATGTACAGACAAAAAGAGAGCGCATTATGAGAACCCGTGCAGCCGTCGCGTTGGAAGCTGGCAAACCCCTCGAAGTCATGGATGTAGAACTGGACGGCCCGAAGGCCGGAGAGGTCTTGATCGAAGTGAAAGCAACCGGCCTGTGCCATACGGACGAGTTTACACGCTCCGGTGCGGACCCCGAAGGCCTGTTCCCGACCATCCTCGGGCATGAAGGCGCTGGCGTTGTCATGGAAGTTGGCGAGGGCGTCACAACCCTGAAGCCCGGCGATCACGTGATCCCGCTTTATACACCGGAATGCCGCGAATGTTATGCCTGCCTGTCAGGCAAAACCAACCTTTGCACTGCGATCCGCGGCACACAGGGTCAGGGTTTGATGCCTGATGGGACGACGCGGTTTAAAATGCTGGATGGCACGCCGATCTACCACTACATGGGGTGTTCTACCTTTGCGAACCATACAGTACTGCCTGAAATCGCGCTCGCCAAGGTGCGCGAAGACGCGCCGTTTGATAAGATTTGCTACATCGGGTGTGGTGTCACAACTGGCATTGGTGCCGTGATCAATACTGCTGGCGTCGAACTGGGCGCTTCTTCTGCGGTCTTCGGACTCGGCGGTATTGGCCTTAATGTGATTCAGGGCCTGCGCATGGCTGGGGCGGACATTATTATCGGTGTCGATCTTAACGACGACAAAGCGGAAATGGCCAAAAAGTTTGGCATGACCCATTTTGTGAACCCGTCCAAACTGCCCGAGGGTCAAACCGTGGTGGATGCGATTGTCGAGATTACCAAGTCGGAAAAAGACAACTTCGGCGGCGTGGACTACTCGTTCGATGCAACCGGCAACGTGAATGTGATGCGCGATGCGCTGGAATGCTCCCACCGCGGCTGGGGCGTTTCGGTCATCATCGGTGTTGCACCGGCGGGTGCTGAAATTTCGACCCGTCCTTTCCAACTGGTTACAGGGCGTGTTTGGAAAGGCACGGCGTTTGGCGGCGCGAAGGGGCGGACTGACGTGCCGAAATTTGTGGATTGGTACATGGAAGGCAAGGTCGAAATCGACTCCATGATCACCCACAAGCTGAAGCTTGAAGACATCAACGAAGGCTTTGAGCTGATGCACGCTGGCAAATCAATCCGCGCAGTTGTGGAATTCTAAACGTCGTTTGGCAAATGCTGCGTTAGGGCGCCCTTCGTTAGGACCCCGAACGCAGCCCCCTAGCGACTACGCCATAGGAAAAGGCCACCCCCGCACCAGGGAGTGGCCTTTTTCAATGGGACGTTAATTCATCATTCAGGCAAGCACGGTCTCGCCGACCTGCTCTGCATCGATCAAACGTTGCAGTTTCATGCGGAAGGTCTTTGCCCCGAGATCAAGCCCGAGATCGATATTCGGCGTGACTTTTTCCGCCATGTGTTTGTGCACAGCTTCAAGAACTTCTTTGTCCTCGTTAAAGGCCATGATTGCGCCATCGTTCATCTTTTTAGACACTGCAGCATCGTGCGGATCAGTGTTGCGATGTTGGAACCAGATGTACTGGGTGTTGTTTTCATCGACGGGTGTCATGAAATTGTAAGAGATGTTGATATAGGTCTCATCTGTCAGCGGCGCATCCTCACCCCCTGTGCCAACAGGCGTGTAAATTGATTTGTTCAGCGCGGTGGACGGAACACACAGTTCGTAGTGTTGTTTGCGGTCACAATTGCCTTTGAACTTCACCAGATCTTTATAATAGGGCGAAGGTGGCTGGTCGTGAATCCAGCGTGACACAATCACTCCGCGATCCGTCTGATCCATTTGCAGGGGCGCGTCATCAGTGCCTCCGCCGGCGAATGATGTCACGTGAACCCACGCAACATGGCTTGGATCGAGCAGATTATCACAGACCCACAGGTAGTTGCACGCAATCGGCAACATGCCACCATCCGTATAGCCCCACGATGGGTTGTCGTAGTTTTCGATCTCAAAGATGTCGTTTGGATCAGCTTTGTCCGGATCGCCCATCCAAATCCACAGCAGGCGGTAGCGGTCAACGACCGGATAGGATTTTACCACCGCGCGACGCGGTGTCATTCCGCGCTGGGTGGGGGAATCCGTGCATTTGCCGGTGCAGTCAAACGTCAGACCGTGGTATCCGCACACCACGTTATCGCCTTCCAACTGCCCCATCGACAACGGCAGTTTACGATGGGGACAGGCGTCTTCAAGGGCTACTGGCTTGCCGTCTGACTGACGATAGAAAACGACGTTTTCACCGAGCAATTTCTGGGCCTTCAAATCGCGGCCGTAATCCCTACTCCATCCGGCAACATACCAGCAATTGCGCAAAAACATCGGGTTCTCCTAGTTATTCGTTTAACCGCAGGATAAGCCCAGAACTCTGCAAGTGCCATGCAGTTCTATTTATGCGCAAGTTTAGCTGGTCTTATGACGGATGACTGCGTATCGGGCTGTCAATTTAACGGGAACTAACCAATATATGACCGCAGATATCGGCGCGAAAATTGGTCCCATTGGACCGGCTTGCCATTTAAATTGCACAGACATAACATAAGCAAATACGCCGGATCCGGAAACTTTGCAGTGAAGCGGGAATGGGAGGTTCCAGTCGCCAACACCCGATTGGGATGTGCGCCATCCCTGATTGACCGGCGATTTTACGATGTAAGGTCCCGCGCCAAACAGTCTATTTGAAAAAGTGTCTAGCCATGCTGAAAACCCTGCCATTCAATGCCCTTAGAACACTGGAATCCGTGGTTAGACTTCGCGGTTTCGGGCGGGCTGCGGATGAACTTAACATCTCTCAAAGTGCTGTTAGTCAACACATAAAACAACTTGAGGAGTGGCTCGGGCATCAGCTTTTAATTCGCAAGAACCCCAAAGTAATTCCAACCGATGATGGCACCCGTCTGGCCAATGCTGCGCGCAATGGATTTGGTATGGTAGAAGCGGTCTGCGACAGCCTTCGTGACAGCAAAAAATCCGCGAGCAAAGGGCTCCTTGTCGCCGCTCCGCCTGGCTTTGCTTTTATCTGGCTGCTGCCAAGGCTTCTTGATTTTAACGATAGCCATCCGGGCATTCAGATTTCACTTTCAACGGATCCAAAATCGCTCGATCCGACCACCAGCGAAGCAGATGTGATTATCGCATACAGCACCGGTGGCTTTCCCAGCCTTCATTCAGAAAAACTTATGAGTGAACGGATGTCTCCCGTCTGCACACCCAAGCTGGCGGAGCAGATAAGATCCCCGCAAGATTTGGAGCATCATACAATTTTGCAAGACGGTCAGTCCGAGACCGAACATCTGTCCAACTGGGAATTCTGGGCCTCTGAACTTGGGATTAAGCTGCCAATTACACAGAGAAAACAGGTCTACAGTCAGGCCAATATGGTCATTCAGGCGGCGATCAACGGCTCTGGCGTGGCGATGGGGCGTTGCCCGCTGGTGATTGATGCGCTTGAGAACGGGCAATTGGTGCGCCCCTTCAGGCAAGAGGCGCAATCGCAGTTTTCCTATTGGTTTGTCTGCGCCCACAACAAGGCACATTCAAAGTTCATGCAGGAATTCCGCAATTGGCTGCACGATCAGGCGGAACCCTTAAACGCCTGATCCGTTAAGGCTCAGGCGTAGGCCAGTCGCCCGCATGGGGCTTGACCGACTGCCGTTTTAGGGTGATCGAAAATTTCTTTCAATTCGGGGAATTGTGACAGAACCTCTGTCCCGCCTTCCAAACGCTCGGGGTGAAGACGCCCTTCGTCCCAGACAGCAACGCCATCAAGACGCACTGTCGGGTCAAGTACGTTAAGCGAAATTTCACCCGGAGGATAACCGCCACATGTGTGGATGTGCAGGATGCGCGGGTTGCCAAAAGCGCCACCACTCCAGCGTTCAAAATGGCGCGCGGCTTCCTGTTCATACGACAGACCGGGGTGGATACCGGCGTGCCATGAATGGACGCCGTATGTGTCGATATCAAACCGCTTACCTACAAATTCATAGTGGGCTTTGGCAGCATCCACGTCAGCCTCTGCGCCATCAAACTCGACAATGCGAGAGCCCTCAATCTTGACGAACAGTATGTCCTTCACTTCGCAGGACCACGGGGTGTAGAAATTGGAACCCGTGCCAGTCAAGAACCCCACCTGTGCAATCCGTCCGGTGAACCCTTTGGACGGCACGGGCGTGAAGACCGACAAAGGAAAGCGTTTCAGCGTTGTATCACCGCATGTTGTGTTAAAATCGAGCGCCGAACCGCGATAATCCGTGCCCGCAGAACAGGTTACATGGATGTCCTCTGCTGTCGCCAAGGCGTTGTCGATGACCCGCTTTATGGCGGCAAAAGCTGCGTAATTTGTTTCGCCAAAGGGCGATCCCATCATATTACAATCCAAGGCGTAGCTCATGACTTGTGTGGTTTTACAACTGTTGGAGCGGAACCGGATCTGATCTCCGAGGCGGGCCAAAAACACGGCGCAATCAACGGCTTCGATGCGTGCAGACAGGTCCGGATCCAGAACAGTCGCATGCTTGTTCACAGGTACGCCGTAAAGCTGCGCCTCAAATCCCAGATCAGCTGCAGCCTTGGCAAGCCCCCGCGCAAGTTCGGGATCATAATAACCGTCTTCTTCCGTTTCATGAATAAACAAAACCGATTGCCCCTTTCGGCATCCGGCACAATTCACCAACAGGTTATGCGCGCTTCTGGCCAAACGGTCCTGAACATCTCCGTGCACGGTTTTCTCCTTCTGCCACGCTACACAGGCGGGCGGTCTGCATTTGGAGAAGACCTACCAAGGGGCAAAATTCCTAGCTATATACGAGAAGTTATGCTCTGCATTCGATTACCTTATGGGAGGTGGCAAATCCTTGCTTAATTGGTCAAATAAATTATAAAGATAGACATAATAAACATTCAGGGCAGTTAGATGCGCATTAGTTACCGCGATGTTAAAGCAGAAATCCTAAATCGCATCCGAAGCAACACCTGGCCTCTGGGGACAAACCTACCCGGTGAAATCGAACTGGCTAAGGAATTCGGCTGTGCCCGCGCCACCATGAACCGCGCCATGCGCGATCTGGTTGATGATGGTATTTTGGAACGCAAGCGTAAGGCTGGCACCAAGGTAAAGCAGTCTCCGGTGCGTCAGGCGCAATTTTCCATTTCCATCGTGCGCGAGGAGGTGGAACAAGCCGGCTCTGTTTATTCCTATAGTCTGATAGAGCGTGAACTGATCCCTGCACCTGCATGGCTGCGTGAACGGATCAAAGTCGCAAAAGATGCGCCGATCTTACACTTGAAGTGCATGCACTACTCCGGAAAAAACCCGTATCAGTTCGAAGACCGTTGGATCAATCTGGACGTGGTCCCCGCCGCGCGGGAGTTCGATTTTGAAGACGTCGGTCCGAACGAATGGCTGATCCAGCAGATACCGTTTTCCACGGGTGAGTTGGTTTTTTCTGCCACCAACGCCCCGGAAAGCATAGCGCGCTTTTTAAAGGCCCCCGTCGATACGGCCCTGTTTTCTGTGGAACGGACCACATGGCTGGAAGACAAAAGCGTCACTTACGCGCAGCTTTATTTTGCCCGTGATCACAAAATGACCACCTACATCTGACGCTACTTGGTGAACTTGCACGGCCCTCTTCTTGAAGACTCTGCAACCGACGCTTGCCAGCCTGTCCGATGCAAATCACCTGAAGTGGTCATTTCCTCGACCCGCTTACGTTTCGGTTTATGTCCAAGGACGGCAGGCGCGCAGCCATGCGTCGCCGTTGCAGTTGTGCTGCACGAAGGCTAGGACTGACACAGACCGTTGCTTTGGGACGAGCATAAGGGAGCGCTTTACATGGAGAGGATCTACTGCGGGCCACCGCCCCTGCCACAGGAGCTTTGGAGCAGCTGGAACTTTGATCCACTGCTTTTGCTGTGTCTGGCGGGCATGGCATATCTGCTACGGGGCAGTGCAGTTGGTCTAACGGCAGTCGCAGTCCTGATTGTGGCGTTCATCTCACCGCTGTGTGCGCTGTCATCGGCGTTGTTTTCGGCGCGTGTGGTGCATCATGTGCTTCTTATCGCGGTTGCAGCACCCCTGCTGGCCTTGGCGATCAACACCCGCAAGCCGGTTTCAATAGCCGTCCCCTTCGTTGTTTCGAGCGTTATCCTGTGGGGCTGGCATCTGCCGGTTGCTTACGACCTCGCCCTGTCCAATGTTGCGGTTTACTGGCTTATGCAGATTAGCCTTCTAACCAGTGCCATCTGGTTCTGGCGAGCGGTCCTTGCGGGGGAGGATGCAGTCGTGGAGCGGATCGCCTATATCGTCGCCGGGTTCGCGCAGATGGGGATGCTGGGCGCGGTCCTGACCTTTGCCCCCGCTGCCCTGTTCGCTGCCCATGCGCTTGCGCCGTTCGACTGGGGGCTGACCCCGCTGCGGGACCAACAGCTTGGCGGGTTGATCATGTGGGTTCCTGCAGGCCTGCCTTATGCGATGGCCGCTGCCTTGCTGGCGCGCCATCACTGGGGCCAACTGACGCGCGGTGCCGCGTGGTAGAGTGGATTTTGTCAACGATACCTCTGTTCAAAGTGGTGCACATCGCAGCGCTTCTGACGTGGTGCGGCGGATTGCTGGCCTTACCATTGATGTTGTCCCGCCACGATCCTGACGGGCTGGCGGAGGATTACCGTCGGATACGTCACGCAACCCATAATGTTTACACTCTCGTTGTTACACCTGCTGCCGTGTTCACTGTGATAGCCGGAACTTGGCTGATCTTTCTGCGCGGCGTGTTCGTGCCTTGGCTGTTTGCGAAACTTGTCTTTGTGGTGCTGCTTGTGGTGGCTCATGTCTGGATTGGGCATATCGTTGCGAAGGTTGCCGAACTGCCCGAAGATCACACACCACCGCGTCCGACCTTGCCATTGCTGGCCGTTTGTGTGCCGATCGTTGCGATCCTGATCCTCGTGCTTGCCAAACCTGCGTTAGACGGGATCACATTTCCGGACTGGTTGCTGGAACCCCGCGGCGGTCAGTTGCCTTTTGAGGTGCCAAGTTGATAGTCAAACACCAACTTACCACCATGCCAGCCAGTGAAACTGACCACCAACACGCACAGGCCCGACAGCAGAATACCATAGGGCAGCACCGCATCTTCATATCCGAAAAGCCGGTAGCCCCAGTTCGCCCCCAGCAAAGCGAGGAGTGTGACGGCAATTATAAAATGGGTCCACGCTGGTGCACGGGCGCGAATGCCGGGCACCAGCAACAGTTCCGCCGTGCCCGAAACACCGGCAAGCATCCCGAACAGGAACCCTGTCCCCGCCGCCCAAAGCGCGGCCCGCGCCCAGAAGACATCCCCGGTCCACCAGTAGATAGCATCCGCGCCGAGCACACAGAACGTCAGCGCCACAGGGAAGGCGACGCTCATTGCGTGGATGGGATGGCCGTGAATAGCAATGCGCGATTCCGTCTGGTCAAACCCCGGCATCTCGCTGATCGGGTCGATCAGGTCCTCGGTGTTTTGATCCTTGGTCTGCTCCGCCATATCGCCGCCATCCTTCGATTTTTCGTGCCTGCCACGTTGTTCATCCTGCTTACAGGGTGCGAGGGGGCGCTTTCAACTGTTGATCCGGCAGGACCGGCCGCACGTTCCATCACGACACTGTGGTGGGTGATGCTGGCAGGCGCGTCAGGGATATTCGGACTGGTGATGATCTTGCTGGTATTCTCCTTCCGCCGCAACAGCGAAAGCGGTGTAGAAGCGAGGCAGGAAAGTATTTGGATACTGGGCTTCGGGCTCGTCTTTCCAGCGGTTATTCTTGGCGCCTTGCTTGCCTATGGGTTGGTGATTGGCGCGCAACTATCGCCGCAAAACGGCGCTAACGCGGTGAAGGTCACAGCAGAGGCCCGTCGCTGGGAATGGCGCTTCACCTACGCCGATGCCCCCGCGCTTGAGACAACAGGCACACTGCATATACCGGCAGGTCGCCCTGTGGATATCGCGATCACCACTGCGGATGTGATCCACAGTTTCTGGGTTCCCCGTCTGGCAGGCAAGCTTGACGCGATCCCCGGCCACATCAATACCCTGCGGCTGGAGGCGGATATGCCGGGCACCTACAAAGGCGTCAGCGCAGAGTTTAGCGGCGCGGGATATGAAGCCTTTACCTTTCGAGTCATCGCGCACACCGAAGCTGGATGGACCAAATTTTTACAGGGACAACCGGAATGAACGCGCTAGAGAGACATCGCAAACTCACTGAAATCTGGGCCTCTGACAAAGGATTCAAGGGCTGGTTTTCAACGGTCAACCACAACGATCTTGGCCGGATGTTTTTGGTCACGGCCTTCTTTTTCTTCATTGTCGGCGGATTGCTGGCAATGTTGATCCGCGTGCAATTGGCGACCCCTCATTCGGCGTTTGCAGGACCGGAAATCTACAACCAGATTTTCACCATGCACGGCACGGTGATGATGTTTCTCTTTGCTATCCCGACGTTTGAGGGGCTGGCGATTTATCTGCTGCCCAAGATGCTCGGCACCCGCGATCTGGCTTTCCCGCGCCTCACGGCCTATGGCTTTTGGTGTTATGCTTTTGGTGGGTCGATGCTGATTGTTGCCATGCTGTTCGGTATCGCGCCGGATGGGGGGTGGTTTATGTACCCGCCCCTGACCAGCGCGATCCATTCACCCGGCATCAACGCGGATTTCTGGCTGATCGGCATCACCTTTGTGGAAATTTCCGCCATCGCTGCCGCGGTGGAAATTACCGTGTCGGTGCTGAAATACCGCGCCCCTAGCATGTCGCTGGCCAAGATGCCCATATTCGCGTGGTATGCGTTGATCACGGCACTGATGATCCTGACGGGGTTTCCGCCGCTGATCCTTGGCTCTGTCCTGCTGGAACTGGAACGCGCGTTTGGTTTGCCGTTCTTTCAGGTGGACCTCGGCGGGGATAGTTTGCTCTGGCAGCATCTGTTCTGGCTGTTCGGCCACCCTGAGGTCTATATCATCTTTCTGCCTGCAGCGGGGGTGATTTCGACCGTGCTGCCGGTGATGTGCCGCACGACACTTCTTGGTTATGGCTGGATCGTGTCTGCCGCTGTAGCACTGGCGTTTTTGTCTTTCGGGTTGTGGGTCCACCACATGTTTACAACAGGCATTCCGCACATGGGACTGGCGTTCTTTTCTGCGGCCTCAACCCTTGTGGCAGTGCCAACCGGTGTTCAGATATTCGCGTGGATCGGCACCATGTGGAAAGGCCGCCCCGAATTGCACCTTCCGATGCTCCACATCCTCGGGTTCTTTTTTACCTTTGTGATTGGCGGGCTGACAGGGGTTATGGTAGCGGTTGTGCCCTTCGACTGGCAAGCCCATGACACCGCATTCATCACGGCACACCTGCATTACGTGCTGTTTGGCGGCTTTGTTTTTCCGATCTTCGCGGGGGTCTACTATTGGCTGCCCCATTTTACTGGACGTAAGCGGTTTTTCTGTTTGGGAGAGTTGGCATTCGCGTTGGTCTTTGTTGGATTTCACGTCACGTTTCTGGCGATGCACTGGGTCGGATTGCTCGGCCAGCGGCGGCGCATCCCGACTTACGCGCCAGAGGACGGCTGGACTGCGATTAATCTGATCTCTTCTGTGGGGAGCTTTATTCTGGCCATCGGAATCGCGATGATTTTGGTCGATGTGGTCCTGCACATCGTCACCGCTCATCGCGGCAGGCGCAATCCCTGGAATGCCACAACCCTAGAGTGGGCGATGATTACTCCTGCACCTGCCTACACATTTGCAAGCCTGCCGCGCATCACGTGGCGAGACCCGTTAAGCGCTGAACCGGATCTTGCCGTAAGTCTGGCGCGCGGCGAAGGGTATCTTGGAACACCGCGACACAACTGGCGCGAGACTTTGGCCGTGGATATCGCCAGCGGGAAACCCGAGATGCATGTCCTGTATCCGGCAAACACCAGGCTGCCCATCCTGATGTCGGCGGTAACGGGCCTGTTCTTTCTGTCATTGCTGATGAAATTCTACTGGACCGTTCCGCTGGCGATGGGGGGCGTTGCATTTCTGGCGTGGAAATGGGTCTGGGGCTTGGGCCTGCGGCAGGATCAGGCGGTGCAGAGCGTTGGTCACGGGCTAAGCCTCCCGAATGCCGCCACAGTTGCACGATCACCGGGCTGGTGGGGAACGGCCTTCCTGCTGACTGCAAATGCTACGTTCTTTGGTGCGCTTCTCTTCGGGTTTGCGTTTTTATGGACCATTGCGCCGGGTTGGCCGCCACCCGCATGGTTTACTCCTTCCATATTCGAACTCGGCGTTGGCATCAGCGGCGCGGCACTTGCGCCCTTAGCCATACGTCACGCAACCCGCGTGAATGAGAGCGGAGGCACTCCGTTTCCGACTGTTATCCTAGCCCTCTGTGGGATCGTCGCGCTTGGCTTTGCATGCGCTTCTTTGATGTGGCGCGCACCTACCCCGAATGAACATGCCTACGGGGCAACCATGCTGGTGCTTGGGGGCTACGGGACGTTCCACACAGCAATCTCAGGTTTGATGGGGGGCTTTTTGACAGCACAGATCCGAAGCGGGTACACCTCGGCCAATCGACGCGCAGCCTTTCCGATAGTTGGGCTCTGGGTCAAGTACACCAGCGCGACAGGTGTTATCATCCTTCTGGCGGCCCATCTACCCGGGCTCATCCCGTGACGGAGGTTCTGCGCATCCTGATCGCGCCACTGGTGTGGCTGGCTTCCTTCAGTGCGATTTATGGATTGCACGGTTTGTTGTGCCAAAACGCGCTTGCCGCAGTCGCGGGCTTCCCTGCCGAGCGGGCTGTTCTGATGGCGGCCTACGGGGTGGCCATTGCGTTACAGATCATACTGCTGTGGATATTACATCACCCCCGCTTTGCCGCCCCTTCTGGACTGTTAAGGTTTGTCAGCCGTGCAAGCGGCTGGACAGGGCTGATTGCGTCAGTATGGACGCTGTTTCCGGTGGTTGCCTTACCCACCTGCTTTTAAGCGTATCAAAGCGCCATAGGCTAATACTATATCCCCCCACGCATTGTTGAATGATGCCCACGCGCCTAGTTTCTGGCAAGAGGGCACGAAAGGTTGAATCGAGGACTAAAAATGGCGGATTTATCGGGATTGTTTGTGGTGTCTGTGGAACAAGCCGTGGCAGCCCCCTATGTGTCTGCCCGTCTGGCAGAGGCCGGCGCCCGTGTCATAAAGGTCGAACGTCCCGAGGGAGATTTCGCCAGAAACTACGACGCACTTGTTCACGGAGAAAGCGCCTATTTCGTCTGGCTCAATCGCGGCAAGGAAAGCGTCTGTCTTGATCTGCGCGATGACAAGGACAAGGCACTGCTGTCAAAGCTGATCGCCCGCGCAGACGTTTTCATCCAGAACCTCGCCCCCGGCGCAATCGAACGTTTGGGCTTTGCGCCAGAGGCACTGCGGGCGGAAAACCCACGTCTGATAACCGTATCCATCAGCGGTTACGGCGAAGACGGGCCGATGGCGGATCGCAAAGCCTATGACCTGCTGGTGCAAGCGGAAAGCGGTCTGTCTGCGATCACCGGAAATGAATCCGGTCCTGCCCGTGTCGGTGTGTCGGTCTGTGATGTGGCCTGCGGGATGACCGCCTATCAATCGGTTCTTGAGGCGCTTATCGCCCGGGGCACCAGCGGCGAGGGGCGGCATCTGTCGATCAGCCTGTTCCACGCGCTTAGCGACTGGATGAACGTGCCCTATCTGCAATATGCCTACGGCGGCAAAACACCAGCGCGGGCCGGACTGTCCCATCCCACCATCGCGCCTTACGGGGTGTTCACCTGTGCGGACGGCGGTCAGATCCTGCTGTCGATCCAGAATGAACGGGAATGGATAAGGTTCTGTTCGGACGTTCTGGGCGATGACACGCTGGCCACCGATCCCCGCTTTGCCACCAATGCGCTGCGGGTTGAAAACCAGCCGGTACTGGATGGTCTTGTCGCTGGCGCTTTTGCTCTGCGCGAAAGGGCAGAGGTTGCGCGGATACTCGACGATGCGGCGATTGCCTTTGGTCAGGTATCTACGATGGAAGATCTGGCCGCGCATCCGCAGAACCGTTTTGTCACTGCGGACACGCCCTCGGGCCCTGTACGTCTTTTGGCACCGGGCACCCGGATCAACGGGGAGTCCCGTGACTTTGGCCCCGTCCCCGCGCTTGGTGCGCATACCGAAGCCCTGCGGGATGAGTTTTCATCTCCTGCAAAGCACACTAAACCAAAGCCTGAAACCGGAGAAAACTTGACATGACCCTGCCCACCAGCGCCTCCCCCAACCATGACGATTTGCGCAGCGCGCTGCGTGCCTTATGTGCCGGTTTCGCCCCAGAATACCACCGCAAGCACGCTCAGGACGGGACGTATCCATCAGAATTCATCGACGCGTTGACCCGCGATGGCTGGCTGGCTGCGATGATCCCAGAAAGCTATGGCGGCGCAGGGCTGGGCCTGACCGAAGCCTCTGTCATCATGGAAGAAATCAACCGTGGTGGCGGAAATGCAGGCCATTGCCACGGGCAGATGTACAATATGGGTACGCTCTTGCGCCACGGTTCGGACGCCCAAAAAGCCCGCTATTTGCCGGACATCGCATCTGGCAAGCTTAGGCTTCAATCCATGGCCGTGACAGAGCCGACGACCGGAACGGACACCACCAAGATTAAAACCACTGCACGCCGTGACGGGGATCGCTATGTGATCAACGGCCAGAAGGTCTGGATCAGCCGGCTGGAACATTCCGATCTGATGATCCTGCTGGCACGCACCACCCCGCTGGCAGAGGTGAAAAAGAAATCCCATGGGATGAGCATCTTTATTGTCGAACTGTCAAAAGCGCTTGGTCAAGGGATGGATATCCTGCCGATCCGCAACATGGTCGGGCATGAAACCCACGAGGTCTTCTTTGACAATCTGGAAATTCCCGCCGAAAATCTGATCGGCGAGGAAGGCATGGGCTTTCGCTATATCCTTGACGGATTGAATGCTGAACGAACCCTGATCGCTGCGGAGTGTATCGGGGACGGTTACTGGTTTCTGGAACATGCCGCAGATTATGCCAACGAACGGGTGGTCTTTGATCGCCCCATCGGGCAAAATCAGGGCGTGTCTTTCCCCCTTGCGCGGGCCTATGTGAATGTCGAAGCTGCCAATCTTATGCGTTTTGAAGCCTGCCGCCGGTTTGATGCCCAAGAAGACTGCGGGGCGCAGGCCAATATGGCAAAGCTGCTGTCTGCCGATGCGTCTTGGGAGGCGGCAAATGCATGTCTTCAAACCCACGGCGGCTTTGGCTTCGCTGAGGAATACGACATCGAACGCAAATTCCGCGAAACACGACTCTATCAGGTTGCGCCGATTTCAACCAACCTTATCCTAAGCTATGTGGCAGAGCATGTGCTCGGTTTGCCCAGATCTTTCTAGGGGATTGGCTATTCCGGCGTCCAGACCAGCTCTCCTTCCCAAATCCCACGCCCGACCATTTCAGCGGCGACTTTCAGGGTCATCTTTTCAATAGCAGCACTCGCGCGGGTTTGGGTGCGCAGCGGGTTCTTCACCAGATACACGGGCCGTGAAATCGTCGGGTCAACAATCGGGGATTTTAGCAGCTTGCCTTCTTGGACATAGTCATGGCAGGCCGCAGGTGCAAAGATCGAAAACCCCGACCCCCGCGCGACCAGCTCTTTGATCTGGGTCATCGCGTCCAATTCTGTCACCACATTCAGGCTGACACCGCTTTGTGCGGCGGCCTCTTCAACGATCCGGCGCAGGCCGTGGGGTTCGCCCGGAAGGATCAGATCCAACTGCTCTAGGGCTTTCAGGGGAACTGCGGCACCGGGTGGGGTGTCTAAGGGCCAAGCATCCGGTGCCGAAAAAAAGTAAAGTTGCTCGTTCAGCACATGGGTGGCGTGCAATCGGGATATGTCTTTAAGGTCATAGAGAAAGCCGATTTCTACTGTTTCGTCCTCAATCCACGACTTTATAAAACCGCTCATCGCTTCACTAACCCGCAGGCGGACCTGCGGCAGTTCCAGACGGACAGTTTCAGACAGGGGCACCGACATGACCATAGAAACCGACGGCGGCATTCCGAAGTGGACTTTACCCGCCACATGCTGACCTGTTTCGCGCAATTCGGTCACGCAGCGCGACATCGCCTCGCAGATCTCCTTGGCGTGGCGTAGCAGCAATTCGCCCTCGGCAGTTAGGGTGGAACCACGCGGGGACCGGACCACCAGCTGAACCTGCAGATCTTGTTCCATGTTCACCAAATGCTGGGACAGCGAGGGTTGTGCAATGTTCAGACGCAATGCCGCAGCCGACACAGAGCCGGTTTCTGCAATTGCGATGAAATACCGAAGCTGGCGAATATCCACGAAGGCTCCTTCAATAGGCGGTGACCGGACGATCCCGCGCCCTGCCCTTTCCAATTTAGACCAAAACGGCCACTTCACCTGAATAGAATGCAGAGGCTTATTCGGCAATCGCTTCGAAAACAGAGGTCATTTCAGCCAAACTGCGCGGATTATCGGTTAGCTGTAGCTGGAGAAGATAGCGGAACGCGCCGTCCAACCGCAGATACAACAGTTCTTTTTGCGCGCGCGTGTCTGCAAAGGGGCTCACCATTTCGATCAACTGATCTTCGATAGAACCAACCACCGGCACAAAGGTATTATCGAACATTGCCTGATTACGGATATCATACCAAAGCCGGTGCAATTCAGCTTCTCCGGCGTTTGTCTCGGCCATCGCGTGACAAAATGCGGTCCTTATATCTTTGCGTGTCGATAGTCCTTGCACAGCCGCAATGATCGTTTCGACAAAGGCACTTTTGTACTGCTGGACACAATAGATCAGCAGCTCGTCGTTATCTTCAAAGTAGTAGTGCAGACTGCCCATAGACATGTCCGACTGGGCCGCAATATTGCGTAAGGTGGTGCGCACATACCCATAAAGCCTTAGCGCATTGATCGCGCTCTGGGCGATTTCGCGTTTCCGGCTTTCGCGCTTGTAAATCATCGCGGTGATTGAACTGCTGCCGCAACGCCAAGCGCGGCAGACCTGCGCATGAAATCACAGCGAGAGTTTTTTTTGGCCTCAGATGCACGGTCGACAGTTTCTTGTTTAACCATATACGATTGAAAAATACATTCATTTTCAATTTTTTAATGACAAATTGCGCAAAAATTTTGGAAAGCCATATAAATCAAAAACGGAAGGCTTTCACCGAAAATCGACGCCTAAACTCAGATTGTTATTTTTCTACCAATTCTACTCAATAATGATAGAGTGGCACCATATTTCTGATTCTAACCACGGAAAGAGATTGATTATGATCAATGCCAAGGGACTGGTGATCGTCACGTTCGCGACTGCCACACTCGCCGGAGGTGCGATTGCGCAGGACATCGTTCGCATCGCTTCGCCTAACAAAGTTACGACGCTTGACCCGATTGCATCCGCAGCGGCGGGGAATATCGAAGCGTTCGGCCAGCTATACGCGCGGCTGCTGCGCAAGGACGCAGAAGGCAAATTGCAGCCTGCTCTGGCAGAAAGCTGGACAGTCTCGGATGACGGGCTGACCTATACGTTTGAGCTTCGGGACGCGAAGTTCTCGGACGGTTCAGAAATTACCGCAGAAGACGTTGCCTTCAGCCTGAACCGTGTCGCCAAGGACGAAGCTTCGGCCTATCCTGCGGCCTATGCACCGGTTTCCGCGTTCACGGCGGTCGATGAAGATACGGTTTCTCTGACACTCGATTACCCAAGCGCACCGATGCTATCCTATATGGAAATTTTTAACGCCGGTATCGTCAGCAAGGATGATGTCGAAGCCCGCGGCGAAGATGCTTTCGCCGCTGATCCCGTGTCCTCCGGTCCGTTTATGGTAGACGTCTGGAAACCAAATGACCGCCTCACCCTTAAGGCAAATCCGAATTACTGGCGGGAAGGCTATCCCAAAGTGGCCGGCGCCGACCTGATCGAGGTTCAGGACGATAACACCCGCACATCCATGATGCTTGCCGGCGAAATTGACGCCAACCGCGGCGTTCCTTTTGCTCAGGTGGATGAAGTTGATGCCAGCGATTCTGTGAATGTGCCGCTGTCCCCGTCTACGCTGATCTACGGCGTGATGCCAAACCACACCAAACCGCCGTTTGACAATCTGAATGTGCGGAAGGCTGCGGCAATGGCGCTGAACCGCGAGGCAACGACAAAGGCGATGACCCTTGGCAAAGCGGTTGTGGCGAACAGCACCCTGCCAAACGCGCTGACCTATCACAATGCTGACATCGCCCCGCCCGCTTACGATCCGGCGGCAGCGCGAGAGTTGTTGGAGTCCGAAGATGCGCTTGGGGCTGAAATCACCCTGATGATCACCCCGACCTTTGAACAGGCTGCTACCCTTCTGAAAGCACAATGGGACGCTGCAGGCTTTAAAACGACCGTCGAGCGTGTTGACGGTGGCCTGTGGTGGGATCGCCTGACTAAGGGTGATTATCAGGTGACAATCAACTGGTGGTACAACGAAACCGAGGATCCCGATCTGGCAGTTCGTTGGGCCGTTTGTGGCAGCTGTGGTAACAATTCCTACTACACTAACTACAACAACGAAGATGTAAACCAGATGGTAGAAGACGCCCTGCGCGAACAGGACGATGCCAAACGTGGTGCGCTGTATAAGGAAATCCAGCGTATTTCCACCGAAGAACTGGCGCAAATCCCGCTTTACTATCCTCCGTTTGCCAATGCCTATTCCACACGGATCAAGGGCCTGACCCTGACACCGGCGCTGCAATGGACACTGGAAGAAACAGAGATCGTTAACTGATCCAACGCTCCGGCTTGTCAGATCGGCAGGCCGGAGACCTTTGGCGGAGCATACCCTTGAAAATATTACGTTTCATCGTCTCCAGATTGCTGCAATCTGTGCCGGTTTTGCTGGGTGTCAGCATCGTGACATTCCTGCTTATGGTGAACACCCCCGGCGACCCGATCCGCCTGCTTGTCGGCGTCCGTGCCTCTGACGAGACTATCGCGATCATCCGCGACCGCTATGGTCTCGATGATCCGATCCTCTCGCAGTATTTCACCTACCTTGGCAATTTGGTGCAGGGCGATCTCGGCGCTTCCTTACGCTTTAAAGTGCCTGTGTCCGAACTGGTTGCCCAATTCTATCCGGTCACTTTGTTCCTTGTCGTCTATTCAATCGTGCTGATCCTGCCCCCGGTGATCCTGTTGTCTGTGTGGTCTGCAAAACGGCCGAACGGTCCGGCCGACCAGATCATCCGCATTGTCGGCGTCATCGGTCTGGCGATGCCTGTGTTCTGGGTCGGCTTGCTGTTTGCCCGCTTCTTTGGCGTCACGCTCGGCCTGTTTCCGGTTAGTGGTTTTGGCACAACAATCCCCGAGCACTTTCTCCACTTGTTCCTGCCCTCCCTGACAACTGCCATCTGGGTGGTGCCTATCCTGACCCGCAACCTGCGATCTGCGCTGTTGGATGAAATGAACCGCGATTATGTGACCGCTGGTATGTCCAAGGGGCTTGGCGCGCCGCAAGTGTTCCGTACCCATGTTTTTCCCAACTCTTTATTGCCCACGCTGAACCTGTTCGCCGTGATCGTGGCCTACCTGCTGGGCGGTTCGGTCATTGTTGAAACCGTTTACGCCGTGCCCGGTATGGGAAAACTCATGGTCGATAGCATACTCGCGCGAGATTATTTCGTTGTTCAAGGGGCCACGCTGGTCTTTGCCCTGACAACCATCGTCGTAATGCTGGCTGTAGACATTCTGTCCGCCCTCATCGATCCGAGGATCAACACATGAAGCTGTCACCGATGTTTGTTTGCGGCGCCACACTGGTCGCGGTGTGGAGCCTGATTGCCCTCGCAGCGCCCTTGCTTGCGACCCATGATCCTTACGCTATCGACTTTGAGGCACTTCTTGCCCCGCCAAGTGCAGACCACTGGTTTGGCTCTGACAATGTGGGACGCGATACCTACAGCCGTGTGATCTATGGCTCGCGGCTTGCGCTGTACATCGGGCTGCTCGGAGTGATTGCGCCGATGATTATTGGTATGACCATTGGTCTGCTGGCAGGGTATTTTGGCGGCTGGGTCGATACGATTGCCATGCGTGTTCTGGACATTACCGTGCCATTTCCGTTTTTTGTGCTGGTCTTGTCCATTGTTGCGGTTCTCGGGCCAGGGATTGAGAATTACTTTATCGCGCTGGCACTGGTCGGCTGGGTTGGATATGCGCGACTTGCGCGGGCCGAGGCCATTGTCCTGCGCAGTTCTGAATTCGTTCTCGCAGCGCGAACGATGGGATTTTCCCACCCCTACATCCTGTTCCGCCACGTTCTGCCCAACGCCATGTCACCGGTGGTGGTTTATATGATGACGGATGTCACACTGGTGATCCTGTTTGGCGCGGCACTCGGCTTTTTGGGGATGGGGGTTTCTCCGCCCGCTGCGGAATGGGGCGTGATGATTGCCGAGGGACAGATTTACATTTCTTCGGCGTGGTGGATCAGTTTCTTCCCCGGGCTGGCAATGGTGCTGATCGGTGTCGGTTTTGCCCTGATGGGTGACGGACTGGCCAAAATGCTGAGGATCGAACGATGAACCCCTTACTGTCTGTGCGCAACCTGTTCGTACGCTTTGGCGAGACCCTTGCCGTTGACGATGTCTCTTTCGATCTTCCCAAAGGCGGTGCCTTAGGTATCGTCGGCGAGAGCGGGTCCGGAAAGTCTGTCACATGCCGTGCGCTGATGAAACTCTTGCCCACCACGGCCCTTGCGAAAGGCGAGATCAATTTCGACGGGCAGGATATTCTGGGGGCGTCCGAAGCCACACTGAACACCCTGCGGGGCAAACGCATTGCGATGATCTTTCAAAGCCCTGCGTCTCATCTTGATCCGCTGATGCGGATCGGGGACCAGGTTGCGGAAACCCTGCGCAAACACACAGACCTTAAAGGCCGCGCCATTCACCAAGAGGTCCTGCGCCTGTTGGATGTGGTGCGCATTCCCGAACCGGAACGCTGGGCGCAGGCCTATCCGCATCAGTTGTCTGGCGGGATGAAGCAGCGGGCAATGATCGCTGGTGCGCTCGCGTGTAAGCCTGATTTGCTGCTGGCGGATGAACCGACAACGGCGCTTGATGCGACCGTGCAAAAGAGCGTTCTGGACCTGTTGGTGGACCTGCGCAAATCCCAAGGTCTGTCGATGATCTTCGTCAGCCATGACCTTGGCGCAGTAGCGCGGGTGTGCGAAGATGTTATCGTGATGCGGAAATCCCGCGTGGTTGAAACGGGCAAGACCCGCGAAGTTATTGACGCACCGCAGCATGAATACACACAGATGTTGATCGCGTCCCACCCCGATCGCCTGACATTGCACACGCCGCAACCCGTCCCCCAAGCCACCCCCCTGATAGAGGCCCGCGGGATGCAGATCAGATATGGTGGCGGCGGGTTGATCGACATCCTCACCAAACGCGCTGGCGGCTTTCTGGCTGTGAAAGGCGCTGATTTTACCGTGCAACCCGGAGAGACCCTTGGCATTGTCGGGGAAAGCGGATCAGGCAAAAGCACAATGGCGCGTGCACTGGTGGGGCTGGTGAAACCTGCCGCAGGCGAAATCTTGTTTGAGGGCGCACCCGCCAAACCATTGGGGCGCAATCGGGCTGCCTATCTGCGCGATGTGCAACTGGTTTACCAACACCCCTACGAAGCCTTGTCCCCACGGATGCGCATCCGCGACGCCATCGCCGAACCGCTACGCCGCCACAAACTCTGCCCTGCGCAAGAGGTTCCCGCACGGGTTGCCGATCTGATGGCGCAGGTCGATCTGGACCCCACACTCGGGGACCGACTGCCTGCGCAGCTATCGGGTGGACAGTGCCAACGGGTCGCGATTGCGCGGGCGCTGGCGATGGACCCGCGGGTTCTGATCGCGGATGAAGTCACTTCGGCACTGGACGTAACCCTGCAAGCGCAGGTAATGGATCTTTTGATCCGGCTGCAAAAGGAACGGGGATTGACGATGATTTTTATCAGCCACGATCTCGCTGTGATCCGCCGGTTGTGCAATTCCGTGATTGTGATGCGGCGGGGCGAAATCGTCGAAGCCGGCCCGACCGGTCAGGTCTTTGACGATCCGGCACAAGAATACACGCGCACCCTGATTGATGCGATCCCGAGACTAGAAGCAGCGCATCCATGAGCAGCATTCAACCAGAGCTGACAGGTACTGTGCTTGAACGGGTTGCTCGGGCTAGCAACCTGTCCAAAGCCGAAAGCACCGTTGCACGCTGGGTGGAAACAGACCTGATGGATGTGCCGATTGATACAGCAGGTGAACTCGCGAAATACGCCGGTGTCAGCGAAATGACCGTGACCCGATTTGTACGCCGCTTGGGATATAAAAACTTTAAGGCGTTCATGAGCGCGGTCAACGCTGACCTGCGCTCGGAGATCGTATCGAGCAGCGCCTTACGCCAGTTGCGCGTTGCCATTCCGCTCACCACCGAGGACGAACTTTCCCGCCAGTTGGAGTTAGAGATCGAGGCCATCGTGGAGGTATACCGCCTTGCAAGCACCGATCAGTGGCACGCGGCTATGGATACCGCGATGCAGGCCCGTTACATCAAGGTTTGCGGCTTTCAGGGGTCAATGGGGCTTGCGATGGATTTCGCAACCCGTCTGAAATACGCCCGCTCCGGTGTGCGATATGTACCCGGCACCAGCGGTAACTGGTCCGAGATTTTTGAGGACGATGTAGAGGACAGTTGCGTCATCCTTGTGGACACTGTGCCCTACGCCGAAACCTCGCTCAAGATTGCAGAGCTATGCTTGCGCCGCTCTATTCCGCTGGTGACGGTCACAGATCGTTTTGATCCTTGGCCAAGACAGTACACGCCCCATGCCCTGTCTGTTAGCACCGTCACCAAAACCTTTCTGGACAGTACCGCCGGACTGTCCGCGCTATTGAACCTGATGCTGAACGGCATGACGGCCCGCGCCGGAAAATCCGCAAACGAGCGGATTGAAAAGATGGGCATGCTCGGCCAGCATTTCGCCGCCTACACCTTTGAACCGGGCACGCAAACACGCCCGCTGCAAAGCGACAAAAGAGAGAAACCAGAATGAACCAGCCCTCCCGCGCCCGCGACATCGGCCTGAATTTTTCCGGCACGCCCGGCCCCCATAACGCGATCACCGATGTGCCCGGTATCACGATCGGCTACAGCACCATTCTGGAAGACCCGATCGAGGGCGTTCACAAAGGTCTGTGCACTGGTGTGACAGCGATTATACCGCGTGGCGGGTCTGGCAGCATCCAACCCGTTTGGGCCGGCATCGATTCCTTCAACGGCAACGGCGAATTCACCGGCAGCCATCTGATCCGCGATTTAGGCTGGTTTCTCGGGCCGGTTATGATCACAAATTCCCACGGGGTGGGCATGACCAGCCACGCAACTGTGGGATGGATGGTAGAGCGCTATAAAGACACTTTCACCGAGGATCACATGTGGTGCCTTCCCGTCGTCGGAGAAACCTACGACGGTGTTTTGAACGACATCAACGCCCGTGGCGTGCAAGAACATCATGTGGTTGAAGCGCTGAACACCGCCACGGACGGGCCGGTTGTCGAAGGCAATGTCGGTGGCGGCGCCGGCATGATTGCTTATGAATTCAAGGGCGGCACCGGAACCGCATCCCGTAAAGTTACGGTGGCGGGATCCGAATACACTTTGGGTGTTGTCGTACAAGCCAACCACGGGACCCGCGACTGGTTTGAAGTCTCCGGCGTGCCGGTGGGACAGCACATGCGCGACGATATGGTGTTCGGCCATGAACAAGGCTCGATCATCATTGTCATCGCAACCGATGCCCCGCTGATACCCCATCAACTGAACCGGTTGGCGCGGCGCGGCTCCATCGGGATCGGTCGCAACGGCAGTAAAGGGGGCCACAACAGCGGTGACATCTTCCTTGCTTTCAGCACCGCCAACGGACACGATAATCCGTGGCGCGCACCCGATTTGATGAAGCTTGAAATCCTCAACGACGTCCATCTCGATCTGTTCTACGAAGCCGCAGTTCAATCGATTGAAGAGGCAATTTTAAACGCCATGATCGCCGCAGAGGATCGGGTTGCAGTGAAACCCGCTGGCAAAGTCGTCAAAGCCATCGACCCCGCTAAACTGCTTGAGGTGGTGAAGGGGGGCTAAGCCCCCGCTTCAACTTTCACAGAAACCTTTCAGCCAACCCAAACTGGCCTTGGTCGTGGTCTTTGGCTGATACTCTGCCCCGATAAAGCCGTCGTAGCCGAGTTCCGCAATCCGCTGCAAAAGCCAGCGGTAATCCACTTCGCCATGATCCGGCTCTGCTCTGTCGGGGACAGCAGCGATCTGGATGTGACCGATTTTCGGCAATAGGCGCTCCAGTGTTCTGGCCAGATCGCCCTGCATGATCTGCATGTGATAGCAGTCAAACATGATCTTCAGATTGGGCCGTGCCAACGCGTCGAGAATGCGTTCGGCGTGATCCGTGGTGGACAGATGATAGCCCGCTACATCGCGGGTGTTGATTGGTTCGATCAGGATATTGATCCCGCGCGCCTCTGCCAGATCACAGGCATGGTTGAGGTTGGTCCGAAAGCAATCCTCCGCCTTTTTGTCGCCTTCCGTGCGCCCAGCCATGACGTGAACCGCCTCGACCCCTGCCGCAGCTGCATAATCCACCGCACGGGCGATTTCGGTGTGGGCGTCTGCAACACGGTCCGGCAAAGCGGCCAGCCCGAAATCCCCTGCCCCGCGATCACCGGGCCAGGTGTTCAACCCCAGCATCCGGAGTCCGGTTTGCGCCAATGCGCCTTTCATTTGTGCGGGCGGTGTTTCATAGGGGAAGTGACATTCCACCGCGTCAAATCCGGCAGCCTTTGCCGCATGAATGGCTTCGGGCAGATCCAGTTCAGTAAACAGAAACCCCAGATTGGCAGAGAATTTTATCAATCGTCCCACTCCACATCAAATTTCGTCACCAAGGCCTGCACCTGTGGATCGCTCAAGCCGCGCGCGTTCATGCCGCGCAACATCAGGGCAAGCCGCGCAGTGTCTTCCAGTTCTTCGATCGCGTTGCAGGCGGCCTCTACATCCTTGCCCGCCACGACCGGTCCATGATTGGCGAGCATCACAGCACTGCGTTTCCCCGCTAGACCGCGCACTGCATTCCCCATCGCCGGATCACCGGGCATAAAGTAAGGCAGAAGCCGCACTTTGCCGAGCTTCATAATACCATAGGGTGTCAGCGGCGGGAGAAAGTTTTCAGGGTCCGTATCCGGCAGCATCGAGAGCGCCACCGAATGGCAACTGTGCAAATGCACCACCGCGCCCGCCGTGCTGCGGGTGTCGTAAAAAGCTTTGTGCAGGGGCATTTCCTTGGTCGGTTGATCGCCACCGATCAGGGTGCCTTTGGCATCAAAACGGGACAGCCGCGCCGGATCAAGCCGCCCGAAACTGGTCCCTGTAGGCGATACCAGCAAACCGCCGTCTTCGGTGCGCGCCGAAATGTTGCCGGTGCTGCCGCCGGTCAGCCCACGATCAAAGATGGATTTGGCCAGCAGACAGATGTGTTCACGCAGGGCGGTTTCCGACATCAGTTTTGCCCCAACACATTAGCGGCTTTTTCAAAGTAATCCTCGGCCCCGAAGTTACCCGATTTCAGCGCAATGACCAAATCATCTCCGGCCCGTAAGGCTGGCACGCCGGGGTCGATCTCCGGTCCGATTTCAAGTGTCTGAATGTCGAGCGCCTCAACCACAGCGCCGGATGTTTCGCCACCGGCGGTCAGGATACGTGTCACACCTAATTCCGCCAGACAAACAGCCGTTTGACCAAAGAAGGTTTCAATCGCATTTGCCGCTGTATCGCTGCCAAATTTTTCCTGAACCGCAGCCACATCTGCGGGATCGGCGGAACTGTAGGCAAGGGGCAAACCATCGTTTTCAAACAACCACTGCGCCGTTGCTTGTGGTGTTTGCGCGCCGCTGATTACATCGGCGGGATCAATCTTCAGGCTTGGGTGGCGGGCAACGTGATAGGCAATCTGCCCCCGCGTTGCGACAGAGCACGAACCGGATAGCAGCGCCGTCTTACCGTTTTGCGGGGTCCACGGCACATCTGCGGGAGCGATTCCGAAATTCGCGGGCAAGCCAAGTGCCACGCCGGAACCGCCCGTGATCAGGGGCAGACCTTTGGCCGCCGCGCCGATTTCCATCAGGTCACTGTCGCGCAGCGCATCAACGATCAACATCCGGTGGCCAGCGGCTTTTTCAGCCTCCATCCGCGCACGGATCGCTTTGGTCCCTTCAAACACAACCTCTGCAGGGACATGGCCAACGCTGTTTCCACTTTGCGCTGCCATCAGGCGACGCAGGTTTGCGTCCTTCATCGGTGTCAGCGGATGGTTTTCCATGCCGCTTTCGTTCAGCAGCGCATCCTTGACGAACAGATACCCCTGATAGACCGACCGCCCCGCCCCCGGAAACGCCGGACAGACAATCACATTATCCGCCTTCAGAGCATCCGCCAGCGCATCAGCAACGGGGCCGATGTTGCCGTCTGCGGTGCTGTCAAAGGTGGAACAGTATTTGAAGAAAATCTGCTCACATCCCTGTGCTTGCAACCATGCCAAAGCCTCTAGCGATTGGCGGATCGCCTCCTGCGGGTCGATGGAGCGGGATTTCAGTGCAACCACACCGGCCTGAACATCCGCGCCTGCGGGGTCTGTCGGTACGCCGCTATACTGAACCGTGCGCATACCCGCCTTGGCTAGCGTGTTTGCCAGATCGCTCGATCCGGTGAAATCATCACCAATACAACCCAGTAACATTATTGATCCCCCGGAAGTTTCACGCCGCCCTGACGGGCAAAATATTTTGCGATGGCCGCGTCGTCTTCATCCCCGAGACCGGCGGCAGAGGCGGCTTTGAACTGCGCAAGTGCATTGGCCGAGATCGGCACAGGCAGATCGGATGCAGCGGCGACTTCCCCGACGATGCCCAGATCCTTTAGCCAGATATCCACCTTGGAATGGGGCGTGTAATCGCCCTCCACCACATGGGGACCACGGTTTTCAAACATCCAAGACGTGCCAGCGGAAACGGACACAACATCCACCACCTGCGCCGGATCGAGCCCTTGGGACGCGCCAAACGCCAGCGCCTCGCCCATCGCAGCAATATGAACCCCTGCTAGAAGCTGGTTCACCGCTTTCATCGCAGAACCTGGCCCCGCGCGTTCCCCCAAGCGGTGCACGGTTTCGGCCATCGCGTCCAGGGCAGGCTCCGCCGCGTCAAAGGCGGCCTGTGTGCCGGAAGCCATGATCGACAGGCGTCCTTCAGCAGCTTTGATTGCGCCACCTGAAATTGGCGCATCAAGATAAAGTAGACCGAGGGCTTCAGCCTCTGCCTCCATTTCGGATGCGAAGGCCGGCGTGACTGTGGCGCAAGAGATAATGACCCCGCCCTTGCGCAATCGCGCTGCCGCACCGTTTTCACCAAACAGCGCCGTCCGCGTTTGGAGCGCATTCAGCACCGTGCAAACAACAACATCTACGGGCGCATCCCCGTCTGCCACCCGCTTGCCGCCTGCTTCGCACAACAGATCAACCTGACTTGTTGCCGGATCAAATCCGCGCACCTCAAAACCCGCTCGCACAAGGCTTTTGGCCATTCCCAGCCCCATTGAGCCAAGACCAACACAATAAACAGACATCATTTTCCTCCGAAAATCCATTCAACCGGCCACAGTGTGATTGCCGGAACATAGGTGATCACCATCAATGCCGCGAACACCGTCAGCACGAACCAGATCAGTTGCGGAATGATTTTTTCCACCTTCAATTGCGCTACCGAACAAGCTGCGAACAGGTTCACCCCAAGGGGCGGCGTGATCATGCCAAGCGCAAGGTTGACCACGATGATCAGACCGAAATGCACCGGATCCACCCCATAGCTGAGCGCGATAGGCGTCAGGATTGGTGCCAGCACAAGGATCGCTGCCGAGGTTTCGATGAACATGCCAACGATCAGAAGAAGGATATTTACAGCCAGAAGAAAGGCGATGCGGCTTTCAAAGATTTCCTTGAACCACTGGGCGATTTCATTTGGCAGACCGGAGCGTGTGATTAGGAAGGAAAACAGCGACGCAGCGGAGATAATGATCATAATAGCAGAGGTGGAGATCACGGTTTTCTTAAGGATCTCTGGCAGATGGGACGGTTTAAGCTCTTTATACAGGCCCATGCCAACAATCAGGGCCGCCGCAACAGCGGCGGCGCTGGCTTCGGTTGGGGTGAAGATACCGGAATAGATACCCCCAAGGATCACCACAGGCACCAGCATTGCAGGCAGGGCCGCCTTCAGAGCAGCAGCCGGACTTGCGCGGCCCATGCCGTCATCCTTACCGATACCACGCATCCGGCAAATCACCAGAACCAGTGCCATCAGAGAACCGGCAACGACCACACCGGGGCCAAGGCCTGCGACGAACAGCTTGCCGATAGAAGTGTCGGTGGACACACCGTAAAGGATCAACGGAATGGACGGCGGGATCAAAACGCCCAGTTCAGCCGATGACGCCTGAATAGATGCGGCCAGCGGTTTGGGGTAGTTATGTTTGACCATTGCGGGAATAAGGATTGCACCAATGGCAAAGGTGGTTGCCACGGACGATCCGGAGACCGACGCGAACAGCATGCAGGTCAGCACACAGGTACAGGCCAACCCGCCCTGAATGCCCCCGACCAGCGATTTGGCCAGTTCCACCAGACGGTGGGAAATCCCCCCCGCTGACATCAGGTTGCCTGCAAGGATAAACAACGGGATCGCCATTAGCGGGAAGCTGTCGATGCCGGTAAACATACGTTGTGCAATCAGCAACAGCGGCAAGCGGCCCTCTGCCTGAATACCGATGATCGATGCGAGACCGATCGAAACCGCAATCGGCACGCCAAGCACGAACAGAATTGCGAGTGAAAGACCAAGAGCGCTGTTCATAGGGCGTCCTCCTCGTTGCGGGCAATCAACCAGTCGCCTTGGACTGCACGGATGATGGAGGCCACGATGGCCACAAGTATGAATACCGATCCGGTGGGCAGCGCCGCGTAGACCCAAGCAATAGAGATTTCTAGCGCCGACAGGCTTTGCGGGATGACGCGCAGGGTCATGAGGTAACCCTGCCAGAACAGAAAGGAAAAGAAGATCAGGGACCCGATGCTCGCCAGCACATAAAGCGCAAGACCAAGGCGCGGCGGCAGGGCGTTCTGGATCATATCAACAGAGATCATGGCACCGTGTTTGAACGCCACGGCGACCCCTAGAAACACCGACCAGATCATGGCTGAACGGGTGATCACCTCGGACCATGTAGAGGGGGCGCCAAAGACAAAGCGGGTGACAACCTGATAAAGCGCCAGACTGGCAGCGATCACCAGAAAGGCGATGGAGAGCCTCAGCGCGACTCCTGTCGTTAAATTTTCGAGGCGCAGGAAAAAGCGCATGTCGGTGCCTCATGGAAATTATGGGAAAGGACTGGCAGGCGCGGTTCGTATCTCGCGCCTGCCATTTGTAGGATTACTCGACGTTTTGGATACGTGTCACCAGTTCGGTGCCGTATTTGTCGGTGTAAACAGCGTAGGCAGGCTCTGCCAGTTTGGCGAAGGGGGCTTTGTCCACATCAGTGATCACTTCCATGCCGTTTTCACGCAGCAGGGCAACGCCAGCTTCTTCCAGACGGTTCACTTCGGCCCGTGTCGCCGCAGCCGATGCTTTGGCCGCTTCGTCAAACCAGCCTTTTTGCTCGTCTGTGAGGCCGTCCATCAGGATCGGAGAGGCCAGAACAATCGCCGGAGAATACACGTGCCCTGTCAGGGAAACATGGTTTTGCACTTCCCAGAATTTGGAGGATGTGATCACGGTGACAGGGTTTTCCTGACCGTCAACAACCCCTTGTTGCAGGGCTGTGAACAGTTCGGGAAAGGCCATCGGGGTCGGAGATGCGCCCATACCGGAGAAGGCTTCCATGTGGACCTTGTTTTCCATTGTGCGCAGCTTCAGACCGTCCAGATCGGCAGGTGTTTTTACCGCGCGTTTGGAGTTGGTCACATGGCGGAAGCCGTTTTCAGTCCACGCAAGACCAACCAGCTGGTTTTCTCCAACTTTAGCCAGCAGTTCCTGACCGATGTCACCGTCAAGTACCTTGCGCGCGTGGTCATAGCCACGGAACAGAAACGGCAGGTCGAGCGCGAAAACTTCGGGTACAAAGTTGCCAAGCGGGCCTGTGGAGGTGATCACCACATCCATAGAGCCGATTTGCAGACCTTCGATCATGTCCCGCTCACCGCCGAGCTGACCTGCGGGGGCTTGCGTGCCGGTGAACTCTCCGCCCGACAATTCTTCGAGCTTGGCGATGAATGCATCTGCGCCAACGCCGTAATGGGACGTGGGCGACAACGAGTGGCCGATCACGATGGATTGCTCTGCCTGTGCAGGTGTAAAGCTTAGGGCAGCCAATGCGCTCGCCACTGCGAATACTGTATGTTTCATTTTGGTTCCTCCAATGGTATTAATGTCTTAGGGTCTTTGTGACGCGCGGTGTAATGTGAACGCGCCCCTCCCAGTCAGGCCGATTGGCCCATCTCATCCTCGAGATAAATCCTGATGATTTCCTCGAAAGAATTCTCGGCACGGAACCCTGTTTCAAGGGCACGTACGGTGTCAAAATCGCGGGGCCAGCCCGCGACGATGCTGGCAATCGTCGCATCGGGTTCGCGGCGGATCAAGGCGACGGCCTCGTCTCCGGCCACTGCGCGCAGGGCCTCGATCTGTTCGGCCACAGTTGCAGACACGCCGGGCATGGTCATGCAACGCTGCGCCCCGAGCGGGGCCGTGTCCATCATTGCCGCATGTTCGATGTAACCCACAGCCGCGCGGGGGCTGGCAAACCAGTGGCGCACGTCATCGTCTACCGGCAGAATTGCTTCCTGACCGTTCAAAGGCTCCCGCAGGATGCCCGAAAAGAAGCCGGAGGCCGCTTTGTTCGGCTTGCCCGGACGGATGCAAATGGTCGGGAAGCGGATGCCTACCCCGTCCAGAATGCCACGGCGGGAATAATCGTTCAGCAGCAGCTCTCCCATCGCCTTTTGCGTGCCATAGCTGGTCAGCGGCGTGAGGTTGAAATCGTCGGAAATTTTTGTCGGGAAAGGTGCGCCAAACACGGCAAGCGACGAGGCATAGATCACCCGAGGGCAATAATCGGGCACGCCCGCAATGGCCTCTAGCAGCGCACGTGTTCCGTCCAGATTGACGCGGTAGCCTTTGTCCATATCGGCTTCGGCCTCTCCGGACACAATCGCGGCCAGATGCACGATTACATCCGGCTTGTCAGCGACCAGCTTGGCAGCAACTCCGGCTTCGGTCAGATCAGCCGCATATGACACGCGCTGGCCTGTAAAATCCGTCGCAACATCAGGCGCTACCACATCCACAAGGGTCATGGCGTCCACTGTCTGCCCGCCGATTGCGCCGGTTTGTGCGATGCGTTCTGCCAGCTTGCGCCCGATCATGCCCGCTGCGCCAATAATTGTAATTTTCATTCTGATGCCTTCTTTTGTGGTGTCGCAAGCACGGCGCGCGTGCTGTCGTAAATGCGTCTTTCATGAATGCCCAAGCCGTCGGCCAACCCATCCGCATCCCCTGCCGTTAAGGCGGCAAGAATGACGCGGTGGTCCTCGATGCTTTGCGCTATGGCGCCCGTGGCTTCGATTGCGCGGCGGCGGTGATTCAGCTGATAAGAATAAAGTGTCGTGGCGAGGTCGGATAAAACCGCATTGCCACACGCCTGATAGATCGTCGTGTGAAAGGCACGGTCGGCGATCAGAAAACGCACCGGATCATTCCCAGCAGCCACTTGCGCTTCGATCAGTTTTTCCAGTTCGGCCAATGTCGCGGACTGCACCCGCTGCGCTGCCAGCCTTGCGACACGTTCCTCCACCATCAGACGACCTTCGTGAACGTCTTCCAACTCGTAATCCGTGACGCGACCGTTAAAGAGAGCCGACAACCCCAGCCCCCCCACGTCATCAGAAATCACTTTGGTGCGTGCGCCCTGAACGACAGAAACAAGGCCCTTGGTCGAAAGGATTAGCAATGCGCCACGAATGGTTTCGCGGCTGACGCCCATCGTCGCGGCCAGCTCACGTTCACTGGGCAGCGTATCGCCGACATTCATGACACCCGACGCGATCAGTGTTGCAAAGCGTGCGGCAACCTCGTCCTTAACGGAGCGATGCGTTACCTTATTTAAAGGCGCATTCTGTCCTGCCAAAAGAGCGTTTTCGCCCATCCAAGTCCTCCGTCCAAAACCAGTTCCCAGCTAACTGGTCTGGTTACTAGACCACTAGACCAGAGTGGAGTCAAACGGTTTAATTAGAGCGAAAGCCAAGTTTTGTTCTGTGCGGGTTATTCAATGGGTTCAGGAATGGCATCGACGCCAAAATCGTTCTGACCTCTACGTGTCGAAAGACACGGAGGTGCTGCATTCGGGACGGTGAACAATCGCCCCCGCCCCGAACGCATTATAAAAATGTCAAACCAACATCACGGTTTTATATAGGTATAACCCTGCTGTTGAAGATGGGATAACTCAGCAACTCCGCTTGGCACGATATCCTCCTCAAACACGTCGAACAGGTCATCGTTGTAGGAAATTTTGCGCCCTCTAAGTGTATTATTACAGACGTGCACGGCTACATTCTGACCTTTGAGTTCCAAAATCTGGCCTTGCAACAATTCATTTGTCTTGGCCTGCGATAACAACCCGAGACCATTGCCGTGGAGAACAACTTTGATCTCCATATTCTCCGCCCCAACCGCGTTGATGTGGTTCTGGATGTTCCGCATGGCGCCGCGATATTTCTTATCATCTGCACCACCATCATAGTTGATGTGGTAGACCACCTTTTGCTTTCCATAACGTTCATTAGCCTCGGCATTAAGCCCTGAAGACAACATCACAACGGCAAAGAGCATGAGTGCTGTGGCGATCGAATATAAGAATTTCATAGTTTCCTCCCTGAAAATTCCAGTTCATTCTGGTCTTTACAGGATGCCACGCCCGTGCAGTCACGCCAGCTAGCATAAGCCCCGATGTTCGGGAGAAAATCGCCTAGGGTATACCCTAGGTCGCCATAGCGACGAGCTGGCTAGAGGTTCGCGCACCGAATTTCTTCAACAAATTTGCGCGGTGAAACTCCACTGTTTTTGGGCTGATCCCCAATTCTTTGGCAATCTCTTTGGTTGAGTGTCCCTGAGCGACGAATTTTAGAACCTGTTCCTCCCGCTGGGTCAGGGAAACTCCGCCTGCGTTGACAGGGCCAGACCGGCCCGCCTCTTTGCGCTTTGAATGAAACAGCCAAAGCACCCATCCAGCGAGCAGCACAATAGGCAGGGCTGCAAAGACAATCCAAAACTTCAGTCTGGTTAATCCGTTCTCTCGCTGCGCGTTTACAGCAAGGCTGCTATCAAACCGCCGCCGCAACTCTACAACGCTGTGATAAGATACTGGTGCAGACCAATTGTCTATCATTCCTGCCTTTTGCGCGGCGGGACTGCTGCCTGACTGCAAGAGAGTTAACGCTACACGGTCCCTCAATACGGGGTCGGTTGTGGCAAGTGCCGAAAACGTCCACTCGGGAACCAAGCGGGTGCTTGTGATGTCGGGATGACCATAAGTGGCGCTTGAATTCAGGAATTCCAGCTCTGCCGGATCGACCCGACCCTCTGCGGCCAGCTCTTCGATCAATCCACTGCGCACAATCCCAACATCAACACCACCCTCCTGCACCAGCCTCACGATTTGATCCATAGGAAACCCGACAAACCGCAATGCGGCCGGATCTGTGTGAAGATCAATACCCGCCCGATCAAATTCACTCCAAGCCAGTTGAAATCCGCCAAAAGCGTATCGGTCCACCGCGGCCACCGTTTTACCCTTCACGTCCTGCAATGTGGAAATACCGCTCCGTTTAAGGGCAAAGATCGTGCTCCCGAACTTGCCTGTTAACGATCCGTCAGACTTCCGTTGCAATCGTGACGCAATCACGCTCATCCGGTGGATGCCATTTAGATCCACGAAATGTCCCGGATTGGTGACTACAAAATCTAGCTGTTCAGTCTCAATTTGTTCAAACGCCGAGGACAGGGTCATCGGGATGATGGAAAAGGTCCACTCGGGGATGGTCGCATTGAGATAGGTGCTTAGGTTTTGCCACTTATCTTGGACCTGATCAGAACCCCGAAAGGCAAGAACCCCGATACGGGCTTCGCGGGGTGGCTCTTGTGCCAGACTCCCAAGCGCCATAGCGCACCAGAGGAACACTAAATAAACCGGAATACGGGTCACTAACTCTCCTCCCCAATTCGCGTTTGCTCTACCCCTATGATCCTTGCGCACGGGCATAGCCCACCATCACCCGCCTAAACTGAAGGCGCATAGCCCAATATCAGTTGCCGCAATCCGATTGCTGCTCCGATACCGATAAAAACCAGTGTCAAAGGCGCGCTGTAAGCCAACACAGAAAATGCAGACAATCCTTGTCCGACGCTGCAACCTACCGCTACGACCGCACCGATCCCCATAAGAACCGCCCCGAACATCTGGCGGCGCAATTCTCTTGGGTCCTCGCAGGCCTCCCAGCGGAAATGACCCTTTATCATGCTCCCCAATAACGCCCCGACGACAACTCCGATAACCGATCCGGTGCCAAAGCTGATGGAATTACCTGAAGAGGTCATTGCATAGAGTATCGTTTCACCAATGGGGGCAGAAAACGTATGGCTGACCACACGGGTTGCATCAAACCCGTTGCTTGCAACCCACTGCGTCCCGGCCCAACCTGATAAAATCGCTACCCCAGCGGCCGCACCCCAAAACATATGACTATAGGAACGACGCAGAGGGCGGTGCGCTAAAGTGATGATTAAAATGGCTATACCGACCGTTATACCGGCCGTTTCGGGCGATACACCGCTTTGCTGTGCCAGAAAATCTGCAAGCGAATTGGATCTTGTCGCCTCGACGGTGTCACCGAATATCCAGACACGCAGCGCCGACAAAGGGCCACCCAATGTGACGTAAGCCGATACGCCCATAACCAGAACTATCATCAAAGAGCGTAAGTCGCCGCCCCCTACGCGGGCGAGCGCGCCATATCCACAGTTGCCAGCAAGCGCCATGCCATAGCCAAAGACCAAGCCGCCAACGATACTTTCCAGCGGATTCCACTGCCTCGAAAGATAGAGAGTTTGCTGAAGATCGAGCAGCCCGACTGCCGCCAGGCCGAAAGTCCCGACAATCGAGACTCCGATAGCAAGGCCCCACATCCGCAACCGCAGGGTATTCTCTCCGTAAAAAAGATCTTCGATCGCACCTAAGGTGCAAAAGCGCCCCATGCGGGCGGCCAGTCCCAGAATGATACCACCGAACAGGCCAACCAACGCGGTGAAAGCCGGTTCTGAAATATGGTCAAACATACCCGCCCCCCACGTGTAGATTGAGGAACCACGCTGGCTCCTAGGTCACTTTTCGCGACAAAACAGATCGTAGACCACTTCCATGATCTGCTTTGGCCGGTCGTCTGTCAGCCTGTAGTAGATCGCCTTACCATCACGCCTTGGTGTCACCAAACCTTCAAGACGGAGCCGCGATAATTGCTGTGACACTGCGGCCTGACGGGACGATAAAAGGTTTTCCAACTCCGTCACCGACTTCTCGCCGGATGCCAGATGACACAGGATCATTAAACGACCCTCATGACTGATCGCTTTCAGAAAGTTGGACGCTTCCAAAGCATTGGCAGCCATTTTATCCATGTCTTCGGCACACATGTTTACGTCGAAAGTTGGAAGACCCATAGAATTCTCAATCTTGTGCAATGTTGTCGTTAAACGGGTAGTGGTTGGCGAATTCCTATACAGTCCTCATCCTGACATATCAACATCAGCGTCTCGAAGCATTTTGCCAAGCAATCCCCAAAAGAAATCCTCTCCGGGATAACCCTCAATCCGCGAGACCTCTTGCCCGTCCACAACCAGCACAAAGGTTGGCGTAAAATGTAGCGATCTGGCGAACTTGATATCATCCGGACGCTCTGCGTGTATGTCAATCCGCTGCAATGGCGCTGCACGACCTTCTTCGGATTTCGGGTAAATATGGGATATTTCGTCGTTCCATCGCGCGCACCAAATGCACCCGTGTTCTTCCACCATGACAAGTCGCACCTGACCAGAGGCTTGCACCAGAGACAGGGCAAGCAAGGCAAAGCTGACAATCAAGGACCTGAGGAACATGTGTAATTGACCTTTTCTTAATATACAACGTAATATGAATATGTGAATTATTCAAGGGCGAGACAGTCACATGATGGAAATTACCTATTTCGGCGCGGCCTTCGCCGGTTTGCTCTCGTTTTTGTCCCCCTGCATCCTGCCGATTGTCCCCTTTTATCTCAGCTATCTGGCTGGGGTCGGTATGAACCAGATAACCGCAGATGCCGCGATTGACGGGAAAACCCGCAGGCGAGCGGTCCTTGCAGCGTGCTTTTTCTCTGCCGGAGTCATCACGATCTTTATAGGGCTCGGGGCGGCGGCTACCCTGTTCGGCCAGATCGTGCGCGAGTATTTCGATGTCCTCCGCTGGCTTGCTGCTGCTATGATAATTGCGATGGGCTTGCATTTTCTTGGCGTGATCCGGATCGGATTTTTGTACCGGCAATTGCGCGCTGATGCAGGCAACACATCCAATGTCAGCCTTGCCGGTGCTTACGTTATCGGTTTGGCTTTTGCCTTTGGGTGGACACCTTGCGTCGGTCCCGTGCTGGCAGCAATCCTGTTCACCGCAGCGGGCGCTGACGCTCTGTCCGGCGGGACTGCACTATTGTTTGTCTATGGTCTGGGCATGACAGCCCCCTTTGTTTTGGCGGCCCTTTTTATCGGGCCATTCATGCGCTGGATGTCCGGCTTTCGCAGGCACCTTAGCCTGATTGAAAAAATCATGGGTGGGATGCTGATCGTATTTGGCCTGCTAATCGCAACAAACTCAATGAACTATATCGCGCAGTGGATGCTGGAGGTTGGTCCAGACATCGGCGTGCTGCGTTAAATCGGAGGATCACGGATGTTACGTTTATTTCTCGCATTGGTTGTCTCGCTCAATCTGTTCACCAGCGCATCTGCTGCGGAGCTTGGCGACGATGGCCTGCACAAAACCGCATGGATGCGTGACACGTTTAAAGACCTGTCCGAGGATCTTGCGGAAGCGAATTCCGAAGGTAAACGACTTATTGTTATGGTCGAGCAACGGGGCTGTATTTACTGCAAGAAAATGCACGAGGAGGTTTTCCCGCGCCCCGAGATTGCATCCTACATCGAAAACAATTTCTTTGTGGTGCAGGTTAACATGTTTGGCGACGTGGAAATGACTGATTTCGATGGAACTGCCCTACCGGAAAAGGAGATGGTGAAAAAATGGGGCGTCCTGTTTACGCCGATGATCCTGTTTTTTCCCGAAACCGTAGATCCGGCGCTTACCGCTTCTCAGGCCACAGTGGCCACAATGCCGGGAGCATTTGGCCCTGACATGACGTTAAATCTGCTGCGCTGGGTGGTTGAAAAAGGCTACGATGGCGAAGAAACCTTCCAAAAGTATCACGCCCGCATGCTCGCTGAGTAAGGGAAGCAGTTGCGGCGGGGGTAAATGTTCGTTCAGCTACATATGAAATAATTCACGTACATGAATTTGTTGTTGCGTATAGCAGCGTCTGTACGCTACTCTACCGCAAAACAGTGTTTGGGAGGACTCATGAAAATTTCATTAACCGGAGCAGTTTTTGGTGCTGTCATGGCCTCGGCGGTATACGCTGGGGAAGTTCTGCCAACCGCAGTGGCTTTTACCGACGGGGCAGTCGAACAATCCCTTTCCGGTATGCCCGGCGACGCCGCCAACGGACGATTGATCGTTGGTGACAAGAAGAAGGGCAACTGCGTAGCTTGCCATCAGGTGTCCGATTTAGCAGACGTTCCCTTTCAAGGGGAAATCGGCCCGCCACTGGACGGCGCTGGCGAACGGTGGAGCGAAGCAGAGTTACGCGGAATTGTCGCGAACGCAAAAATCATGTTTGAGGACAGTATGATGCCGTCTTTTTACAAAACCGAAGGCTTCATTCGGCCGGGCAAAGCCTACACAGGCAAGGCTGCCGATGACACATTCGGCCCGCTGTTGGGCGCGCAACAAATTGAAGATGTCGTGGCGTATCTGACCACACTGAAAGAGTAACCTGCCCCCAAGGGGGTATTGAAGTACAGCCCCTCGGGGTGGAGGAGAGTTATAAATGGAACTAACAAGACGAAGTGCAATCCTTCTTGGTGCGAGCGCGATCTTTGTCGCAGGCCTGCCAAAGATCGGTGCTGCAGCGACCGGTGATGATCTTATCGCCGAATTTACCGGCGGTGCCGAAGTTGGTGAGGGTGACCTGAAGCTGGTTGCACCGGAAATTGCAGAAAACGGCAACACCGTTCCAATCGAAGTATCATCCGGTTCAGCCGCGGAAATTCTGGTGCTTGCGATGGGCAACCCGACGCCCAGCGTTGCGACCTTCAAATTCGGCAAACTTGCAGCATCCCGCGCCGCATCGACACGTATCCGCCTTGCAGGCACTCAGGATGTTGTCGCCATTGCGAAGCTTGAGGATGGCTCGTTCGTCAAAGCATCAAGCACCGTAAAAGTCACTATTGGCGGCTGCGGCGGTTAAAGAATTCAGGAGAAAATATCATGGCATCTGGTGTAAAACCCCGCGTCAAAGTTCCAAAATCCGCTGCCGCGGGTGAGGCTATTACAATTAAGACTCTGATCAGTCACAAGATGGAATCCGGTCAGCGTAAAGATAGCGACGGCAACATCATTCCGCGCTCGATCATCAACAGGTTTACGTGCGATTTCAACGGCGAGAACGTCGTTGACGTGGAACTGGCCCCTGCGATCTCGACCAACCCATATTTTGAATTCGAAGCTCTGGTTCCAGAAGCTGGCGAGTTCAAGTTCACGTGGTACGACGATGACGGCTCGGTTTACGAAACATCCAAAAAAATTGCGATTGGCTGATTATCACAGTCTTGGGAGGGACATCATGAGAAAATTGACAGGTGCCATACTGGCGACATTGTTGACTACACCCGTAGCCTTTGCCGATCCGGTCGATGATACACTGGTCCTGAACGAAGAGACTGAGATAGTGACGCGAACTGCCGCTCCGGATCATCTTTCGGACTCGCTGGATGAAGTAATGTCCGGCTGGCTGTTCCGCGGCAAGGAAACCCGCGCCATGCAGGCGGACGACTTCGACAATCCGGGCATGATTTTTGTTGAACAGGCCATGGACAGTTGGAATGCAGTGGACGGGTCGGAAGGCAAGTCCTGTGCATCCTGTCACGACGGTTTGGAGACTATGGCCGGTGTGAAAGCGACCTATCCTAAGTGGGACGAGGCCGCCGGCAAAGTTCAAACCTTGCAGATGCAGGTGAACGAATGCCGGACCGAACGCATGGGCGCCGAGGCATGGCCATACGACAAGGGCAATGCGATCAATATGGAGGCAGCCTTGTCTTCGGTCTCTCGTGGGTTGCCTGTTAACGTTGCCATTGATGGACCCGCCAAGGAGACTTGGGAACAGGGTAAGGACATGTACTATACCCGCACGGGTCAGCTCGAACTGTCTTGCGCGAATTGCCATGAAGACAACTATGGCAATATGATCCGTGCGGATCATCTCAGTCAGGGGCAAATCAACGGATTTCCGGTTTATCGGCTTAAAAATACCAAACTGAACGGGTCGCATTCTCGCTTTAAGGGCTGCATCCGGGACACAAGGGCCGAGACCTACAAGCCTGGCAGTCCCGAGTTCATCGCTTTGGAGCTGTATGTCACGTCCCGTGGCAATGGGCTGAGCGTGGAAGGTCCGTCCATCCGCAACTAAAACGAATGTAGTCTCGCGATCTTACGGTTGCGGGACTATTCTTACCATAACTTATTCATAAATGCGCATATAAGCGTATGATCCGGAGACACGAATGATATCCCGCCGCGACTTTATGCAAACCTCTATGGCGACTGCCGCCATATACGGCTCTACCGGATTTGGAAACTGGGCGCGGCTTGCAGCGCAACAGGCGCTTACCCAAGACAAGCTGCTGGAATTCGACACGTTCGGAAACGTCTCGCTGATCCATATCACGGATATACACGCCCAGCTGAAACCGATCTATTTCCGAGAGCCGGAAATCAACATAGGTGTGGGCGATAACAAAGGTGTGGTGCCGCACGTCACTGGCGCGGATTTCCGCAAGCTTTACGGGATCAACGACGGCAGCCCTTCGGCCTATGTGCTAAGCTATGAAGACTTCTCCGCTCTCGCCAAGACCTATGGTCGGGTTGGTGGGCTTGACCGTGTTGCAACCGTCATCAATTCCATCCGGTCCGAACGTCCCGATGCCCTATTGCTGGACGGGGGCGACACATGGCACGGCAGTTACACCTGTTATCATACTGAAGGGCAGGACATGGTGAATGTCATGAACGCCCTGAAGCCGGACGCGATGACCTTCCATTGGGAATTCACCCTTGGTTCGGATCGGGTCAATGAAATTGTAGAAGGTCTGCCATTTGCGGCTTTGGGCCAGAACATTTTCGATGCCGAATGGGACGAACCGACAGAGCTTTTCCCCCCATATAAGTTTTACGAAAGCGGTGGGGTCAAAATCGCCGTGATCGGTCAAGCTTTCCCTTATATGCCAATTGCCAATCCGGGCTGGATGTTCCCCGAATACTCCTTTGGGATCCGTGATGAACGGATGCAGGAAATGGTTAACGAAGTCCGCAGCAAAGGCGCCGAACTGGTTGTTTGCCTCAGCCACAACGGGTTTGATGTGGACAAGCAAATGGCTGGGACGGTCGAAGGCATCGACGTGATCCTGTCCGGACACACCCACGACGCGCTGCCCGAACCGGTTCTGGTGGGCGAAACCATCATCGTGGCCTCCGGCTCTAACGGAAAATTTGTCAGTCGTGTTGATTTGAATGTACAGAACGGGCGCATGATGGGGTTCCGTCACAAGCTGATACCGATCTTCTCTGACGTGATTACCCCTGACAAAAGCATAACCGCACTGATAGATGAACAACGCGCGCCCTATCTGGATGCATTGACCGAGGTGATCGGGAAAACCGGCGACGACCAACTGCTGTATCGGCGCGGGAACTTTAACGGGACGTGGGACGACCTGATCTGCGACGCCCTGATTTCCGAACGCGATGCAGACATCGCACTGTCTCCCGGCGTGCGCTGGGGGCCGTCCATTCTGCCGGGTCAGGACATCACCCGTGAAGATATCTGGAATGTCACCTCTATGACGTACGGAGAAGCATACCGCACCGAAATGACGGGCGAGTTTTTGCATATTGTTCTGGAAGATGTGGCGGACAACCTGTTCAACCCCAATCCCTACTACCAGCAAGGCGGTGATATGGTGCGGGTTGGTGGTTTGGGCTACCGGATTGATGTGACCAAGCCGCAGGGCAGCCGGATTACAGATATGACGCTGCTGAAAACCGGCGAGAAAATCGACCCATCGAAGACGTATCAGGTGGCCGGTTGGGCCTCTGTGAACGAGGACACCGAAGGCCCAGCAATTTGGGATGTTGTCGAGGCCCACATCGCTAAGCAAGGGGTCATCTCTCTCGATCCAAATAACAGTGTAAAGGTTGTCGGTGCCTAAACCGGTAAGAAAGGAGACACCCGGAATGTCAGAGAATAAATCCCGCACCGGAACGACACGTCGTTCGTTCCTTCAAGGGGCAGCGGCCGTTGGCGTCGGGGCGGTTTCCGCATCGGCTGCCAAAGCGCAGGCGGCAGATCCACTGATCACTGAAGTCCAACCATGGGCACAGGGTTTTGGCGACGGCGTGGACGAAACACCCTACGGTCTGCCCATTCAGTACGAAGGCGACGTCATCCGCCGCAACGTTGAATGGTTGACCGCCGACACCGTGAGTTCGATCAATTTCACTCCCATTCACGCGCTGGATGGAACCATTACACCGCAAGGCTGCGCGTTTGAACGGCACCACTCCGGTGCGATAGAGCTGAAAAAAGAAGATTACCGGCTGATGGTGAACGGTCTGGTGGATACGCCACTGGTGTTCTCTTACGCCGATCTTGAACGTTTCCCGCGTGAAAATCACGTGTATTTCTGCGAATGCGCTGCCAATTCTGGTATGGAATGGGCCGGCGCGCAGTTGAATGGCGCACAGTTTACGCACGGCATGATTCATAACATGGAATATACCGGCGTCCCCTTGCGTACCCTTCTGGAAGAGGCAGGCTTTGACACGTCAGGCGACGTTTCGGGCAAATGGGTTTACGTCGAAGGTGCTGATGCGTCGTCGAATGGTCGTTCTATTCCAATGGAAAAAGCGCTCGACGACGTTCTGGTCGCGTTCAAAGCGAATGGCGAAGCCCTACGCAAAGAGCACGGCTACCCTGTGCGCCTAGTCGTTCCCGGTTGGGAAGGCAACATGTGGGTGAAGTGGATACGCCGGATCGAAGTGCTCGACAGTCCTGTCGAAAGCCGGGAGGAAACCAGCAAATACACTGACACACTGGAAGACGGGACTAGTCGGAAATGGACATGGGCGATGGATGCAAAATCTGTCGTTACAAGCCCCAGCCCCCAATCCCCGATCACCCACGGCAAAGGCCCGCTGGTCATCACAGGTTTGGCATGGTCTGGGCGCGGCGCAATCACCCGCGTCGATGTCTCCCGCGATGGTGGCAAAAGCTGGGAAACTGCACGTCTGGGCAAGCCTGGCGAAAAGATGGCACTGACCCGCTTTTATCTTGATGTGGACTGGGACGGATCCGAAATGATGCTGCAGTCCCGCGCCATCGACGACACGGGCTACATCCAACCGACAAAAACCCAACTGCGCGAGGTTCGCGGGTTGAATTCAATCTACCACAATAACAGCATTCAAACATGGCTGGTTCGATCAAACGGAGAGGCCGAAAATGTCGAAGTTTCTTAAGATAGCAACTCTGGCGGTGGCAACGACGGCCTTTGCTGGATCGGCATTGGCCGAGAAATACGGGCTGGGCCGCCCTGCCCTGCCAGCTGAAATTGCGGCTTGGGATCAGGATATTCTTCCCGATGGCACCGGATTGCCGGACGGATCGGGTGATGCCATCGTCGGCGAGGAAATCTTCGCAACCCAATGTGCTGCCTGCCACGGGGATTTTGCCGAAGGTATCGGCAACTGGCCCAAGCTGGCCGGGGGTGCCGACACGCTGGATCGGGAAGACCCCCTGAAAACTGTCGGGTCCTATTGGCCACATCTGTCCACAGCTTTTGACTATATCCGTCGTTCCATGCCGTACGGCAACGCTGGCACGCTGTCGGATGAAGACACTTACGCAATCCTTGCTTATATTCTTTATTCCAATGATCTGATCGAAGACGATTTCGTCCTGTCCAAGGACACGTTCTTCGATGTTGAGATGCCAAATGCAAACGGCTTTATCATCGATGATCGTGCCGAGACCGAATACAGCAGATGGTCATCCGGCGATCCCTGCATGAAAGATTGCAAGGAAGACGTGAAAGTCACTATGCGCGCGATGGTTCTTGATGTGACCCCGAAGGAAGAAGGGGCCTCGGAAGAACTGGAGCAAGCCGCCGAGGTTCTGTCTCAAGAGGATTCCGCGCCAGAACCGGCACCTGCTTCCAAGGAAGAAGAACCGATCGCCGCAGAACCTGCATTCGATGCGGCATTGGCCAAGTCCGGTGAAAAGGTGTTCAAAAAGTGCAAAGCCTGCCATCAGGTCGGTGATAGTGCCAAAAGCAGGGCCGGACCGATCTTGAACGGGATTGTCGGGCATCCTGCCGGCGCGGTTGAGGACTTCAGGTACTCTAAAGCGATGAAGGCAGCGGCCGGAGAAGGTTTGATCTGGACCGAAGAAGAATTGGCAGCATTTCTCGCCAAACCTAAGAAGTACATGAAAGGGACCAAGATGTCCTTTCCCGGCCTTAAGAAAGAAAAAGACCAGAAGGCGATTATAGAATACCTGAAGTCATTCGCTGACTAAGGCTCCTACGCGTCTGAAAAGTCCTGCACGAGCTTTCGGTTGGCATATGCCGGTCGAAAGCTCGAAATATGACCAACGACAACTTAACTAGGCGGCCCTGAAAGAGGTTGCCAACGGGAGGAAATAACCATGAAGTTCTTCAAAATTCTGACGGCGTTAATTTTCGCGACCTTTACCGCGACCGCTTCCTTTGCGCAGGATGGTCTCGCAGATCACAAACTGGCGCTGCAAATTAGCGACAACAATCCCCAGAAGATGGCAACTGTTCTGAATGTGGCCGTGAACGTGACCAAATACTACGAAAGCATCGGCGAAACCGTGGAAGTGCGCATCGTCGCCTTCAACGCCGGACTGCACATGCTGCGCGAGGATACATCGCCGGTTCTGGACCGGTTGTCCTCTTTCGGATCTTCCATGCCGAACGTGACATTTGCCGCCTGTGGTAATACAATCGATGCCATGACGAAGAAGGAGGGGAAAGCCACTCCGATCGTTTCCGTGGCTGAACGGGTCCCAGCCGGTGTGGTCGATTTGATGACGCTCGACGAAAACGGGTGGACCATCGTACGTCCCTAATCCCGTTTCAAAGCAGCGTGCAGAACTGCGCGCTGCTTACATTTCAACAAAGGAGACGATTATGAACAAGTTTTTTGCTGGAATAATAGGTTTGTGTCTGACTGCGACGACGTCTTTTGCACAAGAAGCTACGACCTACCCCTTCGATGGATCCTTTGACGATGCCACCTTTGGGGTCGAAAGCGCGATTGTGAACAAGGGTTTGGTTATCGACCTTATCAGTCACGTTGGCGAAATGTTGAACCGCACCGGTCAGGACGTCGGCAGCGATGTGAAACTGTTTGAAAACGCAGATATATTCATGTTCTGCTCGGCCGTGGTGTCACGGAAGGTCATGGAAGCAGATCCAATGAACATCGTCCATTGCCCCTACGGTATATTCGTGGCGGAGCGTGAAGGTAAGGTCATGGTCGGATATCGCAATTATCCCGAAGGTCCGATGCAAGAGGTTCAGGCCCTTCTTGATGAAATCGTCCGCGAGGCTGTTGGCGATTAATAGCGTTTTTGGATTGGCAATGGCCTGCCCAATCGAAAGGGCAGGCACAGACTCTACTCGATAAGTTCAGGTAACACCCGCCCCTATAACCCGAGGTCTACTCGAATTCCATCTGTTCGTAGACGCGACCGGCGTTCTTCGTTGCCAGTTCTTCAAACGTGTCCAGATGCGCATAGGGTGATTGATCCACATAATAGGCTTCTGCCAAGTCGCCCCCGTCTTCCAAATGTGCGCCAATTTTATCTCTCAGGTAAACCAGATAGTCTCTGGTGTAACGTCTGACCTGATCCATGTTTGTGGGATGGCCGTGACCGGGAATGACATAGGTAGCGCCCAAGGCTTCAAAGGCATTGTCCCAAGTTTCAATCCATTCCGCTGTCATTGTATGGGGGAACACAGGCAGCATACGTTCGTGAAACGCCAAATCCCCCGAAATCACGAGGCTCTTTTGAGGCAGCCAGACAACGATATCTCCGGGGCTATGGGCGGGGCCAAGATAGCGCGCCTCTATGTCGATACCCCCAAGTGTGATGGTGTAGCTGTCCTCAAAAGTCTTCGTCGGAAGAACCACAGTCGTTTTCTCTGCTCGTTCCTTAACTGTGTTTTGGGCAGATCTTAAAGACTGCGCCCCGTATTCCTCAAACTCCGCGGACGCTTCAACATGAGCGACGATTTCAACATTCTGTTCCGCCCAGTAGGAGTTGCCAAGCATCGCATGGCCTTGACCGTTTTCATTAATAACCAACACCACCGGTTGCGCGGTCACGGCCTTTATCTCTGAATGCAACGCTGCGGCCAGTTCATAAGACGCACCCCCGTTGATTACGGCAACGCCCTCGTCTGTCACGATAAAACTCAGGTTATTGTTGTGGCCTGCATTCTCATAGGTTGGCGGGGCGGTTGCCCCTGTTGCCGAGAATACGCCGGGAATAAATTCAACAGGTTTGGCGTACAGAATGGAACCGGGGTACTGATCGGCAATATCTTCGCTGGCGGCTGCTGGAAATGCAGCGATAACGAACAGTGGGATCAAATGTTTCATGCTTAGGACTCCGCTATAAATCGGTAGGCATCGGCAGTCTTATCGACGTACCCTAGCCCGCTGTTTGGCAAGTGAAAGCCTACGACACGCATCTTTTCGGCGGCCAGTTGATCCAACAAGGCCATCCGCGTTTTGGCACCCAGTTCGGGGTTCTGATCCGATCCGGAATGCCACTGCGGCTTTTCGAACGCGACATGGTGGTTGCCGATGCAATCTCCCAATATCATCAGGCTTTCGCTTCCGTCACGCAGCTCGAATGCCATATGACCGGGCGTATGGCCAAAGGTGGCCCGTGCCGCAACACCCGGAAGGATCTCCTCACCGTCTTTGAAGAACGTTATGCTGTCTTCCAGCATTGCAAGCCGCCGTGCCGCACCAACCGCAAATGAGGCGCGGGACTCGCCGATTTCGTCTACGGTTTTGGGATCGATCCAGTAATCCCATTCGGTTTTGCCGATCATATAGCTGGCCTCAGGAAACAGCGGATCGTCGAAATCATCCAACAATCCCCAAAGGTGATCGGGATGGGCGTGAGTGAATATCACATCCGTAACGTCATCAGGCACAACGCCGAGTGCCTCCAGAGAGGCCAGTAATGTCCCCGCATTCGGTGCGAAATCGGGACCAGAGCCGACATCAAAAAGGACCGTCCTATCACCGTGGCGCATCAGCGTAACGTTGCAAGGCGGGGTCAGAACCTCCGCAGACAGGTCGTATTTCTTAAGGATCGGCGCCAGTTCGTCCTTTGGCATCGGATCGAACAGGAACCCACCGGGCAATGTTAGAGAACCATCGCTCACCACGTCAATCTTCATATCACCGAGTACGAGCTGTGCGTGGGCAAACCTTGGCCGCAATGCCAGTCCAGCGACGGTCGCCACCCCCGCACTGCCCGCTAGAAACTTACGTCTTGAAAGTGCCATTTCGCCCTCATTCAAATTCTTCTATACGAATATGAATGAATGAGGGTAAGGAGGCAAGCAATTGCGCGCCGGTGTAAGAACTTTAATAGGTCCCTAATGGTCTGTTTGAAAAACTGCGCCGGTTCTGGTGGCTAGGAATGCCTCCAACGGGATATCTTCCTGTTTCAGAAAACCGCTTTGGGGCAAAGCACCATCGCGCACCATTTCTATCACTGCAACAACCGAACAGGTGGTGGTCCAGGCGATTGCCGTGCGGGTTGAACCGGCCAGTTCGCGCGGTTTATAGGCCCGCACAAATTCTTCGCGGGCCAGTTCACCGCCCTGCCGACCCTCGGCGGCGGCATGGACGTAGACCACATCATCGCTGACAGGTGGTTTGGCATTCACAAGGATTTCGCCCGCCTCTTTACGCCGCTCCCGCATGAGAAGTTCATGAAAGAAAAAGTTCATCTGCGCCGCGTGTCCGGGGTAGCGCATAGTCTTATAGTCCATATTGGGCACCCGCCCGAGATAGGTTTCGCACATGGTGCCAAGCCCGCCGGAAGTGGTAAAAGCTTCCAGCTCCACCCCATTGATGTAGTGTTTTTCCATCCATTCCATCGCGGAAACGGATTTGATCTCGCCGTTCTCCAGAACCTCGCAATCATTCAGATATTCGTTCACCACCCCTTCCGGCGACCAGTTGAAGGAATAGCCCATCAGCCCCGTCGGGTTCTGCGGCAACGCCCCGACCCGCATCTTGCAGGACCGGCAGTCATCCAACCGCGCGATCAGATCGGCCCCGACAATCCCGATAAACCCCGGCGCCAATCCGCATTGGGGGGCCATCAAACGGTGAGAGGATTTCGACATCTCCAGAATAGCCTTGGTGGTCGGCACATCTTCGGTCAGATCGAAGTAGTGAATGTCAGCGGCCAGCGCAGCCTTGGCCAGCTTGGCGTTCAGGTTATAGGGCAGACAAGAGAGAACGGCATCGACCTCCTTAAATGCGGCTTTGATAGCGGTTTCGTCTTGCACATCCGTTGCGCGGATCTCAAACGGCAGTGTGTGGGTTCGGGCGCTTACGTCATGGGCGATGACGGTGAACCCTGCGTCGTGAAGCAGTTCCGCCGCCAGCGTGCCGATTTTTCCCAAACCTAAAACCGCGATTGTTTTCATGATGTTCTGTCCTTTTATCTTTGGGCGGGACGTCCCGCCGCCTGTGCTTCTGCAAGCAACGTCGAATATTGCGGTGTTAGAAAAAAGATGCGAAGCTACAGCAAATCGTCAACTATTTGGCATAATGACAAAATCAGTCGAAACGGAACCGGATATGGACGACATAGACCAAAGACTTCTGGCGCTCCTTGGTAAAGATGCCCGTACCAGCGCGAGCGATCTTGCCGCTACGTTAAAGATATCCCGCGGAACGGTGCAGAACCGGATCGGGCGGATGCAGGATCAGGGGATCATTAAGCGCTTCACGGTAGAGCTTGGGGACGGGCAGCAGGATCAGCAGATTAGTGCCTTTACCCTCATACGTGTAGCTGCGGATGACGGGAAAGTCGCAATCGCAGCGTTGAAACGGATCGAAGGTGTGATGGATATTTCCACCCTAAGCGGTGAATTTGATCTGGTGGTGGAACTGCGCACCAGCTCCCTGCGGGAGTTGGACACCCTGCTTGATAAAATCCGTGCGATTAAGGATGTGGCCCAAACCCAAAGCCATATTCGCCTGATGACGGTCGCTCTTTGAAGTGACTTTGCCAGCCGTGCTTCAATCGACGCGAAAGACCGTGCCATCGCCTGCATCGCGGATCAGGTCAACGGTGGTTCCGTCCCAGTGGTAATCCAAATGCCGCGCTTGCACCGGTGCCTCTGCGAGATCGGGGTAAAACAGTCCGGTGCAATCGCCCTCCCCCCGAACGCTCGGGTAGGCGATACCTTGGCCGTCTGCTGCACGGATCGCCGCGCCAAAGGCCTGCGCGGCTTGGTAATCTTCAGGGTCAAGAAGCGCATCGGCCGCCTGACCGCGCAGATCGTAAAGGTCGGCACGTACGTCCAAAACCAATTCGCGGAATTGGGAGGTCCAACCCGCCGGTTGCGCCGTTGCTGCCATGAACCGTGCGTGGTGGTGGATGGTCTCATAAACCGCCGTTTCAAAGTCCCGCGCCACATAAAGCACACCGCGCTGGCCATCGGAAAAACGGCTGGGCCTGTCGGTGCTGGTATGGGTGAAGGGCGCCATCAGATAGCTCGCCCCCTGCCCGCCAACGCGCCGGTGTGGCGGTATCAGATCCAGATTACCGATGGTCTCCATCAGGCGGGGGTTGGTCTTTTGTTCTGCCGAGATCAGCAGCGGCCAGTCTTCAGGGGCGGCGATGTCTTCGAACAGATCAATCGGGGGATAGACGCTGCGGATAATGCGCACCGCACCCTTCCATTCGATCCGGTTGACGGGAACATCCTGTGGGGTAATCACCAAGCTCCGCGCTCTGCGTCTAGGTAGCGGCGCACCCGCATCAGGTCTGTCAATTCACCGCCGAGCATTACGGACAGTGCAGAACGGCCATTGAACGCTGCGTTGTCCGCTTTGATCCAGTCATAGCCCCGTTGGGGTTCACTAAACAGCAAACGCAGCGCCTTGTGGATACCCAGAAGGTTGGACAGACGCGCCTTGGTATCGCGGTCCAACCGCCCAAGCTGACCTGCCTTCCAGCGGCGATACGTGCGCACCGGCAGGTCCAGCAGTGTCGCGGCCTCTTCGTCAATCACGCCCCATTTTTCAAACAGCGTCAGAACCGCGCGCAACATGGCGGCGGCTTCCGCGTTTGTAATCGGGTCAGGCGCAAAATCATGCGCCTTGGTTTCCAGTTGGTGCAGCGCCATAACAGCCCTCCTTATGGCATCATATAGCGCACATCATGCCATTTGGCAAGAAGGTAGAGCTCAACCCGCTTTTGCCGCCAATGCTACCGGAGGGTGGTAGGCGTCATAGGCCCGCTGGATCGCGATTTGATCCGCCACATATTTCGCATCATGCCACACGCCCCAGATAAAGGACGATCCGCGGCGGGATTGCCACGGCAGGCCAACAAAATACACACCACGCTCCGGTGAGACACCGCGCTGGTGGACCGGTTTTCCATTGTCTTCAAAGGCGTCAATCTCTAGCCAACTGTAGTCCACCGAAAATCCGGTGGCCCAGATGATTGACGTGATACCGGCCTCCGCAAGGTCCAGTTCCTTGATCGGGTCTGTCAAACAGGCCGGTTCAGGCCAGCATTTACGCTCTTGCGGGTCTTCGGGCAGGTCGATCCCGTGGCGCGCCACATAGGCGTCTGCTTCATCCAGAACCGAAGCATGGTTCGCATCCCCGAGCGCAACATTCTTTATTAAATCGTTGGCAAAGTGCAGCTTGCCTCCCTCAAACCGCTCTGTTCTTCCGACAAGCTGCATCCCGCCCGCTGCAAAGCGGCGGAAATCGACAGTTTTGCCGCCCTTCGCCCCGCTCACCGCGATGGTCACATGTTCGGTTCCGGGTCCAGGCGTCTGCATATCCCATTTGCCCAGCACGCCGAGCCACCAGACAAAATCCCGCCCGCGATAGCTGCGCGGCGGGCGGTCGTGGGGACCAACAGACAGGTAAACCTGACGCCCGGAGTCCATCAACTCCTCAGCGATTTGCGCACCGGACGATCCGGCCCCAACCACCATAACAGCTCCTTTGGGCAACTGGTCAGGATTTCGATAATCATGAGAGTGAATTTGCGTCAAACCCGCGCTTTGCGGCACCAGTTGCGGGATCAGCGGCTTTTGAAACGGGCCAGTGGCCGCGACGATCCGTTTGGTTTCGATCTGTCCGGCGCTGGTTTCTACCAGAAAGGCAGATCCGTCAGCGGTGCGACGCGCGCGATGAACTTCAACGCCGCAGCGCACAGGGGCGTTGATCTGCTCGGCGTAATCAACAAAATAATCGGCCACACCTTCTTTCGGGACGAAAGCTTCGGGATCATTGCCGTCAAATTCACGATTGGGAAAACGGTCATGCCATGCGGGGCCGTTGGCCACGAGAGAGTCCCAGCGAGCGGTGCGCCAGCGTTCAGCGATGCGATCCCGTTCTAGTACTATATGATCCACCCCAAGCGCACCGAGATGTTCGCTCATGGCGATTCCGGCCTGACCGGCACCAACAACCAACGTGTCTGTCTTTTCTACGGGCATTCCGGCATCCTTCTGTGTCTGGTTTGACATTGGGGGCACCCTACGGGGCGGACCGGAAGCTGAAAAACAGTAAATCTTGCACCATTGCTTAGGCTGAAACTAAATGAACACGGCCAGCGGGGTGCTGTGCAGTCCATCGGGTTAGGCGTTGACTAATCGAGGCTGAGGCACTCCGTACTTTTCGCCACCGGATAATCCCATATTTCTGGGGCCATAGTGCCAAGGAGCGTGGCCGACCCCACCCCCACGCCCGCCAGTTGCAGAGGATCTTTCATGGCCCATACACGTATTCGCAAGTTCAACACATCGGACACCTATCCCGAACAACAGCTCGACAATGATCTGTGTCAGGCGGTGGTCACTCAGGGTGGCAAAACCGTCTGGCTGCGCGGGCAGTGTCCGCAAAATCTGGATGACGCCAAGAACATCGACAGTCATGATCCGGTGGAACAGACCCATAAGGTGATGCAAAACATCCGGCAGCTGATCCAAGAAGCGGGCGGAGAGATGGAGCACCTTGTCAAAGTGGTGGTCTACATCACCGATGTACGCCACCGCGAGGCGGTTTACCGCACAATGGGCGAATACATCAAAGGCGTGCATCCGGTTTCCACCGGACTGGTGGTGCAAGCATTGGCGCGGCCCGAATGGTTGGTCGAAATCGACGGCACAGCGGTGATACCGGAATGACCTTTTCTCTTGTAGCCCGCTGCCCTGACACCGGAATGTTCGGTGTCGCCATTTCGTCTTCGTCGCCTGCGGTGGCCGCACGGTGTTCCTATGCCCGCTCAGGGGTGGGGGCGGTTGCCACGCAAAATGTCACGGACCCGAGCCTTGGGCCCCTAACGCTCGATCTGATGGGTCAGGGGCTTGGGGCGGAAAAGGCGATTGCGCAGGTGCAGGCGCGGGGCAAATTTATCGAGTACCGTCAGGTTCTGGCGGTGGATTACGAAGGGCGCACGGCGATTCATTCAGGCCCGAACTCTCTGGGTATCTGGACGCAGGCGATGGCCGAAAATGTCGCCTCGGGTGGCAATCTGCTTGCCAATGACACAGTGCCCCAAGCGATTGTGGACGGCTACTTAGCAGCGGAAGGGCATATCGGCGACCGTTTGATTGCGGCGATGCGCGCGGGTCTGGCCGCAGGCGGAGAGGCTGGTCCGGTCCATTCCGCAGGTATGATGATCGTGGATAAGGTTAGCTGGCCGGTCGCCGATCTGCGCTGTGACTGGACCGACGATTGCCCGATCGAAAACATCGCAACCGCGTGGGACATCTACAAACCCCAGTTGGACGCCTATGTGCAACGGGCGCTCGACCCGCGCGAGGCACCGTCCTACGGGGTGCCGGGCGACGATTAACCCCTGAAAGCCGTGTCTTCCCCTTGCAAAATCCTGCCCGTATAACAGGGGTATACCCGCTGCACACTGCTGCGTCTAAGGACTAGGAAACCCCATGCTGAGATTCACTCTGCGCCAGCTTGAATATTTCGTGGCCGTTGGCGAAATGGGCAGTATCGCTATGGCGGCTGAAAAGGTGAACGTGTCCTCGCCGTCAATCTCTGCCGCTGTGAACCAACTGGAAAAAGAGTTCGGCCTGCCGCTGTTCGTACGCCAGCACGCGCAAGGCCTGTCCCTGACGCTGGCAGGGCGCGAGATGATGAAGCAGGCCAAGCTGGTATTGGATAACGCGGAAAAGCTGGTGGATCTGGCAGCGGATGTATCTGGCAATGTGCAAGGACCGCTGTCTATCGGCGTGTTGCTGACTTTTGCCCAGATGGTGGTTCCTGCATTGCGGGCCAGTTTTGAGGCGCTGTTCCCCGATGTACGCGTCACCCAGCACGAACTTGATCAGGCGCAAATCTTCGCCAAGCTGCGGCGCGGTGAAATTGATGTGGCGCTGACCTACGATCTTGATCTGCCAAGCGATTTGAAGTTTCAGCCGGTGGCGACCTTGCCGCCCTATGCGATTTTGAAACCCGATCACCCGCTGGCCGTGCGCGCCAGCGTCAGTGTCGAAGACCTGCTGCCCTACCCGATGATCCTGCTGGACCTGCCGTTCAGTTCGGAATATTTCCTGTCGTTTTTTGGCGCCTCGGGCATCAAACCCAAGGTGGCCGAGCGCACGAGGGATATGGCGGTGATGCGCAGTCTTGTGGCCAATGGTTTTGGCTTTTCCATCGCGAATGTGCGTCCTCTTAATGATCTTTCGCCCGATGGCAAACCGCTGCGCTTTGTGCCACTGAACGGGGACGCGCGGCCCATGCAAATGGGGCTTCTTGCCTCTAAGGATGCGGACAGTGCCAGCGTGATCCGCGCCTTCATACAGCACTGCCTGACTGAATACCGTGACGGGAACCTGCCCGGTCTGAATGTAATCGCCAAAGACACCCCCAAGCCGGATTAGGCGCGTCCTAAGCAGCGGTTTTGCAAGCCAGACTGTTGCCCGCCAAACGGGGCAGCTACTCTACGCACAATTCCAGCTTCAGGAGGTGCCCGTGCGCGATCCCCGTTATGATATTCTGTTCGAGCCGATGGACATCGGCCCCGTAACATCCAAGAACCGCTTCTATCAGGTGCCCCATTGTAACGGAGGCGGGTATCGCGATCCGTCAGCAGCTGCGGCCATGCGCGGAATCAAATCCCAAGGCGGCTGGGGCGTGGTGTTTACCGAACAATGCGAGATGCACCACACTTCGGAAATTACACCCTTCATCGAATTACGTCTGTGGGAGGACAAAGACATACCGCAGCTGCGCAAGATGTCTGAGAAGATGAAAGAACACGGTGCGCTGGCGGGTATCCAACTGGCCTATTCCGGTATCAACGGGCCGAACCTCTATAGTAAAGAGGTTCCGCTGGCGGTTTCTGCCATGCCAATCCGTACTTTTACCAATGATCCGGTCCAGGCGCGCGCGCTCGATAAATCGGACATTCGTGACCTGCGCCGCTGGTTTGTGAATGCGGCCAAACGCTCCAAAGACGCAGGCTTTGACCTGATCTGCCTATATGGCGCCCACGGGTTTGGTATCTTTCAGCATTTTCTAAGCCGCGCCACCAACCAGCGTAGCGATGAATATGGCGGCAGCTTGGGAAACCGCGCGCGGTTTGTGAATGAAGTGATTTCCGACATGCGTGATGCGGTCGGGGATACGATGGGGATCACCCTGCGGGTCAGCCTAGATGAAACCATCGGTGATCTGGGCTTTTCCAACGCCGAGGTGCGGGATTTCATAGAGATGAACCGCGACTTGCCGGACCTTTGGGATCTGGCGCAGGGTACGTGGGAAGATTGCTCCGGCCCGTCGCGGTTCAAGGAAGAGGCCGCGCAGGAACAGCTCGTTCGGGGTATCCATGATCTTACGGACAAACCCATCGTTGGTGTCGGTCGTTTTACCTCGCCCGATGTGATGGCCAAGATGATCCGCAGCGGCACGCTGGACTTTATCGGTTGCGCCCGTCCCTCTATTGCCGACCCGTTCCTGCCCAAAAAGATCGAAGAAGGCCGGATAGAAGACATCCGCGAATGTATCGGCTGCAATATTTGCATCACCGGCGATATGACCATGTCCATCAGCCGATGCACCCAGAACCCGACCTTTATGGAGGAATGGCGCAAAGGGTGGCATCCTGAACAGATGAACGCCAAAGGGAGCAGTTCATCGGTGCTGGTGGTCGGCTCCGGTCCGGCCGGATTGGAGGCAACCCGCGCATTGGCGGAGCGGGGTTATGATGTGGCACTGGCCGAGGCTAAGACAGTGTTGGGCGGTCGTGTCACCCGCGAACGCCAGCTTCCCGGGCTAAGTGCTTGGGGACGTGTGGTGGATTACCGCGAATACCAGATCAGCCAGAAACCCAACGTGGAAACCTACTTCGACAGCGCGCTTGATGCCGGAAGCATTCTGGAATTCGGCTTTGAAAACATCTGTATCGCGACTGGCGCGAAGTGGCGGAGCGATGGGGTATCGCGCCAGCATGTGGTTCCGATGCCTATTAACGAAGATATGCCGGTCTATACGCCGGATCACATCATGGATGGTAAAATTCCGTCGGGCAAAGTGGTGATCTATGACGATGATCATTATTATATGGGCGGCGTTCTGGCAGAGCTGCTGGTGAACGCGGGCTGTGAGGTCACGATCATTACGCCTTCGGCCTATCTGTCGGACTGGACGGTTAACACGCTGGAGCAACATGCGATCCACAAGAAGCTGGCTGGCATGGGCGTCAATGTGGTGCTGAACCGTGGCGTCACGCGCATAGAGGCAGATCATGTTGAATCCGATTGCGTCTATACCGGTATGACGCAGGATTACGGCTGCGATGCTGTGGTTATGGTAGCCAGCAAGCTGGAAGACAACGGGCTGTACCACGACCTGAAAGCGCGGGAGTCTGAATGGGCGGATGCGGGGATCAAATCGGTGAAGATCATCGGGGATGCAAATGCGCCCGGACCGATTGCTTGGGCCACATATGCAGGCCACCGCTATGCACGGGAACTGGACGGCGAAGACATCGGGGATGCCCTGCCGTTCCGCCGCGAAATCACCGAACTGGCGGTGGACTAAGCGAAAAACAAGGCAGGGGACAACATTAGCCCCCTGCCCGCTATGCCACTGATATGCCCAAGGCATTCCCCTTGGCTGCCGTTTTCAAAGTGACAAATATCAGCGCGTTTCGCCCGGTTTTCGCACATTAATCCGGCATTAGGTTTTCCCTAATAACGACTGAGGGAGACAATTCTTACCAACAGCTTAACCCTCTCTTACAGTCCTTTTCAACACCACCGCCACCGGGGAGCGCCTGTGTCTTTAGAAAATCCAAACGCCATTGAAGTCCGCGAAGCCGTGAAGCGGTACGGCAATTTCACCGCTTTGAAAACCATCTCTCTGTCGATCAAGGACAACGAATTTTTTACCCTTCTCGGCCCCTCGGGCTGTGGCAAAACCACGCTTTTGCGGATGATTGCAGGGTTTGAGGATGTAAGCGAAGGTGCAATCTTTCTTTATGGCGAGGAAATCGAAGGCCTTCCGCCCCACAAACGCCCCGTGAACACGGTCTTCCAGAATTACGCGCTGTTCCCCCATAAAACCGTGCTCGATAACGTGGCGTTTGGTTTGCAAATGCGCGGAAACTCCAAGGCTGACTCCCGTAAAAAGGCGGGCGAAATGCTGGAACTGGTGCAGCTTTCTCAATTCGCCAACCGCAAGCCTTCGCAACTATCAGGCGGACAACAGCAAAGGGTCGCGCTGGCCCGTGCGCTTGCGCCCCAACCCAAGGTACTGTTGCTGGACGAACCCCTATCGGCGCTTGATCTGAAGCTGCGCAAAGCGATGCAGCTGGAGCTGAAGCACCTGCAACGGGAAACCGGCATTACCTTCATATTCGTAACCCACGATCAGGAAGAAGCCCTGACCATGTCCGACCGGATCGCGGTTATGTCCTCGGGCGAACTGCAACAACTGGGCGACGCCAGAGAGATTTACGAAAGCCCACGCAATATGTTTGTTGCGGATTTCATCGGTGAAACCAACCTGCTGGATGTGTCCGTGGATCGGATCGAAAGCGGACAGGCGGTGTGTCATCTGGACGGGGGCCATGCGCTGACCTGTCCGGCGATCGAAGACGTTACTGCGGGATTAAACGTGCACCTTTCCGTGCGCCCAGAGCGACTGATCCTGACCACCGGACCGGATACGGACACCGGAATGAAGGCCACGGTGCGCGAGAATATTTTTGTCGGGACCGACATCACGACACTGGTGGATCTGGCGGACGGGCCGCAAATCACCGTGCGCACGTCCAATTCCGCACGCGGAAACGAACGCATATTCGAGCCCGGCTCGCCGGTTTTCGTTAACATGGAGCATGGGGCCGCACGGCTTCTGGTAGACTGATGGCAGGCGGCGCAACCTCGGGCGGCAATGCCGTCACTGACACCTACAAAGAAGCCCGCAACTGGCTGTTGCTTCCGGCTTGGGTCACTCTCAGCTTTCTGGTGCTAGCACCTGTTTTGCTGATGCTGGTCTATTCCTTTCTGACCAAAGAGTTCCGTGGCGGCGTGATTTGGGAGTTCTCTCTCGCGGCTTATGACCAGTTCTTCTTTGATCGCGGCTTGTTCGGGGATGATCCGGCGCAGATCGAGTGGACCTATATCGCAATTTTCTGGCGGTCCATCTGGCAGGCAGGGGCTGCAACGCTCCTCAGCCTCGCGATTGGGTTTCCAACCGCTTATTTCATCGCCACCCGACCTGAAAAGCAGCGCGTGATATGGGTGTTTCTGATCACCATTCCCTATTGGGTGAACCTGCTGATCCGCACCGTATCCATGCGCTTTTTGCTCCGTGACGAGGGGCCGTTAAACTCTTTCTTCATGGCAACGGGGCTGGTGGATGGTCCGGTCCATATGATCAACACGAATTTCGCGGTTCAGGTCGGGCTGTTCTATTCCTACCTGCCATTCATGGTGCTGCCGATCTATGCAGCGGTGGAGCGATATAACTTCACCCTCAGCGAGGCAGCGGCCGACCTTTATGCCAACAAATGGATCACCCTGCGCCACATTGTGCTGCCAGCCGTGAAGCCCGGTGTGATTGCGGGGTGTATCCTTGTGTTCGTGCCGTCTTTGGGATCGTTTCTGGCACCTGATCTGCTGGGAGGCGCAAAGAATTTCATGATCGGCTCTTTGATCGAAGAGCAGTTTAAAGGCAACGCGGGCAACTGGCCGTTTGGGGCGGCAGCCTCGATGATCCTGCTGACGATGGTGCTGATTATTCTGGTGATCTATGCACGGGCGCAGGCCCGCAGCGACAAAGAGGCGGGCTGAGCGATGGCAACACGCAGTTACGACATAAAATCCTACACCGGCTTCTTGCAGATCACGCTGCTTTGTCTGTTCGTGCTCTACGCGCCATTGATCGTGGTGGCGGTCTACAGCCTGAACGCCTCGGACTCTATCGCAGTCTGGGAAGGGTTTTCCTTGCGCTGGTATGCAGATGTGTTCACCGGTGCAGAAAGCGCCAAGTTCAAAGTGGCCGCGCGCAACAGCTTTATCATCGCAATTATCGCCGCGACCGTGGCTACCACAATTGCAACCCTTGCCGCGACTGCGATGGTGCGGGGCGGCAAATTCCGGCTGCGGGCGTGGTCTTTCGGGCTGATCTCTTTGCCGTTGATGGTGCCTGAAATCGTCACCGCGGTGGCCACGTTGATCTTCTTCAACTCCATCGGATTTGAACGCGGTTTGCTGACCATCCTGCTGGCCCATATCGCCTTTTGCATCCCCTTCGCCTACCTGCCGATTTCCGCGCGGATGCAGGGGATTGAGGACACTTACGAACAAGCCGCCCAAGATCTTTACGCCACCAAACGACAGGCGTTTACCAAAATCCTTCTACCCTTGATGCTGCCCGGCATTATCTCGGGTTATCTGTTGGCTTTCATCATTTCCCTTGATGATTTCATCATCACCAACTTCGTCAAAGGTGCCGGAGTGGAAACACTCCCCACAGCGATATTCGGGGCGGTGAAGCAGGGGATCAAACCCAACATCATGGCTATTTCGACGATGCTTCTGGGCTTTTCGATCCTGATGGTCCTGATTTCGTACCTCGTCAGCAGAACCGATAAAAAATCATAACCAAAACCAACAGTGGAGATAAAGATGAAAAAACTACTCACAAGCACAGCCGCCGCGACGGCGCTTTTGATGGGCGCGTCTGGAGCGCAGGCCGAAGGCAAACTCGCCATTTATCACTGGTTTGAATACATCCCGCAGGAGCTGTTGGAAAAGTTCAGCGCCGAACATGATGTAGAGGTCATTCTGGACACTTACGATTCCAATGAAGCGATGCTGGCCACGCTGAAAGCGGGCGCAATCGGTACCTATGATGTGGCGGTTCCCACCGACTATATGGTGTCCATCCTGATCGGCGAAGGTCTGGCCGACGAAGTCGCATCAGGCGAGTTGAAAAACATTGGCAACGTGAAGGAATCCTTCACCGATCCGGCCTATGACCCCGGTCTGAAACACTCGATCCCCTATCAAGGCGGCACCACCAGCTTTTCCGTAGATACCGCAGAGTATTCCGGTGACATCAACTCAACCGATATCGTCTTTAACCCGCCAGAAGAGCTGAAGGGCAAGATCAACATCCTCGACAGTCAGGGTGAGGTTCTCGCATTGGCAGCGGTTCACATGGGCATTCCGCAATGCTCCAACGACCGTGAACAGCTCAAGGCGATGAACGAGATGCTGCAAGCGGCCAAACCGCACTGGGCCTCTTTCAACTCTGACACCGCCAAGGAAGTTCTAGCCGCAGGCGACGTCGCTGTTGGGATGATCTTTAACGGCTTTGCGGCCAAGGCACGGGAATCTCGTGACACTTTGCAATACGCTTTCCCGAAACAGGGCTGGGTCAACTGGATGGACAGTGTTGTGCTGCTCAAAGACGCGCCAAACCGTGAAAACGCGCTGAAGTTTATGGATTTCCTTCTGGAACCGGAAAACATCGCAGCGGTCACCAATTATGCGCGCTACCGTGATGTTGTTAAAGGCAGTGAGGAATTCCACGATCCTGCCCTTGCAGAAGAACCTGAAGGCAACCCGCCTGCCGGTATCGAAGGCGTGTTTGTGCAAGCCTGCGACGCAGAAACCCAAGCGGTTTATGACAAGATCTGGACTAACCTGAAGAAGTAAGGTCAAGGGAGGGCGCGGATCGGCCAGCAGGCTATCCGCGCCTTTCATTGCAAAGGAATGAGGGCGATGGAAACGATTTTCACAGAAAAGCACCGGCTGCGGGATGCCAAGAGCGAACTGTTCGGCGGACAGCTTGTCCAGCCGCACGAGCGGCCAAGCCGCGCTGAATATGTGATCAAACGAGTGCGCGAGGCCAATCTCGGCTTGGTGAGCGATCCCGATGACTTTGGCCTTGATCCGATCCTCGCCATTCACAAACCGGATTTTGTGGAATTTCTGCAAACGGCTTGGGAGCGCTGGCAGGAGGCGGGTTTCCAAGGGGAAGCTATGCCAACCACTTGGGTCGGACGTCGGATGTCAGACAAGCGCCCTAGTTTTATCGAAGGACAGGTCGGGTATTACGCGCTCGCCGGAGAAACCAGCATCAGCGGTGGCACGTGGGAAGCCGCCTATGCCAGTGCGCAAGTTGCGCTGACAGGGGCGGACAGGATCAACAACGGCGCGCGGAGTGTGTTTTCGCTGTGCCGCCCCCCCGGCCATCATGCCACGGCAGACATGTTTGGCGGGTATTGTTTCCTGAACAACGCTGCCATTTCGGCCCAACACTATCTGGATACAGGCGGGAAACGTGTGGCGATACTTGATGTGGATTTCCACCACGGGAACGGCACGCAAGACATCTTTTATAACCGCGATGACGTGCTGTTTGTCTCGCTCCACGGCGATCCGCTGGAAACCTTTCCCTACCACCTCGGCCATGCCGACGAAACTGGCGGTGGTGCTGGCGCAGGGTTCAATGTCAACTATCCGATGCCACCCAACACCCCGTTTGAGGTCTGGCGTTCGGCGCTGGCCAAAGGGTTGGATCGCATCGCGGACTACGCACCAGACGTGCTGATCGTTTCTCTGGGTGTGGATACGTTTGAGAATGATCCCATCAGTTTCTTTAAACTAAAAAGCGATGATTTCACGACGATGGGTGCGGATATTGCCCGCGCCGGACTGTCGACACAGTTTATTATGGAAGGCGGCTATGACGTGGAGGAAATCGGCGTTAATGCAGTGAATGTGCTACAAGGGTTTATCGCGGAACAAGGGGACTAGGGTCATGCGCATCGGGGTCTGGCAAGATGAAACACCAACGGGCGGCGTGGGTGCTGCACGGCAGGTTGTCGCAACGGCCCTTGCCCAAGCACAGGCAGACGGCGTGGATATCCTCGTTTTTCCCGAATGTTTCCTGACCGGCTATTACCGCGACGCCGTAGAAGTCGCGCCTTGCGCCTCAGCAGTTACGCAGGATGAGATCGCGGCGCTGCAAATCTTATGCGATGACACCGGCGTCGCTTTTGTATTGGGCAGTTACCTGCCAACCGATGCAGGCACCAAGAACGTCGCTTTTGTGTTCCGCCCCGCAACCACTGAACCGCTTATCTATACCAAGCGGGCCTTGTTCGGAGAGTGGGAGCAATCGGTGTTCCATTCGGGCACCACGCCATTGCTGTTCGACTATAAAGACACCCGTTTTGCCGTACTCATCTGCTTTGATGTAGAGTTCCCCGAACTGGTGCGCGAAGCCGCGCAAGCAGGGGCGCAGGCGGTGCTGGTACCAACCGCACTGATGGCACCGGAGCATTGGGTGCCAGATATCATCGTCCCCGCCCGCGCGCTCGAAAACAAGCTGACGGTTGCTTACGCCAACCGGATCGGCGTGGAGGGACCGTTGACTTTCATTGGCAAAAGCCAGATTTCCGGCACAGATCAGAAGGCCCGAGTGGTCCACGGCGAAACCACCACCGGTTTATTAGCTGCGGAGCTAGTAAGCGATACCGATGCGATGGACTACATCCACGAGGTCAAAGCCCAGAACCTGCCCCATGTGGGTGGCGCGTCCGGCGATCTATAGCCAAGCCAGTGTCGCTGCAATCAACACCAGATAGCGGCCCGCTTTGGCGAGGGTAACGAGCAAAAGAAACGGCACCAACGGTTCGCGCATCACGCCAGCCACCACCGTCAAGGGATCACCGACAACGGGCAACCAGCTTGCGAGCAAGGACCAGCGCCCGTAGCGATGATACCACCCCTGCGCGCGGGTCAGTTGCTGTTCACTGGCCGGAAACCAGCGTTTGTGTTGGAAGGCCAGCAGGAACCGTCCCAGATACCAGTTGATGACCGCACCCAGCACATTGCCGGTCGTCGCCACCATAAACAACACCGCCACCGAATAGTCCTGCGTCAACAACAGCCCCACCAGCGCGGCTTCGGATTGCAAAGGCAGGATCGTTGCAGCAATAAGGGCAGCGCTGAATAGGCCGAGATAAGCAATCATGCGCACCATCCAAGAGAGTTATTTACGGTTTCCAACGCCTAGACCTTCGGTTGCCAATTCGGTTCCCAATACCCGCTAACTGCCTGCCATGCCACTAAAACCCAAGACCGTTGGAAAAGTTATCCACAGGCAAACGGAACCTTTGCCCGCCCAAAGCGTTCTTTCCCCGAGCAGACGTTCATAAAAAACCGGAAAGGTAAGAGCATGGCTTTGCAGGCGGATTATTCACAGACTTCCCCACGAGACGATAGTTTCGCGGGTTCGGGCTACAACAACAAGCGTAAGACAGACGAAGGCGGCAGCGTGCGTTTTGCAACACTGGTGGTTGTGTCCACGGGCGTGATGTTTGGCATCATGCATCTGAATTCTTTCGCGCTTGACCATATGCAGGGGGCGCAGACCCTAATGTGGCTGGCTGTCTATATCGGTGGATCTGCCGCGTTGGTGTCGCTTGGGCTGCTGGCGGGGATTTTCACCCACCCTAAAGCCAACATCGCGATTGTTGCCGGTTCTTTGTTGGCTTTTGGGATCGGGATCGGGGCGGAACGGTTCAAACCGTCGCCCGAGGCGCTGGCACAGGCTGATCGCGTCAGTCAGGAAACCAAAAGAGCCGAGAATGTCGCGCACCAAACCCAGATCGAAAAAATCGAAAGCTATGTGACCGGTGCCAATTATAACATGCGCCCGGCACCAACAGGTTCCGCAGCAGTGCCGGGGTGATCTACTTGTCGAGATCCATCTTTTCGATCAAGCGGGTTTCCAGCAGCTGCCCGCCCCGATACAGGATCGGATAGGCCACTGCCGAGATGTGACTGTTAAACTCTTTCAACGCCCGTGTGGTTTCCAGATGAATATCGCTTGATTCAAAGCTCTTGGCGGTGCCTTCGCTTAAACGGCGCAAATGCTTTTTACGGCTGCTGCGCTCCATCTGGGTCATCTCTGCCTTTTCTTCCAGCAACAGACGAGCACTTGCCAGATCATCTGACACCAGCACGTTTGAGGCAAGTTTCAGGTTCGCCAGCACCCTTTCATGCATGCTTACCAGCTCTGCCTGTCCGGCCACTGAAAAATTGATCCGATCCTTTTTCTTCTCTTTTGCCAGCGGCAACATCGTTTTGACAATAATATCGCCAGCCGACTTTAAGGCGATGGCATATTCGGTCAACTCACGAGCCTGTTTGTTCTCTTTCTTGCGCAGGGTGTCGCTCGGGATCGCGGCCACATAGTGCCGGATACTGTCGAGCGCACTGTTCAGCGCGTCATCCTCATTTGCGATATAATCGGCGCGGTCGCCGTCGTAAGTACCGTAAATATCCATCACCGGCAGCATCATCCCTTCGACAATCTGGGTCATCCGCAGGGCCTCCCGTTTAAGAGAAGCCAGCGCAAGACTTGGGGAGACAGGGGTTTCATCATCCAGAACACTGCGATGCAACACGGGGGTGACGTTTTCGGGGTCAAGCTTTTCCGGCAAAAGCCGCAGCATCGGAGCCTCCAAAAAGCGGCAGAACGGCAGGAAAGCCAGCTGCGCTAGATTGAACGCGATGTGAACATTCACCACAGTTTGCCCCGCCTGCCCACTGCTCAGTACAGCCATGACGGGAAGGTTGTTCACCAGTATCAAAGCCAAGATAGCCCAACTGCCCCGTATCACCAGATTGGCAAGCGGCACGCGGCGGGAGCGGGGGGACATGCCACGGCTTAACCACACGGGGATCACCGAAGAGCCCAGATTTGCCCCAAGCACCAACGAGACGCCGGCCTCGACCGGAACGGCATTCAGGCTGACCAAGGTCACGCACATCAAAACCACCGCGAGCGAAGAATGCATCACCAAGGCAAGCGTGGCGCCAACTATGAATGCGGTCACATAATCCTGCGCCAGATAGCCGGCAATCGCGGGCAAGAAATTGCTGTCGCGGATCGGGTCCATTGTTTCGCGCAGAAAGCGCAGCGCGATCAGGATGAATGCGATCCCCAGAATAATCCGCCCCGCCTGTTTGACGTTCCGGCTGCTTGAATGGATGAAAGACGCACCCCCAACCGCCAGCAGCAGCGGCACCAACCAATCGAGCGGAAACGACAGGACTTGTATCAACAAGGCAGAGCCGAGATCAGCCCCGAGGGTCATAGCCAGCCCCTGCCCAAACCCCAACGCCGCTGTCCCCGCAAATCCAGCGACCAACAAACCGACCGCTGCGGAACTTTGCAGGATAATCGCCAGCACCAAGCCGGTGACAGATGCGCCCGTCACATTGGAATTGCGTGTCATTATACGTTGGAACGACGCACCAAAGGCACGCTCGATCCCCGTGCGCACCAATCGCACCCCATAAAGCAACAGCATGGTTGCCCCAGCGAGGTGTATGATAAAGGAAAGAATAGTCACCTTATCTATATAACTCCGGTTATCTGGCCTGACCAGCTATGACCTGCCACCTAACCGTTTGTTTTTCAATGCGGGACTTTCAGCCATTACGCGGCAAACGTCCTTATCGCACTAAAAAAGCCGCCCCGAGCGGGACGGCTTTTGCTGTTTCAAAGGTGAGACCGAGGTCTCACACCAGCAGTACCAGCAGAATAACAATCCAAAGCGGGACGCCGATTAACCATAGTAGTATCGCACCCATTTGACTTCCTCCTATGTCCAGCGGCCAAAGCGCCCGAAAACGCGGCCTTCGTCACGGTGTTGCCCGCCCATGCCAGCGGCCCAATAGGCACCGGCAGCAGCGATCAGCAGGGACGCCCCTGCGATGAATGCGGAAATAACTGAATAAATCCGCGCAGTTTCGGCAGCTTCCTTGGCCTCCGCTTCGGTCATATCCATCGCAGCTGCGGCTTGTTGCGCGGGTTGTTCGGCAGCAGCTTCTACGTTCACGGCGTCATCCGCTACAGTTGCAACCGCAGTCGACACATCGGCCGTTGCCTTTACAGCTGTATCCGCCGTAGAGCCGAGCAGAAACGCCCCGAGCAACAGGGCTACACCCCAAACAGCCAACCCGTGGATGCCGTCGCGTACAGCAGCTTCGTCGTCGTTTACCGGATCAATCCGGCGACGCATCCGCCCTGCAATATACCCTCCGACCATAAAGCTGGAAATGGTAGTCCAGAGCATCCAGGACCCCACCGCAATCATGGATGCCATCGCTGATCCGTCGCCCTCGTAGGGGGAGACCAGTGACAATCCTAGGGCTGCGCCGAATGTGGTGAACACAAACGCGATGCCAGATGCGACTACAGCGCCGGCAATAATGGACGACCAGTCCACATAGCTTCCGTCATGCTGGTAGGCGACAGGCGCGGCAGCCAAACCTTCAGTTCGATCTGTCATGTGCTTATCCTTTAATTAATTGTTTGGGCGACCTCAGCCGAGGCCGAGCAGCGAAAGAACAGCCAGTACAACGACGACCAGTCCGACAAGATAAATAATTCCGTGCATGTTTACTCTCCATTTAGTGGCTACGCCTGAAACGGGCGCTGAGCGCTCGTGGTAAAATAACGCGCCGCTCACAAAAAAGTTCCCAAAGGTGATTGTGAAGGGGCGCTAAGGCGCGACGCGCGGCGGAAAATCGCAAACCGCGCTGCTGTCGGCGGGTGGGGATCGGTGGGTTTTTGCCAGTGGTCAAATGCAGAAGGTTAAGCGGGAACAATCTGGGACGGTTGTTCGTTGTGCGGATACTAACGCTTAACAAAGGAGGACTTTCAAATGACGACGACTTCAACCAACAGCTTGGTTTCTACCGCAGACGTGAATGGTACAAACGTTTACGGCGCTGACGGAACCAAGATCGGCGCGATTGATCATCTGATGATTGATAAGCAATCGGGCAATGTGGCTTACGCTGTAATGGGATTTGGCGGCTTTATGGGGCTCGGAGAGGAACACCATCCCGTGCCTTGGGCCAAGCTGACCTATGATCCGGCCAAGGATGGCTTTGTCACTGACATTACCGAATTCGAAGTAAAAGGCGCGCCGGAGCGTCATGACACTTGGTATACAGACCGCGATTGGGAACGCCGCACACATGATCATTATGGTGTGCCGACCTACTGGTTCTAATCGAATGTAACCGACCAGTAAACGGCCCCCATCGGGGCCGTTTTGTTGTGTCACACCGGACGCAAAGCGCCACCGCCGCCGGCGTAGCGTGATAGTCGGGTTGCCAGCAGGCCCACGGAAATATGCAGCATAACTGTCAGGCAGGCGAGCACAATCAGGCTGGCAAACATCAGGTCAATCTTGGCGCGCCCATTGGCCAGCAGCATAAGATAGCCAAGTCCCTTGGACGCCCCGACCCATTCCCCGATCACCGCACCAATGGGGGCATAAACCGCCGCCAGTTTCAGGCCGGTTCCCAGACTGGGCAATGCGTTCGGGATCTGAATCTGGCGCAGAAACTGATACTTACCCGCCCCCATGCTTTGCGCAAGATCGCGGTAGCCCTGATCGATACGGGTCAACCCATCATGAAAAGCGGATGTGACAGGAAAGTAGATGATCAACACCGCCATCACGATTTTTGATCCCATCCCATAGCCAAACCACAGCGTCAGCACCGGCGCGAGCGCAAAGACCGGCACCGCTTGCGTAAACACAAGGATCGGCAGCATGATCCGCTCGGCAGTTCGCGACAGGGCAAGCTGGATCGCCGTCGCCACCCCAAGTAAAGAACCGAACAGCAAGCCAAGCGCCACCTCGCTGGCGGTGACAAGGGCGTTTTCAGCTATGATAACGCGGCTGTTCCACATCGCCTGTGCGACCCGCAATGGAGATGGCAGAATAAAGTGGGGCGCATCCGTCAGGATCACCAGCCCCTGCCACAACCCCAGACCAAGCGCGAGGGCGAGCAAAATGTCCAAAAACCTCATGCCGCCACCCCGCGCAGGTGATCCAGCAAACGGGACTGACAGCGAAGCGTTTCAGGATCGCTCAGACCGCGCAGCGGCGGCGTGGAGGGCACCGGCCAACGGGTCGCCCCCTCTGCAGAAAGCACAACAATCTGATCGGCCAGCCGTGTCGCCTCTGCCGGATCATGGGTGACAAGGAGAACGGTGCGGCCAGCCAGAACCTCTACTGCGAGCTCCTGCATATCCGCCCGTGTACCAGCGTCCAGCGCCGAAAACGGTTCGTCCAGAAACACCACGGGGCGATCCTCCATCAGGGTGCGTGCAAGGGCCGCACGCTGTCGCATTCCACCCGAAAGGGCAGCAGGTTTTGCGCCCGCACGATCCGCCAGACCGACCCGCGCCAACAGGGCGTGCGCGCGGTCAAGATCAGGCGATGCACCGCGCAGGCGTGCGCCAATACAGATGTTTTCAAGCACTGTAAGCCACGGCAACAACAGATCGGACTGCGCCATATATCCGATGCGCCGATCCAGCGGCGCACCGTCACTCGCAACGATGTTGCCGTCAAACACCCCGCCAGTGTCCAGCCCGAGGATCAACCGCAGGATGGTCGACTTTCCTACACCGGACCGCCCTAAAAGGCAGGTCCACGCACCGGCGGGCAGCTCCAGTTCGGCTTTGAACAACAACTGCCCGTCCAAATGGTGCTGCCCTGACAGCTTTATCCCCGGCGGCTGGTTCATTGCGGGGACAATCCCATCTGCCAGAAGCCGACTTCAAGTGCTGTGGCTTTGGTAAATCGCGCCTGAACAGCGGCGCGGCGCGGCGAGATTTTTAGATCCCCGATACGCCGCGCGACTGCATCATCAAGCATCTCCCCGACCGTCGCACAAACCGCCTGATAGTCGGGGTCCGCATAGGTTGCGATCCATTCGGCGTAGGGCGTATCTGCGGATTTATCCGACGCCAGCCGCACCCCGATTTCACCGTAACCCATCACACAAGGGGCAAGCGCCGCGATCAGATCGATGAAATCCCCCTGCACCCCCGCATCCAGCACATAGCGGGTGTAGGCAAGGTTCGCATCCGCCTCTGCCGCGTTAAACAGGGCGGACTCGTCAATACCCGCGGCGGCGCAGGTTTTCACGTGTAGCGACATCTCGTGATTGACCAGGGCATCTACCGTCTGCGCACAAACGCGCATCTCCTGCTGCGTTTCGGATTTCACCACACCCAGCGACCACGCGCGGGCGAAATGCACCAAGAACACGTAGTCTTGCACCAGATAATGCAGAAAGGATTCACGCGGCAGGCTGCCGTCCTTCAATCCTTCGACAAAGGCGTGGTAAGTGTAGTCGGTCCAAGTCTGGCCTGCCCCTGTCCGGAGCAGTCCAAAGGTTTTACCATAATCAGCCATACTCATTTCACCGTCACATCAATAGCGATTGCAGAAACAGGATTTTCGGCTGGGATCAGGTCGGCCTCTTTTAGGAAGCGTTCAAACGCAGCATAGCGACCCGCATCCATTGCAGTGGGGCGCAGCGCGAAACGGGGCACGGTATCCACCCAAGCACGGGCGTTCAACTCGTCCTGCAATTCCGCAGACGTAGAGGCAAAAATCTCCCAGCTTTCGGTCGGGTGGTTGACGATGTACTGGGTGGCTTTCTCGGTCGCGGCCAGAAAACGCGCGATCATGTCCTTGTCCATCGTGTCCGTGTTGGCCACATAGATCAGCTCATCATAGGCGGGCAGGCCCTGTTCCTCGACAAAGAAACACTTGCCTTTGACACCTTCGATATCCATCTGGTTCAGCTCAAAATTCCGGTACGCGCCGATGACCGCATCCACCTGACCCGACATCAGAGATGGCGACAGGGACCAGTTCACATTCACCAGTTCCACATCATCCAGCGATAATCCGTTGTGGCGCAGGATAGAGCCGAGCACGGCCTCTTCCACGCCGCCCACGGAAAAGCCAACCTTCTTGCCCGCCAGATCCGCCGGGGATTTGATCGGACCGTCTTCCAGCGCCAGTAGACAGTTCAGCGGCGTGGCCACCAGTGTGCCAACCCGTTGCAGGGGCAAACCTTCATGGATTTGCAGATGCAATTGGGGCTGGTAGGAAATCGCCAGATCCGCCTTACCTGCCGCAACCATTTTGGGCGGATCGGAGGGATCAGCGGGCGCGACGATCTCCACTTCCAGATTTTGATCGGCAAAATAGCCTTTTTCCTGCGCCACAATCACCGGCCCGTGGTCGGGGTTTACGAACCAGTCCAAAAGAAGGGTCATCTTGTCCTGCGCCAGCAAGGGTGAAGCCGTCAGCGAGAACGCCGCAACAAGGGAAGTCAGTTTCATAAGTTTACCTTTCGATTTCTGGCGTATCGCCAAGAGCTATTAAAGAGATTTCGCCGTCCCAGTAGGACCGCAGGTGTGTCGCCGCATTCCAGGCCCGCAGGCCGGAGCGACAGGCAAAAACGGCCCGCTGGCCGGTTAGCGGTTTCGGGTTTTCCGCCGCGAACTGCGCAACTGTAAGGCGCTGCGCGGTGGCGGTGACGGGTGCAGGTGCCTCGTCCTTGCCACGCAGGTCCACGACAAAATCCGACCTTGCGATCTGCGGCGCGGCGATAAACATCAGGTCCGCGACAGGTTCGGGTGCCATGTCAAAGCGGAAACCACCGCTGTGAAAACGCTGCATGTCAAAGCTGATCACCTGCCCAAGCGGTGAGGGTTTTTGCCCGATCATCACCCCCAACGCCATTTGTGCTTGCGCCGCCCCGATCAGTCCCACAACAGGCCCCATCACACCCGCCGTTGCGCAGGTGGCAGCGCGGTCTGGCAGATCAGGAAACACCGCCCGCAGCGATGGCGCAGTGCCGCAAAATCCGCCCACATATCCGGCAAAACCAAGCACCGAGGCGCTGATCAGCGGCACACCTTGGCGCAGGCAAATATCCGATAAAACATAGCTGACAGCAAAACTGTCTGCGCAATCCAGCACCAGTGTGCTCTGTCCCACCAGCTCAACCGCATTGTGCGGGTCAAGCACTTTGACAAGGGGAGTAACCGTGCAATCCCCGTTCAATCGGCGCATGGTTTCGGCGGCGGCCTCAGCCTTCCATTTGCCGACATCGTCCTGCCGGAACAGAGTCTGGCGATGCAGGTTCGACAGGGAAACCGTATCGCTGTCCACCAGCCTGATGTTCCCCACTCCGGCACCGACAAGATATTGCAGGACCGGCGCACCAAGCCCCCCTGCCCCGACCACAAGAATACGGGCCGCACAGATAGCCGCCTGCCCCTCTGCGCCCACTTCGGGCAGGATCATCTGTCTTTCATACCGGTTCATCGGGTGGCTTCCAACCACGCGCGAACGCGGTCCTCGGGTCTGGTGTTCAGGGTGATGTCTGTCACCGCCGCCACCACATCTGCCCCCGCGTCAAAGGCACCGGCAGCGCGGTCAATGGACATGCCGCCAATGGCAATCAGGGGGGTGTTGCCAATCCGGTCACGCCATTTTGTCAGACGATCCACCCCCTGTTCGTGCCACTTCATCTTTTTCAGAATGGTCGGGTAAATCGGGCCAAGGGCGATGTAATCCGGTGTCAAATCCAGCGCGCGGTTCAGTTCTGCCCTGTCGTGGGTGCTGATCCCAAGCCGTAATCCCACAGCTCGGATGGCGGGAATATCGGCGGTGTCGAGATCCTCTTGCCCCAGATGCAGCCAGTCGCAGCCTTCCTCGATCGCGATTTGCCAGTAATCGTTGATGACCAAAACGCAGTCGTTCTGTGCGCATACAGTTTTTGCGCATCTAATCTGATGGCGGATTTCGTTGGGAGTTCGATCTTTGATGCGCAGTTGCACCAGCTTTATGCCAAGAGGCACCAGCCGTTCCAGCCAATCTGCATTGTCAAAAATGGGGTAAAAACGGTCGAGCTTCATAACAGAAACGCCTTTCCGATTACAGGGGTTGAAGGGGCCGCCATGTCGCGGGGTTCCATTGGGTCCGCAGTGGCGGCCAACTGCCCTGCGCGGATTGCGATGGCGAAGGCTTCGGCCATAGCTGCGGGGTCTCCGGCCTTGGCGACAGCAGTGTTTAGCAGCACCGCATCAAAGCCCAGTTCCATCGCCTGCGCCGCTTGTGACGGCAGGCCCAGACCCGCGTCAATCACCAGTGGCACATCGGGGAAGTGGGCGCGCATGGCCCGCAATCCGAACAGGTTGTTCAACCCCAGACCCGACCCGATTGGTGCACCCCAAGGCATCAGAACCTCACAACCGGCGTGCAGCAGACGGTCCGCCACAACCAAATCTTCGGTGGTGTAAGGGAAGACCTGAAAACCGTCCTCGGTCAGAATACGCGCAGCCTCTACCAGTCCGAACACATCCGGTTGCAGCGTGTCTTCTTCTCCTATCACCTCAAGCTTGATCCACTTGGTATCAAACACTTCCCGCGCCATATGGGCGGTAGTGACAGCCTCTTTCACGCTGTGACAACCCGCTGTGTTGGGCAAGATATGCACGTCCAGCGCGCGGATCATCTGCCAAAAGTCCTGCCCCGCCCGATCCTGCCCGCTCTCACGACGAAGGGAGACTGTCGCAACGCTGGCTTGGCTGCGTCGGAACGCATCCGCAAGGATCGCAGGGGACGGATATTGCGCGGTGCCCAGCATGAAGCCGTTGGCAAGGGTGGTTCCGTAGAAATCGAGCATGTCCTAGCCCCCCTGCATCGGGGCAAGCACCTCGATCCGGTCGCCATCTTTCAGGGGTTGCGCAGCCCGTGCAGGGGCAGGCACAAAGTCCCCGTTCACAGCCGTTGCGATTTTCGCGCCAGTAAAGCCCTGTTCATCCAGCAAACCCGCCAGCACCTCTGCCTGCGTTTCAATCATTGCGCCGTTAAGTTGCAGTTTCATCCATCACCTCCGGAGTTGTCTTGTCAAAAATCCGCTCTGCCACCATTCGCGCCAGTGCAGGCGCCAGCAGAAAACCGTGCCGGTACAGCCCGTTGGCGCGGATCAGATTGCCGCTCTGGCGGATGCGGGGCAGGTTGTCAGCAAAGGCAGGGCGGCTGTCGACGCCGATCTCCAGCACCTCTGCCTCGCCAAAAGCGGGGTTGATTGCATAAGCCGCACTTAGAAGTTCCAGCAGGGCGCGGGCGGTCACATGCTGGCCCGCTTGCCCTTCGATCATGGTGGCACCCAGCATGAAAATTCCGTCACCGCGGGGTACGATGTACAGCGGGATACGCGGGTGTAGTAGGCGGATCGGGCGGGACAGGGACACGTCAGGGCAGGACAGCACCAGCATCTCACCTTTTACGCCGCGCAGGTCCGTAAGATCGGTGCGGGCCTGAAACCCGCGACAGTCCACCGTCAGTCCTTGGGCAGCATAATCGGCAGGGTCTGCATCGGCCTCAACAAATTCCGCGCCGTCCGCCAGTACGGACTGGCGCAACTGCTGCAAGGCTTCGCGTGGGGCAAGATGGGCCTCTGTCTCAAAGAACAAACCTTTGGAAAACCGCCCTCCCAGATCAGGCTCAAGTGCTTCTATCTCAGCCCCTGAAACTTCGCGAAATCCGGTGGTGCGACGGGCAAAGCGGGTTAGTTCAGCGCGGTCCCGTGACGGCGACACGACCAACGATCCCTGCCGGTGGACCGCTTGCGTCTTGGCCTGCCACCAAGTGGCCGCTTCCTGTCCCAGACGCACGACTGGTTCCTCGGCACTTTCGCCTTCGCAGTAAGGGGCGAGCATCCCGCCCGCCCACCATGAACAGGCCGCTGGACCGGGTTCGCGCTGGCGGTCAATCAGGGTGACACGCGCACCACGATCCAGCAGCGTACGGGCCACGCATAGCCCTGCCACCCCTGCGCCGATGATGCTGACTTCTGTCATGTCCAGTATCCGTGAAAATGATGCACCGGACCGTGCCCCGCCCCGATGTAAAGTTGGTCCGCTGGCCTGATCGCCGCTTGCAAATAGCTGTGCGCCGCTGTCACCGCGCCGGACAGATCAACGCCCTTGGCCAGCTCTGCCGCAATCGCAGCGGAATAGGTGCAGCCTGTGCCGTGAGTGTTGCGGGTGTGCACGCGCGGAGCAGAGAGGGTGAGCGGACCAGCCCCCTGCCCGATCAGAACGTCTGTGCAGGTGTCGCCGCTGGAATGCCCGCCTTTCATCAGAACCGCCCGCGGGCCAAGCGCCATCAGGGCCTTCGCCTGCTCTGCCATTGCTTCAGGTGTCTGTGCTTCCGCGGAGCCGAGCAGCGTTGCAGCTTCGGGCAGGTTCGGCGTCAGTACAGTTGCGAGGGGCAGGATTTTTTCGCGCATCGCATTGATCGCGGCTTCTTGCAGCAGCGCATCGCCGGATTTTGCAATCATCACCGGATCAACAACGATTGGACCTTGGAAATCAGCAAGCTGCGCAGCCACTGCATCAATAATGCGTGGAGAAAACAACATGCCGAGCTTGATTGCGTTCACCGGAAGATCGGCCAGAACCGTCTCGATCTGCGCGGCGACCACATCGGCGGGCACCTCATGTACTGCGCTGACCGCCTGTGTGTTCTGCGCAGTGATCGCGGTGATCACACTGGCCCCATAAACACCATTGGCGGAGAACGCCTTTAGATCTGCCTGAATGCCTGCCCCGCCACCACTGTCGGACCCTGCAATGCTAAGCGCTATCGGTGTTTTGCCGGTCACTGGTCTGTCTCCATCGTTTAACGGGATGACCAGCGAAAAGAAAGGACTGCGGGCGGAGTTCGCCTGTGCAGTGTACCCGTTCCCTACGCCGGTATGACCCGGATCAGGTTCGACGGGTCGGTGCGAACACCTCTCAGCCCGATGTGGGCTCCCCGACGGATAAAATTTGTCTGTGCCAATGGTTAGGACAGTTCGCACCGCCGTGCAATGGGCAATTCGGTCCGATTTTTTGGACCGGTCTTTGGCATGTCAGGCGGTCAGACCACCATCCACTTTCAGGGACTCCCCTGTGATATAGGCACTGTCATCGGACCCTAAAAACAAGGCCGCTTTGGCCACATCCCACGCGCTGCCCTGCCGGCCCATCGGCACCATCGCGGCCCGTCTTGCGGCCAGTTCTTCGGGGTCGGTTTTGGAATCCACAAAGGCGGTAACATGGGGCGTGTCGATCACTCCGGGTAGAATCACATTGGAACGGATCTGGTAGCTGGCGTTCTCGTGCGCGACAGAGCGGGCAAAGCGTACCAGTGCCATTTTAGAGACCTCATAGGACACATAACTGTAGGGCGCGGAATACACCGCCGCCAGCGAGGAGACATAGATCAGCGATCCGCTCCCTTGCGCGCGCATCAGCGGCAGAACGGCCCGCGTCATGCGCAAAGCGCCTGTCAGGTTGATGTCAAAAACGCGGTCCCAATCCGCGTCGGTGGTTTCTAAGACACCGCCCTGCTGGCTGATGCCCACATTATAATCGAGCACATCAAGCCCGCCCCAAAGCGATTTCGCGCGGTCTGCCACCTGCCCCCCAGCGTCAGGATCGGACACATCCGCCACAGCAGTTTCGGCGATACCACCCTCTTTGCGGATCAGGGCTGCGGTTTCCTCAGCGGCCTGCGCAACGCGGTCTACGCACAGCACTTTCGCGCCCTCCCGCGCAAACAGAACCGCCGTGGCCTTGCCGTTGCCCCACCCAGCGCCAGACGATCCGGCACCGATTATGGCGACCCGTTTGTCTGCCATCCGGCTCAATTCCCCAGCACCTTGCTGGGCAGCCACATGGCCAGTTCCGGTTGCCAGATCAGGATGAACAGCACAGCAACTTGCAACAGCACAAAGGGGATAATCCCGCGATAGATGTCGCGCATTTCCACAAGGTTGCCCGCCGCACCTTTCATATAAAATAGGGCAAAGCCAAAGGGCGGCGTCAGGAAAGAGGTTTGCAGGTTCACCGCGACAAGAATGGTAAACCAGTAGACCAGATCCTTCTTGGCGATGTGATCGCCCAAGTCCATCAGGTCCACGATGGGGGCAAAAATTGGCAGCAGGATCAGTGTGATTTCGATCCAGTCGAAGAAAAAGCCGAGCACAAAGACCATGATCATCATCATGAACAACAGCGCCCAATCCCCGAGGTTCAGACTGCGGGCAAGTTCCACAATCAGATCATCCCCGCCCACTTTGCGGAAGATGTAGGAAAACGCGGTGGCTGTGGCGAAGATAAAAAACAGCAGTGCGATGGTGCGCAGGGAACTGTCGGTCGCCTCTCCCAGAACGTTCCAAGTGATCCGTCCACGGATCAGCCCCAGAAACAGCGCAGCAAAAGCACCCACGCCAGAGGCTTCGGTCGGGCTGGCAAAACCGCCGATGATAGAGCCGAGTACGGCAATGATCAGGATCAGCGGGAAGGATACCGAAACCAGCGCCTCGCGCCAGAGACCGGTGCGTTCGTCAGTGGTGAGAGCGCGTGGCACCGGCGTTTCGCTCGGGCGCAGGATCGAACGGGTCACGAGGTAAATCAGATAGATTGCTGCAAGGAACAGACCGGGTAGGAAGGCGGCAACAAAGACTTTGGCAAGGTTCAGGGACAGCAGGTCCGACATGAATACCAGCATTACCGAAGGCGGGATGAGGATACCGAGTGTCCCCGCACTCGCCACCGTTCCAGTGGCCAAGGGGGCGGAATATCCCGCCCGCATCATGGTTGGCAGGGCCATCACCGTCAGCATCACAACTGATGCCCCGATGATCCCTGTCGCGGCCGCCAGAATGGTGCCCATCAAAACCACCGCCAGCGCCAGACCACCTGGCACCCGAACCAGCAGCTTTTGCAGGGTCAGCAACAGGTCTTCGGCAATGCGGGTTTTCTCCATCACAACGCCCATAAAAATGAACATGGGCGCGGCCACCAGCACCGCATTGTCAATCACCCCGCCGTAAATCCGCGTCGGTACAAGGGACAGATGCACGAACCGCATCTCCCCCAAAGCAAGGGCGATAATAGCAAAGATCAGCGTCACAGCCGCCAGCACAATCGGCACTGGCAAGGCCGTAAACAGCCCTGCGATCAGGCTTAGAAACATGATCGCGGGCAGGAATTCGGTCAGCGTTTCCATAGGCCTCTTTCAAGGAATGTCTGTGTCATCAGATCGGGCCGTTTCAGTGTGGCCAGAATGCGCAGGGCGACTGCTGTACAACCCGCAATGGTCAGAATTGCGGAAATCGGCACGGCGGATTTGATAATCCAGCGATGGGGCAAGCCGCGTCCGCCGTTTGCGCCTTCGCCCCGCTCAAACGCGCGGGCCGCAAATTCATAGCCGTACCACGCGATAAACAGGAAAAAGGGGATGACCAGCAGGACAACGACCCAGAACTCCAGCCAGAGCCGGAAGCGTGGTGTCATCTTGCCTGCAATCACATCAATCCGCACATGGGCGTCGCGCGTATAGGCATACCCAAAGGCAAACACCGCGATGACGCCGTGAAGGTGCCATTCCAGTTCCTGCAATTTGAATGATCCGGTAGAGAAAAACTTGCGCCCGACCACATCGTACATAATGACGCCAACCAGAACGAACAGCAGCACCGCCGCCAGCCGTGCGGCCCAGTCGCAAATGGTGGTCAGCGCCGAAGCGATTTTCAGACTGGTGTGCATGTTCCCCCCTTAGGCAAATCCGGTCCGGCAGTTCCCCCGCCGGACCGGTCTTACATGTGCAGCTTACTTCAGGTAGCCGATGTTCTTCCACTCGGAGTAGTCCTTGCGGAAGGTCTGGATGCTTTCCCAAGTGGATTTGAAATCCGCATCCGCTGCGGATTTTTCTGCAGCCACTTCGGTCCATGCGGATTCGTAAGCGTCAAGGATTTCTGCTGGCCATTCGTGCACGATCACACCGTTTTCGGCCTGCATTTTCGCCAGCGGCTCCAGCTGAACCGCTTCACCTTCGGCCATCGTTTTCAGCACTTGTGCTTCGCAGGCGGTTTCGATGATGGCGCGTTCCTGATCGCTCAGATCGTTCCATGTATCCAGATTGATAATCACGCTCAGGAAGCTGGTTTGCTGGTGCCAGCCCGGAAAGTAGTAGTGTTTGGCGTGGTCATACATGCCGACCATGTTATCAAGAAACGGAAAGCCCAGTTCCGCACTGTCAATCGCACCGGTATTCAGCGCGGACATTGTATCGGCCAGACCCATAGACTGGGCTTCTACCCCCATCTTGCCCATAACAGACGCGCCCAGACCGAAGAACCGCATCTTCTTGCCCTTCAGATCGTCCAGCGTTTTGATCTCGTCGCGGAACCAACCCGATGCTTCGGGCACCAGTGTGGAACAGTGGATTGTTTTAATGTTGTATTGAGACTCGGTCATTTCGGACCATTTGTCCTGACCACCGCCATAATACCACCAAGCGGCGTATTCCTTGATGTCAGGACCGAAAGGGAAAGTGGTAAACAGCGGCGCGGCAGGCACTACGCCTTCTGCAAAGCCGATGGAATACCACGAGCTTTCGACAGCGCCTGTGGAAACGGAATCCCAGACCTCGCCCGTAGAGACAATTTCACCCGGTGCTTTCACGTCGAACTTGATGCCGCCTGCCGTCAGCGTGTCTACCCGTTCGGATACATCCCAGGCCGGCTTGCCCAGCAACGGCAGGGACTGTGGGAAAATCGACTGCATTTCGATGTCCTTGGCCCCTGCTGTTCCGGCCAATAATGCGGTGGCACAGGCCACCATGGTAAAGTTACGTTTCATATTGATCTCCTCCCAATCAAATAAAAGTTGTTAATCTATCGTGTATCAGGCCACACGGTCGCCTTTCTTCACTTGCACCGTCCGGTTGTCCACGGCGGGCAGCATCTTTGCCGGATCGCGCGTGACCATCACGTCAATAACGCTTGGTCTGTCGGTTTCCGCAAAAGCCTCTTTCAGCGCGTCTGCCAATTTCGACGGGTCCTCTACCCGAATACCGTGACAGCCCATCGCATCGGCCAGTTTGGCGTAATTCGTTTCCGCCAGATCAGAGCTTTGGTAATTCCCTTCCCCGTACATAAGGTGTTGCAGCGCCTTTACATATCCCGAAGCCGCGTTGTTCACGACAATCACTGTCACACCCAGCTTCATTCGCCGCGCTGTTTCCAGCTCTCCGAGCACCATGTTAAACCCGCCATCGCCGGTCAACCCCACAACCACCGCATCGCGGTTGGCAAGCTGAGCGCCCATCGCACCGGGCAAACCGTACCCGATAGAGGCAAACCCGCGATCCGGTACAAACGTGCGCCGCGCTTTTTTAGAGTTGAACAGCAAACCACCCCAATGGGCCGCAAATCCACCATCGGCAATCAGGTGGCCATCTTCGGGCAGGTGGTTGTTCAGCTCGGTGATCAGGCGGGCCATATTGATTGGCGTTTCTTCGGAATAAAGCCGCTCTGCTGCGACCTCATCGTGCCAGACTTTCATCTTGGCAGGGATTTCGGCAAGATAGCTTTCCCGCGTTTTGCGCTGTTCAGCGGCTGAACCGGAAAGCGCATCGCACAGATCGTCCAACCCTTCCCGCGCATCTCCCCACAGCTTTACAGTCGGCTGATAGGTGCGGCCCATTTCTTCAGGCACATTGTCCAGATGGATCACCGTCTGGCCCTTGGTCGGGATGGTAAACCGCTTGGTGGCAATCTCGCCCAGCTTGCACCCTGCGACAATGATACAATCAGACGCTGCGATCAGATCATTGGCAATCCGGTCATAGCGCCCGAACAGCCCTGCCGACAGATCGGAGGTGCAGGCAATCGCGCCCTTACCGCTCATGGTGTGGGCAACGGGGATGGCGTTTTCTTGCGCAAAGCGGGTGACGGCTTCGGTCGCTTGGGAAATATGGATGCCACCACCGCACAAAAGGATCGGGCGTTTGGCAGCGGCAATCAGGTCTGCGGCCTTAGCCAGCGGTTCCGCCGCAGGACGACACCGTATCGCGGGGGCGGATTCATGGGCGGGATCTACCGCAAAATCGGACTCCTCAAATCCATAAAGCCCGTGGGCGATGTCTTCGGGCACATCGACAATCACCGGACCGGGGCGGCCTGATGTTGCAACCTCAAAGGCGCGGCGCATGATTTCGGGGATGCGCTGGATCGCCTCGACCCGCAGCAATTCCTTGCAGGCGGGGCGCAGGATGGACACCTGATCGGTTTCCTGCGTCATATTCTTGCCCGCGTGATCGCGCTGTGCATCGCCAATGATCGCAACCATCGGGCTGCCCGCATTGAGCGCCTCAACCAGTCCGGTCACAAGGTTCGTCGCCCCCGGCCCAAGCGTGGCATCCACCAGCCCAACACGGCCAGACACTTTGGCATAGGCGTCTGCTGCAAACACCGCGCAGCGTTCGTCGTTGATCAGGTTGTGATCCAGCCCCAGCCGCCGCGCCGCATCGTAAAACGGCAGCAACTGGAAGCCGCCCATGCCAAACATCGGCCCCGCGTTATGGGCCAGCAGCATCCGGACGAGCGCTTCGCCCCCTGTCATTTCATTGGTATTACTCATGCGGGTTCGTTCTCCATCATGTCTTGCGCGGCTTTTGCAATCATCGGTGCAGTCACACGCATCTGGTCTTCAAGGTTTGGCGCATAGGCAATCAGCCCGCGCGGACTGCCCAGACGTTTGGGCAGGGCTTTCATCGGAATATTCTGAGCTACGGTGGCCACCACTTCGGCACCGAAACCGGCGACAGACACCGCTTCATGGGCCACCAGCAAACGTCCGGTCTTGCGCACGCTGTCAAATACCGCCGCCTTGTCCCAAGGCCAAAGGCTGCGCAGGTCGATCACCTCGGCCTCTATCCCCTGATGGGCGAGCGTTTCCGCCGCCTCGACACACACATTCGCGGTATGGGACCAAGAAACCAGCGTTACATGCCGACCGGAACGGCGCAGGGCGGCCTTGCCGAAATCGACAGCGTGGTTTGTGTCCACCTCCCCTTCGGAAGCCCAGATGTTTTTGTGTTCCAGATACACCACCGGATCATCACAGGCGATGGCGGCCTTCATCATCGAATAGTTATCCTGCGGCGTGGCCGGACAACAGACGACAAGACCCGGAATATGGGTGTACCAGCTTTCCAGAGATTGCGAATGTTGAGCTGCCGAGGACCGCCACATGCCCATAGGCTTGCGGATCACCATCGGCGCGCGGCTTTGGCCGCCGAACATGAAACGTGCCTTGGCGATTTGGTTCACCAGTTCGTCGGTGGCACAAAGCGCGAAGTCCGCAAAGCGCATTTCCACAATCGGCCGCGTTCCCGCCATTGCTGCACCAAAGGCCGCGCCCATGATGGCGGCTTCTGAAATCGGCGCATCGGAAATCCGCTGCGGCCCGAATTCTTCAACCAGTCCGGTGTATTGTTTGAACACACCCCCACGGCCCAGATCTTCCCCTACGCACCAGACTGTAAGATCGTCGCGCATGGCTTCTGCGACCGCCAGCTTCGCGGCATCGGCATAACTCATCACAGGCATCAGAACGCCTCCTGCAGGGGGGAGCCGATGTCTTGCACATCAGCGAAAGCGGTTTCATCGGCAGGCCATGGTGCCGATCGGGCCGCGTCAAGAGCGCGGTCCATTTCGGCATGGGCCTCTTTCGCCAAAGCGTCCAGTTCCGCGCTCGGCACTCCCGCCGCAACCAGCGCTTCACGCTGGCGGGCGATGGGACATGTGGTGGCTTGCATCCGTTCTGCCTCCCCTTCAGGGCGGTAGGTGGCGGGATCGAAATAGGTGTGGCCGCTGATCCGGTAGGTCTTGGCCATCAGGAATTCCGGCGTGCCGGTTTCGCGGATGCGCGCAGTGATCTCTGCTGCAGTTGCCGCCAGAGTTGTCACGTCATTGCCATCCGCTTCGGTGGTGCGCAACCCAAGCGCACGGGCACGGTCCGCGATGTTGCCAGAGGTCATGTCACTGGTCAGGGTCGATGCGGAATACTGGTTGTCTTCGCAGACAAACAGGATCGGCAGATTAAACACGCCCGCCCAGTTCACCCCTTCCAGAAACGGCCCGCGATTGGACGCGCCGTCCCCAAAGAAACAGACCACGATCTGATCCCCACCGAGCAGTTTAATCCCGTGGGCCGCCCCCGCCGCGATGGTGATATTGGCACCGACAACGCCGTTTGCGCCCAGCATCCGAACACCGAAATCCGCGATGTGCATGGACCCGCCTTTGCCGCCGCAACATCCCCCTTCGCGCCCCAGAAGCTCCTTCATCATGGCATCCGCCTGCGCCCCTTTGGCCAGCGTATGGCCGTGGCCGCGATGGGTGGACAGGATGTAATCATCCCGCCGCAGGGTTTCGATCACTCCGGTGGCAACAGCTTCTTGCCCGATCGACAGATGGATCGCGCCAAGCACCAGTTCCTCGTCTATCGCCGCGCTGCGGGCGGTTTCCTCAAACGCGCGAATCCGCTCCATCATGCGCAAACGCGCCAGCCCCGCCTCTCGGTCGAAATTTGACAGGCTCAAAATAACCCCTCCTGATCCAATATCGTGAATTTATCAGAGAGCACCTCTACCTCGCGGCGCAGCAGCGGGATCAATTCCCCCTCAATACGCTCCGTGCTCATCCGCTCGTTAATCGCTCCAATGCCGAAGGCCGCGCAGACCCGACCGCTTTTGGTCAGGATCGGAAGGCCGACCGCACTCATGCCTTGAACCGGAATAGACGGGTTCAACGCGTAACCCAGTCCATGAAAATCCTCGGCCAGCGCTTCGACCTTTTCCGGTGTATAATTATACTCTGCCATCCAAGCCACATTTGCCCGTGCCGCCGCGCGGCGTTTGGGTTTGTCCGTGACCGCATAAAGCGCCTGACCGGAGGCACCGACCCCAAGGGGCAAACGGCTGCCCGCGTCCAGCGTCAGTGTGCGGATTGGAAACGCGCCGAGTTCGCGACAGACACAAATCGACGCTGCACCTTCGGGGGCAGACAGAAACACAGTATCCTCACAGGCATCCGCAATCCGGCGCATGCTGCGTTTGGCCAGTGCTGCCAGATCAGACCGGTTTGCCACCCGCGCAAGGGACGCCAGCGCATGGCCGAGGTGATACTTCCGCGTGTCGGGGTCCTGATACACATAGTTCACCGCCAAAAGTGATGCGAGCACGCGATGGGTTGTGGTCTTGGTAAATTCGGTCTGTGCCATGATCTCGGTCAGGCTCGCCCCGAGGGGCTGGGACGCCAGCGCGCCAAGCACATTGCGTGCACGGGCAATAGAGCCTACCGGCGCTTCCAACGACACTACAATCCCTCCCCATTCCTTTTATCGGAACCTTTGTTTTGATAATAGGAATATATTGCCTACACCTGTCAAACGAATTATCTTCTGGAACATGATTTCTGGACTACGATTCTATGACTCGATTACCGATGCTGATGCAGATGCGCAGGGGCGGATCGGGATCAGCGGCTCTCACGGCGGGATGTTTGCCGCCGCTTGTGCATCCCGTGCAGGACTGCGCGCGGTTATTTTGAATGATGCCGGTAAAGGCCTGAATGACGCAGGTATTGCGGGAATAAGGGCGCTGTCGGATCAGGGGATGGCAGGATGTGCCGTAGACTGTATGAGCGCGGAAATCGGTTCGGCGCAGGACAGTTATGACAACGGAATAATTTCATATGCCAATCCGGTGGCCCAGCGTTTGGGGATTATAACCGGACTGTCAGTTAAAGACGCTACGAAACTGCTGTCCGAAGCACCAGAACCGGCCGGAATGATGGAGGCTGTTCCAGAAGAAAGCGATGTCGTCACCGTGCACGGTCTTGAAGTTCTGTGCGTAGATTCAGCCTCCCTTATAACAGCCAAGGACGCCGGGCGCATCATTGTGACGGGCTCCCACGGGGGACTGATCGGCGGCAATCCGGCCCGCGCCTGTAAGGCGGAGGCACGGTTCATCAGCTTCTCGGACGCCGGGATCGGCAAAAACAATATTGGTTTATCGCGTCTGCCCGCGCTCGCCCGGCGTACCATTGCCGCGGTAACTTTGGACTGTCACAGCTGCGAGATCGGCAACAGCGCATCCGCACTGGAAACCGGCGTAATCAGCGCCGCCAATCAGACCGCAGCGGACTACGGAATCTGCGCAGGGATGACCTTAAAGGATGCGATCCGCCGGTTGGGTTAGCCCTTCCGCAGGGTACCCGCACGCTCTGCACTGGCCCGCATATTTCGTGCGAACAGGGTCACATCGATGTCGGTTGCGATGAAAGTTGCCCCCAAATCACGGCATTTTTCCTGTAATTCGGTATCAAGGGTCAGGATACCCGCCGCTTTACCGCTGTCGACGATCCGTTCCATCGCATCCAGCACAGCCGTTTTCACCGCTGGCGCACCGGCCTGTCCGATGTAGCCCATATCCGCCGCCAGATCGGACGGACCGATGAACACGCCATCCAGACCCTCCACTGCAAGAATGTCATCCAGCGCCTCCATACCCTTCTGGTTCTCCACCTGCGCCAACAGGCAGATTTCATCGCGGGCAGTGGTCAGATAATCCGCGATCCCCGAAAAATCTGACGCACGGGCGAGCGCTGATCCTACACCGCGCAAACCGTGGGGCGGGTAGGTCACAGCCGCCACCAGTTCGCGCGCCTGTTCGGCTGTTTCCACCATCGGCACCAGCAGGCTTTGCGCGCCTGCATCCAGAAGCTGTTTTATCATCCAGACCTCGCCAATCGGCGGACGGACCACAGGATGGGCGGGACGCCCCGCGATCACCTGCAACTGCGCCACAATGGAGCGCAGGTCGTTTGGCGCATGTTCCCCGTCAATCAGCAGCCAGTCAAACCCTGCTCCGGCACTGATCTCGGCGATATAGGGGTCGGCCAGCCCGAGCCAGCAGCCGATTTGCGGGTCGCCGTCTTTGAGGGCCTGTTTGAACGTGTTTTTCGGGGCTGGCATGGGGGAAATTCCTATTCAAATGAAACGCTGACAGAGCCGAAATCGGCAAAATCCGCTGTAATTCTTGACCCAGATGGACATTCAACGGGCCGGATAAAGCTGCCGGACAGGATGATCTGCCCCGGTGCGAGGCTTTGACCGTATTGCGCCATGCGACGGGCGAGCCAGACAACGCTTTCTACCGGATCGTTCAGAACCCCTGCTCCGAGTCCGGTTTCCTCAACCTCATCGTTGCGCGAAGTGATCGCCCCGACCCAGCGCAGATCGAAGGCATCCACCTTGTGGCGCTGCGCCCCAAGAACAACTCCGGCGTTGGCGGCATTGTCGCTAATGGTATCAAACACCTTGCGGGTCTGCCCCGTTTCCGGATCGGCGCGCAATATGCGGGTGTCTAGGATTTCCAACGCTGGAGCCACGTAATCCGTTGCTGCCAGCACATCATCGCGGGACACATCCGCGCCACCGATTGCGGATTTCAGCACAAACGCGATTTCTGTTTCGATGCGCGGCTGAATAAAGCGGCCCTTTGGCACGACTGCACCATCCGCAAAAACCATATCGTCAAACAGAATGCCACTGTCGGGAATATCAATGTTCAGCGCTGATTGCATCGCCTTAGAGGTCAGACCAATTTTCCAGCCGACAACCGAGCGCCCCTGTTCCAGTTTCGCACGATAAATCGCGTTCTGGATCGCATAGGCGTCATCCATACCCATTTCGGGAAACTGTTTAGTCAGCAGACCGATCTGCGTGCCGGAGGCCTCGGCCTGCAACAAATCAGCCGCCGCCCTTGCGTGGTCTTCAGGGGTCATTGCGCTTCATCCTCGATCAAATTGCGCAGGGTGCCAATGGTGTTCACCTCTACCTCTACCACGTCACCGGGTTTCAGGAACTGCGGCGGGTCGAGCCGTGCGCCCGAGCCTGTTGGCGTGCCGGTGACGATAACATCGCCGGGCTGCAGGGTCATAAACGTAGAGATGTATTCGATCTCGCGCCGGATCGGGTGCATCATGCGGGACAGCACATCGTCCTGACGCACCTCTCCGTTAACGCGAGTGATGATGCGGGCGTCATCCAGTTGGGCTGCGTCCGTGAAGGGCACCAGCCACGGCCCGATTGCTCCGGAATTGTCCCAGTTCTTGCCTTGGGTTACATTGAACTTCGCGTGGCGCACCCAGTCGCGGATGGTGCCTTCATTACAGATCGTCAGCGCTGCAATATGGTCGTACGCATCCGCCTGCGAAATCCTGCGGCCGCCCTTGCCGATCACAATCGCAACTTCCCCTTCATAATCGAGCTGCGGACTTTCTGGCGGACGGATCAACGGGCGGTCATGGCCTGTGAAACCGCTGGCGAAACGGGGAAACAGCGACATATATTTTGGCTGTTCGGACCCGTCTTTATATTCCGCGTTCCGGTCGGGAAAGTTCACCCCGACGCACAGGATACGCGGCGCATTGGGCAGAACCATTTCGAACTGATAATCGGTATGGCTCGGCGTGCGTCCCTGCGCATCCTCGGCCAGTTCGCCCAGTCCGCCAGCTTTGATCGCGTCCAGCAGTGTCGGCCACTCCGGGAAGGTGTCGTTCAAAGGGATCATTCCGGCGTCTGTCACTGCGCCGTAAAATGTTCCACCCTCGGCAGTATAGGTTGCAAAACGCATGTCTGGGGTCCTCATGGTGCGATGATGGGGCTGGCTTGAATGTCAGAGTCGCGTGTCTCGGCGCCGACAAAATTGGTGCCATGTTCAAACCAGCTGCGCGGTGCAGCCGCACCCCAAAGGGTCTGGCGTTGCGGGTCTTTCAAATCCCATTTGATCGGCTCCATATCGGGATCGACCGTCTGGTAATCCGAACAGTAGATTTCGATCCGGTGCCCGTCCGGGTCCAGAATATACAGGAAGAAGGCATTGGAAATTCCGTGCCGCCCCGGCCCCCGCTCGATGTTGTCCACATAACCCGTGGTCGCCATCAGATCCAGCAGGTCGATGATGTTCAGCGGTGTCGGCACCCAGAACGCAACATGGTGCATCCGCGGTCCGGTGCCGTTGGTAAAGGCCATATCATGCACGCCGCCCTTGCGGTGCATCCATGCTGCCCAAAGTTTCTTGCTCTCGTCGTCCTCGGTGTATTCCGTCACGCGGAAACCGAAATCATTGTAGAACGCAACCGAGGCATCCACATCCGGTGAGAAACAGTTAAAGTGGTCAATCCGCAAAGGTTTCACCCCGCGATAGAGCGCGTATTTCTGGTGGATAGGCTCCAAACGGTCCATCTTGTGATAGAACTCCAGCGGAATGCCGATGTTGTCAGATGTCAGCAATGTGCGGCCTTGATAGGGACGTTCCACCCATTCAGTCGGGCGACCTTTGGCCTTGAAATAGGTTTCAGCCTTATTCAGATCTTCTTCGTCAAAAGTCTTAAAGCCCATCACCTCAACCGTGCCGGGCTGGTCGGATTTTTGCAGGATAATGCAGTGATGGCCCCGCTCCTCCATCGCGCGCAGATAGACGTGCGTATCGCTCTCGTCCGTTACCTGAAGCCCGAGGATTTCAGTGTAAAACGTCTTGGAGGCCGCTAGATCCTTGACGTTCAGGCACGCATGGGACAGGCGGATCGTATTAAAGTCGGGGTAAAGGTTTGGTGCAGGTACAGGCATCAGTTTGCTCCCAGTTTGGTGATTTTATGCTGTCCGGTGGCGAAACCGATGTGTTTTTGTTCCATGTAGAATTCAAACGACCAGTCGCCGCCATCACGCCCGATGCCGCTGGCTTTGACGCCGCCGAACGGGGTTGGCAGGTGGCGCACGTTTTCCGAGTTTACCCAGATCATGCCCGCCTCCAGCTTGTTGGTAAAGCGCAGGGCACGGGTCAGATCGTTGGTCCAGACATAGCCGGTCAGTCCGTAGGGAATGTCATTGGCAATCTGCAACGCTTCTTCTTCGGTGCTGAAAGGAATAGAGGTCAGGACCGGACCAAAGATTTCCTCTTGTGCGATCCGCATCTGGTTTGTGGCCTGTGTGAACAGCGTCGGGCGCACGAAATAGCCCTCTTCGCCGACAACCTCGCCGCCAGCGGCGACTGTCGCGCCGTCTTGTTTGGCGATGTCAAAATAGCTGGTGACCTTGTTGAAATGTACCTCTGTCACCAGAGGCCCGATTTCTGTTGCAGGGTCGAGCGGATGGCCCACTTTGATCCGGTTCACCCGTTCGATCAGCTTTGCCTCAAACTCTTCACGGATGGTGTCTTGGATCAGCAGGCGGGAGGAGGACGTGCAGCGCTCGCCGTTGATCGAATAGATCATGAAAATCGCAGCATCAAGCGCACGGTCCAGATCGGCGTCGTCAAACACGATAACAGGGTTCTTACCGCCCAGCTCCAGATGGTTGCGCTTCAAAGTGTCCGCACCTTGTTTGGTGATCAGACTACCGGTGCGGCTTTCCCCCACAAAGGCAATCGCCTTGATCTTGGGATGCTCGCACAGCGCCTTGCCTGCCTCTTCGCCAAAGCCGTTCACCGTGTTCAGAACACCCGGCGGAAGTCCGGCTTCCTCTGCGATTTCCACCAGCAGGCGGGCCGTTAAAGGCGAGGCTTCGGCGGGTTTGTGCACCACAGTGCAGCCTGCCGCCAGTGCCGGAGCGATCTTCCAAGTGGACAGCATAAACGGCGTGTTCCACGGCGTAATAACGCCTACGGGACCGATCGGCACGCGGGTGGTGATATTCATCAGGGTCGGGGATTGCAGGTGCTGCCCGTCCCGCGCTTGCACCACCTGATCGGCAAAGTAGCGGAAGTTTTCAGCCCCGCGCAGGGCGGCTTTGGACATGAATTTGTAGGCCTGTCCGGTATCCCAGCATTCGCACAAGGCGATTTCCTCGGCCCGCGCTTCGATGCCTTCGGCAATGCGGATCAGGATTTTCTTACGCTCCAGCGCAGGCAGATCACGCCAATCCGCAAACGCATCATGGGCCGCGTTCGCTGCCTTGTCGATGTCAGCCGCATTTCCTTCGGCAACATCACATATCACGCTTTTATCAACGGGGGAGGTGGACTGAAACACACCGGCACTTCCGTCCGTGTCTGCGCCACCAATCCGGTTCTTGATCCCCGTGTCGCGGAACCGCTGCAGATAGCTTTCAAGCTTATGGATGTTATCGTCGCGTGCAGTCATGATGTGTCCTTCAGTTGGCAGCGGGCATGTGATCGCGGATGGTGCCGCATTTGGGGGAGAGTGCCCCATCTATGTCGCGCATTTCAGCAGAGAGCGCGATGGAACGGGTCGCCATAACAGGGGCGAGGAAGTCTTTCGCGGCAGAGAAAATGCGTGCGATGGCGTCTTGTTTAACGTCAGCCGCGCGGCCTTCGCGCAGGCGCACAGACAGATCAACAAATCCGTGTTTTGGATCGCCGTCCGCAATTGCGTAGTGATCCACACGGATCGCACGCACACGAATACCTGCCGTAGGGAAGGTATCAATCGCAGAAGCCGTGGCGCGGATCGTTTCGCACAGGGCGCCCATATCCACGACGTCTTCGAGATTGCCGGAGTATTCGATATGAAAATGGGGCATGATAGTCCTTAATGCGTTAATGATTGCGTTGTTAATTAATCGGCATCTCACTGTCAACCCTTGGTGCCCCTTATCCGCCTACGAAGATTTAGCCCTGACAGGCAACCAACACCGGACTGCGACAAATTTTCCGCAGTTTTTTGCCTGAAAATCAGTTGTCCAGCTTGACCCTCCCCCACTGGAAGCCCCCATATGGGGGCAATGAAACCAGTAATCTGCCTCATACTCAGCCTTGTGCTGGCACTCACGGCCCTAGTCGCCCCTTCGGAGGTGCGCGCATCTGCGCCCGCCGTTGAGATGGCGCAAATGGATCACGTTGATGCCGCCAAAACCAGTGCAGAGTGTATTGGATGCGATCCCACGCAAGCAGATCAGATTGCAAATTGCAACGATGGCTGTGCGACGAACTGCATGGCAGGGGGCACCGGCGCTTGCACGCTCGGCGAGGGTCTGTCGTTTCCCACCGCCGCGCCAGACACGCAAATACAGGCAGGTGAAGGGCCTAAACTTTCTGGGATGGCCGCCCCGCCAGAACCGTTTCCGCCAAAAGCCTCTCTTTGAACCTGACACCGCCGCCCCTTTGGGTAGCAATCAATCGCGCGGCTTCAATGCTGAACGCGCGCATCTATGACAGTTCAAGGACGACCACATGTTGACGACCCCATTTCTAAACAGGCGACAGTTTCTCGCCTCCGGCGCGGCCTTTGCCGCCTCCACAAAAATAGCCGCTGGTGCAACGGCCACATCGACGGGAAATCCCATCACGCTACGCGCTGCAACTGGCCAAGCTGCCCTGCGCCCTGCCCCTTTCGGTTTGACGCCGGTTTGGCATTACAACGGCGCAGTTCCGGGTGCAGCAATTCGCGTGCGCCAAGGCGAGCGACTGCGCATCGAAGCGCAGAACGATTTGCCCGAAGACACCACGATCCATTGGCACGGCATCCGCACCCCGAATGCAATGGATGGCGTGCCGGACCTGACACAGGCCGCGATTCCGGCAGGTGGAAAATTCCTTTACGAATTTGACGTGCAGGACGCAGGAACATTCTGGTATCACCCGCACCACAACAGTTCAAAGCAGGTTGGTCACGGGCTATACGGACCTTTGATTGTGGAAGAACACGACCCGATAAAAGTAGACCGAGACCTGACATGGATGCTGGACGACTGGCGTCTGACAGAAGGCGGCGAGATCGCAGGCGGGTTTGGTTCCATGCACGACGCCGGCCATGGCGGGCGGATGGGCAACACGGTCACGATCAACGGCAAAATGCCCGACCGCCTCGCGGTGAAAACCGGAGAGCGTATCCGGCTGCGGTTGATCAATGCCGCCAACGCACGGATATTCGGGTTGGACTTTGGCGCGTTATCGCCAATTGTCATTGCAATCGACGGGCAGCCGGTGAGCCCCCATGCACCAGAGAGTGGCGTGGTTGTTATCGGACCTGCGATGCGCGTTGATCTGGTTTTGGATATGTCCGGCAAACCCGGTGAAGCGCTGCCCGTGCAGGATGTGTTTTACAACCGGATGGAATACAAACTGCTGGATTTCGTCCATGATGCCACGCTGCTGCGCAGCACTGTGCCGGATTGGTCGATAGAGCTTGCACCTAACCCGCTGTCCGAACCGGATCTCGCCACTGCCACGCGGCACGAAGTGATTTTTAACGGCGGCATGATGGGTCAAGGCATGATGGGGGGCGGTATGATGTCCATGATGAACCAGATGCGGCAAGGCAACATGTGGTTCATTAACGGCGTCGCAGCCAAGGGTCCGGTGAAGGAACCGTTTTTGAAGCTCGCACAGGGGACGTCCCATATCCTCAGCATGGAAAACCGTACCGCGTGGCCCCATCCGATCCACTTCCACGGTCACAGCTTTCGGGTGATTGCCCGCAACGACCAGCCCACGCGTTTTAAGGAATGGCAGGACACTGTCATGATGGCCCCCAAAGAAAAGGTAGATATCGCCTTTGTGGCGGACAATCCAGGCGACTGGATGTTCCACTGTCATATTCTGGAACATCAGGCCGCCGGTATGATGGGCGTAATCCGTGTCGGTGCCGAAGCCTAGATCCCGACCAATCCAACATGAATTCCGCCGGACACCACCGGCGACAGATAAGGAAACTGAAGATGAAATTCGAAATCACCAAAAAGCGCGGCCTATCCTTAATGGGAACAGCGGCGGCGTCCCTCGCAGTCTACACCTTTGTTGCAATCGGAAGCGGTTCCTCTCCGGTCGCAGCGCAGGAGGTTAAACTTTATAAAGACCCGTCCTGTGGCTGCTGCGAAGTCCACGGAGAGTACCTGCGCGAACATGGTTTTGAGGTAGAGATCATCCCAACCCATGACCTGAGCGAGATCAACCGCAAGGCCGGTGTCGCTGAAGGTTTGCAGGGTTGCCACACGGCCATTATCGGAGATTACGCAGTAAGCGGCCACGTCCCTGTCAGTGTGATCGAACAAATGCTGGCAGAAAAACCGGACATCTCTGCGATTTCCCTGCCCGGCATGCCGCAAGGGTCTCCGGGGATGGGGGGCACCAAACAGGAACCCTTCACCGTCTACAGTATGAAGGACGGCGGCGCCCCACAGGTCTATGCCGTAGACTAACCAAGCTCGGACCGGCGATGTTGGATTGCCGGTCCTTCAAACCACCTTGTTTGTCACAATAGTTTTACATATCCATGCGATAAACTCCGCGCAGGCGGATGGCGGATCAGGAATGGATTGAAACAATGACAACCTATGCAATTAACGGCTTGGGCCGGATGGGGAAACTGGCGCTGCGCCCGCTGCTGGAACAAGGGGCGGAAATCGCGTTTGTGAATGATGCAGAGGGCGATCCCGCCATGCACGCCCATCTGCTGGAATTTGACTCCGTTCATGGCCGCTGGAACGCCGAGATTTCTGCGGATGACACTTCAATAACCATTGACGGAACGCGAATCCCCGTCACCAAGACCCGCAAGCTCGAAGACTTGCCACTGCACGGTGTCGATGTGGTGATCGACTGCACGGGCGCCTTCAAGACCGAGGCAAAACTGTCCCCCTATTTTAACGCTGGCGTGAAAAAAGTTGTTGTCTCGGCGCCTGTAAAGGACGGACAGACCGCCAACATTGTCTATGGCGTGAACAACGATACCTACGATCCAGCGACCCACAGCATCGTCACAGCGGCGAGTTGCACGACTAACTGTATTGCGCCTGTGGTAAAGGTTCTTCTGGAAGGGATCGGAATCAAGCATGGTTCCATCACCACGATCCACGATGTGACCAACACACAAACAATCGTCGATCGCCCCGCCAAAGACCTGCGGCGGGCGCGTTCTGCCCTGACCAATCTGATCCCGACGACCACCGGATCCGCCACGGCGATCACGCTGATCTACCCCGAACTGAAAGGGAAGCTGAACGGCCACGCTGTCAGGGTGCCGCTGCTGAATGCGTCTCTGACCGACTGCGTTTTTGAACTGGAGCGTGAAACCACAGCGCAGGAGGTGAACGCCCTGTTCCAAGCCGCCGCTGACGGCCCGCTGAAAGGAATCCTTGGATATGAAACGCGGCCTTTGGTGTCTTGTGACTATACAAACGACACCCGCAGCACGATTATTGATGCACCGTCCACGATGGTGGTGAACGGCACGCAGGTCAAAATTTATGCGTGGTATGACAATGAATACGGCTATGCGCATCGTCTGGTGGATGTGGCGCTGATGGTGGGTGTTGGACTGTGACACGGGCGGCCGGATTTTCCGCCTATATAACGGTCACGGCGGCCTATTGGGCGTTTATGCTGACAGACGGTGCACTGCGGATGCTGGTGCTTTTGCACTTTCACACGCTCGGGTTTTCGCCGGTGCAGTTGGCTTACTTGTTCGTCCTTTACGAAATCGCAGGCGTTGTCACCAATCTGTCGGCGGGCTGGATTGCGGCCCGTTTCGGGCTGACCTCCACGCTATATGCAGGGCTGGCTTTGCAGGTGGTCGCCTTGCTCGCGCTGACCCAACTGTCGCCCGGTTGGTCGATCACGGCCTCGGTTGTTTTTGTGATGCTTGTGCAGGGGCTTTCAGGTGTGGCCAAGGACCTGTCAAAGATGAGCGCGAAGAGCGCTGTCAAAGTGTTGGCACCGGCGGGGGACAGCAACCTGTTTCGCTGGGTGGCGGTGCTGACCGGTTCCAAAAACGCGATAAAGGGCGCGGGTTTTCTGCTTGGGGCGGCCCTGTTGGGGTTGGCCGGGTTTACGGTTTCGGTGCTGGCAATGGCTCTGATCCTGTTCGTCATCCTGATCGCCACACTGGTCGCCATGCCAAAGGGCCTGCCCGCAGGGCGGCGCGACGCAAAATTCGTCGAGGTCTTTTCCAAGAACCGCAACATCAACTGGCTGAGTGCCGCGCGCCTGTGCCTGTTTGGCGCCAGAGATGTCTGGTTCGTGGTCGGCATCCCGATCTATTTCTACGCAGTCCTGTCCGACGGCACCGAGGCAAGCAACCGCGCCGCCTTTTTCACCATCGGCAGTTTCATGGCAATCTGGACCATTCTTTATGGTGTCGTACAGGGCAGCGCCCCGCGCATCCTGAACGCCTCGGCCCGTAACAGATCAGAGCTGCTGGCGCTGGCGCAAAAATGGGTCGGAATGTTGTGTGTCGTTCCCGCAATACTTGCGTTGTTGATTTGGCTGGCGAAGGAACCTGCGCCAACTCTCACAGTAATTGTCGTGCTCGGCCTGCTGGTCTTTGGCGCGATCTTTGCCGTGAACTCCGCACTGCATTCGTTCCTGATCCTTGGCTTTACCAATACGCAGCGGGTGACGATGGATGTGGGGTTCTATTATATGGCCAATGCGGCGGGGCGTCTGGTGGGAACGCTGTTGTCAGGGATCACTTACCAGCTTGGCGGCATAGCGATGTGTCTGGCCACAGCCGCGCTGATGCTGGTTCTCAGCTGGCTGGCGACAGGACAACTGCGCGACGGGGAGAGCGAACAGGCGATCCCCTAAGGTTCGCCCGTTCGCTGGTTTTTTTCAGGCGAGCGTTGCTTTCACACTGCCCAAGCCCGACATGGAAACCTCGATCTCTCCGGTGCCCTCGTGGTGCCAGATCGGGCTGTGGGTTCCACACATCACAATCTGTCCCGCTTCCAGCGCAAAGCCCCGCGAGGCCAGATGATTGGCAAGCCAAGTCACAGCTGTCAGCGGATCTTGGGGCGCTGCACCGGTCACATCGTGCTGCACCTCTCCGTTTATGCGCAAAACGGTGCGGATCGCATCCGTGTCCAGTGCTTCGGGCGGAACACCCGGCCCGCCCGTGACAGCGCCGACGTTCGATATATTCTGCGCGATAGCGTCGGGAATATGGGCGTTCGGCATATCCGTTTGCCGCATATCAAGCAGTTCCAGCCCCGGCACAAACCGGTCAATTGCTGCAGCAACCTGCGCTGCGGTGAAAGGCGTATCACCGGGCACGAGCGTGTCTTTCATCACCGCGACAATTTCCGGCTCAAAGGCGAACTGGGCGTAATCAGCCGCCTTCAACTCCACCCCCGTTTCCTGTCGTTGCTTGCTGAACACCCGCCCTGTGGCCGGTTCTTTCAGCTTGAAACGCTCCATCAGCACTGCGGAATTTGCAGCAATCTTCCAACCGGCAACGGGACCACGGACGTCAGGGGCCTGAAGATGACCCGTCAAAATGTCCTGAATCTCATAGGCGGACTCCACCGAACGGGGCGGAGTCTCGCTATAGGGCTTGAACGGTGCGCCGGATTGCACGTCCTTCAGAATATTCTCAGCGACTTTTTCGCTTAGTGTCATGTCAGCATCCTTTTGAATTCGGGCATCCAGTCCAGCCCCTCTGTCGTCTTGTGCTTCGGGTTATACTCTGCCGAGACCTCGCCGTTATAACCGGTTTCGCGCAAGGCTTGCAGCGCCGCTGCAAAATCGACGGTGCCGGTGCCTGGTTCATTACGGCCTGGCGTATCGGCGAATTGCACATGCCCGATCCGCGCACCGGCCCGCGTGATCGCTTCGGGCAGGTCCGGTTCAGTGATCGCCATGTGGTAGAAATCAAATTGCAGCGCAAGATTGGGATGGGACAGGTCCTCTAACAGCGCAAGCGGTTCGGAGAGTCCGGTTAGAAAGAACCCCGGAACATCGTTACGATTAACCGGTTCTATCATTACCTTGACGCCGATTTCTGCCATGACATCCGCGGTGTAGATAAGATTGTCTCTCAAAACCGTAAGACATTCTGCCCGTGAAGCCCCTTCCGGCGGCCGTCCAGCCAGTACGTTAACTTTACGCACCTGCAACGTCTCTGCCTGCTTCGCGCAGCTTTGCACCGCCGCGCGGTAGGCGATTTGCTGATCCGGCAAACAGGCCAGCCCCACCGCATCCCCCGGTCCGCGTGGCACGTTGATCAGCGTCACCGGCATCCCGCTTGCAGCACTGGCGGCGGCGATTTCGGCTGTTTCTTCAGGCGCTGGAAACTGGATTTCCACCCCTTCAAACCCGGCCTGACCAGCAGCGGCCAGCCGCTCGACCAAGGGCAGTTCGGTGAACATCATAGAGATGTTGGCGATCAGTTTCATAGCAAATCCTCGAATTCAATATTGACACAAAACGGGATTCGGGTGTCTTGTTCAAGAATAAACCTTCTACTTTGCAACTTTCTTTGAGGTTCCTTCCAATGGCGTCCAATCCTAAAAAGCCCCTCCGCTCGCGTATTACGACTGACGGGTTGGACCGCAGCCCCCATCGAGCTTTCATGCACGCCATGGGGCTCGATGATGCAGCGATTGCCAAGCCGATGGTCGGGGTTGTCAGCCAGAAAGGGGAAACGACCCCCTGTAACATGACCCATTACACGCAGGTCGAATACGCCAAGGAAGGCGTGACAATGGCAGGCGGCACCCCGCGGGAGTTCACGACGATCTCTGTGTCCGATGGTGTCGGGATGAACCACGAAGGCATGAAGTTCAGCCTTGTCAGCCGCGAATTGATCGCCGACAGCATCGAAGCCGTGATCCACGGCCACGCCTATGACGGGGTGGTTGGCTACGGCGGCTGTGATAAAACCTTGCCCGGTGTGATCATGGGAATGGTGCGCTGCAATGTGCCTTCTGTGTTTGTTTACGGCGGGTCGGCTTTGCCGGGGCGTTTTCAGGGCCGTGATGTCAGCGTTCTTGACACATACGAAGCCGTGGGCGCGGTGCAGGCCGGTACGATGACCCATGACGAGTTGACCCAGTTGGAAGAAGCCTGCAAACCCACTATCGGGTCTTGCGCAGGCCAGTTCACGGCCAACACAATGGCGATGGTGTCAGAAGCATTGGGACTGACCGTGCCGAACTCCTCTATGATCCCCGGTGTCTATTCCGAGCGTAAGGGCGTTGGCCACCGCGCCGGTGCGCTGGTGATGGATATGATCGAACGGGGCGGTCCCCTGCCCCGTGACATTGTCACCCGCAAGGCACTGGAAAACGCCTGCGCGATTGTGGCGGCGACGGGCGGGTCCACCAATACGGCGCTTCATATCCCAGCCATCGCGAACGAGGCTGGCATTCCTTTCACCGCCGATGATGTGGCCGAAGTGCTGCAACGGACGCCTTTCATCGGCAACCTGCGTCCGGGTGGGAAGTATCACGCGAAGGATGTCTACGAAATCGGGGGCGCCCATGTGGTGATCAAAGAACTGATCGCGCATGGTTATATGCATGGTGACACGCTGACAGTTACAGGCCGCACCCTTGCCGAAGAAGTTCAGGACGCACCGGCACCGGACGGAGAGATCATCCGCCCTGTGAAAGATGCGATCATGGACTCCGGTGGTGTTGTAGTGCTGAAAGGCAATCTTTGTCCCGACGGTGCTTTGTTGAAAGTGGCCGGATTGAAATCCCTGACCTTCACCGGAACGGCCCGCGTTTTCGAAAGCGAAGACGATGCGGTGGAGGCGGTACACACTCGCGACTATAAAGAAGGCGAAATTCTGATCGTGCGCAATGAAGGCCCCGTCGGCGGGCCGGGCATGCGTGAAATGCTGGGCCTGACGGCGCTGATTTACGGTCAGGGCATGGGCGAGAAAGTCGCGCTGCTGACAGACGGTCGGTTCTCGGGCGCAACACGGGGCATGTGCATCGGTCACGCGGCCCCCGAAGCGGCCACCGGCGGACCGATGGGTCTGGTTCAAAACGGCGATACAATCACAATCGACGGCGCGGCAGCTACAATCACTCTTGATGTTTCGGATGCCGAACTGGATGAGCGGCGCAAAAGCTGGCGCGCACCGGAAACCCCCCATAAGGCAGGGTTGTTGTCGAAATACGCCGCCACCGTTGGACAGGCCCATGAAGGCGCTGTGACGCACGCGGGCAATGCGCAGTGGCCGGCATCCCGCAGAAAAGGAATGGAATGATGCAACATACGCCAACCGTCGGATATATCGGAACAGGCCTGATGGGCGCTCCAATGGCGACCCGTCTGATTGATGCAGGCTATGAGGTGACGGTCTGGAACCGCACTGCTGCCAAGGCACAGCCGCTGGTGGAAAAAGGCGCAAAGCTGGGCCAAGACGCGGCAGATGTTGCGGCCCGTTCGGACATCGTCTTCATGTGTTTGACCGACACCAAAGCGGTAGAGGCCGCTGTTTTCGGGGAAAACGGCGTGGCAAGCGGCGCGAAGCGGGGATCGGTTCTGGTTGATTTTTCATCTATCCAACCGGACGCAACCCGCAGCATGGGGGAACGCCTGAAAGATCAGGCCGGTATGGATTGGATCGACGCGCCTGTGTCTGGCGGCGTTCCGGGGGCCGAGGCAGGCACGCTGGCGATTATGGCCGGTGGCGAACAGGAGGTTTTCGACAGGGTTGAAAACGTTGTGTTGAAAATGGCCGCGCGTTTCACCCTGATGGGGCCGGCGGGGGCGGGCCAGACCACCAAGCTGTGCAATCAGGTGATTGTCGGGTGTACCATGAACATTCTGGCCGAGGCCGCGCGTCTTGCCACCAATGCAGGGGTCGATGCGAACCGCCTGCCCGAAGCGCTCGCCGGTGGGTTTGCCGATAGCAAACCGTTGCAGATTTTCCTGCCCCGTATGGTCAATGCCCAGCACGAACCACCTTTGGGGCATGTGGAGACCATGCTCAAGGATCTCGATTCCGTTTGCGAACTGGCAAAATCCTGCGGCTCGCCTGTGTTGTTCTCGGCACTCGCTGCAGAACAGTTCCGCTTGCTGAGCGCGCGGGGCGGCAAAGAAGCCGATGCGCTGGAAATTTACAAACTGAGCGGGCCAAGCAAGCTTTAACAGGGCGCGAAAAACAGGCATCATCGATTTATTAAGACAACAAGGGAGAGTGAAATGAAAATATTAGCAACTTGGGGACTGGCGCTTGCGATGGCAGCCAGTTCACTTCCAGCCATGGCGCAGGATACGAAAACCATACGTGTCGGATCGTGGCTTCCACCGCATCACCTGATCGTATCGGGCATCCTGAAACCGTGGGCTGCCGCGATTGAGGATGAAACCGGCGGGTCGCTGAAGTTTGAGATTATGACATCTGCGCTCGGCCCGCCCCCTGCGCAATTCGATCTACTGCTCGATCAGGCGTTTGACGTGGGTTACGGCGTATCCGGCCACAACGCGGGCCGTTTCCCGCTGACGCAAGTAATGGACCTGCCGTTCATGTCCCCCGATCCGTGGGCCGGCTCTGCTGCTTCATGGCTCACCTATGAAAAATATGGTGCGGATTACGGTGAACACGACGGCGCCCATGTGGTTGGCCTGTTCACCCACTCCAACCCGAATATCAACATGGCCAAAGGTCGGGTTGATACGCTTGAAGACCTCAAAGGCAAAACCATTCGTGTGGGTGGCAATGTGACGGGCCGGATCATGTCCGAACTGGGCGCGTCCCCCGTGCAACTGCCCCCGACCGAAGCACAAACCGCAATGTCGCGCGGCGTTGCGGACGGGATTACCTTCCCGTCTGAATCCATCGACTTCTTCGGCATCACGCCGGTTATTTCATCCATCACCCGTGTTCCGGGTGGTCTCTATACCGATACTTTCTGGGTGGCCTTCAATCAGGACACTTGGGACGGGCTGAGCGAGGCTGAACAGGCAGCGGTCAACAAACACTCCGGCATGGCGATTGCGATGCTGTCAGGGTTCGCATGGACCAATGGCGACAAGCACGGTGAAATGAAGCTGAACGAGAAGGGTGTTGAATTTGTCACCCTACCCGAAGCCGATGTGACCAAAGCCCGCGAGACGTTGAAACCGCTGGAAACTGAATGGCTCGCGCTCGCCAAGGAAAAGGGTTTCAATGGCGAGGAAATCCTGTCCTACGCCCGCGCAATGGTGCAGAACTACCGCGCGGACACCGAAGTGAACGTGGTTAAGTAAGACACAACAGACGGCGCCGGTTCATTGGGCGCCGTCTGACCTTTTTCCAAGCCGAGACAGTAATGACACCTGCAATCTCCGTCTTCGACAGGCTTTGCCTTGCCCTTGCATGGCTGTCCGGCCTGATCGCCTTTTTCGTCATGTCCGTGACCTTCATCGGGGTCGTGATGCGTTACGGTCTGCGCAGTCCTTTGATGGGCGGTTTTGAGATGATCGAGATCGGCATGGGCCTGATGGTTTTCACGGCTGTCCCGCTGATGATCCGGCGGCGCAGCAATATCACCGTCACCATTCTGGTAGACCGGTTTCCGCCCGCACTGCTGCGGGCTACCGGTTTTATCGCCGATATGACCGGCGCTGTTTTGATGGGCTTCATTGCATGGCGGGTCTGGTTACAGGGGGAACGGTTGCTGCGCTATAACGAGGTGACAATGGAACTGCGGGTGCCCAAGGGGCTGATCGCGCAGGGCATGTCCGTCTTGCTGGTTGTCGCTGCGCTGGCTTTTCTGCTGTGCGCGGTTGAGGCCTTCATGCGCAACCGTCCTGCAACTTCAGACCATCCGGGGAGCCTGTAATGGGAGTTTGGGAAATCGCAGCGATCTCTTTTGGCGGGGTCTTTGTGCTGATGATGGGCGGGATGCCTATTGCGCTGGCCATGCTGCTGGTTGGGCTTTCGGGCATCTGGATCAACCTGTCGGAACGCACCGCGATGGGGATGATCGGGCAACTGCCAATCAACGCCACCATGTCCTATGAACTATCAGTGCTGCCGATGTTCATCCTGATGGGTGTTTTTGTGACACGAGCACGGATGTCCGAAGACCTCTACCGCCTGTGCCACGGTTTTGTCGGCCACATGCGCGGCGGGCTGGCGGCGGCGACAATCCTTGCCTGCGGCGGGTTTTCCGCGCTCAGCGGGTCATCCCTTGCAACGGCGGCCACAATGGCCAAAGTGGCGGTGCCGGAAATGCGCCGGTACGGGTATAAGGATGGGTTCGCGGCTTCGGCTGTGGCGGCGGGGGGCACACTTGGCATCCTGATCCCGCCTTCTGTGATCCTTGTTCTATACGGCATTGCGACCGGTACGGACATCGGTTCCCTATTTATTGCAGGTATCATTCCGGGTATCCTTGCGATCCTACTTTATCTGGCGGCAATCCGCGTTGCGGCCCAATTGGACCCTGCACGCGCGCCTGCTGCGCCCCGTGTCGGCTGGGACATTCGCTTACGCTATCTGCGCAGCGTCGGGCCGATCCTGTTGCTGTTTATCGGTATTATCGGCGGACTTTACAAAGGCGTCTTCACCCCGACAGAAGCAGGCGGAGTGGGCGCGACCGGCGCACTGGCCTTTGCCCTGTGGCGGCGTTCGCTATCATGGCGCGATATGGTGGAGTCTCTGGTGGAAACGGTCCAGACCACTGCCAGCCTGTTTCTGGTGCTGATCGGCGCATTGGTCTTTTCGAACTACATGAACCTGATCGGCCTGCCCGGCGCCCTGTCCGATCTGATCACCTCTTTAGGGTTGGGACCGACGGCAGTTATTCTGGCGATCCTGGTGATCTACCTTTTTCTGGGCATGTTCATGGAAAGCCTTTCCATGATCCTGCTGACCATCCCGATCTTCTTTCCCATTGTCACGCAACTCGGCTTTGATCCGGTCTGGTTCGGCATCTTCGCGGTGATGGTCACCGAACTGTCCCTAATTACGCCGCCCGTGGGGTTGAACCTATTCGTGATCAAATCGGTGATCGACGACCTATCTGTCGGCGAAATGTACCGTGGCATCATGCCCTTCGTACTGGCGGACCTTCTACGGATTATCATCATTATCGGCTTTCCTTGGATCGTTATGGTGCTGCCGGAACTGGCGCGGTGAGCATGGTTAAACAGCAAAACCCGACGCCCCCCGAAGATGCGCCTCTAAAATACGGGGCGGATGTTGCGCCAGACAGTGCCTCTATTGATCAGGGCATGTTGCAGGATTTCATGGGCATGTATCTGCGCCGTGCCTATGAAGTCGCCTATGAAGATTTTCGCAGGCGGCTTGGCAAGGACGCGATGCAGCCGGGGCATTTCACCATCCTGACACTGATCGTGCGCAATCCCCGCATCAGCCAGACGCAGATCGGTACGGCCTCGGCGCGGGACAAGTCGAGCGTGACCAAAGCCTTGCGGTCTATGGAGGATGCGGGACTGATCCAGCGTCTGCGATCCGGCAGTGACCGGCGCATTCATCTAAGCATTGCGACCGAAGAAGGCATCGCAATGCAGGCACAGATGGAGACCGAAGCCGCCGCCCACGTCAAAGCCTTGCACGATGCCATCGGGCCGGAGCGCTACGATGCGTTTCTGACGACGATGAAAGACATGATCCGCACGCTGGAAGAGGCCGCCTGCCAGAATGACCATAAGCAATAAACCGGCACGGTTCCCCGCGCCGGTTGTTTTTATCTGTCAGGTCGCGGAAAGGGCCGTTCGCATTTCGCGGATCGCATCCCCGATGTCATCGCCATAGCGCAACAGGCTGCCGCCCAGCAGATAGACGCAATCCTCGCCGTAGTGGGACATCATATCCCCAAGCCGGTCGAGCGACATGCCGCCACCCGGACTTGGCAGGATCGCAGGGCCGGCACCATTTTCCGCACGGCATGCATCTACAATCGAACTGCATTCGTCCTTGGAGAACCCGAACCGCCCGCCATAATTGGGGAAGACCGAAATATCGGCCCCCGCCATCCGCATCAGCTGGCCAAACAACATCCCGTGGCTGTAGCCGTGATCGGGTGACAGAACGTAAGGCCCCAAATGGCTCGGGTGGGCCATGATCGGCAGGCCGAAATCCGCATCCTGTGCCAGCCGGTTCATCGCATCAAAGCCGAACAGACCGGGGATCAACAGAATACCAGTCGCCCCTGCGTCTTTGGCATAATACGCCAGATCACGTACCTGATCGCCGTGGCCGCCAATGCTCGCGAAATAGAGAGCGCGGCTGGTGTCGCCCTGATCCGCCCGTTCGCGATTGGCCTGTTGAACCGCTGCGGCGCAGGCTTTGACCCGTTCCTTGAACGGTGCTGCATCCTGATTGGACAGTCCGTGGTCCTCTTTCACGATATCCGCACCGGCAACCGCCGTCAGGTAACACAACCGCGCAAGGGTTTCGGACGAACTGCCCTGCGGCTTGATCACAGGACAGACATAGCCCCCCGATTTGCGCCCCGTCAGTTCACGCAAGCCCGTCGCACCGAACCGCGCACCGGGGAACCGTTCCGCCAGAGCACCATTGGCCTTTAGGTCGATGGCCTTCACACCGCGCAGGATAGAGGCGTTGCCAAGGATCACATTCAGCAGTTGAGGCAGCTCTCGCCCCACCGCATCCATGTGATACCCGATCCGCCCGACCCAGACGCCATTGCCACAGGCCGTGACCGCCTCGACCCGACCGAGCACTGTATCCTCGACATAGCCCGTAGGAACCACATCGCGCGGGATTTCGACTGTGTCTTCCAGCGCAATCGCTTCGGCGCGGGCCATTGCATCCGCGTCATCCTCTGCAACGATCCGGTAGGTTACAGTAAAGCGGTCCATTACAGACCCTCGGCCTTGGCCAGCGAATGCACCGCGTCAACACGGGCTTCCGCCAGATCGGTTTCGGTAATGCCAAGCTTTTGACCCAGCAAATCCTCAACCCCTTGGGTCAGTGCCAGCGCGTCCAACCCGTAGTAGCGCATCAGATAGGCACGGCTGCCCCCGTGGGCATAGGTGTCTTTTAACCCAAGACGGCGCAGTTTCTTGCCAACACCGTTATCCGCCATGACCTCTGCCACCAGAGACCCGATGCCCCCTTCGGTGACGTGGTTTTCCAGCGTAATCACCCCGCCTTTCACCGCATTGATATGGTCAAGGATCGCTTCGGCGTTGAAAGGTTTGATGGTGTGCAGATGCAGGTGACGCACGGAAACGCCTGCCGCTTCCAACGCTTTGGTTGCACGCATGGCTTCTTCGGTGGTGATACCGGCGGTGACGATCAGCACATCATTGCCAAGGCTCAGCTCGCGCATTTCACCGACCTTGATCGGCGTGTCGAACAGGCGGGGCATGGAGCCGCGCAGCACGCGGCAATAGACCGGACCGTCGATGCTGTCGGCAGCTTCACAGATGCTCTCCACTTCGGTTGCGTCGCCGGTTTCAAGGATCGTCATATTCGGCATGGAGCGCATGACCGAAATATCCTCAATAGCCTGATGGGTCATGCCGCCCGGTGTCGTGATACCCGGCAAGAACCCCATAATCCGCACCTTGCGCCGTGGATAGGCAATCGACGCCATCAACTGGTCATAGGGACGACGATAAGTGAAAACGCCAAAGGTGTGGATAAACGGACGATACCCAGCGAGTCCCAACCCGCCGCAAAAGCTCATCATGTTTTGCTCGGCCATTCCCATAGACAGGAACTGGTCGGGGTGGTTGTCGCGGAATTTGTCGATCTCGCAAGATGATGTCAGATCCGCAGAGATACACAGAACCTCGGGATTGGCGAGTGCGTGTTTTTCAAAAGCCCGCTCGTAGGGGCGGCTTACCATTTCTACCATTTTAACGGCTCCGGTCAGTGTGCGTAGTCGATGGGATCAACACCCAGCGAGTCTGCGATTGAGATGTTCATGCGGGCGCGTTCCTCTTCGGATTTGAAACGCACATAGTGAAGACGCGGAAAACGTTCTTCCAGAATGGGCATGGCGTGGAACGGGTTGGAGTTGGCCAGAATGATCAGGGGTTTCCCGTCATGTTTCGTCTTGGCCGCCTCGCGCATGTCGTTGACATTATGGGCGTCTACCTCGACCACTACAGCGCCGAAGTTTTCCATCTTGGTTTTTATGTCACCCACTTCCATGACGGAATCCATCGCCCCGTCACATTGCTGGCGGTTCACATCCATGATCGCTTTGACGTTGTCTATCCGGTGGTGCGCACAGCACTGGATCGCTTCCCAAGTCTGGCCTTCCTGCACTTCGCCGTCAGACATATAAACCCAGACGCGCCCCTTCTCGCCCTTACGCTTACGCGCCCAAGCCAGACCTGCGGCAGTAGACAAACCAATGCCCAGCGTGCCGTTATGCACCTCCATGCCGGGGCTGTGCTCTGCACCGATCATTTCAACGCTGGAGCCGTCCTTGTTAAACATCTCCAGCCCCTCAGCCGCCATACGGCCTGTTTCGATCAGCGTGGCATAGGCCACCAACGCGTAGTGCGCTGGGGCAATGAACAGACGATCATACTCCGGTTCAAACGGACCGTTATATCCGGCTCCGGTGTGATAATCTGGATTGTCCGCATGGGGAACGCCCTCAAACGGTTTCGGGATCATCGGCAAAGTTGGCGCGCCGAGGTTCAGTTCCTCATTATAAAGCCAAGCCAGTTGTTCGGCAGAGGAGCAGGCCTGCGACAGATACCCGCCATTGTTGCGCATCGCATGTTCAAACACGCGGCGGCGGATTCCAAGGGCAATGTCTTCGGTGGTTCGTTCGTTCTTCACGGCAATATTCCACATTGGCCGGCGCGGGGGGCCGACAGGTTTAAAAGGAAATTCGGTTGGTCGGTTTCGGGGCGAAAGAGGCGGTTAGATCACCACCGCTTTACGCAGAAAAACACATGCAAAGGGGCGCAGCGCGAACGATCTCGCAACGGCGCACGGATGGGCGGTTCGCTGGAAAATGCTGGGCGCAGTGGTCTGGACAAGGCAGATACCCTTTGGGTGTTAAGATGGTCGTTAGAGGCACCGGCCCGCCGTGACAGCGGGCCGGTATAGATCGATTTAGCGTGCTGGAAGTGGCATCCAGTCCGTCATCGCAACATCTGCATGCTGGAATTGTGGCATCTTGGCGCCCAGTTCTTCCATGTTGCTAACGTCTTGTTCATTCAGGAAATCCTGCGTGATCAGGGTCGGTGGAACCACAACGGAGTTGCCGGGGTTTTCGCCGGTCAGCAGCAGGGCCAGCGTGCGCACGGAAACCTCACCCACAACGGACGGGTTGGTGGCAACAGTCGCAACCCAAGCGGAATCCGGTTCCCGCATGGCGGAAATATCGGCGGTAGAGACATCGGCAGAATAGATTTTGATATCCTGTGTCAGACCGGCCTCATCCACCGCGATTTTCACCCCTTTGGCGAATTCGTCAAACGGCGCAAACATCACGTTGATGGTCGGGTTGGCTTGCAGAATGGAACGGGCTTGGTTCGCAACCGCATTGGCAATCGGATTGTCGAGCGTGCCAAAAACAGCCGCTTCCTTGATGCCAGGATTGGCCTGTTTCACTTCTTCCCAAGCCACATCACGACGGTCCAGCGGTGCGATGCCGGGAACATAAACGTAACCGGCGGTAAAGTCGGTGCCGTTATCTTCAATCGCCTGATCGAGCGCCAGTTTACCCAGCATATAGTCGGACTGCTCTATCTGTGGGATCGCTGCGTTTTCTACATCTACGTCAAACGCAACAACCTTGATGCCCGCATCCACAGCGCGCTGTGCAGCGTCTTTCATGGATTCAGTCAGACCGTGCTGAATGATGATCCCGTCCACGCCAAGGGCGATGGCCTGATCGACCATATCCGCCTGCAATGCTGCGTCCTGACGGCTGTCAAACACCCGAAGATCCATGCCAATTGCGGCCGCCTGTGATTCCACGCCAGACAGGTAAGACTGGAAGAAATCGCCTGTGGACAGGTAACGCACCAGCGCGATTTTTACGTCCTCCGGCTTGTCCAGAGGGGCTGGCATATCCGCGAATGCGGTGCTGCCCAGACCTGTGGCAAGGGCTGCAAGCCCTGCGAATTTAATAAAATGACGTCTCAACATGATTTTTCCTCCCATCAGTTGATTAGGTTTTTCCACCGGAACCGCGCTTGGCGCTCAGGTAGAAGGTAAAGACAAGCGCAATCACAAGAACCGCGCCTTTCACGAAATCCTGTGTGTAGTAAGGCGCGTTCATCATGGTCAGCCCTTGCAAAAGGATACCCACAAACAGCGCACCGACAGCGGTGCCAAAGGCATTGGGACGCGCCGCGCCAAGCACCGCAAACCCGATCAAAGCCGCTGCCACACTGTCGAGCAACAGATTGTTACCGCTGGCAATATCGCCACGCCCCAGACGCGCCGCCAACAGGATGCCCCCGATAGAGGCCGTTACGCCGGAGATCATATAGGCAGCGATTTTGTAGCGGTTCACATTTGCACCAACCAAGGCCGCCGCACGCTCGTTAGAGCCGATCGCATACATCAACCGTCCGTGACGGGTCAGTTCCAGAAACACCCAAATGGCAAGGGCGGTGATCAGGAAGATGACAACCGGAACCGGAACCAGACGTTCGACCACCATATCAAACCGGTGACGGCCAAGCCACAGGAACGCTTGGGAAAACGCGCCTTCAGCGACACTGCCGTCAGGCAGTTTCATGCCGGTTGCGATGGAATTGCCCTGTGTCGGTATCCGTTGCAAACCGATCAGCAGGAACATCATTCCCAAGGTTGCCAGCAGGTCCGGCACCTTGAACTTCACAATCAGCAGGCCGTTGATCAGCCCGACAACAGCGCCCATGAATAGACACAGCATCACCGCAGAAAACGCCGACATTTCAAGGATCACCATCGCATAGGCAGACAACATCAGCGAAGTTGTCGCCACAGACCCAATTGACAGATCAAACCCATCCACCACCAGCGTACAGGTCACACCAAGCGCCAGAATCCCCGTGATCGCAACGGATTGAAGGATAAAGGCCGCCGACCGCGGAGAGGCAAATCCGCTGGCGGACAGGCTGAAATACAGCACCAGCCCCATCAGAAGGATCAAAAAGCCGAAGCGGATCGCAAAGTTTAGGATTTTCTCGTTATTCATAGTCAATTCGCCTGTGTTTGGGCGTCTTTGGCCCCTGAGACCTGCGCAATCAGCGCATCAAGGTCGATGTTTGAGTTTTCATGGGTGCCAACAATCGCGCCTTCGTGCAGCACGATGATCCGGTCCGCAATTTCCAGCGCTTCGTCGAGTTCGGCCGCGAACACCAGCGTGGCGCGCCCCTTGGCGGTGGCGCGTATGTGGCGGCCAATGTCGCGGCGCGCGCCGATGTCCACACCTTGAAACGGTTCATCCAGCAACAACACGCGGCTGTCTTCCAGCAACCAGCGACCGATCATAACCTTCTGCTGGTTACCCCCAGACAGGGTGCCAATGCCGTCCTGATCAGACTGACATTTGACGCCGATCTGTTTAATCATATCCGTCGCCGCCCCGCGTTGTTTGCGTTTACTAAGCAGGGACAGGCGGCTGAAACTGCCCAGAAACGGCAGTGTCATATTGTTCGCGATATCAAAATCAGGGATCACCGCATTGGTGCTGCGGTCTTTGGAAGACATGAAAACCCCCGCCGCAACCGCTTGGCCAGCCGAGGCTGGCGCATAGGGCTGGCCGTCAATCCGCAACTGCCCCGTCTTCACCGGCTTCTGTCCGAAAATCATATCCGCAAGCTGGCTTTTGCCACTGCCCAGCAGTCCGGTGATGGCGACGACTTCCCCATCATGGGCAGAGAAACTGACCGGCGTGTCGCTGCCATCCAGCATCACGCGCTCTACTTCCAAAATAGCCGACCCACCGGAGGCAACGTCGATATTCACATCCGTCATCCGATGCCCGAGCATCGCCGTAACGGCACCATCGTAGTCCAGCGGCGCCTGATCGAAAACGCCGGAAATCTTGCCATCCCGCATACAGACGATCCGGTCGGCAATGCGGCGGATATCGGACATGCGGTGAGAAATATAAAGAATGGCCACGCCTTGTTCGCGCAACCGGTCCAGCAGCGCAAAAAGGCGCTCCGCCTCAGAGGCTGACAGGGATGACGTGGGCTCATCCAGAATAAGAACTTTGGGGTCATAGGCCATAGCGCGGGCAATGGCGATCATTTGGCGATCCGCAACGGACAGGTCAGACACCCGCGCCCGCACATCCAGATCAAGCCCCATATTATCGGCCACCTTACGCGCTGCCACCCGCAAGGCGCGATCCCGCACCAGCAAGCTTGCACCGTGCTCTGTCAACCGGTTCAGCATCAGGTTCGTGGCTACATCAAGATCGGGAATCACACCGTCATCAATGGACTGGTGGACTGTCACAACACCGCGCGCAATCGCGTCTGCAGCATCCGCAGGATCAAAGGGCTGCCCTTCCAGCGTCATGGTACCAGCGTTCGCGCCCTGAAACCCGCAGAGGATTTTCACAAGGGTGGATTTACCAGCACCATTGGCCCCCATCAGGACCACTACCTCGCCAGAATCCAGATCCAGATCAATACCGCGCAATACATGATTGCGGCCGAAAGACTTCTCCAGTCCTCTGATTTCACAGGCTTTCATGCTTTTTCCCAGATCTTGTTTTTGAGTCCGCCAAACCGAGGCACGCCCCTTCGATAGTAAGCATTTCAACAGTTGTCAAATCATTTGTCTATTGACTAGTTCACTTTCCGTCGCGATAAACACCACAGGAATAACGGGAGACTTCGGGATGGAGAACGCGAATTACACGGCCCTGACGCCAGAGACACTTTCAACACGTCTGGTCGCCCTTCCGGCGGTCACTGAACGGCTCGGCACGGATGCGGAAAGCTGGCAGGTTAAGGAAGTTGGCGACGGCAATCTGAACCTTGTATTTATCGTGCAAAGCGATCAGGGCAGCATTATCGTAAAACAAGCGCTGCCTTATGTGCGCCTTGTCGGAGACAGCTGGCCACTGCCGCTTTATCGCGCTTATTTTGAATATCATGCCCTGACCCGTCAGGCCGCCCGCGATCCGGGAACTGTGCCGGAGATTTACCATTTTGACGAGGATCAGGCGCTGATCGTGATGGAATTCCTCTCCCCCCATGTGATCCTGCGCAGCAAGCTGATTGCCGGTGAAAAAGTCGACGATCTCGGCGCGTTCTGCGGCAAATACTGCGCCCGCACGGCGTTTCGCGGCTCCGAACTGTCGATGACATCCGCCGATAAAAAGGCCGATGTCGGGTTGTTCGCTGGCAATGTGGAAATCCCCGCCATCACCGAAGGGTTGGTTTTTACCGACCCGTACTTTGAGGCAGAGCTGAACAATCACACCCCCGAACTGGAACCGGTGATCAACGAGCTGCGCAACAACATAGAACTTAAGCGGATGGCGCAGGTGATGCTGACGAAATTCGCGTCCAACACGGAAACGATGGTCCACGGCGATCTGCATTCCGGATCTATCATGGCGACACAGTCGGAAATCCGCGTTATTGATCCCGAGTTTGCACAATACGCGCCGCTGGGGTTTGATATCGGGATGCTGACCGCAAATTACCTGATGGCCTATTTCAGCCAGCCCGCCCATCGGGGGACCGATCTGGAAGCTTATCAAGACTGGATTCTGAGCGTGATCACCGAATGTTGGTCCAGCTTTGAGGCAGAGTTCCGCCACCTTTGGAATACCGAACGCACCGGCATGTTATTTCCTAAATCCCTGTTTGAAGATCAGGGCCACAGTTCCGAAACAGCCTGTGACGGTGTTCTGGCGGACATCTGGCAGGACGCGTTGCGGTTTTGTGGCATTGAAATGCACCGCCGTTGCCTGTCGCTGGCCCATAATGCGGATTTTGAAACCATTGAAGACACCACCGTTCGCGCGCCGCTTGAGGCCCGCAACCTGCAAATGGGCGCAGAACTGGTGCTAAAAACCGATACACTGAAAGATGCCAAAGCGCTGATCGCGCTGGCACGGACATTTAACGCAAGGAACATCCTATGAAAGTAAACGGCACCCATTACCGCTCTTTGTGGTGGAATGCACAGGATGACGTGCTGGAGATCATCGACCAGCGCTCCCTGCCGTATGAATTTATCACTCAGCAAGTGAAAACGCTGGAGGATTTTGAAGACGCGATCGTGGAAATGCGTGTGCGTGGTGCGCCTCTGATCGGGGCGACGGCCGCCTATGGCATGGCGCTGGCGTTAAAGCTGGACGCCTCGGATGCCCATATGGATGCAGCGTGGGAGCGGTTGAATGAAACCCGCCCCACTGCGATCAACTTGCGTTGGGCTTTGAACCGTTGTCGCGAGGCAATGCGCCCCCTGCCCGAAGCAGAGCGTGCGGCGGCAGCTTTACAGCTTGCCCATGACATCGCGGATGAAGACGTGGAAATCTGCCGCCAGATCGGGGAACACGGGTTGAAATTGATCCGTGAAATCGCCGCGAAAAAACCGGCCGGTGAACCTGTCCGCTTGCTGACCCACTGTAACGCAGGCTGGATTGCGACTGTGGACTGGGGCACTGCCACAAGCCCGATGTATCACGCCCATGACGCCGGAATCCCGCTGCACGTCTGGGTTGATGAAACCCGTCCGCGCAACCAAGGGGCATTGACCTCTTGGGAATTGGGTAGCCACGGTGTACCACATACCTATGTGACAGATAACGCCGGAGGCCATTTGATGCAGCACGGACAGGTCGATATGGTTATTGTCGGCACCGACCGCACCACGCGGCGGGGCGATGTGTGCAACAAGATCGGCACCTATCTCAAAGCACTCGCCGCCCATGATAACGGGGTTCCGTTCTATGTGGCTCTGCCCTCTCCGACCATCGACTGGACCGTGGATGACGGCGTGGCCGAGATCCCGATCGAGGAACGCAGCCCGCGCGAGACCACCCATATTCAAGGCACGATGGAAGACGGTTCGATCGGTGTGGTTCAGGTCACGCCCGAAGGCACACCGGGGGGCAATCCTGCCTTCGACGTGACGCCGAACCGGCTGGTCACAGGTCTGATCACCGAACGGGGCGTATGCGAGGCGACACCCGAAGGGCTCGCTGCGTTGTTCCCTGAAATGGCAGGCGCCTAAAAGTGGCGCCTGCGTCCGCCTCCTCTGCGCGTCCGGGCGTTGATTCAGCCGGACGCGGATCGCGGCAGGACGATCTTATCATCGAGGCCGCATGGCTTTATTTCCATGACGGGTTGAACCAGAACGAAATCGCCAAGCGGCTCGATGTCAGCCGCGCCTCTGTGGTTAATTATCTCGCCGAGGCCCGCCGCCGCGATTATGTGCGCATTACGCTGGACAGCGATGTGTTTCGCAACAACCGGCTGGCGTCCGAATTGCGAGCGAAATTCGGGCTGGTTGATGCGCTGGTGGTGCCCGAGGACGGCAGTTCACAACAACGCTCCGCAGAGCGGGTGATCCGCGCAGCATCTGATTGGTTGCCCCATCTTCTGGAACCCGGCGATCATCTGGGCATCGCATGGGGCGAAACGATTTACCGGCTGGCCCAAATCGCGCCGAAACTAATGATGGACGATCTGACGATTGTGCAGTTGTTGGGCTCGAAACCCTCTGAAATCGGCTTTGCGGCAGAGAACTGTGCAGCAACGCTGGCGCAACGGTTTAGCGCCTATTGCGCCAATCTGCATGTGCCGCTGATGCTGTCCACGGCAGAGTTATGTGAGCAATTGAAGGCCGAACCGATGGTAGCGGCGCAGCTTAAAATGGTGACAGATTGCAAGAAAGTGATCTTTGCCGCAGGCACCACCGACCCTGACAGCCATATCGCCATGACCGGCTTGCTGGACGCACCAACACTGGAGCAAATGCGCAAGGATGGGGCTGCTGCCGCAATATGCGGCCGCGTGATAGATTTTGAAGGCACGCCTATGCCCGCTCCGAACGAGGACAGGCTGATCGGAGTCACACTGGAACAGATGCGCGCCAAAGAGATGGGCATCCTTGTCTCTGCCGGACTGGACCGCGTTGGTGCTGCCGCTGCCGCCATTCGCGGCGACTACGTCACCCATTTCATCACATGCTCGGCTTCTGCTGAAAAACTACTGGAAGACACATTATGACCCCCGCCCAAGACACCGCCCTGCGCCAAAGCATCATCGACGGATGTCTGTGGATGAAAAACAGCGGACTGAATCAAGGCACCTCTGGCAATATCTCTGTGCGCTACGGCGAGGGCATGCTGATCACGCCCTCCGGTGTGCCATACGAAAAGATGCGTCCTGATATGCTGTGCACCATGCCGCTGTCCGGCGATCCGGATCTGTCGGGCGATATTCGTCCCTCGACCGAATGGCGGTTCCATCAGTCGATCCTGCACAGCAAACCGGATGTGACGGCGGTTGTCCACGCCCATCCGGTGCACGCCACAGCGATCGCAGTGCAGCGTCGCCCGATTCCAGCCTGTCACTATATGATCGCGGCTTTTGGGGGAAATGATGTGCCGCTGGTGGATTACGCGCTGTTTGGCAGTGACGAACTGGCTCGCATGGTCGCGGATGCAATGGCACAGCGAACCGGCTGCATCATGGCCAATCACGGCGCTGTGGTAGCAGGGGAATCCCTTGACCGCGCGCTTTGGCGGATGGAGGAACTGGACAATCTCGCGCGGGTCTATTTGCTAGCACTCTCCACCGGAACGCCCGAAATACTGACGGACGCCCAGATGGAGGAGGTGGTTGCAGCGTTCGGGAACTATGGCCCGAAGGACATGGACTGACGACCGCGCCGCCAGTTCAGCCGCGGATCGCTTTGACGAGCATTTCCAGAAACGCCGGCTGATCGGCAGAGTTCAGCCAGCGCATCACCGCGACGATATTGTCGTCTGGGCTGATCCAGATGCAGTTCCCCCCTGCCCCCAAGGCATTATAGGCGTTAGAGGGCAGTTCGGGGTTTGCACCCGGACCACGGTTCAGCCACCACAGAAATCCGTACTTTTCAAGCGTCGGGGTGGGTGTCAGCGACCGCGCCATCCAATCTTGGGGCAGGATCTGGTCGCCGTTCCAATTGCCGTTTTGACTGATGAACAGACCGAAACGCGCGTGATCATTGGCGCTGATCACCATGCCGCCGCCCCAATGGCCGCCCCCTGTCACAGATTGCACGCGCTGCCAGTTCAGATCGACCCATGAGGTCGAATAACCGTCCCAGCGCCATGTGTCGGACGCGCCGATCGGGTCCATGATCCGCTCTTTCAGAACCTCGGGCAGCGGTCGGTTAAAGCGCCGTAGCAGCGCATAGGCCAACGCGTTTACCCGCACATCGTTATATTCATAATGACTGCCCGGCGCACCGACTTTGCGCAACTGACCCTTGTTGCTGTTGTCCCCATCCGGCCCGATTTCACGGTGGTGGTCGATCTGGTCATCCTTGCCAAACAACACCCCGCGCCATTCGCTGTTCATTTGCAACATATGTCGCCAAGTGATCGCCGCGTTCTGCGCAGAGGAAAAATGGGGGCCGTCCACGCTCCGGCTGATCGGCTCGTCAAGATCGCCAATCAAACCATCCTTAACCGCCAGTCCTGCCAAAACCGAAAGATAACTTTTGGCGATAGAAAACGTCATGTCAGGCCGGTCCGGATCACCCCATTCTGCCACCGGTTTCCCGTGATGCAGGATCACCCCTGCCGGTCCACCCCGTTCGGTCACGGGGCCGACCACCTCGGCCCACGGGCCCGTTTCCTGCCACTCGTAACTGCCCGCATAAGCGCCGTTGTCATGGAACATGCTACGGGGCCAGTTTGTCTCATGGGAGAGCGCGAAATCAACAACGCCTTGCAGCGCGGGAATCGTAATTGAGGATGTCATGACAATGCCTTTGGTCTTGTTCTTTAATCGGTATTTCGGTCCGCATGATATTGCACCGGTTCACCGGCGCAACTGCGTTCGTCCGTGGGTCGCCCTTCCCTGCTTCAGCCGCATCTTTACCTATGGTTGTGACCGATTGACGACCCGTGCAATTTCTCTGCGTCAATCTGCGCAAAACTGTGGTTAATATTTTGATTTACCCCCGACTCTTGGTTCATAACCTGTTACAAACACGACAAAACCAATAGGTTTTGGTTTAAAATTTGACGTGAGCGCGGCTAGGGTTTCCGCCAATGCGCTGACACAGCTTCCACAGGAGGAACTACGATGAAAAAATTGATCCAAACGCTCGCACTTGGTGTGACAGCCCTCGGGACATCCCTTTCGGGTGTCAGCGCGGAAGAATGGCGGCTGAATAACTTTCTGCCAGAAACCCGCCCCGAAACAGCAGAGATCGAACAGTTTGTAAAAGACGTAAACGCCACCGTTGAAGGCGATTTTGAGCTGAAGCTTTACAGCGGCGGATCCCTTGGTTTGCCAAACACCGACACACTGCGATTCCTGCCAAAAGGCGCTGTTGAGATGAGCCTGATGTGGGCGAATTATCTGGGCCGTGACGCACCTGCGCTCAGCTCCGTGGTGGTACAGGGCACCATCGGATCGATCGACGAATTTGAGAAAGCGATTCCGGCTGTTCAGGAAATTTACGAAGAGGAATTCACAGACTGGGATGTAACCTCGGTTGGTTATGTGGCGATTCCGATGCTGTCCGTTTCCGTGTTCTGCCGTGATGAACCTGTGCGCACCATCGAAGACCTGAAGTCCAAGAAACTGCGGGTTTGGGCGCGGGATCAGGTGGAAACCTTCACCCGTCTTGGTGTTGCCGCCCAGATCATTCCGCAAGAAGAAATGTATGTGGCGATGAAAACCGGCGTTGTGGATTGTGCGCTTTACCCAGCACTTTATGCCCACACCGTTTCCTTGCAAGAAGTGGCGAGCCATGCGTCGTTCCTCTACCCGATGGCGTCCGGTCCTTACGTGATTGGTGTGGCCACTGAGCGTTGGGAAGAAACCGACGAGGCGATCAAATCCGCGATCACCACAGCAGCGGACGACTTGTGGAACCGTACAAACCAGTACGAAGATGATCAGGCCCGCGAAATGGAAGCCCGTGAAAAACTGGCCGAACAGGGTGTGACCTGGGCCGAGGATTTTTCCGATGCGGACCGCGAATTGTTTGTGTCTTCCGTGACAGAAACATGGGCAATGCTGGCCGAAGAAGCCGGCGGTAATGCGCCAGCCTACCGCGAACGTGTTCTAAAAGCCTTGGGTCGCTAAGACGGATCTGATGCAGAAGATTAAACACATGATTGCGCAGGGGCTGAACGGCTTGGCCCTTGCTTGTGCTTCCGCGGCTGCGCTTGGCATGGTGTCTATTGTGGGCATCATCATGTATTCCGTGCTGATGCGCAAATTTGCAAATTCGCCGGTTCATATCACCGAAGAGGTGGTCGGCCTGTTGCTGAGCGTTTCGCTGTTTCTGGGGCTGCCGATGGTGACGCTGAACGCCAAACATGTGCGGGTTGCGCTGTTGGCAGACCGTTTGACGGGCGCGATGCACACCGGCATCCAGATCGCGGCCCTGCTGGTGGGTATCGTGTTCTTTTCATGGCTGATCTACGAGACAATTCCGTGGTTCGAGTTTGCCTTTAAACGTAGCCTCAAAACCGAAACCTCTCGGATTTTGCTGTACCCTTGGATGGCGCTGATGCCGCTGTCCCTGTTCCTGACGCTGGTCATTTTCGTGGCGCGGCTGCTGGGACTGATCGACCGGATGCCTAAACCCGACCCTGACCAACCTCTTAACGGATCAGCCCACTGATGTCTTTCTGGCTTACTTTGATCGGCGGCCTTCTGGCCACCGCCAGCACCGGCGTTGCCTTGGGCGTGGCCCTTGGCCTGACCGGTCTGACTATCCTGCACTTCTTTTCCAATGGCGCAACGTCGCTTGCGATTGACGCGATCTGGAATGTATTCAATTCCTTCACGCTGAGCGCTGTGCCGATGTTCATCCTGCTGGGCGAAATCCTGTTGCGCAGTGGCATCAGCCAGAAGGCCTATGCCGCGTTTTCCCCCCTGTTCCGCAGGGTGCCGGGCGGTTTGCTGCACACCAATATTGCTGTCTGCACCCTGTTTGGCGCTGTCAGCGGATCGAGCCTGTCTACCGCCGCTTCTGTAGGCCTTGTCGCCTATCCCGAGATGACCAATCGGGGCTATGACAAAGACACCATTACGGGCAGTCTAGCAGGGGGCGGCACCCTTGGCCTGTTGATCCCGCCCAGCCTGTCCTTCCTGATTTACGGGGCGCTGACCGAGACCTCTATCGGGCGTCTGTTCGCGGCGGGGATCATTCCCGGCTTGCTCGCCGGATTGCTGTTCATGGCCTATCTACTGGTCAAAAGCATCCGAAATCCCCATATCGCGCCCCGCGATGACACCCCTGTCGGCTTTTGGCTGGCGCTGCGCGGTTTCCGTCAGATCTGGCCGCTGCTGGCGCTGATCTTTGCGGTGATCGGCAGCATTGTTGCAGGGTTTGCCACCCCTACCGAAGCGGCGGGTGTGGGTGTGGTCCTTGCGGTGATCATCTCGTCCATTTGGGGCGATCTGACGTTCAAAAAACTGATAGAGGCGATTTATCAGTCAGTGCTGCTGTTCACGTCTGTCGGCTTTCTGGTGCTTGGCGCCACGATCCTTGCGCAATCCGTAAGTGTTCTGGGCATCCCCCAACAAATCCTGTCCACCGTGGCGGACAGCGGGCTTGGCACCTATAGCGTCCTGCTGATCGTAGTGCTGGTCTATCTGGTACTGGGCTGTTTCTTTGACGGGCTGTCGCTGATGATCATGACCCTGCCAGTGGTGTTTCCGCTGCTGACCGGCCTTGGCTTTGATGCGATCTGGATCGGCGTGCTTATCACCATTGTGATTGAAATCGGCCAGATTACCCCGCCGGTGGGTTTGAACCTGTCAGTGCTTAGCGCCCTGACAAATGGGCAGGTCAGCCTTGGTCGCGTTGCTGTTGCCACCGTGCCTTACTGGGTGATCCATCTGTTCATGATTTTCATCCTGACGCTGTTCCCCGCAATCGCGCTCTTCCTTCCTGACCTGTTATTTTAGAAAGGCCCAGATATGGCTTTGAAACTGAAACCCAAACCCTTTGGCCCCGTCTTTGTTATTTTTGAGGGCAGCGATAATTTCCTCTATGCCTACGGCGATCCTGCCAATGCCACGCCGCATCCGCCGGTGAATTCTCCGGTGGATACGATGCTGGCCTCGCTTGGTTCCTGCATCGTGAAGTCCGTTCAATGGGCAGCAGACCAGCAGAAGGTCACTCCGCAGCCGTTTCAGGTTAAGGTGGACGGGTTGAAATCTACCGATCTGCCGGGACGGGTCGAATCCGTGACGATCACCGTTGTCGGTTCCATTGTTGAGGACGCCGAACTGGCAGAGAAGATCGTCAAACAGGCGAAATCTGTCTGCACGGTCAGCAACTCCCTTACCACCAAAGTCGAAATCGTCATCGCGGTTGGATAATCCTGTCGCTCGCATTTCCCCATTCCGGCCAGAGGCACCCCTGTGAGCAAGACCGTTCCGATTGACACAATAACTACGCTCGACATGCTGGATCGCGATCCAGGCGCAGTCTTCCGGCGTCTGCGCCGCGACATGCCCATCGCGCGAATTGCGTCGATCAACCGGATCATTCTGACCAAGGCGGATGATACCTATCTGGCGAAAACCGATACGCAGCATTTCGGTTCCAGCGATCCAACAACGCCGATGCAGCGGGCTTTTGGCGGGCATACTCTGATGCGCAAGGACGGTGAGGCCCATCAGGTGGAACGGGCCGCCATGACGGAAACCTTCCGCATCACCCCTGCACGCAACCACTGGCAAGGCGTTTTTGATACAATCGCAGCGCAAGCGGTTGACGCCCTGCCCAAAGGAGAAACCGTGGACCTGCGCAGCGCCCTTGCGGTGCCAATGACGGTAGCGTTTTTGAAACAGGTTCTCGGCATAGAACCGGAACCGGACGGGCAGTTGTTTGACTGGGCCGATGCGCTGATCACGGGGGCGATGAACGGCGGTTTTTCGGAAGATGTGTTTGCGATCAGCGACAAAGCAAACGGCGAGATGAACGCCTGTTTTGACCGGATGATCGAGCAGCACCGCGCCAATCCCAACCCTTCGGTTCTGGCTGTCATGGCCAATGCAGATGCTCCGCTACCGCTCAGCCAGATTAGAACTAACATGAAAATCTGCATCGGCGGGGCTGTTGTGGAAACCCGCGATGCGCTGCTTACTACGTTGCACGGATTGCTGCAAAACCCCGAACAGACCCAGTATTGTCTGGACACAGGCCGCTGGGATCTGGCGACCGAGGAAGGTCTGCGCTGGGTTGCCCCGATTCAGACAAGCCCGCGGATCGTGCAGAAAAATTATACCCTGCGCGGCGTCACCCTGCCCGCAGGAGAAACAGTGCTGGTCAGCCAAGCCTCTGCCAACCACGACGAGGATTACTGGCACGAACCGGAGCGTTTTAACCTGCACCGTCAAGGCCCCGCAAACCAAACCTTCGGTCTTGGCCCGCACCGCTGCATGGGGGGTGGCATCTACCGCCACTTTATCAGTCGCTCATTGCTTCCAACGCTGTTTGAACGCTTCCCGCGGGTGCAACCAGTTGCGGGACACACGGTCGAGTTTCGCGGATTTGGCTTCAGAGGTCCGACTGACCTGCCGGTTCAACTGTATATTTGATCGCTATCTTTCCTTACTTTCCGATGGATGACACATAAGAAAGCGGATGCGACGGTGTATTTGGGTCAAAATACATCGACTCTTTGGGTATTTTACCCAAAAGAGGTGCCCCATGTCTTTATCTACATTCCGCGATGCCCTGAAATCCGACGATCTGGTCGCCCAACTGCGTGACAGCGTGATCGGGGACGGTATGAAAATCCCCGGCCTGTTCGGGAATGTGTCACTGGTCTATGCGGATTATGTGGCATCGGGACGGGCGCTTGGTCCTGTAGAGGATTACATCCGCGAACACGTCCTGCCCTATTACGCCAATTCCCATACCGAGGCATCTTATTGCGGGGCTTACATGACACGTCTTCGCGCCGAAGCGCGGGCGGAAATTGCGCGGTTAACCCATGCCGACGACTGCAGCGTTGTATTTACTGGCGCTGGTGCGACGGCCGGACTGAACCGGTTGGTGTCCCTGTTCGGCGTCAACACCGCTCAAAAAGCTGTGGTATTTGTAGGCCCCTATGAACATCACTCCAACCTGTTGCCGTGGCGCGAAAGCAATGCCGAGATCGTGGAAATCCCCGAAACCGCGCAGGGCGGTCCGGATCTGGCGGTACTAGAGGCAGAGCTGCTGTCGCGCAGCGATGCGGATGTAAAAATAGGCAGTTTCTCTGCCGCCAGTAACGTGACCGGCATTGTCACCGATCCTGTGGGAACCACACGGCTGCTGAAAGCCCACGGTGCCCTTTCAGTTTGGGATTATGCCGGCGGCGGACCCTACCTTCCGATTGACATGAACGCGGCACCGGATTGTTTGATCGACGCGGTCGTTGTGTCCACCCATAAATTCCCCGGCGGACCGGGGGGCAGTGGCGTGTTGATTGTGCGGGATACAACTGTTGTGCGTGACACCCCCACATGGCCGGGTGGCGGCACCGTGACTTTTGTCTCGCCGTGGGACCACGCCTATTCCAGCAGCATCAGCGCTCGGGAAGAAGCCGGAACCCCGAATGTGATCGGCGATATCCGTGCCGCACTGGCCTTTATGGTAAAAGACGCCATCGGGCAGGACTTTATCACGCAGCGCGAGGCAGAACTGAACCGGATGGCCTTTGACGGGTGGCGTGACAATCCGCAACTGTCTCTGTTGGCGGCAGATCAGGAAGACCGGCTGCCGATTTTTTCATTTCTTGTGCGCCGCGCGGATAGCACTCCGTTTCACCACCAGCTGTTCACCCGTATGCTAAGCGATGTTTACGGCATTCAGACCCGTGGCGGCTGTGCCTGTGCCGGCCCTTATGCGCACCGCTTGCTGAATATCGCGCAGGCAGAATCCGAAGGCCTGTTTAACGATCTGCGTGCCGGCAAGGAAATGCGCAAACCCGGTTGGGTGCGGCTGAACTTCAGCTATCTGATGGATGACGCGCAAGTGCGTTATGTGCTGGACAGTGTAAACGAACTGACCGCCCGTCTGGAGGAATTGGAAAAGCACTATACCGTGGACCCGTCCACCGCCCGTTTCTCTATCAAACCGGACAGCCGCGCCGTCGCCTAAAGCGGTAGGGCGCGGTTGTTGGCGATGGCTTCCATTGTGATCAACGAGGTGACGGATTCCAGCGCCTCGTCCACGATCAGTTTCTGATACACCCGATCAAAATCGGTGATGTCAGCGGCTACGACTTTCAACATATAATCGTACTCCCCCGCGATCCGGAAGAAATCTACCACGTTCGGAATCAAAAGCACGCGGCGGCGGAAATCCTGCAACCAAGTCACCGAATGCTGCCGCGTCTTCAGCATCACAAACACCGTCAGCCCCATACCCAGCTTGGCCGGATCAAGCCGCACAGTTTCCCCGACGATCACGCCAGTGTCTTTCATCGTCTTGATCCGCCGCCAGCAGGCATTCTGCGACAGGCCGATCTGATCCGCGAGCTCCCGCTGCGGGATTGACGAATCCTCTTGCAGCTTTTGAAGAATTTTCTGATCAATGTGATCCATATAACCCACCTTTTTAGGGTCATTATACACAAAAAGACCCGAATGTCGGGATATTTCTTTTATTTGTAGATCATTTTTTCAAGAATCATTGCGCTGCCGGAGAAACTCACCGGCAGCGCAAACTGCATGTTACAGACAGTCTGCGAGAGCCTTGGCGAGGTTGCGCAGCACGTCAGGATACAGCGCCGCCCCCGGTTCCAGATCAGCGCCGAGCGGGTCAAGAACACCGGTTTTTGCCTCTGATCCATCCATCACAGCACGGATGATACCCGGGTTGAACTGCGGTTCGCTCAAGACACAAGTCACGTTTTGATCGGCCACACGGCCCTGAACTTCCGCAATCCGCGCAGGGCTGGGATCAGACGCATCGGACAGGGAAATGGCACCGGACGCGGGGAAATCGAAGGACTTCTCAAAATACTGATAGGCATCGTGGAACACGATAAAATTCCGCGCCCGCACCGGATCAAGAATCCCTGCAATTTCGGTCTTGAGCACGGCAAGCTCCGCTTGGCCTGCCTGCGCATTCGCACGGTAAGTTTCGGCGTTCTCCGGATCAACTTCGGACAGTTGCGCCGCAATCACTCCAAGCCAATGTGCGCCGTTATCAATGGAAAGCCACCCATGGGGATCTTCATCGCCGTGCGCATGGCCGTGATGGCCGTCTTCGGCGTGCTCTTCATGCTTTTCGTGATCATCATCAATCTTGCTATCATCGTCGTGATCATCGTGCCCGTCTTCGTGTTCAGCATGCTCTTCATGGGCGTGGTTATCTTTCTCATGCTTTGCATGATCGTCGTGCGCGTCATGTCCGTCTTCGTTGCCATGATCATGAGAAAACAGCGCAGTCTGACGGAAGGGCAGTTGCAGCGTTCCTTCTGTCTCTAACAGCTCTACCACGGCCGCATCTGATGTCAGGGTTTCCACCCCGTCCTTCATCCAAGGCGTCATTCCGCGGCTAACCCAGAACACAACTTCGGCGTCCTGCAAGGCGCGGGCCTGTGACGGGCGCAGGCTATATTCATGAGGGCTGGCACCGGGGGAAACGATCAAGGACGGCGTGCCGACACCTTCCATAACGCGAGTCACCAGAGAGTGGACCGGCGCAATATCTACTGCCACGCGCGGCGCATCGGCAAGCGCGACACCTGCGGGCGTCAACGCAGTTACAACAAGAGGAAAGAGGTTTCTGGACATCAGCGGCTCCATGTGATTTTATTACATTACAAGTCGAGTAGTGGAAATGTAATAACATGACAAGTGCGACGCCGCATAAAAAAGCGATTGGCCCTGACACAGTCGGGTTTGAATGCCACGACCACAGCCATTGCATCAGCGAGGCTTTGATCGCCGCAGAGACCCACTGCGCCGAGAAGGGATTGCGTTTTACGCCTGCCCGCCGCAAGTCTCTGGAGATTCTTTTGCAGGAACACCGCGCACTCGGGGCTTATGAAATGCTCGACAGATTGCGGGATGCGGGATTCGGGTCACAACCCCCTGTGGCTTACCGCGCGCTGGAGTTCCTTGTCGCCAACGGGTTCGCCCATAAGATCGAACAATTGAACGCATTTATCGCCTGCGCCCACCCTGGCGCAAGCCACACCCCGGCCTTTATGATCTGTCGCTTGTGTCAGTCCGTAGCCGAGGCAAAATCCACACCGGCACGCGGCTCGCTCGGGGATGCAGCACGGGCCGCCGGTTTCCAAATAGAGCGCGCCGTGGTCGAAGCCGAGGGCATCTGCCCGTCCTGCGTAAAGAAAGACCCCGCATGAGCCTTGTCTCCGTCGAAAACGTAAGTGTCGGATACGGTGCGAATACGGTATTGCGCAACGTGTCCTTCGCCGTCACCCCGAAAGAAATCGTCACAATCGTCGGGCCTAACGGGTCTGGCAAGACAACTCTGTTGCGCACGTTGATCGGCGCGATCCGACCTTCAACAGGGCGGATCAGCCAGAAACCCGGCTTGCGGATCGGCTATGTTCCCCAGAAGTTACACATTGACCCGACGCTTCCAATTACTGTGAACCGCTTCCTGCGGCTTCCCAACAGCAAGGCAGACCGCAAAACCTGCGCCGCTGCTTTGGAACGGGCCGGTGTGCCTGATCTGACCAACCGGCAAATGTCTGCGCTGTCGGGCGGACAATTGCAGCGGGTTCTGCTGGCGCGTGCGCTGGTAAACGAGCCGGATCTTTTGCTGCTGGACGAAGCCACCCAAGGGCTGGACCAGCCCGGATCGGCCGCGTTTTACCGCCAGATTGAAGAGGTTCGCCGCGAAACCGGTTGTGCTGTGGTGATGATTAGCCACGAACTTCATGTGGTGATGAGCGCCTCTGACAGGGTGATATGCCTGAACGGGCATGTGTGCTGTGAAGGCACGCCGGATATTGTGTCAGCCGCGCCGGAATACCGCGCGTTGTTTGGAACCGGCACCGGCGGGGCACTGGCGCTCTATCGCCATGAACATGACCACGCCCATGATGAAAACTGCGACCATGGCCATGCGCATGACCACAAGAACAACCACAGACAAACAGAGGCCGCCGAATAATGCTTGATGATTTTATGACACGCGCCGCGCTTGCTGGTGTGGGCGTTGCCTGTGCTGCTGCCCCTTTGGGCAGTTTTGTTGTCTGGCGGCGCATGGCCTATTTTGGCGACGCCACATCCCACGCGGCGATTTTGGGGGTGGCGTTATCTCTCGCCCTGCAAATGTCGATCTTTGCCGGTGCGATGGCTGTCGCGCTCGGGATGGCGCTCACCGTGACGATGCTGGCGGGGCGCGGCTATGGCATGGATACGCTTCTTGGTGTGCTGGCCCATTCCGCGCTGGCGTTCGGTCTGGTGGCTGTGTCGTTCCTGTCGGGCGTCCGAATTGATCTGATGGCGTATCTGTTCGGGGATATTCTGGCGGTGTCCCGCGGAGACTTGCTGATCATCTGGGGTGGTGCGTTGCTGGTCATCGGCCTTATTGCATGGCGCTGGTCGGCCCTGCTAACCGCGACCCTAAGCGAAGAGCTTGCCTATGCCAGCGGGATTGATCCCAAACGCGAGCAATTGATCCTGACCCTGTCGCTGGCGGTGACTGTGGCGGTAGCGATCAAAGTTGTCGGCGCGCTGCTGATTGCTGCGATGTTGATTATTCCGGCTGCGGCGGCAAGGCCGCTGGCGCGGACACCCGAACAAATGGCCCTTGCCGCAGCTCTCACCGGCGGAGCATCGGCGGTGATCGGAATGCAAGCGGCCTTCACGCTCGACACGCCAGCGGGGCCGACAATTGTTTGCGTGGCCGCGATACTGTTCGCCCTAACAAGCCTCCTGCGCCCTTTCCTAAAGTCCTGAGCAAGCAATATCTTAGGAAAGAGTGATCTCGCTGAAGCACGCCATGATCCTGAGTCAACCCAGCGGATGGTGGGCCATTTCAGCCGCGATTTCATCGTCGATGGGCGTGTCATAGGTTTGCAACAGATACCCGAGCACAGAATAAAACCCCACGGTTGCGATCAGATCAATCACCGCCTTGCGCCCGAGCGCCTCTGCCAGTTCTGCCTCTTGGGCGGGGGACAGTTTCTTGTGGTCGATCAGTGCATCGACTGCGCGCACGATCAGGCCGTCTTCTCCTTCTGGCATATCCCGAACCGCAGCAATCCGCGCGTCTTCCATGCCAAGTGCGCGGGCACGGCTGACGTGATGTGCCCATTCATAATCCGAGCCGAGCCGCACACCGGTGCGCAGAATGACCACTTCTGAACGGATCGCCCCGAGATGGCTATTTTTCACCACATGCTGACGCAAAGGCGCCCAAGCGGCGAGCAGATCGGGATGATGGGCCATCGTGCGATAGACATTCAGCTTACCTGCGAAATCTTCCCGCAGGTCGGCAATGTCTTCGGGCCAATCCGCGTCTGATACGGGGGGGCAGGGCGAATGGATCATGGGTTTACCTTTCTTGGTCTTCACAAAGTCCTATCGCGGATCGCGAGTAAAGAAAATGCGGCGTGTCAGCGTCAGGCACTGTAATTCTTGTAAGCTTCATATGCAGCGACCAAATCCTGCACAATCAACCCGTGGGATTTATAGGCCGTGATCTCTGCGTGACTGCCCCTGCCCTGCGCCTTCCCGTCCAGCACTGCGCCGATCTCGGTGATTTGGTAGCTGTCATCAATCACGCCTGCCTGACGTGCGCCGATAAATTCACCTGCCTCGCGGCTGGCGCTTTCGGCGGAGTCGGTGAAGGCATTGACACGGGCCACCGCCCTGTCGTCTATCTCGCGGCTGTCCGCAAGGCTCGCCCCGACGAGGTTGATATGCTGGCCAGCCTCCAGGAGGTCGCCAGACAGAAACGGTGTTTTAGATGCCGTTGTCGTGTGAATGACATCCGCACCCTTTATGGCCTCGCCAAGGTCGGATACCACGCAAACGCGGTCGGACTGGTCCGAAAATTGCGCGGACATGGCACGGGCCTGTTCAGGACGTCTTGCCCAAATGCGCAAGGTCGCTGTCTTAAAACCATGAAGCGAAGTCCGGATGTGCCATTCCGCCTGTTCCCCTGCGCCACAAACGGTAATCACTTGCGGGTCGGGGCGGGCCAAAGCGCGGGTGGCAACCATCGACATGGCCGCCGTGCGCATTGCGGTGATCCGGTCCGCGTCACAAATCGCCAGAGGACTCCCGGTCTCGCTGTCAAACAGGGACACAAACCCCTGATGGCTCGACAGGCCCATGGCGGGAGCTTCGGGGAACAGGCTTAGAATTTTAGCGCCGTGAACCGCAGGCGTTGCGAGGCTTCCATACATGACCCCCATGCGCCCCTTTTCGTTAACGGGTGCTGCAAATCGGGGCGGATGACTGGCCGCCCCCCGTGACACAGCGATCATCGCTTTTTCCAGCGGATCGAAAAGGTCTGCGAAGGTGATCAACTGCGAGAGCTTTTGCGCGTCGAGAAAAACTGGACTGTCCATTAACGATGATTTCTTTCGGTTACTTGGGCGATCAGATGGAGAAGAATGATGCCACAGCTAAGCGGAACAACACTGCCCACCAGCGCCATATTTATCCCCAACCCGGGGGAGAAGCGGTTGCTGCTGCGCCACATGAAGCCACGCTCGAAGTTCATATTCGGCCCGTAAAAGGAATAGTACAGAACCGGCAACAAAAATATCCCGATGGCAAGAACAGATACGCCGAGACGCAGCCAGCGCATTGCGTCTGCGCCTGACCCGGTGCCTGTATCCTTCGGCGTGATCACACGAGGATCGAGCTTGCGTTTGAAAGCGCAGGTCGCCCCGAGCAACCCCGCCCAGATCATAAGATAGCGGGCCAGTTCCTCGGTCCATGTGAAGGGAAAGTCAAATCCGTAACGCGCCCAGATTTGCAGCAGCACGGTTAGAACCATGGCCACCAGCGCAAGTTTGGCTAGGGTCAGGCATACGCGGTCAACTGCCGCGCTTGCCTGTTGGATCACTCTCATTGACGGGTGGATTCAGCCAGAGCGCGGAAATGCTCTACAGATGCGGGCGGCATCAAGGCTTCGTAAGCTTCGGCACTGCGCTTTTTCAGGTCGGCATAGGCGTCAGGTTCCAGTTCCGAAACGGTCACGCCTGCCTTTTTCAAACCTTCCAGTTCGCCAGCGGCGGCTTTTGCGGTCCAGACACGGTTGTTTGCGTTAGCTGTTTCTACCGCAGTGTCTACCTTGGCGCGGGTTTCATCGTCCAGATCGTTGTACCAGTCCGCCGACATCAGGGCCGAGCGGAAAGGCGTGCCCGCGCCGATGTTTGTATAATGTTTGAGAAATTCCGTGTGGCGGAAAATTAGTGCCACAACGGGCGGGTTGAAATAGCCATCCACAATGCCTTGCTGCACGGCTCCGGCAAATTCGGGCATATCTACCACCACACCCTGAACGCCCCATTCCTTGAACAGTTCGATCTGTGTGGAATCGATCGCCCGCAACCGCAGATCAGCCATATCTTCGACTTTGGTGACTGGCGTGGTGGCGTTGAAAACACCCATCGTGCCGCCCAGACCCGGCAAACCTGCGATCTTGATGCCTTGGGCTTCCATAGACGCCTTCACCCCGTTCAACAGGTCGCTTTCGGTGTCTTGGGTCGCGCGAAAGAAATGTTCCATATCGTCGAACATATAGGGCGCAAGGAAGCCGAGAATGTTCTTGTCCACCTCGTTGATCATCACAAAATTTGTCAGACCAAACTGCAACAACCCCTGACTAAGCTGGTCCACCACTTCAGGATCTTTTCCAAGCGCGCCGCCTGTGAAGACATTTGCCTCAAGCCCTTGGTCTTTCAAACTGGCGGCCAGATCTTCGGCATAAACATAATCCGAACAGGCCGCCACGGGCGGGCATCCGACTGCGATTTTGATTTCCTGCGCGAATGCCGGAGCGCTGGTCAGCAGCAGGGTTGCTGCGGCGATAAGGGATTGTTTCATTGTAAACTCCTGTTGTTCAAGTTGGTTAAATCAGCGGATGAGCCCCAACGCGCGGGGCAGAGCAAGCGTCAGGTCGGGCATCAGAATAAGCAGAACCAGCAGTGCGATTTGCACCAGCAGGAACGGCAAAATCGCAAGACTGAGCCGAAGATAATTCACCCCGCTGGCCGAGGAAATTACCATCAGGCACCCCCCGAACGGCGGAGAGATCAGGCCAAGTGTCAGGTTCAGACAACTCACCACCCCCACATGGACCGGATCGGCCCCGCCAGCGATTGCTGCGGGGATTAAAACCGGCACCAAAAGCACCAGCGCCATCGAAACATCCATCACCATTCCGGCCGCGAACATAATGCCACTGGCGAGCAGAAAATAAGATGTGCTCGTCAGCCCCGCGCTTTGCACCAGAGAGGCAATTTGATCCGGCACCCGCAGGATGCCCATCAGATAACCAAACACGGCGGCGGCAAATAGGATCATAAAGATGGAACCGGTCAGCATCGCTGTGCGCTCTACCGACTGCGATGTCAGACGTGCCGTTTCCACCAAAGCACGGCGCGGGCCGTTCCGGTTCAGCAACGAATAGAAAAACACCAGAACTAAGGTGATTGCGACAGCGATTGCTGCGGCCTCTGTCGGGGTGACAACGCCGAACACGATACCCGCCACGATCGTCACAGGAATGAGCAGCGCCGGCAAAGCCCGCAACAATGTGGGGAAGACGGGTGGCAAGGCCTCACCCGTACCACCGGGGTGGTTTTCGCGTCGTGCCACCCAAAAGTTATAGGCAAACAGAAACACCGCCATCAGCAGGCCGGGCACAATGCCACCCGCAAACAGGGCCGCTACCGAAACATTCATCAGCGCCCCGTAAAAGATAAACACGATACTTGGCGGGATAATCGGCCCAATCACGCAACTCGCCGCTGTCAGGGCCGCTGCGAAATCTGCCTTGTAACCCTTTTCGACCATTGCAGGCACCAGCGTGTTGGTGGTCGCCGCCGCATCCGCAACTGCCGAACCGGAAATCCCCGCAAGGAAAACACTGGATGCGATGTTCACATAGCCAAGCCCGCCCTTCAGACGCCCGACCCCCAGCATCGCCAGATCAATCAGCACCCGCGTCACGCCGCCTTTGGTCATCGCCTCGCCCGCGAGAATAAATAAGGGCATCGCCAGAAAGGTAAAAACGTCGATCTGGCTGAAAATTCTCTGAGGAAGAATCCCGAGATATGCGCTATGATCTGTCAGCACAAAGGCCAGCACAGCAGCAGCACCTGCGATGTAGCTGATAGCGACGCCCGAAAACACTGCGGCGAGCGCAAACAACAGTAAAATTATCCAACCCATATCAACTCCTTGATCCCAGAATGGTTTTACGATAGGAAAAATGTCAAGGAATTTTCTTATCGGAAAAAATCATGGCAACTGGCAAACCTGACATCCCCTTAGAAAACAAGCGCGCTGCTTTTGGTGCGATGGTCCAAAATCTGCGCCGCAGTCAGAACCTGACGCTTCAGCAGGTATCAGACGCAAGTGGGCTGGCGGTTTCTACGATTTCCAAAATCGAAAACTCGCACCTCTCGCCCACCTACGACGTGATGCTGAAGCTGGCACAGGGGCTTGGAACGGATATTGTCTCTATTCTGGACGGAGCATCGGCGCTTGAACCGAAACCCTCGCCGTTGGGGCGGTTGGCGGTTTGTCGCAAGAACGAACTGCCCGATCTTGACGCTGGGCATTACATGTTCAACCCGATTGCCACCCAGCTCAAAAACCGCCTGATTGACGCGACCTATGCCACGGTGCGCGCGCGGGAGTTTTCGGAATTCAAGGCACCGATCAGCCATGCCGGTGAAGAACTGGTTGTCGTTCTAAGCGGGGCCGTCGATCTTTACACCGACCTTTACGAACCGATCCGTCTGAACACAGGGGACAGCGTCTATTATGATGCGGTCATGGCCCATTGCTATGTTTCAGTCAGCAAAGACGACGCGGTGATCCTCAATATTGTTTCAGGTGCTTCAATGGATAAGGAATTTCTAAATGCTAAATCGTGAAGAGTGGGTCGCACAGGATCTGGTCGGGCTAAGTGCGCTTGCCGCAAAGGGCGATGTGTCCCGTCGTGAAATCCTGCAAACTGCAATCCGCGAGATTGAATCGCAAAACCAAGCGGTGAACGCGGTGGTGCTGACACGGTTTGAAGAGGCGCTTGACCAACTGGATAGGACCGAACAGGCGGACCGCTTTACGGGGATGCCGTATCTGATCAAGGATTTGCACGCGCCGGTTAAGGGGATGCCACTGTCTAATGGCAGCGAGAAATTTGTGGGCACCGAGATGGGGTTTGACTCCACCACTGTTTCAAGGCTGCGCAAGGCCGGTATCGCACTGTTGGGGCGCACGGCCTCGCCCGAGTTTGGCTTGACGATCACCACAGAAAGCCGCGCTTGGGGGGCGACGCGAAATCCGTGGAACCTTGAACGCAGCGCAGGTGGATCATCGGGCGGCGCGGGGGCAGCCGTGGCCAGCGGCATGGTGCCCGCGGCCCACGCCACAGACAGCGCCGGATCAATTCGCATCCCCGCAGCCTTTAACGGTCTGGTCGGGCTGAAACCCACACGGGGCGTCAATGCCATCGGCCCCCATCGCGGTGATCCCAATTTCGGCATGAGCCACGAACACGCCGTCAGCCGGACTGTGCGCGACACGGCTGTGTTGCTGGACATTACAGCCGGACCGGATGCCGGTTGCCCCTACTTTACGCCTGCCCCCGAAGGCGGATTTGAAGCCCTGTGCAAGACAGCCCCTCCGCCGTTGCGAATTGGTTTTCTGACAGACCGGTTTGATGGAAAAGCCATTGATCCCGACAGCGCAGCAGCGGTTGCGAATACCGCAAAACTGCTGGCCGATCTTGGACATACAGTCGAAGAAGCCAGACCGGACTTCGACTTTGAGACCTTGACCGCCAATGCCTTCCGCCTCCTTGTCAGTTCGCTCGCCGGATTTTTCCCGCCGGAGTTTTGCGAAGGTCCGATGGAAGGGTTTGAACCTATGACCCGCAAGTCCATGCGATATGCAGCAAATGTCGGACTGCACGAATACCTGCAACGGGCCGCAGTTGTTAACGCCGAAGTGCGCAAGATGTCCGCGTTTTTCGAAAGATACGACATTCTGATGACGGCCTCCACCAACGGCGCAGCACTTCCGCTAGGCGTGGCACATCTGGATCAGGACATCGAATTTGATGCTTTTGTTGATCTGGTTCTGGACAAAAGCCCGTTTTCGGTGCCGTTTAATGCCTCCGGCCAACCTGCGATCACGCTGCCGGTCCACCAGAGTGCGGAGGGTATGCCCATCGGTGTCCAACTGGTCAGCGCGTTCGGGCAAGACGGCAAGTTGTTGCAACTCGCCGCGCAGATGGAAGCTGCGTCTGACTGGAAAACCCTCGCGCCGTAACACCCGTTAAACACTGCCCCTGCCGGACCCTTGTGAAAGGCGGGGGCTTGTGGTTCGTTACGCGGGCCCGAGCCCAGCAAAGTAAGGTGGCGCCCCATGACAGCTATAACCCGTCCGAAAACGCATCTCGCCGTTCTGATTATTTTGGGGATCACCCATCTGTTGAATGATCTGATGCAGTCGCTTATTCCGGCGTCCTATCCGATCCTGAAAGCCGCCTATGGGCTGGATTTCACCCAAATCGGCATGATCACTCTGACGTTTCAGGTGGCGGGCGCGATGCTGCAGCCAGTGATCGGGATGATCACGGACAAACACCCCGCGCCTTATTCACCGGTCGTGGGGATGATGTTCACGCTGTCGGGGCTGGTGTGTCTTGCCTATGCGCCAAGCTATGGCACGATACTGGTATCAGTGGCGCTGATCGGGATCGGATCGTCTATCTTTCACCCCGAAGCCACGCGCATGGCGCGCTACGCATCTGGCGGGCGGCACGGATTTGCACAGGGTATCTTTCAGGTGGGCGGTCAGGCGGGTGGTGCGCTTGGCCCCGTGCTCGCCGCTTTGATCATCGTGCCTTGGGGTCAGCCGAGCCTTGCGGGGTTTGCCGTGCTCGCGCTGATGGCGATGATGTTGCTGACATGGATCGGCAGCAAACAACGCAGCATCAGCGCAGAGTTCTTCCGCCTGCGCGCAGCGGTTAATGGCGGCGGCGATGCCACAGATGCACCACGCCACGCCCCATTAACGATCGGAATCGGTCTGTTTGTACTGACCTTTCTTATGTTTACCAAGAACACCTATAACGAGAGTTTCCGCTCCTATTATACGTTCTACCTGATTGAGGAATTCGGCCTGTCCATTCCATCCGCCCAGATCATGCTGTTCATTTTTCTGCTGGCTGCTGCCTTTGGCGTGCTGATTGGTGGAATTGTCGGTGACAGGATCGGGCGGTACCGGATCATCTGGATTTCCGTCCTTGGTCCGCTGCCGTTCACCTTGATCCTGCCCTATGCAGACCTGTTTTGGACCGGCGTTCTAACGGTCGTCATCAACCTGATCATGGCCAGCGCCTTTGCCTCAATTTTGATCTACGCGATAGACCTGTTGCCCAACCGGATCGGAATGATCGGCGGTTTGTTTTACGGGCTGAACTTTGGATTGGGGGGCATCGCGGCAGCTATGCTTGGGGGGCTGGCGGACAGTTACGGGGTGGATTCGGTCTATTTGTTCTGTTCCTTCCTGCCCCTTGCCGGACTGGCAACGTGGTTCCTGCCACGGCTGAATGACGGCAAGGGACGCACCACTTAAACCTTCAATCAACACCAAAGAGGAGACTACCATGCCAATCGAAACTATCGGCGGCGCTGTGAAACTGCCGGACGGAACACCGGTTCCTTTGTCCAAAGCCGTCAAGGTCGGCGACCTGTTGATGCTGTCAGGCCAGCTTGGCTTTGGCGCAGACGGACGCATTGTGGAAGGCGGGATCGAGGCCCAGACCAAACAATGTATCGAGAACGCCAAGGCGGTTCTGGCGGAGGCCGGGTCGGATTTGTCGCAAGTGGTGAAAGCGTCGATCTGGTTAACTGACACAGCGGATTTTGCCGCGTTCAACCGCGCCTACGGTGAATACTTCCCGTCCCATCCCCCTGCCCGATCTGCCGTCTGTTCAGGGCTGATGGTTCCCGGCGCCGTGGTAGAGATTGAATTCATCGCCCATCAACCGGACTGATCAGAAACCTGTTCGTCACCGACCTGTAGGCGTTGGGGTTCTGTGCAAATGCAGAAAACCTCGGCGTCCTGCCCACCGGTGTTCAGATAGGCGTGTCCCATGGTGCTATCGAGATAGATGCTTTCGCCGGCTTTCAGTGTGACGGGCGCATAGAACTCTGAATGGACCTCTATTTCGCCTGCAATCACCACAAGGAATTCTTCGCCGCCATGCTGCTCCAAAGGACCAAAATCCGCCAGAGAAGAAGCCTTGATCGTCGCGTGAATCGGCATCATCCGCTTGTTCGTAAGGTCCGAACACAGGTAGCGGTATTCATAGTTCGGCGTATCAATTACCACCCCGTCGCCCACGCGGGACGGAGAAAACCGGCTGTTCGGCACTTGTATCGCACCGGCGCTGTCGTCCTCTCCGATCAGCTGCCCGACAGTCAGCTCCAACCCGTCGGCAAGGCGCAACAGTTTGTCGAGCGTTGGAGACAGCGCCCCGTTTTCAATCTTTGAAATGGTCGAAACCGAAACGCCAGAGAGCTTTGCAAGACCATTCAGCGTCAACTGCCGGGCTTTGCGCAAGTGTCTGAGCCGTGATCCCAAATCATCTGGTGCAGCCATGGAGATAATCCCTCTGATCGGGCGGAGTGGATGGTCATAAAACTATAACGAGATTTCCGGAAAAGGGAAGTAGTTTTCGTATACGATAATTTTTAGTTGCTTTTTGAAAATCTGCGGATAGCCTGAGATCCGTGGGAATCGCCACGAAAGGGCAAGTGTTTATGTCACAAACTACCATGACAGCCGATGTGATCGTCATTGGCGCCGGTATCGCCGGAGCCTCGGTCGCGGCCAATCTGTCCGAAAGCTGCACCGTTTTGCTGGCTGAAATGGAATCCCAACCGGGCTATCACACCACGGGCCGCTCTGCTGCGGTGTTCGCGCCAAGTTACGGACCGGAAGGGGTGCGTGCGCTGACACGGGCGTCCCGCGGGTTTTACGATGCACCGCCAGAAGGGTTCTGTGATGCGCCGCTGCTGACGCCGCGTGAAATCCTGATGATTGCGCGGGAAGATCAAGCTGCGGCCCTTGACGCGCTAATCGAAACCGCGTCCCGTGACACTGCCGTTGAACGGCTTGATGCGGCAGGCTTGCAGGACCATCAACCGCTGCTGCGCGCTGGCTATGCAAATGCAGGGATGCTTGATCGGGGCGGGCAGGACATTGACGTGGCCGCGCTGCACCAAGGGTATCTGCGCCAGTTCAAATCCCGTGGCGGCACCTTGTTGCGGGATGCCGAGGTTATTTCCCTTCAGCATGACGCCACCGGCTGGTCGGTCGACACGAAAGCGGGCACATTGAAGGCGCCAGTGGTGGTGAATGCGGCCGGAGCATGGGCGGACCAGATCGGCGCGCTGGCCGAAGCCGAGGCCATCGGGCTAAAGCCGAAACGCCGCACTGCGATGATGGTGCAAGAGCCTGCCGGCTTCACCCGTCGCGATGCGCCCATCACCATCGATATCGAAGAACAGTTTTACCTGAAACCCGATGCCGGACGGCTGCTGTTATCCCCCGCGGATGAAACGCCAAGCGATCCTTGTGATGCGCAGCCGGACGAAATGGACGTGGCGATCTGTGCAGACCGGATCATGAAAGCCTTTGATCTGGACATCCGCCGGATTGAAACCAAATGGGCCGGATTGCGCAGCTTTGTGGCGGACAAGGAACCCGTCATCGGGTTTTCCACCACGGCGCAGGGTTTCTTTTGGATGGCGGGGCAAGGTGGATATGGTATTCAGACCGCCCCCGCCGCCGGTCGTCTGGCAAGCGCGCTTGTCCAAGGAAAGCCGGTGCCAAGCGATCTGATAGATCACGGATTTGATCAAGCGCGCGTGTCCCCCGAACGCAAAGGGTTGGTCGCATGATCTGGATCGTCCCCCTTATCGCCGCCGCCTTGCTGGCCTCTGGTCTGGCGCTGGCTTATGTGATCGGGGGGGCCGCTGCGCTGACGTTTATTCTGTCAGATAACTCTCGCTATCTGGCGGTTCTGCCCCAGAAGGTTTTCTCCCAGATCAGCATTTTCTCCTTGCTTGCCATGCCGCTGTTCATCCTCGCCGGAGAGCTGATGAACCGTGGGGGCGTTACCAAATCCCTGATCGACCTGTCTATGGCATTGATCGGGCGGCTGCGCGGCGGGCTTGGGCATGTGAACATCATGACATCCGTGTTTTTCGCCGGCATCTCCGGTTCAGCCGTGGCGGACGCGGCAGCGCTGTCCAACACGCTGGTGCCTGCCATGCGGGAACGGGGCTACAGCGCGGAATATGCGGGGGCGATCACGGCAGCTTCGTCGATTATCGGCCCGATTGTACCCCCTTCAATTATCCTCATTTTCTATGGCGCCTTGATGCAGACATCCGTTGCCGCGCTGTTCGTGGCCGGTATCCTGCCCGGACTGCTGCTGGCTGCTGTTCTGTTTGCGGTGAACGCATGGTTTGCATGGCGCGAGGATCACCCCCGCGTCGAAAAAGGCGATGCCCCTGCCCTGCTGCCTGCTATCTTCAAAGCCCTGCCTGCCCTGTGCCTGCCCATCATCATCGTGGGTGGCATCGTGCTAGGCTGGATGACACCAACAGAAGCCGCTGCCGTGGCCGTGTTTGCAGCCGTCATCGCCGCTTTCTTCTATACGCCGCTGTCCCTGACCGATCTGTGGGAGAGCTTTACCCGCACCGCCATTCTGACAGGGTCAATCTTTATGATCCTCTGCGCTGTTGCGGCTTTCGGTCATCTGGCCGCGCTGGAGCGCATCCCCCAAGCCATCGCAGGTCTGGTGGAACAGATGGGACTGGGGCCGGTCGGGTTTCTGCTGGTGATGAACCTGATCTTCATCATTGCCGGAATGATCATGGATGTTCCCGTAGCACTGGCTTTGCTGGTGCCGCTGCTAGCACCTGTTGCGCTCGCCAACGGGGCGGACCCTGTGCATCTGGGGATTGTGATCTGCTTTAACCTTTGCATCGGGCTGGTGTCACCGCCTTTGGGGGGATGTCTGCTGATCGTGTCCACCGTCACCGGTGTGGACTACTGGAAGCTCGCCCGCGCGGTTATCCCCTTTATTGTCGCCGAAGTAATTGCACTTGGAATACTGGTCTTTACGCCGGAAATCAGCCTCTGGCTGCCCCGGACGCTGGGCTTGTGGAAATAAAATCAATCAACTTAACAGGGAAGGAAAATACAATGAAACTGACAAAGATCCTGACGGCCTCTGCCGTTGCACTAAGCTTTGCGATGCCCGCTACGGCAGAAGTCAAAATCGCGCTGGACAGCCCGCCTGATTTGGAAAAATCCGGCACATATGTCTGGGCCCACACCTTTGGCAAACACCTGAACGCCAACGGCATAGAAGCCGCAGAATACGAGCGCAACTCTTTGGGTGAAGAAGCAGAGCGGCTGGATCAGGTCAGTCAGGGGCTGCTCGAAGTGTCCATGTCGGACGCCAAATCCGCCGGCACGCTTGATTCCACCATTTTTGGTTCGATGATGCCCTATTTCTTTGACGATATGGACCAACTGGACACTGCCCTTGATGAAGGCGGTATGCTGGCCAAGATCAACGAAGGCACAACGCCAAAGGGCGTGCGGGTGCTTGATCTGGTGATGACCGGCACACCCACCGGCATTTTTACCACCGAAGTTCCAATCCGCAAGTTTGAAGACATGCAAGGCGTGCGGATGCGCGCACTCGACGAGGTGCAGATCAACACGTTTGAACAATGGGGATCCAAAGGCACGATCGTTTCATGGTCCGAGGTGCCAAATGCGCTGCAAACCGGCGTTGCGGGTGGTTACGTCAACCCTGCCTTTGTACCGCTGACCTACGGACACACGGCTTTCATAAAGTATTTCACCAACGCAGAGATGAGCCCTTCTGTCCGCGTCGCCATTGCGTCCGAAGACTGGTATCAATCCCTTACGGATGAAGAACGCGCAACGGTACAAGACGCCGTAGATGCGGCCCATAAAGCCAACCGCGAACTGGTGTCCGACGATGCCGAAGTGCTGAAGCAACTGGAAGAAGCGGGCATCGAAGTGATTGAGCTGACCTCTGAAGAGCGTGGCAAATTCCGCGCGGCAAGCCAGCCGCTGTACGAGTCGACCAAAATGCCCGAAGGCGGCTTGGAAGCCTGGAACACAGCGGTCGGGCGCTAAAAGATGCGGGCGATTTCCAATACACTCAACCGGCTGTCGTGGGGGTTGAACCGCGTGGCGGTGATCGGCGCCGCGCTGGCTGTGGCTGTGATGCTGGCCGCTGCCGGTTGGCAGGTGATCGCCCGTTACCTTCTGCATCAACCGCCCGTCTGGACCGAAGAGCTGGCGCGGTTCTCTATGGTCTGGGGCGGGTTGCTTGGCGCGTCCTGCGCCTATCGTTACCGGCTGGACCCGACCCTATTTCCGAACGCGCTAAAGGCACACGGGGCCAAGGGTCTGGCCTTTACACTTGCGCGGACCTTCGGGGTGATGTGCTTCATTCTGCCCATCCTGTGGTTCAGCTTCTTTGGGCCGAACACCAACCCCGCGCGGGGCTATATCGCGCGGCTGGCAGGGCGGCAAACCGAAACGATGGATCTGCCGATGGTGGTCTTTGGCATCGCCATCCCGATTGCCTTCACGATAATCCTAATTCATGTGCTGGCCGATCTGGTCAACGCTATCGCCGACTTGAGGACTGCGAAATGAAACTGTTTATGGCCTCTCTGGCAACCGAGACGAACTCTTTTTCCCCGATCCCGACAGGGTGGAGCGGCTTTAAGGAGCACCTTTACACCAAAGAAGCTTCACGTGGGGATGCGGGTCTTTACGCGGCAGCCGCAACGTTGTGGCGCAAACGGGCCGAGGCTTTGGGATGGGACGTGGCGGAAGGACTGTCCACCTACGCCCAACCTGCCGGTCCAACCGTGCGGTCTGTTTATGAAACCATGCGCGACGATATTCTGGATGATCTGCGGGCCGCCATGCCGGTGGATGTGGTTCTGATGTCGATGCACGGCGCGATGATTGCCCAAGGCTATGACGATTGCGAAGGCGATATGATGCTGGCGGTGCGCGATATCGTAGGGCCGGATGCGGTGATCGGGCTGGAGCTTGACCCCCACTGCCATCTGACGGAACTGATGCTGGAACATGCGACGGCGATCATTTGTTACAAGGAATATCCCCACGTTGACGTGGTGGAACGGGCGGAGGAACTGTTCACCCTTTGCGCCGATGCAGCAACCGGCAAGACGCAGCCCGTGATGCGGGATTATGACTGCCGGATGATGGCCATGTATCACACCCCGTTTGAACCGGTGCGCAGCTACGTGGATCGCATGTCCGCAATGGAAGGGGCGGGCGGCATCCTGTCGGTGTCTCTGGTGCATGGGTTCCCTTGGGGTGACAATCCGCGGTGCGGCGCGCGCACGCTGGTAATTACGGATGGCGATGCGGAACTGGCAGACCAACGGGCCAAAGCGCTCGGGAAGGAGCTGTGGGAAATGCGCGATCAACTGCGCCAGTTTCCCACAATGTCAGACGGATTGGATAAGGCGGTGGCCCTTAACGCAGCCCCTATTGTGCTGGCGGATTTTGCCGATAACGCAGGAGGCGGCGCACCTTCGGATTCCACCTTTGTACTGGTTGAGGCAATCAAGCGCGGCCTGAAAGATATTGCCTTCGCCACCTTTTGGGATCCGGTTCTTGTGGGCATGTGTATAGATGCCGGCGAGGGCGCGGAAATGGCAGTGCGGATCGGCGGCAAGATCGGTCCGATGTCCGGCGATCCGGTCGATTTGAACGTGGTGGTGCGCGGGATACAGCGGGACTCTGTCCAGCATCTTGGCAAGGCCGAGATGAACATGGGCGATTGCGTCTGGCTGGAATCCGATGGCATCCATATTGTGGTGAACACACGGCGCACTCAGACGTTTCATCCTGAAGCCTTCACCAATCTTGGCATGGACCTGAGCGCGATGAAATACATCGTGGTCAAATCCTCGCAGCATTTTTATGACGGGTTCGCACCGATTGCAGCCGAAGTTATCCACCTAGGCACACCGGGCGCGATAACACCTGATTTCACCATCGTACCTTTTACCAAACGGGACGGAAACTACTGGCCCAAAGTGGAAAACCCCTTCACCTAGAAAGAGACCCCCATGGCGCACAGCTTTGACATTATCCTGCGCAACGGACGCGTTATGGATCCGGAGACCGGCTTTGATCAGGTTTGCGATCTTGCGATAAGCGGCGGGACCATCGCGGCGATTGGCAGTTTTTACGGCACCGCTCCGCAAGACATTGATGCGAGCGGATTGATCGTCGCCCCCGGTTTTCTGGACCTGCACGCCCATGGCCAGTCTGTTGCTGCGGACCGGATGCAGGCCTTTGACGGTGTGACAACCACGCTGGAACTGGAAGTGGGCGCATTGCCCGTGGCGGACTGGTACGCACAGCAGGCAGAAAAGCCGCGTGCCTTGAACTACGGCACAGCAGCGGCGTGGATTTTCGGGCGCAAGGCCGCCTTTGGCGCGATCGAACTGGACGCCTCGGTCCATCCGATTGACCAGATGGGCGCAGGATCGGACGATATGGGCTGGTCCACCGAAGCAGCCTCCCCCGAAAGAACCGCCGAGATCGTCGCCCATGTGCGCCAAGGTCTGGAGGACGGTGCCATCGGGATCGGCTTGCCCAATGGCTATGCCCCCGGTGCGGGTGTGAAGGAAATGGCCGACATCTGCGATCTGGCCTATGAATACAGCTCCCCCACGTTCACCCATATCGCCTATCTCAGCAATATTGATCCGCAAAGCTCCGTTGACAGCTATGTCCGCTTGATCGGGCTGGCGGGGGCCACGGGCGCGCATATGCACATATGTCATCTGAACTCTACTTCGCTGATGGATATTGAACGGGTGGTTGAACTGGTGAAAAAGGCCCAAGCTCAGGGCCTGCCTGTCACAACCGAGGCCTATCCCTACGGGACCGGCGCAACAGTTGTCAGCGCCGGTTTTTTCATGGACCCCGATTTTAAGAACCGCACCGGTAGCGATTATTCAAACATCGAATTGATCCGCAACCACCACCGCTTTACAGGGCGCGAAGATATGCGAACCGCGCGGGAAGAAGATCCCACCGATCTGGTGATGTGGCACTTCCTTGACGTGGAAGCCAACGATGAACACCGCCGCCTGCTGGACCTTTCCGTAACCTACCCGGGCGGGTCTATCGCATCCGATGCCATGCCATGGATAAACGAGGACGGCAGCATCTATGAAGGACTGGACTGGCCGCTTCCTGAAAACGTGTCGGCCCATCCGCGATCTTCCGGCACGTTCACCCGTTTTCTGCGCGAACATGTGCGTGAACGCGAAACCATGCCCCTGATGGAGGCTCTGGCCAAATGCACCACGCTTCCGGCCAAGGTTATCGAAACCTGCGCCCCTGCGATCCGCAAAAAGGTGCGTTTGCAGGAAGGCTGCGATGCGGACATCGTTGTATTTGACATGGAAACGTTGATCGACAAAGCAGATTTCACCGCGATGAACCGCCCGTCGGAAGGGGTAAAACACTTGCTGGTGAACGGTACCTTCGTGATCCGTGACGGGAAATTGGACACCGCGGCAGCACCCGGCCAGCCGATCAAACGCGGCGCGGCGTGAGCGTCCCTGTTCTACTTGTCACAGGGTTTCTTGGCGCGGGAAAGACCACCTTCATCAATCGCCTTTTGCAACAGGACCACGGGCGCCGGATTGCTGCGATTGTGAATGACTTTGGTTCGATCAACATCGACGCCGCCCTGTTGGACAGTTCTGCGGACGGGGTGATCGGGCTGAAAAACGGGTGCATCTGTTGTTCCTTGCAAGGCGATCTGATGCGCACGCTCAGACAGGTTCTTTCACGCGATCCTGTCCCTGATCTGATTGTGATAGAAGCCAGCGGCGTGGCTGATCCTGCGGGCATAACGCAATCGCTGATGGACCCGGTGATCTGGACACAGGCGCGGCTGGAAACCGTCATCGGCATTATAGATGCTACCGATTCTGCGCGGCAGAATGATCCTTTGTGGCTGGCACAACTGCGCGGGTCTGATGTGTTGTGCCTGTCAAAAACCGCGATTGCGGACGGGGCGGACATAGACAGGCTCCGGCTGGCTGTGTCGGTTCGCGGCAACAAACTGATGCTCGATATGGAAGAGCCTATCCCGCTGGAGGCGCTGTTTATTGGCGATGCTCCGTCACGCAATCATCCAACCGTACCTGTACACCCCGAAAACCGCTTCTGCCATCTGGAGTGGCGCTGCAATGCGCCGATGGATCTGCAACAGTTTCAGACTGCGATAACCACCCTTGCTCCGATGCTGCTACGCGCCAAAGGGTTCGTGCAGTTCAAAGGCCAATCGGAAGCCACCCTGTTCCAGCTGGCGGGAAACCGTGTCGCCCTGTCCCGCGCACCGGAACACACAGACACGGGCAGCGCCCTCGTTCTGATCGGAGAACGCGGCGCGTTTGAACCTGAAGTTGTACAGAGCACGCTGGATCGCCTAGCACCACATTAAACGGCGAAACTGAAAAACGTCGTGCAAAATTCCGCTGCGGAGTCGCCGAACGCACTGGCCATGGGTCGGAAAACTGTAAAGAATGGGTAAACAATTCTATATTCGGTTTACAGATGACTTCGAAAATTCCTTCCACCTCCCGCTCCCTGCCGATTGCCCTGATGCGCGCGCGTGAAGGTGTGATGATACCCATTCGCGAGATGCTTGCGGATACTGGAATTACCGAACAGCAATGGCGGGTCTTGCGGGTGCTTTCGGAATTCGGTGCGCTGGACTCCACCACGCTGGCGGACCGCGCCAGCCTGCTGTTCCCCAGCTTGACACGGATTGCAGCAACCATGCGCGACAAGGGTCTTATTACACAAACCCGTGGTGAACAGGACCGCCGGAAACAGATCATCGCGATCACGCCAGAGGGTCAGAAAATTATCGACGACCGCACCGAAGAAGCGGTGCAAATCGTGGCCGATTTCAAAGACCGGCTCGGGCTGGAAAAATACGAACAACTTCTGGATCTTCTCGGGCAGCTTGATCCAGGACATCGCAAAGAATAGGAATACATCCCATGCGAATTATAGATATAGTCGAAGTCACAAAACCAATCGCTTCCCCGATCCGCAACGCCTATATCGACTTCTCCAAAATGACCGCCAGTCTGGTGGCTGTCGTCACCGATCAGGTGCGCGACGGACGGCGGGTTGTGGGATACGGGTTCAACTCTAACGGGCGCTATGGTCAGGGTGGGCTGATCCGCGAACGCTTCAAAGATCGCATCCTGACGGCGGATCCTGAAACTCTGTTGGATAACAGCGGAGAAAACCTCGACGGGCATAAAATCTGGGCTGCGATGATGCAGAACGAAAAACCGGGCGGGCATGGAGAACGTTCGGTGGCGGTTGGAACGCTTGATATGGCGGTGTGGGACGCGATTGCGAAGATTGCCGAAAAGCCGCTGTTCCACCTGCTGGCAGAGCGCAAGGGGATCAAACCGGACCCCCGTGTGTTTGTGTATGCGGCGGGCGGGTATTACTATCCCGGCAAGGATGACAGCGCGCTGCGCGCGGAGATGCGCAGTTATCTTGATCGCGGCTATACGGTTGTGAAAATGAAAATCGGCGGCGCGTCACTGGCGGAAGATCAGCGCAGGATCGAAGCCGTTCTGGATGAAATCGGCAGCGCGGCGCAACTGGCTGTGGATGCAAACGGGCGCTTTGATCTGGAAACGGCCATCGCCTATGCCAAGATGCTGCGCGACTACCCGTTGTTCTGGTACGAAGAAATCGGCGATCCGCTGGATTATGCCCTGCAAGCGGCCATGTCCGAATTTTACCCCGCGCCCATGGCCACAGGGGAAAACCTGTTTTCCCATCAGGACGCCCGCAACTTGCTGCGCTATGGCGGAATGCGGCCGGATCGGGACTGGCTGCAATTTGACTGTGCCCTGTCTTATGGTTTGGTGGAATATGAACGAACGCTCGATGTGCTTGCACAGTTTGGCTGGTCGCCGAAACGCTGTATCCCCCACGGCGGGCATCAGATGTCGCTAAACATCGCAGCGGGTCTGGGGCTGGGCGGGAACGAGAGTTATCCCGATCTGTTCCAACCCTATGGCGGCTTTCCCGACGGGGTTAAGGTGATCGACGGCCATATCACCATGCCGGAACTGGTTGGCATCGGGTTTGAGGGCAAAACCGATCTGATCAAAGTGATGCGCGAACTGGCGGAATAACCCACGGCGGGCAGCGTTAGTTCCGGTTGCCCGACACCACATGTTCACTGTCGATTCCGCCAAGGGAATGGAACAATCCGCCGGTGTTGCTGACGCCGAACTTCTTAAGCAGTTTGGCGCGGTAGACTTCGACCGTGCGATAGGAAATATCCAGTTTAAGGGCGATTTCCTTGCTGGTCAGACCGTCTGACAGATGGCTCAGGATTTCGCGCTCGCGGCGGGTCAGTGGCAGATAGGGGCGCACTGCGGACAGGTCGGCAAAGCTCCAAACCGCGCGCTCCAGCGGGTTTTCCGGCGTGAACGTATGTCCGCGCACACGGCACCAGAACAGGGTTGCGTCTTTACGCGCCATGATCCGTTCATCCCAATAGCTGTTGGTCGCGCGCAACTGCTGCACCCCACGGTCACGGATGTTCACGAACTCTTCCTGCGAGGGGTAGAGGATCGAAAACAACTGGTCGCACAATTCGTCCCGCGAATACCCGAACATTTGCGCAAAAGCGGTGTTACATTCGCGGATAACACGGTTCTGGGTCACGACAAGCCCCACCGGCGCATGGATAAACGCCAGTTCTGCCAAGGAGTTGTCGCCGAAATCAGAACACATACGTATTTCCACCATCTTGCCCAAACGGGTCCAATGCTGGACCTTCAAGGTTCAAGTTAAACAACGGGTCTGCGATGGGCAACCACCGGAGCGCGCGTTATGGGAGGATATTATGAAGACATTCACACGTCTGGCCGCTGCACTGGCCGGCGCGGCCACTTTTGCGAGCGCCGCATGGGCAGAAGACCCGATCAAAATCGCCCTGATCCACGGACTTTCCGGCAGCAGTTTTGAAGCTTTTTCCAAACAGGCCCAGACCGGTTTCGAACTGGGGCTGGAATATGCCACCGACGGGACCAACACCGTTAAGGGCCACCCGATCGAAGTGATTATCAAGGACACGCAGTTCAAGCCTGACGTGGCCCGCGCCGTTCTGGCCGAGGCTTATGGCGACGATGAAGTGCTGCTGGCCGTTGGCGCCACATCTTCGGGTGTGACTAAAGGGATGCTGCCGATTGCAGAAGAATACGAAAAAATTCTGATCGTGGAACCCGCAGTTGCAGACAGTCTGACCGGACCGGACAGCAACCGTTACATCTTCAAAACCTCGCGCAACTCCAGCATGGATATGCAGGCACAGGCGCTGGCACTGAAGCCGGATGAAAACCTGTTTGTGGCAACGATTGCCGAAGATTACGCCTTTGGTCAGGACGGGATCGCCGCCTTTAAAGCCGCCCTTGACGGTACGGGTGCGACCGTGGTGAGCGAAGAATACGTGCCACAGGGCACTGCCGATTTCACCGCCGCTGCCGAACGCATGTTCAACGCGCTGAAGGATAAAGAAGGCCGCAAGGTTATCCTCGTTTATATCGCTGGTGGTGGTGATGCGCCGGGCAAGATTCAGGCACTCGACCCGAGCCGTTATGGCATCGAGATTTCCATGGGCGGGCATATCCTGCCGGTTCTGCCCACCTACAAACGCTTTCCGGGCATGGAAGGCGCCGTTTATTACTACTACGAGGCTTACGACAATCCGGTGAACAACTGGCTGGTTAAGGAACATCAGGCCCGCTTTGACGGCCCGCCGGATTTCTTTACCGCAGGTGGTATGGCCGCAGCGCTGGCTGTTGTGAAAGCGATTGAGACAGCCGACAGCCTTGATACCGAAGATCTGATTAAAGCGATGGAAGGCATGTCCTGGGACACCCCAAAAGGCGAGATGACATTCCGCCCCGAAGACCATCAGGCGCTGCAATCCATGGTACACTTTAAAATCCGTGTGGATGAGAACGTGGACTGGGCGATCCCCGATCTGGTGCGCATTATCGAACCTTCGGAGATGAACATCCCCGTTGGCCGCACCAACAACTGATTGCCAAAGGACCGGCGCGCGATGGGCTGCGCCGGTCCAGACAACAGGAATTTTTCTAAATGTCCGAACCATCTCTCGTCACGCGGGATCTGACCATTCGTTTTGGGGGTCATGTCGCCGTCAATCAGGTGTCCTGCGCCTTTCATCCCGGTGAACTGACGGTTATCGTCGGGCCGAACGGGGCGGGTAAGACCACCTATTTTAACCTGATCTCCGGCCAGTTGACCGCAACCTCGGGTCAGGTTTTGAAAGGTGGGCAAAATCTGGTTGGCCTGTCGCCCTCTGCCCGTGCGCGGCAGGGTGTTGGGCGCGCGTTCCAGCTGACCAATCTGTTTCCCCAACTTAGCGTGCTTGAGAACATCCGCCTTGCGGTGCAGGCGCGCTCTGGTCACGGCTGGCGGCTGTTGCGCCGTGCAGACAGCTTTACCGAACTCACCCGAAAGGCCGAACATTACCTGGAGGCGACACGCCTTTCAGGTGTCGCCCACACTACCGCAGCCGCACTGCCCCACGGCGACCAGCGCAAACTGGAGGTGGCGCTTTTGATGGCGATGGAGCCGGATATTTACATGTTTGACGAACCCACTGCGGGCATGTCGCTGGATCACGCGCCCGATGTGCTCGACCTGATATTCCAGATCAAGGCGGACCCTACAAAAACCGTGTTGCTGGTGGAACACAAGATGGATGTAGTGCGCAAACTGGCGGACCGGATCATTGTGTTACACAACGGCGAACTGTTGGCAGACGGCGCCCCCGAGGAAGTGATGTCGAGCCAGATTGTGCGGGACGTCTATCTTGGCACCGCAACGGAGGAAACCGCGTGACCCTTCTGAGCCTGAACAATATGAAAACCGACATCGGCCAATATGCCGTGCTGCATGGTGTGACGCTGGATATTCCTGAAGGCGGCGTGTTTGTGCTGCTGGGGCGTAACGGAGCGGGCAAGACGACGACCCTGCGATCCATCATGGGGCTGTGGACCCCTACCCCCGGTTCTGTCACCTTTCGCGGTGCGGATATTACCGGCCTTCACACGGCAGATATTGCCCGCAAAGGCATCGCTTACGTGCCGGAAAACATGGGCATCTTCGGCGGCCTGACAGTCGAGGAAAACCTGATCCTTGCCACCGACAAGGGGCGGTTCGACCAAGCCCGTCTGAAACGGATATACGAGCTGTTTCCAGCACTAGAGCAGTTCTGGACCAAACAAGCGTGGAGCCTGTCTGGCGGGCAGAAACAAATGCTCGCCGTTGCCCGCGCCATAATCGAACCCCGCGCGTTGATCCTGATTGACGAACCGACCAAGGGGCTTGCCCCGTCAATCGTCGCGGCGATGGCCGAAGCCTTTCGCGAGATTTCCCAAAACGCCACGATCCTGCTGGTAGAGCAGAACTTTCACTTTGCCAAAAGCATCGGACGCGACATGGCGGTGATTGACGACGGACTGGTGGCCCATGCCGGAACAATGGCGGATTTTGCCGCTGACACTGAATTGCAAGAGCGGCTGCTAAGCCTGTCTGCTTAAGGAGTATCATGGAAAACCTATCACAGATTTTAGGGCGGTTTGGCGGGGTTTACCTGCTGCCTGTCGGGCTTGCGCTGGGGGCGTTTGTACTGATTGGCGCACCCGCATCTTGGGCGACGCTGACGATTGCGGGGCTGTCGATGGGGATGATGGTCTTCCTGATGGCCTCCGGTCTAAGCCTGATTTTCGGGCTGATGGACGTGCTGAACTTCGGCCATTCCGCCTTTATCAGCTTTGGTGCATTCGTTGCCGCCACAGTGCTCTCCGCGCTGAGCGGTTGGGTCGGGGCCGACAGTGTGTTCCTGAATTCTATGGCGTTGGTGTTCGCCTTGCTTGCAGCGACTTCATTCGGCCTCGCGGCGGGGTGGTTTTTTGAAACCGTTATTATCCGTCCGGTTTATCACGACCATTTGCGCCAGATCCTGATCACAATGGGGGCGTTAATCGTGTCCGAACAGATCATTCTGGCACTTTGGGGCGGCACCCCGATCACCGTGCTGCGCCCGCATTTTCTGGAAGGCGCGATCATCCTTGGCAACGTCAGTGTTGAAGTCTACCGCCTGTTCGCCTTTGCGCTGGGGCTGGTGGCCTTTATCGGTCTGTATCTGGTGCTCAACCGTTCGCGCATCGGATTGCTGGTGCGCGCAGGTGTTGAAAACCGCGAGATGGTTGAATCCCTTGGTTTTCGCATCGACCGCCTGTTCATCGGTGTCTTTATGGTCGGCTCGGCACTGGCCGCAGTGGGCGGGGCCATGTGGGCAGGATACGAAACCCTGATCACCCCTGCCCTTGGCGGCGAGATGATGATCGTTGTCTTTATTGTCGTTATCATCGGCGGGTTGGGTTCGATTGAGGGAACTTTGCTTGGCGCGATCATGGTGGGGCTAACAGCGAATTACGTCGGCTTTCTTGCGCCTAAACTGGCGTTGGCCTCAAACATGATCCTGATGACCATAATCCTTTTGTGGCGGCCGAACGGCCTGCGTCCGGCGGTGAAATAGATGTCCGCTCCTGTCTCCAATCCCAATGTCGGCGAGATTGCCGTCAAGTCCACCGTGTTGCTGATCGCCGCCCTGCTGTGTTTCGCGCCGTTCCTGTTTCAGGACGTGCGGGCATTGGAAGTCGCCGCACGGATCTGTGTCTTTATCGTGCTGGTGGCGAGCTATGATCTGTTGATCGGCTACACCGGAATTGTCAGTTTCGCCCACACCATGTTCTTTGGCTTTGGCGCTTACGGTGCGGCGATCCTGTTGCGCCAGATGGGGCCGGGGTGGGATGCTGTGATCCTTGGCGGGCTGGCTGGTGTGCTGGTCTCGCTGGTTGTGGCAACCGCGATCGGCCTTCTCAGCCTGCGGGTCAAAGCGATCTTCTTTGCGATGATCACGCTGGCAGCAGCCTCTGTCGCGCTGGTTCTGGCCTCGCAACTGTCCCATTTCACGGGCGGTGAGGATGGGATCACCTATCGCGCGCCGGATTTGTTCAAACCTGCCTTTAAACTGATGACAGGTGACGACGGCAAAGTGATGCGGATTTTCGGGGTGAAACTGAACGGCAAGCTCGCTGCCTATTACTTTGTATTTGTAACCTGCCTGATACTGTTCTTTGTCATGCTGCGGGTGGTCGGTTCACCGCTTGGCACTGTGCTGAAAGCGATCCGTGAAAACGAGGCCCGTGCCGAGGCGATCGGCTACCGCGTTGTCGCCTACCGCACCTTTGTGTTCTGCCTCTCCGCCGCCATTGCCAGCCTTGCCGGAACGGTTTACGCGGTCTGGTTGAAATACACCGGACCTGACACCGCGCTGTCCTTTGCCATTATGATCGACATCCTTTTGATGGTTGTGATTGGCGGCATGGGCACCATGTGGGGTGCGGTTATCGGGGCGGTCCTGATGGTGATTGCGCAGTACTACCTGCGGGACCTGATGGGCGTCGCCGCAGATGCCACTGCTAATATCCCGCTGCTGCCAGAGTTGCTGAACCCGGATCGCTGGCTGTTCTGGCTGGGCATCATCTTCATCCTGCTGGTCTATTTCTTTCCCAAAGGGATCGTCGGGACCATCACGCAAAAAGGGGTGCGCGGATGACCACCCCCCGTTTTGCGATTGTTCCGGTGATGGACCACGAAATCCACGTCACCGAATGGGGCGATCCGTCCAATCCACCACTGATCCTGTCCCACGCAATGGCGCGCACTGGGCGGGACTTTGACGAAATGGCCTGCGCTCTGTCTGACAGTTATTATGTGCTGTGCCCTGACATGATCGGGCGGGGGCTGTCCAGTTGGTCTGCCAACCCCGAAGCAGAATATTCTATCGAATATTATGCTGGTATCAGCGCGGACCTGTTGGACGTTTACGGTTTGGAAAACGTGTCATGGCTTGGCACGTCGATGGGTGGTTTGATCGGGATGCGGCTTGCGTCGGGACGGGATGCGGACCGGATCAAACAACTGTTGATCAATGACATCGGACCCGAAGTGCCAAAAGCCTCGATAGAGCGTATCCTGTCCTACGTGGGCGATCTGCCCCGCTTCGCCGGGTACAGCGCGGGCGAAAAATGGTTGCGCGGGGCCTATCATCCTTTCGGTCCCGCGAGTGATGAATTCTGGCACCGCATGGCGCGCACGTCCCTGCGCCGCACCGCAACCGGAGATCTGACGCTCCATTATGATCCGGCGATCACCATCCAGTTTTCCGCCTCTGCGGACGAATTGCACAGCTGGCACCGATGGGAACAGATCACCGCACCGACCCACGTTATACGCGGGGCTTCATCCGATATGCTGACCGCAGAGATTGCCGCGCAAATGTGCGATAGCGGACCCAAACCGCAACTGACGGAATTTGTTGGCTGTGGTCATGCGCCAAGCCTGTCGCGCAACAAAGACATCCAGATCATCCGCGAAATTCTGTCAGCCCCCTAACCCGCGGAGGGCGTTAAATGTGGGGGATGATGAAATCTGGCACTATGCCGGAACGCGCGATCAATGCCTGCGGATCGGCACCGGAATGTGCGCCAAAGCCCGTCACCAAAGCGGTAGACACGCCAATCAAACCACCGCCAAGAATATCCGTATGAAGCGTGTCCCCAACCATTAAAATACGCGCCGCCTCGGGTGCCTTTGATTGGCGGGCAAGCGCCCGCTCAAAAACGCTGCCAAAAGGCTTCCCCAGAAACACAGGTTCGCCCCCTGTTGCGTCTGCCAGCGCGTGGGCGAAAAATCCCGGCTCGCGGGACAGACCGTCCTCGCGCGGGGCAACAATATCCGGATTGCCCACAATCACAGGCCGTTGGTTCCGCGCGATTGAGCCTTCCAGCAAGGACTGGCGGTGATCCGTCCAACCGTCTGAACCCACCAGCAGAAAGCCGTCAACCTGATCGTAAAGTACCGGATCATCGGCCAGAAAACTGATCCGGTGGGTTTCAAATTCCGCAGTCCCATATGCCGGGTTAAGCATCACACCCCAATGACGAGGGGCGCAATCTGACAGATGATGCAACAAGGCTTCGCGACTTGTGACGACCTCTGGTTCGGTGAAATCGAACCCCAGACGGGCATAGCGCTCCATCATCGTGGCTTTGGGATAGCCAGCAGAGTTTGAGACCACCATCACGGATTTACCCGCCGCCCTTAGGGACGCGATCCGCTCTGGCGCACCCGCAATTGCGGTTTCGCCGATGTTCAAAACACCGTAGGCATCGAACAGGATCAGATCATAGGGTTCTGCCACCTGCTCCAGCGAGTCCGCCGTTTTGGGTACACAAGAAAAAGCAACCTGTGGCAAACGCGGGCGCACTTTTTCGTAGGCCTCAAACACCCACTGCGCCCGCGCCTGTGCGTTCGGGTGGTCGATCACGGATTTTCCGCGCTTTGGGCAACCTCGATCACGGTCAGGGTTTTACGCTCGTCATCTCTCGTGTCCCAAAAGAAACTGGCCCCTTCTGCAAGCCCCAAAAGCGCAACGCCGATTGGCGTCATTACGGAAATCCGCTGCCGATCAATATCCGCATCCTCAGGATAGACGAGCGTGACTGATTTCACCTGCCCTGTCGTTTCATCGCGGTATGTCACCTTGCGCCCGATGGACACCACATTGGCCGGCATCTTGGCCGGTTTCACGATCCGCGCGCGCCCCAACTCTCCGAGCAGGCGATCCGCAAGATCGGGATTGCGATCCAGCGCCCCCTCTGCCAGCGCTTCGATATGGCCAAGCTCGTCAGCGTTGATAACAATTTTCGGCGCGCGGGGCGTGCGTGTCTTGCGGCTCGGCGCAGATGATAGGGTCATCAGAAGATCTCCTTGATCTTAAATTTAGTTTTAGTCGACAAAAACCGGCGCAGCGCAGGCCACACCGGAACATGGTTTTTTACAGAATAAAGAGGAGTGTCAGGCAGCAGGGCTGACGTGTGACACACATAAGGTTGCAGTTGTGCCATCTTCGCACAGCAAGGGCGCTTCTTCGCCAGCCCGCATCCCGATCAGCGTCGCTCCAAGCACAGAGGACACCGGAATAACGCCGCCCCCGACACCGGGTCTGGCACGATGCACAAGCAGGCCGGACCGCTCTGGACCGCCATCAATCGTGTAGCTTACAACACTGCCGCCCGTGACCGCGTCACAGACTTGCACAGTGTCCAACACGCGCGCCCCGAAAATCTTGCGCTTCAAAAGAGCTGTGATCAACGGGGTGGACGGACGGCGTCCGGTTTCACACTGTCGCAGATGGCGCTGAAGTTGCTGATGCTCCTGATCGCTGATTGCGCCGGAAAACGGGGGCACTTTGGCGGGCAGTTGGGTTGTTTTGCCATGCGTATCAACGCTGGTTTCAAGGGGACGACGGATATTGCTCATGTTTACTCCTCGGACGCCTTGCGCCCTGTTTCACAACTGGCTGTTTGAAAACACCCCAGGAAGCCTTGCAAGCGCACATGCGCTTTCACCGCCCGGGGTTAAGAGCGGTTGAGTAAAGGAAATCGTGAGAGTTCAGCTTTGTTCAACATACCAAAAAGCTAGGCACTCGGGTTCGGATAGTCAATCACCCGATACCGTTCCCAAGCAAAACAGGCGGGAATATACCCAGAGCACGGCGCCCCGTGCCAGCAAGGATCAAAAATTGCTTTGTAGCAAACAGTTCTTATATAACAGATTGAAACAGCAAAATAACCCGCTCCAGCTTTGGGCCGCGGGAGAACTGACTTGGGGCAGATGGTCCAGCCGATGAACAACCGTACACAATTGCGTGTGGCCAGCTATAACATCCGCAAGGCTGTCGGACTGGATTGGCGGCGTGATGCAGAGCGTATCGTGCGGGTCTTGCACGAAATCGACGCCGATGTGGTGGTGTTGCAGGAGTCTGACAAACGTGTCGGACAGCGTTCCGGCGTTTTGCCTGCGGCGCAACTTCAAAACGATCTCGGGTATGTCATGGCCGATCTTTCGATCCGACCGCGCAGCCACGGCTGGCACGGCAACGCTATTTTCTACCGTCAGAACGCGCTTGATCTGAAACAGGCCAACCGCATTCATTTACCTACATTAGAACCGCGCGGCGCCGTAGCAGCACGTTTCGCACAGCCTGGTGTAGAAGTTATCGGCGTCCATCTGGGGCTGACCCGCCGCATACGCGCGCGACAGCTTTCGGCCTTGCGGGCCTATATGGAACGGGCCGACCATCCTGTGCTTATGGCGGGAGATTTTAACATCTGGGCGCGGGGCGGTCCGGCGGGTGATCTTTTAGGTCAGGAAACCGAAATGGTCCTTCCGGGCAACAGTTTTCACGCGGCCCGCCCCACCGCTCCACTCGACCGGTTTGTGCTGCGCGGTAATATCCGGCAGGTGTCGAGCCATGTGCATCATTCCGCACTGGCGGCGAAAGCCTCTGACCACTTGCCTGTGGTAATTGACGCCGAGGTATCACACGCGTGCACATAAATATCCTCCTTGGCCTACACGGAATAATCGTATTAATCTTTACGCTTCGTATTCTTTTGCGGGACGACCTGTCCCCCCCTGCCCGATTGGCGTGGTTTGTGGTGCTTAATGTGGTGCCTTTCGCAGGCAGTGCTGTTTATTTTCTGTTCGGGGAAATCGACCTTGGTAAAAAGGCCAAGCAAGCACGCCAGTTGGTGTCGCGCAACATTTACGACCATGCCGGTGATCTGAAAGGTCGCGAGGAAGACGTGAACACCGACATCGCGCGCCAATACCGGTCCGTGTTCCGGTACGGCGCTTCGATCAACGGGTTTTATCCGGTGAACGGCAACCACGCAGCCCTTATGGCGGACGGGGCGGAAACGCTCCAACGGATGGTCGCGGACATCGACGGGGCGCAGCACCATGTACATATGCTTTGCTATATCTGGCTGGAAGACCACACCGGCACCGATCTGGCAGAGGCACTGATCCGCGCCACGAAACGGGGCGTAACCTGTCGCGCGGTGGCAGATGGGCTTGGGTCGCGCAAGTTGATCAAATCAACACTTTGGCGGCGGATGAAGGAGGCAGGGGTAGAACTGGCGGTGGCGCTGCCGCTTGACCGGCCTTTCCACACCATTCTGACCAGCCGTCTTGATCTGCGAAACCACCGCAAGATTACCGTGATTGATGGGCAGATCACCTATTGCGGCAGCCGCAACTACGCCGATCCGGAGTTTTTGGTCAAAGCCAGATATGCCCCTTGGGTCGATATTATGGTGCGATTTGAAGGTCCGATCGTGGCGCAAAACCAGCTGTTGTTTGTCAGTGACTGGGCGCAGGCGACGGGCGAAACACTTGACGATCTCGTACAGCCGGTGACACCTTTTAAGGACGGGTTCCCTGCACAGGCACTAGGCTTTGGACCGGTAGAGCGGCGCGGCGCCACACCGCAATTATTCTCAACCGCCATTGCCTGCGCACACGAGCAGATCATCCTTTCAACGCCCTATTTCGTACCGGATGGCACCGTTCTGGATGCGCTGTGCACCGCAGCGCTGCGCGGCGTTCGGGTAACGCTGGTGTTCCCCAAACGCAACGACAGCAAGATCGTGGCAGCCGCCAGCAAGAGCTATTACCTGAAGCTGCTCGAAGCAGGGTGTGAGATTTTCGAATACAAGGGCGGTCTGCTTCATGCAAAAACCCTGACTGTAGACGGCAGACTGGGGCTGGTCGGCTCTTCCAACCTCGACATTCGCAGCTTCGATTTGAACTTTGAAAACAACATCCTGTTTCAGGACGAAACCCTTGCGGGCGAAATTTTTGAGCGCCAGCAGGTTTATATCTCCGGCGCCGATCCTGTGACGTTAATTCACGTGTCAAACTGGCCTTATCATCGCCGGATCTGGAACAATATCATCGCCACCATTGGGCCGATCCTTTAAGCGTGATCTGCGCCGTGCTCTGATTTTTCATCCCGCATCTTGCCCCGACGCCCATAGGGGGTTTCATTGAAACGGGCCTTGTAATGCCGCGTAAACAACCCGTTAGAGCTGAACCCAGCCGCCATAGCGATTTCGGTGACGTTCAGGTTGGTCTCCGTTAACAGGGTGCGCGCGCGGTCCAGCCGCATGTTGCGATAGACAGTGGCGGGCGTTTCATCGAACAGCTTCTTGAACTGCCGCTCCATTTGCCGACGCGAGAATTCGCCCTTTTCTGCAAGCTCTTCGAGCGTCAGCGGGTCTTCTATGTTGTCGTGCATCGCCCGAAGTACCGCCAACACCTTTGGATCGCGCGAGTTGATCGCCTTGGCAATTGAACTGCGTTGTTCGCGTGCCGGTGACAGGTCTCCCCCGCTCAGACACATGTCAGACACGGCAGTCGCGAAGGCCTCTCCGTAGTCGTCCTGAATAATCGAAAGCATCATTTCGGTCGCAGCCACACCACCGCCGCAGGTGTACATGCCGCGATCCGCTTCAAAGCGGCGGCTGGTGGGGTGCAGTTCGGGAAAGGTTTCAACAAAACCGGGCTGGTTTTCCCAGTGCAAGGTGAACCGACGATCGTGCAACAAGCCGGCGCGTGCAAGTGTGGCAGCACCCGTGCAAATGCCGCCCATATTCCCGCCGAACCGCGCGTGCTTGCGCACCGCCTGTAGCACAGCAGCAGAGGCAACTTCAGTGCCACGATTGCCAGAACACACCCAGAGATGCATATCCGGCGTGACCCCGTCGAGATCCCCGTGCGCGCCCACATCAACGCCCGACGAAGAACAAACCGCACCGCCGGTTTCAGACAGAACGACCCAGCCGTAAAGCGGTTTTTGCGCCAGCTGGTTTGCAATGCGCAGCGGATCGACTGCAGAACTGAACGCCAGCAGCGTGAATTCCGGCAGCACCAAAAAGCCAAAGCGACGGGTGTCTTTGACGCGGGTCACAGGGAAGCTAAACGCCCCCGCAGGAACAACATCCACAGGCGCGTTAAAAGCGGGGGTTCGAGAAGCAGAGCACATGGCGGGGCGAAATCTTTTCAACAAACATCAGACGAGAACAGGTCCTACGCTATTTACACCATTTCGCCCCTGTAACAAAAGGGCTGTTCTCCAGCCTCTACAACTATGGCCCCTAAACAGCGGCTTTTTCCATTGCTGTATTGTTCGCGTCCTGCGCCACGAAACAGGCAACCTTCCCATGCGCGGACGTCGGACACAGATCAGGCGCGCTTTGGCTGCATTTTGACAGGGCAACCGGACAGCGAGGATGGAAAGCACAGCCACTTGGCGGGTTCAACGGGCTTGGCGGTTCACCGGCCTGTGCCTCTACGCGGCGTTTGGGGTTTTCGATGTCAGGGATCGTCGCAAGCAACAGTTTGGAATAGGGATGCTGTGGATTGGTGAACAACTCCTCCACGGGGGCCTGTTCAACGATCCGGCCCAGATACATCACCGCGATATGGGTCGACATGTGGCGCACCACGCTTAGGTCGTGACTGATAAACAGATAAGTCAGGCCCAATTCATCCTGCAAGCGACGCATCAGGTTCAGAATTTGCGCCTGCACCGATACATCCAGCGCCGAGGTCGGTTCGTCGCAGACCAGTAGTTCCGGTTCTGACGCAAGCGCACGGGCAATGGAAATCCGCTGTCGCTGGCCGCCGGAAAATTCATGCGGGTACTTCAGCGCGTCATCAGCGCCAAGACCGACTGTTTCAAGCAGTTCACGAACGCGAGCCAGTGTTTCGTCTTCACTGTTGCGCAGCTTCATCTCGCGGATCGGCTCTGCGATGATGTCACCGACACGCCAGCGCGGGTTCAGGCTTGAATGGGGATCCTGAAAGATCATCTGAACTTTGATCGGTCGGCCCGTTGCGCCGGTGCCAAAGCTGATGTCCCCGTTAGAGGTGGCGTAAAGCCCCGTCACCAGCCGCGCGACGGTAGATTTGCCGCAGCCAGATTCCCCGACGATGCTAAAGCAGGTGCCTTTTTCCACTGTGAAGGAGATATCGGACACCGCTTCCACGAAAAGCTTCGGGCGGCGTTCAAGCACACGGTTCAACCAAGGTGCGGACACATCAAAAACTTTGCTGACGTGGCTGACCGAAAGGGCGGGGGCGGTTTCCTGTTGAAGCTCGTTCATTGGGTTCCTCCTTGTTGCAACCAGCAGGCAGCACTTGTGGTGCCGACTTTCTGAAGCAGCGGCTTTTGCGCACTGCATTTTGGCCCCGCATGGGGGCAACGGGGGTGGAAGGCACAGCCGGAAGGCCGCGCATTCAGCCGTGGCATGGAACCGTCAATCTGGGAGAGAACCTCAACACGGTCATGCAGGCTCGGGATCGCGGCCATCAGTCCTTTGGTGTAGGGGTGCTGGGGGTTGTGGATCACATCACCCACCGGACCGCTTTCCACCACACGCCCCGAGTACATAACACAAACCCGATCCGCAGTCTCAGCGATCACGCCCATGTCGTGGGTCACAAGCATAATGCCCACACCGGTTTCGTCGCACAGTTTGCGTAGCAGCGCGGTGATCTGCGCCTGAATGGATACATCCAGTGCCGTGGTCGGCTCATCCGCGATGATCAACCGTGGACCCGCCGCCAGCGCAAGCGCGATCACAACACGCTGTCGCATACCGCCGGAAAACTGATGGGGATACTGGCGCAACCGTTCTTCGGGTGCGGGGATACCAACACTGCGCAGCAGTTCAAGGGCCCTGCCTTCTGCTTCGGTTTTGGACATACCAGTGTGCAGGCGGATGGTTTCCACCAGTTGTTTGCCGACAGTAAACAGCGGGTTTAGCGCGGTCAGGGGATCCTGAAAGATCGCTCCCATCTCGCGGCCCCGAACCTTGGTCAGTTCGGCCTCGGTCAAGGTATCAACGCGGCGTCCCCCCACATGAATCGCGCCCTGCGCAATCCGTCCGGGGTGCTCTAACAAACCCAGCACCGCCAGTCCGGTGATGGACTTACCTGCCCCGCTTTCGCCCACCACCCCAAGGATTTCCCCCGGTGCGATTTGCATGGATACATCGTCAATTGCTTTCAGAACCCCGCGCCTTGTCGGGAACTCCACGCTCAGCCCTTGCACATCCAGCGCAGGGGTGGCGTTGATCGAGTCTTCTGGCACGGGAATGGGCTGAACCATCATGCTAGTCTCCATTCATCAGGGGAAAGGTTGGGGGGAAAATCTGTTCTACAGGCGGATGCCCGAGGGTGCGTTCGGGGTATTTTGCAACCAGTCCGTCGAACTGGTCCTGCATTGCGGCGCGGGCGGCCTTCATATCGATACCGGCCACATCGCCGTTGCGCATGGACAGGCGTCCGTCCACGATCGTTGCCTTGGTCACGCGACCTGTCGCGCCAAGGATCAGGGTTTGCACCGGATCAATGCGCGGTGCCATATAGCTGTCCGCCATGTCAAACACTGCGATATCCGCTTTGGCTCCGGCCCGCAGAACGCCGATGTCATCACGGCGCAGGGCCTTGGCCCCGTTCATGGTTGCAGCGTCAAACATCTGGGCCGAGGTGATCGAGGTATGGCCGTCTTGTATCCGGCAGGCCATCATCCCCACAGCCATGTTCAGCACCATATCGGGCGGTGCGGTATCCGTGCCCATTGCAAGGTTGATCCCCATATCCCGCAGCTTGGCGAAAGAGCGCAGCGCGCCACCGTGACGGGCAGCCACCAGCGGGCAATGGATCACCGAAACACCGGCATCGCGGTAAAGTTCAAGGTCCGTTTCTGTCGCCACTGACGCATGGGGCGCGAGCAGACGGGACGACAATGCGCCAAAGGACTGCAACCACTCCGGCGCGGTTTTGCCGTGCAGCGATTGCACGGTTTGCAGTTCCATCAGGCCTTGCGCCATATGCAGGCGCACCGGACAATCCAGATCCTCCGCCGCGGCCATAGTACGTTCCAGCAGGGTCTGCGTGCAGGTTTCCACACGGTCGGGTGAGAGCATCGGGGACACGAGATCGCGGCCCTTTATGGACTGTGCAAAACCAATCGCATCCTCCAGACCTTTCAGACCGCGCGCTTCATCGAAACTTGCACGCATCTCTGCGGCATCATTCACAACCATTCCACCGGCGCGGTAAGCCGGTCCAAGCCAGACCCGAAGACCCATTTCCTGCGCGGCATCAGCAGCAGCGGAAAACTCGGCAACTGTTTCGCCCCACTCGCGGTAAAACAGCGATGCAATCGGCGCGGCGGAAGTGATCCCGTTCAGTAGCAACTGCCCGAAGGCGAACCGTTTCTGCGCCACCAGTTCTTCGGGCGAGTACATCTCATAGGGGCCGCGATCCACATAGGACTGCGGCCAGACGCGGCCCTTTTGCTCGCTCGGCCAGTTGTCATGGGCCAGCAGCGTGGTGTCGAGATCAGACAGCGCGTCAAGGTCCACGAACCCCGGCGCGATCAGGGCCGCGCCCATGTCAAAACGGGCGCTCACCTCTGCGTCGAACTTTGGTCCGGCGTAAATGATCCGGTCGTTCTCAACCACCACTTCGCCCTGTTCTACCAAACGACGGCCTTGCGGTGTGTCCACAACAATCCAGTCGGCAGCCAGACACCAGCGGCCTGCAGGGCGTTGCCCGAGGGGAAGATCGTCAAAGCGCATCAGGGCGCCTCGATCAATGTGGCACCGTCACGGGCTGTTACTTTGCCTGCTTTCACCACCAGCTTACGGGGCGCATGGGTGACAATTGCATGGGCGACGGCAACACCTTCGACCAAAACCAGATCGCCCGGTGCGCCAACTTCCAGCGCACGGCGTTCCAGCCCCATCGCCACAGCCCCGCCACCTGCACAGATGTCCAGCGCCTGATACATTTCCTTGTCAGATCGCAAGTTGTTACGCAGCCCGACAAATTTCACCCGCTCCAGCATGTCGCCGTTGCCATAAGGACCCCAAGTGTCTTGAATACCGTCATTTCCAGACCCGATGCGAATGCCGTGCGCCTGCAATTGTTTGACCAGAGGAGCCGGACTGCTGGCTGGCGCAGTGGTCATAATCGCCACATCCAGCGCTGCGAGCCGTTCCAGCAGGCCCTCCACCCGTCCCTGATCCGGCATCCCCAGACAGAAGGCATGGGAAATCGTGATCATGCCTTTCATGCCCAAAGCCTCGGCCCGATCCAGCGTCTGTTCCATCGAAAACGCGCCGAGTTCGCCCCGTTCGTGGAGGTGAATATCAATGCCCTTGCCGTGTTTTTCAGCCAATGCAAAGATTGTGTCGAGGTGGCCTTTAGGATCGTGATCGACACCGCAAGGATCAAGCCCCCCCATCAGGTCAGCACCCATTGCCATCGCCTCGTCCAGCAGTTCCGCAGTGCCAGGGCTGATCATCAGACCGGATTGCGGAAAGGCCACGGTCTGGATTTCCACCACATCTGCCAGTTTTTCCGCCGTTTCCATCACCCCTTCCAGCGCCCGCAATCCGCCGGTGGTATCAATGTCCACATGGCTGCGGATCAGGGTCGCACCATATCCGGCAGTTTTCAAAGCATGGCGCATGGATTGCACATGGGGGTCCATGCCAAGGCGGGTTTTCATCTGGCGTTCGTTGTCGATCATCGCCATCAGATTGCCGCCGCCCACATCGTTGTGATACCACGGGAACCCCAGCAGGGACTTGTCCAGATGGGTGTGCGCTTCGGTCAATGCAGGGATCGCGATGTGCCCGCCTGCGTCTTCCACAGGTGTCGTGCCTGCCTCCTGATCCGGTGCGATTTTGGCAATGCGCCCGTTTTCGATCAACAGATCGGTAGGCTCCCCGTCCAGAATACGCAGATTTTTAATCAACAGATTGGTCATAGTCTTCTTTCCTTCAAACGCTCAAGCTTAGCGCAATTTCGGGTTCAGCGCGTCGCGCAGCCAGTCGCCCAGCATGTTTACAGCCACCACAAGAATGCAGAGCTGGATGGAGGGGAACAGCACGATCCACCAAGAGCCCGAGAACAGATATTGGTTCCCGACACGGATCAGCGTCCCCAGCGAAGGCTGGTTTGGCGGCATTCCGACACCCAAGAAGGACAGGGTTGCTTCGATCAGGATCGCCAGACCGAAGTTCAGGGTCGCGGCCACAAAGATCGGCGTCAGGGTGTTGGGAAGGATATGCTTCACCATCAGACGCCGCGCCGGAGTACCAACTAGGCGGGATGCCATGACGTATTCCTTGCGTCGCTCCACCATAGTTTGGGCGCGTACCACACGGGCGTATTGGACCCATGAATACATCGCAATGGCCAGCACAAGAACGGCGGCAACGCCAACTTCACGGAACGCAGGTGGCAGGAACTGCTGCGCGACGGAACTCACTAGGATCGCCACCAGAACAATCGGGATCGACAGCAACACATCGCCAATTCGCATAAGCACATTGTCAATCCAGCCACCGTAATAGCCCGCCATCAGACCAAGCCCGATGCCAACCACCAGGGACACCGCAACCGATGCGATACCGATGATGATCGAGATCCGCGTTCCATACAGGATACCCGACAGGATATCGCGCCCCTGCACGTCAGTCCCCAGAAGGAAGGGCATCTGTCCGCCTTCCATCCAGATCGGCGGCAGTTCCGCGTTCCACAGCTCTAGCGCTGCGAGGTCATACGGGTTTTGCGGGGACAACACAGGTGCCAGAAAGGCGGTGATGATCACCAGCAGCAGGACAATGGCCGCGCCCACCGCAGATTTGTGGGACTTGAAAGACCACCAAAGATCGCTGTCCCAAAACCGTTCCATCCGTGTCGGCACAGCTTTGCCAGAAGTTTGATCGCTCATTTTTCGGCTCCTCTCAGGCGGGGATCAATCACCGCATAGGTCATGTCAACGATGGCGTTCAGGACGACAAAAATCAGGGCAACGATACACAGATAAGCAGCCATGATCGGGACATCGACAAAGGTCACAGCTTGGATGAACAGCAGCCCCATTCCCGGCCATTGAAAGACAGTTTCGGTAACAAGGGCAAAGGCAATCAGCCCGCCGATTTGCATGGCTGTCATCGTTACAACCGGCATCAAACAGTTGCGCAGTGCGTGGCGGAAGTGGATGGAGCGGGCGGGAATGCCCCGTGCTCTTGCGAATTTAATGAAATCGGATCGCAAGACCTCCAGCATCTCGGCGCGGACCAAACGCATTACCAGCGTTATCTGGAACAACGAAAGGGACAGGGCGGGCAAGACAATCGACATCCGCCCAGAATGGGACAGTAATCCGGTTGTCCACCAGCCCAGATCCACCGTGTCTCCGCGCCCGAAGGCAGGAAACCAGCCCAGCCAGACAGAGAACACAAGGATCAATCCGATCCCGACGACAAAACTGGGTAAGGATATCCCGATGATAGAGGTGAACTGCATGGTTTCGGCGTACCAGCTTTGTCGTTTGATGGCGGTTATGACCCCCATCGGCACACCAACGATGAGCGATATGAAGGTGGCTACCAGCACCAGCTCGAATGTGGCGGGAAACCGTTCCGCGATCATATCCAGCACATCGCGCTGGTTGCGGAAGGAAATTCCGAAATCCCCAGTCGCCGCGCGACCGACAAAAGTCGTGAATTGCACAAGGAAGGGTTTATCCAGCCCGAGCCGTTCGCGCAGATCATCGCGTTGCTCTTGGGTGGCTTGTTCGTTCAACATCTGATCCACAGGATCACCGACGAAACGAAAGATAACAAAGGCCAGAAACGTCACGGAGAGCATGACAAAAACGGCATTGGCGAGGCGCTTTATGATAAAAGCCAGCATTGCAAGGGTCTCCGTTGCGAGAGCTAAAAAGAGGGGCGACGACCAGCGCCGCCCCAGTCCGGGAGAATTACTTCGTTACATACCACATGCGTGGTTTGTTATCAGGGAACTGCGGGAAATCGCTGAAGTCGTTGGACACAGCCCAAGCCATCGGCTGCTGGTGCAGCGGCATCATGATGACCTCTTCCTTGGCGATTTTCAGCGCGTCTGTTTCCATTTGCAGCCGTGTGTCACGGTCCAGTTCCACAGCGGCGGATTGGGTCAGCTTGTCCAGTTCAGGATAGGACCAGTCGCCCCAGTTGAACACGCCTGAATTACCGGTTTTGGAATGCAGCACCTGAACGAGGATGGAATAGGTATCCAGCATCGGCAGGGTTGCCCAACCCAAAGTGTAAACATCCGCTTTGCCGTTGGCCCGTTTCGGGGTTTGCTTGGCGGTCGGCCCGATGTCCAGTTTTGGGGACAACCCGACGCGGGACCACATTGATGCGATGGCCTGACAGAACTGTTCTTCGTTGACGTAGCTTTCGTTGGTGCAAACGAAGTCGAATTCGAACCCGTCTTCATATCCCGCTTCGGCCAAAAGGGTCTTGGCTTTTTCAGGATCATAACCGGCTGGGGTATCCAGTTCTTCAGAATACCCCGGGATGGAGGGTGCAACCAATAGGCCGGCATTGCGGGACTTGCCGCGCATCACTTTTTGCTGGATCAGGTCCATATCAACGGCAAGCTCCATCGCCTGACGTACCCGCAAATCGTTCAACGGGTTTTCACCACCGGCGACCAGTTCGTCCCGACGGTTAAAGCCGAGCATCACAGTGCGCAGATCAGTGCGCTCAAGCACTTTCAGATTGCTCGCCGCCTCCAAACGCGGCAAATCCTGCACAGGGGCAGAGTCTACGAAATCCACCTCACCGGACAGCAAAGCCGCCACACGGGTCGCCGCGGAAGAAATCGGCTGAAATTCAACGCGGGTCAGATTGTGTTTTGGTTCGTCCCACCAGCCTTCGTTCACGTTCAGAATGGTCTGCGCTTCGGGTGTGCGGGATTCCAGAATGAAAGGACCGGTGCCGTTCGTGTTGAAAGTCGCGTAACCCTCAATACCTGCGCTTACATCTGTCGGCTTCTCTGCATTATTGGCAACCAACCACCCCTTATCGAAGATATGGATGTTCGTCAGGTCGTTCAGCAACAACGGATATGCTCCGTTCAGCTCTATATCGATGGTGTAATCGTCCACCACCTTTGCGCTTTTGTATGCGGGAAGGTTGCCCTTTAGCGGTGAAGTTTCATCGGTAACGCGCAGCAGGCTGGCCATAACATCTTCAGCCGTGAAATCTGCGCCATCGTGGAACTTTACACCTTCACGCAGCGTGAACCGCCATGTGGTCGGAGACACCACTTCCCAGCTGGTCGCCAACGCAGGCTCGATTTCCAGATCGCGGTTATAACGAACCAGACCTTCGTAAATATTGTTCAGGAAGTTGATCGTATAGCTGTCCCCGTAAGAATAAGGGTCAAGCGAAACGATATCGCGGGGCGCGCCCCAACGGACCGTTTCCGCAGTGCTGGTGGTTGCAAGAAGAACAGCGGCAAGCCCCCCGAAGGTGATGCTCTGCAATTTTCTGGAAAATTTCATATTTTCATTCCCTGTTATTGCACACAAATCCAGTTTGGATCGTATACATGGTTATAACAATAAAACCATTCTCACAGCGTGCAGCTCCCTAAATTTGCAGCTGTGGAACTGTCAAATGGCCTTATTCCGACCGACGTTAGCCACAAAAAATCTATTTGGCTACAAAAAAATTAAATATTGTATTCAATCATTGTATCCAATACTGTGGACACAATCGCTGACAATCTGCAGCATATATATGGTATAGGGTTCACATGTATAAATCTTCGACACGCAGTTTTCCGGTCTATGATTCGCTTCGCAAGGCGATTATTGAACAAGCGCTCAAGCCCGGCGTGAAGCTTCCCGAGGATTCGATCGGGGAAACATTCAGCGTCAGCCGTACAACCGTGCGCAATGCGCTGGTGCGTCTGGATGCGGAAGGATTGGTGGATCTCCAGCCCAATCGCGGTGCCTCTGTGGCTGATCCCACAATCGAAGAAGCCCACGATATATTCGAGATGCGCCAGTGCCTTGAACGGGAAGTCATGCAAAGATTGTGCAAGATGGACGCGAAACCCATCGTTAAGGCGCTTAAGGCCCATCTGGCAGAAGAAAAGAAGTATCTGGACGTGGACACGACCCGTTCCATCCGGCTGGCTGGGGAATTTCACATTTTGCTGGCAGAACTGACAGGTTCAAAAATCCTCGCCAATTACGTCAATGAAATCGTCTCTCGGTGTTCATTGGTTCTGGCCCGTTTTGCACAGGCCCATTCCGCGCAATGCGGTTTGGAGGAGCACACGGAAATCATCGAGGCGATTGAAGCTGGCGATGCAGAGCGCGCTGCCAGCCAGATGCACACGCATCTTCACGGCGTACAAGATCGTGCGCTTCTGAACCCGGACGACCAAGACAAAGACAACGTGAGCGATATTCTCGCCCGTTATGTCACGCATAACAGCTAAAGCACGCCAGCCCCCTTTTCACATTTTTTCCAAGGAGATTTCCATGGAGTCCGTTTCCAAAACACAAGACAGCTTCGACTTTTCACAACTGGCCGCCCGCGACCGTTACAAACTGCTGATTGGTTCAGTGGTGCCACGCCCGATTGCATGGGTGACAACGGTGGATGAAAAAGGCCGCCCGAATGCTGCGCCTTTCAGCTTCTTTAACTGCCTGTCGTCGGACCCTGCGATCCTTGCGCTTGGCGTGGAAAACCACGAGGACCTGCGTTTTAAGGACACCGGCCATAATATCCGCGTGACCGAGGAATTTACCGTCAACATCGTGGATTTTGCGAATCTCCACCCGATGAACACCACGGCTGTGAACTTCCCGTCAGATGTGGATGAAATCACCGCCGCGGGGCTGACAATGATCCCCGGAGAGTTCGTGAACTGCCCCCAGATTGCCGAAGCCCCGATCCGGTTTGAATGCAAACGCCATGTGACACTGAACATCGGCAAGTCCCGTGAAATCGTGCTGGGCGAGGTTCTTGCGATGCACGCCCGTCCCGGTTTGGTGAACGAGCGTTACCACGTTGACGCCGCCGCACTTGATGCTTTGGGGCGTATGGGCGGCCACGGGTATTGCCGCAGCTTTGAAACTTTTGACCTGGCGACACCTTCGGAAGAAGACTGGCGCGCCAGCCAGAACCAAAATGCGGTGGCACTGTAATGCCGCCGCATTTATTGGTGGTAAACCCCAACGGCACCGCCGAGATGACGGACCGGATCGGTGCGGAGGCCAGACAGCATTTGCCTGCTGGCATAACCATGAGCACACGAACGAATCCAAGCGGGCCGCCGTCCATCCAAGGGGCAGCAGACGGCGCGGAAGCTTTGCCAGGGACGCTCCGGATTCTGCAGGAAACCACTTTCGACCTGGCCTTGATCGCCTGCTTTGACGATACCGGCCTGACAGAAACCACAAGACAGCGCGTGTTTGGCATCGGGCAAGCCGCGATGCAGACAGCTCATGATTTGGGCCAGCCCTTCGCAGTTCTCACCACATCTGAATTGTCGGTTCCCGTCCTTGAAGCCAATGCTAAAGTCTATGGGTTAACGGACCGTTTAATCTGCATCCGCGCCAGCACCATTGCGGTTCTTGATTTTGAACAACAACGGGAATCCGCGAACAAAAGGCTGATTGCGGCGGCGCGCAGGCTGGTAGAGGACCACCCTGAAATTCGAACCATCGTTCTGGGCTGTGCTGGTATGGGTGGTCTTGCTGTTGAAATGGAACAGCAGCTAAATCTGCAAGTGATCGACCCAATCAAAGCTGCTGTTGTGAAGGCTGTGACCTCTCTCACGGTTCCGACCCCATCCCTACATTAGGTAAGGGGCGGCTTTTGACTACAATCGGTTGAAAAATAATTTTATACCTTCTTGACCCTCCAGTGACTAGAACCCCCATATCGGGGGAAACAGACCAAAGAGGACCGGTCATGGACGGAAAGAATAACTATAGTTTCGGCATTGACGGGATGACCTGTGCATCTTGTGTCGGGCGGGTTGAAAAAGCCCTAAACGCTGTTTCAGGCGTCACGTCTGCCGAAGTGAATCTCGCGGCAGAAACGGGACGAATACAAGCTGAAGCAAATTTGAAGGCAGCCGATGTGGTCGCTGTGCTGGAGTCTACGGGCTATCCGGCGCGCACATCTACGGTCCGCCTTGCGATTGAGAATATGACCTGCGCTTCCTGCGTCGGACGGGTTGAAAAGGCCCTTCTGGCTGTGCCGGGCGTGGTATCTGCTTCGGTCAATCTGGCGAATGAACAAGCGACGGTCGAAGTGCTTGGCACTGACGTGTCATCCAAAACCATCGCACAAGTGGGCACTGATGCAGGGTACCCGACGCGCATCATCAGTGACGATGGCCCAGCAGAGGATACCACCGCACGCAAGGCCGCTGAAAGTGACCATATGCGCCGCATGACGCTGATTGCAGCTGCCCTCACGGCGCCCGTGTTCTTGATGGAAATGGGCGGCCATGCCATTCCAGCGATTCACCACTGGATCTTGGCCACGCTTGGCCAAACCACAAGCTGGGGCATCCAGTTCATCCTGACCACGCTGGTCATGGTCTGGCCCGGACGGGTATTTTACCTCAAGGGGTTTCCGGCCCTCTTCAAAGGCGCACCGGATATGAACGCGCTTGTGGCTGTCGGCTCGGGCGCGGCTTGGGCGTTCTCGACGGTTGCTCTATTCGCGCCAACCTTCCTACCCGAAGGCACCCGCGTAGTTTATTTTGAAGCTGCCGCGGTAATCGTCACGCTGATCCTGCTCGGGCGCAGCCTTGAGGCGCGTGCCAAAGGGCGCACCGGAGAGGCGATCCGCAAGCTTATGACTCTTCAGGCAAAATCCGCCCGTGTGAAACGGGATGGTGCCTTCGTGGAACTGCCTGTGGAAGAGATTGTCGCGGGCGACGTGCTTCAGGTGCGTCCCGGTGAGAAAATTCCTGTGGACGGTGTTGTGACGCAGGGCAATTCGTTCGTGGATGAAAGCATGATCACCGGCGAGCCTGTGCCGGTTGAGAAAACCGCAGATACAAAGATCGTTGGTGGCACCGTGAACGGCACCGGCGCGCTGACCTTTGAAGCGACCCATGTGGGACGGGACACCATGCTGTCCCAGATCATCCGCATGGTCGAAGACGCGCAAGGGGCAAAACTGCCTATTCAGGGTTTGGTCAACCGCATTACCTTATGGTTCGTGCCTGCTGTCATGGCCATAGCGGTTCTGACCTTCATCAGCTGGCTGGTGTTTGGGCCGAGCCCGACGCTCGGTTATGCGCTGGTAGCTGCGGTTGCGGTTCTTATTATCGCCTGCCCCTGCGCAATGGGTCTGGCAACGCCGACTTCTATAATGGTGGGGACCGGTCGCGCGGCTGAACTCGGGGTATTGTTCCGGCAGGGTGATGCGTTGCAAAGCCTGCACGATGTGAGGACCGTCGCGCTCGACAAAACCGGCACGCTGACCGAAGGGCGACCCGAGCTCACCGATATGATTGCATCAGACGGGTTTGCACAAACCGAGGTGTTGCAAAGCGTTGCAGCGCTTGAGGCGAGTTCCGAACATCCGATCGCGCAAGCCATTGTGCGAAAGGCGCGGCTGGAGGGATTGGAACTGCCAGACGTTGCAGAGTTCCAGTCGATCACCGGCTACGGGATCAGCGGGCGCGTTAACGGAAAAACCGTTCTCGTCGGGGCGGACCGTTTGATGACACGGGAGTCTGTGGCGCTTGATACAGCCAAAACCACCGGCGACGCGCTGGGGCATGAAGGCAAGACCCCGCTTTACGTTGCAATCGACGGCCAGCTGGCAGCGGTAATTGCCGTGTCTGACCCGATCAAGCAAGGCACCCCCGAAGCCATTTCGGCCCTACATGAACTGGGTTTGACAGTGGCGATGATCACAGGAGACAACAAAGGCACGGCCGATGCTATCGCACGGCGTCTGGGTATTGATACCGTGGTGGCCGAAGTGCTGCCCGATGGTAAGGTCAGTGCGATTGAACAGCTCGCACAGGAAGCCGGACCCATCGCATTTGTCGGGGATGGCATTAATGACGCCCCCGCCCTTGCCCGCGCTGACGTAGGGATTGCCATCGGCACAGGCACGGATGTCGCGATTGAAGCTGCTGATGTGGTTCTGATGTCCGGCGATCTGGCAGGCGTGGTTAACGCAATCAACGTCAGCCAGCGGACCATGACAAACATCCGTCAGAACCTGTTTTGGGCGTTCAGTTACAACGGACTGCTGATCCCAGTAGCGGCGGGCGTGTTCTACCCGCTGTTTGGCTGGTTACTGTCTCCGGCACTCGCGGCTGGCGCTATGGCACTATCAAGCGTCTTTGTCCTGGCAAACGCTCTGCGGTTGCGCTGGATCACACCAGCGCTGCCCGAACACTCTACAACTGAAACCGGCAAGCAGGCGTTCGTTCCTGCAGCCGCGCAATAGGAGCCGGATTTATGAATATCGGAGATGTTGCCAAACAGGCAGGGCTACCCGCCAAGACCATCCGCTACTACGAGGATATTGGGTTGATCAAACCTCTGCGGGATACCAACGGCTATCGCGCCTTCCGACCGAGCGATGTGCATAAACTCGTATTTCTCGCACGCTCGCGGGCACTGGGGTTCACGATTGAAGACTGCCGCGCGTTGCTTGCACTTTGGGAGGATCAGGACAGGGCAAGCGCAGATGTCCGAGCGATCGCCAAGGAACACCTTTCGCAGATTGAAACGAAGATAGCTGATCTGGAATCCATGCGCAGCACTCTGTCTGATCTGGTGCGCGATTGTGCAGGGGATTCCCGTCCCGACTGCCCGATCCTGCAAAAGCTGGAGAACTTCCCCGCCGGTCAGACCCAATAAAGCCGCTTAATGATTGCCCTATGCATCATACTGTCCTTTGATCGCTGCAAAAACAGCGACCAAAGGACAGAGGCGGGGCAATCATTCCATCGCAGACTGCCTTGCCCGTCCGATCGTTACAATCTGGTTGGACGCGGTGCGGTTGATCGACAACATACCGGTCGCGCCGGTCTAAACTACCAACCAGCAAAGGGTGCGACGTCAGCATCGCTAACCAAACCGGCGCAGGCATCCTGAACCGCTGTCAACAGCAGCGCTGCGCCCTCTTCGGCCTGTTGCGCCGTCAGGGTCAGTGGGGGCGTCAGTTCCAGCACGTTTGACTGCATCCCGACGTAATAAAATACCGCGCCGAGCTGCCACGCCCGATAAACAGTTTTACGCGCCAGATCAGCATCGGGGGCATTGGTGGACGGGTCTACCAGCTCCACCCCGACGGCCAAGCCGCGTCCGCGAACATCGCCAATCTCCGGAACGGATTGCGCGCCAGTCAAAATGTGACCCTGCAACGCATCACCTGTCACACGCGCCGCGTGAGACAGATGTTCGGTCCCGATGGTCTTTAAGACCGCCAAAGCCGCAGCGGCGCAGACTGGATTTCCGTGCAGGGTTTGCATGGAAAAAGCAGGCGCATGATCCATCACCCATGCCGGACCGATTACCGCAGAGACTGGCAAACCGCCGCCCAATCCTTTACCCAACACCAGAATATCCGGCGTGAAACCTTCGTGCATGTAGCAATGCAACGACCCTGTGCGTGCCAGACCGACTTTGACTTCGTCGCAGACTGTCAGAATACCGTATCGGGCACAAAGCTTGGCCAGTCCGCCCAAAAAACCGGGAGGCGGCACGATGAGCCCACCATCCGCCTGTATCGGCTCCATGAAAAAGCAAGCGACCTCTTCCCCGGGACAAGAGGTTTCAAGCAAATGTTCTATATAATCCAGCAATGCCTGCCCGCTGGCATCACCATTAAACGGGCGGAAAGGATCGGGATAGGGCACGAGCGTCAGCCCGTCCTCCTTTGCCACACCGTCCTGAGCGCTATGTCCCGACACCGCCATAGAGCCTTGCGTGCCGCCGTGATACGCCCCTGAAAACGCCATCATACGTGGGCGTTTCGTAGCAGCAGGTACAACCCGTGCGACAGTCTCGTTTGCGTCACTGCCCGAATGGCCCAACCAGACGCGGCGGTCCCCGTCCCCCGGTGTCAAACGCAACAGGGTTTCCGCCAGCTCAACAGCAATAGCATTTGTCCCCGACAGGATAGAGGCACCGGCTTGCACAGCCAGTGCCCCGTCAATCGCATCTCGTAGGGCCGGATGCCCGTGCCCGAGACTTGCAGCGCCCCATGACGCCGAAAGGTCCAGCAGACGACGGCCATCTTCCTCGATCAGGTAACAGCCCTCGCCCCTCGCCACTGCGAGCGGAAAGAACCGCAATTTTTGCAGAGCGGATAAGGCCGCTTCATCACGGGAATAAAGCGACGCACCGGTCATGACTTGGCTTGTTCCAGTTCTTCGATCAGCTCCTGCGTTGTCATCTGGCGGCAATAGCCTTTGATGGTTCGGATCGAATGGTCGTGGCGTTCTTGCGAATAGGTCATGCAAGCGTCTGTGACTTGCGTGACCAGATAGCCCAGATCACAAGCATCGCGGATCGCACCTTCGACACATTGATCGGTGATAATTCCACTTATCACCAGTTGCTTCACCCCGAGGTTGCGCAGCACATAATCAATATGTGTGGACACAAACACCGAAGACGATGATTTCGGAAAAACGATCTCGTCGTCGCCCGGTGCGATTTCATCAATCACCTTGCCGTCCCAAGACCCTTTGGGCACATTAAAACCGGTGATCTTGTAATCGAGGCTGCGGTCGCGCCCGTCTTTCGTCAGGCTTTCGATAGTCGTGTAAAGCACTTCGCCTTTGGCTGCGCGAAAGGCGGCTTGCAGGCGTTGCATGTTGGGAATGATGCGGCTTTTCATCTGCTCAAAGAACCAGCCGTAGTCCGCGTCGAACTCTGCATCGGGCATGTCCTTGAACTCTCCACCGTCGCGGCGCGCTGCAAAATTCTGCACGTCGATAAACAGCAGGGCCGATTGCTCTATCTCTAACGGGACTTCGCGGGTGAGTGTCATTTCAGGTCCTTCTCTACAAATTCACGGGTGGCCTGCGCCAGCCAGCCTGCCCAGAGGGACTGACCGGCAGCATCTGCAATCTGGTCGTTACAAATCTCGATCAGGCTATGAGGCAGGTTTTTTGCTTCACCGTGGCGTGGCACAAACCAGTCGCTTTCGTCGTCGATCTGGTAGGGTTCGTTCAGGCCGATGCGCGCGGCAGGCACAAAGGGTTCAAAAGCACGGGCCAGCGTGTGGGACGTTTTAGTATCGTCGCGAAACAGAAAGCCGATGTCCCACGGCCTGTATTGACCTGCCATCGTGCGGGTAAAACTGTGAATCGACAGCACAGCTTTGCAGGTAGGCTTTGCCAGTTGTTCATCCACCACGGTTTGATACGGCGTGAAGATTTCGTCTATGCGCTGGCGTTTTTGGTCCGCTGGCATGTGACTGTTTGCAGGCACCGACACTCCGTCGCTGATCACAGGCATCGCGGTTTCGCTTTCCGGCGGGCGATTGCAATCAATCACCAGACGGCTGTAGCGTTGAAGAACCAGCGTCGCGCCAAGCATCTCCGCCATGTGTCGCGCGACCGGTTCGGCCCCGATGTCCCATGCGATATGTGCTTTCAGATCATCCTGTGACAGCCCCATATCCCCAAGCATCGTCGGGATTCTGCGACCGGCATGTTCGCAGACCAGAACAACCGGATAGTTGCTGTCAGGGTTAACCACTTCAAACGGGGGCGGATCATCCGGCCCCAGCATCGTGTGTTGCGGTGTCGCGGTAAGCGCCATGTTTACACTTTCTCCGCTTTCAATGTGGCCGAGGGGATAAGTCCGTTAGGGCGGAACAGCAGGACCAGAACAACAATGCCTAGCCCGATTGGTTCGCGGAATTCCTGCATCTCGGGGGGAAGGAAAGCGGACAGGTAGATCTCGATAAAACCGAGCAGGAAGCCACCGGCCACTGCACCGCGCAGGGAGCCAAGCCCGCCGAGGATCGCTGCGATAAAGGCTTTGAGCACGGGCATGAACCCCATCAAAGGATCAACCGAAGCGCGTTGGCTGACCCACAGCACCGCTGCAACACCCGCCAGCAAACCGGACAGGGCAAACGCCCCCGCAATAACTGTGTTGGCACGGATTCCCATCAGGCGGGCCACGGCAAAATCTTCAGCCGCGGCGCGCATGGCGATGCCAGTTTTCTGATGTTTCATAAACCAGTCAAGGAAGACCAGCATCACAACCGTTGCGATGATCGCGGCAAGTTTGTTTACCCCGATCACCATCCCCATGATGTGAACACTGTCTGACAGCATCGCAGGCAATAGCACCGGCTGAGAGCGGGTTGAGATCAGGTTCTGGAACAACACCTGTAAAATCATCGCCACAGCAAAACTGGTCACAAGCATGGTCGCCCCCGATCCGTTGCGCACGGGGCGAAAGGCGATCCGTTCCATCAGCACCGCAGCCACAACGGACGCCAGCAGCGCAAGGGGTACTGCGATTACAAACGATAGCCCCGCAATGCCGCAATACATCAGCACATAGCCCGCGATCGTCATCAGTTCTCCGTGGGCGAAGTTGATCAGCCCCATGATAGAAAACACCACCGCCAGCCCAAGCGCCAGCAGCGCGTAAGTCCCGCCAAGCGCCAGCGCATTCACAGTTTGCTGTAGGAAAATATCCATAGGTCAATTGGCTCCTAGATAGGCATCTTGCATGGTGCCGCTGGCAGAAAGCTCCGCCGGTTTGCCCTGCTCTACCACTTCGCCGTTCACCAGCACATAAGCGCGGTCTGCAACTTGCAGGGTCTTGGCGACGTTCTGTTCCACCACAAGCAGGGTCACATCCTGATCGCGCAGTTTCAGGATCAGATCGAAAATCTGGTCCACAATCAGGGGCGCCAGCCCGAGCGAGGGTTCGTCAAGCAGCAGCACACGGGGGTTTGACATCAGCGCCCGACCGACTGCCAGCATTTGTTGCTGCCCGCCAGACAGGGTGCCTGCGTATTGGTCCTTGCGCTCCAGCAGGATGGGAAACAGTTCATAGACCCGCGCATAGGCGGCTTCGACCGCGTCCTTGTCGTTCAGCGCAAACGCCCCCATCCGCAAATTATCCGCGACACTCAGCGTGCCAAAGACACGGCGTCCTTCGGGGGACAGGGTCAGACCACTCGGCGCGAGCGTTTCGGGTGCGGCGCCGGTAATATCGCGCCCCTCAAACATCACCTGTCCGGAGGCCGTTGGAACAAGGCCGGTAATCGCATTCATAATCGACGATTTTCCGGCCCCGTTCGCGCCCAGAAAGGCGACGATCTCGCCCTGCCGGATGTCAAAACTCACCCCACGCACCGCTTCCACAGCGCCGTAGCTGACATGAAGGTCGTTTGCTGAAAGAAGCGATTGCATGGGGTGGCGTCCTTATTGCATGCGCGGCGCTGGGATCAGCGCGGCATCTGGACTTGGCGAGCCGAGGAATTCGCGGCCCGCATCTTTCACACGGATCAGCGAGACCTGACGCACGGGCATACCATCGGTGCCTTTGTAGGTGATCGCACTGGTTGCGCCCTGTACGTTTTCGAGATTGGCGATGGCATCGCGCAGAGCTTTGGGATCAGTTGACCCGTCCGCCGCCAGAACCGCCGCTTCGATCACTTTGATCAGGTCATACCCTACAGCGTTGAATACCGTTTGGGATTCACTGCCGGTGGCGTCCATGTATTTCTTGTTGAAGGCTTCCAGCGGGGAGCCTTCTTCGGCATAGCCAGCTGTTGTAAAGACAACGCCTTCGCCTGCATCCCCAAGGGAGAATGTGGTCGGGCTGTCGATCCCGTCAGACCCGATCATCTGGCTGGTTACACCGGCAGAGCGCAGCGCTTTTAGCATAGAGGGAAAATCAGGTTCGTAAGACGAGGTCATAATCACATCGGGTTGTTCCGGCAGCGCCGCAATCCGTGTAGCAATGGCAGAGAAGTCCTGCTGGCCGATGGAATGGGTGTCCTGCCCCAAAACCTTGCCGCCCATTTTCTCAAACACTTCCGCAAAATAGAGTGGCATAGTGGTGTACTGGCTGTCGGGCGAATAAATAATGTAGGCGGTGTCGTGCCCTTGTTCTTGCGCCCAAGCCGCGGAAACTGTGGCCTGCACGTTGTCACCGGGGAAGTTGGCGAACATGTAATCGCCGCCGATCATCGGCAAAGTCGGCGAAGACGCACAAGTGGAAATCGCCGGAATTTCAGCCGAAGACACGATCCCAATCGCGGCCAGCGACGGGTCCGCATCACAGGGCAGGATCAGGGCAGAAACGCCTGTGTCCACCAGTTCCTGCACCGCGATAGAGGTCTGCGCCGCATCAGAGCGCACGTCTTTTTCAATCAGTTCAATCTTGGTGGTGCCGCCAATCCCGCCAGCAGCGTTGATTTCATCAATGGCGATGTGGATGCCTTCCATCACCGGCGCATCATAGGGTGCCAGCCCGCCAGTCTGAGCGGTCGCAGCGCCAAGGCGCAGCGTATCGGCAAAGGTGGGCGCGGCAAGCATGGCCCCCACGGCTGTCAGAGTAAGTAATTTTTTCATTGTCTTCTCCATGTTGGTGTTGGCGGGTCAGGAATGACCCAGATAGGCTTCTATTACGGCCGGATTTTTTCTTATTTCAGCGGGATCGCCCTGCGCGATTTCAGCCCCCTCGTTCAGCACGATAATCCTGTCGCACAGTTGGTTAATCAGCTTGAGATCATGATCCACGATCAGCACGCCCAGCCCCAACTCGCGGGTGAGTTTTTGCAAAGTTGCCATCAAATCGTCGGTCTCTTCGCGGTTCATCCCGGCGGCGGGTTCATCAAGGAACAGAAGTGACGGTTCGCAGGCCAAGGCGCGGGCGATCTCTACGCGGCGTTGATCCCCGTAGGACAGGGTGTTGGCGTCACTGCCTGCGTGCGGCCCGATCCCCATCGCACGGATTGCAACCTCGCACCGCTGCGTCGCCCGCTCGCCCTTATTCGTAGACAGCGCCGCAATCAGGACGTTCTGATACACCGTCAGCGTGTCAAACAAACGGATATTCTGGAAAGTGCGCGCGATGCCGTGGTTGGCCACCTCGTAGGGCTGCGCGTTGGTCAGATCGGTATTGCCCCGCAGGACGGTCCCTTCACTCGGAGCGAGCACGCCGGACAGCATGTTCAAAAGGGTCGTCTTGCCTGAACCGTTCGGCCCGATCAGCCCGAGAATCTCGCCGCTGCTTACTGTGATAGACACGTCCTTCACCGCGACCAGACCGCCAAACCGCATGGTCAGATTTTTGCCTTCCAAGGGCGCTGGATCTACATTCTTCACAGTGTCGCCCGCACCTTGCGCAGCCGCACCCAGCTTGTGGGCGGGGAAGAAACGCTCCTCCAGTTCCTTTAAACCGGCGAGCCCTTCGGGCTTGCGGAACATGGCAAAGAGAATGATCAGACCGATGCCGATTTGCGTGGTACCAAAAACGGCGGGCATTTCCAGTCCGGCGAGGTTAAACCCACCTTCAAAGCGGCGCAGCACTTCGGTTACAAGGGTGATGGTCACAGCGCCGGTGATGGCACCAGTGACAGTAGACATGCCTCCGACAATCAGCATTGCCAGCAACAAGAATGTGTCGGCAAAGTAGAACTTTTTCGGGCTGAACGCGCCGAGGAAATGACCGATCAACGCACCCGACAGCGCCATGATTGCCGCGCTCAACACCCATGCGATCAACCGTTCCTTGCGGATATTCACGCCAACCGCGCTGGCTGCAATGGCGTTTTCGCGGCCTGCCCGCAGACGCAATCCGGAGACGGAGTCCCGATAAAGCCGCGCCGTAATCAGCGCCAGAATACAGAAAATCGCCGCTGCCCAAAGGGTGGTTTCGCGCGGCACACCAAAAAAGGACTGGGACCCGCGTGTCACATCCCGCCAGCCGATGATGACACCGTGGGTAATGATCAGCAGGCCCAGCGTAGCAATCGTCGCCGCTGATCCTTCCAGCCGGTTCAGCGCCAACCCCACCACAAGGGCCACAACAGACGTCACCAGAACCGCAATCAACACCGCCGTCAGGAAGCCGGTTTCAGTTCCCGCCAACCAGTCCGGCAGCTTTGGCAGCGTGGCCATCTTCATCTGTGCCGGAAGGGTCAAAAGCCCCGAAACATAGGCGCCGATCCCCATGAAAGACAAATGGCCAAAGCTAAGGATACCACTGTTCCCAGAATAGAGCCCCATCCCCACCACCGCGATCAGCGAGATGAAAAATACTGTCAGGATCCGCTCGCTCGCCGGTCCAAGTGTGGTTGCGACAAGGGTGGCGATCAGACTTAGTGCGATAATACCAAGCAAGGATGCGATAAGATGTCTGGCGGGTGATGTGGTCATCAGAGGTCCTGTTTCTTACAGGCTCAGCATTGACATAAAACTTTCAGAGTCAACATTTTTGTACTAATTGACACAAAACTTTTAATGTGCTTTAGTTCAGTTAAGACCGCAGGCTTCCTCAAACAGGGGGCAGAAGGACACGAGGATGGATGTAAAAAGCCGCTTAGAAGGCATGTCAGCGGAGTTTACCGCAACCGAGCGGCGGCTGAGCGCAAGCTTGCTGGTGGACTATCCGTTTGCCGGTCTCCAACCGATACAAGAGCTGGCGCAGAAGACGCAAACATCCTCTCCGACCATCTCGCGTTTTGTCTCCAAGCTGGGGTTTTCAGGGTATCAGGAATTCCAGCGCCAGTTGATCGGCGAACTGAAAGACGGTCAGCGCTCTCCCGTTGATCTGCAAAAAACCAGTGTTCCGGTGGAAGGGGCCTATCTGACAGGGTTCATGGAACGGGCGCGCCAGATCGTGGACGGCACCGCCCAAGCGGTCACGGATGTGCAGTTCGAACGGGTTTGCACCCTGCTGAGCGACCCCAAGCGCAGCGTCTATGTGATTGGTGGCCGGATGAGCGATACGCTGGCATCTTATCTGTCCCGCCACCTGCGCCAGATCAGGGGCAAGGTGTTTCACCTGCCCCCCGACCCCGAAGTCTGGCCGGAATACCTGTTGCGGATGCGCCCCCGCGATATACTGCTGGTCGCCGACTTCCGGCGTTACCAGAAGAGCCTGACACCGCTGGCCGCCAATGCGCAACGCAACCGGAATGTGCAGATTATTCTGCTAACGGACCAGTGGATGTCACCCGTTGCAACCCACGCGACCGAGGTTCTGGCGGTGCCGATTGACAATGGCACCCTGTGGGATTGCTACACCGGCGCGATGGCGTTGCTGGAAGGGATCGTGACCCGCGTAGCTGAATCCAACTGGGACAAAACAAAAGACCGTATCGAGGCATGGGATGCCAATCGCATTGAATTTGGAGTAGACGATGAAAACATCTGAACCGCTGGTCTTCGCAGCCACGTCGGATCTGGCCGGCATCACGCGGGGCAAGGCTTTTCCGCTGTCAAAGCTCGACAGCCGGATGAAAAAGGGTGTCGGCTGGACCCCGACAAATGTAATGATCACCTGCTTCGAACATATCGCTGACGGACCTTTTGGCGCGCTTGGGGATTTGCTGTTGAAGCCGGATGCCGAAACCTTGGTGGAGTTAAACCTCGGGGAAAAAGCGCCGGTGGAGCGGTTTGCGCTTGGGGATATTACCGACCTGCACGGCGCCCCTTGGGATTGCTGCACACGGTCCATCCTGAAGGAGGCTCTTGCGCGTTTAAAGCGCGTGGGCGGCGTTGATTTGCTCGGCGCGTTCGAGCATGAGTTCCAGTTCCACGGCGCTGTGCCTGCGGGACCGCAAGGCTATACCCTGAACGGCTTTTCACAACGTCGCGCCTTCGGGGAGTCCCTGATGGCGGCATTGGAACAGGGCGGACTAGAAACCGATACGTTTATGAAGGAATACGGTGAAAACCAGTACGAAGTAACCAACGGCCCCGCCACAGGTGTTCGCGTTGCCGATGACGCGGTGATCCTGCGCGAAGTCACCCGGATGACGGCCCGTTACCATAGCGAATCTGTGACCTTCACCCCGATCCGCGACACTGCTGGCGTTGGCAACGGGGTCCACATCCACATGAGCTTTACCAGCGCGGACGGGACACCCGCCACTTGGGATTCGGACGGGCCTTCAGGCATGTCCAACGTCACGGCGCCATTTATTGCGGGCATTCTCAAATACCTCGACAGCATTATCGCGCTGACCGCGCCTTCGGCTGTGTCCTATCTGCGCCTCACCCCCCACCGGTGGAGCGCCGCTTTCAACAATCTGGGCTTTCGGGACCGTGAAGCGTCGGTGCGTATTTGTCCGGTAACTTCGGATGATCCTGAAAAGATCGCCCGTCAGTATAATTTTGAGTACCGCGCGGCGGATGCGGCTGCTTCGCCCCATCTGGCACTGGCCGCGATCATTCACGCAGGCTGTCAGGGCATTGAAGAAAACCTGCCCGCCCCTGCCGTAACACAAGAGGACCTGTCCGAACTTCCTGCTGCTGAACTGGCAGAGCGCGGCTATGTCCGGCTGCCCGAGACACTGGAAGAAGCGCTAGCGCGGTTTGAGGAAAATAAAACCGTGTGCGACTGGTTCCCTGAGCAATTCGCCTCGGTCTATGTGTCCCATAAACGGGGCGAATTGAGCGTGGTTCAGGATATGGATGAAGCCGAACGCTGCGCCGCCTATGAGGCCGTATATTAAGGTGAAGGGGCCGCAATCCGGCCCCGCTCACAAGATCAGGCGGTTGGCTGGTAAAGCCCGAGAATTTCACGCGTTTGCTGCCATGTGGCGACAGGGCGTTCGTATTTCTCACAAAACTCTGCTGCACGGCGCACCAGTGCCGCGTTGGAAGGCGCAAGCGTGTCGCGATCCAGCCGGACGTTATCTTCAAGTCCTGTGCGGGCATGGCCACCGCTGGAAATCGCCCATTCGTTCAACACCACCTGCTGTGCACCGATCCCCGCCGCACACCACGCCGCATCCTCGCCAAACAAGCGTTTTACGGTTTTGATGTAAAAGTCGAATACCTCGCGGTCTACCGGCATGGCGTTTTTCACGCCCATGACGAACTGCACATAAGGCGTGTCTTTGATTTGACCCTTTTTGTGCATGTCAGCCGCTTTGAGGATATGGCTGAGGTCAAACGCTTCCACTTCGGGCTTAACACCATACTCCAGCATCTCGGACGCCAGCCAGTCTACCAGTTCGGGTGGGTTTTCGTAGACCCGTGTCGGGAAGTTATTGGAGCCAACGGACAAAGACGCCATATCAGGCGCAAGCGACAGCATCCCGCCCCGTGCTTTACCCGCACCGGATCTTCCACCGGTGGAGAACTGGATGACCATGCCGGGACAATGTTCTTCCAGACCTTCCTTCAACCGCGCAAATTTTTCGGGATCGGCGGAGGGGGTTTCATCGTCGTTGCGCACATGAGCGTGGCAAATTGTTGCGCCAGCTTCAAACGCCTCTTGGGTGGATTCAACCTGTTCGGCAACTGTTACTGGCACCGCAGGGTTGTTGGCTTTGGTCGGCAGAGAGCCTGTGATTGCCACGCAGATAATGCAGGGGTTTTCCATGATGCCTCTAAATATCAAAAAAGATGGTCTCGGACGGACCTTGTAAATGAACGTCGAACCGGTAACTTCCATCGGCGGTCTTTTCTGCCAGCAAGGTCGGAATGCGGTTTTGGTGTTCGATCCGTGTCAGGATCGGATCGGCGGCATTGGCCTCCGGTTCATCCGCGAAATAGATACGGGTGTGCAGGCCAAGGTTGATGCCGCGCGCCACGATCCAAGCGGTAATATGGGGCGCTTGCATCCGACCGTCGGGAAAGGGAACGGCCCCCGGCTTGACGGTTTCAAAGGTAAATTCGCCGGTGTTCATATCACCGGGCGAGCGGCCCCAACCGGTAAAATTCGGGTCGGCCTGCCCACGGGTTTCATTGGCAGAGGCAAACAGCCCCGCCGCGTCCGGTTGCCAGATTTCGATCATTGCATCGCGCATCGGGGTGCCGGTGCCATCGTAAACGATGCCTCTAATGGTGATCTCCTGCCCTTTTACGGGACCGGTTTTCATCGAAGTGCCAAGATCTCCGCCATAAATATCAATGCCGGTAAAGTTGGGCGTGCAACCGATATGAACGTAGGGACCGGCGGTCTGGCTGGGGCTTTCTTTAAGATAGTCGAGCCGTTGGGTCATGGTTACAGCCCTTCCTTGCGGTTTTCGAAATAGGTCTGGCGCTGGCCGCGCAGCACGATGTCAAACTTGAAAGCGCGGCTGTCCATTGGCACGGTGCGGTTCATGTCCAGCAGCGCTGTCAGGGCGTCTACGGCCTCCTGACTTTTTAGCACGCCAACGATCGGGCAAAGTTTGATATGGGGGTCGCCTTCGAAATACATCTGTGTGATCAGACGTTGGGCGAAGCCGTGACCAAAAACCGAGAAATGGATGTGGGCAGGACGCCAGTCATTCATACCGTTGGGCCAGGGATAGGGTCCGGGCTGAATGGTACGAAACTCATAAGAGCCGTCTTCGGCTGTTATGGTCCGCCCGCAGCCGCCAAAGTTCGGGTCTAGCGCGGCCTGATACGCCTCTTTCTTATGGCGGTAACGTCCGCCTGCGTTGGCCTGCCAGAACTCCACCAGCGCACCGGGTACGCCGCGCCCGTTTTCATCCAGCACCCGACCATGCACGATGATGCGCGGGCCAATAGCGGATTCCCCCGCTTGGGCGTAGTTCAGGATCAGATCGTTATCGAGCTCTCCCAGAATGTTATGCCCGAACACCGGAGAAGTTTCCTCGGACAGTGTGCTTGGGAATGACAGAAGCGCCGCCTGCGGACTGCGTTTCACACTGGTTTTATAGGGCGGGGTCAGGGCATCGGGCTGCCAGTTCCGGTCCCTTGGGATAAAACCGCCTGTGGGTTTGATCGGGCTCATAGGTCTACCCCCAATTCCTTGTAGGTTTCTTTGGCCAGCTTAATGGCATGGTTTGCCTTTGGCACCCCTGCGTAAACGGCGACATGCATAAACGCCTGCATGACTTCTTCAGGCTTGGCGCCGGTATTTTGCGTGGCGCGAATGTGCATCGGGATCTCCTCAAAGTTGCCCATCGCCGCCAGCATAGCCAGCGTCAGCAAGGACCGGTCCCGCCGCGAAATGGTGTCATCCGCCCAAAGCGTGCCCCATGCCCCTTCGGTAATCAGGGTCTGGAACGGCGCGTCAAATTCGCTTTTGGCTGCCTCGGCGCGATCCACATGGGCTGCGCCCAAAACCTCGCGGCGCACTTTCATGCCTGTGTCAAAACGTGTGCTCATCAGGGTCTCCTTAGTAGGGCAGGCCGACGTAATTTTCCGCCATCGCCTTTTGCGCCGCTTCGTTGGTGCGCAGAAACTCCAGATCGGCAATCTGCATTTTCAGATCAAACTCCGACTGGTCCGGATAGCGGTGCATCATAGAAGAGAACCACCACGAAAAGCGTTCGGCTTTCCAGACCCGTTTCAGGGCTTTCTCGGAATAGGTGTTTATGCCTGCCTTCGATCCGTTTTCGTAATAGTCCCGCAAGCCGTTGAACAAATAGTTCACATCAGACGCCGCCGTATTCAGGCCCTTAGCCCCAGTGGGTGGTACAATATGGGCCGCATCCCCACACAGGAACAACCGCCCCCAGCGCATCGGTTCAGTCACAAAAGACCGCAGCGGGGCGATAGATTTTTCAATCGACGGACCAGTCACCAGCGCATCTGCAGTTTCTTTGGGAAGGCGGCGTTTCAGTTCCATCCAGAACGCCTCGTCCGTCCAGTCCGCCGGACTGTCGCTTAGCGAACACTGTATGTAATAGCGGCTGAGGTTTTCATTCCGCATCGAACAAAGCGCAAAGCCCCGCTGCGAGTTGGAGTAGATCAGTTCATGGTTAACAGGGGGCGTTTCACTTAGGATGCCAAGCCAGCCGAAGGGGTAAACCTTTTCATATTCCTTGCGCACATCCAGCGGGATCGTCTGGCGGCTGACACCGTGGAACCCGTCACACCCCGCAACAAAATCGCAATCAATCCGGCGGCTCTCACCCCCGACTGAATAGGTAACAAAAGGCGTGTCGGTATCAGCGTCATTGATAACCACGTCCTCTACTTCAAACTCAATCTTGCCACCGGCCCGTTCGCGCGCTTCATACAGATCGCGGGTCACCTCAGTTTGGCCGTAAACCATCACCGGCGTTCCGGTCAGGGCGGCAAAGTCAACGCGGAACAGTTCATCTCCGTAAGAAATCAGCGTGCCGTCATGGGGATACCCTTCGGCGTGCATTCTTTCGGCGCAACCCGCCTGCTCCATCAATTTGACAAGCCCTTGTTCCAGTACGCCAGCGCGAATTCGGCCCAGAACATAATCCTTGGTCTTGCGCTCCAACACGATGCTGTCGATGCCGTGTTTGTCCAGAAGCTGCGACAGCAAAAGGCCCGACGGACCACCACCAATAATTGCGACTTGCGTTTTCATACCCGCCTCCGAGATTATTCGGCCCTTGTTACTACACTTTTCGCAGTATAAAAAATGATAAAACAGGTGGTTTAGTTGCGATAATGGAAAGTAACCGGTTACGTCAGATTAAAATGCGGCATCTCTCTGCATTTGTGGAAACAGTACGTCGGGGCAGCCTGAAGGCCGCATCCGAACAGATCATGCTGACCCAACCGGCGATTTCCAAAACCCTACGCGATCTGGAGGATATCCTCGGGGTGACCCTGTTGCACCGTGATCGCGGTGGTATCCGTTTGACCCGTGAAGGGGCCGTTTTTCGCCAGTTTGCCGAACAGGGTCTTGCCGCGCTCAGCCACGGGTTGGCGAGCCTTGATGCCCTGTCCGCCGGACGGGCCACGCCGCTTCGGATTGGAACGCTTCCCAGTGTTGCCGCCGATCTGCTGCCCGATGTGATCCTGCAATTTGCGGAACTTTCCCCTGCCACCCCTGTAACTGTTGAAGACGGCGGCATTCGGACCTTGCTGGAACGGTTGCGATCCGGTGCGCTTGATCTGGTGTTGGGGCGGATGGGGCAGCCGGAAACCATGACCGGTCTGTCTTTCACGCAACTATATGCCGAACAGGTTGTCTTTGCCGCCGCCGCGGACCACCCGCTGGCACAAGAAACGCGGCTGGAAGCTTTGAGCGATAGCCTGATCCTTTACCCCCCCAATGACGCCGCAATTCGCCCCTTGGTGGACCGTTTTCTGATTTCACAAGGGATCACCGACTGGCCGAACCGGCTGGAAACCGTGTCGAGTTCGTTTGGTCGTTCCATGACACTTGGACCTGCCAAAGCGATTTGGGTTATCAGTCAGGGCGTTGTGACGCGGGACATAGCGGCGGGGCAGATGATCCAGCTTCCGATTGACACCCAAGCGATGGCCGGTCCAGTCGGCATCATGGCGCGAAGCGAAGAGGACCCGACCCCTGCAATCCGGTTGTTCCGTCAGGCACTGGTTTCTGCGTTGCAGAACGGCTAGACACCGCCCGTCCGGTTTTCCGCGTAACATTTTGTATCAGGGAAATCGGGCAACCAGTCTTCGCGCCGTGAACACCACAGCTCGTAGGTTGGTTTGAATACGTTTGGCGTATCGAGAGCGCCGAGGTGCACTTCGATCTCATCGCCGCTACGGGAGACGACTGAGGAACCGCATTGGGGGCAAAAGGCGCGCCCCTCATAGGATTTGTAATCGCCCTGCACTTCTACTTCGGTGTCGGGGAAAATGGCCGAGGCGTGAAACACGGCGCCATGATGCTTGCGGCAGGACAGACAGTGACACACCCCCACGCGCAGCGGCTCCCCTTTGGCGATGATCCGGACCTCGCCGCACAAGCAGCCGCCTTCTGTCCTTTCAGTGTGCATGACTTTTCCTTCCCCAATTAACCGTAAATCTGCGGCAAGAGCATCCACAGTCCCATGCCAACCATAATCACATTTTCCGACAGCGAGATCACCCCGAGCGGCACATTCGAGCCACCCCCAACGCAAGCGCACGTCAGTTCGCGGCGGTCAATGTAGACCGCCTTAATCACGCTCACCGCGCCAATAAAGCCGATGAACAACGCCACCGGCGCAACCAGCCAGATCAGGAAACTGTCGCGACCAATTAGGGCCATCATCCCGATACCGGCGTAGAGTTCCGCAAATGGATAGGCATAGCCGTAAGGCACATAGCGGCGGGCGAGTAGATCGTAGCCTAGGAACCCGTTCACAAACCCTTCGACATCCTGAAGCTTCTGGATCGCCAGAGCCACCATTGATATGGCAAAGAACCACTTAAACAGGGTCAGAACCGGAAATCCTTCGTAAAGGTTCAGCACAATCGCCAATGCCATCAACGCGGTAGAGGCAAAAATCGCGATGACGGGCTGATAGGTCGTGTCATCTTCGCCCGAGACCTTGTAGCCGAAAAATTCTTTCAGATCAGTGTAGCCCCCCACTTGTTCACCGTCGATATAGGTGATCGGCGTGATTTCCACCCCGTGGGCTTCTTTAAAGACGTCTACCTCTTCGCGGGTGGTTAACAGAGTATCGTCCACCGTATATCCCTTACGTTTCAGCAAGGATTTGGACTTCAGCCCGAACGGACACAGATGCCCCGGCATCGCCATCCGGTAAAGCGCGGCTGTTTTGGCTTTGCCTGCGGATTTGCTGGCGGCGGTTTGTGGTGTGTCTATTGCGTCGGCCTGTGTCATTGCCCTCTCCGGATTTGGCAGAACCGTACCGTATCGCGCGGGTGCCGCCTGATTTAACTGTCCCGATAACGGTAGACCGCGGTTTGCGCTTTTCAATACCTTGCCTTTTGAGGATGGCAGGGCAGCCCTGCTTGACTTGCCCCTTCAACCTCCCTAGACCCCCGCTTCGGTCTCAGCAGAGGAGCCTTCGCAATGGTCCAGAACAGTCACACACTCGGGATAGATTTCGGCACGTCGAACTCTGCCGCAGGATATTTCCGCGATGGCAAACCGCAACTGATCACGATGGACGGGGGCGACACCACCTTGCCCACAACCTTCTTCTTTGACTTTGAAACCCGCAAGACGTTGATCGGCGAACCGGCCAATCAGGCCCTGCTTTCGGGGGCGGAAGGGCGGTTCATGCGGGCGTTGAAACGGGTGCTTGGCACCAGCCTGATGCACGAGAAGCGCCAGTTGTTTAACGAGCGCATCAGTTTTGTCGACATCATCGGACGATTTCTGGCAGAGATCAAATCCCGCGCAGAGTCAGAGTCCGGTCTGCAATTTGACAAAGCGCTGTCAGGGCGGCCCGTGGTGTTTCACGGCAGCGATGATCCGCGCGAAGATCAGGCCGAGGCCGACCTGCGCGCCTGTTATCTGGCCGCAGGATTTGAAGATGTCAGTTTCATGGCCGAACCCGAAGCCGCCGCCATTGCCAGCGGTGCGCTCGACCAATCCGGCGAGACCGGACTGATCGTTGACATTGGCGGCGGTACATCGGATTTTTCGGTGTTTCGCACCTGTAACGGAGAGGTCGAAATCCTCGCCAATCACGGGATACGGATCGGGGGTACGGATTTCGACCATGACATAAGTTTTGCCCAAGTGATGCCTTTACTTGGCAGGGGGACCCTGCTGCGCGATGTGATGGGGACTGGCACCAAACCTGCGCCCAATGCGATCTATAATGATCTGGCAACCTGGGAGAAAATTCCGTTCCTCTACACCGCGCAGAACCGCAAGATGGTCGCCGATATGGTGCGGCAGGCAGAGGAGATGGACAAGCTTAACCGTCTGGCCGAAGTGCTTGAGGATGAACTGGGCCACGAGATTGCATTCGGGGTGGAACAGGGCAAGATCAGTGCGGACAAAGGGCTGGTCGATGCCGCGATCCCGCTAAACGGAATTGCACCGCAGCTAAAGGCACCATTGTCGGGCGAAACTTTGTTGGAGTTGCTGACCCCTTACGACACTGCCTTGCGCGTTGCAGCACAGGACACAGTGAAACGGGCGGGGCTGAAGTACGCGCAGATTGACAAGGTGATCTATGTGGGCGGATCGAGCCTGATGTCCGTTGTGGCCCGTGCCATGAACGCACAGTTCCCCGATGCGACCCATAGTTTTTCTGAAGTCTTCACCGCAGTGACAGACGGGCTTGCACTGGCGGCAGGCAGGGCTTAACCTGCCTGCGCAATTTCTCAGTAGAACCAGCGCACCAAAACCATCGTGATCGACGGGAAGGCCACCAGAATAGCAATCCGGACGATGTCAGACGCCACGAAGGGCAATGACCCGCGATAGGTCTCCCGAATGCTGATGTTTTTCGCCATCGCATTGATGACGAACAGGTTCATGCCAACTGGCGGTGTGATCAAGCCGATTTCGGCAGACATCAGCACCAGAATGCCGAACCAGATACCCACTTCGGCTGGCGGTATACCAAAATCCAGTTGCGTGATGATCGGTACGAAAATCGGCACTGTCAGAAAGATCATTGCCAGAGAATCCATCACTGTTCCCAGCACTACATAAAGCACCAGCATCCCGATCAGGATCGCCCATGGGCTGAGGCTTGCATCCAGAAAGACTGCGGCGAGTGTTTGGGGTACTTGGGCCGAGGACAGGAAAGAGTTGAACACCCCTGCGGCAAGGATGATGAAAAAGATCATGCCCGAGGTTCGCGCCGTGGACAAAAGCGCCTCTTTCACTGCAGGCCAGTTCAGCGCCCGTTTCGAAATGGCCACAATAGCAGTGCCCGCCACACCCACAGCCGCCGCAGCGGTGGGGGAAAATGCGCCGGTATAAATGCCGCCGATCACCAGTGTGAAAATCACCACCACAGGCCAGACCGCGATAAGGGCGCGGAACCGATCACCGTATGGCATCCGTGGCAGGCTGTTCCCGCTGCCCGGCACCATGCGGGTGTAAATCGCAACTGTCGCCATATAGCCAAGCATCGCCAGAATGCCCGGAATGAGCGCTGCGGTGAAAAGTTTCTCAATGTTTTCTTCGGCAAGGATGGCGTAAACTACCAGCACCACCGATGGCGGGATCAGGATGCCAAGCGTCCCCCCCGCTGCCAGTGCGCCGGTGGACAAAGCGCCGCTATAACCTGCGCGGTCCAGTTCCGGCAGGGCAACGCGCCCCATGCTGGACGCGGTGGCAAGGGATGATCCACAGACCGCGCCAAAACCGGCCGAGGCACCAATCGCGGCCATCGCCAGCCCGCCGCGTCGATGGCCCAGCCACGCTTCGGCGGCTTTGAATAGGGCCGATGACATCCCGCCCCGCGTGGCAAATTCGCTCATCAACAGGAACAAAGGAATGATCGAGAGGGAATAATTGGTCAGTGTGCCATAGGCAAAAGTCTTCAGCTGGCTGTCCATCATCCGCATGTTGCCCGCCACCAGATAGGTGCCGACCAGCCCGACAATAAACATCGCCGCCGCAAGTGGTATCCGAAAGCCGATCAAGACCAGCAACACCGGAAAGCTGAGCATGCCGATTTGGAATGGCGTCAGCGCATTTGAGATCAGGTCCAGCATGGATCAGACTTCCGTAGTAGAGGGAGAGAGCAGCGCGCGAATACGGCGCCAGACGCAAAACAGGGCGACAACGAAGAACACCGCAACGCAAATTTCAGCAACGATATAGGTCGGCCAGAGCGGCAGGCCGAGGATTTGGGATTCCTGACTGGTGCGCATCCTGTCAGCCGCCCCTGCGAAATCCCCTTGCAACAGAAGATTGCCGAGCGGTTCTTTGGACCCGCGTGCTTTGGAGAACAGCATGAACCACTGGCGGGTCAGGATCAGATAGGCAAGTGCCGCAAGAATCACATCACCGATAAGGTCGAGAATGCGGTTGAACCTGTTCCCGAACACCGGCTCGAACAGGTCGATTTTGATATGCCCGCGCTGGATCATCACCCACGGCAGGGCCGCGAACAGGGCAAAACCTACGCCGTAGGTCACCAGTTCTTCTTCTCCGAGGATCGGGCGCAGCCATGAAAAAGTTTCTGTCGTGTTGTCAAAAATGCGGCCGCCAAGTTTCAGCAGGATGCTAACGCAAGTCACGAGTGTCGCAAAAATCAGGCCCATGCCGCCAAGCAGGGCCAGTCCAGCCGCAAGCCGTGTCATGCCGCGTTCGGTACGTTCATAAAATGTCATGGGGATATCCGCTCGGGGTGTCCGGCCCCCCGCTTCGGGGACCGGACAGGTTTGGTTCAAGTCGGTTTACTGGTTTTCAGCGATCAGGCTTTTGGCCTGTTCAATAGCTGCCGCGCCATCAAAACCTTCTTCGTTCGCACGGGCAACCCAGCGATCGTAAACAGGTTGGGCCGCTTCAATCCAGCGCGCCACTTCGGCTTCGTCCAGCTGCACGATGTTGTTGCCTTCAGCTTTGGAACGACCGAACGCATCCGCATCCAACATGGCCTGTGCCGCTTTCGCACCCAGCGCCTTGCCGGTTTCAGCATCCAGAATGGCGCGCAGATCATCGGGCATGCTTTCATACACATCCCAGTTCATCGCCAGAACAAAAACTGCCGTATAAAGCGCGCGATCGCCGCCCAGTTCTGTGTGATTGCTCACCAGTTCGGCCAGTTTGATCGAAGGGGTCACTTCCCAAGGCACAACCGCGCCGCTGATCACACCTTTGGACATGTTCTCAGGGATCTTCGGCAACGGCATACCCACCGGCGTTGCACCGAGTTCGCCCAGCAGGTCCGTTACCAGACGGGTCGGTCCACGCATTTCTTTACCAGCAAGATCTTCCAGCTTGGCGATAGGCTCTTCAGAGTGGATCACACCGGGGCCGTGGACCCAACCGGTCAGGACCTTAACGTCTGCCAGTTCACCGTCCTGCAATTCGCTTTCAACCATGTCGTAATAGGCTTTGGAGGTGGCCACAGCGTTTTGCATGATGAAGGGCAGTTCGAAAACTTCGGTGCGGTTGAACCGGCCCGATGTATAGCCTGGCAATGTCAGAACAGCCTCAACCGCGCCATCTGCGGCCTGGTCGAACAAATCGCCCGGACGTCCGCCAAGGGACATGCTGTCATAGGGCTCAAGCTTGATGCGACCATCGCTGGCTTCTGCCAGACGCTCTGCCAATGGCACGAGGAATTTGGAATGCAGCGGGGCCTTCGCGGACATGAAGTGGTGCACGCGGATGGTGACCTCTTGCGCTTGCGCAAATGTTGTCGCGCTGGCGAGTGCCAAAGCTGTGATAGATGTTTTAATGAACCGGTTCATCGGATCCTCCCTGGGTTAACTTGATCGCTGATCCGCTTGCGCCTTGGTTGATGCAGGGTCGGTTTGGATCGCTATCATCTAGTCATAGAGCAAAAATGCCTTGGCATCGCAATAACCGTTTCGCCAAAGCCGATCAAGAGTCGTTTTAAATGCAACGATTTTTGCCGGCGACCCTGCTAACGGGTCGGGACCGAATTTTCGAACTTGCGGAACAGCAAAGTAATGATGCCAGCGATGATCAGATAGAACAGCGCCAGCAGCAGAAGCGGTTCATAAACGATCAACATGTCAGAGCGCACGCGGGACGAAACAGCATAGATTTCCACCACCGTAATCGTCGCGACCAGCGGTGTCGCCTTCAGCTGGAGAATGGTTTCACCGCCTAAAGTCGGCAGCACGTTGCGGATCGCTTGGGGCAGCCAGATGCGGCGGAACATGGTAAATCGGGGCATCCCGAAAGAGTTGGCTGCCTCAAGCTGGCCTTTGTTCACGCTAGAGAACGCGCCGCGCATAACCTCGCCCTCATAACCGGCGTAAGACAGGGTCAACGCAAGAACCGCATAGGGCCAAGCCTGACGCAGATAGGGCCACAGATCGCTGCCGCGAATCCACGGGATCTGCGGGAACAAGGAACCAAGCCCGTAATAGAGCAGCCAGATTTGCAGCAGCAGCGGCGTGCCGCGAATGACGGTGCAAAACACCCGTGCCGGCACGGCGAGATACCAAGGGCCAATGGCCTGCGCCAGCCCCAGTGGAATGGCCAGCAAGAATCCCAGAATACAAGTCACAACCAGAATCCAGACCGTGCGCCAAAGCCCTTCAAGAGCCAACGGCGCGTATTGCGGTATCCAGTCCCAACGCAGGGACATCGCACACCAGATCACAAAGATTGCGAATAGCACCATCATTACGATGCGGTGGGGTTGGAACAGGGCGCGTAAGGTCATCGGCTTTGCCCCGTCCGCAATGAAGGCTGCCCGCGCCGCGCCCATTTCTCGATGCGCCCGAACACCACCCCCGAAAGAAGTGTCACAATAAGATAAAGTGCACCTGCCGCCAGAAAGAAGGTGAAATAGGCACGCGTGCTGGCCGCGGCCTGTTTTGTTTCAAGGGTCAGTTCGCTAAAGCCGACAATCGCCAGGAGGGCCGTGTCCTTGGTCGCAATCAGCCAGAGGTTCGCCAGTCCGGGCACCGCAAAAGACATCATCGCAGGGATCGTCACGCGGCGCATAACCAGAAAGGCGGGCATCCCGTAGGCGCGCGCTGCCTCCATCTGGCCTTTGGGCACGGCCTGAATAGCGCCGCGCAAAATTTCTGTGGAATACGCGCCCTGCACGATACCCAGTACCCAGATACCGGCCACGACTCCGCTGATTTCAACACGGCCATAGCCCATCGCCTCGGACGCTTTGTTGATCAGATCGGTGCCCACGTAATAAAGAATAAGGATCAGCACCAGTTCCGGCACCGCCCTGATAACAGTCGTATAAATGCCGAGGAGGTCACGGATGACCACCCCGCCATAAAGTTTACCATATGCTCCGAAGAGCCCGATCACCAACCCCATGCCAAATGCGCCTAGGGCGATTTGGAGAGAGTTGACCAGCCCGCGTAGAAGGTTGCCGCCCCAGCCCGGAGGCGAAAGCGACAACAGTTCCATGCTCTGTGCAAGACCGAGCGTATCTAACAGAGTTTCCAAACCGGCGTCTTATCAGTAGATGCTGGTCGTGAAGTATTTAGAAGTGATTTCTGCGTGTGTGCCGTCATCCAAAATCTTCTTGATACCTGCGTTCAGTTGCTCGCGCAGGGCATCTTCGCCTTTGCGCACCCCGGCACCAACACCTTTACCAAGGATCGCCTGATCGTCCTTAACAGCGCCCTTGATCTCGCAGCAGCCGCCATTGTCGGAATTCACAAAATCCGCCATCGCGATGCTGTCAGCTTGGGTGGCGTCGATGCGACCCGCAACCAGATCCTGATTGGCCTCGTCCTGTGTTTGATACACGCGGATTTCAGCAGCATCCTTGAAGTGTTCGTTCACATAGGCCTGATGGATAGTAGAAGCCTGAATGCCGATGATCTTACCCGACAGCGAAGCTGCAGTAGGTTCGATATCCATAGATTTATCAGCAACAATAACAGCTGGTGTGTTGTAGTAAGGATCGCTGAAATCAATGGTTTTCATCCGCTCTGCCGTGATCGACATGGACGCCATGATCGCATCAATCGTGCCACTGGTCAGGGATGGAATGATACCGTCCCAAGCAACCGGTGTAATCACACAATCCATTTTCTCAGCTGCACAAACAGCGTTGATCACATCCACTTCCCAGCCATTCCAGTTGCCAGCGGCATCAACCGAAGCAAAGGGGGGATAGGGTTCGGCAGCGATGCCGATCTTAACTTCATCTGCGGTTGCAGCACCTGCGCCCAGCACCGCTGCTGCGACTGTCGCTTTGATGATATTCTTGAGTTTCATAGTATAGTCTCCTTGTTGAATGGGCCGGTTTACCAGCCTACGGTTTTTAAGAATTGCTGTAGTCGGGGGGATTTCGGATTGCCGAAAACCGCGTCGGGGGGGCCTTGTTCCTCGATCCGGCCCTCGTACAGATAGATGATATGTGTCGCCACTTCGCGGGCGAATTTCATTTCGTGGGTGACAAGCAACATGGTCCGCCCCTCGGCGGCCAGATCGCGGATCACGGTCAGCACCTCGCCCACCAATTCGGGATCAAGGGCGCTGGTCGGTTCGTCAAACAGCATCACGCTTGGATCCACGGCCAGTGCGCGGGCAATCGCGGCCCGCTGTTGCTGGCCACCGGATAGGAACGACGGAAAAGTCTCGGCCTTATCACCCAGCCCGACCCGATCCAGCAGAACCTTGGCCTTTTTGATCGCCTCGGCGCGGGGCATCTTCAGAACATAGACCGGAACCTCTATCACGTTTTCCAGAAGGGTGCGGTGGGTCCACAGGTTAAACGCCTGAAACACCATCGCCAAACGGGTGCGGATGCGTTCAAGCTGGCGGCGATTGGCGGGCGAGCCATCGGCGCGCATTTCTACATCTTCACCACTGACAGTAATGGTGCCGGACGTAGGCGTTTCGAGAAAGTTGATACAACGCAGCAGGGTGGATTTACCGGAACCGCTGCCACCGATAATAGCAACGACATCCCCTTTCTGGGCGGTCAGGGACACGCCTTTGAGGACTTCCAACGTACCAAAGGATTTGTGCAGATCCGTGACCTTGATGGCTTCGTCCGCAGTGTTTTGGCCGGCCTCTTGTGCGAGGTTGTCGTCCAATCCCATTTGTATCCCCCTCAATTCCTGTCTTGTAGTAATGCAAGATTCGGGTAATTATGCAAGCGTATAATTACTGTAGGAAAGCGCCCCCGTGTCTGAATCCCGCCCGAAATTCAGAAGAGAATCCGCCGCCCAGCGGAAAGAGGCGCTGATCCATGCCGCCCTCGATCTGATTTCCGAACAGGGTATTGGCGGGGCCACTGTGCGGGCCATTGCCCAAAGGGCTGACGTGACTCAAGGGCTGATCCGGCATTACTTTTCCAGCAAGGAAGAGCTGATTGCAGCCGCCTATGAATTCCACATGGACCAGATGACGGAACTGACAGCAACTCCTGTGGCCACGCCCGAAGTGTCTGCAAGCCACCGGCTTGGTACATTTGTTGCCGCCGGTCTGACGTCTCCGGTGATGGACACCCGTTCGGTCACGCTCTGGGCGAGCTTTATCAGCTCTTTGCGGAATGACGATGATATGCGTGCCATGCACCAGCGCACCTATTACAACTTTCGCAATCGGCTGGAAGCACTGATCGCGGACGCCCTGTCAGAGGCCGGAACGCCCGCGACCAAAGACGATTTACGCCGCATGGCCATCGCGGCAAACGCGGTGATTGACGGGCTGTGGATGGAGGGCGGCGCACTGCCCGAAGCCTTTGAAACCGGAGAGCTGGCACGCATCGGCCTGCGTTCCGTCGGGGCGATTATCGGGCTCAATCTGACCCCGATCATGCCAACACAGACGAACCAAGATTTACTTACAACTCAGGAAGGGTGAGCCATGAAACTTGCTGCAATCACAGACCGGCTTGCAGGGCTTGGCGGCGCGAAATGGGAAATCCATGCGCTTGCACGCAAACTGTCCGCGCAGGGGCGGGACATTATCGAACTGACCATCGGGGAGCCGGATGTTCCGACACCCGAAGTCCTCGTTTCCGCAGCGGTAGATGCGCTTGGCCAACATCGCACCGGCTATTCCAGCGGCGAGGGCGAACCGGGTCTTCGCGCCGCGCTGGCTGAACGCTACAGCACACGCAACGGACGTGAGATCACACCCGATCAGATCATGTGCTTTCCGGGGACACAGACATCTCTTTATACTATCTTCACCGGCATCGTAGAAACCGGCGATGAGGTTCTGGTGGGCGATCCGATGTACGCCACCTATGAAGGAGTGATCCGCGCAAGCGGGGCCGCAATGGTACCGGTTCCCCTGCGCCCCGAAAACGGATTTCGCATGCAGGCTGTCGATATCGAGAGCCGGATCACGCCGAAAACACGCGCAATCTTCTTGAATACGCCCCATAATCCGACGGGCTCTATACTTACTGACCAAGACATTAAGGCAATCGGCGCGCTGGCGAAAAAACATGATCTGTGGATCATCTCGGATGAGGTCTATGAGGACCTGATTTTTGACGGAAGCACGTTCACCTCCCCGCTGTCCTACCCCGATCTGGCAGACCGTGTGATTGTGGCGTCTTCTATCTCCAAATCCCACGCCGCCCCCGGTTTCCGCAGCGGCTGGCTTGTGGGGCCGGAGGCCTTTACCGCAGCGCTGTTGCCGCTGGCGGAAACCATGTTGTTCGGCAACCAGCCCTTCATCGCGGATATGACCGAAAAAGCCGTGCGGGACGGATCAACTGTGGCGGCGGGCATGTGCGAACGCTTCTCCAAACGGGCCGCACTTCTGGAGCAGCGGCTGTCAGGCGAAAGCGATCTGGTGGTCCATCGCCCTAATGCGGGTATGTTCGCGCTGATCAATGTGGCCTCCACCGGCATGAGCGGGCTCGACTATGCAAAACACCTGCTGGAACACGGCAACGTTGCAGTCATGCCCGGCAGTTCCTTTGGCGACTCCCTGAAAGACTGGGTGCGTGTTGCTCTGACGGTGGATGACGCCGCCTTTGACACGGCCTGCAACCGTATCATCAAGCACGCACATTCTTTGCAAATGGAAACAGTATGACCGACCCGACCTTTGAATTTACCCGCGCCATCACCCGCAAACCCGCCGCCAGCATCACCGAAGGCTTGCGCGCCGAGGACATCGGCACACCGGATCTCGAACGGATGCTTGCGGCCCATGCCCATTACGTCGAGACCTTGAAAAGGACTGGCGCGGAGGTGATCGAACTGCCCCCGCTGGAAGATTTCCCCGATGCAGTTTTCGTGGAAGATACGGCCCTGTGCCTGCCCCAAGGCGCGGTTCTGATGCGCCCCGGTGCGCCCAGCCGTATGGGGGAAGTGGCGGAGATGAGCCCGACCCTGCACCGCGTCTATGACGACGTGCGCCGGATCGAAGGACCCGGCCATATTGAAGGCGGCGATATTCTGGTCACAGGCCGCGAGGTTCTGGTGGGCCGTTCGGATCGCACAGATGAACAAGGCGTGGAAGAGCTGCGCAACATCATCAGCGAATGGGGCCACAAACTGCGAGAGGTCCTTACCCCGCCTGGCGTGCTGCACTTCAAAACCGATTGCTCGCTGCTGGACGGAGAGACTATTCTCTCTACCAAGCGCCTGGACGATTCAGGTTGTTTTGAAGGCTACCGTGTTCTGCACACCGCCGAAGGGGAAGAAGCGGCCGCCAATAGCATCCGTTTCAACCAGTTCGTACTTTGCCCCGACGGATTCCCCGAAACGGCAGAAATGCTCGATAAAGCGGGCTTTGAGGTGGTGCAGATCGACAATGCGGAATGCGCAAAACTTGACGGCGGCATGTCTTGCCTGTCGCTGCGATTCTGAAGTTAATAAAAATCGGAAAACTGACAGGCCGTCCTTTTTGCTAAGGGCGGCCTATTATGTATGAAAGCAATCCGATGACGCCTTTTTCCTTTTCGAGGTGACAGGTTTACGGCGGCTCAAAGGAGCTGCGTAACCATGCGGCACACCGGAAAAACCGCCCCTTTTTGCCAGTGACACCGCGGAGCCAACTTGCCATAGTCCTGCCAAATGAGGAGAAAACCATGACACATGACATTTGCATCGTCGGCAGTGGCCACACGAAATTTGGCCGGCTTGACGAAAATCTCGAGGATATGATCGTCGCCGCCACCCGTGAAGCGATTGAGGAAGCGGGCGTTGATCCGGGTGACATCGACGCATTGTTTCTGGGGCATTTTAACTCCGGTATGGTGAGTGACGGCTTTGCCTCTTCGCTGATCATGCAGGCCTATCCCGAATTTCGCTTCAAACCGGCGATGCGCGCGGAGAACGCTTGTGCCTCCGGTTCGGCGGCGATCCATGCGGGGATGAATGCGATCAAGGCGGGAAAAGCGAAAACCGTTCTGGTGGTAGGTGCTGAAAAGATGACCCACCGCCCAACTGCAGATATCACCACGGCACTGGCCGGTGCGGGGTATCAGAATGACACCACCGAAGCGGGGCTAAGCTTTCCGCAGGTCTTTGCGCTGGCGGCCAAGGCCTATGGCAAGCAATACGACAATCCACTGGATGCGATGGCGCAGATTGCCTCTAAGAACCATATGAACGCGATGGATAACCCGCTGGCGCAGATGCAAAAACCCTTCACCGTTAAGGATTGCAGCCAGATCACCAACCGCAACCCTGAAATCGCACCGCCCCTGCGTCTGACTGACTGTTCGCTGGTGACGGACGGGGCGGCGGCTGTTGTCCTGACCACCGGCGAAAACGCTGTGAACTTCCCAAAGGCTGCCGGTTTCCGCGCGGCGGCCCATGTCAGCGACACGCTGCCCATGTCTTCGCGCGACTTCCTGAAGTTTGAGGGACCGGAGCGTGCGTTTCAGAACGCCTTTGCAGAATCCGGCACGACCGTGAAAGACATCGACTTTGCCGAAGTGCATGACTGTTTCACCATCGCCGAGCTGCTCACCTACGAAGCAATGGGCCTGACCGAAAAGGGTCAGGGCGCTCGGGCTCTGGAGGACGGCACTGTACTGAAAGACGGCGCTTTGCCGGTGAACCTGTCTGGCGGGCTGAAGGCCAAGGGCCACCCTGTCGGCGCGACCGGTGTATCCATGCACGCGCTGGCCTTTCGTCAGGTGACGGGGCAGGCGGGCGGCATCCAGAAGGAGGGGGCAAACCTTGGTCTGGTCTTTAACATGGGCGGGTCCGGTGTGGCCAATTACGTCTCTGTACTGGAAACTGTAAAAGCGTGATGCCATGAACCTCGCCCATTGGTTGCACCAGACTGCGCGGGCCCGCCCCACGCGCCCTGCAATCCTTTTGGGCGAGGTTTTACACGCTACTTACGAAGAATTCGCAGCGCAAAGCTGTGCCATCGGCCAGCATCTTGCAACGCATTACAACATCCAAAAGGGCGACCGCGTTGCCCTTTTTACCAGAAATTGTGCCGAGTATCTGGAAATCCTTTACGGTGTCCTGTGGATCGGCGCAGTGATCGTGCCGATAAATCATAAACTCCACCCGCGGGAAGCGGCTTGGATCATTAAAAACGCAAAGGCATCGCTGGCGGTTACCGAAACCGGCGCGGAATTTGGGGACGAGGTTCCCCTCCCCTGCCCCGAGTTAGGCCTTGATGCCTTTCGCACGTTGCCCCGTGACAGATACCAGCCGCCACAACCCGTTGAACCGGAAGATGTGGCGTGGCTGTTCTACACCTCTGGCACCACGGGGCGCCCGAAAGGTGTGATGATCACCCATAAGAACATCCACGCGATGGTGGGCAGCTATACCCTTGATGTGGATCAGGTTTTCCCCGACGACGTTTCCCTTTATGCAGCGCCCATGTCCCACGGCGCGGGGCTTTATAACTTTCAATTTGTGCGCGCCGGTGCCTGTCATCTGATCCCGCCCTCCCAAGGGTTCGACCCTGCGGAAATCGCGACACTCGGGCAGCGTTTTGGAAATCTTGTGTTCTTTGCAGCCCCGACCATGATCAAACGGCTGGTGGAACACGCCAAAGCCGAAGGGTATGATGGCACGGGTAACCGTACAATAATATACGGTGGCGGGCCAATGTATCTGGCGGATATAGATCAGGCGTTAGACGTCCTTGGGCCAAAGTTCGTGCAGATTTACGGACAGGGTGAAAGCCCGATGACCATCACCGCCCTGCCCCGTGATTTGGTGGCGGACCGCACCCATCCGGATGCAAAGGCGCGGCGAATGTCAGTCGGTTTTGCCCAATCCTGCGTCAGCTTGCGCGTTGTTGATGAAGCCATGAACGATCTGCCCTGCGGTGAAACCGGCGAGATCATCCTGCGGGGCGATAGTGTTATGGCGGGGTATTGGGACAATGAGGAAGCGACCCGCAAAACCCTGCACGAGGGTTGGCTGAAAACCGGTGACATGGGCAGGCTTGATGATGACGGGTTTCTGACCCTGACAGATCGGTCCAAGGATGTAATCATCTCGGGCGGTAGCAATATTTATCCCCGCGAAGTTGAAGAAGTTCTGCTCGGCCATCCGGATGTGTTTGAGGTTTCTGTCGTAGGTGCCACAGATGACGAATGGGGCGAGATCGTCGTCGCCTTTATCGTATTCGAGCATGGCAAAAACCGTGACACGGAAGAACTCGATCAATGGTGTAAGGCGCAGATTGCGTCCTTTAAAAAGCCGAAACGCTATGAAATCGTGAATGCTCTGCCAAAAAACAGCTACGGCAAAGTGTTGAAAACAGAACTCCGGCAACGCTTGTGACCGTCTAATCGGGGCAATCGCGCAAAGGTGAAACAGCTTTCCCTTCGCATTCGGCCTGATCCGGCCTAGATGTGGTCAAAGAAGGCGAAGAGATGACCAGAGAGACAGACACAGAAAAGACCGTTCTAGTTCTGCAGGGCGGCGGTGCGCTTGGATCTTATCAAGCGGGCGCGGTAGAGGAACTGGACGCGCGCGGGCACCATCCCGATTGGGTTGCAGGCATTTCCATCGGCGCGATTAACGCAGCGATTATCGCAGGCAATCCGCCGGAAACCTGTGTTGATCAATTGCGGGCGTTCTGGACACGGATCACGGCGAACACTGCCTGTCTGACGCCGCTGAAATTTAACACCGCCCTGACTGTTTTCAACAACATCAGCGCAGCGGCGACCATGACGTCAGGCGCGCCCGGTTTCTTCCAACCCCGCATTCCCCCTGCCCCGATGCGTTTGCCCGGACAGCACGGTGCGGACAGCTATTACGACACTTCGGAGTTGCGCGAGACACTGTTGGAGCTGGTGGATTTCGACCGGCTGAACAACGGTCCAACCCGTCTGAGCATCGGTGCGGTTAATGTGGCCACGGGCAACATGACGTGGTTTGACAGCGCCCGCGAAACCATTCGCCCCGAACATGTTATGGCCAGCGGCGCCCTGCCGCCGGGATTTCCAGCGGTGGAGATCGAGGGTGAGTTTTACTGGGATGGTGGACTGGTGTCCAATACGCCGCTGAAATACGTGCTCGACCATCCCGGTGACAGCGACGAGTTGTGTATCTTTCAGATCGACCTGTTCAACGCACGTGGCCCCGTGCCGCAATCGGTCTGGGATATTGAATCCCGCGTTAAGGATATCCGGTACTCCAGCCGTACACGTTTCAACACCGAAATGATGAAACGGCTGCACCAGCAGCGCGAAGCAGCGGACAGGTTGTTCAGAAAACTGCCCAAAGAGCTGCAAAACGATCCCGATGCCCGCGCGCTGTTGTGTGAGGAAGACGAACCGGATATCGCAATCGTACACCTGATTTACCGACAGGCCCGATACGAAGGCGGCTCCAAAGATTACGAGTTTTCGCGCAATTCAATGCTGGACCGTTGGGCCGCAGGACGCGAAGATGTGATGGAAACCCTGACCCATCCGGATTGGGAAAATCGCCACAAGTCCGAAGGGCGGATCGGTATTTACGATCTTGCAGGGGACAGATGGAATAGAAACAGGACCGCAGAGGAAGCGAAATGAACCTTAAAGACAAAGTTTGCATTATTACCGGCTCTGCCAGAGGGATCGGGGAATCTATTGCACGGCGTTACATGGAAGACGGCGCGAAAGTTGTTATTGCGGATCTGGACCTTGATGCCGCCAAAGACACCGCGTCGCGGCTAAGCGGTGAATACCCCGGCGAGGCGATCGGCGTTGCAATGGATGTTACCGATGAAGACGCCGTAAACGCCGGCGTGGCCGAAGTGATCGACACTTGGGGGCAGATTGATGTTCTGGTGTCCAACGCAGGTGTTCAAATTGTCCACAAGGTAGAGGATTTCCCCTATTCCGCTTGGAAGAAAATGCTGGCGATCCATCTGGACGGGGCGTTCCTGACCACCAAAGCCTGCCTGCCCCACATGTATAAAGCTGGGGGCGGATCGGTCATTCTGATGGGGTCGGTGCATTCCAAAGAAGCCTCGCCGCTGAAATCTGCTTATGTGACCGCGAAGCACGGATTGCTGGGGCTGTCCCGTGTGATTGCCAAGGAAGGTGCTGCCCACGGGGTGCGCTCCAATGTGATCTGTCCGGGTTTTGTGAAAACGCCGCTGGTGGAAAAACAGATCCCCGAGCAAGCCAAAGAGCTGGGTATTTCCGAAGAAGAAGTGATCAAAACAGTTATGCTGGGCAAAACAGTGGATCAGGAATTTACCACCGTGGAAGACGTGGCCGAAGTGGCGCATATGTTCGCCGCCTTCCCCACCAACGCGCTGACCGGACAGTCGCTGGTGGTCAGCCACGGCTGGTTTATGGAATAGCCGAAGGAGCCGACGCAAACCGCAGGCTAACCCGCAAACCCGGCTCGTTTGACGATAGCGTCAGGCGGGCCTCGTGCAAATCTGCGATGACCGACACAAGGCTAAGCCCAAGACCGCTGCCCGACGTGGTGCGGCTTTGTTCCAGCCGATAGAGGCGGCGCAACACGTTGTCGCGTTCTTGCTCCGGGATGCCCGGACCCTTGTCGGCCACGCTCAGCACGATGTCTGCTTCGGACCGCTCCAGCCGGATATTAACGGGCGTGCCTTCTGGCGTGTGGCGCAGGGCGTTTTCAATCAGATTGGCAAGCACCTGACCTAACAAAGCCTTGTCGCCCATCACCTCAAACCTGTGATCTGCTGGTGCCTCTATCGTCAGATGATGGCCAGTTTCCTCCGCAGAGGGTTCATAGACTTCGACCAAAGTTGCCGCCAGTTTGGCCAGATCGACGGGGGCAAAACGGGACTTCGGGCTGCCTCCCTCGATCTGTGCGATCTGTAGTAAGGACTGAAAGGTCGCGACGATCCCTTCGGTTTCCTGTCCCGCGCGGTGCATCAGATCCTCCAGTTCCGGCGGCAGGTCCGGCATCTCGCGCGCTTGGTTCAGCATCACCGCGACCCGCTGAATCGGGGTTTTCAGATCGTGGGCTATATCGGCAGACACCTGTTTTAGGGCTGCCACGGAAGACTGCTGCGCCTGTCCCATCCGGTCCACATGGGTCGCAATGGACGACAGGTCATCGGTGCGCCCCGACAGTTTTGGCACCCGCGCCCCAAGGTCCCCGCCTGCCATTTTGTCCAGCGTATCCCCGATCGCCCTGATCCGACGCGCCGTGCGCCGCGCCAGAACCAGCCCCGCAGTCAGACCGATAGCGGTTGTTGGCAGCACGCTCAACAACAGAATGTTAATGAAAAAATCGCTCAGGTTATCAATCTGTGCGCGACTGATGGCGATGGTCAATTTGCCCCCGTAAAGCGGGCGGCTGACCGCCAGATAGGTCAGTTCTGACAGGTCATCGTCTTTTGAAATTGACAGCACGCGAAACCCGTCCCCCGTCAACGCAACATAGCCGTTGCCATAGTGCCGCCCGTCTGGCGCAGAATAGCTGAGGATACGGCGATCAGATCGGGTGACGGCGGCTTCGGCTTTCACCAGTGCAGCCACAGCACCCGCGGTCGGGGCGGCTTGGAACCCCGCAAATTCCTGCGTCAAATCCGATTGCATCGCTTGTTGCATGGAATCGCGGATAACCAGATAGGCCGCCCCGAGGCTGAGCAGGCTAACCAACGCAAACATGGTGATCAGCCCGACGGTCAGACGCAGCGGGGAGGATTGCAAAAGGCTGATATATCGGGGCGCGCGTTCAGCCATAAATCAAGGGGCCTCAATCCGGTAGCCCGCACCACGCACGGTTTTGATCAACTCTGTGTCGAAGGGTTTATCCACCTTGGCTCGCAAGCGGCTGATATGGGTTTCCACCACATTGGTCTGGGGATCAAAGCTGATATCCCACACCGACTCCAGCAGCATGGTTCGGGTTTGAACGCGGTTCTTGCGCCGCAGCAGGTGTTCCAGCAAGGCGAACTCCCGTGGGAGAAGGTCGATCTCGACATCTCCGCGTGTGACTTTGCGCCGGATCAGATCCATCGTCAGATCGCCCGCGTAAAGTGTATCTTCCTGTGCGGCCATCTTCGGTCGACGTGCCAGTGCTGCAACCCGTGCGGACAGCTCTCCGAAGGCGAAGGGTTTGATCAGATAATCATCCGCCCCCGCGTTCAACCCGTCGATCCGGTCATCCACCCCGCCAAGCGAGGTCAGGAATAGAACCGGCGTCAGGTTCTTTGCTCCGCGCAGGGTTTTAACAATGGACAGCCCGTCCAGATCAGGCAGCATCCGGTCGATCACCAGAATATCAAAATCCGCCGTGCTCGCCCGGATTAACCCGTCGCGACCGTTTTCTACCAGATCAACGGTGTGGCCTTCTTCGCGCAAACCGTGGGCGACATAATCACCGGTGGTTTTATCATCTTCGATCACAAGAATTTTCATCCGGCCTTCCCGTATAATCCACGCCACAGCGCAAGCGGTTGTGCTGCTGTAACACCGATAGAGCCTAGCGCAGAGAGCCCTTCTGCAAAGATTACAAATTTGTATAGCAACTGCAAAGTCATCCTTAGTTACATGCCCCATCTCCTTTGAACAGAGACAAGACTACGGAGAGTATCACATGACACCGACCTATTTATCCAAACCCCGCAAAACCCTGACAGCAGCCCTGATGGCTGCAACCATTGCCACGGGCGGCGCAATGGCCCTGTCCCCGGGCGCAGCCCTTGCAGTCCCCGCAGGAGGCTATGGCGATCTGGTTGAAACCGTTAGCCCGAGCGTGGTTTTCATCGAAGTTACCCAAAAAGCCATGCCGGCTTCTGCTGACAGCAAACTTCTTCAGCAGTTCCAGAACCGGTACGGCCGCCAGATGCCCGTCCCCCCGCAAAGCGCCCCTAAAACGGGTCTCGGCTCAGGCTTTATCATCAGCGCCGATGGTGACATCGTGACCAACCATCATGTTGTAGCCGACGCTGATGAAGTGAAAGTAAAGATGGCCGATGGACGAAGCTTCACCGCCACTGTTGTTGGAAGCGATCCGCTCACCGATATCGCGTTGCTGCGGATTAAAGCCGACGTTGAATTGCCGGTTGTGAAATTCGGCAGCTCTGAGGACATCCGTGTTGGCGATGAAGCGATTGCTGTCGGCAATCCGTTCGGGTTGGGTGGCACAGTGACTACTGGCATCATCTCGGCTAAATCCCGAGATATCAGATCGGGACCTTTTGACAATTACATCCAGACAGATGCAGCAATCAATCGGGGCAATTCCGGCGGCCCCTTGTTTAATGCGGACGGTGAAGTGATCGGGGTAAACACCGCGATCTTCTCGCCGGACGGCGGATCGGTCGGCATCGGATTTGCGGTTCCCGCAGATATGGTGAAAACAATCGTGGCCGACTTGGCGGAAGATGGCACCATAGATCGTGGTTGGCTTGGTGTTCAGATCCGTCCGATGAGCGATGAAGTTGCGGCAGTCCTTGGGTATGACGCCCCGAAAGGCGCAGTTATTGAGGCAGTTCAGGCTGACAGCCCTGCTGACAAGGCAGGATTGAAGGCTGGTGACATCGTTATGTCCTTCGCCGGTAAAGAGATCGCAACCCTTCGCGATCTGCCCCGTGCGGTCGCTGGCGCCCAGCCTGACAGTGAGCAGACAGTCACTGTTTTGCGCAAAGGAAGCGAACTGACTGTTGACGTTCAACTCGGCCAACTGCCTAAACAGGACGCTTGATCAAAGATTGCCGTACTCGGATGGTCTGCAGTCAGCCTGTCCTTTACGGCACCCCTTCTACCATGCTTGCCCCAAACAGGCGGGTATTAGGGCTACGGACACCGGCACCAACAGGTGCCGGTGTTCACGTTTTATCACAGTTATTTAAGCCTTGTTTATATTGTGCCTCTTTGCATAGAATCCATTTACAATTGGTCAACGAGGGCGCTTTTAAGCAATTTTTACGACGATAACCGCCGGGCCTTGAAGGGTTTACCCGCTCAAAGCGTCACACAGTGATCTTTATCTCATCGAGTACACCGTATTCCTGCTCCAAAGCGTGGTGCAGCTCATTGAAAAGATGTGTTTGAATGTAGTTCGCTACAAACCGGCTCGGAGCCAGAACCTCCGCTTTGCGGTCTTTGCAAGCCTTGAGGCTTAGGCGGGAGTACCAGTTCTTGAAAATCGCTTCGTCTTTGGCCTGCAACGTTCGTTGGACGGCACGCCATGTGCCTTCGCCCTCTGTTCTGGAATCGGGTTCGGAGGACGGCACCGTTGCGGTCCCGAAATCTATCTTAACCACGTTCTCTGTGCGATGCGGAAAGTAACCTGCCATACGCTCCGAAAAATCGGGGCCGATGGTTTCCCACTGATCCGCCGACAATTTCGCGATAGCAGCGAGGTTCAACACATAGGCCCCTACCCTGCCCCGAACACCCTGCCGTTTACAGGTCAGGATATTACAATCGAGCAATCGCTTGATTTCCCGTTTTACCGTTCGCTCATTTACGGCCCACATACGCGCCATATCCCGCTGACCAACTGACAGTTCGTTCGCCCGCCAGTTATACCGCGCTGTTACCAACGCAGTAAGTCTAAGAACGGTCATTTGCTGGGTTGCGGTGCCGTTCAACCCGATTAGGGTCAGAGCTGTGAGAATGTCATATTTAAGCGCCCCGGCTTCGGGGCCGGTTAGTCGCTTGGGTTCCATAGTTCGCCTGTCATACTGTCTGCCTCTGGTGCGATCGACTTTTTTTTGGTGTCGATTCTGTCTGCATCTGGAGAAGGCACGAAATCCCGTTATTTGTCAATCGCTTTGAAATATCGGGAAAACCCAAATAAATCTTAGAAAAGAGGAATAGATAAGGTTTATTGGTTAAGGGGGACATCTAGAGTGTCACCTTATCGGGCCGTTGGTGTCACCCTATTTGCCAATATTACTGCGAAGCTGTCCCCATATTTTTCGCTCTATCCTGCGATCCCGTCCAATTTTCCTGTTTTTCACCCGAATCGGGGAATTACAGGAAAATATCCAAAATTCGCTTTTGCTCTTTCTGTCAATTCCCGTTATTCAACATCTATGTGGCAAAAACAAGAGTAGAGCAATGCGCAATCATAAAGACCTACAACAGATGAATGAACGCAGTCTCGCCCAACAGGCAGCGGTGAGACGTTCAACCTTTTCCCCCGGAGAAGTGAAAACTCTCCGTCCTTTCTCTATATGGGAGATTAGCCAGTTTATGTTCGATGTGTCAGCCGACACGTTGCGTAAAAAGTTGATGGATGACCCCTCCCTGCCCCAAGGGGTCACGGAAGAGGACGGCCGTCAGCGGTGGTTTTCCCTTGAAGAAATTAACGAGCTGCGCCGCCGTGCAAAGTTCCGCGGCAAGACGCTTCTTCCAAAGCGCCCGAAAGGTCGCGCGATGCGGGCCGCTGTATCGAACTTTAAAGGGGGTGTCGGGAAAACTGTCGTGGCCCAGCATCTTGCCAATGCCGCAGCACTGGACGGGTATCGCGTGCTTTGCGTGGATTTCGATCCTCAAGCAACATTGACCCACTCAATGGGGCTGACCGAAGTTAAGGAGTGGAACACCGTCTGGGGCATCATGTGTCGTGATCTCTGCCGCGAGGCAGATCGCATCATTGAAAGCTACGACGATCCCGACGACTGCCCCTACCCTTCTTCGGAAGAATTGCCTGATGATGTGCGTTCTATCGGTGCGCAACGGGTTCAGGATTTTATCCAGCCTACCTGCTGGCCGACGATTGATATTATCCCGTCCTGCGCCAACGCGGCCTTTGTTGAATTTGCATCTGCGCAATACCGTGCCCTGCACAAAGCCTGGAGCTTCTTCGGGTGCATGGCCCGTTATCTGGATGAACTGCCCGACGATCAATATGACATCATCATTTTTGATTGCCCGCCAGCGATCGGATACCAATCCTTAAACGCCGCGTTTGCAGCGGACATTCTGTATATCCCATCCGGTCCGGGCTATTGGGAATACGACAGTACAACCAGCTACCTGGGACAGCTTGGGGATGCGATGGCAGATATTTCTGACGGGTTTGGCGCCTTGGCGGAGGATGCGGGGATCACTCTGCCCAAAGCTTTTGCTGATATCCGCGTTTTGATGACGCGATTTGAAAACACCAATCCGCTGCATGCTGCCATGATGGATGCCTTCCGAAATGTCTTTGGCGCGGATGTTTGCCAGAACCCGATTGAGATGACCCGTGCGGTCGAACAGTCGGGACGGTTTCAGATGTCTGTCTATGAACAGGACTATCGCCACATGACGCGCGAAACGTGGAAGCGGGCGCGACACAGTTTTGATCGGGCCTACGGCGAGTTTCTGGGAACTGTGCTCGACGCTTGGGACAAGAGAAACAGCAGTGAGGGAGCGAAGTAATGTCATCAAAGAACAAATTCGGGTTTGGCCCTTTGGATACCACGGGCCCCGTGTCCCGCAGATCACGCAGCGTTGGTCCAATGGGCGCAGCGGTGCGCGAAGCGGCGGATAGTTTGCAGGAAACCACCGAAGCTAAGGTTGAGCAGCGCCGTTTGAACGCACGAGACGCCAAGGAATTTCGCGAAGCTGCTGAACAAGGGCGCGTGTTGCAGGCCTTAGCTCTGTCGGAAATTTCAACTGATGAATTGCCACGGGACCGGCTTGAACTGGAAGCGGTTGCTGTATCCGCCGAGATGGATGAACTAAAAGCCTCCATTCGGGAGCGTGGGCAAAAGGAACCTATTGAGGTTTTTCTAGGTGCTAATGGCGGATATCAACTTAAGAAGGGTTGGCGCAGGTTTACCGCACTGTCCCAACTTCTGGAAGAAACCGGCGACGCCCAATTCGAAACTATTTTGGCGCGGGTGGATCGTGCGGAAGATGATCGAATCACGCGCTATATAGATATGGTCGAAGAAAACGTGGTCCGTGAAGATCTGACTTTTGCCGAGATGGCACAAGTTGTTATCGCGGCGGCGCAGGATGATCAGGTTGACGGCAGTGATCCTGACGCGCTGGTTGGGCGATTGTATGCGTCGCTTCATAAAATGAAGCGCTCTTATATTCGCAGTTTTGTTTACCTGCTGACAACGCTTGGCGACGCGCTTCAATGGCCAAAAGACATTTCTCGCAACCTCGGAGCAGAGGTGGCGCGGGCGTTGAAGTCGGGGCAGGGCGATGTTGCAGCGCTTCGCCAATCGCTCGCGAATTGTGCGAACCGTGATGCGCAGGCGGTGGTATTGGCGGGATTTGTCTCCGGCGCAAAATCTGTTGGCACCACAAAAACCATCAAGAGCGAGCCGAAAGAGAAGTTCGAATTTCATGTCGGTGAATTGAAAGTCACGGCCCGAAACGGAGAGTGCCGGATCGTGGGGCGGGTTGATTTTGCAGGCGTCCCCAAGGATCAATTGGAACGTGCCATCCGCGCCTTTAATGCGGCGCTGGATGAATAAAGTAACCCGCGGGTTACTATGCAGGAGGGGTAATCCGCGGGTTACCCCTTTTCCTTTGCCTTCATGGTGAAAAAAGCCATTTCATGGTATATTGTCAACATTTCAATAACCTTTCTGTTATTTTTCAGATACTTAACCAATTTGCTGCCATGTCATCCATCTTTTGGCGCAAAAAGGCGCAGTAAGGCCGGATTCTAGGCAAACCGGTCTCCGGCGCGCCGAAAGAGCCCTCCAGCCTGTTCATCGAAACTTGCGCTAAGCTTCTGTTCTTTATAGAGAAGCCACCAGTTCAACACGTGGCGTCGTCACAGGCTTGCAAAAAATCTTGACCTGTTGGTCAGACTCATCGTTACATGTTGCCATCCAGAGGGAGATAAACCGTGAAAATAACAAATAAAATGAACCGTCGCCATTTCTTGGGGACGAGTGCAGCAACTTCATTGTTAATCGGTACAGTCGGGGCAGGGCGCGTTTTTGCCGCCGAGCCGATTAAAACAGCCGGCGTTTATACGGTTCCGGTAGAACAGCAGTGGGTCAGCCGGATCCACAAAGCGGCTGTGACCGCGCAGGATCGGGGCGATATCGATTACTCGTTCTCGGAAAATGTCAGCAACACAGACTACGCCCGCGTGTTGCGCGAATATGCCGAAGCTGGCAACAAGCTGATCATTGGCGAAGTTTTCGGCGCCGAACAAGAAGCCCGAGAAGTTGCGGCGGAATATCCTGATGTGGCTTTCCTGATGGGGTCCAGTTTCAAGGAAGACGCCGCGCTGCCGAACTTTGCGGTGTTTGATAACTACATTCAGGATGCGTCCTATCTGTCCGGTATCATTGCCGGTTCCATGACAGAATCCGGCAACATCGGTCTGGTCGGTGGATTCCCGATCCCCGAAGTAAACCGCCTGATGCACGCTTTCATGGCTGGCGCTAAGGAAATGAACCCTGACATCAAATTTCAGGTCAGCTTTATCGGCAGCTGGTTTGATCCGCCCAAAGCGAAAGAAACAGCCTTCGCAATGATCGAAAACGGCGCTGATGTTTTGTACGCAGAACGCTTCGGCGTGTCGGATGCAGCCAAAGAAAAAGGCGTGCTGGCAATCGGCAACGTGATTGATACGCAGGCGGAATATCCCGAAACGGTTGTGGCGTCCGCGATCTGGCATTTTGAACCAACGCTCGACAAAGCCATTGCCGAAGTACAAGCGGGCAGCTTTAAGGCGGCTGATTACGGTGTCTATTCCTTCATGGGCGAAGGCGGGACAACCCTTGCACCACTCGGGACGTTCGAGGGCAAAGTGCCTGCGGAAGCTATGGACCTTGTGAAGTCGCGCGAAGCTGAGATCAAATCCGGTGCTTACACGGTAGAGATCAACGACGCCGAGCCAAAGTCATCCTGACCTCATGAGTACACACCCAGAAGAGGTTTTGCGCCTCGACGGGATCACCAAACGCTTTGGAGAGCTGACCGCAAACGACGCGGTCAGCTTTTCTCTGGCAAAGGGTGAGGTCGTCGCGCTGCTTGGTGAAAACGGAGCCGGTAAAACCACGTTGATGAACATTCTCTTCGGTCAGTATACGGCTGATAACGGGACGGTTTCTGTCTTTGGCAAGACACTTCCGCCGGGCAACCCCCGTGCGGCGCTGGATGCTGGTGTGGGGATGGTCCACCAGCATTTTACGCTGGCGGACAATATGACCGTGCAAGAGAATATCACCCTAGGCACAAGACCCTTGTTCAGTGGGCGGCTTGATCGAAAAGCGGCGCGCCAGCGGATTGTGGAATTGTCCGAACGTTTCCATCTGGCTGTGTCTCCGGATGCGAAAGTCGGTAGTCTTAGCGTTGGGGAAAGACAGCGTGTGGAAATCCTCAAAGCGCTTTACCGCGATGTGCGCATTCTAATTCTGGATGAACCGACTGCGGTATTAACGCCGCAGGAAACGGACGACCTGTTTGCAACGCTGAGACAGGCGATTGCTAACGGTCTTTCGATTATATTTATCTCTCACAAACTCCACGAGGTTATGGCCATCGCTGACCGCGTGGTGGTCCTGCGTCACGGTAAAATGGTGGACGGGGTCGCGATCAAAGACACAGACAAAACAGCGCTCGCCGCGTTGATGATGGGGGCAGAGGCCACACCCCCGTCCGTGGCCCCAGCCAATCCGGGCGCGACGCTGATGGAATTGCGTGACGTGACAACGCGCGATATTGGTAATGCCCCCGGATTGAAGTCTGTCTCATTGGCTTTGCGATCTGGGCAGATCATTGGGTTGGCCGGAGTATCGGGCAACGGGCAGGCAGCAATGGCGGAGATTGTTGGCGGGCAGCGCAAACCTGCAGATGGTTCGCTGGCACTGGCAGGGGAGGATATCACCAAATGGACACCCCGCACGGCAGTGCAAAACGGGATCGCTCGCATTCCCGAGGATCGGCACAAAACGGGAACGATTGCAGATTTTGATCTGACGGAAAATGCTATACTTGAACGGTACAACGATGCCCCCTTCAGCAGGGGAGGGTGGCTCGACTGGCGAAAATCCCATAGGTTTGCCAGCGAGATTATTGAAAAATACGACGTGCGCTGTCCGGGGCCGGATACAACAATCCGGCTGCTGTCGGGGGGCAATATGCAAAAGCTGATCTTGGGGCGCGTTCTTGAAGCAGCGCCGCAAATCATTCTAGCGAACCAACCGGTGCGCGGGCTTGATATCGGGGCGGTGAATTATGTGCACTCCCAACTACTGGAAGCACGGAATCGCGGTGCGGCGGTCTTGCTGATCTCTGAAGATCTGGATGAAATCATGGGTTTGGCCGATGTTATTTATGTGATAGCGGAAGGCCGCTTGTCTCCGACATTTGCGCGGGGTGAAAAAACGCCCGCAGAGCTGGGATTGTGGATGGCGGGGCAGGGGTTCGATGAACCTGTGCGCGAAGAAGGGGGTCACCATGCGTCTTGAACCGATTGAAAACCCGACGGTTTTGCGCAAGCTGGGTCTACCCGCCGCTGCACTGGCGGCGACCTTTCTGGTGGCTTCTCTTTTGGCGATGGCCGCCGGTGCCAATCCGTTTTCAGTCTTCGGGTTGATTCTGAAAGGGGCGTTCGGGTCTAAATTTGCAGTGCTCGAGACTTTGAACCGTGCAACGCCCCTTATTTTTACGGGGCTGGCGGTGGCCATCGCGTTTCGGGCTAAATTCTGGAACATCGGGGCAGAGGCACAGCTTTACGCGGGTGCCTTGGTCACAGTGGTGCTGGGCACGGGGTTCCTGCAGTGGCCTGCCTTTGCGATCCTGCCAGTGCTCATTCTTTTCGCGGTACTGGCGGGTGCGATTGTGCTGTTGGTGCCAGCTTTGCTCAAGACGCGGTTTGGTGTCGATGAAGTTGTCACCACGTTGCTGTTCAACTTTATCTTTTTGCTGTTCATTTCTATGCTGCTGGAAGGTCCTCTTAAAGATCCGATGGGCATGGGCTGGCCCAAGTCCGCGCGCTTGATACCCGACGCCCGCTTGCCCCGCATTGTTGACGGATTACGATTGCATTGGGGATTTGGACTGGCGCTGATTTCAGCGGTGATGATCTGGATCATTCAGACCCGCAGTACGCTCGGCTATGAAATGCGCGCGGTTGGTTTGAATAAAGAGGCGGCCGCTTTCGCTGGTATTCCGGTCAATCGTGTGCTGGTGAAAACCGCGCTCCTGTCCGGTGGTCTTGCCGCGCTGGCCGGTTTCTCCGAGGTGGCGGGGTTGAAGGGCAGTCTGACGCTCGATCTGTCGCCGGGGTTTGGTTACACCGGAATTATCGTTGCGATGCTGGCGCTGCTGAATCCGCTTGGGGTCGTTGTGGCGGCCCTGTTTGTTGCTGGCATTTTTGTAGGCGCCGACAGCATGAGCCGCGCGGCCGATGTGCCGACCTATCTGGCTGATATCATGCTGGCGAGCGCGCTCTTGATGATGGTGCTGGCGATTATGCTGACCCGTTTCCGCGTGGTGAGAGGCTGATTATGGACATTATCGAAATACTCTTCACCGCCAGTTTTTGGGCCGCCGCCATCCGAATTGCAACTCCGCTGATCCTTGCCACCATGGGAGAGTTGATCTGCGAAAGGGCAGGGGTGTTGAACCTCGGGATCGAAGGCATCATGGTCGTCGGCGCTTTTGCAGGCTGGATGGCGGTCTATTCGGGAACCGGTCTTTGGGTCGGGGTTGCCGTGGCTTTTGCTGTGGGCATGGTCTTTGGCCTGTTGCACAGCACGCTCACAGTCCCCTTTGGATTGTCCCAACATGTGGTCGGTCTGGGCGTAACGCTTCTGGCCACGTCGGCAACGTATTACGCCTATCGCTTGGCCTTGCCCGAAGTGACCAGCCCGCCAAAAATTGCCGCCTTCCAACCGTATGAAGTTCCGCTCCTCTCGGAGATTCCTTTCGTCGGAGAGGCATTATTCGCGCAAACACCCTTCACTTATTTCGCATTCCTGTTGGTGGCTGCGGTTGCCATCGTGCTCTATCGCACGCCATTGGGTCTAGCGGTACGCGCCGTCGGGGAGAACCCTTCGGCGGTGGCGGCGCAGGGTCTGTCTGTGACGGCGATCCGCATGGGGGCGGTGATTGTGGGCAGCGGGTTTATGGCAATGGGGGGCGCATTCCTGACCATGTCCGCGTTCGACAGTTTCTTCTTTGAAATGGTGAACGGACGCGGCTGGATTTGTATTGCGCTTGTTGTCTTCGGGTCTTGGCGACCAGGTAAAGCGCTGCTTGGCGCGGTCTTGTTTGCCGCTTTCGACGCCTTGCAGATCAGGGTACAACAAACTGAAATTGGGGCAGAAATACCCTATCAAATCTTCCTGATGATGCCTTATATCCTTTCCATTCTTGCGCTTGTCGTGATGTCACGCCGCGCCGAAGTTCCCGCCGCCCTGATGGTGCCGTTCAATAAAGGAGAACGCTGATGTTTGATCTGATCGTAAAAGGGGGCAATCTTCCTAACGGGCAGGTGGCTGATATCGGCATACGCGACGGGTTGATTGCAGCGATCGAACCGCTCGACGGGGCCGAAGCCGCAGAAACCGTAGAGGCGCAGGGTGATCTTGTGTCACCGCCCTTTGTCGATCCGCATTTCCACATGGACGCGACTCTGTCCTACGGTCTGCCGCGGATCAATGAATCTGGCACCCTGCTGGAAGGCATCGGCCTTTGGGGGGAGCTGAAAGAGATCGTCACGCAGGACGATATGGTCACGCGCGCGCTGGAATATTGCGACTGGGCGGCGAGCATGGGTTTGCTGTCAATCCGTAGCCATGTGGACACATGTGATGACCGTTTGCTCGGTGTGGAAGCCATGCTGGACGTTCGCGCAAAGGTTAAAGATTACATTGACCTGCAACTCGTTGCTTTCCCTCAGGATGGCTTCTATCGTGATCCCACCGCGCGGGAAAATACGATCCGCGCTTTGGATATGGGTGTGGATGTGGTTGGGGGCATTCCCCACTTTGAACGCACGATGGCAGATGGTGCTGCATCCGTGAAGGAACTTTGCGAAATCGCCGCCGAACGTGGTTTGCAGGTAGATATGCATTGCGATGAAACCGACGACCCAATGTCGCGCCACATCGAAACGCTGGCTTATGAAACCACGCGGCTCGGGTTGCAGGGGCGGGTTGCCGGATCGCACCTGACCTCGATGCACTCTATGGATAACTACTATGTTTCCAAACTGTTGCCGATGGTGGCTGAAGCAGAAATCAGCGCCATTCCGAACCCTCTGATTAACATCGTCATTCAGGGGCGTCACGACAGCTTCCCGAAACGGCGGGGCCTGACGCGGGTGAAGGAAATGTTGGCAATGGGGATCAATGTTGGCTGGGGACAGGATTGTGTGCTTGACCCTTGGTATTCCTTGGGCACTGCGGACATGCTGGATGTGGCCTTCATGGGATTGCATGTGGCGCAAATGACCAGTCCCGATGAAATGCGCACCTGTTTCGATATGGTGACTGCAAACAACGCCAAGACCCTTGGCTTGCAAGATTACGGATTGCGGGTTGGGGCGCAAGCCTCGCTTGTGGTGCTGGATGCGTCCAACCCGATAGAGGCGCTGCGATTACGGGCGGCGCGGTTGTGTGTGGTGTCTAAAGGGCGGGTGATCAGCCGCACCCCGCGCGCAGATGCGAGCCTTTCCATCGCGGGGCGGCCCGGACGTGTACGCCGCCGGCATCAGGTCAAACCCTGATCGTAAGATCCTGTGCAAGCTGATTGGCGCGCGCCAGATCTGCCCGTAGCAAATCTGTTGCCGCTTGCCGCGCGGCGGGATCTTGCAACCGCAGCAGATAGGATGGATGGAACGTCAACACCACCGGTGTTCCGTCGTCCAACTGGTGGACCTTGCCACGCCGCTGTCCGATGTTCTTACCATTGCCGGTAAGGGACAGCGCCGCGCTCGCCCCCATCGCAAGGATTACGCGGGGTTGCACGGCCGTGCGCTCCGCATCAAGCCACCATTTGCATTGCTCCACTTCGGTCGTGCTCGGCTGTTGGTGTATCCGGCGCTTGCCACGGGGTTTGAATTTGAAATGTTTCACCGCGTTGGTGACATAGGCTTTGTCGCGGTCCACACCTGCTTCTGCACATATTTGATCGAACAGTTTGCCCGCTGGACCGACGAATGGTCTCCCCGCAAGATCTTCGGTATCGCCGGGTTGTTCGCCGACAATCATCAAAGACGCACCCATCGGCCCTTCGCCGGGGACCGCTTGTGTGGCGTTGCAATGCAGCGGACAGCGGGTACAGGCAGAGAACTCGGCACGCAGCGCATCGGCATCGCCGGACCAGACAGACTCCGGCAGACGCGCCAGTTGTTGTTGCACCTTTTCAACACGAAGCGGCGGCAGGGAGGGGGCTGCCTCGTTCATGGCGCGCACGCGGGCAGGGGCTGACGCGATCAGGTCGGGGATTGCAGCCGCCTCGGGCATGTTCTTCCAGTACTTCTTTGGCATCTCCGATTGCATCGCTTTCACTTTCACCCGTGCCGGATTGAAAATATTGCGAAAATAGGTCGTCCAAAGCTGCTCGCTCGCGTCTTCAGGCAGGGGTGGCTTGGACTGTCCTGCACTAAAACTGATCTCTCCGTTGACGAAATTAGCGGTGACGCTGGGCGTAATGATGCGCCAGTCCATATCGCCAAAACGCCGCGCGAAAAATGTGGAAGTTGGTTCAACTGTAAAGTGGCTCGGCTCAAACCATGCTGCGAAAGAACGGCGGGGATCATCGGGTGAACCGATCTCGCGGAAGCGCACAAAAGCCTTCATCTTATGCTGACAGCGGTGCACGTTCTTTTCCATCCGCCGCAATTGCGCCAGTTCGGGATCAGCCCGATCGCTCAGCAGATGGGGCATGTCACGCAGCCGCCACAACACACGATAAAGAAGCGCAAAGCGGGAGGGATCACTGTGCCAAACCACGGAACGGGCGAGAGAGATGAACTCTTTTGGAACCGTCAGAACCGTATCCGTTTGGGGCGGCGGCGCAGAGTCCCACAGACCGGCGGGGGTGGTTTCATCCCCCCAACTGACATCGCAAGGCGGAATGTTCGCGTTGATCAAACCCCGCGCCGCATCCCGCCATGCCTGTGCCGCGCCGATCATCGGCATGGTCATCCGGATTGTCATAACAGGCTCAACTGCACTGGCGGGGGGGCAAACCGCGCGCGCAAATCCGCGCTGTCGATCAGTTTGTTGGGCGACCAACCAGTGGCTGTCACAAACGAGCGCGCTTTCTTCATGGAGATGCCCATGCGGGTTAGATCTTCATACCGCAGACTGCGGTGACGCCTTGTGGAAAGAATGCGATTGACCGTGCGCACGCCAAAGCCCGGCACCCGTAACAACAGCTCCCGACTGGCCTTATTCACGTCGAGTGGAAACAACCCGCGATGGGCCAGCGCCCAAGCCAGCTTCGGATCATAATCCAGTTCCAGATTTCCGTCCTTGGTCACATCAGTAATTTCGTCCAATTCAAACCCGTAGAACCGCAGCAGCCAGTCCGCCTGATAAAGCCGGTGTTCCCGTTGCAGGGGCGGGCGGATCAACGGCAGATTTTTCGAGCTGTCGGGAATGGGCGAGAAAGCGGAATAATACACCCGCTTCAAGCCGTAGCTGGAATAAAGCCGCGTGGACTGGCCAAGGATTGTCGCATCGTTGGACGCATCTGCCCCGACGATGACTTGTGTCGATTGCCCTGCAGGCGCGAACTTCGGCGGGCGCTTGCCCGTATGGGATTTATCTTTGCTGACTTCTTTACGCAAACGGACATGCCCCATTGCCTTGCGGATCTGCGCGGGATCTTTTTCCGGCGCGTATTGGGTCACAGCTGAATCTGTAGGCAGTTCCACGTTAATCGACAAGCGATCCGCAAGCAGTCCTGCTTCCTCTATCAGTTCCGGCGCGGCATCGGGTATGGTTTTGAGATGGATATACCCGCGGAAATTTTCCTCATGCCGCAGTTTGCGGGCGATCTGCACCATTTCGGACATCGTCACGTCAGGGGAGCGGATAATACCGGACGACAGGAACAGGCCTTCGATATAATTTCTACGGTAAAATTCGATAGTTAGCTTAACAACTTCATCCACCGTAAAGCGCGCGCGTTCCACGTTTGACGACACGCGGTTTACGCAATAGGCGCAGTCATAAATGCAGAAATTCGTCATCAAGATTTTCAAAAGCGAAATACATCTACCGTCAGGCGCATAAGCGTGACAAATTCCGCTGCCGCCATTGGAGCCAAGCCCTTTCCCATCGCGGGAGTCCCGTCTGGTGGACCCAGAAGAGGCGCAGGAGGCATCATATTTCGCGGCATCGCTAAGGATGGCAAGTTTGGATTCTATAGATCGTGTGCTCATGTGTTCACTATACGTTCCTGTCGGCGTGAAAACAATAGGAACACCCGCATAGCGTGCTTGCGCCGGTGAAAATTCGCCGATGACGTTAAGGCAGCAGGCGGGCGAAGGTGATTTAGCGCAGTAGTGTGCCGGGGTTCATGATGTTATCAGGATCAAGTGCCGCCTTGATACTGCGCAGAGCGGCCTGTTTTGCGGTGCTTGCATAAACCTCAAGGTCGGCGGTTTTCAGACGGCCGATGCCGTGCTCTGCGCTGATCGAACCGCCGTTCCGGTGGGTCACTTCATTGATCGCCATCCGCACCGCATCAATGATGTCGGGATGGCTTTGGATGAATTCTGCCTTCGGGGTACCTTCGGGGGCGAACACGTTATGATGGATATTCCCATCCCCGATATGTCCGTAGGTGTTGATCCGCAACCCTGCATGAATGTCGCGCAGCGCGGCGTTGGTTTCATTCACAAAAACACCAATCTTGCGAATAGGGACCGAGGTGTCGCTGCTGCAAAAGGCACCTGCCATCCGGTTCGCCTCGGGCGTGTTTTCCCGCAAGGCCCAAAGGTCTTCAGACTGGGTTTCGGACTGGGCGATTACGGCATCAATCAGAAGATTATCTTCAAACATTTTCCCAAGCACCTGTTCTACGGTGTCGGCCAGACCTGTTGGTCCGTCGAACTGCAGCAACAGATGCCATGGGTGCTTTTGTGCGAAGGGGGCGGGAAGTTTGGGGAAATGGCTGCGCACCAGATCGACGCCGAAGCCGCTCATTAATTCGAAAGCGGAGAGAGATTCGCCCAATGCGGCCCGCAGATTCTTGTAAAGGGTTACGCCATCGGAATGATCCCGAATGGCACAGAATACAGTTACGGACTCGGGGTCTTGCGGTTTTAAAATGAGGCTTGCCGCGGTTATGATCCCAAGCGTGCCTTCACTTCCGATCAGCAGGTGGCGCAGATCGTAACCGGTGTTGTTTTTGCGCAAAGGGCTGAGTTCGTGAAGGATCGAGCCATCCGGCAACACAGCCTCAACCCCAAGACACAAATCACGCGCGTTGCCATGACGCAGCACTTGTATCCCGCCCGCATTGGTGGCGAGGTTGCCGCCAATGCAACAGCTGCCCTTAGAGGCCATGCTTAAAGGGAAAATCATTTTCTCACGTGCGGCACAGTCGTGAATATCTTGCAGGATACATCCGGCCTCCGCCACTAAAACCCCATCTTCTACAGACACTTCGCGGACTTTGTTCATGCGTTCCAGCGATACAATTACAGCGTCGGCGCTGTCAGGCGAGAGCTGTCCGGCTACGACACCCGTTCCGCCGCCATACGGGATGATCCCGATTTTCGCGCCTGCGCAATACCGCACAATTCGGGAAACCATCTCTACGCTATCCGGCATGAGCACGAGCGTTGCCAAACCCGTAAACCGTCCACGCGGATCTTCAAAGTAGCGCTCCATATCCGCGCCGGCTTTCCAGCCATTGTCCCCGACGATGTCTTTTAATGCGGCCAAGGCCTGTGGGGCGGGAGGATTAAAACCGGCTGTCATTGGGGGGCGATTGTCCTGCAAATATCTTAGGTTGCACCAAAACTATCCGAAAGTTTTCCTTGCGCAAATCATATGATTTTTATTCTAGGTAAAGAGAATTTTACAACGCCCGTCCAGGGTGATTGTCTTCGATTGTACAATGAACCTGATCATACAACCGCTGCACCAGCTGGATTTTAGAACAATCGGTGCGTGTCAGAATGCCCAAGGTCCGCGCCGTCGCGGTGGGGCCGAGCGGGATTTTCCGCAGCCCTTCAAAGATAGGGTCGGGCACGCAGATATTCGGCCCGATTGAAACTCCGAGGTCATGGGCAATCATACTGGCAAGATTTTCAAGCGACCCCATCTCCATCGCGTCATGGACTGTCACCTTGTTGTCAGACAGCCATTCTTCTGCCAGCATCCCGACAGAGGCTTGCCGCGTGTGGCGGATGTAGGGTTTTTTGGCGAGGATTTCGAAAGGGTCGTCTTCAGTCACTTCGGGCGAGGTCAACAAAACCAGTTCCTCGCGCACGAAAGGTTTCCAATCGAGATTGCGGGCCAAGCGTGTCGGCTCGCTCAGCACGGCGGCATCCAGCGTGCCTCGTTCGATCTGTTCCAAAAGGTTGGGCGACAGGTCTGGCACCACGCGGATGTGCAAATCGGGATAGAGCTGAACCAATCGCTTCATCGCCTGCGGGATTAACCCGCGAATGGAAGAGGGCACAGCCCCAAGAACCAACTCCCCGATCATGCGGGGATCGCCAGTCAGATCGTGAAGGATCGTATCATATTCCACCACTACGGCCTTGGCCTTTGGGACCAGCGCCTTACCCAACTGGTTCAGGCGCGGAGTTTTGGCAGAGCGGTCAAACAGCGACACGTTCAACGAATCCTCAAGCCGCTTCATCTGCTGGCCGACAGCTGCGTGGGTGACGCAAATCTTTTCGGCGGCGGCGCTAAAGCTGCCGTGTTCGGAAATGGCGATCAGGGTTTTGAACAGGGAGATGGTCATCGGATGCTTTCGCAATAAGGGATTTGCTGTACATAAACAGATGCTTTACTTAAACGCAAATATTAATGATTTGATTTAATTCAGCTTTACAACAACGGTAGTTGGGAAATGTAACTTTTGGGATCATACCGTGGATATAGACAAAAAGATCGTCGCGGATTTCGTGAACAACGACATCGAATTGGTGACGACCGTTCCGTGTAAACAACTAGCAGGGGTAATTGATGAGATCGACGCCTGCAAGGATATCTATCACATTCCGAGCAATAAAGAGGACGAAGGTATCGGGATCTGTGCAGGCGCCTTTATGGGGGGCAAGCGATCGGCGATTATCATGCAGAACACTGCGATTGGTGTGACTGTAAATACGCTCGTTACGCTCACCCAATTTTATCGCATGCCGCTGCCGATGTTGATTTCCTATCGCGGGGAGCTGAAGGAGCCGGTGGCGTGTCAGGTAGAAATGGCTGTGCACACCAAGGCGTTGCTGAACCAGCTGCATATCCCGACCTATCATTTCCACCAGCAATCCGATGCAGAAGAGCTGGACACGATCCTTAAATATACATTCATGTGCAACAAACCGGTGGCAATCCTGACCGATGCAACCTTCTGGGGAGGCTACGGCGACCAATGATCCGTTCTGATATTTTAAAAGAGCTCGTTCCCGTCATTTCTGACCAGCTTGTCGTGTGCAATATCGGCCTGCCGAGTCAGGAACTGCATATGCTCGACGATCAACCGACCAATTTCTATATGCTCGGGACGATGGGGCTGTCCTCGTCTATCGGGCTTGGCGTGGCTTTGGCACAGGATAAAAAAGTGATCTCCATTGACGGGGACGGGTCGGTGTTAACCAATTTTGGTACTCTGCCCACCATTGCCAATAACGTGGCGGACAACTTTATTCTGCTGATCATCGACAACGGATCTTATGGGTCAACGGGCGATCAGCCGACCTATGCAGGGAAGAAAACCTCTCTGGCGGCAGTGGCCAAAGCCTGCGGTTGTGAAACCGTGATAGAGTGTCAAGCCGAAGATTGCGTGGACGTCATGCGAGACGCGATTGCGGGTGACAAGATGACGATCATCGTGTGTAAATGTGAAAGTGGAAATATCAAGGTCCCTGTCATTACTAAGGATCCGGTCGTGATCCGCGACAGGTTTATGACAGCAATACGAGAGGCAAACACCTGATAGGACAACAGATTTAAGCTTTACAGCACAATAGGGAGGAAAATTATGCTGAGAAGAACCATACTAAAGGTCGGTGCCGCAATGGCACTGGTAACGAGCCTTGCAACCGTCGCATCGGCAGAGCTGAGCGGTCCGGTAAATTACGTTATCCCCTTTGGTCCGGGTGGTGAATCCGACATCTCTGCGCGGATGCAACAGCCGTTCTTTAAGGAAAAATTCGGTCAGGATCTGGTCGTATCCTACCAGCCAGGTGGAGGGGGTGCCGTGGGCTGGGCCTCGCTCAACGGGTTGAGCAGTGATGGTCAGACTATCATGGGCGTTAACCTTCCCCATATCGTGATCAAACCGGCCCAAAAAGATGTTGGCTTCAAGACCGAAGATCTTAACATTTTTCATATGTTCCACTTCACGCCGGACGCGATTGTCGTGACCGCGGACAGCCCATACCAAACGCTTGAGGATCTGGTGGCAGACGCCAAGGCCAATCCAGGGCAGGTGACGATTTCGGGATCGGGCAAAGCGAGTGCGAACCATCTGGCACAGATCAAGTTTGACAAAATGACCGGTGCGATGACCACCTATGTTCCGTTCAAAGGGACCGGCGCGGCTGTGACGGCGCTTCTTGGCAAACAGGTTAAGGCGGAATGGGGTTACACGACAGTTGGTGCAGCGCAAGGCGATGCGGTGCGTATGCTGGCGGTCGCGATGGAAGAACGCCATCCGCTGTTCCCCGATGTGCCTACCTTCAAAGAGCTTGGTTACGACATGGTAGGCGGTGCCTATCGCGGGATCGCGCTGCCAAATACGGCGAGCGACGAGACCACTAAAATGTGGTCCGATATGATCAGCGCGGTGAACGCTGATGAGGCCTTCCGCCAAAAGATGCTCGACGCGGGGTTTGCCCTTCTTGACGTAGATGCGGCTGGCATGGATGCCTTCATGGCAGAGCGTAAAGAAGAGTATCTTAAAGACGCCCGCGAAGCCGGACTCATCAAATAAGACAGATCATGCCGGGGGGCTTCTATGAATCTTGACCATTTTCTAACCGCCGTGACGCCGTTTAACCTGTGTTTGGCTTTATTCGGTGTGGCGGCGGGGACGATTGTTGGATCAATCCCCGGCTTGACCGCGACAATGGCACTGGCGGTGCTGGTGCCGATCACCTTCAGCATGGATCCCGCCTCGGCGCTGATCCTGCTGGGGGCGATTTATACCGGTGCCCTTTATGGTGGGGCTTACGCCGCCATTCTTCTAAATACACCGGGAACACCTTCTGCGATTGCCACCACTTTTGACGGTTATCCAATGGCCAAACGGGGTGACGGAGACCTTGCCGTGGCGCTCGCCTGTTTCGCATCGGTCTGCGGCGGGTTGATCGGGGCCTTTGCGCTACTGTTGCTCGCTCCACCCCTGTCCAAAGTCGCGCTGGCTTTTGGCCCTGTTGAATATTTCTGGCTGTCGGTCTTTGGCTTGTCCCTGATCGCGTCCCTTTCAACAGGCAACCTGATGAAAGGACTAGCTGGCGGGGCTTTCGGGATGATCTTGTCCACGGTTGGGGTCGCTGAAATTTCCGCTGACATCCGCCTGACCTTTGGCAGCCAAACCCTGATCAGCGGCTTTGGCGTGGTCGGCACTTTGATCGGCCTCTATTGCATCCCCGTCCTGATAGATCTGGTGGCCGTACCGGACCGGCATCTAAAGGTAGAGAAAGACGTAAAATCCGTGCGCATCGGAGAGGCATTCGGCCTTGCCATGCGCTCCAAATTCAACCTGATCCGCTCTTCTATTATCGGCACTTTGGTCGGCATCCTGCCGGGGGCAGGGGGATCGGTCGCCGGTCTCGTTGCCTATTCTGAAGTAAAGCGCGGCGCTAAGCCCCACCAAAAATTTGGCGAGGGCGAACCCGACGGAATCATGGCCGTGGAATCCGCCAATAATGCCACTGTGGGCGGTGGTTTCATCCCGACACTCGTTCTGGGCATTCCCGGCACCCCCCCTGATGCCATCGTGCTTGGTGCGTTGTTGGTGCAGGGCGTGCGGACCGGTCCGACTATGTTCCAGCAAAGCGGCTCTATCGTTTACACTTTTATCTACGGGTTGATCATCGCGACGATTATGATGCTGCCTGCGGGCCTTCTGATCGGGCGTTATGCCTATAAGTCCATTGTCACCATCCCCAAAGCAGTGCTGGTTCCGGCAGTCGGCTTTATGACCATCATCGGCACTTTTGCGATCCGCAACAGTATTTCGGATGTGGTGATTATGCTGTGCCTTGGCGTGTTCGGCTGGGTTGTGGCGCGGTTTGGATTTGCCGCTTCACCCATCGTGCTCGGCCTGATCCTTGGCCCGATTGCCGAACAGGGTTTCGTGCAGGGCTGGACCATCGGAGCAGCGACCAACAATCTGACAGGGATGTTCTTCGGGCGGCCGATTTCTCAAGGGATCATCGCCTTCACCCTGATCACGCTGGTGCTGCCGGTGTTTATGGCAAGACGCCGCGCAAAAGCCACTGAAGGAGCCACGGAATGAGCGTTTCAACCTCTCAAGGGCACATCGGGTCCCTGCTGACATCGGCGTTTTTCATGCTGGCCGGGGCGGCAACCCTTTATGACGCTGCGAGTTATACGGATCGTGACAGTCAGGTATTTCCGCAAACAGTGGCGGTGATCCTGATTATAACGGCAGGACTGTCGCTGATAAATCGCTTGCTGCGCCCCACGGACCGGGGTGGCTTCGGGCCAGGCAGTTGGTGGCGGCGTATCCTGTTGGTGGTCAGTATGCTAGCAGCCTGTTTTGCCATGCCGTTGATCGGGTTCCTTCCAGCAGGCGTGATCGCCTTTGCCGGTGGTTTGATCGCTGCCATGCACGACAAATGGACCGTTCGCACGGTTCTGCTTTACTGGAGCAGCGGCGCGGTGGTCATGGTCTGTTTCTTCGCCCTGTTCAAATTCGTTCTGAACGTGCCGCTGCCCTAAGCCCTAACCGTTAGAAAGGCGCATGCGTGATGTTTTTTGATAACGCGATTCACAGCTTTGAAGATGCCCGCAGGATTGCGAAGCGTCGGTTGCCTTGGATGGTGTTTGATTACATTGACGGCACGGCAGGGACGGGATGCGGCGCGCGGACAAACCGTGCAGCGCTCGACGGGATCAAACTGCAACCGCGTGTTTTAAATAACGTCGAAGAGCGCAGCATTGCGGGGCAGGTGTTTGGCAGCACAACCAAGGTACCCTTTGGGATTGCGCCGATGGGAATGTGCAATCTTTCCAGCCCGTCAGCGGATCGTTTGCTGGCGCGCATGGCAGCCAAGGATACCATTCCTGTCGGGGTCAGCACGGTCGCTTCCACCTCGCTTGAAGAAATGTGGGAACTCTCACAAGGCAGTGCCTGGTTCCAGCTTTATATCAGTCGCACGACCGAAACGGCGGATCGGCTGATCGCGCGGGCCAAGGCGGCGGGCTATGACACCCTTGTGCTGACCGTTGATGTGCCAGAAGTTGGTCGCCGCCCGCGCGAGCTGCGCCGCGGGTTCAAAATGCCCTTCCGCATTGGACCGCGCCAGTTTGTAGACTTTGCCTGTCATCCCGCGTGGTCCTTGCCTCAACTGGTGAAGGGCAAACCACAGATGGGGAATTTCGGCGGCGCTTTCGGGGAGTTTGACCGTGAGGAAAGCCGCGCCGGGGCGGATTGGGTCACGCTGGCACGGGTGCGCGATCAATGGTTCGGCAAACTGGTGTTGAAAGGCGTAATGGACGCGCGGGACGCAAAGCGGGCGCAGGAATGCGGTGTGGATGCGGTGCAAGTGTCAAGCCACGGCAGCCGCCAGCTTGACAGTGCACCACCAGCAATCCAAGCGCTAAAGACCATCCGCGACGAACTGGGGCCGGAGTTCCCGCTGTTTTATGACAGCGGCATCCAAAGCGGCGAGGACATCGTCAAAGCCTACGCGATGGGGGCGGATTTCGTTTTTGCAGGCCGCCCGTTTTCGTATGGAATTGCAGCGAATGGTGCGACCGGCCTGCGCCAGATGCGGGACGTTCTGGCGCAAGAGATCAGTATAACGCTCGCCCAACTCGGCCTGCGAAAGTTAAAGCAGATCACACGGGAGGTGATCGCCTCACCGCTCTAACTATGTCCCTTTGATCACGCCCAATCGCGGCAGACGTATTTCACATCTGTAAACGCCTCCAGCCCCAGCCGCGATCCTTCCCGACCCAGACCGGATTGCTTCACCCCGCCAAACGGGATCGGTGCGCCGGTGACTTTGGTGCGGTTCACCGCCACCATTCCGAATTGCAGCGCACGACTTGCACGGTAAATCCGGCGGGGGTCCTGACTGTGAACATAGGCAACCAGCCCGTATTCCGTGTCATTGGCCCGCGCGATTACCTCTTCCTCGGTGTCGAAAGGCGCGATTGCCGCAACGGGTCCGAAGGTTTCCTCGGTCATGATGCGCGCATCAGCAGGCACATCCGCAAGCACAGTCGGTTCAAAGAACAGCAGCCCTTTTTCGTGGCGCTTGCCCCCGCACAGTAACCGTGCCCCTTTGTCGAGCGCATCGCGGATCTGTTCTTCCTGCTTTGCCACCGCGTTTTCATTCATCAGCGGTCCGATGTCCGGATCGTCGATCCCTGCACCAACACGCAGTGCTTGGGTCGCTTTGGTGAACTCTGCGCAAAACGTGTCATAGCAGCCCTTCGCGATGAAAAACCGGTTTGCGCCCAGACAGTCCTGCCCCGAGGTGGCAAATTTTGCTTTGATCCCTTCCTCAACCGCGCGTTCCATGTCCGCATCGTCAAACATGATAAACGGTGCATGTCCGCCCAGTTCCAGCACCAGACGTTTGATCGTATCGGCCCCTTGCGAATAAAGCAGGCGCCCGATTTCAGTGGACCCCGTGAAGGAAACCGCCCGCACGCGGTTGTCGTTCATCCACGCGCCGACAATCTCGGCCGCGTCGCCTGTGACGACGTTAAACACGCCTTTGGGCAGTCCGGCCCGTTCGCCCAGTTCGGCAAGGGCCAGTGCGGAAAACGGTGTTTCGGCGGATGGATGGGCCACCACAGTGCAACCGGCAGCCAGCGCAGCGCCCGCTTTGCGCGTCAACATCGCAGACGGAAAATTCCACGGCGTCACCAAAGCAGCAACGCCAACAGGTTCACGCCAGACCTCTACCTCGGCATCGGGCAAATGAGATGTGACACCTTCGATATTCGGGCGGCGGGCTTCTTCTGCGTAAAACTCGTAGAATGCGGCGGCATAATCGATCTCGCCACGGGATTCCGAAATCGGCTTGCCTTGCTCGGCTGTCATAATCTGCGCGAGGTCTTCTTTATGTTCGAGCATAAGTTCATACCAGCGGCGCAGAATATGGGACCGCTCTTGGGGCAGAAGTCCTGACCATTGCGCGAAAGTCGCTTGCGCAGCACTCACGGCTTCCCGCGCATCCTGCGCACCAAGTTTTGCAACCTGGCCGAGCGTTTGCCCGTTAGCTGGGTCCGTCACCGCAAAAACTTCGTTAGATACACCGGCCTGCCACGCGCCATCCACATAGGACAGTTCGCGCCAAAGGGCGGGGCAGTTCAGGTTTGAAAATCCGGCGGGGGCGCAGGTTGTATGCTGTGTCATCGGGTCCGATCCTTCCTAAGAGGCCTGTTTCGCGCAGATTAGGGGAAAGGCGGGGGAGGGTGTTTCGGGATTTGCGGGCCAGTTCCGATGATTTATCGCCCAAAACCGATGTTCGGGCGGTGATTTTTCGGCTCAGGTGTCAAACAGAAGGTCGAAAGGCAACGGCGCGTTTTTCACCGCTTTGGTCACAATATAGGTGAAATATCGGGTAAGCCCTGCATCTTCTTCCAGCACCGTATCGATAAGCTGCTGGTAACTTTCAATATCGCGGCTAATCACCTGTAACAGATAGTCAAACCCACCACCCAAGGCCCAGCATCCGGTGATCTCGGGGTGGCTTTCTATGATGGCTTCAAAGGTCTGGAAGGCCTCGGCGTTATGGTTGGCCAGTTCTGCGAGAACGAAAACGGTCACATGTGGCGCGAGCTTTCGAAGTTCAACCTCTGCATGGTAGCCCTTGATAAGCCCCGAAGACTCCAGCCGTTGCAGCCGGTCCCAACAGGCCGTCGCGCTTAGATTGACCCGATCCGCGAGCGCGGTTTTAGAAATCCGCCCCTCTGCCGAAAGGGTCTTTAGAATGGCGATATCGCGTTTATCAAGTTTGGTGAAGCTCATGTGTCAGTCATGGGCGTGACGGGAGGGCTTGTCAATTGTACTGATTACAGTGAGTATCCCGCATCATGACAAATTGGCTTCCTGATCCCGAAACCATCACCCGTCCAGCGTATCGTTCGTTGGTGCAGGCCATCGAGCTTGCAATCCAGCACGGCGATCTGAAACCGGGGGACCAACTGCCGCCCCACCGAAAACTGGCCTTTGATCTGAAGCTGAGCGTGCAAACCGTCAGTCGGGCATATGATAAATTGACCGAGGCGGGTAGGGTGGTTGGCGAAGTGGGGCGCGGCACCTTTGTTCGGGGGGCGCAGGACGATATTCCGGTTCCCTTCGTAAGCCGCAAAACCGCCGATAGAGTGCTTGATATGTCGCTGATCAAACCGGTGCTGGACCAAACCCACGATATTGCGATGGAGAAGGTCCTGCGCAGCATGGCCCGATCTTTGCCGCAAGCGGTTCTGTCGGGGTTCCGTCCCGACGAACTGCAAGACGAAGAGCCGGAATCCGCGCGGCGCTGGCTGAAGCTTTGTGGTGTGGATACAGGCAGCTCCGGTGTCGTTGTCACCAACGGCAGCACCAGCGCGATGAGCATGGCGCTGATGACTGCGGCGCAGGCGGGCGACCTGATACTGACCGAAGATGTAGGGCATCACACCCTAAGGTCGCTGACGCGGTATTTGGGAATGCGACTGGAGGGGGTGCATGTGGACAGCGAAGGCATCTGCCCCGACGCGCTAGAGCGAAGATGCCTGCAAGAACCTGTAAAGGCGCTATATTTAATGCCGGGGGGAACCAACCCGCTGGGGTTTGTCATGTCCGCGCAACGCCGCGCCCGCATTGTCGATATTGCACGCCGCTTTGATATTCTGATTGTTGAGAACCACGCTTGGGGGCCATTGCTGCAAGGGCCGCCGCCGCTTGCAGCACTTGCACCGGAGCGGGTTTTGTTTTTCACCAGCCTGACCAAATCTATCCTGCCAGGCTTGCGGGTTGGCTATCTGGTGGTGCCGGATCATCTGGCACGGGCCGCCGCAAACAGGCATCTGGTGATGAACTGGATGGCGACCAATCTGATGACGGAAATCGCCTATCGCTGGATTATGGATGGGACAGCTGAAAACCTGTTGGAACGGCAGCGATCTGCGCTGTCCGATCGCGCCAATGTGGTAGAAAACCTGTTTCGCGGGCTTGATTATACAATGGCGCCGAACGGGTTGCACGTTTGGCTGAATACGGACTGCATCGAACAGGAACAACATCTTGTGGACACTGCCCGCCGGATGGGTGTCGCCGTTGCGGCAGGGGCCAGTTTCAGCATCGGCCCCCATGAGAATCATACAGGGATTCGTATCGCCCTCGGGGGGTTGAGTTTCCCTGATTTCTCCCAAGGTATCCGCATTATTGCCGGCATTATGGCCGATGAGCCTACCCTGAACGCGCGTTAAAGCCGCTCGCGCTTGGGTGGAATTGTCATGGTTCAATACTGGCATTGACATGATTGTCATGGTTCGAAATGGTTAATTAATCATGACAATTTGTGCAGCACGGTCTTCGGGTCGTGTCTGTGCGCGTTTAAGGAGGACTGTATGTCTCTATTTAAAAATCTTCTCGCGGGGGGCATTGTGGCCTCTGTTGCATCCATCACTGCTATGGGCACCGCGAATGCCGACACGTGGCGCTATGCGTTTGAGGAAGCCATGGACGAGGTTCAGGGCAAATATGCGCAGAAATTCAAGGAGGTGATCGAAGCCAATTCCGATCACGAGATCCAGTTGTTCCCATATGGCACACTTGGTGAAAGTGCTGACATCATGGAGCAGGCGCAGGCTGGCATCCTTCAGTTTGTCGACCAGTCTCCGGGTTTCACCGGCGCACTGATCCCTGAAGCGCAAGTCTTCTTCGTGCCGTATCTGTTACCTGACAATGAAGAAGAACTGTTCGAATTCTTCCGGACCTCCAAAGCCGTGAACGAGATGTTCCCGAAGCTTTATGCCGAGCAAGGTCTGGAACTGCTGACCATGTTCCCCGAGGGCGAAGTGGGTATTACGACGCAAGAACCGATCAGCTCTCCGGAAGATTTCGATCAGGTCAAAGTGCGCGTGATGACGAATCCGCTGCTGGTAGAAAGCTACAAAGCCTTTGGCGCTACGCCGACACCACTGCCGTGGGGCGAGGTGTATGGCGCTTTGCAAACGGGCATCATTCAGGGGCAGGAAAACCCGACGTTCTACATCCTGTCCAACAAACTGTATGAGGTGAGCGAGCATCTGACCTACATCGGTCACAACAACTTCACCACGGCTGTGATGGCCAATCAGGACTTCTATCAGGGTCTGTCTGATGCGGATAAAGAGGTTGTGCAGAAAGCTACCGATGAAGCTTTCGAGTATATTCTTGAGTACCAGAAGGGCCAGACCCAAGCCTCTATTGACGGGATCAAGGAGGCCAAGCCGGATTACACCATCACCGTGCTGGAAGACGAAAAGCGTCAGCCTTTCCGTGATGCGGCTGCGCAGGTCGAAGAAGCTTTCATCGAAATGACAGGTGACAGCGGCAAAGGCCTGCTGGAGCAGTTCAAGGCCGATCTGGAAGCCGTTAAGAAATAGACCTTAATTACGCTTTCACGGTTCCCCGATTATGGTTGGGGGACCGTTCTGTTTTCCGAACTTAAGTTATTCATACGAAGGATTCCAAAGGTGACAGACGCAAACCACGGGTCGCAGGAACAATCGAACACCGATACCACCGGACTCGATGATGCGCCCCTTACGGCCTATGAATCCAGCTTGCCGGGCTTTCTTGGAACCATCGACAACGGGATCAGCCGGATTGAATCCCTGATGCTCGCCGCTGGGGTTCTGCTGATGGCAGCGAACACGATGTCCAACGTGGTGGGGCGGTTTGTGTTTCAAAGTTCGATCTTCTTCTCAGAAGAGCTTAATCGTATTCTGATTATCCTGATTACATTTGCCGGAATTTCCTATGCTGCACGGCACGGGCGGCACATTCGTATGTCAGCCATTTTCGACGCCATGCCGCCGAAATTGCGCAAGGTGATGATGATCGTGATCTCTCTGGTGACGGCCGTGTTTATGTTCGGTCTGGCGTGGTACGCGCTGCAATATCTGATGACGCAGGCCGGTCGGGGGCGGGTGTTGCCCGCGCTGCAAATACCGGTCTGGATGCCGCTGGTCTGGGTGCCCATCGGCTTTTTCATGACAGGGCTGCAATACTTTCTAACGGCTGTGAAAAACATGATTGAGAAGGACATCTATCTGTCCACCAACGTGCTGGAAGGCTACGACGACAACGAGCAGGAGATCTGATCCATGGCGTTAACCATCTTTTCCATCATGATCGTTCTGCTGTTATTGGGCTTCCCAATGATGATCCCTTTGATCGTCGGCGCTTTCGTCGGGTTTTTCATGCTGTTTAACGGCTTCGACCAAATGGAAACCATGATCCAACAGATGATGGCGGGGATACGCCCTGCCTCTCTGATTGCGGTGCCGATGTTCATTTTCGCCGCTGACATCATGACGCGGGGCCAGTCTGCAGGCCGGTTGATTGATATGGTGATGTCCTTTGTGGGGCATATGAAGGGTGGCCTTGCGGTATCAACGGCGGCGGCTTGTACCATGTTTGGCGCGGTGTCCGGTTCGACCCAAGCCACTGTGGTGGCGATTGGGTCCCCGTTGCGACCGCGCATGTTGAAGGCGGGGTATAAGGACAGCTTTATTCTGGCGCTGATCGTGAATTCTTCGGATATTGCCTTCCTGATCCCGCCGTCCATCGGGATGATCATTTACGGCGTTGTTTCGAACACCTCGATTGCGGAACTGTTCATTGCGGGGATCGGTCCGGGGTTGTTGATCCTGCTGCTTTTCTCAATCTATTCCGTGATTTACGCGATCCGCCATAACGTACCAACGGAGGAGAAAACCACTTGGGGCCAGCGGGCGCGGGCTGTTCAAAAGGCGCTTTGGCCGCTCGGGTTTCCCGCGATTATTATCGGCGGGATTTACGGTGGGATATTCTCCCCGACGGAGGCTGCCGCCGCCTGTGTGCTCTATGCCTTGCTGCTTGAAACTGTCGTCTTCCGCTCGTTGAATTGGCACGGCGTTTATGAAACTGCCAAATCCACCGGACTCATCACGGCAGTTGTGTTCATCCTTGTGGGGGCTGGCGCTGCGTTTTCTTGGGTGATTTCGTTCGCGCAAATTCCACAGACCATTCTGGGGTCTATCGGCATTGATGAAATGGGGTCCATCGGCGTTCTGTTCGTGATCTCTATCGCCTTTTTCATCGGCTGTATGTTCGTCGACCCGATTGTGGTTATCCTCGTTCTGGTGCCGATCTTCGCGCCGGTGGTTAAATCTGTCGGGCTAGATCCCGTTCTTGTGGGGACAGTGATCACGCTGCAGGTGGCGATCGGCTCGGCCACGCCGCCGTTCGGGTGCGATATTTTCACGGCCATAGCGGTGTTCAAACGCCCCTACATAGAGGTCGTGCGCGGCACACCGCCGTTCATCCTGATGCTGCTGAGCGTATCTGTCGCCCTGATCTTTTTCCCACAAATCGCGCTGTTCCTGCGTGATCTGGCATTCGCAAAATAGACCGGAGGAGGAAGCCTATGTTCACCCACATCCTTGCGCCTTACGACGGGTCGGTTACGGCCAACCGCGCGCTGCACAAGGCGGCGGAAATGGCGTTGCTGACCGGTGCAAAGGTGACGCTGCTGACGGTGTATCGCCACCACTCTATGCTGGAGGCGTCGCTTTCGATGGTACGGGTCAGTGATCCGGGCAATCTGGACGATGCGATGAAGGAACATGCAACCGAGATTATTAACCACGGCAAAGCGGTGATGGCAGAGGCGGGCGTGACCAACCTGCGGGCCTTTGTCCGCTCTGGCAGGCCGGCGCGGGCGATCACCGAATTTGCCCAAAAACACGAAGCTGATCTGATCGTGTTAAGCAGTCGCGGGCTTGGATCTTCAGGGGACAGTTATCTGCTTGGAAGTGTCTCTCACAAGGTGATCGGTTTGGCGAAAATGCCGGTGCTTGTAATCTAAGTGTCGCTTTAAACCGCAATCACCCATTAATTGCGTTAAAGTCTTTCTTATCATTGACATCAACGCCAAAGGTGATGCCAATGATTGCATCCTGTCCGGTTGTTTATTTATCTGACGCTCCGGTCTGGAAACACTCTGACATTCGCATTACCGGAGACGTGCCATGACGACTTTTCAGGCAAATTTTACCACCGCAGAATACCTGCGTCGGATCGACAAAACCCGCAAGGCTATGGCGGCCAAAGGGCTGGATGCGATCATTGTAAGCGACCCTTCCAACATCTCTTGGTTGTCGGGTTATGACGGATGGTCCTTTTACACCTATCAAGCCGTAATTCTGACCCATGAGGGTGAACCTGTCTGGTGGGGTCGCGGAATGGATGCCCTTGGCGCGCGCCGGACCGTGTTCATGGAAGACGACTGCATCCGCGGTTATGACGATATCTATGTTCAGAACCCCGAAAAGCACCCGATGGAGGATCTGTCTGGCCTGTTAAGGGAGAAGGGTCTGGAAAAGGCGCGGCTTGGCGTTGAGATGGACAATTACTATTACGCTGCTGCTGCCCATGCGACCCTTGTTCGCGAACTGCCCGAGGCGACACTTCAGGATGCGACCGGCCTTGTGAACTGGCAACGCGCTGTGAAATCCGAACGCGAGATCGAATATATGCAGCGCGCCGGTCGGATCGTTGAGGTAATGCACGAGCATATTCTTGAGGTGGCCGAACCGGGCATGCGCAAGAACGATCTGGTTGCCGAAATCTATGCCGCTGGTATTCGCGGGGCGGACGGTTTCTGGGGCGATTACCCTGCGATTGTGCCCATGGCACCTTCCGGCATGGACGCCACCGCACCGCATCTAACATGGGACGATCGCCCGATGGAAACAGGCGAGGCGACTTTCTTTGAAATCGCAGGGGCGCACCGGCGCTATCAGTGTCCACAGTCGCGCACATTGTTCTTCGGCGAAGTGCCGCAGAAATACCGCGATGCAGAATCCGCAGTGCTCGACGCGATCGACGCGGGGCTGGAGCAGGCCAAACCGGGCAATCGCGCAGAAGATATTGCAAATGCGTTCAATGCTACGCTGAACAAGGCAGGATTTGAGAAAGACTCCCGCTGCGGTTATGCCATCGGCATCAGCTATCCACCCGATTGGGGCGAGCGGACGATCTCTTTCCGGCGCGGCGACCAAACGGTGCTGGAACCGGATATGACGTTCCATTTCATGCCAGCGCTGTGGCTGGATGATGGCGGTCTGGAAATAACCGAGCCGATCAGGATCACAGAGACCGGCCATGAGTGTTTCTGCAACACGCCGCGAAAGCTGTTTGTGAAAGACTGATACCGTCTATGAAAAGCGCGGCGGTTTGATGGATTTCGATATCCTGAACCGCCGTATGCTGATAGCCTGATCGCATGAAGCAGGCAAAGATCACCCCACCTACGCAAGAAACCACTTTCGCGCCGTTACCCCGTTGGGCCGAGCCTGCGAACGGGCAAACACCCGAGGCTATGGCCTTTGCGGCAGGCGCGTCGCTTTGTGTGCTGCATGGTCTGGTCACGGATCAAAGCGGTGCGGTTCCGGTGGCGTTGCTGCGCAACCGTTTGGCTTTGCTGGCGAGCGAGGCCGCTTTGCGCATTGAAGGGCGCGCCGAAACCACGGCGGCCATTCGCGATGCGGTGTATCTGACACGGCCCGGTGACGGGATGGGACCCGCCGGAGAGATGTATTTGCGCTGGCGGCGGAGCGCGGCCTTGCCGCTGCGCTCAAGGAACTGGATCAACCAATTGGGCGAGACCCTGCCCACCCCCTTCGCCGAGGCACTACCCCATTGGATGAAACTGACAGAAGCCACCGGAAGCCCCGCAGCCCAAGCAGCCAGCCTTATAGGTCTGATCCTAGAGGCCGACCCGCGCGAAGAAGCAACCGCGATGATCTGCGCGGATGCTGTGCTGGCCCGTGGTCTTGGCTGGTCGACACCACTACCGCTTTGTGCGCTTTATATGACCCGCGCGGTTCTGCGCGATCTGCGACAGCCGGACTTTCATCTGCTTTTAAACCGCTCTGCCAAAGCGGCAATTGGGATGGCCCATGACCTCAGTCGTCGCGCGGCAGTGTTGCGAAAGATTGCGCCGAAACTGCGCTCCAAGGGATCGGACCATGCCGTGGCGCTGTTCCTGCAAGAAGATGCGGTTTCGCCCAGCACTATGTTGTCGCCCGTTATCAAGGGCACAAATACTGCGATGACCGATCGTTCTGCCCGACGGCTTTGTGATCGTTTGGTCAGTCTTGGTGCGGCGAAAGAATTGACCGGACGGGGCAGCTTTCGACTATACGGGCTGGCGTGATGGAGCAGGAAGACGATTTTGATCGCGATCTTGCCGGATTGACGCCCGACAGACGATGGCATGAGTGGATGGCGCGGGTGGAGGCAGTTCTGTTTGCAAGTGACACTGTGGTCCCAAAGAAAACATTGATGGCAGTGATCGGGCAAGACGCATCGCTGAAAAAGCTGATTGGTGACATAAACGCCGCGCTCACGCACCGTCCCTATGAGGTGGTGGCCGTTTCCGGCGGCTGGATGATGCGCACCCGCAAAAGATACGCGCCTGCAATTCGCAAGGCCAGACACGGGGACGATAAGGGGGTGCGGTTGAGCGAGGCCGAACTGCTGGTGCTTGCAACCATCGCTTATCAGCAACCTGTCAGCCGCGCGGATTTGAAGGATGTGTTTGGCAAGGACGTGAACCGCGATCTGCTGTCCCGCCTGCAATACCGCAAACTTATTGCCAACGGACCCCGCAGCCCCCGTGCCGGTGCGCCCCATACTTTTGTGACAACATCGGAGTTTCTGCGGACCTTTGATCTCGACAGCCTGCGCGACCTGCCGGAAATGGATTTCCCGCAGGCCTGATACCGTCGATCAGGCCGCTTTGGTCAGAATATCGGTCAGTTCTTCAATCGACAGCAGGAATGGATTTGCTTTCATCGAAGAGGCCTGCGCCGAAAGTTCTGCGGTTTGCCCGTAGCTTTCAGATGACAGGCCAATCGCAGAAAGACCGCGCAATCCTTGTGCGCGGGACCAATCTTGCAAGGCTTGCAGCCCGTCTGTCTGTTCGGCGCTGCCGAAAATATCACTAATTATAGAGACCACCCAACCGGTGCGCCTTGCGATCTCGCTGTCTGCATCTGCGCGGGCGCGATGAGAGGCAAGGACCGCTGGCAGCAACGTGCCGCAGATTTCGCCGTGGGGCGCATTGGTCATGCCGCCGATCACTCCGGCGAACCCGTGTACTGCGCCCAGTCCGCCATTCGCCAGCGCCAACCCGCCGCAGGTGCTGACCCAGGCCATTTCGTCCATCGCCTCCGCTGAATTTTCCTCAATCAGCGGTTTCAGCGCGGATAGGCCGACAGGAATCGCCGCCAGACACAGGGCGTCCGTCATCGGGTTCGCCTTGGTTGAAAGATAGGGTTCGATAGCCTGCGTCACCGCGTCCAGTGCTGCGGATAATTTGACGGTGCGGGGTGCGCTTTCCATCAGGCTTGCATCGACAATGGCAACACGAGGTATCATGCGGGGGTCCCGCAGGCTGACTTTGATGCCGCGATCGGGAACGGTGATCACCGCGTTGCGCGTTACTTCCGATCCCGTCCCGGCCGTTGTGGGCAGCGCGATTACCGGCAGCGGCGCGGTGTCGAGCGTTCGCCCGTCGCCAACACCTTCAAGGTAGGCGCGGGGCGGGCCCTCACAAGGGATCAGCGCGGCAAGGGCTTTGGCGAAATCCATCACCGATCCGCCGCCAAGGGCGATGATCAGATCTGGCGGTGTTTCCTTGAACCGTGGCAGCGCGGTTTCCAGCAGGGGCAGGTCAGGTTCCCCGGCGCAGCCGATGGTTTCAACCTTCAGTCCTGCATCAGCGCATTGCGTTAACAGCCAGTCGGCCCGCTTTGGGTTCGCCCCGTGAACCAGCAGCACAGAGCGTCCGAACCCTGCCGCCAGATTGGCCGCAAGATCACATGTGCCGCGCCCGAAGTGGATCGAGTTCGGGGCGCTAAAGGCGAAATTCGTGAATGTCATTTTCGCAGAACCTCAAACGCTCATCGTGGCGTCGATTGCTTTCTTCCAACCGGCGTATTTGGCTTTGCGCTGGTCTTCTTTCATATCGGGCGTGAACTGTTTGTCGAGCGCCCAACCTTTGGCAAACGTTTCCTGATCGGGGTAAAGGCCCACGTGCATCCCCGCCAGCCACGCCGCGCCCAGTGCGGTTGTTTCCAGTACTTTCGGACGGTCCACAGGCGCTGCGATAATGTCAGAAAGGAACTGCATGGCAAAGTCGTTCGCGGACATGCCCCCGTCCACACGCAGAGTCGGTTGCACGCCGTCGACCTGCCAGTCCGCCGACATCGCATCAAGCAGATCGCGGGTCTGGAAGCCGACACTTTGCAGCGCGGCCCGTGCCATTTCCGCTGGACCGGATCCCCGCGTCAGCCCGAACACCGCACCACGGCAATCGGGGTTCCAATAGGGTGCGCCAAGGCCGACAAATGCGGGGACAAGGATCACGTCCTGATTGTCATCCGCCTCCATCGCCAGCGCTTGGGTCGCGGCTGCATCCTTGATAATCTGCAAACCGTCCCGCAGCCATTGCACCACGGCCCCCGCAACAAAGATCGACCCTTCCAGCGCATAGGTTGGTTTGCCGTCGAGTTGATAGGCAATCGTCGTCAGCAGCCGGTTTTTTGACACAACAGGGGTCTCACCCGTATTAAGCAGGGCAAAACATCCGGTGCCATAGGTGGATTTCAGCATCCCGGGTTTGAAACAGGCCTGCCCGACCGTGGCCGCCTGTTGGTCCCCCGCGACGCCGCAAATCGGGATTTCATGGCCGAACAGATCGGCCCGAGCACTGCCAAAATCGGCTGCGCAATCCTTGACTTCGGGCAGCATTTCCATCGGAATATCAAGCAGTTCGCAAATTGTACTGCTCCAACGGCCCTTGCGGATATCATAAAGCATGGTGCGCGCTGCATTGGTGGCGTCCGTGGCATGGACCTTGCCGCCCGTCAGCTTCCAGATCAGATAACAATCGACCGTGCCAAACAGCAGTTCGCCGTTTTCTGCTGCTTCGCGTGCGCCCTCTACGTTTTCTAGGATCCAGCGCAGTTTTGTGCCGGAGAAATATGGATCAACCAGCAATCCTGTGCGGTCTGCGATCATGTCGCCTTGCCCGCTGTCGCGCAAACTGCGGCAATATTCAGCGGTGCGGCGGTCCTGCCAGACGATGGCGTTGTAAACCGGGGCGCCGGTTTTGGCGTTCCAGACGATGGTGGTTTCGCGCTGGTTGGTGATGCCAATGGCCGTCACCTCGCGCGAGGATAATCCCGCCCGCTCAATCGCCGCGCGACAGGTGCCTGCTGTCGTCGCCCATAGGTCCGCTGGATCATGTTCGACCCAACCGGAGTTGGGGAAAATCTGGCGGAACTCTTCCTGCGCACTGGCAACAGGTTTCATGTTTTTGTCAAACAGAATGGCCCGCGTCGAAGTCGTGCCCTGATCAATGGCGAGGATATGGGTCATGGGATGTCCACCTGTTTTTGAGATGTCGATAGAATGTCGGTGCGCGGGCGTCTGTCAAGCCTTTGGCCGCAAGCCTGCGCGGGGTGGACTGGCCCGCGCATTCGGGGCCAGTCCGGTGTTGCGGATCGCAGGGGCGGCGAACCGCCCCTTGATCACCGGCTTACTGCCAGGATTTGATCAGCTCGTCGTAAGAAACCGTTTTTGGCTCTTCGTCTTCATTGGCCAGTTTGGCCTTAGGCGAACCAGGTTGGGACAGCCAGTGCTCTGGGTCCATTTCCTCGTTCATCTTCGGGCCGATGTCGCCTTGAACACCTGCACGCTCCAGACGGATCAGAACTTTTTCCTGATCGGCACACAAAGCGTCGAGCGCTTCTTGTGGGGTTTTCGCACCGGACATTGCGTCACCGATGTTCTGCCACCACAGCTGGGCCAGTTTCGGGTAGTCAGGCACGTTTGTACCGGTTGGGGACCACTGAACGCGGGCAGGGGAGCGGTAGAATTCTACCAGACCGCCAAGTTTTGGCGCCCGTTCGGTGAAGCTGTCGTGCTGGATCGTGGATTCACGGATGAATGTCAGACCAACGTGGGATTTCTTCACGTCTACAGTTTTGGATGTCACAAACTGGGCATAGAGCCACGCTGCTTGTGCGCGATCCACAGGTGTGGATTTCATCAGTGTCCAGGAACCGGCGTCTTGGTAGCCGATTTTGGTGCCTTCAGACCAGTAAGCGCCGTGTGGCGAAGGTGCCATCCGCCATTTCGGTGTACCGTCCTCGTTCATTACAGGCAGATCAGGTTCTACTGATGCCGCTGTAAAGGCTGTGTACCAGAACATTTGCTGTGCAACATTACCCTGCGCAGGAATTGGGCCTGCTTCGGAGAATGTCATACCGGCAGCCGCTGGTGGAGAGTATTTTTCCAGCCATTCGATTGCCTTGGTCACAGCATAAACCGCTGCTGGTCCGTTTGTGGCACCGCCACGGGCGACACAGGAACCAACAGGCTGGGAGTTCTCATTCACACGGATACCCCATTCGTCCACAGGCAGGCCGTTCGGCTCACCCACATCGCCTGCACCAGCCATGGACAGCCACGCATCGGTGTAGCGCCAGCCAAGGGACGGGTCTTTCTTACCGTAATCCATGTTGCCATAGATGTCGCCGTCAACGCCCATGTGGGACAGATCACGGCCGGTGAAGAATTCAGCGATGTCCTCATAGGCAGACCAGTTTACAGGCACGCCCAGATCATAGCCGTATTTCTCTTTGAAATCAGCTTTGTTCTTGTCGTCGTTGAACCAGTCATACCGGAACCAGTAAAGGTTGGCGAACTGCTGATCCGGCAGCTGGTAAACCTTGCCATCCGGTCCTGTCGTGAAGGACAGACCGATGAAATCTTCCAGATCCAGACCCGGATTTGTCACAGAAGCGCCTTCGCCTTCCATCCAGTCGGATAGGTTGCGGGCTTGCTGGTAACGCCAGTGGGTGCCGATCAGATCGGAGTCGTTGATATAGGCGTCATAGATGTTTTCGCCGGACTGCATTTGTGTTTGCAGCTTTTCAACCACGTCACCTTCACCAATCAGGTCGTGTGTGACCTTGATACCGGTGATCGCTTCAAAAGCAGGTGCCAAAGTGTTGGCTTCGTATTCGTGGGTGCCGATGGTCTCGGAAACCACATTGATGGACATGCCCTCAAACGGTTTGGCTGCATCCACAAAGAACTGAAGCTCTGCTTCTTGTTCTGCGCGGGACAGGACGGACATGTCTTTGATTTCGGAATCCAGAAACGCTTTGGCGGCGTCCATATCTGCGAACACAGGCGTGCTCAGCATACAGGCCACCACGCTTAACGCGGATGTTCCTTTAAGTCGCAAGTTCATTTTTGTTCCTCCCAAGGTTTGAACAATTAAGGCTTTCCGGTCTTGCGTGCCGGTGGGCCACTTTGATTACACCCAGCGAAACACCGCTACGGCGTAGAAAAAACAGACAATCAACGCGCCCCATTGCGACACGTCGGTCGTTGCGAGCCATGCCAGATTGATAAAGGCAGACCCCAACAGGGTGATGAACAGACGATCCCCCCGTGTGGTTTCAATCCGCAAAATGCCAACCCGAGGTGTCTCGGGGAATTTAATCGCAAGGATCGTGAACACGATCAGGGTCGCGGCGATGACTGCGAAGAAAATTGCAGTGGGCCAGGTCCATGCCATCCATTCCATAAGGTCTCTCCTTCGGTTTGTTTACACGCGACCCAGGGCAAAACCCTTGGCGATGTAGTTGCGGACAAAGTAAATCACCAATGCGCCGGGAACGATGGTCAGCACACCGGCAGCAGCCAGCACGCCCCAGTCAATACCGGCAGCCCCGACGGTGCGGGTCATGGTGGCTGCGATAGGTTTGGCGTCCACACTGGTCAGTGTCCGGCTGAGCAGCAATTCGACCCAGCTGAACATGAACAGGAAGAAAGCGGTAACACCGATGCCAGAGGCAACCAGAGGGGTGAAGATGCGGATAAAGAAGCGCGGGAACGAATAGCCGTCGATGTAGGCGGTCTCGTCGATTTCTTTTGGCACGCCACGCATGAAGCCTTCCAAAATCCAAACAGCCAGCGGCACGTTGAACAGACAATGGGCCAGCGCAACTGCGATATGGGTGTCAAACAACCCGACCGAGGAATACAGCTGAAAGAACGGCAGCGCGAAAACCGCAGGCGGTGCCATCCGGTTGGTCAGCAGCCAGAAGAACAGGTGTTTGTCGCCCATAAATGTATAGCGGCTGAAAGCATAGGCCGCTGGCAGCGCCACCGCGAGGCTGATCACCATGTTGATCACTACATAAGCCATCGAATTGAGATAGCCGGTGTACCAAGACGCATCCGTCAGGATGGTTAGATAGTTGTCAAAGGTCAGATCACGGGGCCACAGAGTAAATGTGTTCAGGATTTCCGTGTTGGTCTTCAGGCTCATCGTCAGCAGCCAATAGATCGGCAGCAGCAGGAATAACAGATAGAGCCCCATGACAATGGCGTTGCCCTTGATGCGGAAGCCACCGCGTTTTTGTGCAGAAACAGACATCAGTGGCCATCCCTTTTATCGAGGTTCGTCATAACGGTGTAGAACACATAGGAGATCAGCAGGATCACCAGATAATACATGATCGAGAAAGCCGCCGCCGGTCCAAGGTCAAACTGCCCCAGCGCCATTTTCACAAGATCAATCGACAGGAAGGTTGTCGAGTTACCCGGTCCACCGCCCGTCACCACGAATGGTTCGGTGTAGATCATGAAACTGTCCATAAACCGCAGCAGGATCGCGATCATCAGAACGCCGGTGATCTTTGGCAGCTCGATGAAACGGAACACGGCCCAGCGGCTGGCTTGGTCGATCTTGGCCGCCTGATAATAAGCATCCGGAATGGATTGCAGACCGGCATAGGCCAGAAGTGCGACAAGCGAGGTCCAGTGCCACACATCCATAACAATGACCGTAATCCACGCGGCATAGAAGTTCTGGGTGTAATTATAATCAATCCCCATTGCATCCAGCGTGTAACCCAGCAGGCCAATATCGACCCGACCGAAAATCTGCCAGATCGTGCCAACCACATTCCACGGGATCAACAGGGGCAGGGACATCAGTACCAGACAGAAGGACGCCCAGAACCCTTTCTTGGGCATATTCAGTGCTACAAAGATGCCGAGCGGAATTTCAATGGCGAGGATGATCGCGGAAAAAGCGATCTGCCGCCCCAGCGCATCCCACATCCGTTCGGACGCCATCATTTCGCGGAACCAGTCGATACCGGCCCAGAAGAACTGGTTGTTACCGAAAGTGTCCTGCACAGAATAGTTCACCACCGTCATCAGCGGGATCACAGCCGAAAAGGCGACAAGCACCAGAACGGGCAGGATCAGGAACCATGCCTTTTGGTTGACAGTCTTGTTCATTATTTCTCCCCCGCAGGTGCAACGCGCCAGCTGTCCGCGTAGATGTTGATCCCCGCCGGATCGAACACGATCCGGTTGGCATCCGGTGAAATAGAGCTGCCTTCTTCGGCAATCACGTTGATCTCGGTGCCGTTGAAGTCTGCGCGCACGATCTTGTGGCGGCCAACGTCCTCGACCCTTTTAACGGTCACGGGCAGTCCGGTGTCTCCGCTGGTCAGCGTAGTGAATTCCGGACGGACGCCCAGTTCAACCTTGCCAGAAACCGCACCGAACCCTTGGCCAAGCGCAATTTCTGTACCGTTCAGAACCGCCTTGTCGCCAGACACTGTCGCATCCAGCACGTTCATACCGGGGGAGCCGATGAAATAGCCCACGAAGGTATGTTCAGGACGTTCGAACAGCTCTTGCGGCGTGCCCATTTGCACCACGCGACCATCATACATCACCACAACCTTATCCGCAAAGGTCAGCGCCTCTGTCTGGTCGTGGGTCACGTAAATCATGGTGTGGCCAAATTCGTGGTGAAGGGATTTCAACTGCGTGCGCAGTTCCCATTTCATATGTGGGTCGATCACCGTCAGTGGCTCGTCAAACAGCAGCGCGTTCACATCTTCACGCACCATCCCCCGCCCGAGCGAGATCTTCTGCTTGGCATCCGCGGTCAGTCCACGGGCCTTGCGGTTCAGCATTTCTTCCATGCCGATCATCTGTGCGATCTGTTGCACACGGTCCCGCACATAGGCCGCATCCGCCCCGCGATTGCGCAGCGGAAAGGCCAGATTGTCCCGCACAGTCATCGTGTCATAGACCACCGGAAACTGGAAAACCTGCGCGATGTTGCGCTCCGTCGTGGGCGCGTGGGTCACGTCCTTGTCGTCAAACAGGATACGTCCCTGACTGGGATGCAACAGGCCGGAAATGATGTTGAGCAACGTGGATTTCCCGCACCCCGAGGAGCCGAGCAGCGCATAGGCTTCGCCGTCCACCCAATCGTGGTTCAGCTCTTTCAGGGCGTAATCCTGTTCCCCTTTCGGGTTTGGCAGATAGGAATGAGCCAGATTGTCGAGGGTGATTTTAGCCATGGGTCAAGCCCTCTGTCGCTGTCGCGGTTTGTGTCTCTGTAGCGTAGGCAGCAGGGGCAACAGATGTGCCGTCCTGCGCAAAGATGTAAACGTGGCGGGGATCAAGAAAGACTTTCAGCGCTACCCCGATTTCAAGGTCTTTCACCCCGTGGATCAGACCCACCCAATTTTCACCGTGATGATCCAGATGGACGAAAGTCTCTGATCCGGTGATCTCTTTGACCTGCAAGGTTCCGGTAAATTCCAGCGTGGCATTGCCACGGTTTTCCAGTTCCAGATGGTTGGGCCGGAAACCGGCCACGTATTCACCGTCAGGCAGAGCCGCAAATCCGGCGGAACCGGCGCTTTGCCCGTCGCCGAAGTGCAAAGTATCGCCGGATTTACGAATGTTGAGAAAGTTCATCGGCGGATCGGAAAACACCCGCGCTGTGGTCGCATCTACCGGCTGGCGGTAGACGATCGGGGTCTTGTCGAATTGTGTGATCCGGCCTTCCCACATGGTCGCCGTGTTCCCGCCAAGCAGCAGGGCTTCCTCAGGTTCTGTTGTGGCGTAAACAAAGATCGACCCGGCTTCCTCAAAAATCTTCGGGATCTCTGCGCGCAGTTCTTCACGCAGTTTATAGTCCAGATTGGCCAGCGGTTCATCGAGCAGCACCAGACCCGCATCCTTGACCAGCGCACGAGCCAGCGCACACCGTTGCTGTTGCCCGCCGGACAGTTCCAGCGGCTTGCGGTCCAGCATTTCCGACAGTTTCATCAGATCTGCGGCTTTCTTCACAGCCGCGTCAATTTCCGCCGCAGTCTTGCCAAGAAGGCGCATCGGGCTGGCGATGTTTTCATAAACAGTCATCGAAGGGTAGTTGATAAACTGTTGGTACACCATCGCAACACCACGATCCTGCACCCGCATGCCGGTGACATCCTTGCCGTCCCAGAACACCTTGCCGGTGTTGGGCACATCAAGCCCCGCCATTAAGCGCATCAGGGATGTTTTACCCGCCAAAGTCGGGCCAAGCAGCACGTTCATGGTTCCCGAGCGCAGCTCAAGATCCGTGGGGTGGATATGGGTCTGGCCGTTCACGACCTTGGATACACCCTCAAGTACAAGTGCCATGCTATTCTCCTTGTGCGCGTTTTGCGGGCGCCTGACCGGAATTCGTGGCAGAATTATCAGCCATCCATTTATCCAGCGCGTCAATTTCCTGTGGCGTCATGCGCAGCCCCAATTTGGAGCGCCGCCAGACGATATCCTGCGCCGTGCGCGCGTATTCCTTATCCATCAGCCAGAGCACTTCACGTTGATAAAGGTCACTGCCGAAATCCTGCCCCAGATCAGCGGCAGATTTTGCATCGCCGAGAATTTCAAAAGCGTCGGTGCCATAGGCCTTGATCAGACGGGCACACCAACGTGGGGACAGAAAATCGTATTGCGCAGAAAGCTTGCTTTTCAGCTCCTCAACCCCGCGCACCGGAAAATCACCACCCGGCAAAGGTACGCCAGCGGTCCAGCGGTCCGGCAACCCGTCAAAATGCGGCGCAATCTTTTCCAGCGCGGTTTCGGCCAAACGGCGGTAGGTAGTGATCTTCCCGCCAAACACGTTCAACATCGGCGCACCCGCAGAGGTGTCCACCTTCAGCACATAATCCCGTGTCGCCGCCGTGGCCGAACTTGCCCCGTCATTATAAAGCGGGCGCACGCCGGAATAGGTCCAGACGATGTCCTCTTTGGTGACAGTTGACTTGAGATAGTTTGACGCGAACTCAAGCAGATAATCCCGTTCTTCGGGGGTGCATTCCGGCTTTTGGGACACGTCGTCATGATCCGCGTCGGTGGTGCCGATTAGGGTGAAATCTGTCTCGTAGGGGATTGTAAAGATGATGCGTCCATCTTCGCCTTGAAAGAAATAGCATTTGTCGTGGTCGTACAGCTTGCGGGTCACAATGTGGCTGCCTCGCACCAGACGCACGCCTTCGGTTGTGTTGATCCGCGCGGTGTTGCGGATCACGTTTTCCACCCAAGGCCCGCCCGCATTAACCAGCATCTTCGCGGTAACGGTGCGCTGGTCGCCCGTATCGGTATCTTCCAGCGTGATCGACCAATGGCCGTCCACTTGTTCGGCAGACACAACCTTGGTGCGCACGTTGATTTTCGCACCGCGGGCTTCGGCATCCCGTGCATTCAGCACAACAAGGCGGCTGTCTTCAATCCAGCAATCCGAATATTCATAGGCTTTGTGAAAGCGGTCTTGCAGCGGCGCGCCGTCGACTGAGTTGTCCAGACTGACAGACTTGGTGCCTTCCAGTATCTCGCGGCCACCCAAATTATCGTAAAGAAACAGGCCCAGCCGTACCAACCATGCAGGGCGGCGGCCCTTCATCCACGGCATCACAAATCCCAGCAGTTTGGACGTGGGGGTATCGCCCTCAAAGCGCATGTCTTTGTGATAGGGCAGCACAAATCGCATCGGCCAGGAAATATGAGGCATCGCCTTGAGCAGGGTTTCCCGTTCAATCAGGGCTTCGCGCACCAGACGCACTTCCCAGTATTCCAGATAGCGCAATCCGCCGTGGAACAGTTTAGTTGATGCTGAAGAGGTAGCAGACGCCAGATCGTTCATCTCGGCCAGTTCAACCCGCAAGCCACGTCCCGCCGCATCACGGGCGATGCCGCATCCGTTAATGCCGCCGCCAATGACGAACAGGTCAATCATATCCTGATTTCCGTGCTGACTCACTTATACCTCCACCATCACAACGATCACCGAATTTGGCTCCACCCTCCGGCTTGTGACTTGGAATATACCAACAGCATTTCCAGATTTGTTGCAATAACGAATGTTCGTTTATTTTCTTTTTCAGATTAAACATTGATTTTGCTCTGTTTATTTTTTCGTTTTAACCGATATTTCGCCGCGCTTCACAAACTTTCTCGAATCGCGCTCTTGACCTTCGTCGGCGCTCGTTGATTGATGCAGGGTGGAGGACAACCCAAGGCAGGTGTTGAAAACGGGAAGAGGGACACATCATTATGGTGTCAAATTTCAGGCAGCAGGAAATTCTCGAAATTGCGCGGGAACAAGGCAAAGTCACTGTCGACGGGCTGGCGGAACGCTACGATGTTACGGTGCAAACCATCCGGCGCGATCTCGCGGAACTGTCCGAAAGCGGGCGGTTGGAGCGGGTTCACGGCGGGGCTGTGATGCCTTCTGGGGTGGTGAATATCATTTACGAAGAACGCCGCCGTTTGAACGAGGCTGGCAAAAAGGCCATCGGCCAGCGCTGTGCGGCGGCTATTCCCAATGGGGCATCTGTTTTTATGAACATCGGCACCAGCACGGAAGCGGTGGCGCGGGAACTGCTCGATCATGAAAACCTGTTGGTGGTGACGAACAACCTGAACATCGCGAATATTCTAGCCGCGAACCAAAGCTGCGAGATCATCCTGGCGGGTGGTGTCCTGCGCCGCGCGGACTCCGGTATTGTGGGCGGGTTAACGGTAGAGATGGTGAAACAGTTCAAATTTGATTACTCGGTTCTGGGGTGCTCTGCCATTGATACGGACGGAGATTTGCTGGATTTTGACGGTCAGGAAATCATGGTCAGCAGCACCGCGATCCAGCGGTCCCGCAAGGTCATGATCGTGGCGGATCATCTGAAATTCCAGCGAAAAGCCCCCCTGAACATCTGTTCCCTGCGCGACGTGGATGTGTTCTACACAGACGGCAAATTGCCCAAATCCCTTATGGAGGATTGCGTCGGCTGGGGCACTGAGGTCGAGATTGCCGAACCTGCAGGTTTGCGGGGGCGCAGAGCGACTTAGCATGAAACCGACAGACAATACCGGGTGGTTCTTTGTGCTGCCCGCCATGGCAGTGCTTGGCCTGATCGGGCTGATCCCGCTGATCACGGTTGTGAACTATTCCTTCTTTGAAATTTTCATCCTCAGTTCGCGCTTTTGGGTCGGGCTTGAATGGTACGCAGAACTGATCGGCTCTGCCCGCTTCTGGCAGAGCTTTGCCCGCAGTGCGCTGTTTTCGATGATTGTTCTACTCATTCAAATTCCGCTCGGCATCGCGCTTGCCCTATGCATCCCGAGGGGGCGCATCTGGATCGGCTTGTCGCTTGTGGTGGTGGCACTGCCACTGCTGGTACCGTGGAATATGATCCCCGCGCTGTGGCTCAGCCTGCTCAATCCGGACACTGGAATTTTGGGGCGTTTGGGTGCGGTTCTCGGATGGCCTGCGAATTGGAAGGATTCCGTGCTTCACACTTGGGTGGTGATTGTTGCGATGGATGTCTGGCACTGGACTAGCCTTGTGGTGATCTTGTGCTATTCGGCGCTGACAACCATTCCCGCCGCTTATTATCAGGCTGCTGCAATTGACGGCGCGCGTCCTTGGGACGTGTTCCGGTTTATCCAGTTTCCACGCTTGCAGAATGTCCTGCTGATGGCCGTTTTGCTGCGCTTTATGGATTCCTTTATGATCTACACCGAAGCGTTCCCGATAAACGCAGGCGGTCCGGCACAGGCGACACTGTTTCTGGCGGTTGATCTTGGGGAGGAAATAAAAGCGTTTAATTACGGTCCCTCTGCGGCGCGCTCGGTTCTCTATTTCCTAATCATCGTGACTGTGGCGTGGCTGTTTACCAAGGCGCAGGGCAAGCTGGAGGATAAGGCCGCGTCATGATCCTGATCTATCGACACCTCGGCGCGATAAAGATCGCGGGCTTGCTGATTTTTATGGTTTTCGTCTGCTTGCCACTTGTGCAAATGACCCTGCTCAGCTTTATTGCAACGCTGCCCCATGAGGGACTAGAGGTCGGCCAATTCACGATCCGCAACTTCACCACCATCCTGACTGAGCCCAACCTGCGCGCCGCTTTCGCAAATTCCATTGCTTACGTGCTGATTAACATCTGCATCACCATTCCCGTCGCGCTGCCTGCGGCTTATGCATTTTCACGCATGTCGTTTCTGGGGGATAAATCCCTGTTTCTGGCCTTCATCGCCTTTCGCATTACCCCGCCTGTCGTGCTGACGCTGCCAGTGTTCCAGCTGTTCTCGGCCCTTGGGATTGTCAATTCCGTGTTTGGCATCGCGTTGGCCCATTGCCTGTTCAACTTGCCGATTTCCATCTGGATTTTGCAGGGTTTCATTTCCGCAATCCCCAAGGAGATGGACGAAACCGCCTTTATTGATGGCTATTCGCGGCCCCGTTTTATCTGGTCGATCCTGATCCCCCAGATCAGGGCGGGCGTCGCTGTGGCGGCTTTCTTTTGCTTTATGTTCTCTTGGGTAGAGGTGGTTTTTGCCCGCATCCTGACCACCACCAACGGCAAGCCGATCAGCATGGCGATCAGTTCCTTGTTCGGGTTCCAAACCGATATCGGGCTGGTCATGGCCGTGACACTGGCGTCAATGGCGCCCGGCGCGGTTTTGCTTTTTGCAATGCGAAACCACCTGTCACGCGGTTTCCGGATCGGTCAGGTTTGACGCGGGGGGCTGGAGCATGCAGAACTTGTGCAGGATACGGATTTAACAAAATTTGCTTTATGCAGGAGCCTGATTTTTATGACACCCGAACAACTGCGCAGCCTTTACGGTGCCCCTTCTCCAGCGGCAGCGGCAAAAGTGATCACGACGCTGGATCATCATTGCCGCGCCTTTATTGAAAACTCTACGTTTCTGGTTATGGCCACAAGCAATGGGCAAACTCTCGACGTGTCGCCAAAGGGTGATCCGGCGGGTTTTGTCACGGTAGAAAGCGATACCACGTTGCTGATACCGGATCGTCCGGGCAACAACCGGATCGACGGTTTGATGAATATACTGGCCAACCCGCAAGTGGCGCTGATCTTTCTAATTCCCACGGTAGGGGAAACTCTGCGCGTGAACGGGCGCGCAGAAATTCTGGACGATCCGGCGATTTGCGCGCAATTTCAGGTCAACGGGCGCAGTCCTAAAACGGTCACACGGGTAACAGCGGAAAAAGTACTGACGCACTGTGGCAAGGCACCGATCCGCGCAGGACTGTGGAAACCAGAGAACTGGCCCGACGAACGGCCCGTAGCCACGCTCAGCGATATGATCCGCGATCACGCCGCAGGAGAGGCTGAGGTAGTGGATGATGCGACAATGCAAGCGAATTATCAAAAGACACTCTACTAGGGCTTTGGCCGGACAGGTTTATAATGACACAAGACAACCACATCTGCTCGCGGATTGAAAACATGCGCGGGCTTGATCCTGCTCAACGGCTTGAAGCTGTCGGGCAGGCTGCCGGATTGTCGCCCGAAGATCTGAATATTCTGGCCGGACGGGATGTTCTCGATATGGCCCGCGCCGATGGCATGATCGAAAACGTGGTCGGCAAATTCGAACTGCCGCTCGGCGTTGCGACGAATTTTGTGGTGAACGGTAAGGAATACCTTGTCCCGATGGCGGTTGAGGAACCATCGGTGGTGGCCGCCGCGTCCTACATGGCAAAAATTGCGCGGGGGTTTGGCGGTTTCAAAACCAATGCAACCGCGCCTTTGATGCGGGCACAGGTACAAGTGCTCGGGCTTGGTGATCCCCATGCCGCCCGCCAGCGTATCCTGTCCAATCGTGACAGCCTGATTGCAGCGGCCAATAAGAAAGACACACTGTTGGTCGAACTTGGCGGTGGCTGTCAGGATATCGAGGTTCACGTTTTCGACGACACACCTGTTGGGCCGATGGTGGTGGCCCATTTGATCGTTGATGTGCGCGATGCAATGGGTGCGAATACTGTCAACACGATGGCGGAGGCGCTTGCCCCCGAAGTGGAACAGATCACAGGTGGCACGGTGCGGCTGCGCATCCTGTCCAATCTTGCGGACAAACGGATCGTGCGCGCTCGTGTGGAACTGCCCCCAGAGGCGCTGGATACCAAGGATCTGAACGGGGCGGATGTGGCCAGAGGCATGGTTGAGGCCTGCACGCTGGCGATCATCGATCCCTACCGCGCGGCGACCCACAACAAGGGGATCATGAACGGGATTGATCCGGTCGTTCTGGCCACCGGCAACGACTGGCGCGCGATTGAGGCTGGCGCCCATGCCTATGCGGCGCGGGACGGGCGTTACACATCGCTGACGCGGTGGGAACTGACGGCGGATGGCGGGCTGGCGGGGAGTATTGAACTGCCCCTCGCGCTTGGTCTGGTGGGCGGGGCGACGAAAACCCATCCTTCTGCGCAGGCTGCCTTGCGTCTGATGGACGTGACATCTGCGGTCGAACTGGCCGAGGTAACGGCGGCTGTCGGTTTGGCACAAAATATGGCGGCATTGCGCGCACTTTCGACCGAGGGCATCCAAAAGGGTCACATGGCGCTTCATGCCCGCAATATCGCGATCCTTGCCGGTGCAACGGGTGCGGACGTAGACCGGATCGCCCGCGCATTGGTCGCGTCCGGGGATGTCAGTGCCGCGAACGCACAGAAGCTGCTGACCGACGATTAACCACACTGCCGAAGCATCGCTGCCCTATAAAAACGACGCGCCCAACCCATTGGTCGAGCGCGCCGGTGTATTGATCTAACCGCTGGTGCGGACCGCGGAAATTACAAAATTCCCGGCAGGTTCAGGCCGTTTTCCCGCGCACAGTCTTTGGCCTCTTCATACCCCGCATCCGCGTGGCGCATAACGCCCGTTGCCGGATCGTTCCAAAGCACCCGAGCAATGCGGCGGTCGGCGTCTTCTGACCCGTCACAGCAAATTACCATGCCCGAATGCTGGGAAAAGCCCATGCCAACGCCGCCACCGTGATGCAGCGACACCCAAGTCGCACCAGATGCGGTGTTCAAAAGCGCGTTCAGCAGGGGCCAGTCCGATACAGCGTCAGAGCCGTCCATCATCGCCTCGGTTTCGCGGTTGGGCGATGCCACAGAGCCGCTGTCCAGATGGTCGCGTCCGATCACAATCGGGGCTTTCAACTCGCCGTTGCGCACCATTTCGTTGAAGGCCAGCCCCAGTTTGTGGCGGACACCCAGACCCACCCAGCAAATCCGTGCGGGCAGCCCTTGGAATGAAATACGCTCGCGGGCCATATCAAGCCAGTTGTGCAGATGGGCGTCCTCGGACAGGATCTCTTTCACTTTGGCGTCTGTTTTGTAAATGTCTTCAGGATCACCCGACAGCGCGGCCCAGCGGAACGGACCGACACCGCGGCAGAACAGCGGGCGAATATAGGCGGGCACAAAACCGGGGAAGTCAAACGCGTTGTCCAGCCCTTCTTCCAGCGCCATCTGACGAATGTTGTTGCCGTAATCCACGGTCGGAATGCCCATTGCGTGGAAATCACACATCGCTTTGACCTGCACCTTCATGCTGGCCCGTGCTGCTTTTTCTACGGTTTTTGGATCGCTCTCGCGCTTTTCGCGCCACTGTCCCATCGTCCAGCCCTGCGGCAGGTAGCCGTTCACCGGATCATGGGCCGAGGTCTGGTCTGTTACGATATCAGGGCGCACGCCCCGCTTCACCAATTCGGGGAAAATATCAGCGGCGTTGCCCAGCAGGCCAACGGATTTTGCCTCCCCTGCGGCGGTCCAGCGTTCGATCATCTCAAGCGCTTCGTCCAGCGTCTCGGCCTTTTCGTCCACGTATTTGGTGCGCAGGCGGAAGTCGATGGATTCCGGATTACACTCCACCGCCAGACAGCAGGCCCCCGCCATCACAGCCGCCAGAGGTTGCGCACCGCCCATGCCACCAAGACCGCCCGTCAAGATCCATTTGCCTTTCAGATCGCCGTCAAAATGCTGGCGACCTGCCTCGACGAAGGTTTCATAGGTGCCCTGCACAATCCCTTGCGAGCCGATGTAAATCCACGATCCGGCAGTCATCTGCCCGTACATTGCCAGACCTTTTTTATCCAGCTCGTTGAAATGGTCCCAATTGGCCCAATGGGGCACGAGGTTGGAGTTGGCGATCAAAACGCGGGGCGCGTCTTTGTGGGTTTGGAACACACCAACAGGTTTGCCCGATTGCACCATTAGGGTCTGGTCTTCCTCAAGCGCCTTCAGGCTTTCGACGATCTTGTCAAAATCCGCCCAAGTACGTGCCGCACGACCAATGCCGCCGTAGACCACCAGCTCGTGCGGGTTTTCAGCCACATCGGGGTGCAAGTTGTTCATTAACATCCGCATGGGTGCTTCGGTCAGCCAGCTTTTGGCGGTGATTTCAGTGCCGGTAGCGGGAAAGACATCGCGGGCATTTTTACGGGGATTGGTCATGGGGTACCTTTCGAAATGAATCTCGGTAATAGGATGGATCAGGCTCTGAGAGCGGGGGATGTGACGGCGGCGGCCTTCAGGATTGCGCCGGTGCGGATCAGCGTTGACGCTTGTTCCAGATCAGGGGCGAGATAGCGGTCGTCCTCGATCGTGGCGACAGTCTTGCGCAGTTCTTTCACAACACGCTCCAGCGGGGCGCTGGTGGTCAGGGGCGCGCGGAATTCAATCCCTTGTGCGGCACATAGCAATTCGACGCCAAGGATGCGCTCCAGATTGGCGACCATGCGTCCCAGACGCACAGCGCCGTGGGCGGCCATGCTGACGTGGTCTTCCTGATTGGCGCTGGTGGGGGTGCTGTCCGTGACACAAGGGTTCGCCAGATGTTTGTTTTCAGACATCAGGGCTGCGGTTGTGACCTCGGCGATCATCAGGCCGGAGTTCAGGCCCGGATTAGGTGTCAGAAATGGCGGCAGATCGTGGCTCAGCACCGGATCAACGATCAGCGCGATGCGGCGCTGTGCGATTGCGCCGATTTCGGCAACGGCAAGTGCGATCATATCCGCCGCAAAGCCCACGGGTTCGGCGTGGAAATTCCCGCCCGATACGATCAGATCGGCCCCCACCAGCACCAGCGGATTGTCAGTGGCGGCGTTGGCCTCGATCTCTAGCGTGCGGGCGGCCATGCGCAGCATGTCCATCGCGGCCCCGGTGACTTGGGGCTGGCAGCGGATGCAATAGGGGTCTTGCACACGGGTGTCACCCTCGCGGTGGCTTTCCCGAATGACGGAGCCTTCCAGAAGGTCGCGCATTGTGGCGGCGGCTTCGATCTGTCCGGCATGGCCGCGCAGGGCGTGGATTTCCGGTTGCAGCGGCGCGGTGGAGCCCATGATGGCATCCGTGGACAAAGCAGAGGTCACCAAAGCAGAGCTCATCGATTGCCACGCATCAAACAATCCGGCAAGCGCAAAGGCCGTGCTGAATTGCGTGCCGTTGATTAGCGCCAGACCCTCTTTTGCGCCAAGCACTACAGGGGTCAGGCCTGCGCGTTTCAAGGCTTCGCCACCGGAAAGGGTTTCCCCTTCAAATTCCGCCTCGGCGTGTCCCATCATCACAGCGGCCATATGGGCCAGTGGCGCAAGGTCGCCAGAGGCCCCGACAGACCCTTGCACAGGGATCAGCGGCGTCACGCCGTTTTCCAGCATGGCTTCGATCAGTTGCACGATCTCAAGCCGCACACCGGAGGCCCCGCGCCCGAGGCTCAGCAGCTTTAGCGCCATCATCAGGCGGGCGTGTCCGGTCGCGATCGGTTCCCCGACGCCGCAGCAGTGGGACAGGATCAGGTTGCGTTGCAAAGTTGCTGTGTCTTTGGATTTGATCTTAACACTGGCGAGTTTGCCAAAGCCGGTGTTCACCCCGTAAACGGCGGCATCCCCATTGGCGGCGGACTCGATCCGTTTATGTGCTTCGATGATATCGGGGTGGCAGGCGGTGTCCAGTTTAACACTGGTGCCCTCGCGGTAGATCATGGCCAGATCGTCCAGCGTTACAGAACCGGGGGTGAGGGTAAGCGTGGTCATGTAAGGTCTCCGAAAATACGGGTGTGGAGGGGATTAAATCCGATGCGATAGGCCAGTTCGGCAGGGTGCTTTACATCCCAAACCGCAAGATCGGCCTTTTGACCCGCTGCAAGCGTGCCCTGATCCGTCAGGCCAAGTGCACGGGCCGCCTGCACGGTGACACCGCGCAGGGCTTCTTCGGGGGTCATGCGGAACAGGGTGCAGCCCATGTTCAGGGTCAGCAGAAGGGAGTTTAACGGCGAAGACCCCGGATTGATGTCTGTGGCCAAGGCCATCGGGACGCCGTGTTTGCGCAGCAGATCAATCGGCGGCGCCTGTGTTTCGCGCAGCGTATAGAACGCTCCGGGCAGGATCACGGCAACGGTTCCAGCATCTGAGAGTGCTTTTACACCGTCCTCATCCAGATACTCGATATGATCCGCCGACAAAGCGCCGTAGCGGGCGGCAAGTTTTGCGCCCCCGAGATTGGACAGTTGTTCCGCGTGCAGCTTGACCGGAAGACCCAGTTCCTTAGCCACTTCAAAGACGCGGGCGATCTGATCCGGCTGGAAGGCAATACCTTCGCAGAACCCGTCAACCGCATCCACCAGCCCTTCGGCGTGGGCGGCGCGCAGGGCAGGGATGCATACCTCGTCTATATAGACGTCGTCGCGGTCTTTGTATTCAGCGGGTGTTGCGTGGGCCCCAAGGAAGCTGGTTACGACCTGAACGGGGCGGTGGTTCGCGATGGAACGGGCAACCCGCAACATGCGCAGTTCGGTTTCAATATCCAGACCATAGCCGGATTTGATTTCCAGCGTGGTGACACCTTCGCTGATCAATACATCAACGCGGCGCAAGGCTTCGTCTGTAAGTTCGGCTTCGCTTGCGTTGCGGGTGGCTGTCACGGTTGAGACGATTCCACCACCGGCGCGGGCGACCTCTTCGTAAGATGCTCCGTTCAGGCGCATCTCAAATTCGACAGCGCGGTCTCCGCCGTGAACGATATGGGTGTGACAGTCGATCAGGCCGGGTGTGACCAGCTTTCCGTCCAGAGATGTCTTTTCAAACGATTGATATTGCGCAGGAATACTCGCGTCAGAGCCGATCCAGACGATCTGTCCGCCCTCGAGCGCAATGGCCGCATCTTCGATCATTCCATAAGACGCGTCAGTTTGCGTCATAGTTGCTGCATTCAAATCGGTAAGCAGGCGGTTCTGTTTCGGCATGGCTGTGAGTCTCCTTCGAGTTTGTTAATAAGTATAATCTCAATCGCATTATGTCTATACATAAAGTGAGTATAACCTGATGTAGGCGAACACACGCACGCCATATACCGTGCATTCTAGCCCGCCAGCTAATCGCTCACAGCGCCTGAACTTGCCGATAGATGGCAGCAGTTATATTTCGCGTTGTAGTGTGCTTGGTGTTCGGGATAGAAAGCGGACAACTCGGCACGAAAGGCAACTTCTCCGTGAAAATGCGCGATACATTCATTAAACCGATGCACCCCGAAGGCCGCAAGTTTGTGGCTATCTTTGCAGCGGTAACTTTGGTCCTGTTCCTCATCGCTGACGTGCTCGGCTGGATTGGGGTCGGCCTGACAGTCTGGTGCTATTACTTTTTCCGCGATCCCAAGCGGGTCACACCGGAGCGGGACGGTCTGATCGTCAGCCCGGCGGACGGGGTCGTGTCCCTGATCGAAAAAGCGGTGCCGCCAGCGGAACTTGGCATGGCGGATACGCCCCTGACCCGCGTAAGTGTGTTTATGAGCGTCTTCAACTGCCACGTGAACCGCGCGCCAATCGGGGGTAAGATTACGGCCATTGCCTATCGTCCGGGTAAATTCTTTAACGCCTCTCTGGATAAGGCGAGTTCGGATAACGAGCGCAACAGCCTGTGCATTGAAATGGAAGACGGACGCCAGATTGCCGTCGTGCAGATCGCCGGACTGGTGGCGCGCCGTATCGTTTGTTTTTCAAAAGTTGGTGATGGCATCCGCACTGGCGCAAGGTTCGGTCTGATCCGGTTCGGCTCGCGTCTGGATGTCTATCTGCCTGACGATGTCGCGCCTCTGGTGTGTCTGGGGCAGAATATGGTCGCGGGGGAAACGGTTCTCGCTGATCTGACCAGCGACGAGCCGCGCCGGACAGGGCGGACGGATTAAGCCATGTCCACCCCCCCAAGTGATACTAAAGCGGAAATCAGCATACTCCAGCTTTTGCCCAATGTGATCACCATCGGGGCAATCTGTGCAGGGTTGACCGCGATCCGTTTCGGGTATCAGGGAGATTTTGAAACCTCGGTGCGTCTTATCCTGCTGGCCTGTGTTCTGGATGGAATTGACGGGCGGCTCGCGCGGATGATGAACAGCGACAGTGCGGTTGGTGCGGAGCTGGACTCGCTTGCGGATTTTCTGAATTTCGGCGTGGCTCCGGTGTTGATCCTGCACCACTGGGCGCTGACGGATACCACCGGATTGGGCTGGATTGCGGTGCTTTGTTACACGATCTGCTGTGTGCTGCGCTTGGCGCGGTTCAATGTCTCGAGCCGTTTGGAAAAACTGTCCCCAGACCCAAGCAGCGGAACCGATCACTTCATCGGCGTGCCTTCTCCGGCAGGGGCGGTGCTGGTTATGTTGCCGATGTTTGTGGCCTTCCTGTTCCCTGACATCGGGATAATCCCACCTGTTGCGATTGCTATTTATATCGGAGCGATCGGCTTGCTGATGATCAGCCGCCTGCCTACATATTCATTCAAGAACGTCTCTATCGCCCGCACTTACGCAAAATACCTGATGCTGGTGGCAGTGCTGATGGCGGCGGCGTTGTTCACATATCTTTGGGCAACACTCGTTCTGTTCTGCGTGATCTATCTGCTGGGACTGGTGCGGGCATTTCAACTGGATCGAAGAGCGAAGAAAAACACAGAAGGGTAGTTTTGATGGAACTTGAGGCAGTCAAATCCTCGTATGCGCGATGGGCTCCTGTTTATGACAAGACGTTCGGCATAATCACTGGCAGCGGAAGACGCGCTGCGGTGGGGTTCATCAACCGCCAGAAAAACTGCCACGGTGTGCTAGAGGTGGGCGTGGGCACCGGACTTGCCCTGCCGCACTACCATGAAGAGCTGAATGTGACGGGCGTGGATTTCAGCACGGATATGCTCGACAAGGCCCGTTCCAAGGTGGAAAAACAGGGGCTGAAACACGTAAAAGCACTGCGCCAGATGGATGCGAGAGAGCTGGATTTCCCTGACAACTGTTTTGATGCGGTCGCTGCGATGCACATCGTGTCTGTGGTGCCGGAGCCGGAAAGGGTGATGGCAGAAATGGCCCGCGTTTGCAAACCGGGGGGAAAGATTGTGATCACCAACCACTTTGCCAAAGAAGACGGCGCAATGGCGGTGGTTGAAAAAATGTCTGCACCTTTTGCCAATCTGCTCGGCTGGCATTCCGATTTCGCGATGGACACAGTGCTTCAGCAACCGAACCTAAAGCTTGTGGAAAAGCGTCCCTTGCCGCCTGTGAACATGATGACATTTCTGGTGTTGGAAAAAATTCAAACCAATTAAACCGCCCCCTTTCTGATCGCACCGCGAACAGACGCGACACGGGGGCGCAGCCCCTTTAGCTTGCTGGATGTTGAGGGGTATAAGCCCCTTATGATCCGTCGATTGACATATTCCCTACTGGCCTGCTGTGCCGCAGTTATGATTGCCTTGGCGGGCATCACTTCTGCGACAGTGATGGCACCGGAACGAGGGGAAGTGGACAAGCTGGAAACCGCTTTCGCCTTTGGCCTGACAGGTGCCGATTTTTGCGAAGGTGGCACTGCGGGCCACAAGCATGAATGCCCGTTTTGTCTGACCGTATCCAAAGCACCTACGATCCGTCCGGTTGAAACGCTTTCCATTCTGCTGCCCTTTGACGGATGGCGGGCGCTGGCGGGGCTGACCCGTCACACACAAGCCGAACAACCGCATTACGCTGTACGCGCGCCTCCGACGCTCAGCTAAAGCTGCCTGCTTTCAGGCAATCAAAACTGGTAGCGCGGACTGGAACAGGTCCGCATCAAGACAAGCGCGGGATGTGGTGTGTCCACCTGCGCGATCTTTCGGAGTATCTAATGTATAAATCAATTCTTTTGGCCGGTGTTCTGGCAGGGTTCGGCGGTCTCGCCATCGCAGAACAGGTGACAGTGGATCCAAGCAGCAAGCCTTCAGCCCATGCTGTGATCCTCGGGCAGCTTTCGATAACAGACGGCTTTGCCCGTGCGACCCTGCCAAACCAGCCGGTGGGCGGCGGGTTCTTTACGGTGACCAACAATGGCGACGCGGATGACCGTCTGGTGTCCGTATCTACCGCTGTTTCCTCCGGCGGTGAAATTCACGAGATGTCGATGACGGACTCGGTGATGAAAATGCGCAAACTAGAGGACGGTCTGGCGATCCCGGCGGGTGAAACCGTTGTACTGAAACCGGGCGGTTTCCATTTGATGTTCACGGGGCTGACACAGCCACTGGTCAAAGGTGAGGTACTGCCAGTGACCCTGACTTTTGAAGCCGCCGGAGAGGTCACCGTACCGCTTGCCATCAAGGCCCCGAACGCCCGTGGATCGGGCGGTCATTCAACCCACGATGGACACTAAAGCGGAGCAGATAAAATGACTTTTCAACGTAAACACTATGCCATTCTGGGCCTCTGGGTTGTCGCCCTGATTGCCCTTGGGCTTTTTGTCTGGGCCCGTTTTGCCCAGCCTGGCTATCAAAACGCGATGGCAGATGTGATCGGGCCGGGGGACTATGAACTTGTCACCACCAGCGGTGAGAGCTTTACACAGGACAGTCTAAAGGGCCGCCCCTCTGCGGTGTTCTTCGGCTTTACCCATTGCCCTGATGTTTGTCCGACCAGCCTGGGGGATATTGCGACATGGCAGGAAGAGCTTGGTGCAGACAACCAGATCCGCGTGTTCTTCATCACGGTTGATCCGGAACGGGACACGGTGGAGAACCTCAAGGACTATGTGGGTTGGGTGCCTGATGCTGTTGGCGTATCCGGTAGCCCTGAAGAGGTGGAGAAAGCCGTGAAGGCGTTCAAAATCTACGCTCGTAAAGTGCCACAGGATGACGGCTATACGATGGATCATTCCTCTAACGTGTTGCTGTTTGATGCCAATGGCCGCTTCTTTGAACCGGTGGGATATCAGGAATCCTTCGACCGCGCTGTTGCAAAAATCAGGCGGATGCAGCGGGGTTGACGATCGGCCCCGCAATTTTGTGAAATCTGATAGACCGGATGTAAGGCGCGACAGGAGGCAATCCCTGTCGCGCTTTTCTATTGGGCGCTTTTGCAGGGTTCACCCGCCACATAGGTCTTCACAATCGCGCGGTCGTCGCCAAGGGTTTGCAACAAAAACAACTCATCCGCGAGACTTTCGACCCGTTCCATTCGCAGCGCCATTGCAGGCGTGGCGCGCGCATCAAGGACCACAACATCCGCTTCACTGCCAGCGTCCAGCGTGCCGATTTTGTCAGCCAGACCCAGCACCTGCGCATTTCCTCGTGTGATCCAGTCAAACGCTTGCAGGGCGTGCAGGCTCTGGTTCTGAAGTTGCAGCACTTTGTAGCCTTCATTCAATGTTTGCAGCATGGAATAGCTGGTGCCCGCGCCGATATCGCTGGCAATTCCGTTCGTGGTCCCCGCCCCACGCAGGCGGGCGTCGTCAAACAGGCCGCTGCCCAGAAACAGGTTAGAGGTGGGACAAAACACCGGATGGGCGCCGGTCGCGGCGAGCGTATCTACCTCTCGGTTGCTCAGGTGGATGGCATGGCCAAGCAGCATCTTGTCATTCAGCAATCCGTAGTCTTCATAGATCCCGAGATAGTCATGTGCGTCGGGATAAAGAGAGGTCGCAAAGGCGATCTCGTCGCGGTTTTCGGAAAGATGCGTCTGGATATGGCAGTCGGAATGCTGCTGGACAAGAGCGGCTGTCATCTCCATCTGTTCGGGTGTAGAGGTAATCGCAAAGCGGGGCGAAATCGCATAGCCTGCACGGCCCTTCCCGTGCCATTTGCCGATCAGCGCGGCGCTGTCGTCAAAACCCGATTGCGGTGTATCGCGCAAATTCTCGGGCGCGTTCCGGTCCATCATCACCTTGCCCCCGATCATGCGCATATTCCGCGCGGCCGCCGCGCCGAAGTAGGCATCGACCGAGGCAGAATGAACCGAACAAAACGCAACCGCCGTGGTGGTTCCGTGATCTGTCAGCAAGTCGAGGAACCGTCCGGCCATTTCATCCCCGTGGACGGGGTCGATGAAACGGGCCTCTTCGGGGAACACATACCCGTTCAGCCAGTCGAGAAGCTGGCTGCCCCAAGATGCGATCACCTGCACCTGCGGGAAATGCACATGTGTGTCGATAAAACCGGCTGTGATCAGATGGGGGCGGTGGTCAACGACCTCGGCCCCTGGCGCCTGTGTGCGAACCTGATCGTAGTTGCCCGAAGCCACGATCATCCCGTTCCGCATCAGGACAGCACCGTCCTCGACATAGGTGTAGGCGGCGGAGTCCTCTACCCCTTCAGGTCGGTGGTGGAATGTCAGGGTGCGTCCGCGCAGTAGTGTCTCGGTCATGGGGCTCTCGGTTTTGTGTTGGTCCGGACAAGACAGGCTGCCCTGTCCGGATATTGGTTTATTGGGCAGGCATTGAAGTGTCTAAAAGATCAGGCTCGTCCGGTACAATCACGCGGGATTGCAGATCCTCTTTCGGGGCAAGCAGCGGATAGATCAAAAGGAACAGACCGGTGATCAGATAGCCAATGGTGATACTGTCCAGCTCTGGCCATTGCAGCGCGGGCGCGTGGATAATCCCGACAGAGGACATCACCGCCGCCGCCAGCGCAAAACAACCGGCATTGCGGAACTTCCCGTCGATAACGCCGGCAAAGACCGCGCCCCAGACAAGCCCTGTGATGATCGCCCCCTGCGCCAGTGCAAGGTGGCCGTCATAATGGGCGCCTTCTTGCAACAGCGCTGCTGTCAGCGCAGGATCACCCAGTTGGGGCAGCCCCTCCACGCCGGAATTACGCAGTGCATTCGACAGGGAGCCCCATTTTGTGACCAGAAAATTTGACACATGAGGCATGATCGCAATTGCGACAGCGCCCATGTGGGCCGGCTTCACAGAATAGGCCGTGTTGGTGATCAGGCTGACAGAAACAAACACCAGAACCGGCGCAGCAGCGGCAATCGGGATCACCCCGTTGATAAAGGCCAACAGACCGAAGAACGCAGCCGCCGCGATCACCACGCCAACACCAATGATATACCCTGCATGGGCATTCATCTGCTTGTAGGCCGGATGCCCGATGTAAACCGTTGTCGGGAAAGGGGAACCAAACACGGCGCCGATCATAGTGCCGACCCCGTCCGTAACCTGACAAAAACCGACCGGATAACTGTCACCGGCGGCCTCGGCGCTTTCGACGTTGTTCATGGTTTCGATGAAGTTGTAGATTTGCACTGGCACCAGTACAAGGAACAGTTCGGGATTGGCGAACAGGTACTGGATACCCGCAATCATATCGCCGATATAGGGCAGGGGTGGATAGAACCCGATCCCGTCCACCTGAAAGGACGACTGCCCCAAAATGATCGCCGCCACAGTGCCAAGCCCGATGGCGAGCAGGCCGGCGGGGATGTTGAACGGCAGGCGAAACCGCCCGATCAATCCCCACAGGATAATCGCGAGCGATGCAAAGCCGATCACCGGATTTTCGAAAATCTGCGCCAAGGGCACCGACCCGATAAACACCAGCGCAATACCACACAGCGTGCCCAGCATCCCTGCGCGCGGTGTGACCCGCTTTAGGAACGGCCCGATCACAGCCCCGAATGCGGCCACTATGCCGCCCATAAAGCCGGCACCAATACCAACCTGCCACGCCAGAACCGCGTCTTGCGTCATCCAGTAAATCGGACCGATCACACCGAACAGATAAACAAACATCACCGGCGTTGAAATGCCGTAAGGCAGGGCAGTAACGTGCTGTCCGGTCCGGTTGGCCGTCCATTTCGCCATCAAAGTGTAGACCGCCACACCGGCGAGGATCGCGATCGCGGCCCCCGGTACAATCCGGCCATAGACGATCTCGGCAGGCATCTGAAAGACAAATTGACAGACAGCTGACAACACCATCAAATTGACGAGGTTATCGGTGAAAAGCGCCCAGAAGGCGCTGTAATCGCTACGGGCGAATAACCTGTAGCTGTAGGATGGGTGTGACATTGTTGGGTTCCTCCCCGTTATAATCCGGTCCGTGCTGTGACGTTTCCTCCCTCCACAGCTTGGGCCGTATTGCTTAGTACTCTGCGATTAAAACTTTCTTCTCTACGCGAACCCCAGCAGGGCTGCCGGTCAATGCAGTGATCACTTCGGCCGCGACACAGGCGGCGATGACGGCAGGTCGTTTGTCGGCACTCCCCATTGCGCCGATAGGACAGGTCAAGCCGCCGGTCTGTAAGTCTTCATAGCTCTCCGCTGCAAACCGTTTGAATTTCGCCCGTTTGGTGGCAGAACCGATCATCCCGACATAGGCGGCATCGTCCCTTTGCAATGCCTGTGCGGTCAGCAGAAAATCCAGCGCGTGATCGTGCGTCAGCACAACGAACGCACTGCCAGCGGGGGCCGCATCAATCTCGGCCTCTGGCAGGGCGCTTTCGCGCAACTCCACAAGGGCGTTGCATTGCATGAGTTCGTCCTTGCGGCTGTCGATCAGAATGGTGCGCAGGGGCAGAGCTTCGGCGAATGCGGCCAGAGCGCGGCCAACATGACCCGCCCCAAAGATATAGAGATGCGGATAGGCAGACCGTTCGGCCTGCGCCTGTAACAGCGCCTGATCGCGGGCATAATTGCTCATTCTTTGCAAAGAAATTTCGACGCGCCCGCCACAGCACTGGCCGATCTCGGGGCCGAGGGGGATATCAAGTTGTCGGTGGTTTCCACCTTGTTTTAGAAGGGCGCGCGCCGCATCTATGGCCATATATTCCAGCTGCCCGCCGCCGATGGTGCCATACAGCCCCGCGCCTGTCACAAACATCTCCGTCCCTTCGCCACGGGGCGAAGAACCCCGCACACGGGTTAGGCAGATGCGGATCGTTTCAAAGGGATCAGACAGAAAAATAGCGAGGCTCATGATTTAGCCCCTGTCCTGCAAACGGTCCACTGCCATCAAAACACGCTCCGGTGTGGCAGGGGCGTCAAGGCGGGGACAGACGGTGTAATCCGCGACGCTCGCCACTGCCATGGAAAGCGCTTCAAACACTGAAATCCCGAGCATGAAGGGCGGCTCGCCCACGGCTTTGGACCGTTTGATCGTCTTTTCGCGGTTCACCGACCAATCGGCCAGCGCCACGTTAAATTCACGGGGACGGTCCGAGGCAAGCGGAATTTTATAGGTCGAGGGCGCATGGGTGCGCAACTGGCCTTGCTTGTCCCACCACAGCTCTTCCGTCGTTAGCCAGCCCATGCCCTGAATGAACGCGCCTTCCACCTGCCCGATATCAAGCTGTGCGTTGAGGGACTGTCCCACATCATGCAGAATATCGGTGCGATCCACGGAATATTCGCCGGTCAAAGTGTCAATCGTGACTTCTGAACAGGATGCGCCGTAAGCGAAGTAATAGAACGGGCGGCCCTTGCCCGTTTCACGGTCCCAATGGATTTTCGGAGTTTTGTAAAATCCCGCCGCCGAAAGTTGCACCCGCGCCATGTAGGCTTGTTTGATGAAATCGGGAAATGCCACCGTATCTGCCCCGATATAGACAAGGTTATTGGCGAAACGAATGTCTTCCGGTTTTGCCTGCCAATGCTGACAGGCAAATTCCACCAGCCGCGCCTTGATCTGCTCACACCCGTCAAGTGCTGCCATTCCGTTCAGATCAGACCCCGAGGAAGCCGCCGTAGCCGAGGTGTTGGGCACTTTTTCCGTGGTGGTCTTTGTGATCTTGATCCGCTCGAAATCCACGCCGAAAGCATCCGCTGCGATCTGGGCGACTTTGGTGTTCAAACCCTGACCCATCTCGGTCCCGCCGTGGTTCAGCGCGATAGAGCCATCGTTATAGATATGCACCAGCGAACCGGCTTGGTTGTACCATGTGGCTGTAAAGGAAATGCCGAATTTCACAGGCGTCAGCGCGATGCCCTTGCGGGTGATACCCCCTTTGGCGTTATGGGCCAGCACCGCGTTGCGCCGTGCTTGATAATCCGCGCTCGCCTCCAATTCGTCGATGATGCGGGGCATGATGTTGTCCTCCACCGTCTGATGGTAAGGCGTCACATTGCGATCCTCTGTGCCGTAAAAATTCGCGCGCCGGATTTCGAGCGTATCCTTGTTCAGCGCATAGGCGATCTCTTCCATGATCCGTTCTGCCGCGATAACACCTTGGGGGCCGCCAAAACCGCGAAAGGCGGTGTTGGACACGGTGTTGGTTTTCATCGGGTGCGAATGCAAAAGCACATTGGGGTAGTAATAAGCGTTGTCCGCATGGAACAGCGCCCGATCCGTCACAGGTCCGGACAGGTCCGAGGAAAAACCGCAGCGGGCGGCAAAATTGCCTTCCAACGCCTGTATCTTTCCCTCGCCATCAAAGGCCACGTCGTAATCAATCACAAAGTCGTGCCGCTTACCTGTAGCGGACATATCGTCATCGCGGTCGGGGCGGATTTTGACCGCGCGGTTCCACTTTTTCGCGGCCAGTGCAGCCACGGCGCAGAACAGGTTCATCTGGGTTTCTTTGCCACCAAACCCGCCCCCCATCCGGCGCACGTTGATCGTCACATCGCTGGAGTTCAGGCCCAACACGCGGGCCACCATATGTTGCGCTTCAGATGGATGCTGGGTTGAGGAATGGATTGACACGTCGTCATCCTCGCCCGGAATGGCAAAGGCGATATGGCCTTCGAGATACATATGATCCTGCCCGCCGACCCGCATCTGCCCTTTGATCCGGTGCTCTGCTGCGGCAAGGGCAGGGGCAACATCGCCCCGCTCCAGTTTGAGCGGCGGCGTCACATAGTCCCCGCCCTGCGCACGGGCCTCTGCCGCGTCGAGCGTATGGGGCAAGTCTTCGTAATCTACCTTTGCCAACAAAGCCGCGCGGCGGGCGGCATCGCGGGTTTCGGCCACCACTGCAAACATCGGCTGGCCCCAGAACTCTACCTTGTCTGTGGCAAAGATCGGTTCATCGTTGCGCCCTGTCGGGCTGACATCGTTTTCGCCCGGAATATCGCCAGCGGTCAAAACACCAACTACACCAGCCGCGCCGCGAACGGCGGACAGGTCAACCGAAAGCAGCTTGGCATGGGCGCGCGTCGACAGACCCAGATAGGCGTGCAGGGTGCCGGCGGGTTCGGGAATGTCGTCAGCGTATTCAGCGCGGCCCGTGACGTGTTTGACAGCAGAGTCGTGGCGCTGGTCCAGTTTGAAGCTTTCGTCTTTCATGGTCGTCTCCTTAAGCCTGCACCAACCGCGCATCTGCGCCGGTTTCGCTGTGTTCCAGATAAAAGCGGCGGAACAGGTTTTGCGCCACTTTCAGGCGGTATTCGGCGGACGCGCGCCAGTCGCTGAGCGGGGTGAAATCCTCGGCCAGTTTTGCAGCAGCTTTGATCAGAGTGGCTTCGCTGAAGGGGGCGCCGAGCAGCGCAGCTTCCGCTGCGGATGCCCGTTTCGGGGTCGCCGCCATGCCGCCAAACGCAATGCGGGCGGATGTGATGATGCCATCGTCCACGGATACGTTGAATGCGGCGCAGACAGAGGAAATATCTTCATCCCGCCGTTTGGAGATTTTATAGGCAGCGTGCAGATTGGCAGCTTGCGGTTTGGGAATTGTGATCTGTTCCAAAAACTCGCCCTCCGCCAGATCCTGTTTGCCGTAGTCGATGAAATACTCCTCAATCGGCAGGCTTCGCCGTTCAGTGCCACGCCGCAGAGTGATTTCGCCGCCCAATGCGATCAGGACTGGGGGCATATCCCCGATAGGAGAGCCGTTCGCCACATTGCCGCCGATGGTCCCCATATTGCGGATTTGCCATCCCGCGATCCGGTCCCAAAAAGCAGAAAGGTGGGGGTAGGTTTCACAGAGCACCTTCCCGCAATCCGAATAACTGACGCCGCTGCCAATGCTAATTCCAGATCCATCCGAGATGATCTGTTTCAACCCATCAAGATGGTTCAGGAAAATAACCGGAGAGATATCTCGCAGGAATTTTGTCACCCACAACCCGACATCTGTTGCACCGGCGACGAGGGTGGCCTGCGGGTATTCCAGCAATGCTTGTGCCAGATCGTCCACATCCGCGGGCAGAATGGCGCGGCTGTTATCTTTGACCAGCTCCACACGACGGTTGTCTTCAAGAGCGCTCAGGTTTCGGGTGATGCCCTCCCGTTCCGTGATCAACACGTCATGTGCAGCACTGCCATAGGACGTGATCGCTTTGGCTGCACGAATGATTGGTGCGTAACCGGTGCAGCGGCAGAGGTTGCCCTGCAATGCGGTTTCGATCTCGGTTTCGCTCGGGTCAGGGTTCTGCATCCAGAGGGCATAAAGCGACATGACAAAGCCGGGAGTGCAAAACCCGCACTGGCTGCCGTGATGCTCGACCATTGCCTGTTGCACAGGATGTAACCGGCCTTGCGGCCCGCTCAGGTATTCGATTGTCACCACATGGCATCGGTCGAGCGAGGCCATCAACCGGATGCAGGCGTTCACCGCTTCATACCGCAAGTTTCCCTGATGAAAGCGCCCCACAAGAATGGTGCAGGCCCCGCAGTCACCTTCAGCGCAGCCTTCTTTCGTGCCAGTCAGACGCTGGTTCAGCCGCAAATAATCCAGCAGCGTATCGCTGGCGGAAATATCGCTCAGGTAGACATTGCGGCCGTTGAGCATAAAGCGGATTTCGGTGCGTGGGGTCATCGTCGTATCCTCTCGACGTTGCTTTGAATGCCGTCTTGCCCCAGATTTCAGTTCATAAAAACACGCCAGAATGGTAAGCTTTTTCAACGTTTCGTTGATAATTGGCGATTCCACCCTGATATTGCAGGGGTTTACCTACAGAGAGAAAGGTTAACGCTATGCCCTATCTGGAGAGTCTTCGGGTCTTTGTACGTGTGGTCGAACTGGGCAGTATCACCGCTGGCGGGCGCGATTTGCGTCTGACGCCTGCTGTGGCAAGCAACCGGATAAAAGAGCTGGAAAGCCGCCTTGCGGTGCGCCTGTTCAATCGGACCACCCGTAAACTGTCCCCGACAGATGCAGGGGTCAGCTTTTACGACCACGCCCGACTGGTGATTGAAAACCTTGAAAATGCCGAAGCGGTGATTGCGGGGTTTGCAGGGAATCCACGCGGGACGATCCATGTCACAGCCCCCCTTGGCATGGGCAAACGTATCGTTGCGCCGCTGGTGCCGGAGTTCGTGGACCTTTATCCCGATATTTCAGTGCGCCTGCGTCTGTCGGACCGGAAGGTGGATATTCTGGAGGACGGGCTGGATGTGGCATTCTTCGTCGGCACGCCGCCGGATTCTACGTTGAAACTGCGAAAAATCGTCGACTGTCCGCGCGTGCTGTGTGCAGCGCCGTCTTATCTGAAAAAGCACGGCACGCCGAAATCACCGCAGGATTTGACGCAAGGCGATCACAACTGTTTGTTGCTGCGCTATCCCCGCTCTCCTGAATACTTCTGGACATTGGAGACACCGGACGGACCGCAAAAATGCGAAGTGGCGGGGAAATATGACAGCGACGACGGGGATGTGCTGACCCAGTGGGCACTGGACGGGCGGGGTATTGTGAACAAGCCCCGCTTTGATGTGGCGGCGGATTTGACAGCGGGGCGTCTGGTGGAAATCCTGCCGGACACGCCGCCGGTTGCCTCGGTCATGGGGTGCCTCTATCCCCATCGGCGCTTGCAGGACCCAAAGGTGCGCAGCTTCATTGATTTCATGATCGAAGCGGCGCGCCGCACGCTATAAAAGGCCGTCCTGTCAGGACCAAGAACGTGATCAGCCCTGATGTTCGGCAACGTTCTCGCGGATCAACTCTTTGTAAAGCTTCTGGATGCGGGCCATGACGGGGCGATTGCCTGAACCGATCTTTTTCCCGTCAATTTCTGCCACCGGTGTTTGTGCGCCGAATGTGCCGGTCAGGAAAGCTTCATCCGCGCTATAGGCCTCATAGAGCGAGTAGTTTTTCTCATACACGGGGATGTCGTTTGCGCGGCACAGATCAATCACCTTTTGACGGGTCACGCCGTTCATGCAGTAATCGCCGGTAGAGGTCCAAACCTCCCCCTTTCGCACAATGAAAAAGTTGCAGGCGTTGGTGGTATTCACAAAACCATGCGGGTCCAGCATCAGCCCCTCATCCGCGCCGGCCTGTTCTGCTTGCAAACAGGCGATGACGCAGTTCAGCTTGGAGTGGCTGTTGAACTTGGCGTCCTGACTGTTGGGCAGACCGCGCACCTGCGGAACAGAGGCAAGCCGGATTCCTGCGCTGTGCAGGCTGTCTACCGGTTTGGAATGCTCCATGATGATCACCAGTGTCGGCCCCGAACGGCTGAGCGAAGGGTGCTGGAAGGGTTTGACCTTGGTCCCCCGTGTCAGCATCAAACGACAGTGGACATCCCTTGTCATCCCATTGGCCGCAGCCGTTTTTGTAAGCGCCTCCATAATGCCCGCGCGATCCATGCCCACATCCAGAGAGACAGCTTTGCACGAACCGAAAAACCGGTCCATATGTTCGTCAAAGAAGGCCCAGACCCCGTCATAAAGGCGCATACCTTCCCACATTCCGTCGCCAAGCATAAAACCACTGTCGTAGACCGAAACCTTGGCTTCGTCCCGATGGAACAAGTCTCCATTGATGTAGATCTTAATGTCCTGATTGCGAATATCTTCATCGGCATCGTGTGTGGTATGCGTTGTATCAGTCATTCTAAAAGTCGCTATCTATTCGAAGGTTTTGGGGGAGGGCTTTCCACGCGACAGTGAGGTTGCAGTCTAGGATTGTCAACAATCCTAGAGAGTCGCATACGTTCTGGCGGGTAGTCTTATTCAGTAGCTCGGGGACAGCGCATCGCGGATCCGATCGGATGCAAGGAAGTAAATCGCGGATTGTCCTGCAGATGGGGATATATATACTCGGTCCGAATGTGCCGCGAAATATATCGATGCCATCTAGCAGGAGCCCTCACCCGTGTCCAAAACAGAAGATGCCTATCAGGCGTTAAAGCAGGATATTCTGTTTACGCGGCTGGCCCCTGATGCGCCTTTGAACCTTAAGAAACTATGCGCCCAATACGGGTTTGGCTGGACACCCATGCGGGAGGCTCTGGCGCGTCTGGAATCCGAACAGCTGGTGCATTCGCGGGAAAATCGCGGGTTTATCGTGGCGCCGGTGTCCGAAGCGGAGCTGCACGACCTGACCAATGCGCGGCAAACGGTTGAACTGGCGATGTTGCGGGATGCGATGGTTCAGGGCGACGAAGCCTGGGAAGAGGAAATCGTCACGGCCCATTTTAGACTTAGCCGGTTCACGGTGGATGCAGCCAAACTGACAGAAGCAGATTTTGATGCGTGGGAGGCATTGCACGACCGGTTCCACCGCGCCTTGCTTGCCGCTTGTACGTCAAAAACGCTGCATCACTTTTACGACCATGTGAACGCGCAATTGTTGCGGCATCGCAAGCACCTTGCGATCAGTCCGGCCATTCGCGCCGCCCAAGCAGCGGGTGCAGATCACGATGCGGTTGTGGCCCGCCTTGCAGAAGCGCTGTCGCTGGAAGGTCATACGGAGATTATGGAAGCGGTGATTGATCGGGACAAAAAACGCGCCGAACGTCTGCTCGGCGCGCATATCCAACTGACACGTCAGGTGTTTAACGCTGCTAGCGGCGAACAGGTCAGGTGACGGCCTGACGGGTTTTGAACTTGGCCTGATCCCATTCCCCGGTTTTCATAATTTCGCGCAGGTGGCTGACCGAGTCCCAGATGTCCTGATAGCTCACATAGGGCGCTGCAAAACCAAAGCGCAGGATGTCGGGCGCGCGGAAGTCGCCGATCACGCCCCGCGCAATCAACGCCTGCACAATCGGATAGCCTTCGGCATGTGTCAGGGAGACCTGACTGCCCCGCGCCGCGCCATCACGCGGGCTGGCAAGTTCAAAGCCCATGCCGTCCAGTTCCTGTTCGACCAAAGCGATGAACAGATCGCCAAGCTGCTGGTTCTTCTTGCGAAGCGCGCTCATATCCACATCAGCAAACACTTTTAGCGCGGATTCCAGCGCGATCAGACCCAGTTGTGACGCGGTGCCGGTCAGCATCTGGTCGATCTTGGCATGAGGTTCATACCCTTGGGTGAACGCGAACGGTTTGGCGTGACCATGCCAGCCCGCCAGCGGCTGGTGCATCTCCGCCAGATGGCGGGACGCCACAAACAGGAAGGCTGGCGCGCCCGGACCGCCGTTAAGGTATTTATACCCGCACCCGACTGCAAAGTCGGCGTTGCAGCCGTTCAGATCGACCGGCAGCGCTCCTGCGGAATGGGCGAGATCCCAGATCACCAGCCCCCCCAAAGTCTGCGCCTGTTCGGTGATACCCTTCATGTCGTAAATTCGGCCGGATTTGTAATGCACATGGGTCAGTTGCACAGCGGCGAGGGTTTCACCCGCCTCTGCAATGGCTTGCTCTACGTCTTCGGGCGCGACACAGCGCAGTTCGTAGCCCATCATATCGGCCACTTCCGCGTTGATATAAACGTCAGTCGGGAAGTTGCCCTGTTCGGAAATGATCACCTTCCGGTCCTTGCGCATCCGCAGCGCACCAACAAGAACCTTGTAAAGGTTCACAGAGGTGGAGTCGCAGACAACCACTTCGTCTTCTCCCGCTCCGATCAGACGGGCAATTGCCGCGCCGGTGCGTTGGGGTGCCGGATACCAGTCCGCGTCATTCCAGCTGCGGATCAGGCCCTTGCCCCATTCCTCTGTGACAGCTTTTTGCAGGCGTTCGTTAACCCCTTTAGGCAGCGCACCAAGGGAATTGCCATCGAGGTAGATCACGCCTTCTGGCAGTTCAAAGCGGTCGCGCAGATGGGCCATCGGGTCATTGGCATCCATTTGTGCGATCGCGTTACGGGTATAGGTGTGCTGGGTCATGTCAGGCTCCACTAAGGTTATGGCTTGGTGTGTATATATCTTCGGAGCCATTTTCAATGATTATATATAATTTTGCTTGAGGATAAAAATTGCTTGCGAACGACCGTAAAACGAAAAAAGACCGCACATTGGCGGTCTTTTATATCCTATTGCGTCTGGCGCTATTTCGTTTTGGCAGGAACGGCATCCTTATCCGATCCAATGTCCCAAAACAGACCGGCCATCACCTGCAAGGCGTCACGGCAAACGGGCTTTAAAACATGCTCGTCCGGTGCGTGCTGCGAACAACCGCGATAGCTGTGAGGCACCCAAACCGTGGGCAGGTCCAACACTTCGCTAAAGCTGTCATTCGGCAGGGAGCCTGCCAGATTGGGCAGCACATGGGGTTCCTGCCCAGCGGTGCGGGTAAGGCTGTCCTTGACGTAAGCCACCCAAGGGTGATTGGGATCAAGGCGGGTCGCCGCAAAGAAGCCGCGGTCCTGCGGGGTGATTTGTATATCCTCAAACCCGTTTGCATCCAGATGGCGGCGCAAGGCTGGCAGGATGTCGTCTGTTTCAGTCCCGACCACATAACGCAACTGACAAGTCGCCCGCGCGGTCGCTGAAATCGCGTTCACAGGCGCTTCGGGCACGCCAGAGGACATGGCCAACACTGCAAAACTGTTCCAGCCATAGACTCGCTCCGCAGGGGTCAGGCTTTCCTCGCCCCAGTCCTCATTCACCTCTGGCCCATCGCCTTCGGACACGGGCAGGTCTTTGAGAGCAGCGCGAATATCATCCGTTAAACTGGTCGGGCGCCACTCGGGGATCTGGATCTGGCCGCGACGATCACAAATAGTGGCGAGCGCATGGGACAGGATCATCGCCGGATCGGCCAGCAAGCCGCCCCAGTTACCAGAATGATGCGCCCCTTCGCGCAACTCAAGCGTCAGATCAAAGCCGACTCCGCCCCGTGATCCCATAAACATGGTCGGGCGTTCGGGCTGCAAGCGTGGTCCGTCGGATGCGATCAGGACATCCGCAGACAGACCGTCCTTTTGGGCTTCAAAAAATTCGCGCAGACCGGCGGAACCGGTTTCTTCGCTCATCTCCAGAACGATTTTAGCATTAAAGCCAAGGGATCCGCGTTCGGCCAGCACAGCCTCTATCGCGGCGATGTTGATCAGATGTTGGCCTTTGTTGTCAGCCGTTCCGCGCCCGTACAGCCGCTCGCCTTCTTCTACCAGCTTGAAGGGATGCAACCCCTCGCGCCATTGATCCGTCTGGGCACGGATCACATCGCCGTGGCCGTAGGTCAGAACAGTGGTCAAGGCAGGGTCCTCGATCCGCTCCCCGATCAGCAGCGGACCACCGACGGGATTGGGGTTGGGGAAGATTTCACAAGTGAAACCGGCAGCTTCAAGGCGAGGTTGGATAGCCTCTTCCAGATAAATCCCCAGCTTGGCTTTCTGCTCGGGGTTCTGGCTTTCGGTTTCATGGGAGACCAGATCGGCCAGTTCGGACTGGAAAGTGCCACTGTCGAAGTAGCTGCTGATACGCTCTATTGCTGCGTCACGGGTCATATTTGATCCTCGGATATTGCATCGCCCCACGGCGACATTATTTCGGTACAGCCGGCGTTTTTTCCGTTACGGCGCATCACACCAGCGGTGCAGGCAAATGCGTACGGAAATACGGTGCGGCGTGCGCTGTGGATCGGGTGTTTTTCGGCCAGACCGGCCTGCACATCAGCAGGCAAGCTGTCGTCCACAACCACCGTATCACCGCCCGACACATCAATGCGCGGGTGGTGGAAGGCGTCCGACAGGGACATGCCGTAGTCACTGACGAATGACGATAGCTGTGAGACCGCGCCAACGATCTTGCGTCCGCCCGATGCGCCAAAGGCAAAGCGGGCACCGTCACCGGTTTCCCCCAGAACAGGGCAAACATTCATCAGACAGGGCTTGCCCGCCGCCAGAGAGTTCGGCTTGCCCTGTGTCGGATCAAACCACATAATGCCATTGTTCATCAGGAAACCTGTTGAAGGCGACACAACGCGGCTGCCAAAGATCGACAGCAGGGTTTGGGTCTGGGCAACCATATTGCCGTGCCGGTCCACAACCGAAAAGTGGGTAGTGCATCCGGGGGCTTCGGGGGATTCCCCGTCATGGCCCATTTCGTCCAGCCGCTTGGCATAGGCCGATTTCAACCCGTCCACATAGGCGGCATAGGCCGCGCCATCCGGCGTTGTGCCATTCATGGCAGCAGGGTCGAGGTGACTGAATACCTGCTGGAAGGTGGGACCAGCGGTCAGACCGGGCAGAACGTTGAATTTTGCGCTGCCGTGGCTGAATTGCAGGGGATCATGGAAGGTGGCGTGATAGGCGCGTAGGTCTTCATGGCTAAGGCTGCCGCCTTTGGCTTGAATATCCGCAGCCATCGCCGCGCCGAGCTCTCCGTCATAAAGCTCCCGTGCGCCTTTTTCGGCGATCTGCGCCAGTGACTTTGCCATAGCCGACATATCCAGCCGCTTTTCCGCAATGCTGGTCCAACCCGCGATGGTGGGCCATTGGCCATCTTCCAGAAACAGCGCGGCTGCATCGGAATCTTGGGACAGGGCACGGGTGGTTGAGGCAATTATCAGCGCCGCATACCAGTCCACATAGAGCCCTTCATTGGCCAGATCGACAGCAGGCTGCACCAGATCGCGCCAAGGCATTTTGCCAAACCGTTCGTGGGCTTTGCCGACACCATCGACAAGACCAGGTACGGCGATGGATTTGGCGCCCTGAACATTACGGTCATCAACGACTTTTTCCCATGGGAACAGGTCATCGGCCTTGCCTTCGCCTGATAAAGGATAGTCCGCAATATCGAGGTTTTTGGGGGAGCGCATGCCATAGTTGAGCGTATAGGCGCGCTGTTCGTCAGCACGCCACAACATCATCGCGCCACCACCCGCTGGTCCGGACATCCAAGGTTCGACCACACCAATCGCAAAGGACACGGCTGTGGCCGCATCTACCGCGTCGCCACGCGCGGCAAGCACTTCTGCACCAATCCGTGCAGCGCGGGAGTGTTGCGCCGCAACCACGCCATGTTCTGTTTCGATCACGGTTTTGCGCACGGTCTGGCTGTTTGAAAGATTCGGGATCATCACACGCCCTCCCGCATCAGCGGTGTGCCGGTGTCATGGCCGTTTTCCGTGTCAAACAAATGGCATTCCACATGGCCCTCGGGCGTTGGAACGGGACGCGGCGGCACTGTCGCGCAATGGGTCATTGCCATCGGACAGCGGGGGTGAAAGTGACATCCGCTTGGCGGGGCAATCGGGTTGGGGTATTCCATGCCAAGTTCGGTGTCAGGCACGCCTTTGCCCGCTTCCGGTGTCAGAACCGATTTCAGCAGGGCCTGCGTGTAGGGGTGGCCCGAAGTATCAAACAGCCCCCCGACAGACGACTCCTCCACTATCCGCCCCAGATACATCACAGCCACACGAGTGGCGAGATGTTCAACCACGGCAAGGTCGTGACTGATGAACAGGTAAGTCAGATTAAACTCGGCCCGCAAGTCGTTCAGAAGGTTCAAGATCTGGCTTTGCACCGACACGTCCAGCGCGGAGGTTGGTTCATCGCAAATCACGATTTCAGGCTTCATGATCAAGGCCCGCGCGATCGCAACACGCTGGCGCTGGCCACCGGACATCTGGCTTGGATAGGTGCGCATTACCCGTTGCGGCAGGCCGACAATGTCAAGAATTTCCCGAACTGCCTTATCCTGCGTGTTGCTGTCCCCGATGCTATGCACCCGCAACGGCAAAGAGATAATATCCTCAATGGATTTGCGCGGATTAAGCGAGGAGTAAGGGTCCTGAAAAATCGGCTGGATGCGGCGGGCGAGGGTTCGTCTGTCAGTGGCGCCGATGACCTCTCCGTCTACGCGCACTTCGCCTTTGGTCGGCTCTTCAAGGCCGAGCAGGATTTTGGCGAGCGTGGATTTACCACAGCCAGATTCCCCGACCAGCCCGAGAACCTCGCCCCGTTTCAACGAAATTGAGACATCGTTGATCGCTTTAAGGGGCTTGGGCTTGCCAAACATGCCCTGTTTCACGGTGTAGGTTTTGGAAACGCTCCGCAGTTCCAGCACCGGTTGGGTCGTGTCGGTATTGCTCATACGACGGTCTCCGCTGTTTGATGGCCTGTCTCGTGGACGCAGCGGAAACGGTGGTTCTCCGCAGGCTTTCTATGGGGGATGGCGTTGCGGCAGGCCGCAACAGCATGGTCGCAACGGGTGCGGAAGGGGCAGCCGGTCACACCGCCCACAAGGTTGGGAACGATGCCCGGAATGGTGCCAAGCCGCGCGCCCCGTTCGGTTTTGCCCGGTTGCGGGATGCAGCGCAGCAGACCACGGGTGTAGGGGTGCATCGGCGCGTTGAACACCTGATCGGCTGATCCGGTTTCCACCAACTCGCCCGCATACATCACCGCGACTTTATCCGCGACACGGGCCACAACGCCCAGATCGTGCGTGATCAGGATCATCGCCATGTTCATTTCGCGCCCGAGATCCACCAGCAGACGCAGGATTTGCGCTTGAATGGTCACATCAAGCGCGGTCGTGGGTTCGTCCGCAATGATCAATTCGGGTTCGCACATCAGCGCCATCGCGATCATCACACGCTGGCGTAAACCACCCGAAAGCTGGTGGGGATATTGCGACAGGCGACTCTCGGCGGCGGTGATGCCAACCTTTTCCAACAGCTCGATCGCACGGGCGCGAGCGGCCTCCTTGCCGACATTGCGGTGCAGCAGCAGCGCTTCCATCAACTGGTTGCCAATGGTGAAAGCGGGATTGAGCGAGGTCATCGGCTCCTGAAAGATCATCGCCATGCGATCACCGCGTAAAGCGCGCATTGTCTTGCTGTTGGCTTTGGTGAGGTCGATGCCGTCAAATTCCATCTGGCTGGCGGTGCGTTTGATCCGCCCGCCAAGCAACCCCATCAATGCCAGCGAGGTCAGGGATTTCCCCGATCCGCTTTCCCCGACGATACACAAGGTTTCCCCGCGGTTCAGATCAAAATCAATGCCGCGCACCGCATTCAGAGTGCCCCCACCGACAGGAATGTCGATGGTCAGGTCTTTGACGCGTAAAAGTGGACTGTTCATCAGCTCAACTCCGGTTTTCTGGGGCAGTGACGTCACGCAGACCGTCGCCCATCAGGTTGATTGCCAGAACCAACACAAACAAAACGGCACCCGGTATCAGGACCATCCACGGCTCGAACAGCATCATGTTCTTGCCCTCGGATACCATCAGACCCCAGCTTGGGGTGGGGGGTTGGACACCCAGACCCAGAAACGACAGTGCAGCTTCCAACAGAATGGCGTGGGCCATTTCCAGTGTCATGACAACGATCAGGTTGTTGGCGATGTTCGGCATGATTTCGGACATCAGGATGCGCGGGGTGGAACAGCCAACGGCCTTTGCGGCCGCTACATATTCCCGTCCACGCACCTGCAAAGTGCTGGCGCGCATGACAACCGCGAACCGGTCCCACAGCAGCAGACCCAGCACCACAATCACCACCTGCAACGATCCGCCAAGGATCGCAACGACGGCCAGCGCCACCAGAACCACCGGCATCGCCAGTCGCACGTTGATCAGATAGGTCACAACCGCATCAACTTTGCCGCCGAAGTAACCGGCAGCCACCCCCATCGCAGTCCCGATCACGCCGGAAATAGTGGCAGCTACGACACCGATCATAAGCGAGACTCGGGCGCCGTAGATCAGCCGCGACAGGTAGTCCCGTCCCAGATGGTCGGTGCCAAGGGGATGCTCCCATGTGCCGCCCAGAAATACCGGCGGTTTCATCCGCGCCATCAGGCTTTGGGCGTAGGGGTCATGGGGTGCAAGAAGAGGCGCGAAAATGGCCACAAGCACCAGGATGCCCAGCACCACGACACCGATCATCAGACCTTGGTGGCCGAAAATCCGTTTGCGCAGCATTTGTCCGGGCGTGGGGCCGACAATGGCCTCCAGCATGGGGTCGGACGTCATGTTTGTTGTTGCGTCGCTCATATCAACCGGCCCTCATACGCGGATCAAGCCAAGCGTTAAGAACGTCCGACAAGAATGTGAAAACGATATAGAAAAGGGAAAACACAAGGATCAGCGCCTGCACGGTTGGCAGATCGTTCCGCGCGATGCTTTCCCACGCCAGATACCCCGCACCGTGAAGCGCAAAGATGCTTTCTACCACGATGGAACCCCCCAGCATAAAGCCCATTTGCACAGCCGCGAGGCTGACCACCGGAATGATCGCATTGCGCAGCGCGTGTTTGAACAGAACGGTAAACTCGCTCGCGCCTTTGGCCCGTGCTGTGCGGATATACTCAGAGGACAGAACCTCCAGCATACCGGCACGAGTCAGACGCATAATCGCTGGCATCGCGTAATAGCCAAGCACAATGGTCGGCATAATAAAGTGGCGCCAAGTCGCTGTACCGGACGGCGGCAACCACCCAAGCTGGATGGAAAAAACCACAATCAGGATCAGGCCGAACCAGAAAGACGGCATCGCCTGACCGGCAACCGACAAAAACAGCGCGATGCGGTCAATGATAGAGTTGGGGCGGATCGCAGCCGCAACACCCAGAGGCACCGCTGTCAGCAGTGCAAACGAAATCCCGCACAACCCCAGCAGCATGGTCACTTGCAGACGTTCCGCAATCAAGCTCGATACGGGCAGTTTGAAGTAATAGCTTTCGCCCAGATCCCCAACCAGAGCAGAGGACAACCAGTCCCAGTATTGGACCAACATAGGACGGTCAAAACCATAGAGAACCCGGATCGCTTCGACGTCCTGGTCCGATGCTGTCTCGCCTGCCAGTGCAGCTGCGGGATCACCGGACAGGAACATCAGCGAAAAACTGATGAATGACACGGTGAACGCAACCAGAACGGCAAGGCCCAAGCGTTTCAAGATAAAGTTCAGCACTGGCGTGAATACCTCTTTGCTAAGTGCGGGAAAGGGGCCCGTTGCGCCAAAGGTCAAGGAACCGCGCAGGGGGCAATAAAAAAACGGGCGAAGGCCATGACAGCCTCCGCCCGATATTCAGGATGGATTAGTTCCAGCTCATTGTAGTGAAGCGCAGAACCTCATCCGGTGTCGGTGTGTAGTCGATCTCTTTGGTGTACACGTAGTTCGTGTTGTAAGAGAACATCGGCACCCAATAGGCTTGGTCTGCAATCTTCTTTAACGCTTTGGAGTAGTTTTCCTTGCGCACTTCTGGATCAGTGGCACTGTCCGCAGTGTTCAGCCAGTCGCGGATTTCCTCGTCGCGTGCATCATCGAGCGAGCCGAACTTGAAGAACTGGCTGGTGATCGCGGACGTGTCGTTGATCGAATAGGAACCCCAAGTCTGGAACGATACCGGCGTCCCTTCCTTCATGCGCAATTCACGCAGTGCGGAATATTGCAGCATGTTGAAGTTGGTGTCGATTCCAACCGCATTCAGGAAAGAGGAGATCGCTTCAGCATAATCGCGGTCGCGGTATGCGTAGAAGTCGGTGGAAAATCCGTCCGGATAACCCGCTTCGGCCAGCAGAGCCTTGGCTTTTTCAGGGTCGTATTCATAGCTTGTCAAATCCTGTTCACACCCGAACTGGCTGGGGAAACACGCGGAGGAGACAACTTTACTTTTACCCTTCAACAGCGCACCAACCAGTGCTTCGCGGTCAATGGCGTGTGCCACGGCCTGACGCACCTTCAGCTTGGTAAACGGGTTATCGTCGCCTGTGCGGCCAGCCGCGTCCAGTGTCAGATAACCGATCCGCATGGTGCTTTCATTAGCCACTGTAAACTGCTCCATTGTAGAGAGTTTTTCAGCTTGGTCCGCAGGTGTTTGCCAGATCAGATCCAAAGAACCGGAGAACAGTTCGGCAATTTGTGTGTTCACATCAGGGATCGTACGGATGTCAACTTTTGCGATTTCCGGCTGGCCTTTGGGGCTGTCGTGATAGTTCTCGTTCTTTTCCAGAACAAAGTGAGAGCCCGGTACAACCTTGGTTACTTTGTAGGGGCCAGTGCCAACAGGTTCGAGACCCATGCCCGATGGGCCAGCTTCAGCGTAATATTCATTCGGATACATGGATACCGGACCGGACAGAAATTCAATCGCTGCTGGGAAAGCTTCCTTAAGGTGGATGCGGACGGTGTAATCGTCGATTTTCTCGGCCGATTTCATCCAGTTCACGTTGCGCTGTGTTTTAACGCCGTTCTTTTCATCAGCGACAAAGTTTACGGTGTAAACAACGTCATCCGCGTTGAACGCTTCGCCGTTGTGGAACGTCACGCCTTCACGCAGTTTGAATTCCAGCGTTGTATCGTCAATCCACTCCCAGGATGTGGCGAGGTTCCCTTTATATTCGTTTGTGGCCGGATCACGATAGATCAGGCCGTCCCAGATAGCCCGTTGAAGAACAACGCCCTCGCGGGAGGAGTTAAAGTAGCTATCTACGTTTTCCAGCTCTTTGGTGAAGGCTGCGTTCAGAACGCCGTCTGCCTTATTTGCGTGTGCCGCGCCAGCGGCGATCATCGCAGCGGCAGCCGCAGCCATTCCCAATGCTTTAGCTTTGAAAGTCATTTTGTTTCCCTTGTTGACTTGCCAGGTGCCCCCGGCTTCGTTGTTGCCATATTATATTATAATATGTAGCATCGAATTGTAATTAAACGTATCAACGGGTTTAACGAGTCGTCAAGAACAAAACATTCCGGTAAAGACTGATCTTTAAGGTCATCGACCTAACGTTTGCGACTTGGGAGGGGTAACAACGGTGAATTTCGAAACAAAACCAAAGCAGAATACGCTTTTTGTGGCCTCTCTTGCAAAAGGTCTAAGTCTTATGAAGGCGTTTGACGAGAACCACACTGAAATGTCGCTCCCTGAACTGGCGGAACGCACAGGGTTGGAAAAAAGTGCAGTGCAGCGGTTGGCCAATACGCTGCACCTTGAGGGGATGTTGGAAAAAGACCCCCACACGCGGCGATTCAGGCCATCACATGCGTTTCTAAACTTCGCGTATTCCTACCTTTGGTCCGACCCGCTGATCCCTGTGGCGATGCCTAAACTGATCGACCTGTCGCAGGAACTGGGGGAAACGATCAATCTGGCCGAGATGTCAGGGGACCACATCATATATGTCAGTCGTCTGCCCTGTAAGCGGACCTACTTTGCAGCCACGGTAATCGGTCGTCGGCTTCCGGTTCTAAGTACCTCTTCGGGACGGGCCATGCTTGGGACCCATCCAGATGAGGTGCGCCAACAGGCGGTTGCAGACTGGACCTTGCGGCGCCTTACCCCCAGCACGACACTAGACCGCGAGGAAATTGCCCGCAGCGTTGAAAAAGCCCGCATCGATGGTTTTGCTATATCGCGTAACCAAATGATCCTGAACGAAATTGGTGTTGCCGCCCCCATTTGCGGCCCTTCCGGTGTGGCCTATGCCGCGATACAATGTTCGGTTTCTTCGTTCCAGTGGAGCGAGGATGAAATACAAAAGAAGATCGTGCCGCTCCTGCTTGATACTGCGAATGCAATGGGACCAGCACTGCGCCACTGAGCGCCGAGGTTTTCCTTGATCCCCGATCCCCAAGGACGTTAGCCTTGGGTGCGCCGTGAATTCGGCCAACAAGTTTTTTGTTTACGTGTGTTGAAAATGACCAAAGTAATTATCCACGTTGGATCCCATAAAACGGGAACAACCCTGTTGCAATCTGTGCTGGCGGATAACCGTGCGGCGCTGAAAGAGCGGGGTGTGTACTATCCCGAAACCTACCGCTTCATCGGAAAAAAGCGCAGTACCGCGATCAGTACGAATGCCCATTTCGAGGTGCCAAAATCGCTGGGTATATACGGGGCGCAAGACCGCGAAGAATTGGCCGGGTTTCGTCAACATCTGTTAGAAATACGGCAGGAATATTCAAAAATTATCCTGAGTGCAGAGACATTCTACAGGATGCTTCCGAACAAGACGAACCTAAGTACGGCGGAGCGCTCGGCTGCCACAAATATCCGTGGACTGCGTTCAATTATATTTGCACGACTTGCAGAGCTGCTCGACGGTTTTGATGCAGAAATACTGGTCTACTTCAGACGTCCTGACAGTTTTGCGGAATCCATGTACACCGAAGGGATCGTGAACGGAAAATCCACACGCAGCTTTGAGGAATTCCAGAATTTCCAAAAATTCCGCTTTGACTATGGCGCGCAAATCGCGACTTTCAAACAGTTTTTTCCAGTGCGTCATTTTGTATATGAAAACAGGGCCAAGGGTGGCTTGATCGGCAATATGTTTTCGGATCTTGGCATCGGCGCGGTGTTTCAACAGGACGCAGTGATGGAGCGCCGATCTGTTCCAAAACCGGCAACGCTGTGGTTGCGGCGCTTTAAGAAGCTACCGAAGTTTACCAAACGAGCGTTCAATCAGCGGAAATTGTTCGCCTATTTGCCAGAACATCGGAGGTTTTTTGGGGACGATACGACCTATGGGTTCTGGCGCACGCCCAAGGAACGGGACGCTTTTACAGCAGAGGCGCTTCGATATGCGCCCGAGTTGGATTTTCCGGCTGCGCCGTCTACGGTGCCCGAAGTATGTGAATGGTCACAAGACGACCATGCCAAAGCCGAAGCCGCATTTCGTGACTGGCGCGAAAGAGAGCAAGACTGGATCAAGCAACGCCGGAAAAACCGGATTAAACCGTTTATGATCGATCGAGACCCCGGCGAGTGACCCTGATCAAAGTTCCGAATGCCAAGGCGGGTTGGCGCCTGCGCGGGATACAACGATGCCAGCAACACGGGCGCCGAGTGCAAGCGCTTTTTCCAGTGTGTCTTTTGACAGCGATGCGATTGCCTGCTTGTTCAATGCGCCGGATTGGGCCAGTGACGCCAACACGCCCGCGTTGAACGTGTCGCCCGCGCCCACGGTGTCTGCGACCTCTACTTTTTGGGCCGGAACGCTGACTTGCGCACCGCCTCTCAAGAAACCGCATGCCCCTTCGCTGCCTTTTGTCAGAATCACTAATTGCGGTCCTGACGACAAAAGCTCGGTAGCTTTTTCCTCGTATGATCGTGCGCCCACAATAAGCCAGCCCAGATCTTCATCGGAGATTTTCACTATGTCGGCCATCGCGATCATCCGCTTTAACCGTGCACGGTAAGCTGTTTCATCCGTTATGAAATTTTCCCTGATGTTCGGGTCTATCATGACAACGCGCCCATCCCCTTGGGAGGTCAGGAGCGTTTCGTAGGTTTGGGCGCAAGGCATGGAGGCAAGGCTGATGCCGCCAAAGAACAGCGCGTTGACCGTGTCAGGCAGTTGTGGCAGGTTCTCTGGTGCGATCATCCGTCCGGCGGAATTTTCGTCGTAGAAATCGTATTTTGCCTGACCGTCCTGCAATTTCACAAACGCCAGTGTGGTCGGGCGATCCGATACAATCGCGTGGGCGGTGTCTACGTTGCTATCCGCCAAGGCGCGTTGCAATTGTGCTCCGAACAGATCTGTGGACAAACCGGTCAGCAGGCCGGAGTCCATTCCAAGTCGGCCCAATGCCACGGAGGTGTTGAAGACCGCGCCGCCCGTGTGGGCGACGAAACCGTCTACTCCGTTAAGGGTCGGTTTGGGGATCATGTCGATCAGGGCTTCACCGCAACACAGGATCATGAGTTCAGATAACCTTCGAGAGTGTCCTCCAGACCTTTGGTCTGAATTTTTTCGAACCACTGCGTAAATGCATCTGCAAAGCGTTGGTTCTGACCGAGATCGCCGTAGTATTGCGACATCTCTAGCCAGCGCATTGGTGCGTCCGCGGCCTCTTGTGCGGTTTGCGTCAGGTCTTCCCAATGGGGATCGTTCGGCGCGATTGTACTGCCGTCCTCTCGGTGGCCCTGACAGTACCGCGCCCAGATTGCCGAGACGAGGGCGAGCCCCTCAACTGGAGCACCGCTTTGGAGCCCGTCACGGATGGAGGGGATGATAAAGCCGGGTTGGCGGCTTGAGCCGTCAAAGGCGACACGACGGGTCGTGTCAAAGATCTCGCTGTTAGAGAAGCGAGCGGTGATCAGATCAAGATAGGCCAGCGGCGTGATGTTTGGAACAGGGGCGATGTGGGGGACAATTTCTTCGGTTTCGACCTTGCGCATCAGCGCATTCAGCTGCGGATGCGCCATAGCTTGCGCGACGGTTTCCAACCCCAAAAGGTCACCAGCCCCTGCGATGATCTGATGCCCGCCGTTCAACATGCGGATTTTCATCGTCTCATAAAGATCGACATCGTTGACCAGAACTGCGCCCGCGTCATCCCATGAAGGACGGCCTGCGCAGAAGTTGTCTTCAATCACCCACTGGCGGAAATTTTCGTGCGTTACCGGAGCATTATCAGCGACACCAAAAGCAGCAGCCAGCGCAATTTCTTTTGGACCGGTGGCAGGCACAATGCAATCCACCATTGAATCAGGAAAGCTGCAGTTTTGATCAATCCAAGCAGCAAGATCAGGATCGGACAGCCGCGCGAGAGACGTCAACGTCTGATGCAACACGGTGCCGTTGCCTTGCAGGTTGTCGCAACTCATGCAGGTGAACGGGCCCGTGCCGGATTCGCGGCGCAGACGCAGCGCTGCAATCATCGCGCCAAATGCGGTGCGGGGTTCGGCAGGATTTTCGGCGTCGTGCCGGATTTCGGGGTGGCCAGCGTCGAAACCACCGGTCGCGGCGTCGAGGTAATATCCGCCTTCTGTGACAGTCAAAGACACAATGCGGATTTCGGGACGGGCCATACATGTGATTAGTGCCTGATTGGTTGGCTCTACCGGCAGATAATCTATCATGGCACCGCAGATTTCGGCGGAAGTGCCAGAAGGATCAAGCTCTATCAGAGTTGTCAGGCAGTTTTGTGCCAGCAGTTTTTCCCGCTGCAACGCATCCGAAGGTCGCACGCCTGCACCGACGATGGCCCAGTCATGGTTTTTGCCCGCATCAAACAGCCGGTGCGTGTACCATGCCTGATGGGCACGGTGAAAATTTCCCAGTCCAATATGCACCATCCCGGCGGTTAGGTTGGCGCGGTCGTACTTGGGCGTGCGGATGTCACTGGCCAATTGACCAAGAGAACTGTCGGACAGGGGTACAAGCGGTTTCATTTTTGTATGCCTTGCTTTCGGGTGGCCATAGGGCGACCCCGGGCCGCTCTCGCGTCCCGTCGTGTCTTGGAAATCCATTTGGTTATTCCACGCGCAGCCCGGAGGCATCAAAGCGGTGAATCTGATCGGCGCGCGGGGTAAGGTGAATGGTGTCGCCATATTTGAAGCCGACTTCGCCGGTTGCCCGCACGGTGATGGTTTCACCCAGCCCTGTCCCATGCACGTGGAAGAAGGTGTCCGAACCGAGGTGTTCTGCGACCGCGACCGTACCTTGCCACTGCCCGCCGCTGTCCGCTACGTCGATGTGCTCTGGGCGGATGCCGATGGTGTGGGCATTGTGCTTGGCGGCTTCAGAGCCTTCGATCAGGTTCATTTTCGGAGACCCGATGAAGCCTGCCACAAAGCTGTTGCGCGGCTTGTGGTAAAGTTCCAACGGGCTGCCAACCTGTTCGATATGACCTGCGCGTAGCACCACGATCTTATCGGCCATTGTCATGGCTTCTACCTGATCGTGGGTCACATAAATCATCGTTGTTTCAAGGCGTTTGTGCAGCTCGCTGATTTCCAGCCGCATGCCAACCCGCAGGGCGGCATCAAGGTTGGACAGCGGTTCGTCGAACAAGAAGGCTTCGGGTTCGCGAACGATGGCACGTCCTATGGCAACACGCTGGCGTTGGCCACCTGAGAGTTGACCGGGACGACGCTCCAAGTAGTCGGTCAGGTTCAGCGCAGCGGCTGCCTGTTCGATCCGACGGTCCTGTTCAGCTTTATCGACACCTGCCATTCGCATTGGAAAGGCGATGTTCTTGCGCACGCTCATATGCGGATAAAGCGCGTAAGACTGGAACACCATCGCCAGACCGCGTTTGGCGGGGGGCACGTGGGTAGCGTCCTGTCCGTCAATTTTCAGAGTACCAGAGGACATGTCCTCCAGCCCTGCAATCAAGCGCAGCAGCGTAGACTTACCGCAGCCGGATGGTCCGACGAAGACTGTGAACTCTCCGTTTTCAATCGTCAGATCGAGCGGCGGGATGACTTCGACATCGCCGAAGGTCTTGCTCACTTTTTCGAGTGTAATCTGTCCCATGTGTAACTTCCTTATTTAACTGCGCCGAAGGTCAGGCCACGGACAAGCTGTTTCTGGCTGAACCAGCCGAGGATCAAAATCGGTGCAATCGCCATTGTCGAAGCCGCCGAGAGTTTGGCGTAGAACAACCCTTCAGGGCTGGAATAGCTCGCGATGAACGCGGTGAGCGGGGCCGCTTTGGCGGCGGTGAGGTTGAGGGTCCAGAAGGCCTCGTTCCAAGCTAGGATGAAGTTCAGCAGCAAGGTTGATGCGATACCGGGAACGGCCATCGGAGTGAGGACATAAAGAATTTCCGATTTCAGAGTCGCCCCATCCATCCGCGCCGCTTCAAGGATTTCACCTGGAATTTCGCGGAAGTAGGTATAAAGCATCCAGACAATGATCGGCAGGTTGATAAGCATGATCACGACTGTCAGACCGATGCGGCTGTCCAGAAGGCCCATTTTGATGAAGATAAGGTAGATCGGGTAAAGTACCCCAACCGCCGGAAGCATCTTTGTGGACAACATCCACAACAGGATGTCTTTGGTGCGGCGTGATGGAACAAAGGCCATCGACCAAGCCGCAGGGATCGCGATGATCAGGCCGAGCAGTGTAGAGCCGCCGGCGATGAAAATCGAGTTCCACAAGAAGCGGGCATAGTTGGACCGCTCCAGAACCACTTCGTAGTTTTCCAGTGTCCAGTTGAAAGCCAGGAAGACCGGTGGATCGGCGATGGCCGTGGCTTCGGTTTTGAAACTGGTCAGGATTGTCCAGAGGATCGGGAAGAAGATCAGGAACCCGATCGACCAAGCGGCGATGGTGTTAACGAGCTTGCGTTGTGTTGTGACGCTGCGAGCCATGTTCAGTTCCTCCTCAGGCGTCCAGGTTCTTGCCAACGATGCGCATCAGGAAGACTGCCATGATGTTCGCAAGGATGACGGCATAGATGCCACCGGCAGAGCCAAGTCCGATGTTCTGGCTTTCCAGTACGCGTTGATAAATCAGATAGGTCAGTGTGCGGGTGCCAAAGCTGCCTTGGGTGGTCACAAAGATTTCAGCAAAGATCGACAGCAGGAAAATGGTCTGGATCAGCACGACAATTGTGATCGCTCGGGACAGGTGGGGCAGGGTGATATAGCCAAAGCGCGACAGGGGCGGGGCGCCGTCCATTTCGGCGGCTTCCAGTTGTTCACTGTCCAGCGACTGGATCGCGGTCAGCAGGATCAGGGTCGCAAAAGGCAGCCATTGCCAAGACACGATCATCACGATAGAGCCGAGCGACGCCTGACTGAGCCATTCTACAGGCGTCAGCCCGAAAGCCTGCCACAGATGGGCAAACAGACCGTTCACAGGGTCCATAAACATGTTCTTCCAGACCAGCGCGGTAACGGTCGGCATCACAAAGAAGGGTGCGATAACCAGAATGCGCACGATACCCTGTCCCCACATAGGCTGGTCCAGAAGGATCGCCAGCAGGACACCGAAGACAACGGTGATAAAGAGGACGCCGAGCACGATAATCAGGGTGGCGGCAACCGAAGGCCAGAAGGCGCTGGAGGTGACAAATCGGATGTAGTTGTCAAATCCTACCCATCCAAGATCCCCACCTCGCATCGGCAGGTATTTCTTGAAAGAGAAAAACAACGTCATTGTCAGGGGCACGAGCATCCAGCCTAGAAGCAGTATTACTGCTGGGGCCATCATCATGCGGGCAGCGGATCGGGAATGTTGGGTCGCCATGACATATCTCCTCGCGCAGAAAGGGGCGCGGCTGTTTGCACGGGTTCCGTGCAGTTGTTCTTGTCTGTCAGGAAAGGATATAACACAGCCCGGGGTCCTGGTGTCCCGGGGATCGCCCCCGGGCTGTGCAAAGGATTAGTAGCCTGCAGCTTCCATTTCTTCAGCGGTTAGGGCTTGGGCTTTTTCAAGCGCCTCTTGCACGGACTGCTGGCCTGCCAGCGCTGCCGAGAATTCCTGACCAACCTGAGTTGCGATACCGGCAAATTCGGGAATGGCAACAAACTGCACACCTGTGTAGGGAACCGGATCAACAGTCGGGTTCGTCGGGTCAGCAGAATTGATGGAGTTCAGTGTCATCTCTGCGAAAGGAACCTTCTTGTATTCCTCGTTTTCATAGAGGGATGTCCGCGTGCCCGGAGGTACGTTTGCCCAACCTTCGCTTTCAGCAACAAGGGCGGTGTATTCCTTGGATGTGGCCCAAGCGACGAATTTCTTGGCTTCGTCTGTTGCATCGGAACCGGCAGGGATCGCCAGCGACCATGCCCAGAGCCAGTTGCCCCGTTTGCCAAGACCGTTGTCCGGTGCCAGCGCAAAGCCGACGTGTTCGGCCACGGTGGAATCTGTCGGGTTTGTCACGAACGACGCAGCAACTGTCGCGTCAATCCACATGCCGCATTTGCCTTGCTGGAACAGGGACAGGTTTTCGTTGAAACCGTTTGTAGAAGCACCCGGAGGACCGTAGTTGTTCATCAGGTCCATGTAAGTGTTCAGCGTTGCGGCCCATTCTTCGGTGTCGAACTGGGGCTTCCAGTCTTCGTCAAACCAACGTGCGCCATAGCTGTTTGCCATTGCAGAGAGGAACGCCATGTTCTCGCCCCAGCCTGCTTTACCGCGCAGACAGATGCCGTAGATGCCTTTTTCCTTGTCGGTCATGGCTTCGGCAGCTTTGGCGATTTCGTCCCATGTTGGCGCTTCGGGCATTTCCATGCCAGCATTTGCCATCAGGTCTTTGCGATACATCACCATAGAGCTCTCACCGTAGAACGGTGCGGCGTAGAGGTTGCCGTCTACTGTCAGGCCACCGCGGATTGCGGGCAGAATATCGTCTTTGTCCCACTCAGCAGGCAGGTCATCCAAAGATACCAGCCAGTCTTGTGCACCCCAGATTGGGACTTCGTAAGTGCCGATGGTCATCACGTCAAACTGGCCGCCCTTGGCCGCGATGTCCTGCGTGACGCGCTGGCGCAAAACGTTCTCTTCCAGTGTCACCCATTCCAGTTTGATGTCAGGGTTTTTCGACGTGAAGTCTTCGGTCAGACCCTGCATGCGGATCATGTCGCCGTTGTTCACTGTCGCGATGGTAATAGTAGTTTCCGCAAACGCGGCATTGGCTGCTAGTATGGCAGCAATGCTTGTTAGGCGTAGTGGCATAGTCAAATTCATCCCTAGTCCTCCCTTGGTGAATCAGATGCTGGGATGACCTTAGAATGTATCTTGTCGCGGTGTCAATTAAAAATTAACGCGCGTAAAGTTATCGGTTAGGCAGATGACCGCATAATCAAACGGCCCTCGTACAAAGTGTCCTGACGTTGCTTTGTCGCGCGCCCGTGCTCGATCAGGTTTACCAGCGCATCGACACTGCGCTCCGTGATAGCTTCATAGTCTTGCGAGATCGTTGTCAGTGACGGACAGGTATATCGGGCGAAAGGATGATCGTCGTGGCCGGCGATCCGTAAGCTGCAATCGGGTGCAATACCAACCTTTATGTCTAATTCATAAGCGGCGGCCATAAGGCCGATGGCAAGCCTGTCATTGCTGCAAAGGATTGTCCGGCTTGGCAAATCGTCCTTTCCAAGTAGTTTCAAACCGCCCTTGTATCCGATCTCCTCAAATTCCCAATCGTTGCCGTCAACGCGGATCACGTGGGGGGTATGACCCAGTTCTTCCATCGCCTGAGTATAGGCTGCGCGCCGCTTGTTGGCGTTTGGATTGACTGGAGGCATCTCGAAGAAACAGGGCGGCTCTCCGGTGCGGCAGAGATATTCGACCATCAAAGGCACTGACTGAAAGTTGTTGGAGCCGATAAACGTCGCGCCGATTCCCTCAAGATTGCTATCGACCAGAACTGTCGGAATCTCCCTGCAGAAAGCCTCCAGTTTATTTTTGTGGGAAACTCGACCGATCGGCGCCATTAAAACACCCGCAGGGCGCATGGATCGCAATATTTCGAGGATCTCGACCTCGTGGTCGGGGCTGCCGTGGGAACTGAAGGTAGACGGAGAGAAACCCGCTTCGATACAGCATCGCTCCAGTTTACGGGCAACTTCGGAAAAGAACGGGTCAGCCACGTAAGGCACGACAATGCCGATGTTCTTCGTGATCCGCCGGTTTTGGTTGACGGCGTATAGATTGGGGCGAAAGTCATATTGCTCCAGCGCCGCCTCTATTTTTTGACGGGTGGAGGCACGCACGCTGGTCGGTTCGTTAAAGTATTTAGAGACTGTCGGACGGGACACGCCGCATTTCGCGGAGAATTCTTCCATGTTCCGAATTTTCTGACCAACCATTGGGCGTCCTTGATAAAGCTTCTCTGCCGCAAATAGAAATTTTCCGCGCGCAAAGTTATACTGTGTTACAATTGGGCTGCGGTCAACAGAGCAGGTTAGTTAATACGATAACCCGGACGGGAAAGCCGAAACACCCGCTCCCGTGAGGCGGGAAAAATCAACCAACGGTAGTTACTTTACGAAAGTGGCATCCGTCGCTCTATGATTCGCGACAGGATGCTGGCCCCAACGGGCAGGATGTCGTCATCAAGCGTATAGGCGGGGTTGTGAACAGAGACGGTCCCGCTGTGTCCAAGCGTGCAATACGCCCCCGGCACCACCTTCAGCATATCGGCAAAATCCTCGCTACCGGTGCGCAACTGGTCCGACCGCTCTATCATATCGGTCCCGACCACTTCGGCGGCGGCATCCAGCATTTCTTCGGATAGGTCGGCATCATTCATCAGAACATCGAATACGTTCCAGATTTTGACGTAGATCTCAATGCCGTGGGCTTTTGCCAGACCGGTGCAGATTTCATTGATGCGCAGCTCCACCAGTTCGCGCACGTCGTCGTGGAAGTATCGCAAAGTACCTGTCAGTGTGGCCGAAGCTGGCACCACGTTGTAGGCGTTCCCTGAATTAAAAGTAGTCACCGAAAGAACTGCCGGTTTGGTTGGGGCGACGTTACGGCTTACAATGGATTGAAGTTCTCCAACCAGAGACGCGGCGATCACAATCGTGTCCCGTCCGGCTTGGGGCATGGCGGCATGGCTGCCAATTCCGTTTACGGTAATATCGAAAAAGCACGCCCCCGCCATAGCCGCACCGGGTTTCACGCTGACATGGTTGGGCTTGCCGTTGGGATTGTTGTGCATCCCGTAGATTTCGTCGCAAGGAAACTTCTCAAACAGACCATCTGCAATCATAGTGCGCGCACCGCCAAGACCCTCTTCGGCGGGCTGGAAAACCAGCACGGCTGTGCCGTCGAAATCTCGTGTTTGGGACAGGTATTTTGCAGCCCCCAGAAGCATCGTAGTGTGGCTGTCATGGCCACAGGCATGCATCAGTCCCGGCGTTTTAGAGGCGTAGGGCAGATTGGTTGTTTCATGGATTGGCAGGGCATCCATATCCGCCCGCAGCCCGATGCGTTTGGGGCCTGTTCCCTTGCCGTGGATCAAGCCGACAACCCCTGTTGTGGCAAGACCGCTGTGGACCTCATCCACGCCGTATTCCTTTAACAAACCCTGCACAATGCCACTGGTGCGGTGTTCCTGAAAACCGAGTTCGGGGTGTGCATGAAGATCGCGCCGGATTTCGGTAAGGGTCTCTGCGTGGTCGGCAATCTGGGGCAATACAGGCATGGTCTGGTCCTAAATCTCTGCGGGTTTGCAGCACTTTAGGCTGCGCACCGCAGGTTGACCAGAGATTAGCTGACCGGAGTTGCCTCCTTGCGTTTTTCGATCTGGTGTTCGTCCTCAATCAGTCCGATTTTCCAGTAGCCAGCGATATAAGCGTCTGCTTTTGGCAGCTTGCGATCCAAAAGGATGTACTGTCGCAGGGCGCGGATCATACTGCTTTCCCCTGCGATGCAAACTTGCAAACGCTCCTTTGGCCAAGGGAGCTGACGCACCAGTTTGTCCACCTGACCATCCGGTTTGGACGGGGTGGGATTTACCAGCCAATGGGCTGTGACACCTGCAGGCATCGTAAGGGTTTGCCGGTCATCGGGATGGGTGATCTCAAAGATTGCAGTGCCTTTGGCCGTGTCCGGCATAGCCTCCAGTGTTGCAGCGGCCAGTGGAAGAGCAGAAAGATCAGCCACCACCAAGTAGTGTTCGGCCTCAAAGGATTTGACTTTAACCATACCGGGTCCTGCAAAACCGCAATACGCACCAACCTGTGCTGCCCTTGCCCATGCAGAGGCCGGACCAGCGTCTCCGTGATCAACGAAATCGATGTCCATTTCGCAGGCAGCCTGCCGTTGATGGCGGACTGTATAGGTGCGCACATCCGGACGCGGGCCTTCGTTCAATTGCTTGCGAAAGGCTGCTATGTCCTGACCCGGTTCGGGAAGGAACAGTTTGCAATTTGCCCCCTCACATCCATCGGCGATCTCCCCGATCTCGGGGCTGCTGAATGTCACGCGGATCATATGGGCCGAAACCCGACGAACGGCGGAAACGGTAAAAAGGCGGGGCGGACGTTTGCTACGGGCTGGTTCTTTCATGGTATCTTCCTGTCATGTCGTGGGTGGGAAAATACCTGCCTGTTGAAATGGATTGTATCACGGTATCTTGAAAGGTTCGAGCGTAAAGGCACCTCGCCGGATCAGGTTTTGCTGTCGATCGCCTCCGCTTCAGCGTTCTTGCGCATAAAATAGACAAAAGACACCACCGACAGCACCAGTAAAGCGACTGCAACGGGGCTTTTGAACATCTGCGTCAGGTCTCCGTTCGTCAAAGCCAGCGATTGCGCGATGGATTTTTCAAAACGGGGTCCAAGGAAAAACGCGATGATGAAGATGACCAGTGAATAGCCGAAGGTGGACATCAGATAGCCGACAATGGCGAAGATCAGCATGATGGCTACGCCGAACAATCCGCTGGTAGCCATGGAAACCCCGACGATGCACAACAACAAAGCTGCGGAAAAGATGATGGACTCCGGTGCCGACACCACTTTGGTCCAGAAGCGCAGCCCCAATTGTCCCACCCAAAGGTTCACAAAATTCGCCATCAGCATCGCGCCAAACAGCCCATAGACCAGACGACCCTGTTGTTCAAACAACAGCGGGCCGGGCTGCATTCCGTGGATCATAAAGGCCGAAATGATCAGCGCCGCACCCACACTGCCCGGAATACCGAGTGTCAGCAGCGGGATAAGGTTTGCTCCGACCACGGCAGAGTTTGCGGATTCAGATGCTGCGATCCCTTGCAGATTGCCCTTGCCAAAGCTTGACGGGTCTTTTGATCCGGCTTTGGTCATGGCGTAGGACATGAAGGCCGCCGCCGTGGATCCGATACCGGGTAGGGCGCCTAGGATTGTTCCAATCGTTGCACCGCGCAGCATCGTATAACGGCAGGCCCAGTATTCTGCCCAACTGACACGGCGGTCTTCCGGCCTGTTGGAACCGTCGGTGATAATACCCGATTTCACGTTACCATGGGCCAGCGACATACGGCGCAGGATTTCGGAAATGGCGAGCATCCCGATCGCGACCGAGGGCAGGGGCAGCCCGTCGAACAGATCCCAATACCCGAAAATCAGGCGCGGAGTGTAATGCTCGGGGTCTTGTCCGACCGAGGCCACCAGCAGGCCAAGTGCGGCCGCGATCATGCCTTTGATCAGGGAGTTTCCGATTAGTCCTGCCAAAATGGAAAAAGCGAAGATCATTAGCGCGACAACCTCAATCGGGCCCATTTTCAGCGCCATAATCGCCAGCGGGGCAGACACAGTAATCAGAACAATATCGCTGAATAGATCCCCCGTAACGGACGAAAACAGCGCCATTTTTGTCGCCTTCAGCGGCTTTCCCCTTTTGGCCAGCGGATGCCCGTCCAGCGCCGTGGCGGCCGCATCGGGTGTGCCGGGCGTATTCATCAGGATTGCAGGCACCGCACCGCCAACCAGCCCGCCTTTGTTCACGCCCACAAGAAAGGCAATCGCGGGCAGTGGATCCAACCCGAAGGTAAAGGGGATCGCGATGGCCATGGCCATGATCGGCCCGATCCCTGGCACCGCGCCGACGAACTGGCCAAGCAGTACCCCAAACAACACGAACATCAGGTTGAACGGGGTAAACGCGTCACCAAAACCGGCGGTTATTGTTGCTAAATCCACCATAGAGCGGTCCTTTAAGGCAATGCGCGGCCTAGCGCTTGGGTCACGAGAAACCAGATCAGTGCTGGCATTCCGACGGCTCCGAAGGCCAACCAGAAGGGGCGGCGTTCACCGATGAACCACATGATGGCAAAGGCAAGGACCGGTGCGACATACTCAAAACCGAACCGTGACATGGCATAGAGCCCCGCGATCAGAAGCAGGCTGTAAAACCCCGTCCGCGCGATATTTCGAAGATCGCCTACTTCGTGGTGCGTCGGTTTCACCACCAAAAGTCCGCCGCACAGCGCAATGATCACAGAGATAATATTGGGCACGGTTTTGGGGTTCAAACTGCCCCCTTCCACCGTCTCGATATAGGCGGGGTTGACCACGAAATACATCGCGAGCCCGAGCAACAAAAAGAAAATACCGGAAATGCGGTCCGCTGACACTACGTGATCCCCCCTTGGATGCCCCCCGCTGGATTGCCAGCAGGGGGCGTTCAGTTTTACTTGCCAAACAGGACTTTGGCGTTGGCCAGACCGTCTACCATCATTTGCTTGGTGCCTTCGACGCCCATGTTGATCGGATCGCCTTTCACCGCATTGCGCACGATTTCTGCAAATTCGGGCGCTTTAATCGCCTCGTCTATGGCCGCTGAAATCGCCTTGATGGCCTCTGGATCAGTGCCGCCGGTCATCGCAAGGAAGAACACCGGATCAACATAGGCTGGCACACCGGATTCAGTGAAGGTTTTCACATCCGGCGCATAGCTCAGACGGGATTGGTTCGCACCGGCAATGACCTTCATGTCACCGGACTCAAGGTAGGGGTATTGCTCACCCGAGCCGAAACCCGCCAGAACCTGTCCGCCAAGAATCAGCTTCATCACTTCAGCCCCGCCGTCGGCTGTCACTAGGTTAAAGCTCGCGCCGGTTTTGGCTTCGGTCTGCTTCATCACCAGGACCTGCGGTGGCGCCATTGTGGCGACTGCCAGCGTGCCTTGTTCTTTGGCGTGTGCGACCATTTCTTCCAGCGTATCAAAGGGTGCGTCCTTGCTGGCCACAAGCGCCAGTTCGGCCTTGGCGACAGTGCCAAGGTAATCAAAACTGTCGATATCAAACGGCAGTTGGTCGCCGCGATTTACCAGTTGAACCAGCACAGGGATGCTGACCCCCATCCCGACGATATTCCGGTTTGGCGGCATCTGGGACAGGCCGGTAAACATGGCCACGCCCCCCCCGCCCGGTTTGTTTTCAACGACGACATTCCAGCCGGTATTGTCCTTCATCACCTTGCCCAGCACGCGCCCCATTGTATCGGTAGAGCCCCCCGCGCCAAAGCCGATCTGAATGGTAAGCGGGCCGTCCGGTGCCCAATCCTCTGCGAGAACCGGCGCTGAAAAGGCCATAAGAGCGGATGCGCCGAGCGCAAAAATTTTGGATTTCAGGTTCACTTGTTATCCTCCCGTAAAGTGAAATTCTTGTTAATATGTTAAGCATCTTTTGCAAGGGCGTTCAATGCAGGAAATTCGGACGACGCCTAATGTTCCCCTCCCAAGCGAATTAACCCCCTAATTATGCTTAATAATTTTCGGACACGCAAACTGCTTTGGTATCATTGTGTCAGCTAAACACATTAAAGAATGGAACAACAGGGGCGTATTTCGGCGTAGCGCGTGTTAGATGGAGGGCAGCAAGAGATTGGGATGTTCTGCTGCCAGTTGCGCGCCGATAGTCTGCGCTGTCGCGTGCAGGCGGCCCAAATGTTGCGCGACCACCGTGTCTGTGTCGTAGTCTTCAGCGAGCCACACTAAGCTGAGGGCGCCAACCGCATTTGGGCCGAATCGGATTGCAACGCTGATGGCCGTGGGCACGCCCCCATAATCCACCGCACGTCCCCAATATCCCTTCTCGCGCACAGCAAATTCCGTCGCCTTTATGTCTGCTAATTTGGTTGGGAACTCCAAGGCCGCTGCCCGGTCTGATCCTGTAAGCGTGGCTGACAGTTTAGTGATACATTTGCTGCGGCTTTCGTCTTCCAAAGTTGCCAGGAACACGCATCCGAGCGCAGAGCGGAACGGGGAGGGGCGATAGCCGATACAATCGGGAAAAATGCCATGAACCGAAAACTGGCGGGTTGTGTCGACAATCTCCAGTCGCCCGTCACCGATGGACGCAGCCAGATCAACTCCCAGACCAGTCTTTACGGACAATTCCACGATGGGGCCGCTGCCTACTTCAACCAACGCATCAATCAGAACTGGCGCGGTTTCCATTCGTGGGAAACGTGGACCCATCCGGTAGCGTCTGTCATTTCTGCTTTGGGACAGCCACCTGCGTGCAACCAGTGTGGCGCAAATCCGCAGCACTGTGGGTTTGGGCAAACCGGTCTGTGCGGCTAGAAATGCCAGCGAAGACACGCCGGTTTCCGATACGACTTCCAGAATTTCCATACTGCGCTCTACGGAGCGATTTGTCTTCGTCATTTGCGTTCCACCTAGTGAAACGCAGTCTCGACTAAATTTATCGGGGTGTCTAGGTAGTCACATAAGAATCACCGCGTCTAGCACATTTGCGAGATTGGTGATGATCATGGAGGAGAACAATCGGATGGTGCAAAACCTGCTTTCCCGATCCATCAACGGTGCGAGTTTGGCGCTATCTGCGCTTATCGTTTCTGTTGTGTTTTACGTTTCGGTTTTTGGTGTCTTTAACGAATCTTACCTGCGGGTGGGGATGTTGCTGCTGGCGGGGCTGCTGGTCTTGCTGTTTCACATCAACGAGAGCCTGAAATTCTCGGACCGACTGGTTGCGGTGGTGACGGCAGGTTTCCTCGCGGTTGCGGTCTGGCAATATTTCAAAGCTGCCGCCGAGATTGAGACAGGGCTGTACTTTCTGACAAATGCGGACATCTGGCTTGGCTGGTTGGGGCTGATCGCTGTGATCGAACTGACCCGCCGGTCTGTCGGGATGGTGATGGCCAGTGTGGCAGCGATTGTTTTGCTTTACGGTGCGCTTGGACAATATGCACCCGGTTTTATGCGTCATGCGGGGATCACATCCGAAGAATTGATACAGGTCCTGTGGTATTCTTTTGACGGCGTGTTCGGGCGTCCTATGGCGACGGTGGTTTCGACCATTCTGATTTTTATCATATTCGGCGCGGTGCTGGAGTTTCTGACCATCGATCAGGTGCTGGTGAAGTTGGCTCTTGCCGCAACGGGGCGGGTGCGCTCCGGGCCGGCGGCAGCGGCCACTGTGGCAAGCGGGCTGTTCGGGACAATTTCGGGTAGTGCTGTGGCCAATGTAGTGGGCACCGGTGTCATCACCATTCCCCTTATCAAGAAACGCGGCTTTAAAGCCCATTTCGCCGGCGCGGTAGAGGCTGCGGCCTCAAGCGGCGGTCAGATCACGCCACCGATTATGGGGGCTGTGGCCTTCATTATGGCGGATGTGACCGGCCAGCCCTACCTGACGATCTGCGCGGCTGCGACGGTTCCGGCGATCCTGTATTATGCGGGACTGTTCATGTCGATTTCCAGCGCCGCGCGGGATATGGATCTGGACGTTGCGCCCCCTGAGAAAGTTCAGTTCAGCTGGCGCGAAGTTGCGCAGATCATTGTTTTCATGCTGTCCCTCACAGCGATTGTTGTGGCGATGGTGGGCGGCGCGTCCCCGGCATACTCCGGCTTTATCGGCGTTGCCTTTGCGGTCGTGCTCGGCTTTGCGCTGCGCCCTAATTTGTTGGTGGATCTGAAATCATGGCTCCGGTTTATCCGGTCTGCGGGGATGATCTCGGCGCAGTTAGTTGTCATTGTGGGCGCAGTTGGCATCATTATCGGAATTCTGAACCTAACCGGTGTTGGCCTGCGGTTCGCGTCTCTTGTGGCAAGCTATGCTGAAGGGCAGCTTATGGTCTCGTTGCTTTTGATGGCGCTGGCCTGTCTGTTTCTCGGGATGGGGATGCCCACGGTTCCGGCTTATCTGATCATCGTTCTGGTGATGGGTCCGGCGCTGCAACGTCTTGGTGTGCCGATCATTCACACCCACATGTTCGTGCTATACTTCGGGGTGTTGTCCGCCGTGACCCCGCCTGTCGCTCTGGCTGCATTTGCAGCGGCGCCTATCGCGCGCTCCGGTGCCATGCGCACAGCGGTTGAGGCATCACGGCTGGCGTTGCCGGGGTTCGTGATCCCGTTCGCCTTTATTTACCAACCCGCGATGCTGCTTGGAACCGGCTACAGCCTGTCGGACTCCGCACAGTCCATCCTGTTTGTCGGCTTTGCCGTCCTGCTGATCTCGCGCGCCTGCTATCCGGCGCGGGGCAAGAAACGCTACGCGCCAATCGGGCTCGCCATAGCGGTGGCGCTCTTGTTCTTTGGGCCGACTGTGTCCTGGATCGCTGTCGCGGCGGGTGTCGCGCTGTTGTCCGCTTCACGGTTCGGCGCTGTACCAATGCCTGAAAATTCACACACCTGAGGAGGAACTATTATGACTGATACAACACTTACACGGCGCGGCCTACTGGCTGGAACCGCCGGCATTGCAGCCGTTGCAGCCTTGCCAACAGGCGCATTCGCCAAGGAACTGCTGCGCATGTCCACGCTGGGGCCGGGCACCAGCCCGAACCTTGTGATGACGACTTTTGCCAATGTGGTGAACAAATCTCTGCCCGACTACGAAATCCAGTTGAACGCCACAGGTGCTGCCACCCGTCACGTTCTGGAAGTGGCGATGGGCCGGAGCGATTTTTGCATGTCCTCCCCGACCATCCACGCACTGATGCGCAACAAGGCGGCGATGTATGCGAAAATCGACAAGGCGCCAGAACTGGTTGAAAAATTGCGCACCGTGCTGAATTTCCCGATGGGCGTTTATCACATCGCGGTTTACGGGGATTCCGGCATTACCTCGATTGATCAAGTCAAAGGCAAGCGGGTCTTTCTTGGACCACCAGGTGGTGCGGCTTATGCAACCATGTCCCGTCTGTTCAAAGCTGTGGCCGGTCTGGAAGAAGGCACGGATTATGAGGCCGTAAAGCTCGGCTGGGATGCGGCAACTGCAGCATTTCAGGACGGCAATCTTGATGTCTACTGCAATCCAACCAACGCGCCGAGCCCTGCGCTGACACAGATCGCCGTCACGAATGAAATCCGTTTCCTTGGCATTCCGGCTGACAAGCTGGAAACCGAAGCGGTGCAAAAACTGGTGAGCCGTCCGGGCTTTAGCGCGGCAACCCTGCCAGCGGGTGTTTACGGCGATAAACAGCTAAACGATTCCGATGTGACAACTCTTGGGGTGACTGTGGGGATCGTGACAAATGAACAGGCTGATGAAGCGATGGTTTATGAGATGACTAAAGCCTTCTACGCCGGTGTTGCAGCCGAGGCAGAAACATCCCCGTGGTTGCGCGCCGTCACACCACAAGGCGCGGTTGAGGACATCAATCTGCCGCTGCACCCGGGCAGCCTGCGTGCGCTGACTGAACTGGGCGTCGATATTCCAGACGCTGCAAAAGGCTGATAAAGCGACTTGATACAGGTCGGAGCCGTCGAGGCTCCGGCCAAACTAATTTTAAAGACTTAGGGATCGTCATGGCTAAAAACGTGCTCTTTATTATGTGCGACCAACTGCGCTGGGACTATCTGTCTTGTGCAGGCCATCCCCATCTGGATACGCCCCATATCGACGCGCTTGCCAAACGGGGTGTCCGCTTTGATCGCGCCTATGTGCAATCCACAATCTGCGGTCCCTCGCGGATGTCGTTTTATACCGGACGATATGTCAGCTCCCACGGCTCTACGTGGAATAACATCCCTCTAAAAGTCGGGGAGATGACGCTGGGCGATCATCTGCGCCCCCTTGGCGTGCGCACTGCACTTTGTGGCAAGACACATATGTCTGCGGACGTGGAAGGGATGAAGCGTCTCGGCCTTGCCCCTGACAGCGAAATCGGTGCGCTGGTCTCGGAATGCGGTTTTGAACCTTACGAGCGCGATGACGGTCTGCATCCGAGCGCGCGCAAGAAGAAGCGCAACGAAAACTATAAAGACTACATGAAGGATAAGGGCTGGGAGGATGAGAATCCTTGGGAAAGCGTCGCCAACAGCGGTGAGGACGAAGACGGCAACCTGCTAAGCGGCTGGTTTCTGGACAATTCCGATCAGGCAGCGCGGGCAGAGGAGGAGGACTCCGAAACGCCCTACATCACCCGCCGCGCGATGGATTTTATCCAAGAGGCCGGCGATACCCCGTGGTGTCTTCACCTCAGTTACATCAAACCCCACTGGCCCTATATCGTGCCGGAACCCTATCACGATATGTACGGGCCGCAGACCCATCAACCAATTCTGCGCAAGGACGCCGAGCAAGAAAATCCCCACCCGATTTTTAAGGCGTTTATGGAAGAACGGGTGTCTAAAGCTTTCACCAATGACGCGACCCGCGCCAAGGTCATCGGGGCCTATATGGGGTTGATCAAACAGATTGACGACCAGACCGGCGCGTTGATGGCGTTTCTTGATGAACAGGGGATTGCGGATGATACGATGATCATCTTCACCTCTGATCACGGTGACTATCTCGGGGATCACTGGATGGGCGAGAAAGAACTGTTCCACGACCCTTCCGCCCGCATTCCGCTGATCGTGGTAGACCCTTCACCCGAAGCGGACAAGACGCGGGGCACCGTCAGCGACGCACTGGTTGAAGCAATCGACGTGGTGCCAACGATCCTCGACTTTTATGACGGGCCGGAGCTTGGCCATATCATCGAAGGCCAATCCCTGCGCCCGTTGTTGAACGGCGAAACAGATGCGCTGCGGGATTTTGTGATTTCCGAATACGATTATTCCTTCCGCCGTGCCCGCCGTAAGCTTGGGGTCGATGTAAAAGACGCCAATCTGACCATGCTGTATGACGGTCGCTGGAAGTACATTTTTGCAGACGGCTTCCGCCCGATGTTGTTTGACCTTCAGGAAGACCCGAACGAGTTTGTCGATCTTGGCGCTGATCCTGCCTATGAAGCGGAGTGCGCCCGTTTGAACGGGTTATTGTTCCAGTGGAGCCGCCGCATCAGCCAGCGCACGACCATATCGAACGCGGAAATCGAAAAGCGCGGTGTTTACATGAGCGAGGCCAAGTCAGGCATCGTGATCGGTTTTGCGACCGAAGAGGATTATAATGACGCTCTGTCGCGAATGGGTGAGCCGGAGGAATAATCCGGCCCGCCGCGACAGTCTTCAGGAGAGCACTTTGACAAGGCTTGCCGCCGCGTCGGGCACCGCTGCGGCGGCCCCGTCGATGTCGAGCGCTTCTAAAGCAACAACGCCGATGGAAAACTCCAGCCCTGTCAGCCCCGCGTCTTGAAACACGACCGGGCTTGATACCCCGACAGCGCCTTTGTGCAATTGCCCTTTGGTCACACTGTACCCGTTGGCGCGGGCGAACTGGATGTCTTCGGAATCCTCTGGTCTTTCGGGGCGCGAGGCCAGAATTGCGATCCCCGCAGCTCCGCGGTCAATAGGGTGGCGGGTGCCGAGTTTATAATGGATGTTAAAAGCTGTGTTGCGCGGCTCGGCTGTCATGACAACAACGCAGGTTTCACCTTCAGCCATCGAAAGGAATGATGTGGCACCGGTATCCTGCGCCAGTTTTTCCAGCACCGGACGGGCCAGCATCTGGATACTGTCCGACGAACGCGCTCCCAGTTGATAGGCGCCTACACCCATGACGATCCGCCCATCTTCCAGCCGGCGCACCATTGTCTGATCCACCAACGTGGCCACGATCCGATAGGCGGTGGGTCGGTTCAATCCCAGTTGCGCAGCCAGTTCGTTGATCCTGATCCCCTCGGGGCTTTGGGAGACAAGACGCAGCAGGGCGATTCCGCGTTCCAGAGTTTGTAGTTTGCCGGTGGACATAAGTGTATCGCGATCCTTTGTTAAACAATCGGTGGTGAGGAACAATATTAGGCCGACTTTGTCCAGTTGGCAATGCATTTGCACTATGTGCAACAATACTTTCACTATTTGCTATTGAACCTGATGGGCTACTCGTTTATTTCTGCTGCACCCTTTGGGGAAGGAGGAGGCGCAATTATGACCAGCAAAGCCAAAGCAACTGCGGCAGGCTGCCCGTTTTCCGGTGCAGCGGCGCAGGATACTTGCCCGATGGGTGATCCGGCCGACAACGCCCGCGCCTTCAATCCTTTTGAGGGGGCGTATCAGCTCGACCCCGCCAAAGCGCTGCGCTGGTCACGGGACCAGTTGCCAGTCTTCTTTGCGCCCGAACTCGGCTATTGGGTGGTCAGCCGCTATGATGACATAAAATCGGTCTTTCGCGATCCGGTTCTGTTTTCCCCGAAAAACGTGCTGGAAAAGATCACACCCGCCACACCCGAGGCGATGGAAATCCTGCAAAGCTATGGCTACGGGATGAACAAGACGTTAGTGAACGAAGATGAGCCCGCCCATATGGAACGCCGACGCGTGTTGCTGGATCATTTCGTGCCAAGCGAGCTGGAAAAGCACAAGGATATGGTGCGCCGCCTGACCCGCGAAAAAATCGACGCTTTTATCAATGAAGGCCGCACGGATCTTGTGGAATCGATGCTATACGAAGTCCCGCTTCTGGTGGCGTTGCACTTTCTTGGCGTGCCAGAGGATGAAATCGAGACGCTGAAATCCTTCTCGCTCGCCCATTCGGTGAACACTTGGGGCAAACCTACGGACGAAAAGCAGATCGAAGTCGCTCATGATGTGGGCCGGTTCTGGCAATACGCCGGACAGGTGATCGAAAAGATGCGGGCAGAGCCGGAGGGCACGGGCTGGATGCATCACACCATTCGTATGAACGCCAAAATGCCCGATGTGGTGACGGACAGTTACGTGCATTCGATGATGATGGCGATCATTGTTGCCGCCCATGAAACCACCTCTTTGGCTTCGGCCAATATGTTCAAGACACTGTTGACCCACCGCGAGGCGTGGGAAGACATTTGCGCCGATCCTTCACTGATCCCCAATGCGGTAGAGGAATGCCTGCGGTACGCGGGGTCCATCGTGGCATGGCGTAGACAGGCGACTGCACCAACCTCGGTCGGTGGTGTGGATCTGCCGGAGGGGGCGAAACTGCTGGTGGTTCAGGCCTCTGGTAATCAGGACGAACGACACTTTGAAGATGGCGACACGTTTGACATCTACCGCGATAATGCGGTGGATCATCTGACCTTCGGCTATGGCGCGCATCAGTGTATGGGAAAGAACATCGGACGTATGGAGATGCGGATTTTTCTGGAAGAAATGTCACGCCGTCTACCCCATCTGCAATTGTCAGAGCAGTCGTTCAGCTATCTCCCGAACACCTCTTTCCGTGGACCGGATGAATTGTGGGTAGAATGGGATCCTGCGCGAAATCCTGAACGGGTGGATAACACCGCCCTTGAACCGCGCCGCGATTTTGCAGTTGGCGCACCGGCGCGGCGTGATATTGCCCGAAAGGTGCGGGTGGCGGAGCTGCGGCAGGAAGCAGACGATATTCTTGGTCTGACCCTAGAGGATGCCCAAGGTCGCCCCCTGCCAAAATGGAGCGCCGGAGCGCATATCGAGCTTTGCGTTGGTGATTTCGACCGCAAATACTCGCTTTGTGGTGATCCAGACAGCGACAGCTATCAGGTGGCAATCCTGCGGGAAGATACGGGGCGCGGCGGATCAAGGTTTATTCACGAAACCCTAAAAGCGGGCGATGCGATAAAGCTGCGCGGACCTTCAAATCTGTTCCGGCTTGACCCTGACGCCGCCCACTATGTGCTGGTGGCTGGCGGTATCGGGATCACCCCGATCCTTGCAATGGCCGACCGCCTGAAAGCTGAAGGGCGCAGCTATGAGCTGCACCATGCGGGGCGTTCGTTAACCACGATGGCCTTCACCGCGCGTCTAAAAGCGGATCACGGTTCGGCGCTGACCCTTTATGCTGATGACGAACAGACGTTTATGGATTTGCCAGCAATGGTGGCAGGTCTGGGCAAAGGCGCGCAAATTTATGCCTGCGGTCCCCAAGGGTTGCTGCGCGCTTTGGAAGACCTGACAGCGGATTTGCCTGACGGCACGTTCCATTTTGAACATTTCAGTACTTCTAATGCGGGTCTGGACCCTGAAAAGGAAACTGCCTTTGAAATAGAACTGGTCGACTCCGGTATGGTATTGGAAGTCGCCAATGATACCACCGTGCTTGATACTATTCTGGCGGCGGGCATCGACATCGCATGTGATTGCCGCGAAGGGCTTTGCGGTTCGTGCGAGGTGGCGGTGCAAGAGGGAGACATCGACCACCGGGATATGGTGTTGACACGTACCGAGCGGAGCGAGAATAAACGGATCATGACCTGTTGTTCGCGTTCGACCGGCGGAAAGCTGAAGCTTGCCCTGTAATTTCAACGACTTGTAACAACGACCCACCGACAATAGGGAGGAACTGAAATTGTCACTAAAGAAAACCTTACTCGCCGGACTGGCGCTGGCGACTGTCTCTGCTGCTACTGCGCAGGCGGAAACTACACTTAAAATCAGCCACTATCTTCCGGCTGTTCACGGTTTGCATAAAGACTTTATCAAACCTTGGAGCGAGCAGATCACGGAATGCACAAACGGCGAAGTCCAGTTTGAGATCTTTCCGGCCGGCACCCAAATGGGCCATGTGGCACGTCAGCAAGAACAAGTGATGGCCGGTGTGGTTGACATTGCCCACGGTCTGCACGGCATCCCGCGCGGTCGTTTCCCGCGCACATCTCTGATCGACATGCCGTTCCTGACGGATGACGCGGCGGCTGCAAGCTATGCTTTGTGGGAGTTGTTCCCCGAATATCTGGCCGAAGAATACCGCGGTCTGAAGGTTCTGGCGCTACATGCCCACAATGGCGGTCTGCTGCACACCAACGAGAAAAAAGTCGAGACTATGGAAGACATGGCAGGCCTGCGTATTCGCACGCCAAGCCCTGCAGTGTCTGCAATGCTGTCCCATCTGGGGGCTGATCCACAAGGTCTGCCGCCCGGTGAGGTTTATGAAAGCCTGCAAAAAGGGGTGATCGACGGGACGGTTTTCCCTTGGGATCCGGTCAAAAGTTTTGGCCTGAACGAAGTGCTGAACTATCACCTTGATCTTGGCGCATACACGGTGTCGTTTTTCTATGTGATGAACCAGCGCTCCTTTGACAAGTTAAGCACCGAAGCCCAATCCTGTATCGACCAGTACTCCGGTGCCGATCTGGTTGCCAAATTTGGCGATTGGTGGGACGGCTGGGATGTGCCGGGCCGTCAGGACGCGATGGATGCCGGTCACGAGATCACCGAACTGTCGGACGAAGAACGCGCAAAATGGCGTGAAGCTCTGAAGCCGATGATGAAGGAATATCTCCAGTCGGTGAAAGATGCCGGTGTCGACAATGCCGATGAAATCTACCAGGCAATGCAGGATAAAATTGCTGAATTTCAGGCCATGAAAACGGAGTAATCCGCCGCCTGTAAAAATTTGCGCCAGCGCGATTCCGTCGCGCTGGCTGTTTTCTTGAAAGGGGTGGCCTTTGGATCTTGTGAAAACCGCAGCCCGTCGGCTGATTGATGGACTCGCTGTGCTTGGCGTATTGGCCTATGGCATCGCAGCACTTGTGACAGTGGCAGATGTAATCGGGCGGCGGTTCGGTTTTCCGATAACCGGCGTTGTAGATCTGGTGCAGCTTTTTGTGGTCTCGGGCGCTTGGCTGGTCATGCCGTTTGCCTTTGCAGCTGCCACCCATGTAAGCGTTGACCTTTTGCTAACAAACGCCCCGCGCGCGGTTCAACTGCCGCTCGCGCTGTTTTCGGCGGTGCTGGCCTTTGGGTTGGTCGCGCTGATGTTGTGGCAGGGCTATCTGACATTCCAGACCCGCACCATGTTCGGAGACCGCTCCCAGCAGCTGGGGATTCCGATTGCGTGGTACTGGTATCCGCTTTTGCTTGGGCTGGCGGTATCGTTGGTCGCAATTCCGCTTTCCCTATTTACCAATACATCACCGGAGACCGCAGATGAGTGATGCAGTTCTTGGCTTGGTCGGTTTCGCTGCTGCCCTTGGGTTGATTGCCCTTGGCACACCTGTTGCAATTGCGATGGGGGTGATTGGCGGTGTCGGTTACTGGTATCTGAACGGTTGGATGGGGGTAGCCTATATCTTTGGATCATCACCGTTTGAATCGATCTTTCCCTATTCTTTCTCGGTAATTCCGCTGTTTGTGATGATGGGGGTTTTTGCGTCTCATGCGGGGTTGTCCCGTTCGCTGTTTGACGTGATCAACTCTTTCATCGGCCACCGCAAAGGCGGGCTGGCTGTCACAACTGTCGGGGCGAGCGCGTTCTTCGGGGCGATCTGTGGATCATCGCTGGCAACCGTGGCCACGATTGGCCGCGTGGCCCTGCCGGAAATGAAGCGTCACGGTTATGATCCGTCCCTGTCTACCGCGACTGTTGCTGCGGGGGGGACGCTTGGCGTGTTGATCCCGCCTTCTGTGCTGCTGGTGATCTACGGCTTGCTTACGCAAAGCTCTATCGGGCAACTGTTCATTGGCGCGCTGGTTCCGGGCCTATTGGGGGCGCTGCTTTATGCCGGTGCTATCATGGTGCGCGTGCGCCTGAACCCTGAAATCGCTCCGGCAGCTGAACGGACAAGCTGGCCGGACCGGTTTCGCTTTCTTGGAAAAGTCTGGCAAGTGGTTTTGCTGTTCGCGCTTGTGATCGGCGGGATTTACCTTGGCTGGTTCTCCCCGACCGAGGCCGCAGCCGTTGGCGCTGTTGGTGCCTTCGTGCTGGCACTGTTATCAGGAGAGCTGACCTTTGGTGCCATGCGCGCCTCTGTGTTTGAAACAGCGGGCCTGACGGGGATGATCTTTTTCATCCTGATCGGTGCCGCCCTGTTTAACTTCTTTCTGGAAAACACTGGCTTGCCACAACTGCTGATCGAGATGATCCGATCGTCCGGTCTTGGGCCTTATCAGGTGATGGTGTTGATCCTGTTGTTCTACGTGATTCTTGGCTGTTTCATGGATGCCATGTCTATGATCCTGTTAACGGTGCCTTTGCTGGCTCCCGTGGCGCTGGAGCTGGATTTCAATCTGATCTGGTTTGGCATCATTGTTGTGACAGTGGCAGAGATCGGTTTGATCACGCCGCCCATCGGTATGAACCTGTTCGTGGCGCAGGCTGCGGCGGGAAATATACCGCTTGGCACAATTATTAAGGGGATATTTCCATTCATCCTCGCGGATTTTGTGCGTCTTGGACTTCTGGTTGCCTTTCCGGCGCTGGTGCTCTGGTTGCCGGGGATGGCGTATTAGCACAGTCACGCAGGACGGCGCCAAAACAGATGAAGACGTAGAGTGAGGTGACGAGTGGGGCATATCAATCAATGACGACATTCCAAGAACATCGGACGCAAGGACAAACTTGTGCCGGTCCTTTGTTTCGATGACAGCGCAGCCTTTCAGAAACGCGATGCCCTGACGCCATTCATCATCGCTGGCGTGCTCTTCCGCGTCATTCAGGGTCTTTGCCCATTGCTGCGCGATATTAGGCACGACAGATATTTGTATGGGGACGGGTGGCTCTATCTCGCCGTCGGCGTCATGTCTTTAGTTGTCATTCGGGTTGGTCATCTGAACCATGAAGCGTGCCATCGTCTCGGCGTCAGGGCTGCAACCGCATTCGACCCATTTCAAAAGAACGCTTACGATTGCACCTGCGTGATAGGATGGAAGGAAATGCTGTAGCTCAGGTGTGCCGCAATGAGGCGCGCTATGGGGGAGGGCATTGCGCAAGGAAATAATCTGTTCCTGAAAAGAGCTTAAAGCGTTCTTCCCCGCTGCACCGCTTAAGATGGCGTGGGCGATATGGGGCAGTGTCGCGACTTGTTCAAACGCAAAGAGATGCACCTGAAAAGACCACTCTTGGGGTGACAGATTATCTGCATTCGCAGAGGCCCATTCCTTTTGTCCCGACAAAACAAAGCTTAAGCGCATTTCGAGCATCGCGCCGATACTATCGAAATGGCGATAAAACGTTTGCCTCCCGATCTGCGCCCGTCGCGCAAGATCGCTTACGCTGATGTCGCTGAACGGTTTCTCGGCGAGCAATTCATCAAGCGCGCCCAACAGGGCTTCTTGGGTTCGTTGTTGGCGCGGATCGATTTTGTGTCTCCCTGATCAAGAATATGTGTTTACCCCCTCTTACGGAACACTTGCTCCATAAGTCAAATGCTGTATATGGAACGCCTGATCCATAAGCGGGAGCGTGCCGGATCGTGGCACCACCGGGGCGGTTCGGCTTTACGAAAGGACACTGAATGACCTTCTATTCTGATCCATTTAAGGCGCAAACGGCACGCGGTAGATATGGCGGCATTTGCTTGGCTGTGGTTCCCTAGACCACGGTGCGCCTTGCCTGCTGCCGATGCACGGCCAGAACATGGATGGTATGTTGTGAAGGGTATCGACCCAAAGACCGATTGCACAAGACTTCCTAACGTGTTGTGGCTTTCAAACGTGTAAAACCTACTAATTTCAGGACTCCGAAATGAAATCCTTTGTCAATCGCGGGATACTCGCAGCCTTCTTGTTTCCTCTGTTTGCAACGATGCCGATGGCGCAGGACGGGCCGGTCAAGCTGGCCAAAACCATCACTGTGACCGCCGATCACGAAGGCCAGACGCGCCAGTTTTTTGGGCATGTGGTGGCAAAGGAAACTGTCGATCTGGCGTTTCAGGTGGACGGGCAGATCGTGGAATTCCCCGTGACCGAAGGGGGAACCGTTGCGCAAGGAGAGCTGATCGCACGCCTTGATGTGGAACCCTACAAACTGGCGCGTGATCAGGCACAAGTGCAGTACGATCAGGCGGTGCGCACGTTCGAGCGGCTGAAAAAGCTGCAAGGCGAAACCGTCAGTCAGGTCAGTGTTGATGACGCGGATACCCAGTTGCAAATCACCTCGATCGCATTGCGGGATGCGGAACGCTCTTTGTGTAACGCCAATCTTGTCTCGCCTTTTGATGGGCTTGTTGCGTCGCGCAATGTGGCAAAATTTGCCACCGTTGCGGCGGGTACGCCTGTGGTGCGTTTGCACGATATGTCCGACCTCAGGATCGAAATTGCAGTCCCGGAGGTCCTATTCCAGTATGCGGATCAAGAGGATGACATCAAATTGATGGCCCAATTCCCCTCTGGCGAGACGCAATACGAATTGGCAGTGCGCGAGTTTAATGCAGAAACAGCCGATATCGGTCAGACTTATCAGATCACCCTTGGCATGGCGCCGCCCGAAGATCTTCTGGTTTTGCCCGGTGCATCTGTAACGGTGTATGCGACAATGCCAGCCACGGATCAGGCGCCAGTTATACCGAATTCAGCCGTTATTACAGATTCCGCCGGCAACTCGCGGGTCATGGCATTTAATCCGCAAGACGGGGACCTTGGAACGGTGCAAAGCGTGTCTGTCACCATCACGCCCGGTCCCAGGGGGGAGGTCATCGTGACCTCGGGCCTGAAAGAAGGTCAAGAAATCGTAGCAAGCGGGGCCAACCTGCTTGCAGATGGTGAACGGGTCCGCCGTTTCACCGGTTTTGCAAGATAGGACCGGTATCATGAATATTGCACGCGGTTCTATCAATCGCCCGATCCTGACGTGGCTGATTATTCTTGGCTGTCTGCTGGGCGGGCTGTGGGGATTTGCCACGCTCGGGCGGCTGGAAGATCCGGCTTTTACCATCAAGACCGCAGTTGTGGTGACCCAATACCCCGGCGCGGATGCCGAACATGTGGCGCGAGAGGTCTCTGAACCGCTTGAGTCCGAAATCCAAAAGATGGCCGAGGTGGATGAAGTCCGTTCCATGAACCAACCGGGGTTGTCGTGGATTACCGTCGATATGAAGAGCAAATACGACGGTTCCGAACTGCCCGAAATCTGGACCAAACTGCGCAACCGCGTGGCGGATGCCACACTGCCAAGCGGGACGAGCACTCCTTTCGTGAACGACAGTTTCGGGGACGTTTACGGGCTTTATTACGCTGTCACCGCACCCGGATTTACGGATGCCGAGATTTACGACCTGTCCACATTCCTGCGCCGTGAACTGCTCGCCGTGGACGGTGTTGCGGATGTGAACCTCTCGGGGGTTCCAAATGAAGTCATCTATGTAGAGCCTGATCTGGTTTTGAACGTGAACCAGAACGTCCCACCCTCGGCAATAGAAGGGGCTTTATCGGCGGCAAACTCCGTTAGTGACGGGGGGGCGATACAATCGGCTGCGGGACGAACCCTGATACAGGGGCCTGAAGGGGACGATACAGTACAAGAAATCGCTGCCCTTTCTGTCGGAGTGGGTGGTAAGGTGCTGAATCTTGGAGACTTTACCACCGTGTCGCGCCAGCGCGAACAGAACCCCGATCTGATCATTCGTCATGACGGGGTGGACGCCTTTACCGTTGGTGTGGCTGGTCTGAGTAGCGAAAACATCGTTGAAGTCGGTGCACGGGTTGATGCCAAACTGGCAGAGCTGGCACCGCAGATTCCTGTGGGTGTTGGCCTGCACCCGATCTACCAACAACATATCATCGTAGACGAAGCCTCCAGCGCGTTTCTGGTTAATCTGGCCATGTCCGTGGCGATTGTTGTTGCTGTGCTTGCAATCTTCATGGGTCCCCGCGCGGCAATTGTGGTTGGTACGACGCTGCTGCTTACAGTCGTGGGCACGCTGTTTTTCATGGCGATCTTTTCTATTGAAATGGAGCGCATTTCCCTTGGTGCGTTGATCATTGCGATGGGCATGCTGGTCGACAACGCGATTGTTATTGCGGAGGGCATGCAGATTTCCATGCGGCAGGGCAAAACCTCCCGCGAGGCGGCATCCGAGGCGGCCAGCAAGACGCAAGTACCGCTGCTTGGCGCGACCGTGATCGGGATTATGGCCTTTGCCGGTATCGGGCTTAGCCCTGATGCAACGGGGGAGTTCCTGTTCTCGCTTTTTGCGGTAATCGGTATTTCCCTGATGCTATCTTGGGTGCTTGCGCTCACGGCGACACCGCTGCTTGGCCATTACTTTTTCAAGCAGGGAGATGGGAGCGATACGGACGCTTATGGCGGCTTGTTGTTCCGCGCCTATGGTAAAGTGCTTGGGCTGTGTCTAACGCTGTGGTGGGCGATGATCCCTGCTTTGCTGGTTATTACGGTCGCTTGTTTCGCGCTGTTCGGTCAGGTGAAACAGCAGTTCTTCCCAGACAGCAATACACCGCTTTTCTTTGTGCATTACAAGCTTGCCCAGGGCGCATCGATCCACGAGACTTCACGCGATCTGGACGTGATGGAGGATTGGCTTGACGGGCACGAAGACGTTTTGGCCTATACTTCATACGCCGGACAGGGCGCGTCCCGTTTTATGCTGACATATCAGTCCGAAGACCCGAACCCCAGCTACGGGCACATCATCGTGCGCACCGGCGCTGTTGAGACAATCGCGCCATTGATTGCAGAGTTTCGGGATTTTGCGGCGTCAGCCCTGCCACAGGGAGAGTTCCGCGCAAAGCGGCTTGCATTTGGTCCGGGGGGCGGTGATCCAATTCAGGTGCGCTTCTCGGGGACTGATCCGGTAGTGCTGCGGGACTTGGCCAAACAAGCCGCGACCCGATTGTCAGAGGCGTCGCCCAACATTGAGACGCCGCGCATCGACTGGCGCGAGATGGAACAGGTGCTTCGCCCGATTTACGCCACGGACCGTGCCAAAGAGGCGGGTATCGCGCGGGACGATCTGACAGATACTCTGCTGTTTGCTACAGAAGGCAAAACGACTGGGGTATTTCGGGAAGGCGAACGCCAGATCCCGATTGTGATGCGGGCTGATCCTGATGCTGGTCTCGCGCTGACGGACCATCTGATTTATTCGGGCAGCGGCCAGACCTTTGTGCCCCTAGCGCAGATCATCGACGGGTTCACTTTTGATCCGCAGAACACCTTGGTGAAGCGACGGGATCGCCGGTTGACGATTACCGTGGGCGCTGATGTGGCGAAGGGGCTTACCGCGGCACAGGTTCAGGGCGAAGTGCAGGACGCTATCGACACCATGCCACTGCCTGCGGGTTACAAAATGGCATGGGGCGGGGAGTTGGAGAGTTCCACCGAAGCTCAAGAAAGCCTCGCGGGGCAACTGCCGCTAAGCCTTGTGGTGATGGTGCTGATTTCGATTTTGTTGTTTAACGCGCTGCGCCAGCCATTAATCATCTGGCTGCTGGTTCCGATGTCGGTGAACGGGGTTGCTTTGGCGTTGCTAGGAACAGGTTTGCCCTTCACCTTTACCGCACTTTTGGGGCTTTTGTCTCTGTCAGGGATGCTGATCAAGAACGGTATCGTATTGGTAGAGGAGATCGACATCGTACGCGCGGATCGGCCAAGTTGGAGCCTGAAAGACGCAATTGTGAGCGCGTCAACCTCAAGGTTGCGTCCCGTAATCCTTGCAGCGGCAACAACTATTTTGGGGATGATCCCACTGATTTGGGACGCTTTCTTCCAGTCGATGGCGATTACGATAATGGGGGGGTTGGCCTTTGCCTCAATCCTGACGTTGATCGCGGCGCCGGTGTTCTATTACGCCTTCTTCCCAACAGCCCGCAAAGCTGGGTGAAGGATTTTACAACTTAAAAATGGAACAGCGCGACAATTACTGGCGCGCTGTTTCTCGTTGCTCGGCGGCTTCGACCCGCTCCAATTCCTGCTTCAGAATTTCAATATTACGTCGGTGGGATTTAAACACCACGTCGAACAGGTCTCCCACCAGCGGAATACCACCAATCAGCATATCCACACCGGTATTCGCCGCAATTTTCACCTTGGCCCGCTTGCGCGCACCCATCTTATGGGCCTCATAGAACATGACCGCGCCCGGACCGGCGGTGATAAGATCACCAACGCCCGGGATGAGCCCGAGGATGGAATCCCACCCTACGGGTATCCCGAAAACACGGAACCGCGTGTCAAGTTTGTCAGCCAAACGGTCCAGCCGTTCGATCCGTGCACGACGGTCATGTGACCTTTGGCCCATTGCGGGGCTGTTATCGGCGAGCGATGATGTAGACAGCATGGACGATCCCTGGGATATAACCGAGAAGTGTTAAGAGAAGATTTAGCCAGAAATGCTTGCCAAGACCGACTTCAAGGAACACCCCGAGCGGTGGAAGCAGGATAGCGATGATGATTTTAATAATGTCCATTTCAAACCCTTAGAGTGACTTCCTTTGTCACTTAACGCGCCAAGGCCCGCTGTGGTTCCCGGAAGATGTGAAAATGGGGGAAAACGATACACTGACCCGTTTATCAACGCTGCACGCGGGGACTGCACGCCTGTCATTGATCCACGTGAACCCATGCAAAAAGGGTTTACCAAGCGCGACAGAACGCTCTCGGTAAACCCCATCAACCGGTGATCTGCAGTGGTTAATCTGCTGCCTGACGCGATGTGCGGGCCGGTTTTGGCACCTCGGATTTGCCAGCAGGCCAACCTTCGCGCTGTTTGGCGCGGTCGCCATCGACTTCCTCGGTTTGATCGTGAAACAGATGCACTTGGGTTGGGTAGGGCATGTCGATGCCTTCCTCGTCCAGTGCTTTGTACACGCTTTGCAAAACGTCACCAAAGGTGTGGATCTGGCTGGCACGGTCGGATTTTGTCCACCAACGCAAACGAACCACATTTGCAGAATCGCCGAGCTCGATCGGGATGGTTTCCGGTTCAGGATCGCTGCACACACCTTCTACGCCAGCACAGACCTTGACCATCAGGTCGCGTGCCTTATCCCAGTCATCGTTGCAACCAATGCCAATGTCATACTCCGAGCGGCGTGTTTCAAAGGCCGTGTTGACCACAACACTGTCGGTGTAAATGTCGGCATTCGGAATAACCACGCGGCGTCCATCGTAGGTTTTGATCAAGGTCGCCCGCGTTTCAATCCGCTCTACAGTGCCCTCGTGACCCCCGGACACAATCTGGTCACCGATCTCAAATGGTTGGCGCAGCAGGATCAGAATACCCGCCAGCATATTTTGCAGGATGTCCTTAAACGCAAAGCCGATTGCGACCGAACTGACCCCCAGTCCGGCGATCAGATCACCCGGAGAGATCGTGGGCGCGACGATGGTTACAGCCAGCATTATGCCGACAATGAAGATCGCCCATTTCACCAGCGAGCCACCCACATCGGCAAGGCTCGGGCGGTCCTGCTTTTTCGCGTAGCGCCGGACGAGCGAACTGATCCCCCGTGCGATCAGCCAGAAAATGACAAGCACGACAATCGCCACCGCAATATTGGGCAGCAGTTTGAACAGGCCATCCAGCCAAGCGTCAATCTTATCGAATATAAGACCGGGGTTTGTGTCCACTTCATCCATGTTCGGTTCCTTGTTGTTGATATTATTTTAGTTAGGGTCGGTGCCGAGATAGGCAAATCGGCGCTAGTTAATAGGACCCTGCACTGTTCAGCAGGGCGCGCCCCCGCGCGATGAACAGACGGGCCAGAGTTACCACGGCGACAATGGCGATCAGGCCAAGGTAGCGTTCGTAAATGCCGTCGATGCCGGTGGGCAGGAAAAAGAAAACCGGCGCGGATAGGGTCCAGACGATGGCCACGCCAATCAGCGTATAGCCATAAGCCGCGCTCGCACGATGCGCCCCTTTTGCCATTCCGATGGGGATCAATGTCATCAAGATGCCGAGTACATAGACAAGGTAGATATGGATCACCACACCGTCATTATCACTGTCGCCATATTCGTTCCGCGCACCAATCAAAAACACGATCAGCCCGAGCAAAGCAAACCCGACGGCGCCAAGGCTCCAGATCCAGCCGCCCAGATGCACATGGGCCGACAGCAGCGCAATCGAGATCAGCGCGGCGGCGAAAGCGTATATGCCGATATCAACGATGAACTCGTATTTGCCCGCACCAAGATCGCTGATCGTATCCGCGATCCAGTCGTGATCAGGAACGATGATGTCCGCAATTAGGATCGACAAGCCAAGCACAACACACCCAAAAATGGCAAAGGCGCCCAAACCGATGAGCAACTTAGGCTGGTCATGCACCTGCGGAGTCGTAGCTTCATCGCTCATGTCACTGGGTCTCGTCGGTTCGTTCTAAATGCATGTGTTCTGGTGTGCTGGGTGGATCAGCGTTTCAGTCCGCTAAACCTGTCCCTGCAACCACAACGTATTGACCAAGATATTGGTTCCCCTTTTACAGGCGTAATTCGGCCAGCGCTCCCGCGTGATGGTTTTTCGATCCTGTGCAAAACGCTCAAGGGTGATTCTCCCTGCGTCCCTGAAGACTGCTTCCGGCGGGCATTTGTTGGGCTCTGCGGGGATGTTTCTGGAAATTGCACGACCGCTCTATCGTCCGGTTTTTAAAGCATTATGCGGACACTACTCAGATTTTATGTGATAATGTCACGAAAATTAGGTGACTTTATCACGTAATGAGGTACACATGTTAACCAGGAGGACAGGGAATGCCGGATTTAAAGATGCAGATTGACGATGCGCCATTGGTGCACGGACCCCAGATTGAGAACCTTTCAGGGGCTCTGAGTTTCCGTATTTCCCGCCTCGCTGCAATAAACGAGCGGAACGGTTCCCATCATTTTCGCAATCAGCTTGGTGTGAGCCTGTCGGAATGGCGTGTCATCGGTTTAGTGGCGGAATCCGAACCGATGCTGACCAGCACCCTGCGGGAAATACTTGTGATGGACCACGGACTGCTGAGCCGCGTGGTGAAAGAGTTGATCGCACGGGGATTGCTGTCCAGCCAGGCTTGTCAGACGGACAAACGGCAGATTGAGCTGACCCTGACGTCAGAGGGCCGCCGCCTTCACAATGACTGTATTTCTTTCACAATTGAACGCAACGCGGTGATGGCATCCGTGCTGTCCCCTGATGAGCAGGCGGAGCTTAACCGCCTGTTGGACGTGATGATTGCCCACAACGCCACCTTGCTGAAATCCAAACAGGATCCGAGATCATGACCAATACGTTGCTGGCCCCCAGAAACCCGTTACAGATCCTCGGTCGAGGGCTTGCTGTAGTGTTTTCGCTGATCATCATTGCGGTGATCGCTTTCTTTGTCATCGACGAAGCCAACGCCCGTTTCGGGGTTATGGCAATTAGCCTCGCTGTGGTTGCGCTGACGTCGGACAAGGGGCGGATGGGCCGCTTGGGTTGGGTGCTTGATCTCGGCCTAATGCTTGCGTTCTTGTATTCGGCTGTGTGGTTTTTTCGGGTGAAAGAAGAACTTTACACCGGCTTTTTCACCGCGACCCCTGAAAACATCGTGGCGGGGCTGGCTGGCATGTTGGCAATCCTTGTCCTGTCGATCCGCGCTTGGGGGGTGTCCCTTGCGATCATGGCGGTTGTCTTTGTCGTGTTCGGTTTTGCGGGACCATATCTGCCAGGTATTTTGGAACACTTCGGCATGGATTTGGCCGGTTTCATGCAAATCGGCTGGTATTCGTTTGACGGTGTTTTTGGCCGCGTGACCGGTCTGGTGGCGGACAATGTTCTGATCTTCCTGATTTTTGGCGCGGTGCTGGAGCGGACTGGCGCAGGTGAAAGTCTGATCCATCTGTCCACCGCCCTCACAGCGCGTATTCGTGGCGGCGCGGCCCATGCAGCAATTGTCGCCTCGGCTGTGTTTGGCATGATGAGCGGAAGCGTTGCAGCCAATATTGCGGGGACTGGCGTGTTTACGATCCCGATGATCAAACGTCAGGGGTTCTCCAAGAACTTCGCCGGCGCGGTCGAAACAGCAGCTTCTTCGGGGGGGCAATTGACGCCGCCTATTATGGCTGCTGCGGTTTTTGTGATGGCTGATCTTGTTGGGATGCCTTTTGTGATGGTCATGGCAGCAGCTGCGATACCTGCGCTGTTTAAATACATCGGCCTGTTCGCACAGGTGTACGCCGAGGCGATCCGTCTGGATATCAAAAACCTGCCGGAAGATCAGATCCCTAAAATTACTGCGCGGGACTGGCTAAATTCTGCGCTGGTTTTCGTGCCGATCGGCGCTTTGATGGTGGCGTTTATTTCTGGCAAGAGCCCGGCGATGGCAGGTCTTTACGGGTTGCTGACCGCGATCATCATGGGCGCTTTGCTGAACCCTGATTTCCGGCGCGAGCCTAAACGGATTGTTCATGCGCTCGCCGATGGGGGTGTCAGTGCTGCGCAAATTATTCTTGCGGTCGGGGTGATTGGCATGGTGCTGGCCGTGGTGAACGAAACCGGCGTGGCGATCCGTTTTGCGACTTCTATCGCGGCGGCTGGGGAAAGCAGTCTTATTCTGGCGCTGATCCTTGCCATGTTCGGGGCGCTGATCCTTGGCATGGGGCTGCCTACGCTTCCGGCCTACCTGATCATCGCGATTATGATTGCGCCTGCGATCATCAAAGCCGGAGTGGAACCGATCGCCGCCCATATGTTCGTTCTCTATTTCGCAGTCTACTCGTCGATTGTGCCACCGATTGCCTATGGGTGTTACGTGGCCGCGCCAATTGCAGGGGGCAACCCGCTGGCCACGTCGTTTGTTGCGCTGCGCATATCGGTCATCGGTTTGGTGGTGCCTTACGTCTTTGTCTATTCGCCCTCGATCCTGCTGGTTGCTGACGGATTCTCATGGGTGGAATTTGCTTGCACGATACTGCGCCTGCTGGCGGCTGTTTGGATGCTCGCCAGCGCCTTGGGCGGAGCTGATCCACGGGTGGGACGCTTGGGTGTCGGGCAGCGTAGCATCCGGCTTTTGATCGGCGCCGCTGCAATGATGCCGCTGATTTACCTGTGGGCACCTGCGGTCATTGCAACCCTTGCAGTGGGGCTGTTTTCTAAAACGCCGACAACGACGGCCCCACTCAAAACCTGAAATTTCAATTCAATCAACGGGAGTATACTTGAATGTTAAATCTTATAACTAAAGCTAAGGGCCTGACGCTCGCCGGTGTTTTGGCAGTAACGCTGCCAGCAACCGCTGCTGTTGCAGATCTTTATAAAGTAACCTCTACCGCACCCGGCATGTCCCCGTTCGTGGTGAATACCGCAATCGCGAAAGTGGTGAACAAGCATGTGGATGACGTAGAGTTTCAGGTCCGCGCCACCGGGGCAGCGACCAAACACATGGTTGATGCGGGCATGGGGAAAGTAGACTTCTTGTTCGGGTCCTCAACGATCAACTGGCTGATGGCGGAAAACATTGGCCCATTTAAAAACATGGCCAAAGCACCGGAGATTGAAAAGAATATCGGCATGATCTTTGCCTACCAGATCGGCCCGTACCATTACGTGACGCGGGCGGATTCCGGTATTGAGACGCTGGCTGATTTCAAGGGGCGCACCGTATTCGCGGGCCCTCCGGGCGGGGCTGCAAAGAACGTCGTGCTGCGTAATATAGAATCTGCGACAGGGATCAAAGCGGATGAGATGAAGGTGCAAACCTTCGGGTTTGATGCGGCTATTCAGGCGTTTCAGGACGACAAAATCGACGTGATTGTTTTGCCGACAAACATGCCAAGCCCGCCGATCCAGCAGTTTGCGCTGACCAAGGAAATTCGCATTCTTGATGTGGACATCGACAAGCTGACCATCAACGCCAAAACCGGTGGGACGGTGAACACCATCGCCGGCGACACTTATGGTAGCAATCAGGTTGGCGGAGACGCGCGCACCCACGGGGCTGTGGTGAACTTCTCGGCGGGGATGCACGTGGACGAAGAGGTCGTCTATCAGGTCACCAAAGCGATCTGGGAGAATATCGACGAAATCCACGAGACAGCGATTTGGATGCCCTCGACCGTGCGCAAAGAAGATGCGTTGCAGCAAATTGCCAGCCGCTTGCATCCGGGCGCCGAACGCTACTACCGTGAAATGGGCTGGGAAATTCCAGAACCAGTGACCTTTGGTAAAGCGGACTGATAAAATAAAATCGGCCTGCGCCCTGATCAAAGATCCGGCGCAGGCCTTCCCTTACATATAATGAATTGGGGCAATCGCAGCGGATGCCTCTGAACCCAAAGCCCCAAGCGCTGGAGACACGATGGCCGAGACAACACACAGAGATTTCACCGGCGATGATCTGTCGTCCTTGCAAGCCTATGAGGTGGTCGATCTTCTTAAACGTAAAGAGGTCTCCCCGAAGGAATTGCTCGACGTTAGTTTTGCGCGGATCGAAGCGGTAAGCCCAGCGATCAATGCCAGCCCGACGATCTGTCCGTCCCGTGCGTATGAAGCCGCCAACAAATTAGACTATACCAACGCGGATCACGCGGGTTGGATCGGTGGGCTGCCGCTCGGGATTAAGGATCTCACTCCGGTGAAGGGGGTGCGCACTACATTTGGAACACGCGGTCTGGGGGATCATATCCCCGATGCCAGTGACCCGCTGGTAGAGCGGCTGGAAAAGCGCGGCGGTATAGTGGTTGGCAAAACCAACACGCCGGAATTCGGGGCGGGGGGCAACACCTTCAACGATGTTTTCGGCCCGACCCGCAACCCTTGGGACACACGGCTGAATGCGGGGGGATCTTCTGGCGGTGCGGCAGCATCGATTGCGGCTGGTGAGGTTTGGCTGAGCCATGGTTCGGATCACGGTGGCAGCTTGCGTACACCGGCTGCTTTTTGCGGCGTGGTGGGTATGCGCCCCAGCCCCGGACGGATCAGCAGCGGGAACTTTGATAACCTCTACATGATCGAAGGCGCACAGGGGCCGATGGCCCGTTCCACGCGGGATTGCGCCTTGTTTCTGGATGCGATGGCGGGTTTTGACAGACGCTATCCCTTGTCGATCCCCGCGCCTGAGGGGTCTTTTCAGGACGCAGTGCTGCGGGCAGATAGCAAGTTGCGCATCGCTTATTCACCGGATCTGAACGGATTTTCGCCGGTGGATACCGAAGTTTCCCAACACCTTGAAGGGGTGCTGGGGCTGTTAACGCGGGAGGGGGCGGTTGTAGAGCAAACATGCCCCGATCTGACTGGCCTTGAAACCGCATACCGCAGCTTACGCGGTTTAATGTGGGCTGCGATGGGGCAGGGGGTTGCACCCCAGATCCGCGCCCACTTCAAAGATACGCTTGAAGAAAACATCGCCAGCGGCGAGTCCTTGGGCGTGTCGGACATTGCATCTGCCCACCGGACCCGCTCTGGAATTTACACGCGCATGGTCGGGTTGTTTGAACATTTTGACGTGCTGGCCTGTCCCACTGTTGGGTGTTTGCCCCACGCACAAAGCGAAGAATGGGTGCAACGTGTGGGGGGAGTTACCTTTGACGATTATCTTGGCTGGCTGCGCTTTGCGTATCTTGCCACCGTCACAGGGTTGCCTGCGATTTCCGTGCCGGTTGGGATCGGTCCACGAGGACTGCCTGTGGCGATTCAACTGATCGGTAAACCACGTGGAGAAGCTGATCTGCTTGCCGCCGCCCGCGCCGTGGAAATGGCTGTCGGTGGTCCGCTTGGCCCGATTGATCCCAACGTGACGCACTCCTAAGCAGTGGCGCGTAGTCCAGGAAAGGTGCTGAAATGCAAAAGGCGGATACGGTTTTTCTTGGTGGCAATATCCTGACACTAAATCCTTCACAGCCCCATGCGGAGGCGATTGCCGTTGCCAAAGGGCATGTGCTGGCATGTGGCAGCGACCAAGACATCGATGCCTTTGTGGGGCCGCAGACGCGGAAGGTCTCGTTCGGGGGGCGGTTTGTTATGCCCGGCTTGATCGAGTCCCATACCCATGCGCTTTGGGGGGCGTGCCGCGATTTGTTCGAGGTCTATGTTGGCTATACCGCCACATCGCAAACCTTGGCGCAGGCGATCCGCAATCGCGCGGAGTCCACCGCAAAAGGCCTCTGGATCAGCGGCGGTCCGTGGCGTTATGAAATGCGCGACGAACTGGGCATGTCACCACGGGACTGGCTCGATACACTGGCACCGGCCCATCCTGTGGCCCTGTTTGACACCAGCCAGCACGCGGTATGGTGTAATAGCCAAGCGCTCTCCCTATGTGGTTTTGATGAAGATAGCCCACCCATAGCAGGTGGTGTGATAGAGCGGGATGCAACCGGCAGACTGAGCGGAATGCTGGCCGAAGCGGCCCTTGCGCCGGTTCGTGGCAAAATCAAAGAAACACCGGAGCAACTGCGCGAAGCCTGCGATTATGCGCTGCGGTATCTTAACAGTCTGGGGTACACAGGTTTCAAGGAACCTATGGCAGATGAGAGGACACTTGCCGCCTATGCACAAGCCTGCGACGCGGGGCGCTGGAGTCTGCACGCCGCTGCCCATATCACAGCTTATTCGCCCCTTTCCGACGGAAATGTACCGTTGGATGAAATAAACCGGTTGCGAAACACCTACACTCGGGATGATCTGCGACTGGATTACGCGAAGCTGTTTCTGGACGGGGTGGCGCCAGCTCATACTGCGTCTTTTCTCGATCCCTACCAGCCTGCGGTGGGCTATGATCCGGACTCTCACGATCCTGATGCGACTTTGCTGATGTCCCCATCGGATCTTAATGACAAGGTGACAGAACTGGACCGGCACGGCTATGTGGTCAAGATGCACGCGGTCGGGGATAACGCAATCCGCAAGGGGCTGGACGCGATAGAGGCAGCGCGACGGACCAACGGTTTTTCCGGCTTGCGCCATGAAATTGCCCATTCCGCCTTTGTCAGCGACGCGGATTTACCCCGTTTCGCCGTGCTCGACGCTGTTGCCGAAGTGTCTCCGAAGCTTTGGATGCCAAACGCCGCGACCCCGTCACAAAAGGCAGTTTTGAACGCAGAGCAGATGAACCGCCTGCACCGTATACGCGATTTGCTGGACGCGGGTGCAGAGGTTATCTTCGCCACGGACTGGCCCGCGAGCGCACCGGACGCCGACCCGTGGAGTGGTCTGGCAGGCATGTTGAACCGGCAAGATCCCACAAAAAAGTTTTCCGGCACCATGAACGGGGCGCAGTCTGTCCCGCTGGATTGCGCGCTGGACCTGTTCACAAAAAACGCCGCCCGCGCAATCGGTCTTGGAGGTCAGACGTCGATCCTTCGGGAGGGGGCATTTGCAGACTTTATCGTGCTAAACGGTGATATCCAAACGCTGACACCGGCGGAAATCGGCGCGATTGAGGTGCAAGAGACCGTCTGGAAGGGCAATACAGTTTTCGCGCGTTAGGGGGTTACTCTGTGATCAAACGCGAAGTGTCTGCGAACGAAGGACACGCCCACATCTACATCAACGGAAAAAATAACGCGGGTTTACGGGAACTGGCATCACTTGCTATCTCCACTGTCTTTCTCCGCGAAAACGCGCTGACCTTCACGCTGATTGCATACGATCACAGCACTTGGGTCACACCAACAGGCGATTTGATCGCATTTACCACTCCGGTGATCCGGCCCGAAGCGCGCGGTTAGGGCGCTGGTCCAATAGATCTGCCACCTGTTGCTATGCTATTTCTGATTAAAAATGCGCCGTTCTGGCATTACTCTGTGCTTTTTTAGGGGCGCAGCCGGGGGTGTCCGTGTGGAGAATTGTGTTTTTCAGAAATTATTTCGCAAATCCACAAAAACACACTAATACATAAATATGCTCAAATCACATCGTGATTCGGGTCTGAAGAAACGCTGCATGTTCCGTGCCATTCCTTGGCTGTGGCAATGGTTTTTGGGGGACGATGCTGCGAAACTTGCAAACAGGGAATTATACAAAATGTACAAAAACACCATCAAACTTACCGCTTCCGCCGTAGCGCTTTGTGCGGCATCTTCTGCTTTCGCTGACTCTTTGACAGTCTACACCGCGCTTGAGGAAGAAGAGGTGGCGATCTATCTCGATGCAGCGAAGGCGGCGATGCCTGATCTGGAAATCGACGTGCTGCGCCTGTCCACCGGCAAGCTGGGCGCGCGTCTGCTGGCCGAAGCGGGCAATCCGCAGGCGGATGTTATCTGGGGCTGGGCTGTGACAGCCATGATGGACCCGCAGGTTCTGGAATTGATGGCACCCGTGAAAATCGCCGGAACCGAGGCGCTGGCCCCGCAGTTCCGCGATACCGAGGATCGCTGGTTCGCGCAAATCGGTTATATGGGCGCATTCTGTGTGAACACCGCACGGCTGGAAGACAAAGGCTTGACCATGCCCACCAGCTGGGCCGATCTGGAAGCGCCTGAATTCAAGGGCGAGGTTCTGATGCCCGATCCAAATGAATCCGGCACGGGTTATTTGCATGTGAATGCGGTTCTGCAAGGCATGGGTGTGGAAAAAGGTTGGGCGCAGCTGGAAGCGGTCGATCCGAACATGGCGCAATATACGTCTTCGGGGTCAAAGCCGTGTAAATCTGCCCGTACCGGCGAATATACCGTTGGCATCTCGCTGGCTTTCACCGCGATGCAATCCATCGAAGAGGGCTATCCTTTGGCCATGGTGTTCCCGTCCGAAGGTGTAGGCTATGAACTGGAAGCCTCCGGTATTCTGTCCAGCAGTGACCAGCAGGAAGAAGCGAAGAAGTTTCTGGACTGGACCATGTCCCCTGACGCGATTGAACTGTTCAGCCAGTACAAAGCGCTGGTGACTGTAGCGGGTGCAAAACCGTCTGAAACGGCCGTCAAAGCGGGATTGCCGAGTGATATTTCAACCGTGCTCGCCCCAGTAGATTTCGTAGAGTCTGCCGGTCGCCAGAACGAGATCAAAGCAGAGTGGCGCGAAAAGTTCGGTCGTTAAGCTGCCTCTTTTGGGCTGCGGGGGCGCAGTGCCCCCGCAGCCAGTCTGCCCGATTTACCATAATTCAATACCCGTTCAGCGCCCCCGTTGAACGCCCTTATTCAAGGCACGCGGTCATGTATCTTACCGTCAGTAACGTAACCAAGCGGTTTGGCACTTTCACCGCTTTGGACGATGTTTCCATCTCAATCGAACAGGGCGAATTTGTATGCCTTCTGGGGCCGAGCGGCTGTGGCAAGACCACGTTGTTGCGGCTGATCGCGGGTCTGACGGACATCGATTCAGGCACCGTGTCACTGGAGAACGGGGTTCTGAGTGACTTGCCCGCGCGCAAGCGGGGCTTTGGCATTGTGTTCCAATCCTATTCCCTGTTCCCAAGCATGACGGTCGCGGAAAACATTGGTTACGGTCTGAAAATTCGCAATGCTCCGCAGGAACAGATCACGGCACGGGTGGCGGAGTTGCTTGAGATTGTAAAGCTGCCCCATTTGGCGGATAAGTTTCCTGGACAGTTGTCTGGCGGTCAGCAACAACGCATTGCGCTGGCCCGTGCGATTGCAGTTGATCCGCGCGTTTTGCTGCTGGACGAACCGCTGTCCGCGCTTGATGCCAAGGTGCGTGGCAGTTTGCGTGATGAGATAAAACAGCTCCAGCGTTCGCTTGAAATCCCGACCCTGATGGTGACGCACGATCAGGAAGAGGCGCTGGCACTGGCGGATAAAATCATCTGTATGAACCACGGAGTTGTGGTGCAGGCGGGGACGCCCGAAGACCTGTATCACCGCCCCGCAACGCGATTTGTGGCGGATTTCATGGGGGTCAGCAATCTGGTTCCTACCGCAGTGATCCGCCAAGAGATGCCCGCCCTTCTGGCAGAGCGACCCGATGGGCCGGATGAACAGTTTGATGCGTGTATTCGCCCTGAAAAAATACAGCTTGCCGCCGATCCGAGTGGGATGGCGACCGTGCGTTCGGTCGGTTTCCTGGGCAACCTGACCCGGTACAATCTGGACAGTGCTTTGGGCGATCTGGTGGTCGAAACCCACGGTTCGCTTGGTATAACCGAGGGGCAGAAGGTTGCGTTGCAAATTGCGCCGACCGATTGCACTTGGGTCGTGAACGACGGCACCGAGGTGTCTGAATGAGCGTTGCAGAAACCCGTGCAACCGCACCGAAACAGCGGTGGTGGATGGACAGTGACAAACTGCTTGCTGCGGCCTGTATCCTGATCCCGCTGATCGGTTTGACGTTGTTCTTCCTGTACCCGATGGTCATCGTTTTCTTACGCTCGCTCACCACGCCGGATGGAACTTACGGACTTGGCAATTATGCCGAGGTTCTGTCCTCCAAGGGGTTCTGGCGCGCGACGCAGCATTCGATGACCATGGGCGTTGCCACCACTGTGGTCAGCGTGTTTCTGGGGTTCATCATCGCCCACGGCCTGCACCGCTGTGCGTTTCGTGGCAAATGGCTGATCCGCGGGGTGATCGTCCTGCCACTGCTCGCGCCGTCTTTGGTGCAGGCGTTGGGATTGATCTTTCTGCTGGGGCGCAACGGTTTGATTTCCCGCGCGATTGGGATTGAACTGGATATTTACGGATTTTGGGGGCTGCTCATTGCCAACACGCTTTATGCGCTGCCCCAAGCGGTGATGATCATCGGTGCGTCACTGGTGCTGCTGGATGCCCGCACCTATGAAGCGGCCGAGGTGATGGGAGCCAAGCCCATGCGCCAGTTCCGCGATCTGACCCTGCCTGCGATTTTCTTCGCCCTGTTGAACAGCGCTTTTGTGGTCTTCATCATCACGATTACCGATTTTGGCAATGCGGCTGTGATCGGCGGGGATTATTCGGTTCTGGCCACTGAAATCTATACCCAAGTGATCGGCTTGCGTAACTTCAACATGGGGGCGGTTGTGGGTATTATGCTGCTGCTGCCAACCGTGGTGTCTTATTATATCGAACGCCAGTCAATGAAGCGCCAGCAGGGGCGGCACGCGACCAATGTGCAAAAGTTCATCCCCAGCTTTTATCTCAACCGCGACATTCCGATGGCAGCGGCTTGTTTCGTAGTGGTGGCAATGATCCTGTCGGTGATTGGCGTGGTGATCTATGCCAGTTTCGTCAAGCTTTGGCCTTATAACCATGACCTGACCTTCAAGCATTTCAACATCACTCTGGCAGGGGGATATGCCTCTCTCTGGATCACAATCGCCATTTCGTTGGGGGCGGCGGCTGGTGGTACGGTGTTGATTTTCATCATGGCCTTGGGTTTGCGCAAACTGTCTGGCGGGATTGCGCAGGCGGTTCAGGTTCTGGCGGCGATGCCTGCGGCGGTTCCGGGTATTGTTCTGGGGCTTGCCTATATCCTGACGTTCAATTCCACGGCGACACCTTTGTATCTGTTGTACGGCACGGCAACGCTGATCGCTGTAATCAACTTCTATCACTACCACACGCAGGCGTTCCTGACAGTGATGACTGGATTTCGCCAATTCCCGTCAGCCTTGGAAGAGGCCGCAGGCACCCTTGGCGCGGGTTATGGGCGCACGGCGGTAACCGTGGTGGCCCCTTTTGTAGCACCAATGCTGATTGCGGTATTTTTCTTCCTGTTCATGCGGTCGATGGTGACGCTGTCCGCTGTCGTGTTCTTGACCACGGCCAAGCTGGATGTGGCAGCGGTGACGATCATGCGGCTGGATGATGCGGGGCTGACATCACAGGCAGCTGCTTTTTCGACATGTGTGATGGCGGTGGTCTGTGTGGCCTTGGGTGTGATGAAGCTGGGGCTGAAACTGTTGTCGCGGTCTCCCAAACTGAACAAGGCGGGTTGAGCATGTGGGCACAGGACCGCCATCAACGTATTTTGAATGTGCTGCAAAGTAATCGGCAGGTCAGCGCCAATGATTTAGCTGATCTACTGAATGTGTCCCGCGAAACCGTGCGCCGTGATCTGCTGGAGCTGGAGCGCGATGGTTTGGTGGATCGGGTCCACGGCGGTGCGGTTCTGCCGCGTCAGGAAAACGAGGCGCCTTTCGAAACCCGCAAAGGGGCCCATCACCGCGCAAAACAGGATATTGCCCGCAAGGCGGTTTCGCTTATTCCTGCGGGGTCTTCGATCATGGTGGATGCAGGCACGACGACCACTGTGTTTGGGGAAGTACTGGCGAAACTGTCGGGAATAATGGTGGTGACCAATTCCATCGACATCGCCCAGACCATCCGCGCGGCGGGATCTGACATTGATCTGATCCTGCTTGGCGGACAGATTGTTTCCGATGTACCGGCCACTTACGGCGAGATGACCTTGTCGGAAATCGCGCGGTTCAATGTGGATCAGACCTTTATCGCGCCTGTTGCTGCGGATGCGCACGAAGGGGCTTTTTCGTTTGAGTTTAAAGAGGCCGAGGTGGCTCGCGCGATGGTGGCACAGGCCCGTGAAGCGGTGCTGTTGTGTGATCGCAGCAAGCTTGGTGAAACCAGCCGCGTGCGGTTCTGCGAGGCCTCGCGGATTGACACGCTGGTTACGGACAGTAAGGCACGACCCGATCAGATCGATCCGTTTAAAACTGCCGGAACAACCGTAGTTATCTAGGCCAGAACAGGAGATTACCCCATGAGCGACCCTACCTCCACTTCGGCAGGCGATATCAGTCTTCGCCAAATACTCGCAGATGGCGTGGATTTTGCGCAGGCTGCTGGCAAAACGGCCCGTACCTATTTCCGCCAGCACAATGCGGTAGAATTCAAAGAGGACGAAAGCCCGGTTACGGTAATTGACCAAAGGATCGAGCAAGAACTGAAAACGGCTATTTCCGCGAAATATCCGTTGGACGGTATTTTTGGCGAGGAAAGCGGCGTTGATGGTGGACTCGACGGTAATCTTTGGGTGATTGATCCGATCGACGGAACCCGCTCTTTCATTTCGGGAAACCCGCTGTTCGGGATGCTTTTGTCCTATGTGCAAAATGGCGCGCCTGTGGCGGGGTTGATTTCCATGCCGATGCTGGACGAGATTTATTGCGGGGCGGTGGGGCAGGACGCAACCTGCAACGGTGCGCCGATTTCGGTTTCCAACCAGCGCAGCATTGATGATTGCACGCTTTACATAAACGAAGGCGAAAAGCTGATCGCAGAGCACCCCGAACGGCTATCGCGCTTGCTTATGGCCGGTAAGACAAGGCGGTTCGGGTATGATTGCTACCCCCATGCGCTGCTGGCGGCGGGGCATATAGATGCGGTGGTGGACTATGACCTGAAACCCTATGACTATCTCGCGCTAAGCGCGGTGATCACAGCTGCGGGCGGAATTATGACCGATTGGCAGGGAAAGCCGCTCGATCTGAACTCCGGTGGCGCAGTTGTGGCAGCCGCAACGCCTGAACTACACCATTCGCTTCTGGCGCTGTTAAAAGAATAAAACCGAGCGGGGTAGGGGTGCGAAAAATTACTCCGAGGAAGTTTGTTTGAGGCTGTTGGGGTATCTTAAATACCATCAAGGGGTTTCAGCTATGGCCCGATCAACTCGCTCAGCGCGTTGCGAACCGCTATGAAATCATTTCCTACGGCGGGTTTTTGCGAGTAGTTCGCATTTGCAGTTGACAGTTGCGAGTGATTTGCATTTACAGGAGATGTATTTAGGTTACAGGAGAACCCCATGCTTCCCCGCTTTTTAAAAAAGACGTGGTTTGCGGCTGTTGTCGCTGTTTCAGCTTCCGGTGCGTATGCTGATGAAAAAATGAAGGTGGTGACGACCTTCACCGTTCTCGCCGATATGGCCGCAAATGTAGCGGGAGAGGCGGCTGAGGTTGTTTCGATTACCAAACCCGGCGCAGAAATTCACGGGTATGAACCAACACCCCAAGACATCGTGCGCGCCTATGATGCGGATTTGATTTTGTGGAACGGGATGAATCTTGAACTTTGGTTCGAACAGTTCCTCTCTAATATGAAAAACGTTCCTGCTGCCACGCTTACAAGGGGAATAGAGCCGATTTCCATTTCGTCCGGCAGCTATGAGGGTAAGCCAAACCCCCATGCGTGGATGGGTTTGGACAGTGCGCTCATCTACATCGATAACATCCTAGAGGCATTCGTCGACCATGATCCCGATAATGCCGAGTTATATGCCGCCAATGCGCTAGCCTATAAAGAGAAGCTTCGCGCAACCATAGAGCCGCTGCGCTCTGCTATTGCTGCTATTCCAGAGGATCGTCGCTGGCTGGTGACGTGCGAAGGGGCTTTCAGCTATCTGGCCCGAGATTTCGGACTGGAAGAAATGTATCTCTGGCCGATGAACGCAGATCAGGTGGGCACGCCCCAACAGGTGCGCAAGGTGATTGATGGCGTGCGCGACAATAACATTCCGGTGGTGTTTTGCGAAAGCACTGTGAACACGGCTCCGGCGAAACAGGTCGCCCGTGAAACCGGTGCCGCATATGGCGGCGTGCTATATGTCGACAGCCTGAGCGAACCGGACGGTCCGGTTCCGACGTATCTTGATCTGCTCAGCGTGACGGCGCGGACCGTAGCGGAAGGGCTAACGGCGGCCACGAATTGATCCTATATACTAACAGACCAAACCTGCGGCATCCCAACCGCAGGTTATTTGGAATAATCGAAGACGGCACGACCCGCCAAAGGAATTGATATGCGCGACGACGTAATTCCCACTGAACCGGACGACAGGACAACCCCTGCCGGCATTTGCGCGCAGGACGTGACCGTGACCTACCGGAACGGACACACAGCGCTGTGGAATGCTAGTTTTGAGGTGCCCCGCGGCACCGTGACGGCGCTTGTGGGGGTGAATGGTGCAGGAAAATCAACGCTGTTCAAGGCTATCATGGGGTTCGTTCCCGCAGCTAGGGGCAGCATCAAGATTCTTGGGCTGGACGTAAGCGAGGCCCTTGCGAAAAACCTTGTCGCCTATGTGCCGCAATCCGAAGAAGTGGATTGGGCCTTTCCGGTTTTGGTGGAAGATGTGGTCATGATGGGCCGCTATGGCCATATGGGCTTCCTGCGGCGCCCCAAGAAAGCGGACCACGCTGCGGTTGATCAGGCCTTGGCCCGTGTCAACATGCAGGACTTTAGAAAGCGTCAGATCGGAGAGCTGTCCGGTGGTCAACGAAAGCGCGTGTTTCTCGCCCGCTCGCTGGCACAAGACGGTCAGGTGATCCTCTTGGACGAGCCTTTCACCGGAGTGGATGTGAAGACGGAAGAGCAAATCATCCAACTTCTGCGCGAATTGCGTGATGAGGGGCGGGTCATGCTGGTTTCGACCCATAACCTCGGGTCTGTGCCGGAATTTTGTGACCGGACCGTGCTGGTCAAAGGAACGGTTCTGGCCCACGGGCGCACCGAAACAACCTTCACCCGCGAAAACCTTGAAGTGGCCTTTGGCGGTGTCCTGCGCCACTTCACCCTAGGGGGCGAGGCACTGCATGACGACGACGATATTCGCTCTGTCACCATCTTTACCGATGATGAACGTCCGCTGGTGCAATATGACGACAAAACCCAGCGCACGAAGCGGGGCAAATAATGGAGTATCTGTTAGAGCCCTTTTCCTACGGCTATATGACCAACGCTATGTGGGTGTCAGCGCTGGTGGGCGGGGTCTGTGCGTTTTTGTCGGCCTATCTGATGCTGAAAGGGTGGTCCCTGATCGGGGATGCGCTGTCCCATTCAGTGGTGCCGGGGGTGGCGGGGGCCTATATCCTTGGCCTGCCATTTGCGCTGGGTGCCTTCATCGCAGGCGGGCTTGCAGCGGGGGCAATGTTGTTCCTGTCTGAAAGATCGGGCTTAAAGGTTGATGTGATTATCGGCTTGATTTTCACGTCATTTTTCGGGCTGGGCCTGTTTGTTGTGTCGGTCAATCCGATGTCCGTTTCGATCCAGACCATTACTATGGGGAATATTCTGGCGATCACACCAGAGGACACACTGCAACTGGCGATCATCGGGTTCGTGTCGCTTGCCGTTTTGGTGGCCAAGTGGAAAGACCTAATGGTGACGTTTTTTGATGAAAGCCACGCGCGCACCATCGGGTTGCGCCCCGGTCTGTTAAAAGCAGTGTTCTTCATCCTGTTGTCAGCCTGCGTTGTGGCCGCGATGCAAACTGTCGGTGCGTTTCTGGTGATCGCTTTGGTGGTCACACCCGGAGCAACCGCATATCTGTTGTGCGACCGGTTCCCGCGACTGATACTGGTTTCGGTCGCAATTGGTTCAATCACCAGTTTTCTGGGCGCCTACATCAGTTATTTCCTCGACGGGGCAACCGGCGGAATAATCGTGACATTGCAAACCCTGATCTTTCTTGTGGTGTTTGTCTTTGCGCCAAAACACGGGCTTCTGGCCGCAAAGCGCAAAGCCAGACTGGCGCTGGAGCGTGGCCCTGAGGCCCTGACGGCGGAGTTCAAAGGATGACGGTTGAAACGCTTCTGCTGCCCTTTCAGTTTCCGTTCATGCAAAACGCCTTTCTGATTTCTATGATCGTATCGGTGCCGACTGCGCTGCTGTCGTGCTTTTTGGTTATGAAGGGTTGGGCATTGATGGGGGATGCGGTCAGTCATGCTGTCCTGCCGGGAATTGTGCTGGCTTATATCCTTGGCATTCCGCTGATCATCGGGGCGTTTGCCGCCGGTATGACCTGCGCCCTTGCGACCGGATATTTATCCACCAACAGTCGGGTCAAACAGGACACACTGATGGGAGTGGTTTTCTCGGGCATGTTCGGGCTTGGCATCGTGCTCTATGTCTCGGTTGAGACCAACGCCCACCTTGATCATATTTTGTTTGGCAACATGCTGGGTGTGGAAACACACGAGCTGTGGACTGCGGGGATCATCGCGCTTGGGGTTGGGTTGATCCTGACGCTGAAGTGGAAGGATTGGCTGTTGCACAGCTTTGATCCGGCACAAGCGCGCGCTTCGGGGCTTTGGGTGAACTGGCTTCACTATGGTATGCTCGCCGCCCTTTCACTGACCATTGTGGCAACGCTTTCAGCGGCTGGATTGATCCTTGCGATTGGCCTACTAATTGCGCCGGGTGCGATTGCGTTCCTGATCGTTCGCAAGTTCTCGACGATGCTTTGGGTATCTGTGATCGTCTGTATGGCGTCGATGCTGCTTGGAACGTATGCCAGCTTCTTCCTCGACAGCGCACCTGCGCCGACGGTTATCCTGATCATGACCATTTTGTTTATCATCGCGTTTGTGCGACGCCAGCTTTTAACACGGCGCATGTCCTTGCAACGTGTAGAGGACGGGCAGGGCGTTTAACGCAGACGATACCCCTTCAGGCCATCAACCCTCTGACGATGGTGTTTGCCATTGTGTCTACAATCCGTGCCTGATCCGCGCGATTTTGTTCGGGTCTAAGGCGGTACCAATCCACAAGGGAGTTCAACGCGCCCAAGATCGCGCGCCCTGAAATCGCAACATCCGGCACGCATAAGGTTCCGTCTTCCTGTCCCTGTTGTAACACGGCACGGTACAGATCTTCGTAATCGTTACGCCTTGCGATTAAGGCCCGCAGCACTTCGTGATCCTCTTTTGATGCCTGCCCGTGCAAATAGACGTTCACGCCCTGCCGGATACTGCGCTGGAAGGGTAGGGTGTCCATCATCACCCAGCCGTGCGCCTTGGCCATTTCCAGCAGTTTCATGTCGGCTGGCATGGGCTGGTCGACGATGGGCAGTACTGCATCGAAACAGAATTGCATCGCTTGACGGTAGACCGCAAAGAAGATTTCGTCCTTGGAGCGGAAGTGGTGGTAAACCCGCCCTTTCGTCGCGCCAAGCTCTGCGGCCATATGGTCCATCGTGGCCTTTTCCAGCCCGTATTTCATGAAGCAGACCGCGGCGGCCTCGATAATCTGCCGGCGGCTTTCAAGCTGACGCTTGGTTAATTTGGTGCTTTGTTCGTCCATAGGGTTTCCGACGTAAGTGTCTAAGCAACGGCATTGGCAAGTTTATAGGCACCAGAGACGGTCCCTTTACACGACCTTGCAAGTCTGACGTTACGGAAGTCAAGCAACGGGCGATTGAAGTGGCTTGACACTCACGGGCGCAAATTGGTGTATGAACATACTGACGGGAATGTTTTTGCGGGAGGTCCCTAGGGAGGGATTCGTCAAAGGCGCTAGGGGGCTTTTTGATCCGTTTGATCGGATGGATACCCTTTTGCCTCGCAAACATTTTTAACGAATTATCGCTCGGGAGGAGCAAATATGACGCGCACTATGAATTTGAAAACACTGACTGGCGCCGCACTTGGGGCGGTTCTAACAGTTGCGACACCACTGGCAGCGCAGGAGCGACTGAATTTTGCCTACGGGTATCCAAATACTTCCGCAATCGGGGTTGCTGTTGACGAATACGCCGAGGCTGTAGCCGAAAAAACCGGTGGGAACGTAAAGCTTAAAGGCTTTCCGATGTCCCTTCTGAGCCTGCCGGAAACAAGCCCCGGTGTGCGGGACGGTCTGGCCGATGCCGGCTTCGTTCTGACGCCATATTACGCCGCTGAATACAGCACGAACTTGTTCCTGCACGAAATGAACTTGCTGATCAATCTGGCAGATAATCCCAACGGGAAAGAGCCTTTGGCTTTCACCGGCGCGATGCTGGAGTACACCTTTAACGACTGCCCTGAATGTATGGCAGAATTTGAAGCGCAAAATCAGGTCTATACCGCTGGCGGTGTGACCCCGCTGTATAACCTTCTGTGTAAAGACGTAAAAGTCACGTCCGTTGAGGACCTTAAAGGCAAGCGCCTGAGAGCAGGCGGTGCGGGTTTTGTCCGGTTTGCCGAGGAATTCGGTGCGCAGGGTGTTCGACTGCCGGTGAACGAAGTCTATGAAGCACTGGATCAGGGCATCCTCGATTGCGCCATGCTGAGCGCACCGGAGCTGACCAATTATAACCTGCATGAAGTTGTCACCGACATCACGCTTGGAGTGCCAGGGGGTGCTTTTGCCGGTGTTGCTTCGGCCAATATCAATGCGGACCGCTGGAAAGCCATGAGCACCGAAGACCGCAAGGCGCTGCTTTGGGGCGGTAGCCACATTACGGCTGGTGTGACTTGGGGTTTTTACAGCGATGACGCGAATGCGATCAAACATGCTGAAGAAAATGGCATCAATATTTACCAGCCAGAGCCGGAGCTGACTGCGGCTGTGAAGGAATTCGTTAACAAGGATCTGGCCACAGTGTCCGCCCTGTTCAAAGATTCCTACGGTGTTGCGCGCGCAGAAGAGATTGCCGCAGACTTCCCACCACTGCTGGAAAAATGGTATGGTCTGGTTGCGGACGTTGAAACCAAAGAACAGTTGCAACAGCTGTACTGGGATCAGGTGATTTCCAAAATCGACGCCGAGACTTACGGTCAGTAAATCTCACACGGGGCACCGTTCAGCGGTGCCCCGTTTCCCTGCTTTCCGTAAATTAAGGGTCCCGCCATGAAACCCATCGGCAAAATTATATCTTGGGCCAACCTTTCGGCCTCCAGCATTGCTGGTATTCTCGTCATTTTTATGGTGGTTCACGTATCGGCAGATGTCACCATGCGCTATGTTTTCGAACAACCGATGGATTCGACAATCCTTTATGTGTCTGCCTTTTATATGGTGGCAGTCGCCTTCCTGCCCCTTGGGACGGTTGAAGAACATAACGGCCATATCGCTGTGGAACTTCTTGTTGAAAACTTCCCCGACAAACTGCAATCCATCCTGCTGTTTATCGCCACCCTAATCACCGCGTTTGTGACCGCTGCAGTAGCTGTGCGGACCGGGCAAGAGGCTTGGGCTAAGTATCTTACAGGGGCCTATTCGATAGAGTCCGGCGGCAAGGTTATTACTTGGCCGACGTATCTTTCGTTGCCGCTCGGCTTTGGCCTGATGTCGCTTGTGTCCGCGTGGAAAGCCATTGCGATGATCACCGGAAAGGAAAGCGGACTAAGCGGATTTGTTGTTGAAGACCCCTATCTGACGGAAGAAAACGAGAATGTCTGACTTTGAAATTGCCGGACTTTTTATCGGCGCGTTGTTCTTCCTGATTATGATGCGTATCCCGATCGGGGTTTCCCTGATCGCGGTCTCCTTTTGTGGGCTGTGGTCGATGTTCAACTGGAACATCGCTTGGGGATCGCTTGGCATTGTGCCTTATAACTTCGCCAACAGTTGGGTGCTCAGCTCGATCCCTGCTTTCCTGTTGATGGGCTTCATCTGCTATCATACACGCCTGACCCAAGGTTTGTTCAACGCGGCGCAAATCTGGCTTTCAGGATTGCCGGGCGGGCTGGCCATTGCGTCTGTCTTTGGGTGCGCGGGCTTTGCCGCCGTTACCGGTTCATCCGTCGCTTGTTCTGCCGCAATGGGCAAAATTGCCGTCCCTGAAATGATGCGCAACCGCTATAGCGCGGAACTTGCGACCGGAACGGTGGCTGCTGCGGGCACCATCGGGGCGTTGATCCCGCCGTCCATTCTGATGATCCTTTATGGTATTATCTCTCGCCAGTCTGTCAGCCAATTGTTTCTGGGTGGCCTTGCGGTGGGCACGATCACTTTGATCGCCTATGTGCTGTTGATCGTGATCCGCGTTAAACTGAACCCGAGCCTTGCGCCAGCGGTTCACGGCAACAAAGCCACGCGGGCAGAAAAGATCAGAGCATTGGGTCAGACTTGGCCGGTGTTGTTGATCGTGATCGGTGTCTTCGCGGGCCTGTTCGGGGGGGCGTTCACCCCGACCGAAGCGGGTGCCATTGGTGCGATTTTGTCGATGATGGTTGCAGCACTGTACCGGACGCTGACCTTCAAAGCGCTGCGCATGGCGCTGGTTGAAACGATCACCACAACGGCTGCTTTGCTTATCATTGCAGTCGGGGCGAGCCTGCTGACACGTTTCCTTGCGCTGTCAGGTATTGGCGATGCGCTGTCATCTTCGGTCCTGTCATTCGGGGTTTCCCCCGTGTTCATCATGTTCGGGATCGTTATCGTCTACCTGATCCTTGGCATGATGCTGGAACCAGTGGGTGCGATGCTGCTGACACTGCCCATCATGTTGCCGATCGTTGACGAGACCGGTTTCAGCCTGCTGTGGTTCGGTGTTGTTCTGGTTAAACTGCTAGAGATCGGCATGATCACTCCGCCGATGGGAATGAACGTGTTTGTCATCAAAGGTGTTGTGGGGAAGGTTGCTTCTCTTACGACAATCTTCCGCGGCGTGTTCTGGTTTGTGGTTGTGGATCTGTTGATTGTGGCCCTGCTGATCGCTGTGCCGGACATCGTATTGTTTCTGCCAAAATGGGCGGGTTAGGGCTTCGCTGATCCTTCGCCAATCGAATTTCAAACCCGCCCTGAAAAGGGGCGGGTTTTTTGCTTCGGACTAAGTGCGCCGGTTTCAGTGCGGACGGATTGACCTTCACAGCGGAATGGCGCAAACGTAAACAAGATGGTTTCGAGACACCGAATATGTGTCTTGGATGAAAAGGGAATACGGTGAGGAAGAGCTGAACAGCGCCAAATCCGTAACTGCCCCCGCAACTGTAAGCGGTGAGTGCCCCGAGTTATACCACTGAGCCGATCGCGGCTTGGGAAGGTTCGGGAAAACGCTGATCCGCAAGTCAGGAGACCTGCCATCAACGGTGCTTTTGCGCCGACATTGCAATTCTAACCAGACGGGGCGTCTGCTTGGGAGATCATGATGAAATCTCGGGTTTTCCCGCTTTCAAATTCATGTCTGTCCAATGCGCTCTGCAAAATCGCGGAGGGCGATATGGACGTTAAATGTATCCGTGCAGTATGAAGGCCGCCGAACTTGAGGTCATTGGCGCAAGTTGGGCGCCGCACAAATCGACACAACCGATCCTGCATCCAACCAGCTTTCGTGTCTGCGCCGGACGGGTGTTGGGCGTCGTTGGTCCGAACGGTGCCGGCAAATCTACACTGCTGCGGCTGCTCTACCGGTTTCACAAACCCCATAGTGGACAGGTGATGGTGGACGGGCAGGACATCTGGTCCATGAACGCGCGGGCCGCTGCAAAACGGATCGCGGCGGTGTTGCAAGAACAAGCCTCGGCCTTTGGCCTGACAGTGCGCGAAATCATAGAATTGGGCAGAACCCCGCACAGATCGGGCTTTGCGACGGGGCGGGTTGGTGACGCGCAAGTCGTTGAGCGGGTCCTAAGTTCATTGAACCTTCAGGCTCTGGCGGATCGTGATTTTCGTACTCTGTCCGGCGGTGAGAGACAGCGCGTCATGGTGGCACGGGCGTTGGCGCAGGAACCCCAAGTTCTGATCCTTGACGAGCCAACCAACCATCTTGACGTGCGCCACCAGCTAGAGGTCGTCTCGTTGATCCGCAGTTTGGGTCTGACCATTGTGGTTTCTTTGCACGATCTGAATATGGCGAATGGCTTGTGCGACGATGTTTTGGTGCTCAGGGACGGGCATCCCCAAGGATTTGGCCCGCCTCAGGCGCTTCTGACAGATCGGCTCGTTTCGGACACATTCCGCGTCGATGCACGGCGCGAACAGCTGGTCCCAAGCGGCACGCCCCATTTTTCTTTTACCCTTCCACATTGAAGCGGAGCTGATCCATGAAATTCGTTTTTACAACAACCCTCGCCCTGTTCTGTGCCGGCATTGCATCGGCGCAAACCACGGTTCAAAGCTGTGATCGTCAGGTGACTTTCGCCGTACCGCCCAAGGCGGCTATTTCCAACGATGTGAACCTGACCGAGATGATGTTGGTGCTGGGCCTCGCGGATTCTATGGTCGGGTATACCGGCATATCAGGCTGGAAAACGCTGGATGAAGATATGACAGCGGGAATTGAGGCATTGCCGGAATTATCAGCGAAATACCCGTCCAAAGAGGTGCTGATCGGGGCGGACGCCGATTTTTTCTTTGCTGGCTGGAACTACGGAATGAAGGTCGGCGGAGAGGTAACGCCAGAAACCTTGGCCCCTTTTGGTATCGATGTTTATGAACTTACCGAAAGCTGTATTCATATCGGCGATAAAGACGCCGCCTCGATGGAGGATATGTACACCGATTTACGTAATCTCGGAGCGATCTTTGGCGTTTCGGAGCGGGCGGAAAAATTGATTGCAGGCTATCAGGCGGAACTGGAAACCTTCCTTGCAGATCAGGACGCACTGGACGTGCCACCGCGGGTATTTGTTTATGACAGCGGCGAAGATGTACCGTTCACTGCGGGCCGCTATGCCATGCCAAATGCGCTGATAGAGGCGGCGGGAGGCATCAACATCATGGACGATTTTGAAAAGAGCTGGGCCACGGTTGGTTGGGAAGCGGTAGTGGAACGCAATCCCGAAGTGATCGTGATTGTAAATTATGGAGAGGTTACGGCGGATCAGAAGCGGGCATTTCTGACGGGCAACCCTGCCTTTGCCGAGATTGATGCAGTGCGGAACGATCGCTTTGTTGTGCTGGAGTATGTCGAAGCAACCCCAGGACCGCGCAACATTGAGGCCGTCAAAACCCTCGCCGCTGCTTTGCGGGACGAGTAACGCGCTATGGGTGCTCCTTACCAACCGATGACGCCGCGCGCTAGAACCTCTGTGGGGTTCTGGATTACGGGGCTCTTGGGTTTCGCGATCCTTCTTGGGTCTTTGGCGATTGCTGTCAGCGTAGGGGCTATCGCTGTTCCGTTTGAAGCCGTCTGGGGCATTCTGATCAACAAAATCGCGCCGGACACTATTTCTGTGGATTGGTCCAAGGGACGGGAAGCTATCGTCTGGGACATTCGTCTGCCCCGCGCAATTCTAGCATGTTTGGTCGGTGCTGGGCTGGCGATGGTGGGGGCGAGCCTTCAGGCGGTCACGCGCAATCCTCTGGCCGACCCCCATCTTCTGGGGATTTCGGCCGGAGGGGCCTGCGGCGCAATTCTTGCACTGTTGCACACGGGGTTGTTTGTCGGGCTTTTGACTGTGCCACTTCTGGCATTTCTGGGATCACTCGGGGCAACGCTGTTGGTGCTTGCCGTTTCGCAGTTTGCATCGGCTACCAGCGCGGACCGGTTGGTTCTGGCAGGCGTTGCTGTGTCCTTTGTGGTGATGTCAGCGGCGAATGTCCTGATCTTTCTGGGGGACCCCCGTGCGACACATACGGTCGTGTTCTGGATGTTGGGGGGGCTTGGTCTGGCCCGTTGGGACCAGCTGTTGTATCCGGCTGTGGTTCTGCTCTTTGCGGGGACATACCTGCAACTGAAATCCGCTACGCTGAACGCGATGACTGTGGGTGACGAGACAGCAACTACACTTGGCATACCGGTTGCACGTTTCCGGCTTAGCGTCTTTGTGATCGGTGCAATGATCACCGGCGTGATGGTCGCTTTTTCCGGTATCATCGGATTTGTTGGCCTGATGATCCCCCATATCGTGCGCCTTCTGGTGGGCGGGGATTACAGCCGTCTGCTTCCGCTTTCGGCCCTTTGCGGCGCGGTTTTTCTGGTTTGGGCGGATGTCATCGCGCGAACCGTTATGGCACCCGATGACATGCCAATCGGCATCGTGACCGGCCTGATCGGTGGCGTGTTTTTCGTGTGGTTATTGCGGCAGCGGATAAGGTGAACCGATGCTTTATAATCACCGACTAACCTGAAGCAGATGCGCCGGTTTTGGTTTAGTGGTTCATCCCGCTGCCGCCGACAACCGTCACAGTGTAAGGCACTCATCCAATGCCGGCGCCAATGAACACGATTTCTTGCCGTCGATCGCCCCAAGGTCCGATCCAGTGCTGGCTGAACTCTGCCACCCAATCGGGCCGTGTCGCGAGCCAGAAGTGGCCTTTCGCACGAATTACCCCCGGCATCGGACCGTTCAAAACTGCGTGGATCGCTTCTGGTACAAAGGGTTGGCGCGCGCGGTAGACGAAAGAGGCAACACCGTATTCTTCAGTTTCCCGAGTATGGTCAGCAAAACCGTAAAGCTCCTTGGCCCACATTGGATGGTCATGGGCTTTCTCAAAATGGAACAGTCCGGTGTCGCGGAATTCGAAAGTGGCAGCCACGGGCAGCGGCTCCGATATGCCGGTAGACTCGATCAACAAGGTGTCGAACCGCTCCAGCCGTGGATCGCGCGCGGCCAGCCCATGCGATTGCCGCTTTGGGCGCGGATCTAAACTGCAACGGTGTCTGTACGATGATGGCTCTCCAGTCACACGCGTCCCGTAGCGAAATAGCGGAACACTTCGCGGTAACGGATGCGGACGTCTTCGAGGGACTGGTAGTAGCGGAATAGCTCTTTTAGGGGGGCGGAAAATTCTTTATGTGCCGCCAGCACCGCCACTAGCGCGCCAAGCGTTATGCGGCCTTCGATGACGAAGTAACCGCCAAGGGCATAAAAGAAGAACGGGGTCAGGGCGGTTAGGAAATTGTTCAAGACTTTGATGAAGAATTTCATTCGGTGAATATCCTGACGAACAGATTCAATCCGGCGCAGGCTCTTGATTACGGGTTTGGTCGTGCAATTCCGGTTGGTCGCGCTTTCTGTTTGCTGACCAAGTTCAGAACCTAGGATGCGCACCTCATGGATGCGACGCCGAGCCAGTTTATTCAGCTTTCGTTGCAACTTTGGCAGCAGGATAAGTTGCACAGGAAGGATCGCGATTGCCGCCAGACCGAGCATCGGTTCTTGCACAAACATAAACAACATAATCGTCAGCAATGTGCCCCCCTGAAACACAGGAAGGGTTAGAATATCAGCGGCAAACCCGCCAATCGGTTCAACCTCTTGCACCATGATCGGAATAATATCGGTGCCTTTCGTGTTTGTTTTGGGACTGCGCCAACGGCGGTAAATCAGCAGGCGCAGGCGGCGGAGGAAACGCTCGGCCACGCGGCCCTTAAAGACATTCAACCAGTATTTATGCATACCGTTCAAAAGGATCGCGATAAGGTAAAGACCGCAGAGCATTCCGAGCAACTGGATTTGTGTCAGTTCATACTCCATTACTTTCGTGGGAAATTGGTCTGCGTCGAGCGCGATGTTAATGATCTGTTTTGGCAGCTCCAGTGTGCTGTAGAGGATCGGCATAGCCAGCAGGCTCGTCAGAAGCAGAATAATCTGCTGCCCTTTAGAGGCGCGAAAAACGAAGCGAAACAGGTTCCGGTCCATGCCCGGAATTGGTTCAGACGGCGAAGTGGGGTGAATAATTTTACGGGCGCGGGATCTCCTTTGGATGCGTTTGATCATCCAATAACAAAGCACACACAACAACAGCAGCGGGGCGTAGAACAACACCACATGCAAGACCGGATGCAACCAGTCTGGCGCACCGTCGTTGTATTGGTGACCCAACGTGTGGGAAAGCCGGTGGATTAGCAGATGGTACAGCTCAAGCATCGGCTTTGCAGTCCACTAAAGGATCAGGGAGGGCCCTAAGGCTGGTTGCTCCGATCCCGGGAGGACGAGGATGCTCTACTGAAATATTCATAAAAATCATGAGGTTATCCCAAAATGCACGGCAAGGAGTGCTGCGGATCAGGACATTGCGTCGAGACACACAGCGGCAGGCACCCAGCGGGTGTGGTCTTGTCGAACTACAGGTTGGGAGGCCTTAAAAAGCCGGAAACATCCGTTGAGGCCAGTTGGAACACTGGCAAGGAAAGATGGTTATCTGCAAAGGCCCCGTCGCGGGTCAGGGCGGCGTCCATCACAATCGTTGAGATACACATCATTGAGCAACAAATCGCCCCTGAACCGTGAGAGCTTGCTGTGTCATCAAGGTCTGTTTCGCAAGCTTTTGCGCCGTGCCTATCATCCTCGGTGCGGTCGAACACAGTGTAACATGATGACCCTTGGCTTTCGAACAGACTGTCTGATGTGTCCATAATCTGGTGTTCGGACAAAAATGCCAAGTGATTCATACTCGCATAGGCAGTCAGTGGCGAAAACAACAACACTGCAAGTAACAGGGCGATGGTTCCGGCCAAACCTTTATTTTTGTCATTAGCGCGCAGTCGATTCATAGGTTCCACTAGACCGGATTCAATTTAGCGGTCAAGTCACGGAAGTGTGAGAGCCGTGATCCCATGAAGCCCGTTTGAGCGTGATTTAAAGGATGGTGCTGGTTCGGTGTCCCTTAAACATACTTGTTGCAACCAAGTAGAAATGTCACTGGTTGTGCAAAGCAGGAATGTCACCAAGAGCGATGACGGTAGCAAGGCTTAGCAGCCCGGAGACCTCAAATATTGCAGGGTTGATAAGCCTTGCGGGTGATGGCTTACAATCGATTTTGCAGGAATGGTGGCGCGGATGTAGATTGCGCCTATGACTGAAGAATCGATTTACCAATTCGTTAAAGACAAGCTCATTACCCACGGTGTTGATAAGACGCCTGACGGTCTGCTGACCTTAACAGACCAAAAGCTATTTTCTTTGTTCGTTGATCTTGAGCGCGCGGCGCGCGAAAGCAGCTTTGACGCCGTTCAATCTGCTTCGTTCAAGATCGAAGAATACCTGTCTTCATTGGAAAAACGCCAGCTGATGGCGTTCGTTTATATGTACCTGAAGTTCTCTGATTTTACACCGAAGCGGACGCTGTTGGACGAACCCCTTGAAGATGGCGGGGTCAGGAAATGCACAGAGTATCGAAGACAGGTATCTGATGAAGAGGCGCTTATTGGTCTTTGGGCAAGGGTGAAATATGACCAAGAAGGCGAGAGGCTGCTCCGCGTCATTTACTCAGCATCATAAGGCCAACGTTCATCAGCTCTCCGCCGCACGCTCCGCGCGTCTGCGCTCGTAGTAAGCTTCCATCTTTGAAGGTCGTCCAGGGGGCCGTCGCCCAGTCTTCTTATAGCCGTTCCTTGCGCTCTCGGGTTTGACCTTTGGTGGTGGTGCGGCCTGCTCCTGCTCTTCCTTGATATAGGCCAAGACCGCGCTCAGGTGTTTGTTCTCGATGATTGCAGCGTGCGTGACCCGTTGCTGGTGCGGATCGAAGATACTGCAGGGTAGGGGAACGCCCTTTGCGCGGACTTGGATGCGCCCATCTGGGAACTCGTAGGTATCGACGTACTTGCCGACCAAACCGCGCGTTAGATCGTTAACCTCCAATCGGATGCGCTTGCGGTTGTATTTAAGCGTCAAATCCTTGGTGACTTAACGTTTGTCGCGCAGGCAAAACACCTCTGCAAGCCTGTCTGGTTCGATGTTCAAGGCGCGATGCAGGTTGTCTGGCTTTGCCGGAGCCTTTGCAAACTTGCCGTTGTAGCGCTCAGTGAAGCCAGCAAGAAATGCATTGCCGTCTTCCATGTTCGAAATGCCAGCAAGGCGTAGTTCCTTCACCAGCCGATCCTGCAATGTGCGATTGGCACGTTCCACACGGCCCTTGGCTTGGCTGGAATTGGCGCAAATAATCTCAACGTTCAGCTCTGCCAGTGCAAGCCCGAACTGCGTCATGCCTGTCATATGTTGATTGGGCCTCGCGACCCGAAACACCGAGTGTTTGTCGCTGTAGAAGGCTATGGGGCGGCCGTGCCTCAGCAGATATCGCTCCAAGGCATCGAAATAGCTGAACGTGCTTTCCGACTTCACAAACCGCAGTTCCATTAGCGTGCTGGTCGCGTCGTCGATGAAAACGAGCAGAGTGCAGGGATCGCCGCGATCCTCGAACCAACGATGATCTGATCCGTCGATCTGGATCAACTCGCCAAAGCACTCTCGGCGTAGTCTGGGCTGGTGAAATGTGCGCCGCTGTTTGCGCGATAACCAGATGCCATCTTCCTGCATCCACTTGCGTAACGTCTCGCGCGATACCTTGAACCCGTGATGTTCCGCCAGCATCTCAACCGCCAATGTCGGGCCGAAATCCGGATACAGCTCTTTGACCAAAGCCATCGCATAGTCACGCTTGGCTTTGTGAATTTGGTTGTTCGGGGTTTTGCCACGCGCTTTGTGCCGGATCGCAGCAGCGCCGTCTGTCCGGTACGTCTTCAACAAGCGGAACATCTGCCGCTTGGTGACGTCCAACATGTTCGCGCCATTCTGGACGCTCAACCATCCGTCATCAATCTGCGCCAATACTTCGATACGGTTCAAATCCCGTTCGCTCATCATCACCCATCCCATGCCCGTTCTCCCTCGCAGTCTTTTGCGGGGAGAGTGACATTCCTGAATTGCTCATGGGTGACATTTTAGCTTTGTCGCTGTGAGTTCCATTCCGATTGCATCGGTTTGCGTGGGCAGGATACTTCATCTTCGCTCCAATTTCATCAGCTCATCTCTGAAGGCCTCAGCTGGCGTTCGATAGCC
>NZ_BMKA01000005.1 GCF_014643735.1 Neptunicoccus cionae
ATTAACCGTTTGTGTATCTGTGCCGCCGTTCCCGTCACTTACGGTGTAGGTGAAGCTGTCAGAGCCGTTGAAATCCGCATTGGGCGTGTAAGAATAGCTGCCATCCGTTGCCATAGCGACGGATCCATTGGCACCATCTGTTGCAAGCGCGAAGCTCAGCGTATCCTCGTCCACGTCCAAAGCTGCGACAGTGCCCGAGATGACTGTGTCTTCGTCACCCGAAGCTGTACCCGCCTGCGCAACNATTGAAATCCGCATTGGGCGTGTAAGAATAGCTGCCATCGCTTGCCATAGCGACCGATCCATTGGCACCATCCGTTGCAAGCGCGAAGCTTAGCGTATCCTCGTCCACGTCCAAAGCTGCGACGGTGCCTGAGATCATTGTGTCTTCGTCACCCGAAGCTGTGCCCGCTTGCGCAACCGGCGCGTCATTTTCGCCGGTGACTGTGACTGCTACAGTTTGATGGGTGTACCCGCCATTGTTGTCAAAGAAAGTAAAGACAAGCTGCTCTACCTCGATTTCCCCGAAGGCCAATGACTCAAAACCGCCATTTGTGAAGAACGTAATATCGGTGACAACTTCCGTGTGGTTGCCATTTGTCGTAAGCCTTGACCCTGTGGTGGCATAATCACCAGGACCGCTATAGCTCACGCTAAAGAGCGATACCGCATCCTTGTCGAAATCCACTCCGGTCAAAGAGAAATCAACAGTGCCATTTTCGCTGACTGTAACATCGCGCGCTGTCACCACTGGCGCATTGTTGGAACCGCCCAGAAGGATCTCACCGTCGTTAAAGCGCAGCGCCTCAACCCGTTGCAGTTCATCCGTGCCGGAGTCACCATTTCGCGTGCTGTTGTCGATGACGGTAGTTGTGCCGCCAGAGGTGGACCAGGAATAGTCATAGATCGAACCGCCATAGACCGCGATATCATCGCCGTTGCCGCCAAACAGGGTATCATCCCCACCGCCGCCCGCGATGATGTCGTCACCGTCACCGCCCTTTATCGTGTCGCGACCCCGTCCGCCGCGAATTAAATCCGCGCCTGCGCCGCCAAGGATTTCATCCCCGCCATAACCGCCAGCAATCTTGTCATCCCCGTCGCCGCCCTGAATGCGGTCTTTGCCGTATCCGCCATAAATGTCGTCATTACCATCGCCGCCAAGAATGCGATCCTTGCCAGTGCCGCCGTGAATTTCGTCATCCCCTTCACCACCGGAAAGTCGGTCATCCCCGCGCCCGCCGCGCAATTCGTCATCACCCGAACCGCCCCTCAGAACATCGTCGCCGTTGCCGCCATAAATGACGTCATCATCGTCATCCCCGTCCAGAATGTCGTCGCCGTTCTGCCCCTTCAGCATGTCCGATCCGGTCCCGCCAAACACCACGTCGTCACCATCGTTGCCACGCAGGAAGTCACGGCCTTCACCACCAAAGATTGTATCGGCATCCTGACGCCCGTAAACGCGGTCATTGCCGCCATCCCCTGCCAGAATGTCCTCACCAGAGCCCCCGTAAAGGTTGTCGCGCAAGTCACCGCCGCTGATCTGATCATCTCCGTCGTTGCCCAAGATCGTGTCATACCCGTCAGATCCGGACAGGCTGTCGTCAAAGTCGCTCCCGAGGATGCTGTCGTCACCGCCAAGCCCGTCTACTAAAACAGAGCCGAGGGCAGTGCGTTCATCAATCAAGTCATCATTATCAGTGGGGGTCATCTTGCTATTCCTAACGGGCTGTCCGGCCGTGTTATTGTTCGATTTATCTAAAATTGACGCCTGGGCAGAGTTCCCGGCGGGTTGTAAAAACCCTCCACCCTTATATCGCGCGCCCAGATTGCGGCAACTCGGTCCTAAATTCAACTTAAACATAAAATTTACGGCGGTTTTTGTGGCCTGTCCAATGCGCTTACACCAGACCCCTTAGATCGGAAACAGCATCAAAGGCATAGGTGGTTCAACCAATAGTATGCAAGTTACTCTGGCAGTTGAGTAGCGTCATATCCGTAGATGCTGTCAAACGGGCGCAGGCCGAGCCTGTCCGGCAAATGTCCGGCAATGGAAAGTTTCAATCTGGGCACTGCCCCTTGAAACGGCCCGTCCAGATGGAACAATACGGCATTCCTACGGGCGCGGGCCTGAAGCTGCGTTGCGCGCGGTTTCCGCAAGCGGGTGTATTGTTCCAGCGCCGCCGCCACATCGCTTACCGACCGTGAAGCGCAGCCCGCCAGAACGCAAGCATCTTCAATCGCCAGCGCCGCCCCTTGCGCCATAAGAGGCAGCGTCGGGTGACAGGCATCGCCAAGCAATCCCGTGGTGCCATCAGACCAGTTCGGCAATTGGGGCCGATCAAACAGTGCCCAAAGGTAGGTCGCATCGACAGCTTCAAACAGGGTTTGCAGATCGCCATGCCACCCCGCAAAGCGGGCCAGCAGATCGGCAGGGTCTCCCCGCTCTCTCCAGCTTGGGTTTTGCCAGTCGTCCCGTTCCTCAACGGCGACGAAATTCACCAGACTGCCACCGCGTAGGTAGTAGGTCACCACATGCGCCCCCCGCCCGACCCAGACGGTTGCATCGGGGGGGATCAACCCATCGGGCAAATTGGCTGTCGGCACTGTGCCACGCCACGCCAGTTGACCGGTAAACCGCGGCGCAAACTTCGGGTGCATTTGCGCGGTGATCGCAGAACGAATGCCATCCGCGCCGATGTTAAGATCGGCTTGCTCCTCGTTTCCATCCACCCGCAAACCCGAAGTGGTATATCCTGTGACAGTCGATCCGGTTTTGATCTGCACCCCTAGCTGGCGGGCTGCATTTTCCAGAATTTCGTGAAGATCAGCACGATGTACATGCAGATAAGGCGCGCCGTAAACCGCTTCGCACTGGTCTTTTAGGGGCAAACGAACCAGATCGCGTCCGGTAATCCCGTCCTTAATGCGCGCCAGTTCCGGCGCGAAAGCCACCTGCTGCAACGGCTCACCCAATCCGAGATGCGTCAGCACCTTCATCGCATTGGGGCTTAGCTGCAAACCGGCACCAACCTCCCCCAAGGCGGGGGCCTGTTCGAACACGCAGACCTTGATACCCTGTTGCGCGAGCGCCAGAGCCGCTGTCAGCCCGCCGATCCCCGCACCGGCGATATTTGCGCGGCGGATCACCTGCGGCGCTCCCGTGAGGGGGTAAGGATCAATTGGGATGTGCGCGGATGTGTCATGGGCTCTGACTAGCAACTACGCCCGCACAATCCAACACGGATTTCACTGAAAGGCTCGGCCCCGCAGGTGGTCCTTAACATATTAACGGGTTGCGAGGTTTCCACAGCTTCAGTAAACACAGCCAACACCAAGGAGGCCCCATGAATATTCTGTTCATCATGTATGACCAATTGCGTTTCGATTACCTCAGCTGCGCCGGACACCCCCATTTGCATACGCCGAACTTTGATCGTGTTGCGGCACAAGGCGTGCGGTTCAGCAATGCTTATGTCCAGTCGCCGGTCTGCGGGTCATCGCGCATGTCTTATTACACGGGGCGCTATCCTTCGTCCCACGGGGCGCAATGGAACGGCTTTCCTCTGCGGGTTGGCGAAGTCACCATCGGGGATCATTTGCGCAAGCTGGGGATGAACAGCTGGATCATCGGCAAGACCCACATGAAGGCCGATGCCGAAGGTATGGCGCGGCTGGGGCTGTCTGCGGACAGCGAGATCGGCGCGCGTCAGGCGGAATGCGGTTTTGACAACTGGTGCCGCGATGACGGGTTGTGGGGGCAAGGGCCGGACGGGTTTTATGACGAAAAAAGATCACCTTACAATGAATACCTGAAGTCAAAAGGCTATCTGAGCGAGAACCCCTGGGCGGATTTTGCCAATGCCGGCATCACCGACGAGCAGATCGCAAGCGGCTGGATGTTCCGCAACGCCGACCAACCCGCCAACATCCGCGAGGAAGACTCCGAAACACCGTGGCTAACCTCTGAAACCATCCGTTTTGTGGATCAGACGGACGGCCCGTGGCTGGCCCATGTGTCGTTTATCAAACCCCACTGGCCCTATATCGTGCCCGCGCCCTATAACGACATGTACGGGCCGAACCACGTTCCAGCAGCACTGCGTCATGATGTGGAACGGGAAAATCCGCACCCCGTTTACGGCGCCTATATGAACAATAAAATCGCCAACGCCTTTCAGCGCGACGAGGTACGCCAGAAGGTGATCCCAGCCTATATGGGGCTGATTAAACAGTGTGATGACCAGTTGGGCCGGTTGCTCGACCATCTTGAAGCCACCGGCAAAATGGATGACACAATGATCGTGTTGACCTCGGATCACGGGGATTATCTCGGGGATCACTGGCTGGGCGAAAAGGATATGTTCCACGAACAATCCGTTAAGGTTCCGATGATCGTGTTTGATCCGCGCAAGGAAGCCGACCGCACGCGGGGCACGGTCTGCGATGCCTTGATCGAAAGCATCGACCTTGCCGCCACATTCGTAGAAACCGCAGGGGGCAGCGTGCCGGATCACATCATCGAAGGCCGTTCCCTTCTGCCTTGGTTGCACGGGGAAACGCCGGAATGGCGGGAATATGCGATTTCCGAGTATGATTTCTCCGCGACCCCGCAGGCCGTTGCGCTGGGGCTGGAACCCCGCGATGCGCGGCTGTTTATGGTATTTGACGGACGTTACAAGCTGATCCACACAGCCGCAGATTTCCGCCCCATGCTGTTTGATCTAAAAACCGATCCCGAAGAATTTTACGATCTGGGCGACAGCGCAGAACACGCCGCAGTGCGCGACAAGCTTTACGCCCATCTGCACGAATGGGGCCTGCGGATGAGCCAGCGGGTCACGCGCTCTGAAGAGGATATTCGCAACAGCCGTGGCAGATCGGGGCGCAAAGGCATTCTGCCCTTCCTATATGACGGAACCGAAGTGCCCGAGGAGCTGATCCAGTTCTACCGCGGCCCTGCACCGGCAAAATATACGGACTGATATACCCTGCAATACCAACTGATTAACCGCACCTCCTAGGGGTGCGGTTCGCTCAGGCTCCGAAGTAGGCGCGCCGGATCAGGTTAAGACCAAGGATCAGAAACACCAGCAAAATCGTGTTGCGGAAGTAAGCGGGCGAGAGACGATTGCGGACTTTCTCTCCAATCGCGTAACCTGCCAGCGCAGGGATCAGCATCAAAGCAGACGTCAGCGCAAGCGGGCCACCCAGAAACCCCAATTGCGCGTAGGACACCGCCAGCGGGACACTGCCAACCGCCACCAGAAATCCGGTAGCGCGAATGAACTCGTCCTTTTCCACCTGCCGCACGGACAGATACATCCCAAGCGGCGCGGCCCAAGCCGCCGTCAAACCACCGATCCCCCCTGCCAATGTCGCAAAGCCAAGTTGCGCCAGCGTGTCATGCTCTGCCCTGATCGGGGGCAACCAGCCCCGCCAGCTGACCGCGACAAAGATCAGGATCGCCACGCCCAGCGCTCCCGCAAGCCAGCGGTCATCCACATCGCGGGCCAGAACGCTCGTCACGACAACACCGATGCACAAAACAATCGCAAACACCTTGTAACGGCGGATCGTGCGCAAAACGTGCCCGCCCCGCAGCCATTGCCAGCCGTTGATGCCCAGCATTGGAAACAGGATCAGCGAAATCGCGATGCGAGGCTCAATCGCAAGCGTCATCGCCGCAATCGCAGCCGTGGGCAGACCGATGCCGGCAATGCCTTTTACACAGCCCGCAAACAGAAAGGCAGCCGCCGCAACAAGGGTAACGCTTGAAATATCCATGAACCCTCTTAGCGGCCACTGCCCGCCGTGGCGAGAAGGAAACAGCCCCTTCCCGAACATTCCAAACCGCCGCGATTTTTTAATTTGACAGAAAAATTAAATACGTGAATAACTACCCCAAAGGGAGAGAGCATGAAGACCTATCTGGGAATCGACCTCGGGACATCGGGGCTGCGGGCTTTGCTTGTGGCGGAAAACGGAACAGTCATTGGCGCGGCGCAAGCGGCCTATCCGGTGGAAAATCCCCATTCGGGTTGGTCCGAACAAGACCCCGCCGATTGGATCGCGGCCTGCAAGACAGCAATAGCCGAGCTGCATCAAACCCACCCCGAACAGATGGCGCGTCTGGCGGCGATTGGCACGGCGGGTCAGATGCACGGCGCGACTTTGCTTGATGACGCGGGCGATGTGCTACGCCCCTGCATTCTGTGGAACGACACCCGTTCCAGCGCGGAGGCCGCAAAGCTGGATGCCCTACCCGATTTCCATGCTTTGTCCGGCAATATTGTGTTTCCCGGCTTTACCGCGCCAAAGCTTCTTTGGGTTAAGAACAACGAACCCGACATTTTCGCCCGTGTCGCCACTGTACTGTTGCCAAAGGATTATCTGTCATTCTGGCTGACCGGAGCGCGGGTTTCCGACATGTCCGACAGCGCGGGAACAAGCTGGCTTGATGTGGGTGCGCGGGACTGGTCCGCTGCCCTGCTGGAACAATCCGGCATGGCGCAAGACCAGATGCCCCGCCTTGTGGAAGGATCAGAAGTCGCCGCCCCTGTCAGCACAGCACGCTGCGCCGAATTGGGCCTGCCGGATGGCGTGGTCGTGGTAGGCGGTGCGGGCGACAATGCCGCCGCAGCCTGTGGCATTGGCGCGCTGGATGAGGGTCAGGGATTTGTGTCCCTTGGTACCTCTGGCGTGCTGTTGGCAGGTAAATCCGGCTATGCGCCCCTGCCCGCTTCGGCCGTTCACACGTTCTGTCATGCGGTCCCGAATAGATGGTATCAGATGGGGGTGATCCTGTCGGCGACAGACAGCCTCAACTGGTTGGCGCGCACGTTGAAAACCCGTGCGGGCGAGTTGGCAGGGTTGCTGGATGGTCCGCTGAACGCGCCGGGTTCGGTGACGTTCCTGCCTTACCTGTCGGGTGAACGGACCCCCCATAACGACAGCGCCATTCGCGGTGCATTGCTGGGGCTGGATCACGCGACAGGCGACCGTGAACTGGTGCAGGCGGTGTTTGAAGGTGTGGCCTTTGCCCTGCGGGAAAACCTCGACGCGCTACATTCTACGGGGACCGAACTGTCATCCATTATGGCGATTGGCGGCGGGTCACGGTCAAACTATTGGCTTGAACTGATCGCGACCGTGCTGGATCTGCCCCTCGACCTGCCGGAAGACGGTGAAAACGGTGCGGCGATGGGGGCGGCCCGTCTAGCGATTTGCGGTGCAACCGGCGCAGCACCGGAAACCGTGATGACACCGCCCCGCATAAACCGCAGGATCTCCCCCAACTCAGATTTAACGAAGGCGTATGCACAGGCCTATCAAGCCTACCGCGCCGTTTACCCAGCAATAAAGGCATTATGATATGACAACAGGTTTCTTTAACGGCATTGCCCCCGCAAAATATGTCGGTGACGGTGAAGGCACAGAATTTGACTACCGCCACTACAATCCCGACGAAATGGTGATGGGCAAACGCATGGAAGACCACCTGCGCTTTGCCGTGGCCTATTGGCACTCTTTTGCATGGGAAGGTGGCGACCCTTTCGGCGGCGCCACCTTTGAACGCCCTTGGCACCCGCAAGACAACCAGTCCCGCGCCAAGCTGAAAGCGGATGTGGCCTTTGAAATGTTCGATATTATCGGCCAGCCTTACTATTGCTGGCACGATGCGGACGTGCGCCCTGAAGGCGATACATTTGCACAAAGCCTGCGGAATTTTGAGGAAATCATCGACTATTTCGGTGAAAAGATGTCATCCCGCAATATCAAGCTGCTTTGGGGCACGGCCAATATGTTCAGCCATCGTCGCTGGATGTCCGGTGCATCGACCAACCCCGATCCCGATGTTTTTGCCTATTCAGCGGCAACTGTGAAGACCTGCATGGATGCGACGCAGAAACTGGGCGGGGAGAATTACGTGCTTTGGGGCGGGCGTGAAGGCTATGAAACTTTGCTCAACACCGACATGGGCCGTGAGTTGGATCACATGGGCCGTTTCCTTAATATGGTGGTGGAGTACAAGCATAAGATTGGTTTTAAAGGCGCAATTCTTGTGGAGCCCAAGCCGCAGGAACCGTCCAAGCACCAGTATGATTATGACGCGGCCACCTGCTATGGCTTTTTGCAAAAATACGGGCTGGAAAATGAGGTGAAGCTGAACCTTGAACAGGGTCACGCGATCCTTGCGGGCCACAGCTTTGAACATGAAATCGCCACGGCGGCGGCGCTTGGAGTGTTTGGCTCTATTGATATGAACCGGAACGATTACCAGTCGGGCTGGGACACGGACCAGTTCCCCAACAATGTGCCCGAGGTCGCGCTGGCCTATTATCACATCCTGAAAGCTGGCGGATTTACCACGGGCGGCACCAACTTTGATGCCAAACTGCGCCGCCAGTCCCTTGATGCGGCTGATTTGATCGCTTCCCACACCGGAGCGATGGATATTTGCGCCCGCGGCCTGAAAGCCGCCGCCGCCATGATCGAGGACGGTGGCTTGGAGAACGCCCTGCAAGAGCGTTACAGCGGATGGGATGATCCTGCGGCCAAAGCAATGCTTGAAAGCGATTTTGACAGCATCTTTGACAAAGTAAACGCAGGCGAGATCGCACCCGCGCCCCGTTCAGGTAAGCAGGAGCGACTGGAAAACATCGTCAATCGGTTCGTCTGATCCTGATGCCCGCCGCCGCAGATATTCGCGCCTTTACCTTAACGGGTGCTGACTCTGCGGTGACGGTGCTGAACCTTGGCGCGGTGACGCAAAGCTGGCAAACAGATTTATGCGGACCGTCCCGCAGCATCGTGCTCGGCTACCGCGATCCGGCGTCCTATCTGGACAATCCGCAGTTTCTGGGCGGTATTGTCGGGCGGGTGGCAAACCGGATCACTGGCGCGCGGTTTGAACTGGAGGGTCAGGTTTATCAGCTGCCTGCGAACGAGCCACCCCACCTGCTGCACAGCGGGGCCGATGGTCTGCAGAAACGCCTGTGGCAGGCCGACGCGGACGGTACCCGCGCGGTTCGGCTGACCCTGCGTTCACCTGACGGGGATCAGGGATTTCCCGGCACGGTAGACTTTGAGACCACAATCAGCCTTGATGCAAATACCCTGACCTATCGCATGAATGCCACGGTGGACCGCCCGACCCCGATCAATCTGGCGCAGCATTCCTATTACAATCTTTCGGGCAGAGGCACGATCTGGGACCATCACCTGCGGATCAACGCAAATGCGCTGCTGCCCGCAGACCCTGAAGGTATTCCCCGTGGTCCCAAACTGTCACTCGACGGGAATACGCTGGATTTTCAGGGGGGTAAACTCGTGCGCTCGGCTGATCCTGATAAAGCTGGCATTGATCTGAATTATTGCGTGGATACAAGCCCCCCCCAAGCGCAACTGTCCCAAGGCGGTCTGACCCTTAACCTGACAACAGACCAGCTCGGAGTGCAACTTTATACAGGACGACACCTCAGCCCGCTGGCGCCGCCGCTTGATGGGCAGACCCATGCCCCTTACGGCGGACTGTGTCTGGAGCCACAGGGCTATCCAAACGCGCTGAACCAGCCGGAGTACCCCTCTATTGTGGTCACGCCGGATCGCCCCTACGCTCAGACCCTAACCCTTAGCCTGGCACCGGAGTCCCCTTGAACCTGCGCCGCTTCTCCCTGCTGATCGGCACCTTGATGGCCGCGGGTCTGCCCGCCGGCTCTGGCCCGTTGCCCAAAGCGGATGCGCAGTTTGCCGCGCCTGATATGGCGCAGGTGCGTCTGGGGCAATTGCTGTTTTATGATCCGATTCTAAGCGGCAATAGAACTGTTTCCTGCGCCACCTGCCACCACCCGCGTTTTGCTACATCTGACGGTGTGTCGCTGGGGCTTGGGGATGGTGGCACCGGACTGGGGCCAGAGCGGCGCAGCGATCCGCACAATCCCCCCGAACAACGCATTCCGCGCAATGCCCCTGCGCTGTTCAATCTGGGCGCATCCCAATTCCGGACCCTGTTTCACGACGGGCGGCTGGAGGTAGATGACGCGGATCCGATGGGATTTCGCACTCCTCTTGGCGCGGATATGGAGCAGGGATTTGAGGGCGTTCTATCCGCACAAACCATGTTCCCGGTGCTTTCGCCGGATGAAATGGCGGGGCATTATTCCGAAAACGATGTAGCCCAAGCAGTGCGGCAGGGCTTTTACACCGGACCGAACGGCGCTTGGGCGATCCTGTCAGCAAGGGTGGCCACCATACCGGAATACCAGCGCGGTTTCGCAGCACTGGACGGCACGCAAATACCACTGCATTTCTCAGACATATCCAACGCCATAGCCGCCTTCATGGCCTTTGAATGGCGTGCCGATGACAGCCCGTTTGATCGCTATTTGCGCGACGAGACGCCCCTTCCTGCACAAGCCGCAAAAGGACTGGAGCTGTTCTACGGTGCGGCGGGGTGTGGCACCTGCCATTCCGGACAGTTCCAGACCGATCAAAATTTTCACGCCATCGGCCTGCCCCAGATCGGTCCGGGCAAAGCGGCCCGCTTTGAGCGGCACAAGCGGGATGAAGGCCGGATGCGTGTGACCGGCGCGCCGCAGGATGCCTACCGCTTTCGCACCCCGTCGTTGCGGAATGTGGCACACACCGCACCCTACGGACACAACGGCGCCTATGGCGATTTGCGCGCGATGGTCCGCCATCACCTGACGCCGGAAACAGCATTACGTGGGTACACACCAGATCAGGCGATGCTGCCAGCGCTGGACGGGGCCGAAGATTTTTCGAACCTCTATGACGATGCTGAAACCGACCGTATTGCCGCCGCGATTGAACTTCCGCCTGTTTCCCTAACAGAGCCGGAACTCGACGCGATCCTTGCTTTCCTTAACAGCCTAAGCGATCCGGTCAGCCTGAAAGGGAGGCTCGGCGTGCCGGAACAAGTCCCGAGTGGTTTGCCGGTGGAGTAACCTTTTTAGTCGGGCGCTACCGCTAAACGTGTGCCGTCGGCGCGGATCACATAGGCTGCATCACTGGACAGCGTCGTCCAGTCACTTGTGGTCCCATCCGGCCAGATCACCCGCAGGGAAAACGCTGCCTCTGTTCCCAGACCGAAATGCTCTGGCACGCGCTGCCCGCCTGCATGTCCTCCGCCAACAGTAATCTCACGGCTGTGTAGCGCGCGGCCTGCTTTGACCTCTATCCAAGCGCCCACCGCGTCTTTATTCGCGCCGGCCTGCGAGAGCCGCAAGCTGGTCCAACGCCCCGCCTTCGCTGTTTCGTTCCGGTAGATTTCCAGCGGCACGCGCCGGTTGACCACCACCAGATCCAGCAACCCATCCCGATCAAGATCAACCAGCGCCCCGCCCCGCCCGCGATGAAGGCTGGCTACACCCGCCGCCTCTGCCGTTTCGGTGAAGGTTCCGTTCTCATCCTGCACCAACAGATTATTCGGGTCTTGCATTGCCAGACCCGGCATCTGTTCGACGTTGCCCTTGGCGATGAAAATATCGTCGCGCCCGTCATTTTGCACGTCGCCGAACTGCACATGCCAACCGGTTGAGGGCCGCCCGTCCCCCCCGATAAAGGGCCGATGCGCCGTGGTGCCAAGGTCATAGCGCGCATCCACAAAACGGGGCTGCGTGCCATCGCCGTCCTGTATCTGCAATCGCTGATCGCCCATAGAGGTCATCATCACATCAGGCAGGCCATCCCCCGTCAGGTCGCGGCTGGCAATGCCCATGCCCCAAAGCTTATGCGCCTGCCAACCGTCAGCTCCCGTGTAAAACCGAGGAATTTCAGCCATTTGCAGCAGTTGCTCCTGACCGTCTTTCACATAGTAATGACGGTCATTGCTGAACCGCAGATCGGCCCGCCCGCTGCGCGACCAGTCGCTGAACAGCATCGACAAGGGGCAAAGCCCCGGTGTCAGCGGGATCGGTGCGCCATAGCTGCCCCCTTCGGGCCGATAGAGATAATTGGTGTCGCAAGCCTCAAACGGGCCGCTCGGGTCTTGGCGATCCACGTAGTTACCAAAGGCGAGTGTTGGCAATTCCGCCCCGCTTTCCCATGTTGCAGAAAACGCGGTGGTCCATGCGGGGACATCCTGAAACGACAGGTCTTCAAACGGGGTAAAGGCGCAATCGGGTCCGCCCTGCAACAAGTAATTTTCACCAACGCGCAGCACGACCAGATCGTCCCAACCGTCACTGTTAATATCCAACGGATAGGCTCCCGTTACATCCGTCATCTCCGCCGCAATCAACGGCAACGGGACAAAGCCCAGCGTCCCTTGCACAGCGGTGGTATTGCGCAGCAGTCGCGCGGGGTTTTGTCCACCTGCAACATAGAGATCAGGGTACCCGTCCTGATCACAGTCAAGCACTGCCACGCCGCCGCCGACGAAATGCTCCCATCCGCCTGCATAGATGTGCGCAGGCACGGTCACGGGACGAAACACAGGGTCTGACGCCACCGGTGCTGCGACGAGCGCCAACAGGATCAGCAGCTCAGGCCTCACCGGCACGCAAAGCTGCAACTGCCGCTTCCTCCACCCCTTCCAACGCATAGGCCGCAGCCCCCTTGGCCCACATCAGATCGCCCCAGCGGTGGATCACCACTTCGGGCGGCGGCTGATCGACCTGCACGATGGAGTTCTTAATTCCTGCAATCACCTCTTCGGCGTAGAGGTGGTTGGATTGCATCCTCTCCCCTGCCAGTACAATCAACTGGGGGTCAAAAATGTTGACGATATTGGCCAGCCCCATCGCAAACATCCGGCCCGCCCGCAGCACGATGTTAGACGCCACCGGATCGCCGTCATGGGCGCGCTGCAACAGGGCCTCGATCTTTTGCTCGTCCGTTGTACCCTGCGCCAGCGCTTCACGGGACGAGGTGACGCTTGCTTCCCGCAGCAAAGCGTAATCCGCTACGTACGCCTCTAGGCAGCCCCGCTGGCCACACCGGCACAGCGCCCCGTCCAGATGGACCTTTGTATGGCCGAACTCTGCACCGCACCCCCGCGTGCCGCGATAAATCTCGTTGTTGATCACGATCCCCATGCCAACGCCGCTTTCGATTGTGACAACGATGAAATCCGTCGCCTCGCGCCCTAGGCCAAAGCGTTTCTCTGCCATCGCAACCAGGTTTGCGTCATTGTCCACAAAAGCCGGCACACCAAGGGCCGTTTCTATGGCGCTGCGCAGGTTGATATTGCGATCCGAAAGCGAAGGCGACCAATGCACCAGCCCCTGCTGCACGTCCACAATCCCAGCAATCCCGATACCCGCGCCTGACAGATCGGATACCGTCTTGCCCAGCGGTGAAAGCATATCGCCAAGGGCCTTGGCCAGTTCCCCCACAAGCGCATCGGTGCCAAGCGTTGTCTTGGACAGGACGTGATTATGCTCTGCCAGTTGGTTGCCCTCGAAATCCATCAGCACCAGCGACAGCGAACTATTGGCAATCTTTATGCCCGCTACCAGATGGGCCGCACCACGGATTTTCAGATCGACACGGGGACGACCGCGAGCCATCTCAGTTCCCTGTGCGGCAACCTCTTCCACCAGTCCGGCACGGATCAGTTCTGCTGTCACGGTCGTCACAGTGGCGCGGCTGATGCCGGTCTGTTGGGACAAATCAATCCGCGCGATCGGGCTGTTCTGGCGAATCGCGGCCAGAAGAACCCGCCTGCCATAGCTGCGTTGTTGTCCGATCATTGTTGCCGCTCCTTAAATGCTGCGGGTCTAAATCTAGGGGATTATTACAAAAAAACCATTGAAACCCGTTTTACCTGATTTAATTTGATTTTCAAATTAAAACTGCTATCACTTTTCCACACCCGACTGTTCGAGCTTCGGACATTTGCGGGTCGCATTATCCTTGGGAGGGAACCATGAAAAAATTTACTGTCGCGCTCGCGGCTGTGGCCACTGCTGCCATGACGACCATGTCACTTGCCGCTGATCTGACTGTTGGTGTCAGCTGGTCCAATTTTCAGGAAGAACGCTGGAAAACCGACGAAGCGGCCATCAAAAAAGCACTGGAAGCTGCCGGTGCCAAGTATATTTCCGCTGACGCGCAGGCTTCGGCTGCGAAACAACTGACCGATGTGGAAGCATTGATCGCACAGGGCGCAGATGCGCTGATTATTTTGGCGATGGATAAGGACGCAATCGGTCCTGCGGTCAGCAAAGCGGATGATGAGGGCATCCCCGTCGTGGGCTATGACCGTCTGATCGAAGACGACCGCACGTTTTATCTGACCTTTGACAACAAGGGTGTGGGCCGGATCATCGCGCAAACCGTGACTGCCGTGCAACCCGAAGGCAATTTCGCTATCATCAAAGGGGATAAAGGCGATCCGAACGCGGCTTTTCTGTTGGAAGGCATGATGGAAGTGATCGGCGACGATGTAGAGGCCGGAAAGATTAAAATCGTCGGGGAAGCCTTCTCGGACGGCTGGAAGCCTGACAATGCGCAAAAGAACATGGAGCAAATCCTGACCGCCAATGACAACAACGTTGACGCGGTTCTGGCCGAAAATGACGGCATGGCCGGTGGTGTGATTGCTGCGCTGGCAGCACAAGGCATGGACGTGCCGGTGGGCGGACAGGACGGCGATCACGCCGCTTTGAACCGTGTCGCGCGCGGCACCCAGACCGTTTCAGTCTGGAAAGACTCCCGCCAGCTTGGCACGGCTGCCGCTGAAATCGCGGTGGCACTGGCCGGTGGCACAGCGCTTGACGCGGTAGAGGGTGCGGTCAAATGGTCCGGTGGTTCCAAAGGTATTGAAATGAATGCGATCTTTCTGGAACCCACCCCGATCACCAAAGACAATATCAGCGCTGTGATCGACGCGGGCCATATCGCCAAGGACAAAGTCTGCGAAGGCGCAATGGACGGCGTTTCGGGTTGCTGATCTAAACGATTTGGGCATTGCCGGACCTTTTCGGCGGTGCCCGCTCCTAATTCAAAACACCCCAATTTTTATGGCTTCTGGCAAGCCGGATCTGCAGGCTTCGCGATTAGAGTACGAGGCTATAGGATACGGTACGCTTTAGCTGACTCTAACAGACACTGGTTCAGGACACCGCTCATGACCGATAACACCGCAGACACTCCGGCACCTGCCGCCCGCAACCGGCCTGACGGCCTGTTCAACCGCTTCATAAAGGCGACTGAAATGGACACCCGATTGCTTGGCATGATTGGTGCGCTGGCGCTGATCTGGGTTGGATTTCACCTTTATGGTCAGCTTGTGAACGGGTTCGGTGCCTTTCTGACTCCGCGCAACCTGTGGAACCTTTCGGTACAAACGGCATCTATCGGCATTATGGCAACAGGCATGGTGCTGGTCATCGTGACCCGCCATATCGACCTGTCGATCGGGTCGGTTCTTGGCTTTTGTGCGATGATCATGGGGGTGACACAGGTCTATATCCTGCCCCAGCTTATCGGTCTGGGGCATCCGTTGTTATGGATACTGGCGATATGTTCCGGCCTTCTGGTCGGCACGATGGTCGGCGCATTGCACGGGTTTTTGATCGCTTACGGCAAAATTCCCGCCTTCATCGTAACGCTCGGCGGGCTTCTGGTCTGGCGCGGCGCAGCGTTTCTGGTGGCGCGGGGCGAAACCATTTCCCCTGTTGATCCCACCTTCGCCCTGCTGGGTGGCGGGCCTTACGGTGCCATCGGCGCAACCGGAAGCTGGATTATCGGCGCGATCGGCTGTGCAGCGGTATTGGGCATGATGTGGCTGGGCCGGAAACGGCGGCGGGGGTTCGGCTTTGCCATGCGCCCTGTCTGGGCGGAAACCTTCCTTGCCATCGCAGGCTGCGGTGCGGTGATCGGCGCGGTGCTGCTGGTCAACGCCTATTACTGGCCCAAAGGTATCGTGAAACGTCATGTGGCTGAAACCGGCATCACAGTGCCAGAGGGCGGATTGTTCATATCGCACGGTTTTGCCATTCCCGTGCTGATCCTTGTGGCAGTTGCCATTTTGATGACCATCCTGATGTCACGGACACGTTTCGGGCGCTATGTCTATGCCATCGGCGGCAACCCCGAAGCGGCCGAACTCGCCGGGATCAACACCCGTTGGATGACGGTGAAGATCTTCGCCCTGACGGGGTTCCTGACCGGCCTCTCTGCTGTCGTGGCCTCTGCACGGCTTGGCTCTGCCACCAATTCGCTTGGAACCCTGGATGAGCTCTACGTGATCGCAGCCGCTGTAATCGGCGGCACATCACTGGCCGGAGGCATCGGCACGATTTATGGCGCTGTGTTAGGCGCTTTCGTGATGCAATCGCTGCAAACCGGCATGGTTCTGATCGGTTTTGATGCGGCCATCCAGCAGGTGGTCGTCGGCTCTGTTCTGGTCTTTGCCGTATTCCTTGACATTCTTTACCGTCGCAACTCCAAGTAAGGGCACCGATTTATGACACAGACACAAACACCACTTGTCGAATTGCGTGACATTTCAATCTCTTTTGGCGGCATCCGCGCCGTGGATCACGTGAGCCTTGATCTTTACCCTGGCGAAGTGGTCGGGTTGCTTGGCCATAACGGGGCGGGGAAATCCACGCTGATCAAGATCCTTTCGGGTGCCTATCAGCGGGACGGTGGCGAAATCCTGATCGACGGGGAAAAAGCGGAAATCGCAAGCCCGCGGGATGCGCGGGACTATAACATTGAAACCATCTACCAGACTCTGGCGCTGGCGGATAATCTGGATGCCCCATCAAATCTGTTTCTGGGGCGTGAACTGACCAACAGCATCGGCTTTGTCGATGATGCACGGATGGAAGCCGAAACCCGCAAGATCATGGCGCGGTTGAACCCGAATTTCAAAAAACTTAAAGAGCCGGTCTCGGCCCTTTCCGGTGGCCAGCGCCAGTCCGTTGCCATTGCCCGAGCGGTCTATTTTAATGCCCGCATCCTGATCATGGACGAACCGACAGCCGCACTTGGGGTGCATGAAACCAAGATGGTGGCGGACCTGATACAAGAGCTTAAGAAACAGGGGCTTGGCATCTTTCTGATCAGCCATGACACCCGCGAGATGATGGAACTCTGCGACCGTGTTTCAGTGATGAAAAACGGCCAGCTTGTGGGGACGGAACGTGTGGAAGACGTAACCGAGGATGACATTCTGTCGATGATTATCATGGGCAAGAAACCCGAACCGGCGGCGGCCCATTAACGTGAGCAGCGCCTGTTACCTTCTGGCCGATATTGGCGGCACCAATGCGCGTTTTGCCTATGGCAGTGATGCAGGGCTTCTGGCGGGTACGCAGCGAAGTTATCCAAACAGGGATTTCGGTCAATTCGACGATGTGCTGGCGGCTTTCCTGCGTGATTGTCCCCCACCCAAGAACATAACCGGCGGCTGCATTGCGGTGGCCGGTCCTGTCGCTGGAACAGTGGCAGAGCTGACAAACCGAAACTGGGTGATTGATGCAACTTCAACCGCCAGTGCAGCGGGCGCGCCCAAGATGCGTTTGATCAATGATCTGTCCGCACTGGCCCGCTCAACGGCCAGCCTGAAGCCGGATCAGGTAACGCAAATTCGGCAGGGCGACACCAAGGGCAGCAACGGTCAGACGGTGGTTCTTGGACTTGGCACGGGCGTGAACTGCGCCACAAGAATTACAATGGCAGGGCGCGACGGTGTGGTTGCCGCCGAGATCGGCCACAGCGCCCTGCCCCGCGATATGGCAGAGCTGCTGGCACATAGGCTTGGCACGGCACCCGAGCCGCTCACCACAGTCGAAGACATTCTCTCGGGCCGCGGGTTTGAACACCTGTACCAGCAGCTCTCGGGTAAGTCCTGCACCGGCGTAGACATCGCCAGCCGCGCGGCAAGCGGGGATGATCCACAAGCCGAACACGCCCGCGATCTTTATCGCAAACTGGTAGCGCTCTACCTGCCAGCCCTTGCGCTGCATTTCATGCCCAAAGACGGGATTTTCCTCGCCGGCAGTGTGGCGCGTAGTTTGCTTGGCACCAGTTGCGTGAACGATCTGACAGCCCCGTTGGACCGGGCCGGACCGATGGAGCAGGTCTTACGTGATATTCCGCTCGGTCTCATTGTGGATGACGCTGCGGCACTGTCAGGATGTCTGGAAACGGCGAAAAACCCTGCCTAGACTTGTACTGGAAGCGGACAGCGGAGAGCACAGTGCAAAACATCCAATTCGATCTGAACGGCAAGCCATTTCACGCCCTCACAGCTGGCACGCCCGGCAAACCGCTGTTGTTGTTCCTGCACGGTTTCCCCGAATACTGCGGCGCATGGGCCGACGTTATCCCCGAGTTCGCCGAAGGTTATTACTGTGTTGCACCGGACCAGCGGGGCTATGGCGGGTCATGGCGCGCGGGGGATGTTTCAGACTATGCCGCGAAACATCTGGCCGCCGATGTGCTGGCCATGATCGAACGCTTTGGCAAGGGCCGCTGCGCGGCACTGATCGGCCACGACTGGGGCGCCTCTGTCGCTTATGCCTGCGCCATGCGGGCGCCCGACGGCATGATCGAGCGTCTGATTATTGCGAACGGCGTCCACCCTGCCCCGTTCCAAAAAGAACTGGCGGCGGGGGGCGACCAGTCAGCTGCAAGCCAGTACATCGAATGGCTGCGCGCACCCGGATCGGAAACGGCGCTGGCTGAAAACGATTTTGAACGCATGTTCGCGCTGTTTTCCGACAAGATGGATATGAGCTGGCTAACCGATGATCTGCGTGCCGAATATCACCGCGCGTGGCGGGACGAGGCTGGCGTTCGCGCGATGATCAACTGGTACCGCGCAACGCCGCTGCTGGTGGCTGAGCCGGGCAAGCCGATTGCCCCCGAGAAGCTGCCGGAGTGGAAGCCGTCCGACCTGCGCATCACCATGCCACACCTGTTGCTATGGGGGATGAACGATACCGCGTTGCGGCCTGAAACGCGGGACGGGCTGGCGCAATACTGCGATGATCTGACTGTGGTTGAACACGACACGGCGGACCACTGGATTTTGCACCAGCAACCGGATTGGGTGGCTGACCAGATCAACATCTTCCTACACCGGACGAGTTAATTCGGCGTCTTAAAATATTGATTCAACTGCGAAATTCATCTGTCGATGCAGCGGTGGAATTTGGATATTTGGACCAAAAAGAGCGATAGGTGGTGTGCCTGTCAGCCGCCCTTGAGCTGTTGCATCAGGTAGACTTCGCTGTCAGGTTTGACAGGTTCAGTCAGGCCGCTGGCGATGACTTTGCCATCCACCGCAACCGACACGCCCGCTTCGATCACATGTTCCAGTCCGGGGTATTTCTCGACGAGGCCCGAAAGGACCTCGCCGACGTTTTTTGCATCCACCTCTACGCAATCCTTGCCATGAGCAAAGGCGCGCAGGCCGGACCAGAGGTTCACCTCAACCATTTTTAGCCTGATTTTCCAGCGCCGCCAGAATGCGCGGTGGCGACATTGGCAGTTCTTTCAAACGCACACCCGCCGCGTTTGACACAGCATTGGCAATCGCAGCCAGTGGTGGACAGATCGAAGTCTCGCCCACACCGCGCACACCGTAGGGGTGGCCGGGGTTCGGGACTTCGACAATCACCGTGTCGATCATGGGCAGGTCGGAAGCCACAGGAATACGGTAATCGAGGAAGACAGAGTTCTGCAAACGCCCATCTTCACCGTAGATGTATTCCTCGTTCAGCGCCCAGCCGATGCCTTGGGCTGCACCGCCTTGGAACTGGCCTTCCACATAGGCCGGATTGATCGCCTTGCCCGCGTCCTGCACCACTGTATAGCGCACGACTTTGGTCTGGCCGGTTTCCTTGTCCACTTCCGCATCTACGATATGGGTGGCAAAGGACACGCCAGCGCCTTCGGGGGTGGCCTCAAAGTGGCCCACAATCGGACCACCTGTGCGCCCCATGCTGCGGGTCAGCTTGTCAATCGGCAGCGGATCGAATTCCCCTGCGTTCGGGCCGGAAGGTTTGGCACAGCCGTTTTCCCAGACCACAGCATCTTCGTCGATGCCCCATTTTGCGGCCGCACGGGCGCAAAGGATTTTCACCGCAGAACGGGCGGCCTTAATGGTGGCAAGGCCGGAGGCGTAGGTCACACGAGAGCCGTGGGACACCTCGTTATAGCCGAGCGTAGCCGTATCCGCGATTGTGGTGCGGATGTTTTCGTAAGGAATGCCCAGCTCTTCGGCAGCCATTTGCGCCATAGAGGCGCGGGAGCCGCCAATGTCCGGTGTTCCCACCGAAAGCTGCGCTGTCCCGTCTTCGGACAGGGCCAGCGTTACGGAGGTTTCGCCGCCGTGGTTGAACCAGAAACCGCAAGAAATGCCACGGCCCTGCCCCTCTTTCAGCGGTGCTGAATAGTGGGGATGGGATTGCGCGGCTTCCAGTGTTTCCACCAGACCGATCCGGTCCCATGTCGGGCCGAAGCTGGCTTTGGTGCCTTGCTTGGAAGCGTTCTTCAGGCGTACTTCGATCGGGTCGAGGCCGAGTTTCTTGCACAGTTCGTCAATCACCGATTCAACTGCAAAGGCCGCCATAGGCGAGCCAGGCGCACGGTAAGCCGCCTGTTTCGGGCGGTTGGCCATCACGTCATAGCCGACCTGTTTGACATTTTGCAGGTTATAGGGCGCGAAAGCACACATGGCGGTAAACTCCATCGGCGCACCGGGGAAGGCCCCGCCTTGCAGACGGAAAGTGCCCTGACCGGCAGTGATGGTGCCGTCTTTCTTCATGCCGATTTTAATGTCCATCGACGTAGATGCCGTTGGCCCTGTAGCGCGGAACACTTCAGAGCGGCTCATCACCAGTTTTACAGGACGGTTGGTCTTGCGCGACAGGGCCAGCGCAACAGGTTCGATAAAGACGGCAGTCTTACCACCGAAACCACCCCCGATTTCAGAGGCTGTCACCCGCAGTTGCGAAGTTTCCAGACCCAGCATCGCCGCGCAGAGTTTCTGCACGTTCCAGTGCCCTTGCGTACAGCACCAGAGTTCGCCTTTGTTGTCGCCGCCCAGTTGGGCCAGACAGGCGTGAGGTTCGATATAGCCCTGATGGGTCGCTTCGGTTTTAAAGCTGTCTTCCACCACCAGATCGGCCTCTGCGAAGCCGGCTTCGATGTCGCCGTGGCCGCTTTCGTGATAGCGTACCACATTGGCGTGCATGCCTTCAGGCACGGATTGATCCGCCGCCCCTTCGCGGATGACAGGCGCGTCCGATGCCATTGCCATATCCACATCGGTGACGTGGGGCAGGACTTCGTATTCTACTTCGATCAGCTTGGCCGCATCCCGTGCGATCAACTGCGATGTCGCAGCCACAGCAGCAACCGCATGGCCGTCATAGAGCGCTTTTTCGCCCGCCATGACGTTTTCCAGCACATCAAGATCGCCGCCGGTCAGGCCGGTTGCGAAATCTGCGCGGGTCACAACGCCTTTGACGCCGCCCAGCGCTTCGGCTTTGGACGTGTCGATCTTCACAATCCCTGCGTGGGCATGTGGCGAACGCACGACCGCTGCGAACAACATGCCCGGAGCCACGGCATCCGCGCCAAACTTGGCTTTGCCGGTCACTTTGTCCACACCGTCAGGGCGTTTCACCCGTTGGCCGACAACCTTGAAGTCTTCTGTTTTAGTCTCGTCAAACGCCATATCAGGAAGCCTTTCTCAGATCAGCAGCGGTTTCCATGACCGCGCGGATGATTTTGTCGTAACCGGTGCAGCGGCACAGGTTGCCTGCAAGCCAGTACCGGACTTGGGTCTCGGTCGGCTCTGGGTGTTTTTCCAGCAGATTTTTGGTTGCGACCAGAATGCCAGGGGTACAGATCCCGCATTGTAATGCTGCGTGTTCAATGAATTTTTCCTGCAAAATGTGCAGGTTTTCACCTTCGGCCATGCCTTCAACCGTGTCGATTTCCTTGCCGTCAGCTTCAGCGCCGAGCACCAGACAGGAACACACCAGTCGACCATCCATGGTGACAGAACACGCGCCGCAATCGCCGGTGCCACAGCCCTCTTTCGCGCCGGTCAGGCCCAGCTTGTCGCGCAGCGCGTCCAGCAGGGTTTCCCGCGGGTCGCAGAGAAATTCAACATCGTCGCCGTTAACTTTGGTATTTACGTGGATCATGATGCGGCCTCCGCCCGTTCGTATGCAATTTTTGCGGCGCGTTTTGCCAACACGCCGGCAACATGGGTGCGGAATTCGATGGTTCCGCGTTTGTCGTTGATTGGATTACAGGCGGCACTGGCCGCTGCTGCCAGCGCGTCAAGGGCTGCGTCATCCAGTTCGGTACCGATAATAGCATTGGCGGCGTCTTCCACCAGCAGCACCGTAGGCGCCACCGCGCCAAGCGATACGCGCGCTTCGACGATCTTTTTGCCATCAAGGCGCAGGTTGATCCCACAGCCCACAACCGCGATATCCATTTCGGTGCGGGGGATGAAGCGCAAGTAAGCGTCGCCACCCGATTTGCCCCGTGCCGGAACGTGAACAGCCGTCACCAGCTCTCCTGCTTCCAGACTGGTTTTACCCGGAGACACCGGAATATCTTCTGCTGCAACCTTCCGTTCACCGTTCGGGCCGGTAACCGACACCGTCACACCGGCTGCAACCATAGCCGGAACACTGTCCGCCGCCGGAGATCCGTTGCACAGATTGCCGGTCAATGTGGCGCGTCCCTGCACCTGCGTAGAGCCGATCAGATCCATCGCTTCGACCAGACCCGGCCATTCCTTGGCCAATGTGTCGTGCTCGCTCATTTCCGCGCCGGTAACAGCCACGCCGATGCGCCAGCCGTCGCCTTCGCGGGCGATATCCGACACACCGTCGATTTTCTTGATGTCGATCAATACATCTGGCGTGACAATGTCTGCGCGCAACTGCACCAGCACATCGGTGCCACCCGCAAGAAAGCGGGTGACGCCTTGTGCGTCTTTGGCAAGTGCCACTGCATCATCAAAACTGCTTGGCGTATGATACTGCATGTTTTCTCCTGGTATAAAGGTGGAAGCCACCCGTTTGTTCGTCTTTATCTCTGTCCGGACAGGGCCTTACAGTCGCCCCACTCCCGATTTGCCTTCAAGGTAGCGCCTTTGGACCGGCAGCACACCCAGAATCGACATATGGGCAGACCGTGCCTGTGCCAAACCACAGGCGCAAGTAAGAAAAAGCTAATCCGTAGCTTAGGTCATTAAAAATCTTCACGCCGGAGACATAAACGACCTAGGGTCAAATTTCTGTTACGCTAGGGAATTTTCGTAAGACACTTGCCAAGGCGGGGCCGATGTTATGACCTGTGGCAGTGCTGGTGTGTGGCCGCTTTGCGAGCTCACCACCCGTTTGGGAGGACGGATCAACATGAACTTACACGCGACGCGCGCCGATGGCCGATACGCGCCTGACAACAGGTCACTATCATGAGCGGAATGACACTGGAGCAGGCAGCCGCCCATATCACCGCAACCGACCCGCGTTTCGCGATCGAACACGCCACCGTTCGGGGCGTGGATTACCGCGTTTTCAAGAACGCCCCTCCCCATCTGCGCGCGCTGGTACAGGCCTGTGGTCCAGCACATGGCACTGGCGCGGACGAATACCTTGTCTACCGCGACGAACGCTGGACCTACGATGCGTTTTGCAGCGATATTTGCCGGATGGCGCAGGTGCTGCAGACTGAACTTGGCATCAAAAAAGGCGACCGCGTTGCACTGGCGATGCGCAACTATCCCGAACTGCCTATCTTGATGATGGCGATCACCAGCATTGGCGCGGTGGTGGTCTTTATGAACGCATGGTGGACCACGGACGAGCTGGACTATGCCCTGAAAGACAGCGGCGCGGTTCTGGTGTTTGCTGACGGGCCACGGTTCGAACGGATCACGGCACTTGGCGACGCAGCCCCGAAAATGGTTAGCCTACGGGACGCCCCAGCCGATGCACAACGATATGAAGACCTGCGGGCTTTGGTTGGGACAGCGGATTGGCCTTCGGTCGAGATCCACACCGACGATGATATGGCGGTGATGTATTCCTCTGGCACGACAGGGCGCCCTAAAGGCGTGGTGCAAACCCACCGTGGCGCGATGTCTGCGGTGTTTACGTGGCTGATGTCTCTGGTGTTGCCGCCCCTGATGGCACCCGCAGATGCGCCACCAGCCCCGCCCCCCGGTCCGCAGGCGATCTTGATCGTTACGCCATTGTTCCATGTCACTGCAACCCACCCGATGTTCCTGCTGTCCCTGCCAATGGGCGCGAAACTGGTGTTGCTGCACAAATGGGACGCTGAAGACGCCGTGCGGGTGATCGAAGCGGAAAACATCACCCGTTTCCTTGGTGTGCCGACCCAATCTGCCGATCTGATGGCAGCGGCCAAACGGATGGGCACCACCCTGCCCTGCCTGCAATATGTGGGTGCGGGCGGCGCAAAACGCCCCGCCGCGCAAGTTGCCCAACTGGGCGAGACCTTTCCGCAGGCCGCTGTTGCGTCTGGCTGGGGGATGACGGAAACCAACGCTGTCGGGCTGGGCATCACCGGCCCCGACTACGCCGAGAAACCCGGCTCTGCGGGCCGCTTGCTGCCCCCTGTTCAGGACCTTGTCATTCTGGGCGAGGACGGCCAGCCGGTACCGCTTGGCGAAGTGGGGGAGCTGACTGTGAAAAGCCCTGCCAACATGCGCTGCTATCTGAACAAACCCGAAGCCACCGCCGAAGTTTTTCAGGACGGCTGGCTGCGCACGGGGGATATGGCAACGCTGGATGCAGACGGCTATGTCACCATCGTGGACCGCAAGAAGGACATCATCATCCGTGGCGGCGAGAATATCGCCTGTCTGGATGTGGAAGGCGCGCTGCACAAACATCCCGCCGTCCATGAGGCCTGCGCCTTTTCCGTGCCAGACGATCGTCTGGGCGAAATCGTCGGCGCGGGGATCGCACTTCATGCGGGGCAAACCGTCACGCCGGAGGAGCTGAACGGTTTCCTTTCCGAACATATCGCCCATTTTAAGATACCGGACCGATACTGGTTCCAATCCAACCCGCTGCCCCGCGGCGCGACCGACAAACTCGACCGTCGCGCTCTGCGCAGCACCTGTTTATCAAAGGAGTAGATCTTATGGACACGCAAACAGACGTTGCCGACTACCTCGAAACTGCCGGAACCCTCGCTTGGGAAGTGCCGGGCCTGCCGCATCTGACCCCCCTGCGCCCGATCAAAACGGTCGGCGTAATTGGCGCTGGAACAATGGGCGGCGGTATTTCGATGAATTTCGTCAATGCCGGCCTGAACGTGAAAATCGTGGAAACCAAGCAGGAAGCGCTGGATCGCGGTCTTGGTGTGGTGCGTGCCAACTATGAACGCTCTGCCAAGCGGGGCCGGTTCCCGATGGAAGAAGTGGACGAACGCATGTCCCGCTTTGAGGGCTGCCTGTCCATCGACGATCTGGCCGATTGCGATCTGGTGATTGAAGCCGTGTTTGAAAACATGGACCTCAAGCGCGAGATTTTCACGAAACTCGACAGCGTGATGAAACAGGGCGCTATTCTGGCGACCAACACTTCAGCGCTGGACATCGACGAAATCGCCGCCTGCACCAAACGCCCCGAAGATGTGATCGGTCTGCATTTCTTCTCCCCTGCCAATGTAATGAAACTGCTTGAGATCGTGCGTGCGGATCACACTGCCAACGATGTTGTGGCGACCTGTATGGATCTGGCCAAAAAGATCGGCAAAGTGGCAACTCTGGTCGGCGTTTGTCCCGGTTTCGTGGGCAACCGCATCCTGTTTGCCCGTCAGGACCAAGCCAACCGGCTTGTCGCCAAAGGCGTTCTGCCTTGGGACGTTGATGCAGCCCTGAACGCATTCGGCTTCCGCATGGGGCCGTTCCAGATGTCGGACCTTGCCGGACTTGATATTGGCTGGTCCAAAGGCGCGAAAACCGCCAACCCGATCCGCGATGCCCTGTGCGAAATGGACCGTCGCGGCCAGAAAACCCAAGCCGGTTTTTACGACTACGACGAGAACCGCAATCCCACACCATCCGATGTGACCGCAAAGGTCATCAAAGACATCACCAAGGCCGAACCGATCACCATGCCGGAAAGTGAGATCATCGAGGCCTGCATCTACCCGATGATCAACGAAGCCGTTAAAATCCTTGAGGAAAACAAGGCGCAACGGCCTTCCGATATAGATGTGGTCTGGATCAACGGCTACGGCTGGCCCGCCGATAAGGGCGGCCCGATGTTCTATGGTGACACGGTTGGCGCAAAGGCGGTTCTGGCCAAGATGGAACAGCTCGCCAAGGAAGATCCGTCCTGCGAACCCGCCGCCCTACTGCGCGAACTGGCCGCAGAGGATGGCAAATTCACCGAGATCAACACCGGCGGTCTGAAAACAAAAGGAGGCGCCTGATATGGCTTACGAGTTTATCACCACCGAAAAACGCGGCAATGTGCTGCTGGTCACAATGAACCGGCCAGAGGTTTACAACGCCGTTCACGGCCCGATGCACGACGAAATGTCCCAATGCTGGGACGACTTCGCCGCCGATCCCGATCTCTGGGTGGCAGTGCTGACAGGGGCCGGTGACAAAGCCTTCACCGCCGGAAATGACCTGAAGCATACGGCCCAAGGCGGCAAAGGCCCGACCAGCACCAGCGGCTTTGCCGGTCTGTCGTCGCGCTTTGACTTGGAGAAACCGATCATCGCAGCGGTGAACGGTTTTGCAATGGGCGGCGGCTTTGAAACCGCGCTGTCCTGTGACATCATCATCGCCTCCGATCAGGCCACTTTCGCCCTGCCCGAAGTCAAGGTCGGCTTCTTTGCCGCCGCATCCGGCGTTCAACGCCTATCCCGCTATATCGGGCGGCTGGCCGCACAGGAACTGATGTTCACAGGCCGCAAGATTGACGCCGCCGAAGCGCTGGCACTTGGCTGTGTGAATGCAGTCGTGCCCCACGGCGAATTGCTTGACGCTGCAATGGAGAAGGCGCAGGAAATCGCTTCGGTTTCCCCGTCCTCCGTCAAAGCCACCAAACGTGTGCTGAACGCCATGAATGTTGCCGAGGGCCTGCCCGAAAGCAACGCGTACAGCCGCGAGGTCATTCAGGACCTTATGAAAACCGAAGACTTCAAGGAAGGCGTCAGCGCCTTCGTGGAAAAACGCAAACCGAATTGGGTAAACCGCTAAGCGGAAAGGACTACAAAACTATGTCATTGGGAACACATAACGCAGAGTTGAACCAGCTTGCCATGTCGGAAAAGGCACAGCCTCTACTGGACGCTGTAATCGCGCATATTCGCGACAACGTCGATCCGATCACCGAGGAATTTTACAAGCTGGGCGAAGGCCGCGCGGATCGTTGGTCCTATGCACCGGGCCAGCTGGAACTGCTGGAAACCGCCAAGGTAAAGGCACGCGAAAGCGGGCTTTGGAACTTCTTCCTGCCAAACGCGGAAACCGGTGAAGGCCTGTCCAACCTTGATTACGCCTATATCGCGGCGGAACTGGGCAAGAACCCTTTGGCACCTGAGACGCTGAACTGTTCCGCACCGGACACCGGCAATATGGAAGTGCTGGAACGCATCGGCACACCAGAGCAAAAAGAGAAGTGGCTCAAGCCCCTGCTCGCCGGTGAAATCCGCTCTGCTTACGCGATGACGGAACCGGATGTGGCCTCCTCGGATGCGAAGAACATTGCGACGTCTGCTGTTCTGGAAAACGGCGAGTGGGTGATCAACGGCGAAAAATTCTACATCTCCGGCGCCGGTGATCCACGCTGTAAGATCATGATTACAATGGTGAAAACATCGCCTGATGCAGAGCCTTTCAAACAACAAAGCCAGATCCTTGTGCCAATCGATGCGCCCGGTGTAGAAATCCTCGGCCCGATGCACGTTTTCGGCCACGATGACGCGCCCCACGGCCATATGCACATTCGCTTTAACAACGTGCGCGTGCCCGAAGAAAACATGCTTCTGGGCGAAGGTCGTGGCTTTGAAATCAGTCAGGTCCGGCTTGGCCCTGGCCGTATCCACCACTGCATGCGCTCTATCGGGCAAGGCGAACGGGCGTTGGAAATGATGCTGGATCGCGCGCTCAGCCGTGAAGCCTTTGGCAAGAAGATCATTGATCTGGGCAAAAACATGGAAACCATTTCCCGCGCGCGGATTGAACTGGAAGCCATGCGCCTGATGGTACTGAAAGCCGCCCGTGCGATGGACGTTCTGGGCAACAAGGAAGCCCGTATTTGGGTGTCTGCGGTCAAAGCGATGGTGCCAGAGAAAGTCTGTCAGATCATCGACCAATCCATGCAGGTTCACGGCGCTGCCGGTATTTCCCAGTGGTTCCCGCTGTCTGACATGTACGCCGGTCAACGCACACTGCGCTTTGCCGATGGTCCGGATGAGGTACACCACCACGTTGTCGCCCGGGCCGAAGTGCAGACCTTCAAAAACTCCAACGACCGCACACCGGTAATTGCTGCCGGTCGCAAGTTTGAAGGGCCATAAATCATGACACAACTGTTTGATATGACAGGAAAGGTCGCGCTGCTTACCGGCGCGTCCAAAGGCATGGGATTTGAGATGGCCAAAGCCATGGCGCTGCACGGCGCCAAGGTGGTCATCTCGGCCCGCACACAGGAGGATCTGGATAAGGCCGCCGCCGAAATCAACAAGGAATGCGGGGAAAAGCGTGCCTTTGGCGTGGCCTGTAACGCAGGTCACAAGGATCAGCTCGAAGCGCTGGTGGAGAAGACCCACGAGCTGGCTGGCACAATCGACATCCTGTTCGGCAACGCTGGGGTAAACCCCTACTACGGCCCAACCTCGGGGATTTCTGACAAAGCCTACGAAAAAACCATGCAGGTCAATGTGCAATCCAACCTGTGGCTGGCGCAACTGGTCGCACCGGACATGGAGAAAAACGGTGGTGGATCAATGGTCTTCACCTCCTCCATCGGCGCGTTCAAGCCTTCGGTGATGCTGGGCACCTATGCCATGTCAAAACTGGCGGTGATCGGCCTTGTGCGCAACCTTGCCGCTGAATTTGGCTCCAAGGGCATCCGCGTCAACGCGCTCTGCCCCGGTGTGGTGCGCACCGAATTCGCGCGCGAGCTGTGGGACAACCCCAAGGCGGCGGAAAAGGCCACCAAAGAAATCCCGCTGGGTCGCTTTGGCGAACCCGAAGATTTCGCCGGTATCGCGGTCTTCCTTGGCTCCAAAGCAAGCCAGTACATCACAGGTCAGGCCTTTACCGTCGATGGCGGTTCGGTCATGTGGACTTAAGGGAAGCCTATGGAACTGAAAGATAAAATCATCGTAGTGACCGGCGCCGCTGGCGGCATCGGCAAGGCTATGGCTATCCGTTTTGCCGCAGAAGGCGCAAAATGCGTGGTCTGTGCCGATCTTGACGGGGATGGCGCAGAAGCCACCGCCAAAGAAATCGGCGGCGTTTCCTTTAAGGTGAATGTGGGCAACGAGGACGAAATCAAAGCCCTCATCGACACCACCGAAGCCGAACAGGGCCCGATTGATCTGTTCTGCTCCAACGCCGGTATCCTCGTGGCTGGCGGTGTTGAAGCATCAAATGACGACTGGCAAAAGATTTGGGATATCAACGTGATGTCCCACGTCTGGGCCGCCCGTCACCTTGTCCCCTTGATGAGCAAACGGGGCGGCGGCTATCTGCTGAACACTGCCTCGGCAGCCGGTCTGCTGAACCAAGTGGGCGCGGCCCCTTACGGCGTCACCAAACACGCCGCTGTCGGCCTCGCGGAATGGTTGGCGCTGACCTATAACGATCAGGGCATCAAAGTCTCGGTTCTCTGCCCGCAGGCGGTGCGTTCGGCCATGACAGCAGGCCATGAAGACGGCGTTGCCTCGCTCAACGGGATGCTGGAACCGGAAGTCGTGGCCGATGCCTGTGTGAAGACCATCAACGATGAAACCTTCCTCGTGCTGCCCCACCCCGAAGTGCTCGACTATATGCGCAACAAATCCGACAATTATGACAAATGGATTGGCGGTATGCGCAAGTTGAACCGCATCTACGGCGGCGCAATCTAAACGGCAAACAGCTCTTTTTGGGCGAAATATCCCCGCCGGAGGCTATCCGGGACAGGCAACTGTCCCGGATTTTTCATGCCCGAACTATTCCGGCTTTTTCTTGACCTGCCGCATCAGACCTTCCTGCGCGACACTGGCGACCAATTTGCCGTCATGGGTAAAGATCGTACCACGGTTAAAGCCGCGTCCGCCGCCTGTGAAGGGGCTGTCCATAGTGTAAAGATGCCAGTCCGCGAAGTTCACCGGGGTGTGAAACCACATGGCGTGATCAAGGCTCGCCGTCATCAACTGCCCTGTGAACCAAGTCTGCCCGTGCGGGCGTAGGCTCGATCCCAGCAGGTTCATATCAGACGCATAGGCCATCAGGCAGTGTTGCATCTGCGGGTTGGCATCCCGCGCGCCGGGCATACGGAACCACAGGTGGTTTTTGTCGTCCACCACTTTGGGATTGAACCAGTCCTGCGGCGCCACTTCACGGATTTCGATGGGACGGGCCCGCAGAAATTCCTTGCGGAACTTCTCGGGGAGCTTGTCTTTGTTGTTCTCACGCCAGTTGGCACGGGACTCCAGCGTGTCCGGCTCTGGCACGGCTGGCATCTCATGCTGGTGGTGCAAGCCTTCTTCTTCCACATGAAAAGAGGCGGACATGTTCAGGATTTGCTTGCCGTGCTGGATCGCAATCACCCGCCGCGTTGTAAAGCTGCCCCCGTCCCTTGCACGGTCCACAGAATAGATCACCGGAATCGACGGATCGCCCGGACGGATGAAATAGGCGTGGAGCGAGTGGCACAGCCGCCCGTCCACGGTTTTATAAGCCGCCGCAAGCGCTTGTGCGATTACCTGACCGCCGAAAATCCGCATCGTGGTTTCGCCGCCCGAACCGATGCCGCGGAACAAGTCCACTTCCAACTGTTCGATTTCCAGCAGGTTCAGCAACTCCGCCACTATGTCGGTCATCCGGTCTCTCTTTCTGCCGCATAGGCAATAAATCGGTCAAAGCTGTCCGGATTTGCCATGCTGTCGCGATTCACCACAGTTTCCGGATTTCCGCCTAAAAGCAGCTTTTTGACAGGAACTTCCAGCTTTTTCCCCGAAATTGTGCGTGGAACCTCGGCAATCTGCAAGATTTCATTGGGTTGAAAGCGGGCCGAGACACCGTTTTTGATGGCTGTATTGATCTTGGCCTTCAGCCCGTCATCAAGGGTCAGCCCATCACGCAGGACGACGAACAGGGGCATGAAGCTCTCGCGGCCCAGAAACTCCAGATCCACCACAAGGCTGTCCATCACTTCGTCCAGTCCTTCGACCGCCTGATAAATCTCGGACGATCCCATCCGCAGACCTTTCCGATTGATCGTCGCATCAGAGCGTCCGTAGATCACCGAACCACCCTCCGGCGTGATCTCGATCCAGTCCCCGTGACGCCACACACCAGGATAAGTATCAAAGTAGCTTTCATGCAGGCGCGATCCATCCTCGTCGCCCCAGAAATACAGCGGCATAGAGGGCAGCGGCTCGGTGCAGACCAGCTCCCCCACTTCTCCGATCACCTCGTTTCCGGCACCGTCAAACGCACGCACCGCATTACCAAGGGCGCGGGCCTGCATTTCACCAGCGCGCACCACATCCATCGGATTGCCACAGACAAAAGCGCCCATCAGGTCGGTGCCACCGGAAATCGGCGCAAGCCAGATATCTTCTTTCACTTCCTTGTAAATCCACGCATAGGCATCTTCGGACAAAGGCGATCCGGTAGAGCCGAGCGCGTGGAGGTTGGACAGGTCGAAATCCTTTGCAGGGGTCACACCCGCCTTGGCGCAAGTGCCAAAATAGGCCGCCCCCGCACCGAAATAGTTCAGCTTTTCTTCGGCCACGAACTGCCACAGAACATTCAGATCGGGATAGTTCACTGCCCCGTCAAAGATGGACAATGTCATCCCCTGCGACAGGGACAGCATCTGGGAATTCCACATGATCCAGCCCGAAGACGTCAGCCAGCTAAACCGCTCCCCTGCTTTCATGTCCTGATGAAGCGACTGTTTCGCCCCTTCAATCAACGCCCCGCCGTGCCCGTGGACAATCGGCTTGGGATTGCCCGTAGTGCCTGACGAATACACCACCCAGAGCGGATGATCGAAGGGCACTTGTTCCGCTTCCAGATCGGCCTTTCGATCCAGCAGATCGGCCCAATTATGTGCACCTTCAGGCAAATCCCCGACAAATGGCAAAACGATGCGATGTTCGAGCGTAGGCAGGCTTTCGGCGACAGTGGCAAGAATGCCCTGACGGTCCACGGTCTTACCCGCATGAACATAACCGTCCTGCGCAATCAGCACCTTGGGTTTAATCTGGGCAAAGCGATCCACAATTGCCACATCTCCCATATCAGGCGAACATAGCGACCAGATCGCACCGAGGCTGGCAGTCGCCAGAAACGCCACAATAGACGCAGGCGAGTTGGGCAGGATCGCCACGACACGGTCTCCCTTTGCCACGCCCATGTCTTGAAGGTGGGCGGCCAGACTGGACACCTGTGCGTGCAAGTCGGCCCAGGTAAGCTGCTCTGTGCCAAAAGTCTCGGACCGTGCCGAAATCGCCAGATCATCGCTGCGGTCAGGCACATGACGCAGGATTTGCTCAACAAAATTCAGCCGCGTGCCTTCAAACCATTTCGCCCCCGGCATTACACGCCTGTCCAGCACGCTGGTATAAGGGGCCGAGGATTGGAGATCGAAGAATTGCCAGATGGTCTCCCAGAAATCCTCCAACTCTGTGACGCTCCACTCCCACAGGGCCGGATAATCCGCAAATGTCAGACCACGGTTCTGCTCCAGCCAACGCATATATTCTGCCAGACGGGAGTTTTCGGCCCGCTCTTTTGACGGGGTCCACAGGACGGGGCGTTCTTTTACAGGGGTATTCATTGCACAATCGCTCCATGCACCAGAGATTTAAGTTGCGGGCGTGCCGGATAGGAACTGCTGGGGGAAAGTTGGGTGAAAAAGACCACTGACAGGTCAAGCACCGGATCAACCCAGAAGAAGGTGGACGCCATGCCACCCCAACTGAAATCCCCCACACTGCCCTGCGCACGGGCGCGGGCCGGATCAAGCACCACCGCGCCGCCAAGGCCAAAGCCCATGCCTTCCATTGGCTGTTCAGCAAAACTGCTTGGCCCCATAGAGGCGATGTCACCGGGCAGATGGTTGCGGGTCATGAAGTCCACGGTTTTGGGGGACAGCAGACGGTTTCCATTGCCAGACCCCTTACAACGGATCATCTCGCAGAACTTCATGTAATCGTCGATTGTCCCTACCAGTCCGCCACCGCCCGAAAAGGTCTCGGCACTGCGATAGGCGCTGGTGTCTGTGTGATCGATCAGGCGAAGCGGATTGCCGCCCTCTTGCGCCGCGTTGAGCGCCATAGCATCCCCTGCAAGCGGTGTGTAAAGCGACGCAAAGCGGGATTCCGAACCGGTTGGCACGCTGAATGCGGTTTGCGTCATACCGAGCGGGGCAAATATCTGTTCGGCAAAGAACTGATCAAGGCTCTGCCCCGAGACGATCTCTACCACGCGGCCAAGCACATCAATGGACACGGAATATTCCCAGCGGCTTCCTGGCTGAAAGGCCAAAGGCAGTTCGGCCAGTTGATCTACAACGCTTTCCAGCGGCCCCTGATCAGCGCGGAAAATCAGCCCCTTCTCTTCCATCGCGGCAGGCAGAACACCCGGATTAAATGGATAGCTTAGCCCGCTGGTATGGGTCAGCAAATGGTGCAGCGTGGGCGTCTGGCAGCGTGTCACCTGATCAAGGCCAGTGGCACCGTCCACCAAAGCCGTGCAATCCGCAAAGGCCGGAATAAAGTCGGACAGGGGCGCGTCCAGATGAAACAGCCCTTGCTCGGCCAACATCATGATCGCCACGGATGTCACCGGTTTTGTCATGGAATAAATCCGTGCCAGTGTGTCCCGCTCAAAAGGTAGGTTTGCTTCCACATCCCGCGCGCCGGCTGCGTTGAAATAGACCTCTTTACCGCCCCGCGCGATCAGCAGGGAAGATCCCGCATATTTCCGCTCTGCAACGTAGCGGTCCATCCATGTGCCGATGCGGCACATCCGGTCGGGATCAAATCCTTCGGACTGAGGTGACGCGGTTTGCATGGGCATTCCTTCCAGACTTTGCATTTAATTCTGCGAAGTTTGCAACGGCGGAACATGCAGTTCAATGGCTATATAATGGGAGGGTGAGAAAGACGTGACGTGACGGCAGGTTTTCCCAAACTTTCACGCGGTGTCAGGCGTGGAGCGTCATGGATTTGAAGCCGGGGCGCAGCAGTTACGCGCCCCGGTTCGTTTTTATTATGGCGCTGCGGAATTACCCTGCCAGTGTGCCATTCGCATAGCGCTGGCGCAGGGTCAGTTTGGACACCTTCCCCGTGGCAGTCATTGGCAGATCTTCCACGAAAATCACTTCGTCCGGCACCTGCCATTTGGCGAGGTTCTCGGACAGGTGGTTTTGGATGCTTGCCACATCCTTGGAAGATTCCGGCGTTGGCACAACCACCAGCAAGGGGCGTTCGTCCCATTTCGGATGAGGTACCGCGATCACGGCGCAATTGGCCACTTCTGGGTGGGACATCGCCATGTTTTCTACGTCGATAGAGCTGATCCACTCACCGCCCGATTTGATCAAATCCTTGGCGCGGTCCGTAATCGTCAACATACCATCGCTGGTAATCTTGGCCACATCGCCGGTCCCGAACCAACCGTCCGCATCCAGCGCGGTTTTGCTGGCTTCTTCGTTCTTGAAATAGCCCGAAACGATGGCGTTGCCGCGCACGTACAGCTCCCCTTGTGCTTCGCCGTCATGGGGCAGACGCTTACCGTCCTCGTCCACGATTTTCAAATCCACACCAAAGACACGGCGGCCCTGTTTCGCTTTGAGATCAATGCGTTCGCCCTGCGGCAGCTTGTCTTGCGTTCTGTTCAGCAGACCAACGGTCCCGATCGGGCTCATCTCTGTCATGCCCCATGCGTGGCAGACGGACACGTCCATACCTTCAAAGGCTTCAATCATGGAACGCGGTGCCGCAGAACCACCGATGATCACTTCACCAAAGGCAGACGGCTTGCCGCCCTGCGCTTTGATCTCGGCCAGCAGGCCCAACCATACCGTTGGAACACCCCAAGCAGAGAAGACCTCTTCGTCCTGCATCAGTTTGTAAATGCTTGGCCCGTCGAGCGCGGCACCCGGAAATACCAGCGACGCGCCGGTCAGTGGTGCGGCGTAGGGCAGACCCCATGCGTTGACGTGGAACAGGGGCACCACCGGCAGGATGCGCTGGCCGGGGCTGAGACTGGTTTGCAGCGAAACGCCCGCCATCATTGCGTGCATCACGGTAGAGCGGTGGGTGTAAAGCGCGCCCTTGGGATTGCCCGTTGTGCCGGAGGTGTAGCACAGCGCACAGGCGGTATCTTCCGAGAAATCCGGCCAGTCGTAATCTGCGTCTTCTGCTTCAACCAGTTCTTCATAGCACAGGATGTTCGGAAGGTCGGTTTCCGGCATATGGGCGCGGTCGGTCATTGCCACATAGATCAGGTCTTTGGGCAGGTGTTCTTGCAACGCATTCAGGATCGGCACGAACGTCAGGTCCACGAAGATCACCTTGTCTTCCGCGTGATTGACGATGTAGATCATCTGCTCTGCGGACAGGCGCGGGTTGATGGTGTGACACACTGCACCGATGCCAGCGATACCGTAGTACAGTTCGAAGTGGCGATAACCGTTCCACGCCAGCGTTGCCACACGATCGCCTTCAGCCACGCCCAGCTTCAACAGCGCTTTGGCCAGTTGGCGCGTGCGCCCGTCGATCGCACGGTAGGTGGTGCGGTGGATGCCTCCCTCAACGGTGACAGAGACAACCTCACTGTCGCCGTGGACCTCTGCCGCGAATGTCAAAATATCATTAACCCGCATGGGGCGGTTCATCATCAAACCTTGCATGGTCGTCCTCTCCTCAGTTTGGGCCACTTTACAAATTCTGGCGGGAATGTCCGATTTTTTTTGGTCTGAACCGGTTGGAAAACATATGACGTTGCGACCGTTTTTGTCTCGGGGAACCCGTTGGACGGCAGGTAGCGAACAGCTTGTTCATGAATGCAGTCTCTGTCAGTATCCATTGCAAAGAACTGTGGAGGAACCCGATGAAAACTTTCGACTTTTTGTATGATTTTGGCAGCCCGAATGTCTATCTCGTTCATAAGATTATGGACCAGATCGAAGCCCGTACAGGGGCCAAGGCGAATTACATTCCGATCCTGCTGGGTGGCTTGTTCAAGCTGACGAAAAACACGCCCCCCATTCAGGCCTTTGGCGGCGTGACCAACAAGCTGGAGTACGAACGCCGCGAGATGCACCGTTTTATCGAACGCTACGATATTCCGTTCCAGTTCAACCCGCATTTTCCGGTGATGACCACCGCCGTGATGCGCGGGGCGATTTATGCCCAGTCACAGGATTTCGGCCCCCGCTATATCGACGTGGTGTTTGATGCAGTCTGGAAAGACGGGTTGAAGATGGATGATCCCGAAGTAATCGCCAAAACGCTAGACGCGAACGGGCTGCCCGCGTCGCAGATTATGGAAGGCGCCCAAAGCCAGCCGGTCAAGGATCGCCTGTTTGAACTCACCTCCCAAGCGATGGAGCGAGGTGCCTTCGGGGCGCCGATGATGTTCGTCGGGGAAGAGCCCTTCTTTGGCAAGGACAGCCTGCCCGATATGGAACACTGGCTGTCCAAACAGGACTGAATGCATAGACCGGCGGAGTGTGATCCGCCGGTCTTTGTGTTTCGGGTAAGGCAGCTTGGGGGTTAAACCTCCAGCCATTCCTTACGCACGTCATCGCGGGATTTCAGCTCCGCCGGTGTGCCTTCAAACACCACCTGACCGTGGCCCATCACGTAAACCCGATGAGCAATATCCATCGCGATAGACAGCTTTTGTTCCACCAACAGCGTCGCCACGCCGCGCGCGGCGATCTGGTTCAGCAGTTCGGCCACCCGTTGTGTCATCTGGGGGGAAAGGCCCTCGGTCGGTTCGTCGATCATGACAAAGTCGGGATCGCCCATCAACGTGCGGCACATGGTCAGCATCTGCTGCTCCCCGCCTGACATCACCGAAGCCTCTACATCGGCCCGTTCCCGCAGGTTTGAAAACATCTCAAACATGTTTTCCATCGACCAGCGCCCGTCTTCATCCTTTTGGCCGGGCTTCAGGCCAAGGATCAGGTTCTGGCGGGTGGTAAGCCCCGGAAAGATATCGCGGTTTTCCGGCACGTAACCGATGCCAAGATTGGCAATCTCAAAGGCTTTCTTCCCTGCGATTTCCTGACCTTTGAAGGTCACGGACCCGTGGGGTTCCACCTCTCCCATGATGGCTTTGCAGGTGGTTGATCGCCCCACCCCGTTGCGTCCCAGAAGGGCGACAATCTCGCCTTCCTGAACGTTCAGGTTCACCCCTTGCAGGATGTGGGATTTGCCGTAGTAGGCGTGTAGATCTCTTACGTCCAACATATCAGTGCTCCGCCTCCAGTGCTGCGCCAAGATAGGCTTCCTGCACCGCTTGATCCGCACGCACCGCTTCGGGTTCGCCGGTTGCCACGATTTCTCCGTAAACCAGCACGCTGATCCGGTCACACAGGCCGAACACAACGCCCATGTCATGTTCCACCATGATCAGGGTTTTGCCTTCGGTGACTTTCTCGATCAGTCCCACGATGTAATCGGTTTCCGTGTTGGACATCCCTGCTGTGGGTTCGTCCAGCATGATCACATCCGCACCACCCGCAATGGTGATGCCAATCTCAAGCGCGCGTTGTTCAGCGTAGCTGAGCACTCCGGCAGGTAGGTCGCGGCGGCTGGTCAGGTTGATCTGTTCAAGGATTTCCTCTGCGCCTTCATTCAGCGCGCGAGATTTGCTGACCATGTTCCAAAAGCTGTATTTATAGCCCATCGACCACAGCAGCGAACAACGCACGTTTTCAAACACCGTCATCTTTGGAAAGATGTTGGTGATCTGGAAACTGCGCGACAGTCCCATCCGGTTGATTTCAAACGGAGCCTTGCCCGCCAGATCATGCCCGTGCAACCGCACATGCCCCGAGGTTTGGGGAAACCGTCCGGTGATCAGGTTGAACAGGGTGGATTTTCCCGCCCCGTTCGGCCCGATGATGGCATGGCGTTCGCCCTTGCCGATGGACAGATCCACCCCGCGGATGATCTCGGTCTTGCCAAAGGACTTGCGCAAGCCTTCAAGTTCAAGTGCAGCCGTCATTGCGCGCCTCCTTCTTTGGGTGAGGACAACACATTTGCGTTGCCCCAAGTCTCGCGCAATTCCGCAGAATTGCGCTTGGCAATCCAGAAGCACACCAGCGTTACACCGACAATCACGATCCACGGCAACGGGCTGTGGGTCGAAAATTCGATGCCAAACAGGCTCATGTCATTCTCTCCGACAGCAGCATGTTTGAAGTGGAACATGATCTCACAAAAGCTCGCCAGTCCAAGGATGCCGATGGCCGCTGGCAGAACCGTTTTGAAGTAGGGAACAACCAGAGTGCCCAATTTGCCAAGCTTGTAAGGTGCAACGTGCATCATGATGACACCCGCCAAACCACCGGGGAAATACATCACTGTCAGCACGAACAAGGCCCCCACATATAGCTGCCAGAGTTCGGTTTGAAGTGAGAGAACCGATTGCAGCAGGGTAAACACGATTGCGCCGATGATTGGACCAAAGAAGAAACCGACGCCCCCCAGAAAGGTGATTAGCAGGATCGAACCGGAGGTCACAAGGTTAAGGTTTTCCTCGGTCAGGATTTCAAAGTTGATCGCGAACAAACCACCTGCAACACCGGCAAAGAAACCGGAGGCGCAGAAGGAATAGAACCGCACCCAACGGGCTGAATAGCCAAGAAATTGCGCCCGTTCGGGATTGTCACGCACCGCATTCGCCATCCGCCCGACAGGGGTTCTGGAAAACAGGTACATCAGCAAGGCCGACAGGACGAGCCAACCGGCGGTCAGGTAGTACACCTCGATCTTGGTCAGGAATTCATAGCCGAATACTGGCAGACCATAGGTCCGGTCGCCGCTCACGCCTTCCTCGCCGCCAAAGAAGGCAACGACGATAACAGAACTCGCCGCGATCAGTTCACCGATCCCCAGAGAGATCATGGCGAACACCGTGCCAGCCGTGCGTGTGGAAAACGACCCGATGATCGTGGCCATCCCCATGCCGAACAATCCGCCGACAACAGGCAGCAGTGGCAGGGGCAGCGGGATGTTCTGGTATTCCACCCAGTTCATCACGTGCATACACATGAAACCGCCCATACCCATATAAACTGCATGGCCAAAGGACAACATGCCCCCCTGCCCCAGCAGCATATTATAGGCCAGCGCAAAGACGATCGTGATCGCCATCTGGTTCATAATGGTCAGCGCCGAGTTAGACTGGAACACATAAGGCAACACCAGCAGGATTGCGGTGCAGATCACCCAAGGCGCAACCGTCCCTGTGCTCAGCCCGCCGTAGGAGCGTTTCTTGGTCATAATGGAAGTTGTATCTGTCATGCGTCACGCTTTCCGAACAGGCCGTAAGGGCGGAAGACAAGGATCACCACCATCAGCAGATAAGGCAGGATCGGCCCGATTTGCGGCAGGGTCAGCGACCAGATATCGCGCAAGGCGTGCTCTGACATATCCTCGGGCATTTCAAAGCCGACAGCCATCAGGATATCTGCCATCGCGATGTTATAGGACGCCGCGAATGTGGTCATCCAACCGATCAACAAGGACGCAACCAGCGCCCCCCAAAGCGAGCCGAGACCGCCGATCACGATTGTCACAAACACGATAGAGCCAAGCAGAAACGCCATCCCCGGGAAAGTCCCAAGCTGCGGACCCGCGATCACACCGGCAAGACCGGCCAGCGCCGTACCAACGCCAAACACACCCATGAAGATGAACGGTACGTTGTGGCCAAGCGCCTCAACCGTGCGCGGATAGCTTAGGGCGGCCTGAATAATCATACCGACCCGCGTTTTGGTTAGCACGTAAAGCAAGCACAGGAAGATCAGCACCGAAATGGCGATCATAAAGACCTTATAGGCCTGAATTTCGTTTGTTCCGATGGAGAACAACGCGAATTGCAGAACCTCAGGGGCGTCATAGGGAACCTGGTTCTTGCCCCAGAAGAACTGGACGATCTCTTCGATCAACAGCGCCAGACCAAATGTGAAGATCAGCTCTGGAACGTGTCCATACTGATGCACCTTGCGCAGACCGAACCGTTCAATCGCGGCACCCGCCAGCCCGACGATAATCGGCGCAAGGATCAGCCCCGGCCAGAAGCCCATATATCGGCTGATTTGATAAGCGAAGTAAGCGCCCAGCATGTAAAAACTGGCATGGGCGAAGTTCAGCACGCCCATCATAGAAAAGATCAACGTCAACCCGCTGGACAGCATAAACAGCAGCAATCCATACACGAGACCGTCAATCAGGATAACGAGAACAAGTTCCATCGTGTCCCAACCCTAACGATTTTTGAATTTTAGACAAAAAAGGCCCGCTTCGAGAAACCGAAGCGGGCCGCAAAGCACAGCCTTTACGGGCGCTTCATTTTGCAGGTCGTCGGGCTGTCCATGCCAGCCATCTCGACTTCGCTTACCAGTTTCATACCCCACTCGGACGCGTCCATGTAGAACTGCAGACCTTCGCTGGTATGTTCCTGAATATCGACGTTCTGGATGATCTGGTGATCGTCCGGACGCATGAACAGTTTACCACCCCAGATGCTGTCATGCTCCATGCCTTCAAGGGCTTGGGCCACTTTCACAACATCCGTCGCAGTGCCCGCTTCGTTGATCGCTTTTGCCAGCATTTCAATGGTGTTAGCGATACGCGGCTGGGTGATGTCATGATCAGGATATTTGGCTTCAAACCCTTCAACATAGGCCGCAGTCCGATCAGATGCTGGCGGGTTCACAGCGCCTTCGCTGACCAGATAAATGTGGCCTGTACCCTGTTCGCCAAAGGTGCGGGTGATGCCATTAGATGCTGCGTAGTAAGTGTAAATCGGGCCGTCAAATCCGGCGTCGATGATCGCCTTACCCAGACCAACCATATCCGCGCCCCAGTTGCCTGTGATCACGGCGTCAGCGCCGGAGGAGACAATTTTACGAGCGTAGGGTGTGAAGTCCTTCACCTTGCCAATCGGGTGCAATTCGTTGCCGACGATCTCTACGTCAGCACGCTTTTCACCAAGGTTGCGCACGGCAGCCGCAGCCACGGATTTACCGAAAGAATAGTCCTGACCGATCACGTAAACCTTCTTCAGGTCCTCGTCTTTGGCCATAACATCTGTCAGCGCGTCCATTTTGATGTCCGCATTGGCATCAAAGCGGAAGTGCCAGAAGTTACAGGCATCATTTGTCAGTGCCGGATCAACCGCAGCATAGTTCAAAAACAGCACCCGATCATCAGGATTGCGGCGGTTGTGCTTGTTCACTGCATCAGTGATCGCGTGGGCGATACCAGAAGAGTTGCCTTGCGCGATGTAACGGATGCCTTGGTCAATCGCGACCTGCACCTGAATAAGAGATTCTTTCGGGCTCATCTTGTTGTCAAAGCCGACAATCTCAAACATGTCGCCTTCCAGAACACCGCCCTGGTCGTTTACCAGTTTTTCAGCAGCATATTGAAATTCGGCATAGCCGTTTGTCCCTGTTGGCGAGAACGGGCCCGACAGCGGATCGACGAATGCAATTTTCACGGTATCCGCGAAAGCAACAGACGCACCCAAGCTGACGGCCAATGCAGTGGCCACACCAAATTTGGTTTTCTTGATCATTATTATTCCTCCCAGAATGACTATCACCCTGCGCACAAGGCGCGGTTGATATAGGTGAAAGACTTACACACTTTGATGATAAGTCAAGCATTTCGCCTGCTCGTAACGTTGGGTCACATTGCGGTGGCGGCTTAACCTCAACGTCATTGCATTTAATACTTTTTCGCAGAGCGGAATTCTGTTTCACTCCCCCAAGCGCGTGGAAGCGCGGCATCTGGGAGGAATGCAATGGATCGGCTACATCAGGTTCTGGAGGGGAAACCCGCCAGCGCACGGGCACTTGTGGATTTTGACGGCACGGCGTTTACCTACGGTGAATTGCAAATGGAATCCGCCGCTCTGGCGCAGATTTTGCAAAACCACGGGGTGCGTGGCGGGGACCGCGTGGTGCTGGTCGCTGAAAATTCAGTCCTTTACGCCGCGATGGTCTTTGCTGCCAGCCGTTTGAACGCATGGTTGGTGTTGGTGAACGCCAGACAATCCGCCGAAGAAATTGCCGCGATAGAGGCCCACGCCACCCCGCGCTGTGTGATCTTTACCCACAGCGCATCAGAACCGGCCCGCGCCCATGCAAAGCGGCTGGAGGCCCAAAAAATCGGTGCGCTGGCCTGTGGGCCGATCTATGCGACAAAAGTTAAAGAAACCGAAACGGAGCCGGTTTCCGCAGGCAGCGACCAAGTGGCGGTGCTTTTGTACACCACCGGAACCACCAGTGCGCCGAAAGGCGTGATGCTGACCCATAAGAACCTGCTATTTAGCGCCAAGAACTCTGCCCGTTTCCACGGACTAACCCCTGATGACCGCGTTGTCGGCGTATTGCCCGGCACCCACATCTACGCGCTGGCCTCGGTTTTTCTGCCTGCCATGATCGCAGGTGCAACGCTGCATCTGTTTGCACGGTTTGATACGCGCGCCGTGCTGTCCCTGCTGCGGGGTGGGGCCACGCGCTTTCCTGCCGTGCCCCAGATGATGGCCGCGATCATGCAGCACCTGCATGAAGCTGGCGAAAACCTGAACGCTCCTGCCCTGATCAGTATGATGACCGGCGGTGCGCCCCTTGATCCGGGGTTGAAAGCGCGGGCGGAAAAGGTCTTTGGCATCCCGCTGAACAACGGTTACGGCATGACGGAAACGTCCCCTTCTATTGCGGCGACCCATAACGACAACCCACGCGATGATGTGGGGGTCGGTGCGCCTTATGAGTGGATCGAAGTGCGTCTGTGGGACAAAAACGAGCACGGCATCGGGGAAATTCAGGTGCGGGGCGAGAATGTTATGAAGGGATACTACCGCGCTCCCGAACGCACGGCCGAGGCAATGACAGACGACGGATTTTTTCGCACCGGCGATCTGGGGCGGTTCGATGATGGCGGCGGGCTGCATATCGTGGGGCGTCTGAAGGAGCTGATCATCCGCTCCGGCTTTAACGTCCATCCGCCCGAGATCGAGGCGATGCTGTCCAAACACCCCGATGTGTTTCAGGTGGCGGTGGTCGGGCGTATGGTGCCGGGCGACGAGGAGATTCTTGCCTTCGTGAAAGGCACGGATGCATTGCAGGAAGAGGCGTTAAAACTGTGGCTGCGGGACCGGCTGGTGGGCTACAAAATACCGAGCCATATCTTCATTGTCGACACCTATCCGGCGGCGGCCACTGGCAAGATATTCAAGCACAAACTGCTGGATCACTTCGCAGACAGAATTTCACAGAAGGACACCGAAAGCGCAGCGCCCTAGCGGCTGCGATAGCGGAAGGTGCCGGTGGCTTTGGCGATCAGTTCACCGGTTTCATCGCACAGTTCAGCATCAGCGAAATAGGTCTTGCGCCCACCGCCCGTGCGCCAGCCTTTGGCGATCAGCAGCTTGCCTTTGGGGCGCGAAAGATATTGCACCGTCATGGACAGGGTCATCACCAGTTGCGGCGCGTTCGGATCCCCTGTGTAGCTACCCGCAAACCCCATCGCCGTATCCAGCAGACTGGCATGAACCCCGCCGTGGGGCAGCCCGTAGCGGTTGCCGTGCTTGGCTTCTAGCGGCATCTCTAGCGTGGCCTTACCTTCGGCCCAAGCGGTTACGTTGTAGCCCAGAAGCTTTTGATATTCATAAGGTTCTTCAAACGAACCGGTCACGTCATTCATCGCGGGTTCATCCCCAAAAGCTCTGCTGATTTGACCAGCAATGGTCCGTAGACCGTCTCTAGTTCATCCGGTTTGACGTGGAAAGACGGCCCGCCCACGTTCAACCCGAACACACGACCGTCAAGGCCGCGCACCGGAACCGCAACGCCGTTTACATCAGGGCGCCAATCGCCAAAACCGGAACAGAAACCGACCTTTTCGTATTGCCGTTTCGCCTCCGCATAGCTGGTTTTTTGTTGTTCAACCAGATCGGGCAAAAACTCGGCACCGCAGGCAAAGGCCGCTTCCAACCCGGGCTCGTCCAGACCGACAAGGATCGCACGCCCGATGGCCGAAAAGAACAGCGGCAGGCGTGATCCGATGGACAGTCGCAGGGACACGTCCTCACAGGAGCGTTCCACCGCGATATAGATCGCATCGGTCAGGTGACGTTCAGCCAATGCACAGGTGATATAGCTGTTAGGCCCGTCCCGCAGGCGCAGCATCTCTTCCTTGGCACGCTCGGCAATTTCCATCCCCGACAGCACCCCGAAACCAAGCGACAGAACCCCTGCCCCAAGGCGATATCCCCCCGATTTTTCGTCCAAAGACAGGTAATCAAGGCGGCACAGCGTATAGATCAGTCGGGACACCGTGGGTTTGGGCAATCCCGTGCGTTTGGCAATGTCCGTATTGGTCAGGACGGATTCATTTGGCCGGAAACAGCGCAGCACATCCAGCCCACGCGCCAGCGCGGTGATGAAATTGCGGTCCTTATCCTCGTCGAGGTCCGGAATAACGTGAATCTCGGCCATTGTTTTACCCCTGCTCCAGCGCCTTCAGACCGGCATTGGCAAAGACCGGCACATATTGCCCCATCTGTTTACCCCGTTCCGGATTGGACGCATTCCCGTCAAGCGCACGTTTCAGGACGCCCTGAATGATCGCCGCCATACGGAAAAAGTTGAATGCCAGATAAAAGCCGAAATTGTCAATCGGACCAATGCCGCGCCGTTCGCAGTAACGGGCGATGAACTCGGCGTCTGTTGGCAGGCCAAGAGCGGCGCGGTCCACACCGGCGAGTCCGCGTCCTTCCTGTGTTGCTGGCATCTGCCACTGCATGATCACCGCCGCCAGATCCGCGAATGGATGCCCGATGGTGGACAGTTCCCAATCCAGAACCGCCAGACACAGCGGGCCGTCTTTCTGGAACATCATGTTGTCGATACGGTAATCCCCGTGAACCAATGTGCGCTGGCCATCGTCTGCGGGCATTTGCGCAACCAGCAACTCCATCAGCCGGTCCATATCTGCGACAGTTTCCGTTTCAGAGGCACGGTACTGCTTGGACCAGCGGCCCACCTGACGTTCATAGTAGTTACCGGGAGGGCCAAAATCCGACAGGCCTACCGCGTCAACATCCACGTCGTGCAGGGCTGCCAGCACGCGGTTCATATCGTCGATAACTCCGGCCCGCATGGTATTGTCGAGATCCGGCATGGTCGGCAGCGTATGATTGCGCCCGTCCACATGGTCCATCACGTAAAACATCGACCCGATAACGCTGTCATCTTCGCACAGGTGGTGCATCTTGGCGACCGGCACATCCGTGTCAGCAAGGGCCGATTGCACGCGAAATTCGCGGTCTACCGCATGGGCCGATTTCAGCAGAACCCCCGGTGGTTTGCGGCGCAGCACAAAATTGCGGGTCGGGGTCTTTAGAAGGAAGGTCGGGTTGGACTGGCCGACCTGAAATTTCTCTACCTCTAGCGGGCCTTCAAAACCGTCAATCTTATCCGAAAGATACTCCGCAACAACGGCGGTATCCAGTGTTTGTGTATCGCTCATGGCGTCCCCTAACTGTAGGTCAGCATCTCTGCGAATTCCGGAGAATCCAGATGCGGTGTGGCGTTAAATTCGTGCAAGAACCGCTTCTTGCCGGAAAAGATGATCTTGCTCATCGAGGTGTTTTTTACCTGCAAATTCAAGGTCATCATCATTTTGGGGGGCGCGCCGACGACAGAAGCAACGGTTTGCCCGATCACCCCGCCCGAACTGACCACCAGCACACGTTCAGCCCCGTCACGGGTCGCGGTGGTAAGGGCATCTTCAATGCGTGTGGTGAAATCGATCCAGCTTTCCGACGCCCCCGCCAGACCGCCGTCCTGCCATTCAAATATGGTCTCGCGCAGGGTGCGGAAATGGGTCTTGCGATCCCCCATCACAAGGTTGGGTACCTCACCTTCATAGCGCGTGTGCAGCAGGTTGTGAAAATCGTACTCGTTAAAACCCGCATGAATTTCAGGGTTGTCATATCCCATTGAGCGCAGCGTCTCCATCTGGCGCACCAGAGAGCCGACAACGATCCGGTCCGGCACCCATCCGCGCGCGCGCAGCATGGCACCGGCGAGGCGGGACTGTTCGTGGCCCGCAGGGGACAAGCGGTCATAATTGTCAGCGCCAAAAGACGCCTGCCCGTGCCGAATGACGATCAGTTCCGCCATATTCGTTAACCAGCCTCGCCTGCAAGACGCGCCACGGCCGCGTGATATTCGCTGGCGATCCTGTCTACCAGCTTGCCTGCCGGTTGCACGGCATCCACAGCACCAATGCCCTGCCCTGCACCCCAGATTTCTTTCCATGCCTTTGGCTTGGCCGAACCTTCACCGAAATTCATAGATGTGGAATCCGCCGACGGAAGATTGTCGGGGTCCATGCCGGCAGCCTCAATCGAGGGGCGCAGATAGTTGCCGGATACGCCGGTGAACAGGCTGGATGTCACGATGTCGGCAGCCGAACCGCCGACGATAGCTTCTTTGTACCCCTGCACCGCATTGGCTTCTTCGGTCGCGATGAACGGCGAACCGATATAGCCCAGATCGGCGCCCATAGCGCGCGCTGCCAGAACGGCGTCGCCCGTCGCGATGGAGCCTGACAGCAGCAGCGGGCCATCAAACCAGTTGCGGATTTCCTGAACAAGCGCGAATGGGGATTGCGGCCCTGCATGGCCACCAGCACCGGCGGCCACAGCGATCAGACCGTCAGCCCCTTTTTCAATCGCCTTTTTTGCGAATTTGTTGTTGATGATGTCGTGCAGCGTAATGCCGCCGCACGAATGGGCCGCGTCATTCACTTCGACCCGCGCACCCAGCGAAGTGATCCAGACAGGAACCTCGTGTTTGACGCAAATTTCAATGTCCCGCTCCAGACGCCCGTTGGAACGGTGTACAATCTGGTTCACCGCATAGGGCGCCGCTGGGGTGTCGGGGTTGGCCTGATTGTGGCGGTCCAGTTCTTCCTTGATCTGGGTCAGCCAAGTATCAAGCAGCGGATGCTCCCCCTCCCCTTCCCGCGCATTCAGGGCCGGAAACGAACCGATAACGCCAGCCTTACATTGCGCGATCACCAGTGCTGGCACCGAGATGATGAACAACGGAGAGGCAACAGCAGGGATGCGCAAACCTTGGAGGGCTTTGGGCAGGTGAGACTCGGCGTGGGTTGCGTTCCAGGGACGGGACATAAAAGGGGATCCTTAACAAGTTAGAGAGCTGTACAGGAATGCGCCAGCTCACTGGCACATTCCGTTTTAGTGTAGAAACGCAGTATCTTAGAGGACTTCAAACAGACCCGCTGCACCCATACCACCGCCAACACACATGGTGCAGACAACGTATTTCGCACCGCGACGTTTGCCTTCGATCAGCGCGTGCCCAACCATCCGCGCACCGGACATGCCGTAAGGGTGACCGATGGAAATCGCGCCGCCGTTTACGTTCAACAGCTCGTCCGGAATGCCCAGAACATCGCGGGAGTGGATGACCTGCACCGCAAACGCCTCGTTCAGTTCCCACAGACCGATATCGTCCATCTTCAGGCCATGGGCCTTCAGCAGCTTTGGAACCGCATAGATCGGACCGATACCCATTTCATCGGGTGCCAGACCGGCCGCCATAACACCAACGTAACGGCCAAGCGGTTGCAGGCCTTTTTGTTCGGCAACCTTGGCTTCCATCACAACCGCAGCAGACGCACCGTCAGACAGTTGGGACGCGTTACCGGCAGTGATGAACTTGCCTTCCTTGATAACCAGCCCGTCCTTGAACACTGGCTGCAAACCAGCAAGCGATTCTTCAGTCGTGCTTGGGCGGTTGCCTTCGTCCTTGTCCAGCGTCACTTCGTGTTCGGTGACTTCTTTCGTTTCCTTGTTCATCACCTTCATGGTGGAGGTCAGGGGCACGATTTCGTCGTCGAACTTGCCAGCCTGCTGCGCTGCATGGGTGCGGGCTTGGGACTGTGCTGCATAGGCGTCTTGGGCTTCGCGGGACACGTTGTAGCGGGCTGCAACGGTTTCAGCGGTTTCCAGCATGGACATATACATGTCAGGCTGGTGTTCTTTGAACCACGGGTCAGGTGTTAGAAACATGTTGGGCAACTGAACAGTGGAAACGGATTCAACACCGCCACCAACAACAACGTCCATGCCATCGGTGATGACCTGTTTCGCCGCTGTCGCAATCGCCATCATGCCAGACGCACACTGACGGTCGAGCGACATGCCCGGTGCGCTGGTGCCCAGACCTGCGCGGACTGCGGCCTGACGGGCAATGTTGGTGCTGGTGGAGCCTTGTTGCAGGGCAGCGCCCATCACAACATCATCCACATCGACCCCTTCAACACCGGCACGTTGCACCGCGTGTTTAATCGCGTGGCCGGCCAGTTCCTGACCAAGCGTTGCATTGAAAGCCCCGCGATAGGCTTTGCCGATCGGGGTACGGGCGGTAGATACAATAACTGCGTCACGCATAATAATGGTTCCTTATTTTTCCAGTTTGATGCCAGCCAGATCGGCGGCGTTCTTGGCGTATTTTCCGGTTTGTTCAAAGGCTTGGGTCAGGATTTCCTGATCCGTGGGATCTGTGACCTTATCCCATTGGGCGGCCACATTTTCCGGCGTGATGTCATCGCCGGCAAGGGTGATGCCCTTGGTTTCATACACACGGGTCTGCGCAAAAGAGCCGCCACCTGCACCCATGATCACGCGGGAGGGCGCGTCCTCGGACACAAGGTAAAGCACACCCGGCGTAATGGTTTCAGGGCGCAGCAATTCGCCCACTTCAGGTGAGAACAGCTCTTCCGTCATGCGGGTTGTCGCGGTCGGGGCCAGCGTATTAACGCGGATATCATCCCGCGCACCTTCCATGTGCAGTACATTCATCAACCCCATCATAGCAGCCTTGGCCGCGCCATAGTTGGACTGACCGAAGTTGCCATAAAGCCCTGACGAAGAAGCCGTCAAAACGATCCGGCCATAGCCTTGCTCGCGCATGATCGGCCAGACGGTGTGGGTCACGGTCGCGGTACCAATCAGATGCACGTCGACAACTTTTTTGAAGTCGTCCAGCGTCATCTTGGAAAAGGTTTTGTCGCGCAGAATACCGGCATTGTTGATCAGAATGTCGATGCGGCCCCATTTGTCCATGGCTTGTTGCACCATGTCCTTGACCTCTGCCTCGTTGGAGACATCGGCACCGTGGGCCATCGCCTCACCGCCCGCTTCGATAATTTCTGCGACAACGGCGTCTGCCTCGGCAGAGGAACGCCCCTGCCCGTCCGCCGCAACCCCGAGATCGTTCACAACGACCTTGGCGCCCCGCGCGGCCAGACCCAGCGCATGGCTACGCCCCAGTCCGATGCCTGCTCCTGTTACGATGGCAACTTTCCCATCAAAACGGATTGTCATATCTAGTATCCTTTTATCTTTGCGATCTGTTCGGCGTGATAGCCGTAATCGCCCAACCACTCCTGCGCCACGCGGGCGCGTTTCATGAAGAAGCCCATGTCGAATGCGTCGGTCATGCCAATGCCGCCATGCATCTGAACACCTTCCATCACCGCCAGTTTTGCCGTTTGACAGGCCTTCGCCTTGGCCAGCGACACAGCCAGCGTGGCGTTCTCGGGATCTTCGTCCATCATCCGGCCTGCATTTGCAATCGTGGATGTGGCCACTTCGATGTCGGACCACAGATGCGCCGCACGATGTTGCAGGGCCTGAAACTGGCCAATCAATACGCCGAACTGCTTGCGTTCCTGCAAATAGCTGACTGTCATCCCGAACGCACCGGAGCTAAGACCCGTCATTTCCGCAGCAAGCGCTGCCTGACCAGCCCGCAATGCAGGGCTGAGAACACTCATCGCCTGATCGACCGTCCCAACCACGTCTTCGCCAGTGGCTTCCACCCCCTCAAAACTGATCTGCGCGCTGTCACGGGCATCAATCATATTCTGCGCCGTGCGGGTGATACCGTCGCGATCTGCCGGAATATCAAACAGGGTCAAAGCCCCGTCATCATCACCTGTACGGGCCAGGACCAGCAGACGGTCGGCTGAACCGCCATCCACCACGAAGGTCTTTTCCCCGCTCAGCGAAAAGCCGTTGCCGACCCGTTCCGCCTGCATCTGCGTGTTATTCGGGGCGTGTTTGACGCCTTCGTCCAGCGCCAGCGCATAAGTCAGATCACCGCTGGCGATCTTGCCCAGCGCCTCGGCTGCGCGGGGATTATCCGCCACCTGCCGCAACGCCGTTGCCGCCATGACTGCTGTGGAAATAAATGGCGAAGACACCAGCGTCTTGCCCATTTCCTGCGCCAGCAGATTGGCCGCTGCATGGCCCATATCAATGCCACCCTGATCTTCAGGCACCAGAACACCGGTCCAGCCGAGATCGGCCATCTGCTTCCAGAGCTCGGGATTATAGGCTTTGCCAGCATCCCGCAATTCGCGGAATTTCTCTACGGGCGAGGCTTCGTCCAGAAAGCCACGCGCGCTGTCCACCAGCATTGTTTCATCTTCGTTCAATGTAAGATTTGTCATAGTATTTTACCCCGGAAGTCCCAAAACGCGCTTTGAAATGATGGAAAGCATCACTTCTGACGTCCCCCCCTCAATCGAATTCGCTTTGGTCCGCAGCCAGTCGGCCGGCAGGCTGCCGGTTGCGCCGTCCCATTGCAGGGCTTCTGAACCACCCGCTGACATGAACAGTTCATGCTTGCGCTTGTTCAATTCGGTTCCGGCGTATTTCAACATGGCAGAGGCATCGCCCACACCTTTGCCGCCCGCAGCCTGATCTTTGTAACGCTCGATTGTCAAGGCAACTGACATTTCTTCAATGTCACAGGCAATCGCTTCGCTGCGAAGGGACGCCTCGGACAAATCATGCCCCGCATCCGCAAGAACCTTGGCCAGCGAGCGTCCCGCGCCGCGACCCGATCCACCACCGGAAATCATCTCCCGCTCGTGGGTGAGCAGATATTTCGCCACATCCCAACCGCGGTTTTCTGTTCCAACGATCTGGTCTTTCGGGACCTTCACATCGTCAAAGAATGTCTCGCAGAACGGGGAGGCACCGGAGATCAGTTTGATCGGACGGGTGGAAACCCCCTCAGATTGCATATCAAACAACAGGAAGGAAATCCCTTTATGTTTCGGTGCGTCCTTATCAGTGCGGATGAGGGCAAAAATCCAGTCCGCTTTATCCGCGTAGGATGTCCAGACCTTCTGTCCGTTTACCACCCAGTGATCGCCCTGATCTTCGCCCTTAGATTGAACGCTTGCAAGGTCGGAACCGGCACCCGGTTCGGAATACCCCTGACACCAACGGATTTCACCGCGGGTGATTGGCGGAAGATAGTGCAGCTTTTGTTCATGGCTGCCAAAGTGCAGCAGCGCGGGGCCAAGCATCCAGATCCCAAAGGATTGCAGCGGCAGACGCGCGTTGATCCGGCCAAGTTCGGACAGCCAGATTTTTTCCTGATCGCGGTCAAACCCTGCACCGCCGTATTCTTGCGGCCAAGTCGGACAAGTCAGACCGTTCTCGGCGCAGACGTTCAGCCACTGTTTTTGCGCATCGGACTGGAAGGTCCAGTTGCGACCGCCCCAGCAAATCGAATCTGCTGTGCTGTCCCCGTCCTGCATTTCGGTAGGGCAGTTTTCTGCCAGCCAAGCGCGTATGTCCGCGCGGAATTTCTCTGGATTTGTGGTGTCAAACGGCACGGCTTTCCTCCCAAACGCTGCGTCATGTTCCGCTAGGCAGAATTGCATTTCACTTGTTCGTTGACAAGATTGTTCCAGCCCCTGAACGTGGGCGTGATGTAACGTCATTTTGATCTGGGAGACACGCAATGCGCGCGATGATGAGTAAAGAAGCCGGTGGTCCGGAGACGCTGGAGCTGACCGAAACAGAAACCCCGAAGCCAGGCAAAGGAGAGGTCGTTATCCGTGTTCGGGCTGCGGGTGTGAACTTCCCTGATACGTTGATTATCAAAGACTTGTACCAGTTGAAACCCCAGCGCCCGTTTGCTCCTGGCGGTGAAGTTTCCGGCGAAATCGAGAGCCTTGGAGAAGGTGTAAGCAACGTGTCTGTCGGGGATCGCGTGTTGGCCGTGCCCGGTTACAACGGATTCTCCACACATGTTGTCGCCCATAAGTCGACGCTGGTTCCGATCCCTGATGACATGCCATTTGATCAAGCTGCCTGCTTTATCCTGACCTATGGGACCTCCCATTATGCGTTGAAACAGCGGGCCAATCTGAAGGAAGGGGAAACCCTGCTAATCCTTGGTGCCGCCGGTGGTGTCGGGGCTGCAGCGATCGAGCTTGGCAAGGCGATGGGCGCGCGCGTGATCGCGGCTGTGTCCTCTGAAGAAAAGGCCGCGTTCTGCAAGGAACTTGGTGCAGATGAGACGCTGATTTACCCCCGCGAAATGGACCGCGACGCGCAAAAGGCGTTTTCCGGTGCGATCAAGGAACTGGCGGGGCCGAAAGGCGTGCAGGTGGTTTATGATGCGGTGGGGGGCAATTATGCCGAACCGGCGGTGCGTGCGCTCGGCTGGGAAGGCCGTTTTCTGGTCGTGGGCTTCCCTGCAGGCATCCCAAAGCTGCCGCTGAACCTGACGCTGTTGAAGAACTGTCAGGTGGTTGGCGTGTTCTGGGGGGCCTTCACCCAAATGGAACCCGATGTGCATCAAGCCAATCTGAAAGAACTGTTCGGCATGTGGTCCAAAGGCCAGATCAAACCGCAGATTTCGGCGTCTTTCCCGCTGGAAAAAGCGGCTGATGCGCTGCGCATGTTGGAAGATCGCAAAGTTCTGGGGAAAGTTGTGCTGAACGTCGATTAACCACCGCGTTCCGAATAAGTGCAAAGGGCGAAGCTACGGCTTTGCCCTTTTTTGTTCGTGCTATGGATTTCTATGGCGGCATAGGGTCGGTCAACCTGATGACCCTGCAATTTCGACGCGTCTTATATGAAGCGTCTTGCATCACGTGTCTTATATGAAGCTTCATAGATGACGCTTCATATTTGCAGGGTCATCGTTTTCCATCAACCAAATCAAACCCTTACAAAATCCACCCTATTCCCCAAGGTGATTGCAGTCGTTGAAACTGCGCACAAAGAACCGGTCTTTCGTCAGCACGACACGGCTGATTGAACCATTGGAGGCCCCGATCATCGCAAACGGTTTACACCCTGTTGCAATCGACATAATCGCGCCAACCACCCCACCATGCACACAAAAGGCAATTCGTTCTCCGGCATGATTGTCCAGCAGCCGCCACAGCCCGCGTTCGACCCGTTCGTGAAGTTCCGCAGTCGTTTCCGCCCCTGGAATATGGCCCCATTCATGTTCCGCTTTGGCACGCAGAAACTCTGGTGCTCCTTCAGCCGATTTGATCCGGTACAACCCGCCATCCCACTCTCCAAGGCGGATTTCGCGCAGGTCCGGTTCCTCAACTGGCGTCATGCCGAGATATTTCGCAAGCGGTGCCATCGTTTGGTGCGTCCGCTGGAGCGACGTAACATAGAGCGCATCAAAACGCTCCTCCCGCAGACGCTCACCAACTGCTTCGGCCTGCGCCTCGCCACGGGGATGCAGCGGCGGATTGCCGTGGCCGTCTTTCATCGGAAAAGACACACCGGGGCGGGCAGGAATGGTTTCGCCGTGCCGGATAAACAGCACATCCACCGCGTCTTTTGGCACAACAAACCGGTGTTGGGGGTATTCTTTTGTCATCTGCGTCTTTCCTTTATTAAAGGTATTTCAGGTTTGCCGCCACGTCGCAGCGCCCGTTGATTGACAGGTTTTGGAACTTGGCCATAGGCTTTTCACAAACCTGATCCCCCGTCAAACTGGAGCTCGCCTTGGACAGCCTTCGCACACCGGACTCTCGCTTTTCCGACCTACCGGATTGGCCTTATGCCCCCAACTACATAGACACGCTCGACGGTTATGACGGTCTGCGGGTCCATTATGTGGACGAAGGCCCGAAGGATGCGGAACGGGTGTTTCTGTGCCTGCACGGCCAACCCACATGGTCCTATCTTTATCGAAAAATGATCCCCGTGTTCGCTGACAGTGACGCACGCGTGATCGCACCGGACTGGCTCGGGTTCGGGCGGTCCGACAAACCGGCAGAGGACTCCGCCTACAGTTTCAACTTCCACCGCGACATGATCCTCGCCTTCATTAGGGCGCTGGATTTAAGAAATATTACGCTGGTGGTGCAGGATTGGGGCGGCCTTCTTGGATTAACACTCCCCCATGCTATGCCGGACCGGATCACCCGCCTTCTGGTGATGAACACGTCGATTGCTGTGGGACAGTCGCCCGGCAAAGGGTTTGAGGACTGGCGCGCCTATAACGCTGCCAATCCGGACCTTGATATTGCCGCCCTGATGAAACGCGCCACCCCGATCCTCAGCGACGCTGAAGCACAAGCCTACGCCGCTCCTTACCCCGACGTGACCTACAAGGGCGGCGTGCGGCGCTTTCCTGATATGGTGATGACCAGCCCGGATATGGAAGGGGTCGATCACGCAAGGGCCGCGCTGGATTTCCTGTCAAATCACTGGCAGGGCCAAAGCTTCATGGCGGTCGGGCATCAGGATCCGGTGCTTGGCCCGCCTGCGATGAAGTGGCTGCACAGCGTAATCCGCAACTGCCCGCCCGCGCTCGATGTGCTAGAGGGCGGCCACTTCCTTCAGGAATGGGGCGCGCCAATCGCCACAGCCGCGCTGGCCCATTGGGGCGACAGTTGAAACCCGAACTCATCCAAATAAAAAACTGAGGAACACGCCATGAAAACCCGTCAGGTTATCGTTAGGGAGCTGCCCAAGGGCGCTCTGACACAGGACCATTTCGAACTGCAAGACACCGAACTGCCCGCGCCCAAGGACGGCGAACTCCAAGTACGCACTATCCTTATGTCGATTGACGCCGCCAACCGCGCATGGATGCAAGGCGCCACCTACCGCGAGCCGATCCTAGCGGGCGATGCAATGCACACCTACGCGCTGGCTGAAGTCACCGACAGCCGCTCCGACAGGTTCGCGGCGGGCGATATCGTTGCCGTGGAAACGGTCTGGGCCGATCATGCGGTTGTGCCAGCGCGCGGAGCAGTGAAACTGCCCAAGGTCGACACCCTGTCACACCTGATGTCTGTCTTTGGAATCGCAGGCAAAACCGCCTTCCACGGATTGATGTCCGTAGGCCGCCCGCTGCCCGGTGAAACCGTTGTGGTGTCCGCCGCCGCTGGCTCGGTCGGCGTCTATGTGGGACAGATTGCCAAGGCCATCGGCTGCCGCGTTGTTGGCATTGCCGGTGGCACCGAAAAGGGCAAATGGGTGGTCGATGAACTCGGCTTTGATGCATGCGTCGATTACCGCGATCCGGCGTGGCACAAAGCGCTGAAGGCCGCCTGCCCTGACGGGATCGACGTATATTTCGACAACGTAGGCGGCGCGACCCTTGAAACCGTTCTGTTCCGCATGAACGAGCGGGGCCGCGTGGTCTGCTGTGGCGCAGTCAGCCAATATGACGCCTCCAGCCCCAGCGGCCCACGCAATTTACCCGGCATGGTGGTGGTGAAACGTCTGCGCATGGAAGGCTTCATCGTCATGGACTACGCCCATGAAGACGCTACTGCCCTGCGCGCCCTGCAGAACTGGGTGAAGTCCGGCGCGATCAAAGTGCCCGAGGACATCGTTGACGGCCTCGAAAACGCCCCAGCAGCCCTTATCGGCCTGCTCGCAGGTGAAAACCGCGGCAAACGCATGGTCCGCGTCGGCCCCGACAACTGACGGCTTCAATGTTCCAGAAATACTCATAAAAAAGGGGGGCCGCCAAGCCCCCCTTTCCGATCAAGTCAGGCTATGGCTTCAGCCCTTTGGATCTTCGCCAACCCGCACAAGCTGCTTGCCGAAGTTGTCGCCGTTCAGCAGTTCCAGAAAGGCTTCCGGCGCGTTTTCAAGCCCTTCTGCAACGCTTTCACGGAACTTGATTTTGCCAGCGGCCATCATCGGCGCGACCTCTTTAAAGAAGGCAGCGGCGCTGTCTTGATGGTCGGGAAACAGGAACCCTTGCACGGTCAGACGGTTTGTCAGGATCGTAGACCAAACCGCTGGCAGAGGAGCCGCTTCCGCTACGTTATCACCATTATACCACGCAATCATGCCACAAATTGCGATACGGCCGAACATATTCATGTTTGGCAGAACCGCTTCCAAGGTTTTACCGCCCACGTTCTCAAAGTAGACGTCAACACCTTGCGGCGCGGCTTCTTTGATCTGCGCCCCCAGTTCGCGCCCGTCTTTGGCGGCTTTGTGATCCAGACAGGCATCAAAGCCCAACTCGTCTACTGCGAAGGAACATTTTTCAGCACCACCAGCAACGCCGATCACTTTACAGCCTTTGGCTTTCGCCAGCTGACCTGCAAGACCACCAACAGCGCCTGTGGCGGCTGAAATCAGAACCGTTTCGCCCTCTTTCATCTTGCCGATCTCGTTCAACCCGATCCAAGCGGTCATGCCCGGCATCCCAAGCACCCCGAGATAGGTCGAAAGCGGTGCGGCGTTGGGGTCGACTTTGCGAATATCAGCACCATCGGCAATGCCATGCGTGGCCCAGCCGGTGCGCCCGACAACAATATCGCCAACCGCGAATTTATCATTGTTAGAGGCAATCACTTCACAAATCGCGCCGCCTTCCATTGTGCCACCGATTGGCACCGGATCAGCATAGGATTTCGCATCATTCATCCGGCCCCGCATATAGGGGTCAAGGGACAGCCAGATCGTACGCAAAGTGACCTGTCCTGCGCCCATTTCCGGCAGTTCTTTATCTTCGTAGCGAAAGTTTTCGAGTGTTGGCCAGCCTTTTGGGCGGGATGCCAAAGCGACGTGTTGATAGATTGTCATGATGTACTCCTGAATTCTGGTATGGGGGGAGAGTAATCCTCTCCCCCCACAACCGCCAAGGGTATGAAACAATGCCGTTACGTCTTATCACAAATTACTGGGGGTCCACGGGGCGGATTGCGGCGTGTGCGGCTTCGATATCCCGTCCTGCGGCAATCAGGATGTCCTCGCGGTAGCGCCGCGCCAGCAATTGCACGCCCATCGGCTTACCCGCCGCTTGTCCCGTCGCCACAGCCAACCCCGGAAGGCCAAGTGCGGGAACCGCAAGCTGGGTCAGTTGCGATTGCATGATTGCTTTGAAACCCTCTTCAGATTGAACGTCGGCCTGTTGGTCAAAGGGCAGCATTCCGGAAATCGGACAGATCAGCACCGAATACTGCGCCAGAAACAACTGCCACTGACGCAGGTGGGTAACACGGTCCCGCAGCGCATCCAGCAGGCCACCCGCATCCACAGGCGCGGACAGGGATTGCATTACTGCAAACACATGCTGGCTGTCCGGTTCGCCCTCTTGTTCCATCATCCGGTCCACACCCTGCCGCATCTCTGCCAGCCACAGTTTGGCGTTTATGTCCGCAGCGGGTTGCATGGGGGGGCAGTCGACTTCTTCCACCTCCCAGCCTGCATCGGTCAGATTTTTCGCCGCCGCGCGTAGGGCGGACTCTATTTCGGGGGCAATCTCCATCCCGTCAGGCCGCACACACAGGGCCGCACGGCGCGGGAAATCGCCCTGATCAATCGGCGCTGGCACATACCACGGATCGCGCAGATCCTCGACGGCCATCGCCCGCAGGCTAAGATCAATGTCATCCATGCTCCGCGCCAGAGGCCCGCCCACAGCCATCAGCTGCCCGCCAATATGCCGGTCCGCGCCCGAAGGGTTATAGGCTGGCAACCGGCCGAGCGTTGGCCGCAAACCGTGAATGCCACAGGCATAGGCGGGATAGCGGATCGACCCGCCGATATCCGTGCCATGCCCCACAGCCGCCATACCGCTCGCGACAGAGGACCCTGCCCCGCCGGACGACCCACCCGGAGTAATGTCTTTCCCATGGGGGTTGAGTGTCTGGCCGTGCAGGTTGTTCTTGGTAAACCAGCGCAGCGAAAACGCCGGCGTATTGGTGCGACCGACAATAATTGCCCCTGCTTTGCGCATGTTGGACACCACGGGGCTGTCCTCCTCTGCCACAAGGTTTTCCAGCAACTTCAAGCCGTTGGTGGTGGCGTGGCCCGCCTGATCCACATTCACCTTAATCGTCACCGGAACGCCCGCCATCGGCCCGACTTCACGCCCGGCGGCAATATCCGCATCAACCGCTGCAGCTGCCGATAACGCCTCCTCGGGCATATGTTGCACCACAGCGTTTAGCACGGGGTTTACCGCATCAATTCGTTCCAAATGGGCTTTGGTGACTTCGCAAGCGGAAAGGTCTTTGTTGCGGATCTTTGCTGCAATTTCGGTGGCGCTCAGGGTCCAGAGTTCGGACATTTTCGGTAACTCCTAATCTATTCTATCGCATCGTGGCACCACCCGAGCCTGATGTGCAACGGGATTCTTTCCCTTAAGGCATGCAGAGTCTTTGGAACCTTTCCCGCGCGCACGGGTTGGATAGGTGAAACCCATATTTTAAACGGAAAGGTCGAACGCATGTCCGCCCCTGAAACCAACGTTGAGAAACAGAAGAAACGCCACTATGGTCCACTGCTCGGAATGATCGCGATTGGTGCTGGTGCCATACTTGTTATGCTGACGCTGACCTATCTGTCGGACGATGTGACAGATGAAGGCGTTACCGGCACCATCCCCGAAAACTCCGCTACTGTTGAAGGCAGCTAGGAATTTTGCGCGCGCGGTATTTGATCGCTGCGCTTTCGAAAACTCCATAGGGCAATTTCTGCCCATAGCGCCTGAAAGGCCTGCTCGCGTTGTCCTCCCCAATGCGAGCAGGCCTTTCACTTTTGCTTCTCTCTGTTGCCGTTCACGCCAGCCCCGCATCCACCGCCTTTGACAACTTACCGACCAGTTCGTCTATCTGGGGGTCGGTGATGATAAAGGGCGGGGCCAGTAGAACGTGATCGCCGCTCTGCCCGTCGATCGTGCCGCTCATCGGATAGCAGATCATGCCTGCCTCAAACGCTGCGGCCTTAATTCGTGCGGCGGTTTTGCGGTCCGGATCAAGCGGGGCTTTTGTCATCCGGTCCGCCACCAGTTCCACGCCGACAAAAAGACCGCGCCCGCGAATGTCCCCGATATTGAGATGTGTCCCGAATTCAGCCGCGAGAGCGGTGCGCAGCTTGTGGCCCTGCCTATCAGCCGCGCTGACCAGATCACGCCCGAGTAAAGATTTCACCACCGCAACTCCTGCCGCAGCTGCGCAAGGGTGCCCGATATAGGTGTGGCCGTGCTGGAAAAAGCCGCTACCATCTGCGATGGCTTGGTAGATTTGCTTGCTGCACAGCATCGCGCCGATGGGCTGATACCCAGCACCCAAGCCCTTGGCGATACACAAAATATCAGGCGCCACCCCGTCTTGTTCGCAGGCAAACAGACTGCCGGTGCGCCCCATACCACACATAACTTCGTCCAATATCAGCAGTATGCCGTACTGATCGCAAATCTCGCGGATGCGTTTGAAATAACCCTTAACGGCCGGTACAGCCCCCGCCGTGGCACCCACGACAGGCTCCGCGATGAAGGCCATGACTGTTTCGGGGCCGACCCGTAACAGTTCCTCCTCCAACAGGTTGGCCGCGCGGATACCGTAAGCCTCCTCAGACTCACCCTCCTGTTGCAAACGATAGGCGTAACAGGGATCAATGTGGCTCATATCGATCAGCAACGGGCCGAATTGTGCCCGCCGCCAAGCGTTGCCGCCCGCAGAAAGTGCGCCCATCGTGTTGCCGTGGTAACTTTGCTTTCGGGCGATCAAACGCCCCCGCTGCGGCTCACCTTTTTCCACAAAATACTGCCGCGCGAGCTTCAATGCGGCTTCGACCGCCTCTGACCCGCCGGACACAAGATAAACCCGATCCAGATCGCCGGGCGCATGTTCGATAAGCAGGTCTGCCAGCGTCTCCGCAGGCTCCGAGGTCAAAAATCCGGTGTGGGCATAGGCAAGACTGTCAAGCTGCGCTTTAACCGCTTCAATTACCGTGCGATCATTATGCCCAAGGCAGGACACCGCCGCCCCACCGGAAGCGTCGAGGTATTGTTTGCCATTGGAATCATAAAGATAGCAGCCATCGCCGCGCACAGCGACAGGCGGGTTCTGTTTGGTGTGGCGGGGAAAGATATGGGACATTACAGGCTCCTAAGCAGCGCCGGGGATCGTGACCTTCCGGCTCCCTTCGTTAAAATTATCCATAGAAAATGACCAGACCGTTCCTGGCCACCGGATTTCCATTTCTTGCAGTCTCGGGCGGTAGACGGCTGTGTAAAGCGTCCCGAACCCCGCATCGAAAGCGGTGGAATAGAGCGGCGGCTTCAGAAATGCACCAATAAAAGTTTCTTCTGGATCACGGTGTAAAGTTAGCCGCTGCAATAAGAACCTTTCCCGCTCTACTGTGGCTGTGAAGCGTGCGTGGCTGACCCATTCCACGTTTTCCTGATGGTTGGTGGCCACAGCCGCATGGGTGATGACCGCAGGCCGGTCCGGTGCCATCATTGCCGTCAAATACTGCCGCTTCGCATCCAGCACAGTGACGTTATAGCTCATGTGGGTGGGCACACGGGCCAGCACCCTGCCCGCCTGTTCGGTGGTTTCACAGGTTTGCAGCACATAACGCAGGATTAGCGGCACGCCAAAGCCGGTCCCGACCACGCGCCGACCTCCAAAGGTCAGGGAAATAGACAGGCCCGCGTCATTGCAACCGTCCACCATCCCCCAAAGCCCGTCCGAAGTGCCCATCACACGGCGTCCCTGCCAGCCGGTGTGCAGGATCAGGCTGTCAAAGGCCTTCGGGTTGTAATCGTAATTGCGCACCAGAACCGGTTCCTTGCCAGTCCAAATCGCTTGTGAACATCCCGCTAGGTAAGGGGGCGGACAATAAAAGCTGAGAAAGCGCGCCGCCTGATCGCCGCCCCCTGCCAATTCGCACAATTCGTCGTAAAGTGGCACGATTTCAGGCATGTGGGTTTCAAGCGCACGGCGGCTTTCCAGATAACTCGGGCGGGCGCTGTCGCCCTCCCGTTCCCACCAACGCTTGTAATGGGGCCAGTATTCGTCAAACAGCCCGGACCATTTTGCCCCGGGCTGTTGTTCGCTGATTGCGCGCCAGTACATGGCTGTCCTTACAAGATTTTAAAGGCCGGATCGGCCACCGCCGGACCAGCATCTGCCACAGGCAAGGCCTTGCCTTCAACGGATTGTTTGATGCCGTGAATCCACTTTTTCGCCCGCTCGTTCAACTGGAACCCTTTGGTCATAGAGCGCCCGCGGGTCACAAGAATGCCGATGTCCGCGCCTTCATAACGATAATCGCCCGGTTGCAAGATACGCAGGAAAAACGCCTCGTTCTCGCTTTCCACAGCGCGGCGGTGATAGTCAAAGCGGTCAAACACCACCCGCCCGTCTTCGAGCATTTTGTAGATGCCCGTTTCCGGCGCATCGGTGCAAATATCCACGCTGTCATCGGTGTGTTTGATCACCATCTGGGACCAGCTGTCGATCATATCGGGATCGGCCCAACGGTTGTTCAGCTCATCAGTGTCCAGATCGAACTTCTTGCGCGAGAATTCCAGCAAATGGAACAGGAACAGCGGCGCGTCGGCGTGGGCAAAGGCGGCGTGGTTGGTCATGGAAGACGCGCCTGTGATGCGAGGGTTCAATTCCCCTAGCCATAGATCGCCGGTCTTTTTGTCGATCAGGAAGTCCAGTTCAAAATACCCGCGATAGCCTTCCTTGCGCAGTTGCTCCCCGAACTTGAAGGTCAGCTCCCGCGCCTTTTCACGCACCTTGGGCGGGAAAGCAGTGGATAGGATTTCATTGCCACACCAGCCGCCCCGATAGGGGGTCAGTTCGTCAAAGCCCACCAGTTCTGTCATCAACGGGCCTACGATGGTGCCTTCCTTGGTGGCGCAGCCCTCAATCGCGGAGCCACGGCAATCAATCCGCTTCATGATCTTGATCTCGCCCTCTCCGACGATTTCATGTTCATGACGCCGGAAGTCCGCTTCGTTCTTGATAAAGAAAGTTGTGTGACCGCTGTCCCCGAAGGCAGACTGCAGCACCAGATCATGTCCAAGCTTGGCTTTTTCGCAGGTTTTGCGCAGGTCTTCGTAATTCTTCACTTCCGCCAGCACGTTTGGCACCGAAGGCACACCCGCCTTGTTGCCGATCCGCACGGTTTCAATCTTGTTGTCCATCTTTGTGCGCAGCTTGGCTTTAGGGAACCAGACATCCGCGCCCAGCTCTTTGGACAGGCGTTCGGTTTCCTCGTCAAACATCAGAAAGACGAATTTCGGCTTGCCACCGCGCCGTTTGATGAAGTCGATGACCTCTTTGTGCTGCAGCAGATAGTTGTTGATGTCCTCAATGCTCTGGAATTCCGCATGGGGTTGTTCAGAGGGGCAGAACACATTCGGGTGCTTGCCGCCGTAACAATCTATGTAGCAGATATATTTAAAGTTTTTCACCCACTCATCCAGACCGAGCAGGTTGAAGTTTGTCGCCGAAATGAAATAGATCGGGTCTTCGTTGCGGTGAAAGAAGCGCCGGATCTCCGAGATATTTTTAAGCACTGTTGCCATAGTATTGTCCTTTATTATTCGGCTGCGGTTTTAATGGATTTGTCTTTGTTCAGGGCGTTAAGCGCGTCTTGGGTAAAGACACGAAGCCCCAGATCGGCGCGGTAGCCGTGGATTTCATTCACGTCGAGCGCGCGCATAAAGTCGAGGATTTCGCGGCTGATCACTTGTCCGGGAACAAGGATCGGAAAGCCGGGGGGATAGGGAATGATGAAACTGGCCGAGACTAGTTCCCGTCCTTCCTCCATCGCCTGTTTCAACGAACCGTTCAGTTCCAAATAATCACAGTTTTTTTCATCGTAGCTCAGGTAATACGCACTGCGAATATCCCCTTCCGGTGTCAGATCGTCAGGGCGGAAAGCATCATGGAAGCGGCTGAAATCAGGCAGCGGCGGATAATTTTCCGTCAGGTTTGCCACGCGCCGATCAAAGGATAGACGCTCCATTTTCGACGCATCGTCCAGCAGGTCGTCCAGCTCGTTCGCGATTTCCACCAGCACTTCGATCAGATAAGCGACCGAGGATCGCGTGGTGCCGATATTGGTCATAAATAACACGGTATTGCGGGAGGTTTTGTTGATCTGGATGCCGTATTTATCCATCAAAACCTGATTCTTGAACGTATCCCCGTCCCATCCGGTGCCCCCCACAGCCAGTGTGACGCGGGTTGCATCCAGAACGAAATCGTCCCTTTCCCAACACTCCCACATGTCGGTCCAGCCCTGTTCGGTATCAAAATAGGTGCTGACACCGCTTTGGCGATAGCTGTCAGGGATCATGTCCCCAGCCGTTAACACCTTGAAGTATTTCTGCAAAAGGGGATGGCTGCTGATGGCGCGGCGCAGGGCCATTGCGGCCTCTATCTGGCGCTGGACAAATTCAAACCCTTCCAGTTCCACCTGCCGTCGCCCCACATCAAGGGATGCGATGATCTGGTAGTTGGGGGATGTGGACGTGTGGGTCATGTAGGCTTCATGAAAGCTTTGCTCGACCTCGCCCTTGAAGTCCTGATCGTTGACGTGGATCATCGACCCCTGCCGTAGGGACGTCAGGGTTTTATGGGTGGATTGCGTGGCATAGGCCCTGACCCGCGCAGTCGGTGGCGGGATCAGCCGCACATCAAGCAGGTCTTCCTCGGTCGCGTCTTCCAGTTGCTGTTGCTGCGCATCATAGGCCGCAATGTGTTTGTCAGAGCGAAGTTGCTTGCGCAGATTATTGGCTGATCGCATGGCTGTGCGTTGACGATAGGTCGGGCTGAAACGGGCAAAGGCGAACCACGCCTCGTCCCAGAGGAACACAAGATCCGGCTTGATCGCCAGACATTCTTCCATGACGCGCTGCACGTTGTAGACCAGCCCGTCAAAGGTACAGTTGGTCAGCAGCAACATGCGTACGCGATCCAGCTTGCCCGCCGCCTTAAGCGCCAGAAGCTGGTGCTTGATTTCGCGCAGAGGGACGGCACCATACATGGAGTATTCATTCAGCGGATAGCTGTCGAGATAGACCACCTCCGCCCCAGCCAGCACCATTCCGTAGTGATGGGATTTGTGGCAATCCCGATCCACCAGCACAATGTCACCGGGACGTACGAGCGCCTGCACCACGATTTTGTTACACGTCGAGGTGCCGTTGGTGGCAAAGAAAGTCTGCTTTGAACCAAAGGCGCGGCTTGCCAGTTCTTGCGCCCGTTTGATCGGACCACTGGGTTCCAGCAAGCTGTCCAACCCGCCAGACGTCGCAGAGGTTTCCGCCAGAAAAATGTTCGGCCCGTAAAACGCGCCCATGTCCTGAATCCAGTGGGACCGGCTGATGGATTTACCACGGCTGATCGGCATGGCGTGAAAAACACCGGTCGGCTGTTTGGAATACTCTACCAACGCTGTGAAAAACGGCGATTTATTGCGTGCCTCAACCCCGCGCAGGATATTGAGGTGCAGTTCCATAAAGTCTTCCTGATTGTAGAAAACCCGCCGGCAAATCCCCAGATCCAGCCCCGCGATTTCTTCGACCGAGCGTTCGGTCACAAGATAGGCGTCCAGTTCGGGGCGGACTTTCTGGATCAGGCGACACAGCTCTGCCCCGTAGTTTTCGGGCAGCATATTGTCGAGATCCTCGTTACTGCCCAGATAGGTCAGATATTTTTGCAGGATCTCGTTTTCATTCTTGGAGCGAAGCGTCAGGCCGGGGCGCGCGACAATGGCCTGAATGTTGTGATTGAACAGCACCGCGATCAGGGCGTCTTCCAGACTGGGCACCACCACCGCTTCATAGTGGAACGGGTCCTCGATCCGTCGCATCCGATCCATGTTGCTCTTGATCCAGCGTTCCTGCTGGTCATTCACATTATCAACGATCAGAACTTCGAAATAGGGCCGCGCCATTGCCCGCGCTTCGGGGGACAGCAGCGCCTCGTCGTTGTTTTCTTCTTCGTCCATACTGTCCCGTTCCAGCGGGATACTGCGGCGCCTATAGGAGCCTGTGGTCAGGGCACGGGTGACGCGAGTGACGGAAAAGGCCACATCTTCAAAATTGCCGTTTTCAAACTGGCGGCGCATATGGACGAAAGCGGACATGCCGGGAAAGGCCCAATAGGGCTCAATCCGCGAGAGGGCCTGAAACAGCTCCTGAATTTCGGCGCGATAGGCCCTGTTTTTTGCTCTGGAGGTCTCCCGGCTGAGCGCAACAGTCGCGGAACGCAGGGCGGCCCATCTGTCTGTGCGCAGTTGGGTCGCGGAATAATACTCGCTGACAGAATCCATCGGTTGCTCTCCTTCTTAAAGGCTTCAACCGACAACACATGTAGCAGTGCTAATCCCGGTATCAGCCGCTTGGTTTGCCACCTACAAAGGGCACATGCCCAACGTCGGTCGCAAGATTTTGACCCTGTATCTCGGCTTCGGCATCCGCCGGAACATCCACATGCAGACCCGCGCGGGAGCCTTGCTGTGGCACCTCCAGCGGACCGAGTGTATTTAGAAACGCATCTGTGCCACTGGTGCGGTCATAGACGGAAAAATCAACGGAGCGGTCGCGGAAGCTTTTGAGCACTTGCCCAAGCCCCTTCATGCCGGTTTCACGCTGGCGGCGGACCATCGACAGGTCCACCTCGATCGGGAACATGTCTTCCTGCCCTGCGGACTGGTGCAGGACGAGGGATGTCGGATCGACGACGCAGGATTTGCCAACCCCGCCAGCGCCCAGACCGTTCACGTCAAAAACATAACACTGGAACTGTGCCGCAGTCGCCCGCGCAATCGCCAGTTCGGCGTCGCGGTCGGTGGTGCCGGTCAGGACCGGATGCAACAGCACCTCAACCCCCTGACTAGTCAGCTCGCGCGTGGTTTCGGGGAACCACATGTCATAACAGATCGACAGGCCAAAGCGGCCCACATCCGGCACGTCGAACACACAGAATTCCGTCCCTGCAGCCACGCCTGCTTCATAGGGAAGGAAGGGGAACATCTTGGCGTAGCGGCGCACCACGTTGCCATCGGGATCAATCACCAAAGAGGTATTATAAACCTGCCCGTCATGGGGCGAGGTCAGAAACATAGAGCCCGGAATAAGCCAGACCTTGTGACGCCGCGCGGCTTCACAGAAACGGTCGATGGTTTCATTTTCGGGCGGCAGCTTGTAGCGCTCCAGCGGTCCGAAAGGCGCCAGTTCGCTGAACAACACCATTTGGGTCCAGGGAAACCGTGCCATCAAAATATCAAGCCGTTGTAGCATTCCGTCTACATTTGGCTGAAGGGCATTGACGTGCATCTGCACGCCGGCAATTGCGAATGGGGTCATTGAGGATACTCTCCGTGCTTGCGCTGACGGCTCTGTTGTATTGAGTCGTTCACCGCTTTGCATTCCTCTTAAGCCCTCACCACCAGAACGGAAACAGGAGATCTGCTAACGATCCTGTCCGCATTGGAGCCCACCAAAAACTCTCGTAGGCGATCGGGTTTGTGGGACGCCATAACCACCAGATCACAATTGATTTTTTCGATGGTCTTAAGAACTTTACGGTGGATTTTACCAAATGCAAGGTGCTGCTTCACCTTTACGTCATTGGGAATTTCGGCGCGAACCAATTTGTCGAGCGCCTTGCTGGCTTCTGCCACCGCCTTTTCTTCGAAGTTTTCGGGAAAGAACCCTTCCACCAGCGGGCTGCCCATGTCCGGCACAACCGAAATGATATGCAGCACCCCGCCAGAGCTGCTGACCAGCTCTATCGCTTGTGGCAACGCCTTCACCCAAGAGTCCTTATCCGTCAGATCAATTGTCAGAAGAACCGTGTTGAACATCTCTTTCTCCTCAGGCTGTGGCCGGTTTGCGAACGGGGCGGCTGTTGCGACCCCGTTGCAGGAAGACGATCAGCCCCAACAGCAAAAGCGCAGGGATGAACATCAGGTATTTGCTCGGCTGGTCCACAGGGCGCAGAACCCGCAGAACGGTCTGGTCCCAATCAAGCCCTGCCTTGGCGGCGGCGCTGTCATAGACCACATCGTCCACCATCATTTTACCGTCCGCTTCGCGCAGAATCAGACCGGAGCTTTCCAACCGCTCCTCCCCTGTCGCGCCTTCGCCAATAGGCAGGATGGCGACAAATTCGATGGGATCGCCCAGATCGTTGACACCGGCCACCCGCAGGCGCAGATCCTCATCCGCTGGCGTTGCGAGCGCGGCAGCCGCCAGTTCAGTCGGCGCTTCTTCGGTATAAGGCGGTGCGACCATATCCATCCAGAAGCCCGGACGGAACAGGGTGAAGGCCACCAGCAACAATGCGATGGTTTCATAAAACCGGTTCTTGGCAAGGAACCAGCCTTGGGTCGCCGCTGCAAACAGCAGCATGGCGATGGTTGCCACCACAAAGACGAATATGCCCTGCACCCATGTGACCTCTATCAACAGCAGTTCGGTGTTGAAGATAAACAGGAACGGCAGCGCCGCTGTGCGCAGCGAATAGAAGAAGGCAACCAGTCCGGTGCGGATCGGATCACCGCCCGAAACAGCAGCGGCAGCAAAGCTTGCCAGTCCCACGGGTGGTGTCACATCGGCCATGATCCCGAAATAGAACACAAACAAATGCACCGCGATCAACGGCACGATCAGCCCGTTTTGCTGGCCCAGCGTCACGATAACCGGTGCAAGAAGTGCTGACACAACAATATAGTTCGCCGTGGTCGGCAGGCCCATGCCAAGGATCAGGGACAGGATGGCGGTGAGGAACAGAATGGCAAGAATATTACCGCCGGACAGAACCTCAACCACATCCGCAAGGGCAGAGCCGACACCGGTCTGGCTAACCGCACCGACGATAATACCCGCCGTAGCTGTGGCAATGCCGATCCCGATCATATTGCGCGCGCCGGTTTCCAGCCCATCGATCAGATCGGCAACACCAGTGCGCACCGCAGCACCAAGGGCGCTGTTCCCCCGCATCATTGCGGTCAGCGGGCGCTGGGTCAGCAGGATAAAGATCATATAGGCGGTGGCCCAGAACGCCGACAGACCGGGTGACAGGCGATCCACCATCAGCGCCCAGACCAGCACCACAACCGGCAGGATAAAGTGCAGGCCGGAGCGGATTGTCGGCCCCGGCAGAGGCAGGCTCGTCACTGGCGCGTTCGGGTCGTCCAGTTCCAGCGGCTTTTCCTTGGAGGCGATGTAAAGCAGCCCCACGTAAACCGCAGTGAGGAAGGCAAAAATGATATAGCCTGCCGTTTGCGGGAAGGCCGGTCTGATCCAGCCCATACCGTAGTAAACGATGAAGGAAACCGCACAGATCGCGGCAATGGTGAAGGCCATGCCGATCAGACGTTGTACGATGGGTTTGGGGGTATAGGCGCGGGGCAGACCCTCCATTCCGGCTTTCAGCGCTTCAAGATGTACGATGTAAACCAGCGCGATGTAGGAAATCACCGCAGGCAGGAAGGCGTGTTTCACCACGTCAAAATACGGAATACCCACGTATTCCACCATCAAGAACGCCGCAGCGCCCATCACGGGTGGCATGATCTGACCGTTCACCGAAGAGGCAACCTCTACCGCACCAGCCTTTTCAGAACTGAAGCCGACCTTTTTCATCAGCGGGATGGTAAACGTACCCGTGGTCACGACATTGGCGATAGAGGACCCCGAGATCAGGCCCGTCATGGCCGAAGACACCACAGCCGCTTTGGCCGGTCCGCCTTTCATATGGCCCATCAAGCTAAAGGCGACTTGGATGAAATAGTTGCCCGCGCCCGCACGATCCAGCAAGGAGCCGAACAGAACAAACAAGAACACAAAGCTGGTAGAAACACCGAGCGCGATACCAAAGACGCCTTCCGTGGTGATCCACTGGTGGTTCACGATCTCGGACAGGCTGTTGCCCTTGTGGGAAATAATGCTCGGCATATGGGGGCCAAGCACGGTGTAAACCAGAAAGACCGAGGCAACGATCATCAATGCCGGACCAAGCGCGCGGCGGGTGGCCTCAAGAAGCAGCATCAAGCCGATCACGGCGACGACAAAATCCTGAAGCACAGGCGCACCAACGCGCCCCGAAATTTCACGGTAATAGACAAACAGATAGAGGGCCGCCAAAGCGCCCACCAGCGCCAGTCCCCATTCCCAAACCGGAATACGGTCTTTGGGCGAGCCAAGCACTACGGCAGCGACGACAACGAGTGCGACGATCGGGATCCACCATGTGACCGTGCCGTCTTTGGCCCCTGTCATAAACAGAAAGGCGAGCACCACAGGCACGACAATCCCCAACCCGATCTGAAACCGGGAGCGGGTGGCCGGAAAGGCTGCAAACGCAAGGAACATGGCAAAAGCCAGATGGATAGAGCGGCTTTCCGTATCATTAAACACGCCCCACCCCACCATGAACGGAATAGGCGAAGCGATCCAAAGCTGGAACAGCGACCACGCCAGCGCCACGCAGGTCAGGAAGATGCCAACAGGGCCGATTGCACCCCGTCCGCCCGTATCTGAGGAGGCGACCAGTTCGTCGAGCTCGGCCTGCGTCAGCCCGCCCCGATCACCGGTTGCAGCGTTCTCTACTGCGGCGGCTTGCTGTTGATTTGGATCATTGGTCATGGATGTCCCCTGTTCCCCGCTATGGCCCTTTTATACGGGCTTTTGTTCTGTTTCGTCGGGTCAGGTGCGGCAGCGCGCCGCCGCACCATTTTTTATCTTAAAAGAAGGCCGCGAACGACCGCCGGATTACATCCAGCCTTTTTCTTTGTAGTATCTTTCAGCACCAGGGTGCAGTGGTGCAGACAGACCAGCGCTGATCATGTCTTCTTCTTTGAGGTTCTCGAAAGCAGGGTGCAGACGCTTGAACCGGTCGAAGTTGTCGAAGACCGCTTTAACAACCTGATAAACCACCTCATCGTCCACTTTCGCAGATGTCACAAAGGTCGCTTTAACGCCGAATGTGTTCACATCAGCGTCCGTACCTTTGTACATGCCGCCCGGAATAGTCGCAGCAGCGTAGAAAGGGTTTTCCGCGATCAGCTTGTCGATTTCTGGACCCTGAACCGGAACGAGAACCGCGTCCACTGTGGAGACAGCTTCCTGAATGGAGCCGTTCGGGTGACCAACAGTGTAGATGATCGCATCTACTTTGTTGTCGCCCAGCGCAGCAGCCTGTTCAGCCGGTTTCAATTCGGATGCCAGCGCGAAATCGTCGTTGGTCCAACCCAGCGCATCCATCACAACATCCATAGTCGCCCGTTGACCGGAGCCAGGGTTGCCGATGTTAACACGTTTGCCTTTCAGGTCGGCAAAAGACTTAATGCCGGAATCCGCACGTGCAATCACGTTGAACGGCTCACCGTGGACAGAAAAGACTGCCCGTTCGTCGGAAAACTGGTTTCCTTCGAATTTGGAAGTGCCGTTGTAGGCGTGGTATTGCCAGTCGGACTGGGCCACGCCCATATCCATGTCACCCGCCATGATCGCATTGATGTTCGCGATAGAACCGCCTGTCGACGGCGCGGTGCATTTCAGGTTGGTTTCAGCGGTTGTGCGGTTTACCAGACGGCAAATCGACTGACCGACGACGAAGTAAACGCCGGTTTGGCCGCCAGTCCCGATGGTGATGAATTTCTCTTGCGCCAGACCGGTAGTACCGGCAAGCAGCGCTCCTGCAAAAGCAAGATGTTTCATGAAACGCATAGTGTTCTCCTCTTTTTTGCTCACGTTAACGAACCCTGCTCGCGCAGGGAAAAATTGTCCGAATGGCACAAAGCGGCAGCTCTCGTGCGAGCAGTATTTCGAAGCTGCGGCGCTCTCCTTAAAGCGAAGCGCAAACAAGCACCAGCAGGAAAAACAAAGGCTTATCTGCCTCTCTTCCCCCCCCTGTCATTCATCACGCTAGTAAGTGTTTTCCTTTGTTGTCAAGTAAGTTGTCACTTGAAGACAAGACAATCGCTGCTTTCTTGACTGCATTTATTTTCGCGCTATGGTTTGGTCGCTGGCCACCCTTGCAACGCCCGCAAAAGCCGGTTTTGTTAATCCGGAACAGGATAGGTGCGCTGTGCCAGCGGAAGGGTGCGAATCTGCTCTAAAAGCCGTTCCACGAATATCCGCTCCGCCCGATTGAGCCGCTTCTTCGGGTTGCGCAGCAGGTAGATATCCACCTCCGGCGGGTCGTCATAGGGCGGCAACCGCCACAGCAAACCGTCCCGCACATCCCGCTCCAGCACGTGTATCGGCAGCGACCCGATGCCCAGCCCGCATTGGATCATCCGGCGCACTTCTTCTAATTGTGAAGACCGTCCCACAATCCGCTGCGCCATATCCCATTGTTTGCGCAGCAGTGCCACAGGACGCAGCGCGTCGTTCAGATCATCTGTATCAAAGGTTACGATGTCATGGCCACGCAGATCCTCCATTGTCAGGTCACGCCGACCGAAAAGGGGATGGGTCGGACCACAGTAAAAGCTGAAGTATTCCCGATAAAGCAAATCATAGCTGAGGTCCGGCAGCTTGCGATTGACCAGACAGATGCCGAAACTCGCCTGACGGTCCAGAACCGAACTGGTGACAACAGCGCTGGTGGCGGTTTTGATGTTGAAACTGACGTTGGGATACAGGGTTTTCGTTTCGGTCAGCAGATCATCCAGCAGTGACGTGATCACATGGCTGGCCAGATGGATAGTGATCTCGCCCGATATTTCCGTGCTGGACGTTGTGGTAATCTCTTTCAGCCCCGACACGCTGCGAAAGATATCCATACATTCATCGTAGAGCCGCTGCCCTGCCCGCGTCATGCGAAAACTGCCCTTGGAGCGTTCGATCAACTGGCACTTCAATTCCTGCTCCAACCGCTGCAACGCGAGACTGACCGATGGTTGCCCCCGCAACAGGCGATGGGCCGCGCGGGTGATACTGCCTTCCTCAACGATTACAACGAAGGTGCGTAGCAGGTTCCAGTCCAACCCTATCACGAATTTCTCGTCGCCACGGTCTGTCATTTGCCCCGTCCTTTTAAGCGCCCTGCTGCCCTGCCATCGCTCACATTAACCAAATCAATGCGATCTATGGTTTATATCAATTTGCCCAATTCAAAGACCCCGTGCAATAGTTAACATGACTTAAGGGAACAGGGGCCGGAATGCCGTCAAACGATCAGAGTATAGACAAGCGGCCCTGGTTGCTGCTGTCCCCTTCCCTTGTTGCCATCACCCTTCTGGTGGTGATCCCGATGGCCTTTATTCTGGTCTATTCCTTTTACGAGAACCTCGACCTTGCCGTGGATAAAGTCGCCTTTCAATTTGGCAACTGGTCCGAGGTGGCGACCGACGGCTACTATCATACTGCAATCTGGAAAACGCTGCGGCTGTCGGTGATTGTCACGGTGCTGGCGGCGGTTCTGGGATATATCCCTGCCTACTTCATTGCCATGACCAAGTTCCGCGACAAGTGGCTGCTGCTGCTGTTGCTGATCTTGCCGTTCTGGATCAGCTTCATCATTCGCACGCTGAGCTGGATTCACATCTTTGGCAATCAGGGGGCACTGAACGGGCTGTTCCAGATGCTTGGCCTGACCGACGCACCGCTTTCGCTGATGTATAACGAGTTCACGGTGATCGTCGGCTTCATCCACGTCTTTCTGCCTTACATGATCCTGAACATCTATGTCAGCCTTGAAGGCATCGACGGAAATCTGGAACCCGCCGCCCGCACCCTTGGCGCGACCCCGTGGCAGGCCTTCCGCGAAGTGACGCTGCCCCTGTCCCTGCCCGGTCTTGCCGCCGGCTGCCTGCTGGTTTTTGTATTAACGGGGGGCAGTTACGTGACACCCCTCATCCTTGGCGGGCCGAGCGATTTCCTGTTTGGCAATCTGATCTATGACGCCATCGTAACCGAACTGAACTGGCCAATGGGCGCAACCCTGTCCTTTACGCTGCTGCTGCTGCTGGGACTGGTGGTGGTGGTCTACAGCCGCCTGATGGGGCTGAACCAACTGTCAAAGGCGTTTAAATAACATGAAACTGCGCGTCTGGACCCTGCTGAAAACCTATACCGTTCTGGTCTACTTCTTTATGTTCGCCCCCATCGCCGTGGTGCTGGTGCTGGCGTTCAACTCCTCTCAGTTTGGGGGCTTCCCGATTGAAGGCTTCAGCTTTCGCTGGTTCGTGAAACTGTCCGAAAACGAAGCGATCATCCGCGCCCTGCGCACCTCTGTTATACTTGGGGCCTGTACCGCCGTTATTGCCACGACGCTGGGCATTCTGGCAGCACTGGCACTGGTGCGGTATTCGTTTCGCGGCAAAGACCTGATCACGACAGTGCTGATCGCTCCTGTGCTGGTGCCTGAAACTGTGCTGGCGGTGGGTCTGCTGATCTTCATGCGCTGGCTGCATGTGCCCCGTTCGTTCGGACTGCTGCTGCTGGGCCATTCGATCATCGCCCTGCCCTTTGTGGTGCTGGTGGTGCAGGCACGGCTGACGGGCATCCGGCGCGACTATGAAGAAGCGGCGCGCAGTCTGGGGGCCAATCCGCTGCAAACCTTTTTTGCCGTGACATTCCCTTTGATGCTGCCCGCCGTTTTCGCAGGCGCGTTGTTTGCCTTTACCATTTCCTTTGACAACATCACCGCCACCATTTTCTGGCGTCCGTCGGGGATGGAAACCGTTCCCACCCAGATTTTCGGCATGTTGCGCAATTCCGTCAGCCCCGAAATCAACGCGCTTGGCTTTGTGATGATCTGCATCACCGTGGGCGTGCCGCTGATGGCAGGGGCACTGGCGCGGTATTACATGCGCAACACAAAATAAACCAAACCAATAAGAACCAACCAACAAGGAGAAAACTATGAAAAAGATAGATAGCACAAAACGGTACGAAATGCTGAAGGAACGCATGGGCAATGGCGATATGGATCGCCGCTCCTTCTTTGGCCTGCTGGGTGCTGCGGGGATGTATGCCGGTGTGTCCGGCGGCATCATGACCGCAATGGCACAGCAGGCCCGCGCCGCGGGAACCGAGCTGTACTTTGAAGGCTGGGGCGGCGTTGTATCCGAAGCCCTGCGCAAACATGCTTTTAACCCTTACCAAGAAGCCACTGGCAACAAGGTGGTGGATTCCACTTTCGGCGGAGAGGCCGAGGTGCTGACCAAAATCAAAGCGGCAGGAAATACGGATGGTCACAACATCCTGCATTCCTCGGGCGTCAGCTGGTACAAACGCTGGGTTGATGCGGGGTACGGGTCCGAATTGAACCTTGCCAACATCCCCAATGTGGAAAACGTGATGGACGCGATCATCGCGCCGTTCAAGGCAATCACGCCAAACAGCCTGTCCGCCATTCCTTATGACTACGGCACAACGGGTATCGCGTATAACACCAAACATGTCTCTGCCGAGAAAGCCAAAGAACTGGGCGCGAACCTGCTGCTGGATAAGGAGCTGAAGGGCAAGATCGGCGCGTGGGGTGGCGACTGGGCCAACCGTGCATGGTACGGGGCGCTGCAATCCAATCAGGACCCGAACAATATCGAGGATTGGGATGCGGTTTGGGACAAGGCCCGCGAAAACCGCGATCTGGTGCTGAAATACTGGTCATCCGGTGCCGAATTGATGGACCTTCTCGCGAAAGAGGAAATCTACGTCACCGAAGCATGGTCCGGCCGTGTCGCAGCACTTCAAGCCCAAGGCCACCCGATTGCCTATATGGACCCGCCAAACGGTTTGGCGTGGATGGAAAGCATGTTCGTGTTGAAAGGCTCTCCGATGGCCGAGGCCGAGGAACTGCTGAACTTCATGCTTGACCCAGCCACCGCGATTGCCGTGGCCGAGGGGCAGAAATACCCGACCTCGCTCGACCCGAACAAGGTCGAGATGACCGACACGATCAAGGCGCTTCCTGCTTATGATCCGACAGGCAAGCTGGACAAATTGGTGTTCCGCGATCCGGTGGTCTGGAATGAGGTCGAGAAAGCCCAGTCCAAACAGTGGAACCGTGTCTCCAAGGGCGGCTGATTACTACAGGCCAATCCGATACCCAACAACGGCGGGGCGCAACAGGATGCGGCCCGCCTGCCCTATAAAGTCTGAATTAGGAACCCCTGCCTATGGCGCGTGTTGAACTTGTCGACATCAAGAAATCCTTTGGCGCGGTCAAAGCCGTCCGCAACGCCAATATCGTGTTCGAGGACGCGTCCTTCACCACACTGCTCGGCCCGTCCGGCTGTGGCAAAACCACCATTCTGCGGATGATCTCCGGTTTGGCCGACCCGACGAGCGGTGACATTCTGATCGGCGGCAATCGGGTGAACGAAGTGCCGATCCACAAGCGCAATCTGGGGCTGGTGTTTCAGAATTACGCGCTGTTTCCCCATCGCACCATCGGGGAAAACATTGCCTTCGGGTTGAAATACCGTGGGGTGCCGAAATCCGATGTAACGCGCAAGGTGCGGGAATCCCTGGATATTGTGCGCCTTCCAGGGGTCGAGTACCGCTACCCCCAACAACTGTCTGGCGGGCAACAACAGCGTATCGCGCTGGCGCGTGCCATTGTGATCGAACCGGATGTGCTGCTGCTTGATGAACCGTTGTCCGCCCTTGATGCCAACCTGCGCGAAGATATGCGGGTGGAGCTGAAGGCCATTCAGGACCGCATCGGCGTGACCACCATTTTTGTGACCCACGACCAGTCCGAAGCGCTCGCCATGTCTGACAAGATCGTCGTGATGAGCGCGGGACGGGTGGAACAGATCGGCAATCCCGATGAGGTTTATAACACCCCCGCGTCCGAATTTGTCGCGTCCTTCCTTGGCGCGTCCAATCTGTTGCCAGCCCGCGTTATCGGGCGCGATGCAAATGGCGTGGCGCTGGAAACCGCCGAATTTGGCAAAACCGTCGTCCCCGCCAACCGCGCGGCAACGCTGGGGGATGGGGATCGCGGCCAATTGATGGTGCGCGCTGAAAAACTGTTCCTGTCCGATGGTCCGGCCACACCAGACAGCACGCAAGCCGTGATCGAGGCTGTGGATTACCAAGGCCAGCTTGCCCGCTATTTCCTGCGCGTGGGCGACACACAGTTGCAAGCGATCAACATGATTTCGGGCCGTCCCTTTGCTGCGGGCAGCACCGTGAACCTGACCCTAGCTGCGGATGAATGCAGCGCCCTGCCCCTGAAAGACGCCTGACATGACGAACCACCTGTTTTATCAAAGCCGCCTGCCCCGCCCCGACCTGCAAAAGGCGGAAGGCATCTATATGTGGGACACCGCAGGCAAGCGCTATATCGACGGATCATCCGGCGCGATGGTCAGCAATATCGGCCATTCCAACCCGAATGTTCTGGCCGCCATGCGCGAGCAGATGGATAAATCCACCTTCGGCTATCGCCTCCATTTCCAGACCGAACCGAGTGAGGCGCTGGCGGCAAGGATTTCCGGCCTGACACCCGAAGGGCTGGACCGCGTGTTCTTTGTCTCTGGCGGGTCAGAAGCGGTAGAATCCGCGTTAAAGATGGCACGGCAATATGCGCTGACCCAAGGCGAGGCCCAGCGCTATAAGGTTATTTCCCGTTACCCGAGCTATCACGGTGCCACGCTCGGCGCGTTGGCGATCACCGGATATGCGCCGATGTCAGCCCCGTTTGATCCGATGATGAAATCCATGCCGAAAATCCCCGCCCCCCGCGCCTATCTGGACGGGATGGACGCTGATGATCCGGCAACGGGGCTGCATTACGCCAATATGCTGGAGGAGAAAATCCTCGAAGAAGGGCCGTCCACCGTGCTGGCCTTTATCGTGGAACCCGTGGGCGGCGCATCCACTGGCGCATTGGTGCCCCCTGCCGGATACATGCAGCGCATCCGCGAGATTTGCGATCAATACGGCGTGTTGCTTATTCACGACGAGGTAATGACAGGCGGCGGACGCACTGGCCGTTTCTTTGGCGCGGAACATTGGGATGTCGCGCCAGATCTGATCGCCCTGTCGAAAGGGTTCGGTGCCGGATATGTGCCCCTAGGCGCGATGATTGCGCGCAATGATATGGTAGAGGCGGTGTTGGACGCGGGTGGTTTTATCCACGGCTACACCTATGCGGGAAATCCGCTGGCCTGCGCCGCCGGACTGGCGGTGTTGGAAGAAATCGAACGTCAGGATCTTGTCGGCAATGCCGCTGCGATGGGTGATGCGCTGACGGATCGCCTGCAAGCGTTGATGCAGCGTTATCCTGTGATCGGCGATGTGCGGGGCAAGGGGTTGTTGCTGGCGTTTGAACTGATGGCAGATCGCAACACCAAGGCGCCGCTTCCAGTTGATCTGAACGCCCATTCCAGACTGGTCGATATCGCCTATGAAAACGGTCTGATCATCTATTCCCGCCGCACGCGGGGAGGTTTGTCGGGGGATCACTTCCTCGTCTGCCCACCGATGAGCGTGAACGAACCGCAACTCGATGAAATTGCAGAAATACTGGAGCGTTCGATGCAACAGTTCATGGCTGAAAACCCGACCCTGTGACCCTTAGACGGGAAAGAATTATGCTTTCGACCCTCCAAACCATCCGGCTTGCGGAAAGGTCCGATCTGGCGCTGTTGAATACGGCTCTTGCGGCGCTGTCGGCTGAACTGAATGATCCCCATCCTGCCACGCCGGAATTTCTGGAGCAGGCCGGCTTTGGCCCTGTGCCCACCTTTTATGCGCTGATCGCGCAAAGCGGGGCTGACACACTGGACGGGGCAATTATGTTTTCGCCTGTGACTTCTACGTCGATGGCCAGCACCGGCACGTTTGTTTCCGACCTTTGGGTCGCGCAAACCATGCGGGGCACCGGACTGGGGCGGCGTTTACTGGCGGCTGCGGCAGACTGGTCCGCAATGCGGTGGGGCGCGGGATACTTAAAGCTCTCTGTGTACGACCAGTCCGTTCAGTCGCGCAAATTTTACGACAGGCTCGGCTTTGTGCCAAAAGACACCGAGACAACTATGTTTCTGGATAAAAGCGGGTTTAAAACCCTGAAAGGATGCAAATGAAAGCGTTTTTCGATGATCGCCAGTGGAATCATGATCCCAAGCATTTCATGGCCAACGGGGTCGTTTTACCAAATCCCGAACAGCCCGAGCGGATCAAAATGCTTCACTCCGGCGCAACCGCTGCGGGGTGCAGCTTTGACGCGCCAGACGATGCAGGTCTCGGCCCGATAGCCGCGATCCATTCGCCGGAATACCTGACGTTCCTGCAAACCATCCACAAACGCTGGCAGTATATTGATGGTGCAGGGGAAGAGGTCATCCCCAACATCCATCCCGCCAACCGGACTGACAGCTACCCCCGCTCTGCCGTTGGGCAAGCCGGTTACCATCAGGCAGACAGCGCCTGCCCGATTGCCTCTGGCACGTGGGAGGCGGCCTATTGGTCCGCGCAAGCGGCCATAACTGGCGCGGACAGTCTGATCGGCGGCGGGCAATCGGCCTATGTGCTGTCACGACCGCCCGGCCATCACGCCTTTGGCGATCTGGCGGGGGGCTTTTGCTTTCTGAACAATTCGGCCATCGCTGCCGAACGGCTGCGGGCGAAGGGGCTCCGGCCTGCCATTCTGGATGTGGATGTGCACCACGGCAACGGCACGCAGGGCATCTTTTACAACCGCGATGATGTGCTGACGGTATCACTCCACGCTGATCCGGAGCGGTTTTACCCGTTCTTCTGGGGCCACGCCCATGAACGGGGCGCAGGGGCCGGCCTGGGGTATAACCTTAACCTTCCCTTACAAAGGGGCACAAAAGACGCGGATTTCCTTAAAACGCTGGAGACAGCCCTTGTCCGCGTACAGGCTTACGGCGCGGATGTGGTGGTGATCGCCCTTGGCCTTGATGCGTTTATCGACGATCCGTTTAAAGGACTGGCGGTGACCACCGAAGGCTTCGGGCGGATCGGGGCCGCCATCGCGGGGTTAAACCTGCCCACGTTGCTAGTACAGGAAGGCGGCTATCTCTGCGATGAACTGGGCGAGAACCTGACCAGCGTGTTGAACGGGTTTCAGGGCGCATGACCCAGCCGGAAATCATCGTGATCGGGGGCGGTATCGCGGGCACCAGTGCCGCCGCCCATCTGGCAGAACACGCCGATGTCCTGCTGCTTGAGGCCGAACCGCACCTTGGCTATCACTCCACCGGACGCTCCGCCGCAATCTTCATCCGCAACTACGGCAACGAAGTGCTACGGGCGCTGAATGCGGCCTCAGCCCCTGTATTGCAAAGCGGTGCAGGGATTAGCGACACAGGTCTCTTGTCCCCCCGCGGCGAATTGCTGATCGCCAGTGAAGAGGACATCCCGGAGCTGGAAAGCTACGCCCGCGAGGCAACCGGTCTGGAACATTTACGCCCCGATCAGGCGGTCGAACTGGTGCCCATCCTGCGCAAGGAGCGGATCGCGGCGGCCATTCTGGAGCCGGATGCGCAGGATATTGATGTGGACCGGATGCTACAGGGCTACGTGCGGCTGTTACGATCGCGCGGAGGGAAAACAGTCACGGGTAGCCGCGTCAGGGGATTGTCCCGCAACAAGGGCGTCTGGCAGGTAACAACAGAGGAAGGCGATTATTCCGCCTCCCTGATTGTAAACGCGGGGGGCGCTTGGGCGGATCAGATCGGCGAACTGGCCGGAGCACACTCCGTTGGATTAACCCCGATGCGCCGTTCAGCAGTGCTGCTTGATGCGCCAAAGGATTACGACATAGAGCACTGGCCGCTGTTCGCTTCTGTCACCGAAAGCTGGTACGCCAAGCCGGATGCGGGCAAATTGCTGGTATCACCGGCGGATGAAGATCCGACCCACCCCCATGACGCATGGCCCGACGATATGGTCCTCGCCGAAGGGTTATACCGTTACGAACAGGCGGTAACAGTGCCCGTCACCCGCCCCAGCCACAGTTGGGCCGGACTGCGCAGTTTTACCCCCGACCGCACGCCGGTTGTCGGGTTCGATCCCGCACAGGAAGGTTTCTTTTGGCTCGCAGGGCAAGGCGGTTACGGCGTGCAAACCGCCCCTGCCCTCGCCGCACTTTGCGCGGCATTGTGCAGGGGACGGGCACCAGAACTGAACACGGCAACCGTGGAGGCTCTGTCCCCCGCCCGTTTTGCGCGGGGATAGGTGCCTTCACCCGCCGATGTTACGCTCCATCAGCGCTTGGTAGCGACGCGGGGCGAGGCGGTTTAGCCACCATGCCAGTTTGGCAACGCGGCCCACAGGGATCATGTCAGCGCCTTTTGACAATCCGCGCAGGATTTCCGCGCTGGCATCTTCTGGCGTCATCACATCCACCGCATCTGTTGCCGAACCGGGGCGGGCCAATCCGCCAGATTGTGAGTCTGCACGCCCGATGTTGGTGCCAACGAAAGATGGCGCTGCGATTTGAACCTTCACGCCATGCGCGCGCTCTTCAGAGCGTAGGGATTTAAAGAACCCTTCCAGCGCGTGCTTGCTGGCGGCGTAGGCGGTGCGTTGGGTCAGAGGGGCGAAACCGGCGACCGAGGACATCGCCAGATGGGTGCCTGTTGCCTGCCGGACAGCCTGTAAAAACAGACCGGCGCAGGAAACGGCTGCGAAATAGTTTACCTCAAACAGCTTGCGGTGAGCGGCCATATCCTGTGTTTCAAACGGTCCAATCTGGGTCAGCCCCGCGTTATAGACTACCAAATCAATCGCAGGGCTTTGCGCAAGGATTTGCGCCGCCGCCGCGTCCAGCGCTGCACTGTCGCAAAGATCACAGGCCAGTGCCGTGACACCGTCCTTTTGCGCCATCATCTCCAGCTGATCGCTTGGCAGATCAAGCAGATAGACCTGCCATCCCTGCCCCACCAAATCGGCCGTCATCGCCTGCCCCAAACCGCCGGCCCCGCCGGTAATTACTGCCGTTTTCACAGGTTTGCCGCCTTTCTCCAAAGTTCGAACACCTCTCGACTGGACAATTCGGGCGTGTAGCCGAACTGCTGTTTCAACGCTGTATTGTCGAGCACTGGACGGAATTGCAAAAACCGCACCTGCTCGGGCCCGTAGCGAGACAGGCCGAGCGGTTTGGCCACCGCAAGTGCGGCCTGCACCACCCCCGCTGGAACCGCGCGCACCGGCTTGCCCAATAGCGCAGCCAGTTCGGGTATCCCGAGCGCGCCGTCCCCTGCCACGTTGTAGATGCCCGCCGGTCCATCGGTCGCGGCACGCAGTAAAATACGCGCCAGATCCTGCGTCCAGATAAAGACAAAGGGGCTGTCATACCCGCGCAGCATCAGTAATTTCGGCTTATGAAACAGTGCCGTAATCTGATTTTCCAGCCCCGCGCCAAGCACAGTCCCCACCCGCAGAACGACTTGTTCCAAAGCGGGGTGGTCCTGTCGCGCCTGGGCCAGCATCTCTTCGACCAGCCGTTTGTGATGGGCATAGGGGAAGGCTTCGTTGCCGCGCACCGGATCGCTTTCCCGCAAGGGGACGGGATTGTCCGCGTGGTACCCATAAGCCGCGCCGGAGGATGTCACCACAATCCGGCGAACCCCGTGTTTGATGCAGGCTGCCAGCACGTTTTTGCTGCCGTTTACGTCCACGTCGCATTCAAACGCCCGCGTCGATCCTTTGGGCGGCGACACGATAGAGGCCAGATGCACCACAGTATCGGGCCGGATCGCCCCGATAACGTAGTCCGGATCGTCACCCGTCACATCCAGCTTTTCAAACCGCACTTCGGCGGGCAGGTCCGGTTGGCGCAAGTCGGTCGCGATCACCTCGTGCCCCGCCCCCTGCAATTGCGCCAGCAGTGCCTGTCCGACGGCCCCTGCCGCCCCCGTGATCAAAATACGGCTCATCTTTGGGCCTCGGTCCGGTTAAAGACTGCGGCCAGTGCGATGCCGGAAATTGCGTGCCAGATGCCCCAGAAGGCGGCGACGACGGCCATCCCACCCAAGCCCCCGAAGAAACCGAAGATCAACACAAGACCAAGGCCGGAGTTCTGGATGCCTGTTTCAATCGTGATGGCGCGGCGGTCAAACGGGCTGAGCCGCGCAACGCTTGCAAGGGTAAACCCGCCGCCCAGCGCCAGTGCGTTATGCAGCACCACCAGCCCTGCGACGAGCCATGCAAATTGCAGGAAAAAGTGCCAGTTTGCCGCCAGCGCCAGCACGATGAAGGCCACGAATATCCCCATCGAGGTCAGCTGCATCGGCTTGCGCAACCGCGCTGCCAAGGCCGGTTTCTGCGTATTCAACGCAATCCCCAGCACCAATGGCAACAGCAGCATCAACGTGACCGTAATCGCCACCTGCACCGGATCTATCGACGTGGCCTGCAACACAGCACGGGTCGGGGCGTAAAGCCCGCCCCAAAAGGCGATGTTAAGCGGCGTTAACAGCACCGCCCCCACCGTGGCAAACGCCGTCATCGACACGGACAGGGCCGCATTCCCGCCCGCACGGTGCGTAATAAAGTTTGAGATATTGCCCCCCGGACAGGCCGCCACAAGGATCAGCCCCAAAGCAATAGAGGGGCGCGGCGTTGTCGCCAGCACCAGCAGAAAAGTCAGCGCTGGCAGCAGCAAAAACTGCGAGACCAACCCCACTACCAGCGCCTTTGGCGCCACCAGCACGCGGCGGAAATCATCCAGCCGCAAATCCAGCGCGATAGAAAACATAACGACAGCCAGAATAGCGTTTAATAACATCAGGCTACCGGGGCTGAAGTTCAGCATTGTAGTATCAAGGTCCTGCATCACGCGCTCTCTTTCAGGGCTTTAATGTGCGTGTTCACGGCCCCGCGATAGGTGGCCTTATCCACGTAATAGGCCATGCGCGGCAGATCGATGTAGTTCATCCCGCCCGTGGCCCGCGCAAACCCTTGCGCCTTTTTCTGCTGCAAGGCTTTGGCTTCAGCGCTGCCATTTCGCAATCCGGCGATATAACGGGCGATCATCTCGGCCTGCTCGTGGCGTCCCTGCCAGCCCAAGCCAGAGGCTTCGACCATGCCAAGAACGAAAAGGTCGTCCCGTTCGGGGTGCATTGCGTTCAGGTAAAGATGGGGCGCCGATCCGCGCCAGTTCAGCAGCGCATGGTCGATAAACGGATAGTGCAGCTTATACCCCGTTGCAGCGAGGATCATGTCATATTCGCCCTGCGTGCCGTCTTTGAAATGCACCGTTTTGCCGTCCATCCGATCAACATCAGCGCGGATTTTGATGTCACCGTGGCCCGCGTGAAACAGGATCAGGGAATTAACGATGGGGTGGCTTTCATACAGTTCGTAATCCGGTTTCGGAAAGCCGTATTTCTGCGGGTCCCCGACGAACCATTTCAGGATCGCCCCGTCCACCTTACGCTTTAACCACATGGGCAGTTTGATCATGCCGCCCATCGTGTCAGCCGGTTTGCCGAACACGTATTTCGGCACAAAATAATAGCCCCGCCGCATCGACAGTTCGCAGGATTTGCCGTGATGGATCGCGTCCACCGCAATATCGCAACCCGAATTGCCCGCCCCCACGATCAGCACCCGCTTTCCGGCAAATTGCGTCGGATTTCGGTAGGCGCTGGAGTGGATCAGCTCTCCGTCGAAATTGCCTTTGAAGTCCGGCATATTCGGTTCAGACAGGGTGCCATTGGCAATCAGGACGCCCGCAAATTCTGCAGAGTATTCTTGTCCGCCCACCTCCCAAGTCACGCGCCAGCCCTCTCCACTGCGCCCGAGCGGTTCGGCTCCCGTCACGCGAGCCCCGAAGGTGTAATCTTCATAAATTCCGAAATGTTGTGCAAAGCTGCGGAAATAGTCACGCAGGTCGCGATGAGAGGGGTATTCAGCCACCTCCTCTGCCATCGGATAATCGGCAAATTCCGTCATCGTCTTGGAGGAAATCAGATGCGCGGTGTCATACATCGTAGAGAGCGGCGCATCGATGTCCCACAGCCCGCCCACATCCTTGTGCAGCTCAAACCCGTGAAAGGCTATGCCCTGCTCCTTCAGGGTTTTTGCCATCGCCAACCCCATCGGCCCCGCCCCGATCAGCGCATAACTGTCCTTGGTTTGCGGGCCGGTCGCATTCAAATCGTCTTCTGCCAAAATATGTCTCCTCAATTCCGTTTTATATTGAACAATCGTTCAATATAAGGCAAGATATTTTTCAGAGAGGTGCCGAAGTGGATGAAACCAAAAGAAAAAGAGCACCGTCAAAACGGTCTCTGGAAACCCGAAAGCGGATTTTCGACAGTGCAGAACATCTGTTCGCAGAGCGGGGATTCGACGGGGCCTCGATCCGTGACATCGCAAAGGCGGCGGCGGTGCAAACAGCGCTGGTGAACCATCACGGTGGGGCAAAGGCCGATTTCTTCGCAGCGATCATTGCCCGCCGCGCGGACCCATTGGCGGAACGGCGAATTGGCGAATTGACCCGCCTGCGGCCTCTCCTGCCCGACCTGTCCCCACATGATGCTGTGCTGGCGATCTTACACGGTTTTATTGATCCGTTTCTCGAACTCGCCCGCGATGATGAGGGATGGCGCAACTACGCCCGCCTTGTGGCGCAGGTGTCGTCGGATCAACGCTGGGCGCCGCTCGCTGCGCAGTATTTTGACCCGACCGCGCAGCAATTCCTTGCCGCCCTGATCCAGCGCTTTCCAACAGCGCCCCCTGCTGCGGTGGCGCAGGGGTTTGTTTTCACCATCTCTGCCGTGCTCGGCCTTGTTACATCGCGCTGGCGGATTACTGCACTGGCCAACGATGCCCCGACAGCACAGGATGCGGAACTGGCGGACGGCCTGTTTGACTATGCCGGTGCGGGGTTTATCGCCCTGCTGGCGCAAGATTAACCCAGCATTAACATCTGACCCTTATGACTGGGCTTTCAGAATACGTTGCAACACATCAGTTGCCTGCTGACCCTTCAGGCTCTGCTGCCAGATCCGTTCGGCCACCGACTGGTGCAGCTTTACGGATTCTTCTGCCGCTGTGATCGTCGCCACCCCGATCCGCACGTTGGCCGAAGCGCCAAGCCGGAACGGGCTTGTGGCTACCTGTGCGCTGGTGCCTTTGCGCAGGATTTGAAAGATCGTGCTGGGCATGGAATCCTGAACGATCCCGATCTGCATCCCGATGGGTTGCTCCTCGATCAGGGACTGGATGTTACGGATTTCTGCGCGGGCCAGTTCGTAACGCTCCGGCGGCACTGGCTGGCCGCTGTGCAGGTTCCCCACAAACCCCGAGGATAGGAACTGCTCCAGTTCGGAGGCAGACAACAACCCGATCAGGTTTGGCTTACGCGCCCGAAACTGTTCTTTGCGCCGCAACAGGATTTCGGTCAGTTGCGCGATAGAGGATTCCAGCCCGTCGCGGTTCGCAGCATTCTCCGGCACACTCTCGCGCAGGACTTGGGGTAACATCTCGTCATAAGCATCCGTGGTCAGCAGGTAAGGCACCGGCCCGAAAAGCACCGTGATCTGATCCGCTTCGGATTCAATCTGGCGCAAACGCTCAAAGAACGTGACCGCGGAAGGGATATTTTCCGATCCAACCCCGAACAGCGAGGCAAGCGAAACATCCAGAAGATCTGCAATTTTCCCTAGCGCATCGACGCGGATCGGCTGGCCCGATTCATACCTGTAAATCGCTGCACGAGAGATTCCTGTCGCTGCGGCAACCTCCTCTGGCGTAAGCCCGGCGCCCAGTCTATAGGACTTCAACCGTCTGCCAATGTCCGAGATCATTTGATATTGAGATGTCATGTTCTGGGCTTTTCCACGCTAGGTTCATCGGGTTTAGTCCAGATTTTGCCATCTGTGTAGACAAAATTCAGAAAATTCTCAAATTTGAGAATTGTCTTGACTTTGATACATTGCTGCGGTCCTTTAGCAAGAATTAACAGTGGAGAACACAATGACGTTTAAAACAAATCTCACCCGCCGCGCTTTGGGGGCGCTTGCTTTGGGGGCGCTGGCCCTATCCGCCGCACCCGTCGCTGCACAAGACTTCACCGCGCGGATTGGCCATCTGGAATCAACCCAGCAAAGCCGCCATGTGCATCTGGAAAAAGTTGCTGAACTGGTTAAGGAACGCACCAACGGTGCCGTTGAATTCCAGATTTTCCCGCAGGCCCAACTGGGCAACCAGCGCCAAATGACTGAAGGTGTGCAGCTTGGCACGCTGGAAGCAACTGTTGCACCGGCGGCGTTTCTGGGCGGGTTCAACCCTGCCGTTTCCGTTCTGGACATTCCTTACCTGATGCCAGCCGATCCTGCCGCCGCACAAGCCTTGCGCGAAGGTCCCTTCGGCGATGCGCTGCTGGCGTCCTTTGACAAACGCGGCGTAGTGGGCGTTGCCTGGTGGCCCAACGGCATGAAGAACTTCACCTCCAACGCGCCACTGGATGACATTGCGGCCTTTGCAGACCAGAAGTTCCGCGTGATGGATTCCAACATCCTGATCGAACAGTTCAACGCCCTTGGCGCATCGGCCATCGCACTGCCCTTTGGCGAGCTGTATACATCCCTGCAAACCGGCGTTGTTGACGGGCAGGAAAACCCGCTCGACACCATCCAGCGCATGAAGTTCTTCGAAGTGCAGGACTATCTTGTTGTGTCCGAGCACGGCGCGATGGAAGACATGGTATTGTTCAACCCGATGTGGTGGAACAGCCTGCCAGATGAATACAAAACCGTTATTCAGGACACATTCAACGAAGTCGTCCCCGCCCTGACAGAGCACAAAGCCGCTGCCGTGGCAGAGGCCCTGAAAGTGATCGGCGAAAGCGACATCAACATCCGCGAAGCATCCGCAGAAGAGCGCACAGCCTTTGCCGAAAAAATGACACCGCCAGCCACTGCCGCCTATATCAAGCGCGCAGGCGATGAGGGCGAAGCCCTTATCGAAACCTACAACGCCAACAAGTAAGCGTTAATCAATCCGGTCGGGTCCGCCACTGGTGGGCCCGATCACGCTATCCCCCGTGATCCGCCTTGCCGGTTGCAGCCAGAGGACCGAATTTGAAACTCCTTAACCTACTCAGACTTGTGGAAAGAACCTTCCTCGTCAGCGTCTTTCTCGCCATGGTCATTCTGTTTTTCGGTAATGTCATCGCGCGGGAGATCGGAGGCACATTTGCCAGCCGCTTTGCTTGGATCGAAGAGGCCGTGCGCTTTATGAACGTCTTTCTGGTGTTCATCGCTCTTGGCCTGACCCTTGAAAAAGGCCGCCATGTAGGGATTGATACCCTGCGCAACAAACTCTCCGGCACGCCCCGCATTGCCCTGTTGAAACTGATCGACGGCGTCGGGTTTTTCTTTGCCATTTACCTTGCATGGCTTGGCACCAGCCTTGTGGAATTTGTCCTGATGACCGGCCAGCGCAGCCCGACCCTGAACATCCCCATCGGCTGGGTCTATATGGCGCCGGTTACGGGCTTCGGCCTGCTGGCCCTGCGATTTGCCCTGTCGTTTTTCGGCGTCATCGACCGTTTTTCCGAAAACCAGCATGTGATCGAAGGGGATGAAGCATGATCCTGATTGTTATCGCGCTCGCCATCATCCTTCTGGTGCTCGGGTTTGAGATGTTTCTCGTGCTGGGTGTTCCTGCCCTTGCCACTAAGGAACTGTTCTATGGCAACCTGCCAGATCCGGCGGTTGTGCAGAAAATATTCGGCGGCGTGGATCATTCCACCCTGCTGGCGATCCCCTTCTTTATCTTTGCCGCCCATCTGATGGGGTCGGGCCAGATTGCCCGCAACCTCACCGGATTTGTGCGTGCCATGATCGGCCACACCCGTGGCGGTATGGGGCACACTGTCATCGGCGGCTCTATGGCTTTCGGCTCGGTGTCCGGCTCTGCCCCTGCGACGGTGGCGGCTATGGGCAAGATGGTCTACCCCGAGATGCGCAAGAACGGGTTTTCCGAAAAATTCAGCCTTGGCCTGTTGGTGGCGAGTGCGGAAACAGCCCTGCTGATCCCACCTTCGATCACCTTTATCATCTACGGCTGGATGACCGGCACCTCTATCGCGCGGTTGTTTGCGGGCGGTTTGGCTGTTGGTGTGTTTCTGGGTTTGGCCTTTGCCATCATGGTCTGGATCGAAGCCAAGCGCAGAGGCATTGAACCGGACGCGAGATCCTCTTGGGGGCAGCGGTATCAGGCGTTGAAAGACTCCGCTTGGGCGCTGGGGATGCCGGTCATTATCCTTGGCGGTATCTATTCCGGCACGATCACCCCGACCGAGGCCGCAGCCGTCAGCGTGGTCTACGCGATCTTTGTGGAAATGGTCATCTACCGGAATTTCGGCTTCAAGGACCTGTTCCGCATCACCGAACAAAGCGCGATTTCCACCTGTGTGATCTTTATCCTTCTGGCGATGGGGGGGCTGATTTCCTTCTACGTCACACTGGCGCAGGTTCCGACACAGATCACCGATTTCCTGACGGCGATTGACGCGGGTCCAATCCAGTTCCTGCTGGCGGTTAACATCTGTTTTCTGATTGCGGGGATGTTCATTGACCCGAACTCTGCCCTGCTGATCCTTGTGCCACCGCTGTTTCCTGTGGCCATGGCGCTGGGGGTTGATCCGGTCCATTTCGGAATGATCGTCACGCTGAACATCAGTCTTGGCATGATCACTCCGCCCTTTGGTCTGGATATATTCGTGGCCTCCTCCACCCTGCAAAAACCGGTACTAAGCATCATTAAGGGGGTCTGGCCATTCGTCTTTGTGAACATCCTTGTCCTGCTGGTGATCACTTACGTACCGCAAATCTCACTTTTCATCCCGAAGATGCTCTTCGGCTAAGAAAGGCAAAATATGTCACTGATACAAAGGCATAGCGCCGGAGAGGGTTCTCCGGCGAACGGGACAACTCATGAAGTTGAAACCACTGTAAAGTCGAACACACCCGTGAATGGCGAGTACCGTCTGCTGACGCTCGACGCGCCGCAATCGGTTCTGGATTGCAAACCGGGTCAGTTTTTTCACATCCTCTGCCCTGTCACCATGGCAGAGCAACCCTACCTGCGCCGCCCGATGAGCATCTATGGCTATTCCGCGGAAAAGGGCGAATTGCAGTTCCTGTATAAAGTCACCGGCGAAGGCACACGGGCGCTGGCAACACTGACAAAGGGCGACAAGTTGAACGTGCTTGGTCCGCTGGGTGTGGGGTTTACCATTCAGGACGACTGGCAGAACCTTTTGCTGCTGGCGCGGGGTGTCGGGCTGGCCACGCTTGCGCCGCTGGCACAGGAAGCGCAACGCCTGAACCGCAAGCTGGTGGCGATCTGCTCGGCGCGGAACGAAGACGTGCTGATGTCTATCGACCACTTCAAAGCCCTTGGCGCAGAGGTGATCACCGTGACCGATGCACAAGGCACCTCCGATCTGGAGAACCTGCGCGAGATCATCGAAAATCAAATCGCTGATCACGGCGTGGACGTTATGTATACCTGCGGATCGAACCGGATGCTGAAGCTGCTGCAAGAGATCGGCGCGAAACATGATATCCCCGGTGAAATCGCACTGGAACAGCAAATGGCCTGCGGGCTTGGCATGTGCCAATGCTGCGTGCGCTCCTTCAATCGCAACGGCACAATCACGCAAGAACGGGTGTGCCGCGAAGGCCCCGTTTTTGGCATAGAGGAGGCGATGGCATGGTAGACCTGACGACCAAAATCGGCAGCCTGACACTGGCAAACCCGATCATGCCGGCCTCTGGCACGTTTTCCGAAGACCTGTCCGAAGTGCTGGACCTGCACCAGTTGGGCGCCCATGTGACCAAGACAATTACCGCGGAAAAGCGGGGCGGCAACCCCACGCCTCGGGTCTGCGAGGTACGCGGGTCCATGCTGAATTCGATCGGCATCCCATCAAAAGGCGTGCAGCATTTCATCGAAAACACAATCCCGTTCTACAACGCCTATGACGTGCCTTTGGTGGTCAGCATCTCGGCTAATTCCGCCGATGAATTCGCCCGTATTTGTGAACAGGTTTCCGTTCCCGGCGTGGCCGCGATTGAGGTGAATATATCCTGCCCGAACATCGAAGAAGACGGCAAGGCCTTTGCCATGCGCCCCTCCACTACCACCGCCGTGATGGAAAAGCTGCGCAGCGCCTCTGACCTGCCGCTTTGGGCAAAGCTAAGCCCCAACACAGGAGAAACTATCGAAGTCGCCCTTGCCGCAGAAGAGGCTGGCGCGGATGCGTTGGTGGTGGCGAATACGCTGCTGTCTATGGCGATTGACATCCACACCCGCAAACCGAAATTGGGCAATCTGATGGGTGGCTTGTCCGGCCCGTCCCTGAAACCTATTGCCCTGCGCATGGCCTATCAATGTGCCAAATCGGTTCAAATCCCGGTGATCGGCTGCGGCGGCATTTCCACCGTAGAAGACATCGTTGAATACCTGATTGCAGGGGCCACAGCCGTGCAGGTCGGCACCGCAACCTTTATCAATCCCAACATTATGGTGACTCTGCTGGGGCAGTTGGAATCCTATCTGGAAACGCAAAACATCGCCAGCCTCAGCGATCTGGTCGGCTCGGTTCGCGATGAAGATGCAGCGGATTCAGTCGTGTTCATGGAGACCGCACCATGAGCACAGCGCCCTTTACAGTTGATCCGGACGAACTGCGCCTCGCCACGCGGTGGTTCGACGACATCTACAACATGAGCCGCGACCGCCTTGGAGTATCCCGTCCGGCGTATTCCGCCAAAGAAACCGAGGTTCTGGAATTTCTGGCCGAACTATGCCGCGCAGAGGGGCTGGCTGTGGAAACCGATGCGGGGCAGAACCTGTTGTTTTCCCTACCCGAAGATGCGGACGCCGAAAAATTCGTGATTGTAGGCTCCCATGTCGATTCTGTGCCGATGGGTGGAAACTATGACGGTATGGCAGGCGTTCTGGCCGGTTTGATGTGCCTGTTCCGCGCCCGCAAAAACGGCACCCGTTTTGCCAGACCAGTAAAGGTTCTGGCCATGCGGGGTGAAGAAAGCGCGTGGTTTGGTCCCTGCTATATCGCCTCCAAGGCACTAATGGGCACCCTTGACAGCGACGAACTGGCCTCTGCCCACAAAGGCGACGGCCGCAGCCTTGCGGATCATATGGGGGATGTAGGAATTGACATGGCGCAGGTTTCCAACGGCCAGCCTCTCATGGATAAATCCGACATTCTGGAATATATCGAACTGCATATCGAACAGGGGCCGTTGCTGATCGGCAAGGAGCAACCAGCGGCTGTTGTTTCGGGCATTCGCGGTAATTTCCGGCACAAACAGGTTCGCTGTATCGGGGAGGCGGGCCATTCCGGTGCCGTGCCCCGCGCGTTTCGCAAAGACCCTGTGCTGGCGATGGCGGACCTGTTATCCCGACTGGACGAAAGCTGGCTGACCATCGTTCAAAAGGGCGATGATCTGGTGCTGACCTCTGGCGTGGTCGGGACCGATCCTGAACGCCACGCCATGTCCCGCATTGCCGATGAAATCCGCTTCTCGCTGGATGTGCGCAGCCAGAACAGCGAGGTTCTTGCGGCCATGACCCAGCTTTTGCGCGAAGAAATGGACAAGATCGCAAGGGAACGCGGCGTCCGTTTTGATCTTGGCGATGTGAATAACACGCCCCCTGCCCTGATGACGCCGGAACTGGTGGCGCAGCTGGAACAGGCCATGGGCCGCCTTGGTATGGAACCCACCACAATGGCGTCAGGCGGCGGTCATGATGCGGCGGTGTTTTCCAATGCCGGTGTTCCTGCTGCGATGGTTTTTGTGCGCAACCAGAACGGCTCTCATAATCCGGACGAAGCGATGGAGATCGAGGATTTTCTTGCTGGTGTCTCGATCATTTATGAGTATCTGGTTAGAACTGCGCCATGTTGAAACCGCGCCCTGTCACACCGCACCCCACTGCAAAGGATCACAGATGAGCAGCCATTTCCCACCCCGCGAGGTGATGAGCGAAACCACCGCGAATATGCTGCTGGAAATCGACGCAGTGCATTTCAACGCGGAGAAACCTTTCACCTTCACCTCCGGCATCGCCAGCCCCGTTTACATCGACTGTCGCAAGATCATCGCCTATCCGCGCCTGCGCGATATGGTGACAGCGTTTTCCGTGTCGTTGATCCTGCGGGACGTAGGGTTTGAACAATTCGACGCGGTTGCAGGTGGTGAAACCGCTGGCATCCCCTTTGCCGCATGGATCGCCAAGGAAATGGGCCTGCCGATGCATTACGTGCGCAAAAAGCCCAAGGGCTTTGGGCGGGCTGCCCAGATTGAAGGCGACATTCAGGAAGAACAACGGGTGCTTCTGGTGGAGGATCTGACAACGGACGGCGGCAGCAAAATCAACTTTTGCAATGCCTTGCGCCGTGCGGGTGCCAAAGCCGATCACGCCATCGTCGTGTTTTACTATGACATCTTCCAGCAAACCCGCGACAGGCTGGACGCGGACGGCATCACGCTGCATTCCCTTGCCACATGGTGGGATGTTCTGTCCGCCAGCAAGAAGCAAAACCGCTTTGACACCAAAACACTCACCGAAGTAGAGGGGTTCTTGAACGCGCCTCTCGACTGGTCCGCCAGACACGGCGGCATTTCCCATCTTACACTTTAAGGAGCACGCTATGATGTTTGATCAAATTCTGGAAACCCTGCGCGACAATGGCAAAAGCGGCGCGGCTTACACAAAAACCATCGCACTGGCCGAACAGGCGATGAAAGACGACGCGGAGCGCGCGGTCGCCTATGGATTGCTGTGCGAACTGGGCGAGCGGTTTCTTGAGTCCACGGGCCGTTTGCCTGTCACCTCGGTACAGATCGACAAAGCCTTTGAGGAATTTTCCAAAGCCACTAACGATTTGAAAGCCGCCTATGACAAAGGTGATGCGGGTGAAACGCTACAGACCGTTAACGCTATTGCCACGCTCAGCCGCACGCCGCTGGACCTGTCGGCGTAAGTGGACCCGACCCTTTCATCCGGCAGAATCCCTTGCCGGATGAAAGAAAACAGAGACTGTTCGCGCCCATTTCAGATCGCTGATTTTCTAAGCAGATAGACTACACTCTGATTAAATTCTAAACACATGCCTGTTTTTAGGGCAGGAAAAACAACCCTCCTCTGCCCCTGCGCCTCACGCTGTGGTCGTGCTGTTTTCGAACCGTCAAAGCACACCGCACCCGCGTGAGGATACCCTATCAACAGCCCCGCCCCCATAGATTTGCAGACTGACCGTCCTGCCCAGCCCCGCGCTGTCGGCGCTGCGAAGCTTGGCTTGCGCGCCGATCCGTCGGGACGTACAGGCATAACCGATCTCCGCCAGTCCGGCGCGCTTAAGCTGGTGTTTCCCCGACAGTTAACGAACAGCGCCGAGACCATTTTAGTGAACACCGCTGGCGGGATTACGGGTGGCGACCGGTACGATCTGGATATTGATGTCGGGGCTGGTGCTGCGCTTAGCCTGACCACCCAAGCGGCAGAGCGTGCCTACCGCGCCCAGCGCGGGGAAACTGGCAAGGTCACAACCCGCATCACGGTACAATCCGGTGCGCAAATGAACTGGCTGCCCCAAGAGCTGATCCTGTTTGAACGCTGCGCATTGAACCGGCGTTTGTCTATTGATCTGCAAGGTGATGCCCGTCTGTTAATGGTAGAGCCTGTCGTTTTCGGCCGCGCTGCGATGAAAGAGGTTCTGCGCGACATTCACTTATACGACCGTATCTCGATCACGCGGGACGGTCGCCCGCTCTATCTTGACGCCATGAAAATCAGCGGTGACGCGGCGGCCCGTCTGGCCCGTTCTGCGATTGCCAATGGTGCGGGTGCGATGGCGAGCGTTCTTTGTGTGACACCCGAAATTGCCGCCAACCTTTCCGCCGTGCGCGAGATGCTTCCCGCAACGGCCGGTGCCAGCCTGATCGCACCCGATACGCTGGTGATCCGCCAGCTTGCACAAGACAGTTATATGCTGCGTCGCAGCCTGATGCCCCTGCTGGAGCACCTATCCCAATCCCCATTGCCCGCATCTTGGAGGCTGTAGCCCATGCAACTCACCCCCCGTGAAAAAGAGAAACTTCTCATCGCGCTCGCTGCTGAAGTGGCGCGCAAGCGGCTGGCCCGTGGCGTCAAGCTGAACCATCCAGAGGCTATTGCCATGATCACGGATGCAGTGGTCGAAGGCGCACGGGACGGACGCTCTGTCGCCGACATGATGGAGGCGGGCGGCAAGGTTGTCACGCGGGCCGATTGTATGGAAGGCATCCCCGAAATGATCCCCGAAGTGCAGGTCGAAGCCACCTTCCCCGATGGCACCAAGCTTGTCACCGTTCACAACCCGATCAGATAGGAGCCACCCATGATCCCCGGAGAACTCTTTCCCGCTGAAGGCACGTTAACCCTGAACGCCGACGCAATGGCCGTGACGCTGATGGTGGCAAATACCGGCGACCGGCCGGTGCAGGTGGGCAGCCACTATCATTTTGCCGAAACCAACCCCGCGCTGGAGTTCGACCGCGCAAAGGCCCGTGGCTTGCGGCTGGATATAGCCGCCGGAACAGCAGTGCGGTTCGAGCCGGGCCAGCGCCGCGAAGTGCAGTTGATCCCGCTTGGCGGCGATCGCAAGGTTTACGGCTTCAATCAACACGTTATGGGGGCGCTATAAATGCCTGTAGAAATTTCCCGCGCGCAATATGCGGCAATGTATGGTCCTACCACCGGGGATAAACTGCGGCTGGCTGATACCGATCTGATTATCGAGGTGGAACGGGATCTCACCACCTACGGCGAGGAAGTAAAATTTGGCGGCGGCAAAGTCATCCGCGATGGTATGGGCCAATCCCAAGCCACCCGCGCGCAAGGGGCTGTAGACACAGTCATCACCAACGCGCTAATCGTGGATCATTCCGGAATTTATAAGGCGGATGTGGCGCTGAAAGACGGGCTGATCCACGCGATTGGCAAAGCCGGCAACCCTGACACCCAACCCGGCGTGGATATTATCGTAGGGCCCGGCACCGAGGTAATTGCGGGTGAAGGGCGTATCCTGACTGCGGGCGGTATGGACAGCCATATCCACTTTATCTGCCCCCAACAGATGGAGGACTCGCTGCATTCCGGTGTGACCACCTGTTTTGGCGGCGGCACTGGTCCAGCGCAAGGAACGCTCGCCACCACTTGCACGCCCGGTCCCTGGCACATCGGGCGGATGTTGCAATCTTTTGACGGGATCGCCATGAACATCGGCCTTGCAGGCAAGGGTAATGCCAGCCGCCCCGATGCGCTGGTTGAAATGGTCAAGGGCGGGGCTTGTGCCTTGAAGTTGCACGAAGATTGGGGCACCACACCTGCCGCCATTGATTGCTGCCTGTCTGTGGCGGATGACATGGACGTACAGGTGATGATCCATACCGATACCTTGAATGAATCGGGTTTCGTGGAACACACCGTCGGCGCGATCAAGGGGCGGACGATCCACGCTTTCCATACCGAAGGCGCTGGCGGCGGCCATGCTCCGGACATCATCAAGATTTGCGGCGATGCCAATGTGCTGCCGTCCTCTACCAATCCGACCCGTCCTTTCACCGTCAACACTTTGGAAGAGCATCTCGATATGCTGATGGTCTGTCATCATCTGGACAAATCCATCCCCGAGGACATCGCCTTTGCTGAAAGCCGCATCAGGCGGGAAACCATCGCGGCTGAAGATATTCTTCATGACATGGGCGCGTTCTCCATCATCGCATCTGACAGTCAGGCAATGGGTCGTGTCGGAGAAGTGTTGATCCGCACATGGCAAACGGCGGACAAGATGAAAAAGCAGCGGGGACGACTGGCCGAAGAGACCGGCGAGAACGACAATCTGCGGGTGCGCCGCTATATTGCGAAATACACGATAAATCCGGCGATTGCCCAAGGGGTCGGCCATGTGCTCGGCGATATTACTGTGGGCAAACGAGCGGATCTTGCCCTGTGGTCTCCGGCGTTTTTCGGGGTAAAGCCTGAAATGGTTCTGCTGGGCGGCAGCATCGCTGTGGCGCAAATGGGCGATCCAAATGCGTCGATCCCGACTCCCCAACCGGTTTATTCCCGTCCGATGTTTGCAAGTTACGGCGGCTCACTTGTTCACTCTTCGGTCAGCTTCATCTCTGGCGCGGCACAGTCCGATGGTCTGCGCGACCAGCTTGGTCTGTCAAAACAGACTGTCGCTGTCGAGAACACCCGCAACATTGGCAAAAAGGACATGGTGCTGAATGCGGCCCTTCCAGAAATCGAAGTCCATCCCGAAACCTACGAAGTGCGCGCGGACGGCGAACTTCTGACCTGTCAGCCCGCCGAGATTCTGCCGATGGCGCAACGCTATTTCATGTTTTAGGAGCTAACGATGGCTACGCTACCGATTGCACAAACACTTCACCGCGCGGGGGGGTGGTCCGGTCCGGCAGACAGCTGCGTTCTGGATTACACAGGCCGTTTCTTGCGGCGCAAACGTCTGACAACCGCCAGCGGCATTCCGTTTCTAGTGGACTTGCCCCAGACCACATCGCTGAACGATGGCGATGGGCTGGAACTGGAAAGCGGCGGAATGATCCGCATTACCGCAGCGAGTGAAGCCCTGTTTCAAATCACGGGCCCTGATCTGGTGCGCCTCGCGTGGCATGTGGGCAACCGGCACACGCCCTGTCAGATTGAAAGCGATCATCTGTTGATACAGAACGATCCGGTGATCGGGCATATGCTGGAACATCTCGGCGCAACGCTGAAGCAGGTGAACCGCCCCTTCACACCGGAAGGTGGTGCATACGGGCATGGGCGTACCCATTCCCATGCGCCCGGGGCGACCGCCCATTCTGCGGTTCATTTCGACACACACGCCCACTCCCATGAGCATTGAACAGGATGCGCTGACGCTGGCGCAGTGGCTGTCTCCCGCTTTCCCGATCGGGGCTTTTGCCTATTCTCACGGGCTGGAAGCGGCGATCCACAGCGGTCTGATCCAAACGGGTGACGATCTGCGCACCTGGCTGGAGGACACCGTGCAACACGGCAGCGGGCGCAATGACTGCATCCTGCTTCGCGCGGCCTATGTCTGCACCTCTCCCGCCGCCCTGTCAGAGGTAAATAACACCGGACTGGCCTTTGCCGCGAGCGCAGAGCGGCGCTTGGAGAGCACCCTTCAAGGCACCGCTTTTTGCAAAACCGCCACAGCCGTTTGGGGCGGGGATGCGGCCAGTCTGATCTATCCCGTAGCTGTCGGTGCGGCCGCTGCGCGACTGTCGCTGAATGTGGATTTGACGGCTGTTCTGTTTGTGCAATCCATGACAGGCAATCTGGTGTCTGCCGCCCAGCGCCTGATGTCGCTGGGCCAGACCGACGGGCAGGCAATCCTCGCCGCGCTCTTGCCCCTGTGTCAGGCAGTCGCCGCGGGCACCAAACACGCAGGTCTCGACGATCTGGAAAGCACCGCCTTTCTGTCGGACATCGCGGCCATGCAACATGAAACACTACAACCAAGGATTTTTCGCACATGACTGTTCTGAACGGCCCCCTTCGCGTGGGCATCGGCGGACCTGTGGGCGCTGGCAAGACCACACTGACAGCCGCACTGGCCCGTGCGCTTCACCCTGCTGTTTCGATCGGGGTGATCACCAACGACATCTACACACAGGAAGATGCCGAGGCTTTGATGCGGATGCAAGTGTTGCCGCAGGACCGGATTATCGGTGTGGAAACAGGCGGTTGCCCCCATACTGCAATTCGCGAGGATGCCTCTATCAATCTGGCTGCCATTGCGCAAATGCAACTGCGGCATGACGATCTGGAGGTGGTGCTGATCGAAAGCGGCGGCGACAATCTGTCGGCCACGTTCAGCCCCGAACTCGCCGATTTGACGCTCTATGTCATTGATGTTGCCGCTGGCGAAGAAATTCCCCGCAAAGGCGGTCCGGCGATCACCCGCTCGGACCTGCTGGTGATCAATAAGACCGATCTCGCCCCCCATGTTGGGGCCTCGCTTGAAGTGATGGAGCGGGATTGCATTAAGATGCGCGGCGAACGGCCTTTCGCCTTCTGTGCCCTACGCAACAATGAAGGCGTGGACGAGGTGCTGAACTTCATCATGCAATGCGGCGGATTGTGATGTAAAAAAGCGGCGGACAGGATCACCCGTCCGTCGCACTTTGTCTTAACCCCAGTTTAGAACAACTGCTGGTTTGTAGACTGCATGTTTAGTTCCTTACCCACAAATGTATCGGTTTCCACCGCTTCGGCCAGAACATGGGCCACATCCGCACGGGATGCATTGGCGCTGGCGTCTACATCAGAGCCAAGCACGACCTTTGCACTGCGCCCTTCATCCGTCAGCGCCACAGGGCGCAAGATTGCGTAGTTCATGCCGGACTGTTTCAAATGCTCATCCGCCGCGTGTTTTGCTTTAAGATAATGGGCCATCTCGCCTTGCGGGTTCTCTTGATCCGCCCCGATAGAGCTGAGCATGACGAAGCGTTCCACACCTTCCTGACGGGCTTGATCCATCAGGTTTTGCGCGCCTTCGCGGTCTACTTTGTCGGTCATTTCCGGACTGGAATCGCTGCCTGCACCGGCTGCGAATACAACTGCATCCATGCCGGAACAGCAGCCGGATTGCAGATCGGTCAGATCGCCCTGACGTAATTCCGCCCCTTCCGGCAGAACGCTGGTATCAGAGCTTTCCCGCACGAGCGCTGTCGGCTTATAGCCACGCTCGATCAAATTGCGCACCACTTGCCGACCGGTTTTGCCAGTTGCCCCTGCGACGAGAACATTTTTGTTAGCCATAGTAAATACTCCTTCTTTTTCTTGATGGGCTGTTCGCCCGGTTCGGTATCACCCGTGCGTTGCATCGGGTGGGTTGTGCGCATCAAGGCAGGTAAACTGCCTTGGCATTGACGAATTCTTTCATTCCAAAACCGCCGTGTTCGCGGCCATAGCCGGAATTCTTGACCCCGCCGAAGGGCATGTTCGGGTCGGCGGCCCCAAAGGAATTGATCCGCACCATGCCTGTGTCAAAATGTTCGCGGGCCAGCTTAAGCGCGTGATCTTCGTCCTTGCAGAAAATCCCACCGCCCAAACCGTAGCGGCTGTCGTTGGCAAGCTGCATCGCGTGATCATCATCCCTCGCGCGGATGATAGAGGCCACGGGACCGAAGATTTCGTCATCAAACGCCGGCATACCCTCTTTCAGATCGGCTAGCACGGTCGCGGGGTAATAGGCGCCGGTGCGATCCGGCACATCGCCACCACACAGTATTGACGCTCCACGAGATACGCTCTCTTCCACTTGTTCCTTGACGGTATTAAACTGGTCTTCGCTCGAAAGCGGGCCAAGCTGGGTGTTTTCGTCCGTCGGATCGCCCATCTTGATCGCTTTCATCTGGTCGACAAAGGCATCGACGAAGGCGTCGTAAACCTTGTCAGTCACAATGAATCGCTTGGCCGAAACACAGGTTTCCCCGTTGTTATAAAGCCGCCCCATGACCGAGAATTTGACCGCGGTTTCAATATCCGCGTCCTCTAGCACGAGGTAGGCATCGTTCGAGCCAAGCTCCAAAACGGTTTTCTTAAGGGATTTCGCCGCAACAGATCCGATATGACGGCCAGCGCTGTCACTGCCGGTCATGGTCACGCCGCGCACCTTGGGATGTTCGATCAGTTTATCAGAGGTGTCGTGATCAATCACGACCACCTGAAACAGATCCTCCGGCAACCCCGCTTCGACACAAAGCTCCCGCAGACGCAGACCCGAGCCGGTGCAAATGCTAGCGTGTTTCAGCACACACCCGTTACCGACCATTAGGTTCGCCGCCAAAACCCGCACCGGTTGGTAGAGCGGGAAGTTCCACGGCTGGATCGAATAGATCACGCCGATCGGTTGATAGGTCACGACGCCCTTCTTGCCACCACCATGGGTTCGTTCCTCATCGGCGAGCATATCGGGGCCGTTCTTCGCGGTATATTCAAAGATCGCCGCGCAAATCTCGACTTCGGTGTGACCGTCCTTTAGCAGCTTGCCAGTCTCTTTCGTCATCAACGCGGCAAGTTCGTCTGCGTTGTCCCGCAGCTTTTGTGCGATCTTCTCAAGATAGGGCGCGCGGTCTTTGTGGGACAGTTTGCGCCATTCCAGAAACGCGGTGTGGGAGGCTTCCAACCGATCCACCGCTTCGGACTCGCTCATTACGTCATAAGACTTGATGTCTTCGCCGGTCGCGGGATTCTTTGTGGTGATCTGCGTCATGGAATATTCCTTTCGATTTGAAGACCCAACAGGTGGGACGCTCGAAAGTTCCAGTCACAGGAAGAAAAGTGATCACGAAGACGTTAGTTCAGGCTGAAGCGCCTGTTGGGCCGCGGCTTAGCTGCTGTATTTTTCCCAGCACCCGTCGATCATATCGGCAATATCATTGGTTTCAAACGGCTTGGTGATCACCGCCTCGGCGCCTGCTGCCATCAGGCGATCGGTATTGCTCCGCTCGGCCTTGGCAGTCATGAAAATAGCCGGAATATCGTGAAGCCCGTCGATAGCCGCGATTCCTTTCCAAGTCTCTTCGCCATTCAACTCCGGCATCATAAAATCAAGCAACAACAACTGGGGTTTGAACGTGCGCGCAACTTCTATGGCATCTTTGCCAGAAGCACAGGATTTGATCTCGTATCCGCGTGCGATCTCTAGCGTGATCTGGACGATGAAGCGGATGTCTTCTTCGTCATCCACATGCAAAATTCTTTTAAGTTCAGTCATATCATTTCCTCAGGGCGCATCGGCCCCCTAAACGGCAGCATTCGTGGGCGATTTCTTAGGTAAATTCAACTTGTCGAATGTAATGGTGAACGTGGTGCCAGACCCCAGCACGCTGTCATAGCGGATAGAGCCGTCCATTTTCTCAAGTACAGCACGGGCAAGGAACAGGCCCAAACCGGTGCCTCCCGCCTTGCGTACATCGGTTGCGTCCAATTGGGAGAAGCTGGAAAACACCACCTCCTCCTGTCCTTCGGGGATACCTTCACCTTCATCGGTGACAGTCAATTCAACCTGATCACCGCGTTCGGCCAGGCCGATAAGGATGGTCGTGCCAGAGCTTGAAAACTTAACCGCGTTTGAGATCAATCCCGATAGGATCCGTTCCAACCGCTTCTTATCCGCAGTGATCGCCACCTCAGGTAGAGGGTCTTGCAGCTCCAGTTTACGGTCCTGGCTCTCAACCGCAGCAACATTTGCGTCATAAGTCGATTTTAGAACTGCAGGACAGAGCACCGTATCCATGTTGAGCAACAGCTCGTCCGCCTCAAGGCTTTGAACATCAAGAACGTCACCAACAAGTTGCGACAGGTTCACCGCATTTTTTCGTGCAATTTCCAACGTGCGTTTTTGATGGGGCGAGAGCTCTCCCATTGCGCCACTGTCGAGCAGCGCAATAGCACCGCTGACCGAGGTCAACGGTGTGCGCAGTTCATGGCTGATGGTGGACAGAAACCGCGATTTGGCAATCAACGCCGAGGTCGCTTTTTCTTTCTCTTCCTTAAGCGTTTCCATTTGCTCAAGGTTGTTCCGATAAAGCCTGATATAAACCAACGAGCTATCGATGATGAAAAATAGAACGAAGATAACTGTAAACATCTCCAACCAGATCGGCGACAACAGCGCGGCATCGGTTTCGACGATGTCTAAGATCGGGATTGCGAGGAAAGTGCCCGCGTAGATCACCAACCGCACGCCGATAAAGGCCAGAACCTGATGATTGTTCATCGCCGCGAAGAGGGCCGCAGCAAAAAGGAAAAACATCGGCGTAAAGTGGGTCGTGTGTCCCTCTTGCTTGGCGATCGTGAAGATAAAGTAACAGATGGCCGTAGCGTTCAGAACGGTGTTCAACAACAACCCGTAGTAATGGATTGCGACCCTTCTTAGGACGCCGGTTCGTTCGTCTTCCTGCACCCGTCGTGCGAGGTAGATGTCAAAAACTTCGGTGACTTGGATAAGGGCGAGACAGTAAACTGCAATCCATAAGTCGAAGTATATCGCCGCTAATATTGCAGTCGCCACAAATATTGTCTGGCGTTGCACAATTAATCCGGAAATACATCCGACATAGTCGACCAAGCGCCTTTGAACACGTCTCAAAGAGGCGGAATTAGTCGAAATCAGAATGTTGGCGTGATTTGTCAACTTGGGACGTTACCTGCTATTGTTGGGAAAGACGGGCCGGTTAGCACAGACTTTAGGTTCAGGTCATCATAAACCATCATTAGTATACACGGACTTTCCCACTTCCACAAAAATACGGTTCCGATGACACCGCTTCGATGGTGAGTGACATAAAAACACTACACCAGTCCAGTCACGCAAAATTTCAATAGAATGTGTTATCAATATGTCAGCACTTTGAAACAACTGCAGCAAGCTGGTAATACAATGTTATTTAAACATTTTATTAAATTCTTTTGTGGAGATTTTTACACTAATTAGCAGCAAATCGCCGTCTTGTCTTTAAGTTGCTTGCTATTTGATCGGTAAAAATCAACAATTTATTACAAATCTGCATGTTAACCCATGCTCTGCGATTCAATCTGTGGTATTCATTTGGTTAACGTCACCGCGTCTAAGAGAGAATACAGTGAAATCACTGCGTCACCCATTTTCGGTCAACTCCCAGTCGGTCGAACCGTCGAGCCTTTCGCCCCTGAACGAATTAACCGTCAGGCCAGAGGCACACGCCCTCCCCGTGCAACCACCGCGTGCCCCCCGCCCTGCAGCCGGATCCAATCGCGGCGCGATCCGGGTGAGCACGCTTTCAATGGCAAACATGCACAAATACGGTGAAATGTTCCACGACCTGCTACAGGTCAGGCGGCGCGTCTTTATCGAGAAACGCGGCTGGGAACTGCCCAGCGTAGACGGTTATGAATTTGACCAATACGACAATCCCTATAGCAGATGGCTGGTGCTGCACCGCTACGGTGAGATTCTCGCTGGTGTGCGCCTTACCCCGACGACGGCACAATGCGGGATTTACACTTATATGATTCGGGACGCGCAGCGGGGTTTGCTGGAAGACATTCCATCCGACCTGCTGATCTGTGAGGCCCCAGTCAGCCCCAAAGTCTGGGAAGCTTCGCGGATATTTGTGACGGATGATGTGCCTGCCCGTGACAGGCTGCTCGTGCGGACACAATTGCTGCAGGCCATCACAGACGCTGCCTATCGGGAAGGCGCGAAGTTCGTGATCGGGATCGTACCCTACCTGTGGAAACGCTGGAGCCGGCGACTGGATCTTGATTCCGGCGCATTCGGCCCCAAACGGGAAATTGCCGGTGAGGTGTGTCAGGTTGCCCTGCTCAAGACCAAACTGAATATCTCCAAGGGCAACTGACCGCCCGTCAGCCCGATGACCTATTTGATAGATCCGGCCTAACCATCCGGTTCTACGACCGCTTTACCGCGCGACACTGCGCACCAACTTTCCCCCTATTTTATACCGTTGCATAAAACGCCTATGCCAAGGCGTCTGAGACCTGTCCCTCTGCGTGCACCCTACCGCCGGATTACTGGCTAGGATGGTATCAGGAGGAACGGCAATCTTAAGTTAAATGCAGTCAAATCCCCGGATACAGGAACCGGGATCACAGCTCCTTACAACGGGAGGATAGGAAGAAATAACGAACCTAATATCTATTTAAGCACACACCGTACGAGGAAACGGCGCATCCGATGTTCGCGGATTACGCCGTTTCTTTGTGTGGTTTCTTTGCGTGTAGCTAACCGCCTTGGGTTGTGACAAGGCAATCAAACCTGCGCTTGGGTCAGGTCTGCGCGTAGATCGCATTAAGCGCGGTTTTGGTGCGATTCCATTCTTCCCGCGCCTTGGCTTGCAACGCCGCGGCGGCCTCTGCGTCGCCTTCCTTGCACGCTGTTTCAAGCCCTGTCAGGGTCTGGCGCAGCAAAGTGGCCCCGAAAATAGCGCAAGAACCGCTCAGCTTGTGAGTCGAGGACTGCAACGTTTCGCGGTCCTGCTCTAGCGTGTTGTTCAGGACGGCCCCGATCAGCAGATCACCTTCCTTTAGAAACGCCTGAACCTTGTCGATCATGGTTTCCGGTCCGAAGACCTCTCTCATCTTCATCAACTGGTCAGGACTTAACAGCGGTATGATGCCATTGGCGTTCGATGACATCGGTGTCTCGGTCTGTGGTGCTTCCACCGGATCGTCCTGTGAGATTTCACCAAGGATCGCGCGAAGCTTCTCGACCCGAATTGGCTTCAGCAAACAGCCCTCCATACCAGCCTTTTCAAACTCGGCAATCTCGGCAGGCATAGCATGGGCTGTAACCGCATAGATCGGCGTATTGCGGGACAATCCCTGAGAATTCTTGATCGTTGTGGTCGCCTTGATCCCGTTCATATTGGGCATGCTGATATCCATAAGGATCACGTCAAAGACATTCTTGCTGGCCACGTGGACCCCTTCAAAACCGTCCGTTGCGAAGGACACGATATGCCCGTCCCGTTCCAGCATCGCACCCAAAAGTTCGCGGTTGATCGGGTTATCTTCTACAACGAGGACTTTCAAACCTCCCGATACAGCGGGTTGCGCGGATGCGGTGGTCTCTTGCTTTTCGGGCAGGATTTCGTCCTGCACGGGCAGTGTAATTGTGAAACCAAAGATACTGCCTTCGCCAAGTATACTGTCAAAGTGCAATTCGCCGCCCATCGTTTCCACAAGGCGCCGCACGATCCCTAGCCCGAGACCCGTTCCTTTTGCCGTCCGCTCGTACGGGGATTCGGCGGTCACAAAATCATCGAACACGGTTTGCAGGCCTTCGGGCGAAATACCGATGCCCGTGTCGCTGACAGAGAAGTCGAGCTCTAGGTTACTGGCAGAAACCCAACGCGATGCAATGCCAAGCGTGACCTGTCCACTGGCGGTGAATTTGATCGCATTGCTCAGCAGATTGGTCAGAACCTGTTCGATCAGGCGCTGTTCACCAAGGACGAACGCTTCTTCGCCCTCAACCTCCAAAAGCAAACTGGTGTTTTGTTCATCCGCAAGCGGGCGCATCACATCAAGCAGGTCTTCGGCAACCTCCCGCGCCGAGAAAACCTGTTCCGCCGATTTGGTTTCGCCGGAATCCAGCCGCTCTATTGTTAGAACATCATTGATGTGGTTCAGCAGCACATTACTGGAGTGATCGGCTAAATTGACGAAACGCTCCTGACGCTCGCTCAGCGGGTCATCGCGAAGCAGATGCAGCGAAGAGATGATGCCATTGAGTGGCGTGCGCATTTCATGGCTCATCACCGCTAGGAAGCGTGATTTTTCCTTGTAAGCTTCCAACGCCTGATCGCGGGCCGCGTGCAAATCTTCTTTGTTTTGCTTTTCTTCGGTAATGTCCCGGATGTAGGACACAAAGATACGTCCATCGGCGCTATGGGCTTCGGAGATTGACACCTCGACGGGGAATTCATGCCCATCCGCGTGAACCGCCACCAGTTCCAGACGCCCCTGATCCACAATGTTCGAGTTCTCCGGACTGGTGTAATTTGCCATACCCGCTTCATGGCCGCTGCGATAGCGTTCCGGCAGTATGGTGTCCGACAGGGAATGACCGATCACATCAGCGCGGTTCAGCCCGAAGACCTTTTCAGCCGAGCCGTTGAAGTCCGTGATCTTGCCTTGACCGTCAACCACGACAATGGCGTCCAAAGAGGCCCGCAGGATCGTTTGGTGAAACTTCCCGGCCTTACGGATTTCGGCGGATTGCATATTCAAACGTCGTCGTTGCACCCACAAAAAGATGAAAGCCCCGATCAGACTGATCATCACCAAGGTGGAAACCAGTGCGATGGTTTGCAGTATCCTTACGATCTCTTTGCGTTTGGCATCAGAACGCGCTGATTTCAGCTCGACGCCGCCAACAGACAGTTCACGCGGCGCAAAGGCGATTTCCTGCATCCTCGCAACGAAATCGGGCATGCTAGCAACAAGCAAGCTGTCCGGCCCGTCCACAAGAACAACCATGTTACGGTTAAACTTAAGAAGCATCTCATGCAGGTGGTGTAGCTGCGGATCTTGGTGGATCTCCATCGCATCCGTGCTGGTGCTGACCAGTTCGATGCGGCTGTAGTGTATGTCAAACCACTTGCGGAATTCCGGCAGCGCAGGCTCCCCCTCCAGCAGGACATTGTCCGCAGCAATCCGCAGCTTTAAAAATGCCACCTCAATCTGTGACAGATTCCACTGCGCATTGTCTTCCGGCACCTCGCGCAATTCATCAATTTTGGAAGAAAGCTGCGCACTCAGCAGGACGACCAGGGCGATACCCCCAATAAGGAGGAGGGCCCATGCCAGACGAAAAACGAACTGCGGTCTTGTTCTGGCCCCTGTCGCCTTGGCAACGCTGGTCCTGCTTAAGTACTTCATTGTGTTTGTTACTTCACTGTGATGCGGTCAAGTTGCCAGATGCTCCGGCTGTAGACAGTTTCGGACCGGTATTTTTCGTCAGAGTCGTAGGGGTACACGATCCACAGCGGGCCTTTTTCGCGGCGTGACATCTGCTTTCCGTTCAACTCGTACGCGACCAGCGCCCCTTCAAAGGTTTCGTCGTTCAGCGGAATAGACACCGAATAGTCATTGGCGGCAATGGCGCTGATTTCGCTTCCATCGCTGCCCAACGCCTCTAGCAGGGTGCTGAGCAGAACGCCTTTGAAGACCTGCTCCCCTTCGGTCCAGATGGTTTCGGTTTTATATTCCGTCGCTTCAAGCGCGTGGATCATCTCCAGATCGAAAGCGGCCGCGTCAGAGGCGTTGGTGTTCCCGATCTCACCCTTGACGGTAAGAACCACATCCCCGCTTGGCGCAGCTATTGGCGCTTCTGCAAGGGCGGCAGAGGCGAAAGAGATCTGCGCGCACATAATGGCGGCAATTGTAGTCGTTAGAATGCTTGGCTTTTTCATTGTATAGGATCCTGTTCGCATGTTGATCTTGTCTCAGGCTCCGGTTTAAACCAAGGCATTTGATGTTACATGTGCAATATTGGATAGGAAGACTATCCCAAAGTATAGTTCTTGAGTAGCATTGGTATCGGACGGCTTTAAGTTTGTTGATTTCGAGATTCTCAAAAGGTTAAAGCCAAGACACAAAGCGTCTTTCTGACCCTACAGCAGGGCAATTCAGTACCGGATAGAGACGATAGAAAAGCTGGAACAGCGGGTTCACCCCCCAAAAGGTCAGCGCAAAGTGGAATGATGCCAATGAGAATTTTAATTGCAGACGATCATGATTTGGTCCGCGATACAATCGCAGCCTATATTCAATCCGATCCTGAAAACACCGTCGCGCCTGCGGCCAATCTACAGGATGCGCTTGATCACATAACCAAAGACGTTCCTTCGATCTGGTGCTTCTGGATTTTGACATGCCCGGAATGAACGGGCTCTCCGGTCTTGCCAAAGCGCTGGAAGCCAATGAAAACAAGCCAGTCGGCATTATTTCCGGCACCGCGCCTGTGTCTGTCGCAGAAGCCGCCCTAGAGGCGGGCGCTGCGGGGTTCCTGCCAAAAACAATGGCTGCGAAATCCCTGCTGAACGCGGTGCGCTTCATGGCGGCTGGCGAAACATTCGCGCCTGTCAGCTTTATGGCACAACGCAACGAAACGGCTCACGAGTTCGACACGCTGTTGTCCCCCCGCGAAAAAGAAGTCCTGAAAGGGTTGTCTGACGGCAAGGCCAATAAGGAAATCGCCCGTGATCTGGACCTGCGCGAGGTTACAGTGAAACTGCATGTCAAAACGCTCAGCAAGAAGTTGAACGCGCGCAACCGCACCCATGCTGCGATGATCGCGAAAGAAGCCGGTTACATCTAACCGTGTTGCGAAGTTCTGCTTTATCAAAAGCCGTCAAGCGCAGTTCGCGCCTGACGGCTTTTTCGTTTTGGCCAGCTCGCTTTCCGACAAATAATATACCTTTGTAATCAATTCCTATACTTTCGCGCACACCCGCCCGCGCAGTAGTCCTGTATAAATAAACTACGCCAGCCACGTGGGGAGCCAACGCCCCGACTATCGAGCTCCCCACAAAGCGGCAGGCGTAGAAACGGGGCATAGAAAAAGTGATGGCGTCCTCTATCAAGGCTCGCACACTTGCACAGCCCACCCCCCTCCAGCGCTGTGATTGTGGTCGCCGTTGCTTTTTCTGCCCCTCATCCCTTCTGATCTACTTTACAAACCGGACCCTCTTACCGGCAGGCGCGACCGTTCCGTGTAGCGGACAACAAAGAAACGCGCCTCGAATGAAACGAGCGCGTTTTAGTTCTAAATTTACAATGCAGCAATTACAGTGCGGGGCTTAGAAGAAGCTGACCTTGGTCAAGCGGTTCAATTCACTTTCGGTGCTGATAGCAAGTTGGGACACCAGACGCGATATCTTCGGGACATGCTGAAGCCGATCGTTTCGCAGTTCCTCCTCCAGCTCTCGCATGGCGTCAGTCAATGCAGCAGCGCCAAAAACTGCACATGGCCCGCAAGCCAAATGAACCCGGTTGGCCCAAAAACCGGCGTTCGCCGTTGCGTCCAGCGCGCTCAACTGTTCGAGATCCTTCTTTAAACAGCGAAACCCCTTGCGGATGGAGCGCCGCAAACGGCGGCTGCCCAGAATATCCATTGCTTCATACAAAACCGTTGTGTCGACCAGTCCGTTCATTTTTTCCTCGCTGTGTTCGGGTGTCCGACCGACCGCATTGCGCGGGCGATACTATTATCGTGACCAGAGCTAGTGAAAACAGCCCGCCCGATCAAAAGTTCAAAAGGGTAGAAAGCTGACGCGAAAGTATAAGCGGCTCGGATTGGCCTTATACTGTGTACTCCCCCCTAATTCCGCTACCTGGGCGGGAGTAAATTGGGGCGATTCTGTGACGGGTTGCCGATTCGGAAACAATAACCGTCAAGATTGTTTCCGAATACGCTACGTTATCGCCTTATTTTTACCTAAAGTTGAATGTTCATAGACTTTAGGATAGTTCACGCCTCAAAACGGACACATTCTGCCACGATTTTGTACAGGTCGCTGTATGCGATATTGGGCCGGTTTAGCCCTCTGCTCAGTAACCATTATCAAACGCTACTGATAGTTTTTTAAGGGAAATAAACATTTCTTTAGAACTATGCGGGGCACCAAGATGACTATCAATATGTATGACTTCGAGACGGCAGACTTAACAACGGCAAAATCTGCACCAGAATCGGACACAATCGTTAAGGTTGAGTCCTACAAAAATGCAACAGATTACAAAGTTACTGAAAAACACTTTGGTGACATATACACGACTTACACCACGCTCTCTAATTTTGAGAAATCTCATGACAATGCCGGCTATCAAGGCAACTTCATCCGTTGGCCGGATGGGGGCCGCGCAGAGACTGATGACTACAGCCTGACGAACCCCGATCTGTTCCTCGTTGATGGCTCTGACGAGGGCAAAGGTTTGACCGATATGCTGGCCTATGCCAACTCCTTAGGCCAGTCGTTTTCGATGATCCTGCCCACCCGCCGGTATGCCGACGATCTGAAATCCTGCGAGGCAGACCTTAAGAAATTCCTGATCAAACTCTTTGCAGGCGACTTTGGCGAACTACCTGCGGACATGACCCTTGAAATCGGCAACGAAACCTTTGCAATGGGTTGGGAAGGCAAGACATATTCGTCGGAAGGCAGCTATGGCCAAATCGCCAATACAATGCTCGAGACGATCAACAAGATCGCTTCAAGCAGCCGCTACAATCCTGACGGAATAGAAATTTCTGTTGCGATCCAATCCGGCACCAACAGCCCGCGCACGATCATCCGCGAAATTGAAACCCAGAACCTCGACCGGATCGACCAGATCGTCTCTCATCATCTGGAAAGCAACGTCGATAAGTTCGGCTTCACCGATATCGAAAACGCCTATGAAATCTGGAGCGCGGTTCTGGGGCGGGACGTGGATCAGAACCTCTCGGCGTGGAATGTGGGCAAACCGGTTCACACCTATGACCCCAAAGACCCCTTTGACGTGTCGGGCATCGACACGACCGCATTGAAAGCCAACAGCATCGGCGCACGTCAAGCAGGCGAAACCATCGAGGCCTTCACCTCCTTCATCGCTCTCGGCGCGGATGCACTGTCGCTTTGGGGCACGGTAAAGCACGAAAACAGCTACTTCTGGCACACCGATCACGGCGCGCTTGAAGGGACTAGCCACGGTGGAGAGGCGCTGAGCCTGCTGTCCGACAGTCTGGTCGGAAAGAAACTGCTCGGCGGAAGTTTTGAAGACGGGTCATGGTCTGAAAACCACGATGCGAAAAACTACCAGTCCTACACTTACGCGGACAAGACCGAACAAGTGGTGTTTCTGACAGCTGGCGACATCAAGAAATCCGGTCAGACCGTGACCGTCTCTCTGCAAGAGGAAACGTCGGTTGAATACGTCTGGGCAGATGTGATCCGCACCGAAATCCCTGAAAAGTTCCTAGATTTCAAAGGCACTGTTTACGAAAGATTGTTCGAAATCCCCGTCGTATCGCGGATCGAACTGGCCGTAAGTGACGGCGAAATCAGCTACCAGTTCGAGGAAGACTTCGAAGTGGCGCGGATCATCATCCCAACCGGTGGCAAGAAAGCTTCCAAGCCAGAACCAAGCGAGCCTGAGAGCGAGACAGACGCCCCTGCAGACGCACCGGCAGCAAGGGCCACGCGGACTTCCTGTGACGACACAGGGTTCTTTGGAAGCGCCGCAATCGCCGCTTCAGTCGGCGCCTTGTCGGACACATTTACGTTCATTGATCCGGCCAATGCCGAACCCGCCATTATCGAAGAAACCCCGACACGGGTTGAACCGGGCGACAACCCGTTCTCATCCGCATTTGGCAGCTTTGGCGCAGAGTCAGCCCCCAATGTCACAGAGATCGCAACCATCGTCGCCTGCCCCCCCGTCGACGAATTCGCTTTCTGCTGATAAGAAAACGGATCGGCTGGGACAGCTGCATGAAATACCAAACGTGCATCGCCGCTTTTTGGATGGAAGAGCGGCGATTGGTCGAACACTTATGACGCAACAAGCTGGTTGCTGCGCAAGGTTCTGACTTATTAAGGCGTTCGACCTCTCACATCCCGGAACCAGCTCCCGTTAACCATCAAATCGGGGTTCGCCCCATAAGGCGAAGCGTTATAGCCCGCCCCGTTTTAAGCACTGGATACAGCAGCTTGGACAGGGTCGGGGAGCGAAACACACTGGCATTGATCCGGTTAAACATCCCCGAGGGCGTGCTCATCAGGGCGAGCCGGTGAATACATTCGTCACCGAAAAAAATCCGGTCCCCATCAATAAGCGCCATTCCATCGTTTAAATCCACACCCGTCGCGCGCACCTGCTCTACCGCTGGATCATCGGAGCGGGCATCGACAAGTTCCACCGCCCCGAGTGTATCCTTCAACCGGATAAATCGCACATAACGGGCGCAAAACGGGCAGTCTCCGTCATAAACGATTTTAAGGGTCTGCTTCATTGTTCGGCCTTTTTCCCTCTGCGAAATTGAAGGTTCGGGTTGTAAGTAACTCTCTTAAAACGCGGCTGTAGCCCCGCCCCAAGGGGTGTGCGATTTACCCTACAGAAAACTCCGACCAGATCAAAACATTGAAAACGGTTTCCGCCAGAACAATCAGTCCAGCGTCAAAAGAACGAGCACTTTAACCATAAGCGCATCAAACGCCCCCGAGGCAAGCGCAAAGAAGCCAAGCTCGGAAGTGTTGGCGTTCAGTAAAAAGGGGTGGTGGCGGACAGACAGGGATTCGAACCCTGGAGACGGTTCCCCGCCTACACACTTTCCAGGCGTGCGCCTTCGACCACTCGGCCACCTGTCCGTAAGGCGGGGTATTACCGATCTCGGCGGGGGCATGCAAGCCCTAAGGCGCGAAAAAATGCGGTTATTCGGGATTGGGGGCATTTCGGTTCAACGCCCCCGGTTTAGGACCATAGGTCAAAGGGCGTTTTTTGCCCCCTGCCCCTTGTTATCGCTGACTATTCTGCCAGTTAGGGTGAATCCACGGCTGTAGGTTGGAGGCAGGCAACGGCGTGCGGCCGAGGATGTGATCGCTGGCCTTTTCGCCGACCATGATCGACGGCGCGTTGAGATTTCCGTTCGGAATGCTCGGGAAAATCGAACTGTCCGCAACGCGCAGGCCTTCGACGCCAATCACGCGACATTCCGGATCGACCACGGCCATCGGATCGTCAGCCGCACCCATCTTGCAGGTGCCACAGGGGTGATAGGCGCTTTCGGCATGTTCCTTGATAAATCCGTTCAGTTCCTCATCCGTTTGGACTGCTGCACCCGGCTGGATTTCGCCGCCGTTGTAGGGCTCAAAGGCATCCTGCGCAAAAATCTCGCGGGTGAGGCGGATACAGGTGCGGAAATCTTCCCAATCCTGTTCCTTGCTCATGTAATTAAACAGGATTTTAGGCGCTTTCGCAGGATCGGCGCTGTTGAGCGTAACCGCCCCGCGCGACGTAGAACGCATTGGCCCCACATGGGCCTGAAACCCGTGCCCTTCCGCGGCGGCCTGTCCATCGTAGCGCACCGCCATCGGCAAAAAGTGATACTGGATGTCGGGATATTCGATCCCCGCGCGGGATCGGATAAAGGCGGCGGATTCAAACTGGTTTGACGCACCCGGCCCCTTACCTGTCAGCAGCCATTTTGCCCCGACATAGCCTTTGCCAATCAGGTTCCAGTATTTGAACAAGGTCACAGGCTGCAAGCTTTTGACCTGAATATATAGCTCCAGATGATCCATCAGGTTCTGGCCCACACCGGCGCGGTCGGCCACGACCTCTATACCGTGTTCACGCAGATGGGCGGCCGGACCAATACCCGAGCGCATCAAAAGCGCGGGGGAGTTAAAGGCCGATGCCGAAACGATAATTTCGCGGTTGGCGCGCAGGGTCGTGACCTTGCCGCCTTGGGTGATCTCCACGCCGATCGCGCGCCCTTGCTCGATCACCACGCGGTTGGCATGACCTTTGACCAACTCCACATTAGGACGCTTCAGGGCGGGTTTCAGGTAGGCATTGGCAGCAGACCAGCGCTGGCCCTTGTGGACGGTCTGGTCCATCGGGCCGAACCCTTCCTGCTGGGTGCCGTTGTAATCCTCCGTCACCTGATAGCCTGCCTGACGCCCTGCCTCGACAAAGGCGTGGGTCAGGGGGTTTTCGCGGCTGCCCCGTTGCACATGCAGCGGGCCACTGTTGCCGCGCACCTCGGGATCACCGCCGTGGCCGGAGGCATCCCAGTTTTCCTGTCGCTTGAAATAGGGCATCACATCCGCGCCGGACCAGCCTTGCGCGCCTTTTTCCGCCCATGTGTCATAGTCCCGTGCGTGGCCCCGCACGTAGACCATCCCGTTGATGGAGGACGACCCCCCGATCACCTTCCCCCGCGGCGCGGCCAGTCTGCGTCCGCCAAGGTGGGGTTCAGGTTCCGATTGATAGCCCCAGTCATAGCGCTTCATGTTCATCGGATAGCTGAGCGCCCCGGGCATCTGGATGAACGGCCCCCAATCGGTGCCGCCGTATTCGACCACCAGCACCTTGTGCTTGCCGTCTTCGGACAGGCGATAGGCCATAGCACAGCCGGCAGAACCGGCCCCGATGATGATATAGTCTGCGTTCATAGCGTTTACTTTCCTAAGGGATTGCAACCTCTTGCGGTTCAACCCTGCCCCGTTGGGCTTATTCCCCGCGCGGATAGCGGGCGACGTCTTCGACAGTGTTCAGGTCCATGTGATTGCGCATGTAGCGTTCGGAGGCTTTTTGCAGCGGCTGATAGTCCCACGGATAGTAATCGCCGTTGCGCAAAGCCTCATAGACGACCCAGCGGCGGGCCTGACTCTCGCGGACCTGTGCATCGAACGTTTCCAGATCCCAGCGGGCCTCGGATTTCGCCCGAAGCGAGTTCAGCGTGCCTTCGTGGGCCGGAATTTCTGCCAGATTGGTCAACTCGTGCGGATCGGCATCGAGATCAAACAACTGTTCGGGATCAAGGGCGCAGCGGTTGTATTTCCAATTACCATAGCGCAGGGACACCAGCGGCGCGTAAGACGCCTCGGCGGCGTATTCCATAGCCACGGGCGCTGTGCGCGCGCCGCCCTGCCCCAGATAGACAAGGCTTTCGCCCTCGGTCCAGGGTTCGACCTCTGCCATCGACACACCGGCGAGCGCTGCCAGTGTCGGCGTGACGTCGATATTGCTGACAGGATCAGTCACAAGTCCGGGTTCCATATCCGGCGCGCTGATCATCAAAGGCACGCGGGATGCGCCCTCAAAGAAGCTCATCTTGAACCAAAGGCCCCGCTCCCCCAGCATATCGCCGTGATCGGACACAAACAGGATGATCGCCTCTTGTTTAGTGCCCTCAAGCGCCTCCATCACCTCGCCTATTTTGTCGTCCAAATAGGAAATATTGGCGAAATAGGCGCGGCGGGAGCGTTTGATGTCTTCTTCCTGAATATCGAAACTGCGCCAGTCGTTCGCATCGAAAATCCGCTTGGAATGGGCGTCGTGATCATCGTAATCCATTGCCGGAACGGTTGGCAGCAGATGGTCGCAATCCTCGTACAAATCCCAGTATTTCTTGCGCGCCACATAAGGATCGTGGGGATGGGTGAAACTGACGGTCAGGCACCACGGGCGATCGTCCTTGCCCCGCGCCAGATCGTAGACCTTGCGGGTGGCGTTATAGGCGACCTCATCGTCGTATTCCATCTGGTTAGAAATTTCGGCCACGCCCGCCCCTGTGACCGAACCCATGTTGTGATACCACCAATCGATCCGCTCTCCGGGTTTGCGATAATCCGGTGTCCAGCCGAAATCCGCAGGATAGATGTCAGTGGTCAACCGCTCTTCAAACCCGTGCATCTGGTCAGGCCCGACAAAGTGCATTTTGCCAGAGAGACAAGTCTGATAGCCCGCCCGACGCAGGTGGTGGGCATAGGTTGGAATGTCGGATGCAAATTCGGCCGCATTGTCATAAACCCGTGTGCGGCTGGGCAGTTGGCCGGACATGAAAGACGCCCGCCCCGGTGCACAAAGCGGCGATGCGGTATAGGCATTTTTGAACCGTGTGGAGCGTGCTGCCAGCTTTTTTAGGTTTGGCGCGTGCAACCAGTCAGCAGGACCATCCGGAAACAGGGTGCCGTTCAACTGATCCACCATGAAAATGAGAATGTTCGGTTTGTCCATGATATTTCCTAATTTCCGCTATTTTGCAGCTGTTGCCGCAGGTATTCGTCAACCATTGCCATTACTTCTACACGGGCCGGTGCTTTCTCCTGCAAGGCGTGCCGGATGTAAAACCCGTCAATCATCGCCGCGAGCCCCTGCGCCACATGATTGGCCCGAGACCCGTCCATAAGCTGGGACAGGTTGAAGACCAGATTGGAATGCAGTCGCCGCCCGTAGATATCGAGCAGCCGTTTCGCCTCGGGGACGGTGCGGGCATAGACGTAGAAATTCAGCCACGCCGAGACGACTTCTTCGGCAAAGTTCAGGGGATGAAAGCTGACCGCGATAATCGCGTCGAGCCGTTCTTTCGGCCCCTCTACCAGCTGCAATTCGGAACGGATGTGCTCCCCGTAGGACCGCAGGATATGGCGCATGGCGGCCACGAAAATCTGTTCCTTACTGCCAAAATAGTGATGCGCCAGACCGCTCGACATACCGGCACGTTTGGCAATCTGGCTGACCGTCACGCTCAGCGATCCCGCCTGCCCGATCTCGGCAATCGTTGCATCAATCAACGCCTGACGGCGGACCGGTTCCATTCCAACTTTGGGCATTAAAGACTCAGATCTGTTACCGGCCCAATCTGGAGGTTTTATATTGACTGGTCAATCAACAAAAACCGGAAGGCATTGACTACATGCAAAACTATGGCGCGAAAAGACGCACCCCCTACATACTGTTCTTGTGCGATTGGAACTTTTTAGAAGAGAGGTTAAAAGCCCGTTCGCACTGATTCACTAGAAGAAAGCAAGACCCATGAAACTAGGTTCGAAACTCCCCGAAGTCACTTTTCACAACCGTGTCCGCGATGAATCCATCGGCGGTGAAAATCCCTTCCGTTGGCAGGATCAGACCACTTCAGAGCTGTTCGCGGGCAAAAACGCCCTTCTGATCGGCCTGCCCGGTGCCTTTACACCAACTTGTTCCACCCGCCAGCTGCCGTCCTTCGACGAACTGGCCGAAGAATTTGCGGATGCCGGTATCGACACGATCTACTGTGTATCCGTGAACGATGCCTTCGTGATGTACCAATGGGGTAAATCGCTCGGCTTGAAAAACATCCGCATGATTCCGGATGGGTCCGGCCACTTTACCCGCCAAATCGGCATGCTGGTGAATAAGGACAATCTGGGCTTTGGCCACCGGTCCTGGCGCTATGCTGCCGTTGTGCGCGACGGTGTTGTAGACGGTTGGTTTGAAGAAGCTGGTCGTTGCGACAATGCGGCAGACGACCCTTATGCCGTTTCCACACCAGAGACTGTTCTGGATTGGCTGCGCGGTCAAACTGCTGAAAAAGCGGCCTGATCTGCCCCTTACACTTGCCACATCCGCCCCTGCAACGGGCGGATGTTCGCAGGGCCAGCCCTGCCTTCACCGCCTAACCGGTGCTCTTTTCCAAAAAACACGCAATTCGCTGCTTAAATGTCACGCAAAGTGGCAGCTTACCCCTTGGGCGCTGCGCAAGGCAGCCTCATTCCTGACACATTCACACCTCAATTCTGAACGCCTGAGAGTTATTGAAAACAACCTGATTTAAGTAAGGGCTGAGATATGAATTTTCTGATTGGAATGGCGATCGGCGGCATGGTCGCATGGCTTGTTATCGCCGTGCTGGAAACCACATGGGACGATATCTTCCCCGAGCAGTAGCACGCCTGTCCCAACACCCATACCCCATAAAAAAAGCGCCTGTAGATCGTAATCCACAGGCGCTTTTGTTTGAGTAGGGCGGATTTTCACCCGCCCCGGCTTTAGGAAATATTCGCCAGAAGCTGGTTCACACTGTCCTTGGCATCACCGTAAAGCATCCGTGTGTTCTCTTTGAAGAACAGCGGGTTCTCGATGCCGGAATAGCCTGTCCCCTGCCCGCGTTTGGACACGATGACGTTCTTGGCTTTCCAGACCTCCAGTACCGGCATCCCCGCGATAGGGGAGTTCGGATCCTCTTGTGCAGCTGGATTAACGATGTCGTTGGAGCCGATGATCATAACCACATCCGTTTCAGGGAAGTCGTCGTTGATTTCATCCATCTCCAGCACGATGTCGTAAGGCACCTTAGCCTCGGCCAGCAGCACGTTCATGTGGCCCGGCAAACGCCCTGCAACAGGGTGGATACCAAAACGCACGTTCTTGCCTTTTGCCCGCAGACGATTGGTCAGTTCCGATACGGCTTGCTGGGCTTGCGCCACCGCCATGCCATAGCCCGGAACGATGATCACAGAGTCCGCATCATCCAGCTGTGCAGCAACAGTTGCAGCATCAGTTGCGATCTGCTCACCCTCAACAGCCATTTGTTCACCGGCAGGACCACCAAAGCCCCCAAGGATCACGCTGATGAAAGAGCGGTTCATCGCCTTACACATGATGTAGGACAGAATCGCACCCGAAGAACCAACCAACGCACCGACCACGATCAGCAGATCGTTGCCAAGGCTGAAACCAATCGCCGCAGCTGCCCAACCGGAGTAGCTGTTCAACATGGACACAACCACAGGCATATCCGCGCCGCCGATCCCCATGATCAGGTGATACCCGATAAACAAAGCTGCCAGTGTCATGATCGCCAGCGGGACAAAACCACCGGTGTTGAAGTACCAGACCAGACAGATCAGCGACAGCAGTGCTGCCCCTGCGTTCAGCATATGACCACCCGGCAGTTTCGTTGCAGCACTGCCCACACGGCCCGCCAGCTTGCCATAGGCAATAACCGAACCTGTAAACGTGACCGCACCGATAAAGATGCCAAGGAAGACTTCAACCCGCAGGATGGAAATCTCCAGCGCGTCTTTCTTGGCCAGCAGGGCTGCGAAACCCTCTAGGCTTTTCTTGGCGGTGTCATCCATCGCCAATACGTTGCCCATTTCTATATGCGCGTTAAAGCCTACAAAGACCGCCGCAAGCCCCACGAGAGAGTGCATCGCCGCAACCAGTTCCGGCATTTGTGTCATCTGCACGCGGTTGGCCAGTTGCCAGCCGATCACGCCGCCACCGGCGATCAGGACCAAAGACAGCAGCCACAGCCCCGAACCGGGGCCGACCAGCGTTGCAAAAACAGCCAGCGCCATCCCTGCAATGCCATACCAGACAGCGCGTTTTGCGCTTTCCTGACCGGACAATCCGCCCAGTGACAGGATGAAAAGAACAGCCGCAACAACGTAAGCGGCGGTGGTAAATCCAAATTCCATAGTACCTTCCTCCGATTACGATTTCTGGAACATGGCGAGCATTCGCCGTGTCACCATGAAGCCGCCAAAGATGTTAATACCGGCCATAAAGACCGAGAGTGCCGCCAGCAGGATCACAAGGAAACTCCCCGATCCGATCTGCATCAAAGCGCCCAGAATGATGATCGACGAAATCGCATTCGTGACCGCCATCAGTGGTGTGTGCAGGCTGTGCGCCACGCCCCAGATGACCTGAAAGCCGACAAAGACCGCCAGAACAAACACGATAAAGTGCTGCATAAAGCTCGCCGGAGCCACAAGGCCCACGCCAAGGATCAACGCACCGCCAACCGCCAGCAGAGTAACCTGATTGCGGGTCTCGGTCCGGAACGCAGCCGCTTCTGCAGCCTTTTTCTCTTCCGCTGTCAGTTCTTTGACTGCTTCCTTGGGCTTTTGCGCCGCGATCGCCTTTACCTTCGGCGGCGGTGGCGGGAAGGTGATATCGCCTTCAAAGCTCGCCGTGGCCCCTCGGATCACATCGTCTTCCATGTTGTGATTGACCACACCGTCTTTTTCCGGTGTGAGATCAGTCATCATGTGACGGATATTGGTGGAATAAAGGGTCGAAGACTGCGCAGCCATACGCGATGGGAAATCCGTGTAACCCACAATGGTCACACCATTTTCCGACACGATCTTTTCATCAGGAACTGTCAGGTCACAGTTGCCGCCCCGCTCTGCTGCAAGGTCGACCACCACGGAACCTGCCTTTTGCAAGGCCACCATATCGGCGGTCCACAGCTTGGGCGCATCACGGCCCGGAATAAGCGCGGTAGTGATGACGATGTCCATCTCCGGCGCCAGTTCGCGGAACTTGGCAAGCTGGGCCTCGCGGAATTCGGGGCTGGAGGGGGCCGCATAGCCGCCAGTCTCAGCACCGTCCTTGGCGTCCTCCTCAAATTCAAGGAACACAAATTCTGCGCCCATGGATTCAATCTGTTCGGCCACTTCGGGGCGCACGTCAAATGCATAAACCTGTGCGCCAAGCGACGTCGCAGCACCAATTGCCGCCAGACCGGCCACACCGGCACCGACAACCAGAACCTTGGCAGGCGGAACCTTACCCGCAGCTGTCACCTGACCGGTAAAGAAACGGCCAAAGTTGTTACCCGCTTCCATCACCGCCCGGTAGCCCGCGATATTGGCCATAGAGGACAGCGCGTCCATCTTTTGCGCCCGCGAAATACGTGGAACCATGTCCATCGCAATCACATGAGCACCTTTTTTATTGGCCGCTTCCAGCAGTTCGGTGTTCTGCCCCGGATAGAAGAAAGAAATCAGCGTCTGACCCTTGCGCAGACGTTTCAGTTCGATCTCCTCTGGGGGGCGAACCTTGGCGACAATATCGGCCGTTTTATACAGCGCCGCAGCGGTTTTCACCACTTCCACGCCAGCCGCTTTGTAATCCTCGTCAGAGAAACGCGCCTTTGCGCCCGCCCCTGCTTCGATGACACATTCATAGCCAAGCTTTTGCAACTGTCGTGCAGAGTCCGGCGTCATTGCCACTCTTGCTTCGTTCTCGAAAATCTCTTTGGGAGTTCCGATGCGCATGACAAACCTCCTTTGTTCAAGCGTTGCGACCGGGTCTCCGCCCCGAACGGGCAAAACCGGCGCACATTTATACATCACTGAATTTGGATAACAGGATTCGATCACGAGTACATGCGGCAATCTGCCCGAAAACCCCATATATCTCCCTAATTTCTGCATAAATAACGGGCGAATCCCCAGCAAAGCCAAAACGCAGAGTTCTAACGTTACGTCGTGAATTGCGTAGACACCTTAAAATTTATGCAAAGAAACCGACCAACAAGGGAAATATTGTTAGGCAGCGAATCAAAAATACGCGCAACCTTCTCACGAAAAAAGGCCACGGAGTCCTCCGCAGCCCTGTTTCAATGTTCCAAAAATACTCAGGAAACTTACAGCTGTTCCATGATCTCGTCAGAGATTTCAAAGTTCGCTGTCACGTTCTGAACATCATCATCGTCTTCCAGCGCAGAAATCAGACGCATTAGTTTTTCTGCCCCTTCAAGATCCAGTTCGGTCGTGGTTGTCGGCTTCCAGATCAGTTTGGAGGATTCAGATTCTCCCAGCTTTTCTTCCAGCGCATTACTGACTTCGTTCAGATCGGTGAACTCGCAGTAGATTTCATGGCCTTCTTCCGTGCTTTCCACATCTTCCGCGCCCGCTTCGATTGCAGCTTCGAAAACAGTATCCGCATCGCCCACCGCAGCAGGATAAGCCACCAGCCCTTTACGCTCGAACATGAAGGAGACGGCGCCGGTTTCAGCCAGATTGCCACCGGATTTTGTGAAGGTGGAGCGCACGGTTGATGCGGTGCGGTTTTTGTTGTCGGTCATGGCTTCGACAATTACGGCGACACCAGCGGGGCCATAACCCTCGTAGCGGATTTCCTCGTAATTCTCGCCGTCTTGTGCCGACGCCTTGTTGATAGCGCGATCAATCACGTCCTTGGGGACGGATTTACCTTTGGCTTCTTTTACAGCCAACCGCAGACGCGGGTTTTTCTCGGGATCGGGGTCGCCCATCTTGGCGGCAACGGTGATCTCTTTGGCCAGCTTTGAAAACAGCTTGGAGCGCACAGCGTCCTGACGTCCCTTGCGGTGCTGGATATTTGCCCATTTGGAATGGCCTGCCATGTTTCCTCCGGCGTAAAATATGTCTTTGGGGTGTCTATAAATGCTCCCCCGTAAAGGGGCAAGCGCCTCGACAAACTTGCAAAACACCCCTTTTTGGGGGTCGCAACGGCTTTGCGCAGATATTACCCGTTTCCCCTCAGCGCTATTCCAGCAATAAAGCACCTTATGGATTACGCATTAATACCCGCTTTGGCCGGTTTCGCCTTTGTCTCCTCGATCACACCGGGGCCAAATAACTTGATGCTAATGGCATCCGGGGCCAACTTCGGTTTTGCGCGGTCTATTCCCCATATGCTGGGGATCGGGATCGGGTTTACCGTGATGATCCTACTGGTGGGTCTGGGGCTGATCGGTCTGTTTGATCTGTTTCCGCTCTCCTACACTCTGCTGAAAATCTTCAGCATCGCTTATCTGTGCTGGCTGGCCTGGAAGATTGCCAATGCAGCCCCGCCAAAGGCCGGAGAGTCCGGCGGCGTTCCGATGACTTTCATTCAGGCGGCGCTGTTCCAATGGGTTAATCCCAAAGCGTGGTCCATGGCCCTGACGGCAATCACGGCCTACGCGCCAGAGCGCACGGTCGGGTCCATCGTGCTGGTCGGGCTGGTGTTCGGGATTATTAACCTGCCTTGTGTCAGCACATGGACCGTCATGGGTCAGCAAATCCGCCGCATACTAAATCGGCCCCGCTGGCTGCGGGCATTCAATATCTTTATGGCGCTGTTGCTGGTGCTCTCTGCCCTTCCCGTTTTGTTGATAAAGTAGACTCACTGCGCTCCGCGCGGGGATATTTGGGGAAAATGGCGCCGAAAAGGATGACCTCCCGTGGATCGGGAGCTAAGTCTTGAGTATGACCACTGATCAAATCCTGCTGTTCGTCATCTTTGCCTGTGTCTTCGGCCTGCTGCTTTGGGGGCGGTATCGCTATGATCTTGTCGCCTTTGGCGCCCTGCTGGTCGGGGTATTGATCGGCGTTGTCCCCGCAAACGAGGCGTTTTCCGGTTTTGGCCATCCCGCGACACTGGTGGTGGCCTTGGTGCTGATTGTGTCCGCAGGTTTGGTCAATTCAGGCGCAGTGGGGCTGATCACCCGGGCGCTGGTGGACAGCTCTCGCGGGCTTGGCGCACATATTGCGATCATGGGAAGCGTGGGTGCGGTTCTGTCGGCTTTTATGAACAATGTCGCAGCGCTCGCCCTGCTGATGCCGGTCGATCTGCAAACTGCGAAAAAGGCCAAGCGGGCGGCGCGTTTGTCGCTGATGCCCCTGTCTTTCGCCACTATTCTTGGGGGGATGGTGACGATGATCGGCACACCGCCCAACATTATTATCGCCACCATCCGCGAGGATTCGCTGGGCGAGGCTTTCAAGATGTTCGACTTTGCACCAGTCGGTCTGGTGGCCGCGATCAGCGGATTGCTGTTTGTTTCAACCATCGGCTGGCGCCTGATCCCGCAGATGGATGACGGATCGCCGGTGGAAAAGTTGCTGGACAATGCCAATTACATCGCCGAACTGACTGTCCCGCATGACAGCGATTTGATCGGAAAGACGCCTTTTGATCTGTCAGAGGAAGCCGAGAAAGCCGACATCGCCATTATCGGTGTGATCCGCGAAGGGCGGCGGCTTTATGGTAACGCCCGTTATCGCAAGCTGCTGGCCGGTGATGCGCTGGTGCTTGAGGCGCGGCCCGAAGCGCTGGACGAGTTTCGCAGCGCTGTGAAACTGGATTTCGATGAAGAACGCCGTCAGGAAAAGGTCAAAGCCGCTGGCGAGGGGCTTGCCCTGACCGAAGTCGTCGTGACCGAGCACAGCCGGATTGCGGGGAAGTCCTCTCTGTCTATCGGTTTGAACTGGCGCCAGAATACCATCCTGATGGGGATTTCACGCAACGGCAAACCGATCCGCAGTCAGGTGCGGCGCACCAATATTCAAGCGGGTGACATCCTGTTGCTGCTGACGCCCAAAGCAACGCAGAACCACGTAGTGGACTGGCTCGGCTGCCTGCCGTTGGTTGAACGTGGCTTGCAGGTGACGCAGGACGAAAAGACCTGGCTCGCCATTGGTATTTTCGCGGCCGCTGTTGTCGCGGCCTCCTTCGGGCTGGTCTATCTGCCAGTCGCGCTTGGCGTGGTGGTGGCTTTGTTCACCCTGACCCGCATCGTCCCCTTGAACGAGGTCTATACCCACGTGGAATGGCCTGTCGTTGTGTTGCTCGGCTCTATGATCCCGCTTGGCGTTGCGCTGGAAACCTCGGGCGGGACGGAGCTGATTGCCAACTCCTTGATCGGGCTGACGGAAGGGATGCCTGCTTGGGTGATCCTGACCGTTCTGATGATCGTGACCATGACCCTGTCAGATGTGCTGAACAACACAGCGACCACCATCGTGGCTGCCCCCGTGGGGATCAAAATGGCGCAAAGCCTTGGGGTGAACCCTGATCCTTTCCTGATGGCCGTGGCGGTTGCGGCGTCCTGTGCGTTCCTTACCCCGATCGGGCATAAGAACAACACGCTGATCCTCGGCCCCGGTGGCTACCGTTTTGGAGATTACTGGCGCACGGGTCTGCCGCTGGAAATCCTGATCGTGGCCGTCAGCATCCCTGCAATCCTGTTCTTCTGGCCGCTCTGACGCCCCCTGCCCTTACAACTCCCAGAACAGCGGGATCAGCGCACTGGCCAACAGGCCGACCGTGATATTCAGCGGCACGCCGATCTTTAGGAAATCGGTAAAGGCATAGCCCCCCGGACCGTAAACCAGCGTATTGGTCTGATAGCCAATCGGCGTGGCGAAAGACGCACTCGCCGCGACCATCACCGCAATCACCAGCGGGCGCGGATCAATCCCAAGCACCGTAGCCAGCGCAATCGCAATCGGTGTCACCACCACAGCCACCGCGTTGTTGCTGACCAGCTCGGTCAAAACTGACGTCAGCAGGTAAATCGCCCAGATCACAAAGAACGGCGGCAATCCGTGCAGAAGTGGCGCAACCCCGTTGGCCAGCAACGCCACCGCGCCAGATTCCTGCAAGGCGGACCCGATCCCCAGCATAGCAAAGATCAGCGCCAGCAAACGCCCGTCGATGGAGCTGAAAGCCTCATCCGCATCTATACATCGCAGCATCAGCACCGCAGCCACTGCCACAAGGGACAGCGCAAATATCGGCGCAACGCCGAGGGCCGACAGGATCACCACACCAGCCAGCATCAGGATCACAATCGGGGCATAGGCACGGCGGAACGGGCGCGCTTCGGGCATGGCGAGGTCGACCAGTTCCATTTCCTGTGCAAGGCGCTGGATGTCGTTTGGCGCACCTTCCAGCAGGATCGTGTCGCCCACCTCTACCACAATATTGCCAATCTCGCGGCCAAGGTTCTGGTTCCGGCGATGCACCGCCATCGGATAAACCCCGAACCGTCGCCGCAGATTGAGCGAGGACAAACGCCGCCCGATCATCCGGCACCCCGGTGTGATCAGCGCCTCAACCGTCGTGGTTTCGCGGTGGGACACCTTATCAGCAAGGATGACTTCCTTGTTCTCCTTCAAACCCAAAAGCTCGGTTATGCGCGTGCGAAGGACCACACGGTCACCGGCCACTAGGGTCACATCAGGAAACTGGAAGCGCAGTGTGTTGTCATTGCGCAGCACGTCCATCACACGGCCGCCGTCCCGCTTGAAAGCATCCACTTGCAGCGGATTTTCCCCGATGAGGGCGCTATCTTCGGGGACGACCACCTCGGTGATGAACTTCATGTTGGACTTGTCGCGCAACATCTCGGCCATCGTTTCGCGCTCGGGCAGCAGACGGGGCGCCATGACCCGCAGATAAATCGCACCGTATATCGCAAGGATAATGGCCATCGGCGTGACTTCAAACAGGGAAAACGGCGCCAGTCCGTTGGCCCGCGCGACACCATCCACCAGCAGGTTGGTCGAGGTCCCGATCAGCGTCAACATGCCCCCGAAAATCGCCATATAGCTAAGTGGAATCAGCAGTTTCGAGGCTTTCACCTTCATCATCCGCGCCATTTGCAAAGCTACGGGGATCAGGACCACGACCACAGGCGTGTTATTCATGAAGGCACTGGCCAAAACGGTGAAAATGCCCAACCCCGCCAGCACGGTTTTTGGCCGCGTCGCCCCCACCGTCGTGACCCAGTTAGACAGGCTGTAAAGCGCACCTGTCCGCACCAGCGCCCCTGACATGATGAACATGGCGGCAATGGTCCAAGGTGCAGGATTAGAGAAAACCTCCAGCGCTTTGGCATAGGGTAACACACCGGTAAGCAACAGGAACGCAACACCGCCAATGGCAACGACTTCGGTCGGGTATGTCTCCCGTACGAAGAGGATGAACATGACCACAACAACCCCCATCGACAGCCAAGCATGCCAGGCCTGCGGGATGATTTCTTCAAGCATGTGTTACGCCTTTTAAACTGCTGCGAAGCAGTGTGACCGAAGGGGGCGGTCCGCTCAAGCCTGTTCTTTGTGCACCAGACGAATGTCGCGTATCAGGCGGGTACGGATTGGGACAAAGCCCCGCCAACACGGATCTGGCAAACTTTGGTCGCAGCGCCCGTCCGGTCGTCGGTTTCCACGTAGACCCCAGACAGGGTCGCCTCGTTGTTGGCAGGAGTGAACCGTTCCTTGACCATTCCGGTCACAAAGCGGCGCAGCGGTTCGGTTTTCTCCATTCCGATAACGGAATGATAATCCCCGCACATGCCCGCATCCGATTGAAACGCGGTGCCTTTGGGCAGGATCATCGTGTCGGATGTCGGCACATGGGTGTGTGTCCCCACCACCAAGGACGCGCGCCCGTCGAGCCAGTGCCCCATGCCCATCTTTTCCGACGTTGCCTCGGCGTGGAAATCCACGATCACCGCATCCGCCATACCCCCACGGGGTGCGGTTTTAAGCACCTGATCAAGGGCGGAAAACGGATCGGCAAAAGGTTTTTTCATGAACACCTGACCCAGTGCCTGTGCCACAAAAACCTTGCGCCCGTTTTGCGCAGTAAACAGCCGCGCACCTTTACCGGGCGCTTGCGTTGCATAGTTCAGGGGGCGGATAATGCGGGGTTCTTGTTCGATAAAAGACAGCATTTCCTTTTGATCGAACGCATGGTCGCCAAGGGTCAGGCAATCCGCACCGGCATCCAGCAAAGCGCGGGCGTGAGAGGCGTTCAAACCAGCCCCGCTCGTCGCGTTCTCGCCGTTCACCACAACGAAATCCAGTTTCCAGTCTGTCCGCAAACCGGCCAGCCGCTCCAATATGGCCCGGCGTCCCGCGCGGCCCATGACATCACCTAAAAAGAGTAGTTTCATAAGGTATATGCGATACTGCCAGTGCGCCCGAAGTGCAATTAAAAACGCAGGATCTCGGACTCTGTCACAACCGCGTCGAGCCGGTAATCCGTCGGCTCAACCGGCACCTCGCTGACGTGCTGGGCGCTATAGGCGAAACCGATCCCGACCACAGGTTTCTCCGCGCGTAGTGCCTCAAACGTGCGATCATAAAAACCGCCGCCATAGCCGAGCCTGTAGCCACGGGAATCAAACGTCAGCAGCGGAGAGATCACCAGATCAGGCTGCAAACGCGCCCCGGCTGCTGGAACCAGCGCGCCAAAGGTGCCTTCGACCATTTCGCAATCAGGGGCCCACTCCACAAAAGCCAGCGGCTGGCCCTGAGCGTCGATCACCGGCACACAAAGCTTTTTGCCCTGCGCGTGCAGGTCTTTCATTGCCGGCGTAGGATCAATCTCGGTGCGCATTGCCATATAGGCAGAGATAATCTCGGCCTCAGGGTAACGGGCGATTTCCTCAAGCAGGTTCTCGTTCGCTGCACCGTCCAGCCCCGTATTATGCACCCCGGATCTCGTAGCGAATGCCGCTTTGCGAGCCTCTGCCTTGATTTGTGAAATATCCATCGGGCACCTCGCTTCAATGTTCCTGAAATACTCCCGCCGGATGCGGAATATCCTTTAAATCAAGCGCTGTCACAAATGCCCTGAGATTTCAATCGTTCTTTAAAGAGCGCGGTAGCATCTCCGCGCGGTCCGGAGTTTTCCGGTCAGTGCCATCTGCGTTTTGAACAATGCACCAGTTAAAGGAAGAGTCTCAGAGGGATACTTTTATCGAGAGCCGGTTGAAACTTAAATATTTGAGTCTCAGCGATTCTCTAAACGGGTCCAGTACGAACGATTACTGGACCCGTTTAGTCTGGTTTAAGCTACGGTTTTAAGTGAGCTGGGAGACCATGTGTTTGCAATAAATGGTGCATCCAGTTCAGTGGACGCGATGTGGTTGGTGTAGTTTGACATGACTTTCAGGCTGGTACCCACAATGACTTCCAAAACAGATTGGCGGGTGTAGCCCGCAGCCAGAAACGCTCCAAGTTGCTGTTCGGACGGCCAGCCACGTGTTTCCTGGATTGCGGCTGTGAAGACGCGCAATGCTTCCAGCTTCGGGTTGGATATAGGAGTGTCGGTTCGCAGCGCTTCGATAACATCTGCGGAAACTCCAGCCATTTGGGAAATGGTAGTATGCGCGGCCATGCAATAGGTGCACCCGTTTAAATAGTTGTTTGTCATCAGAATAATCTGGCGTTCTGTTTCGGATAAATCGGATTTATCAAAAATCCCCGAGAGCGTGAGATACCCTTCGAGCATCGCCGGAGCCTCTGCCATAGTGCCCAGAAGGTTAGGAATGAAGCCGTAAGCTTTTGCCGCCTTTTCCAGAAACGGGCCGGACGCGTCCGGCGCAGTAGCAGCTGTATGGGTCATGAAGTCAGTCATTATTTGAATCCTATTTAAGTGACAGGTTGATCCGACCATATGGCGGAACGCCGACGGGGATCGGTTATGTAGGGATTTGGCGCTCCGGCGTGAGGGAATTGGGCAAAAACAGCCGGAGCGCCTGGAACACACGCAAGAGGAACGTGGCATCCCGAGGGGTCAAAAGGCTGGGCGCTACAATTGTCGTAATTGCAATGCGGCTCTTGGGATGCATGATGCGCCGACCTTTCGTCATGGAGAGGTCTTTCGTCTGATACGCTTATGCATCGCCGACCTCTGTTGAAAGGATATAGCCGCCTTGACCACCGACCGTATCGTCCACGCCTGCCATCCGATTGGCAGTTTCTGCCAAATCTGAAGAGAGCCACAATTAAGGGTCAGTACCTGAAAGCGTCAGTTCAAGACCGAATTGGAGTGTAAACGGTTCTTCGCAAAATCAACGAATGCGCGCACTTTCGCAGCGGCTCTGCGGCCCCCAACATGCACAAGGTGAATCGGTAAAGCGTCAGGCTCGGCGTCCTCAAGAACGGTTTGAAGGGTTCCGGCCTCAAGGTCAGGGCCGATTTGATAAGATAGGACCCGAGTGAGTCCCCAGCCTGCCCGTGTAACGTCAATTCCTGCTGCAACGCTGCTGACAGAGAGCCGGGGTTTGACGCGCACCACGTCTTGCGACTGCCCTCCAAAACGCCAGTCTGCCGAAGGGCTGACGCCCGATATTGAAACAATCCGATGGTTTCGCAGGTCAAGAGGGGTGCGCGGGACACCGTTACGTTTGAAGTAATCCGGCGCACCGCAGACAACCCGTCTTACCCGACCTACCTTCACCGCCGCGAGGTTCGATAAAGCCAGCGGGCCGATCCGCACTGCGATATCAAACCCTTCCTCCACCAAGTTCACAACCCGATCCACCATCAGCACTTCGGCATCCACTTCGGGAAACCTTTCAAGGAAATCGGACAATATGGGAGCGACGTAAATACGTCCGAATTCCGCAGAACAGGTAATCCGCAGCAGACCGGATGGCACTGTAGCCGCGCCAGCCGCTGTTGCGTCTGCCGCGCGAAGTTGTTCAAGCACATGTCTGGCGTCCTCCAGATAGGCTTGCCCAATATCCGTGAGCTGAACCGTCCGCGTCGTTCGGGTGAACAGACGCGCCCCGAGACGGGCTTCCAGCGCATTCACACCGCGGGTCACTGACGGCGCACTCAGGCCGGTAACCCGCGCGCCCCCGACGAAGCTTTCGGCTTCGGCGACTGCGACGAATACCTCAAGGGCTTGAATGCGGTCCATTACGGCTCCGATTACTATCAAAATGCAAAATTATGAATTTTACTTTCAGTATATTCTTTTTCGGCACGCGGCAAGTTAGCTATCGAACATCGCCAATACGGCACCTGTACCGAAAAAAATGAAAAGGACTCACGATGCCCCGCATCCCGACACCCGCCGCAATCATCGACGCGCCGACTGAAAGCCACTCCTTGCTGAAAGGCGTGGAAACCGCTCTTGGCTCTGTTCCGAATATGTTCCGCCTGATTGCCAACAGCCCGGCCACACTGGAGGGCTATCTTGGTTTAAATGGTGCCCTCGGCAAAGGGCTCATCAGCCCTGCCACACGTGAACGCATCGCTCTAGCCATCGCGAACCACAATGGCTGTGACTACTGCAACAGCGCCCATTCGTATTTGGGTAAAAATCTGGCAAAACTTGATAACGTAGAGATCGCTGCCAACCGTTCAGGTCGTTCCACAGACGTCAAGGCCGACGCCGCAGTCCGCTTTGCAATTCAGATCGCGCAACAACGTGGTCGGGTAACTGACACCGACGTTTCTGCGGTGCGTCATGCCGGCTATTCTGATGGTGAATTGATAGAGATCGTCGCACATGTCGCGCTGAATGTTCTCACAAATTACATCAACGAAGCTTTCCAGACCGAGATCGACTTTCCGGCCTTCAAAGCTTCCCGTGCTGCTTAACAGGCTTTGTTGAAATCACTCTCCCCTATGGAGGAGGCGTACGTCTCCTTCATATTTTCCCATTCGAAATGAAAGTGCACGAACATGACTGCCCCAGCACCCCGCCATCCCCTTCCGCCATTCAGTCGTGACACTGCGATTGAAAAGGTTAAGCTTGCCGAAGACGGTTGGAACACCCGAAATCCGGCCAAAGTCGCACAGGCCTATACCATCGACAGTAAGTGGCGCAATCGCGCCGAGTTCGTTGAAGGACGCAACGAGGTCGAGGCCTTTCTGTCCCGCAAATGGGCGAAAGAACTGAATTACAGATTGATCAAAGAGCTGTGGGCGCATGACGGCAATCGCATCGCGGTTCGCTATGCGTACGAATATTGTGACGACAGCAACAACTGGTTTCGTGCCTATGGCAACGAAAACTGGGAGTTCGACGAAAATGGTTACATGGCACACCGCCATGCAAGCATTAACGAACACCCGATCGCTCAGAGTGACCGAAAATTCCACTGGCCACTGGGAAAGCGCCCCGACGACCATCCTTCCCTCAGCCATTTCGGCTTTTAGAACAGAAAGAGCTCCTCTATGGAAACGCCTATCAAACTATATCGAAACCCTAAATCGGGTCACTGCCACCGAGTTCAATTGATGTTGTCATTGCTCGATTTGCCATACGAAACCGTCGATCTCGACATGGCAAATGGCGCGCATAAGGCAGCCGATTATTTGCGCCTCAGCCCCCTTGGACAGGTTCCGGCAATCGACGACAATGGAACAACTCTGTCTGATAGCAATGCGATCCTGATCTATCTGGCAGAGAAATACGCAGACTCTGCCGTTTGGTTGGGCAGCACACCACTGGAAAGAGCACACATCCAGCGGTGGCTTTCGATTGCTGCTGGCGAAATCGCTTCAGGACCGGCAGCCGCGCGACTGGTGGCGCTGTTCGGGGCGAATTTGGATCAGGCGGCAGCGATAGCCAAAGCGCACACACTTTTTGCGGCGATAGAAAGCAATCTCGGCGAAAGCCGGTTTCTGGCGACGGACCGCCTGACCATCGCCGATATTGCAGCCTATAGCTATATTGCCCACGCCCCCGAAGGCGGTGTGAGCCTGTCTTCCTATCCCAAAATCCGCGAGTGGTTGGCACGTATTGAATCCACTCCGAGATTTGTAGGAATGGCCCGTTCCCCCGTCCCCGTAACAAGCTGAAGATCTGCGGCGCGTGCTGAAAGCGCGCGCCACTACGCCATCTAACAAGAGATGTTAAAATGAAACCGTTCGAGAACCCCTTCCACACCGGAGAGCAACAGGCACAAAATCGTGCCGGGGCCATTGATGTTGCGAAACAGGTGGCGGGATTCATCAGGCCCTTCATGCCTGACCAGCACCGCGCCTTCTATGAACAGTTGCCTTTTATCGTATTGGCCGGAGCGGATGCGCAAGGCCGGCGCTGGGCAACGCTGGTGGAGGGGCCTGACGGTTTTGTCAAAACGCCCGACGCGAAAACCCTCGCTGTTGAAACACATCCTGCGACAGCGGATCCCTTGGCCGATACGCTGACAAAGGGCGGCGCTGTGGGTGTTCTCGGGATCGAATTGGAAACACGCCGTCGTAACCGCCTTAGCGGGATAGCCCGCAAAAATGGTTCAGGCTTTGCGATTGATATTCAGCAGAGTTGGGGCAACTGCCCCCAGTATATTCACCCGCGCAATTGGCGGCGCCGTCCTATCGACCACAAGGATAACGCATTGTATAGCAAGCAGTTGGATGAGGATCAGATTGCCCGCATCCGCGCGGCTGACACTCTGTTTCTTGGAACCGGACAGACGCTGAGGCCCGAACAGCGGTCCTCGGGGTTTGATGCATCCCACCGCGGCGGCGCGCCAGGATTTGTAAAAGTCGTGAACGACAGGCATCTGGCCATTCCCGATTATCCAGGCAACAATTTCTTCAATACCATCGGCAACTTGCTCTTAGATCCGCGCATTGGACTTGTCTTTGTGGATTTTGAATCCGGCGGCCTGTTGCACATCTCGGGGACCGCCTCCATTGATTGGACCCCGACAGATAACAAGGACGCTGCAGCACAGCGTTTGATCAATGTCACTATAGATGCGGTTGTAGACCGGCCGAATGCTCTGTCGTTAAGATGGACGCGCGATAATGACGGATTGCAAAACCTTATTCTCGAACAAAAAGTGAAGGAGGCTGAAGACATAACTTCTTTTTACTTTGTTCCTGAAAACAAATCCGACCTGACATCCTTCAAAGCCGGCCAGTTTCTGCCAGTCGAACTGGAGGTTCCGGGGCAACGCCATCTTCAACAACGCAGTTATTCCCTATCCGGTTCTCCAAACAGTCCGCAATACCGCCTGACCATAAAGCGCGAACCACATGGCCTAGTCTCCCCATTTGTGCACGATACCCTGCGTGTCGGGGATCGTATCCGCGCCTACCCACCGGCGGGTGATTTCACCCTACCACCGACAGATGCACCGTTGGTCCTAGCAAGCGTAGGCGTCGGCCTAACGCCGTTGCTGTCCATGCTCCATGAAATGGCGTCCACCGATGATGCGCGGCCTGTATGGTTTGTGCACGGCGCCCGAAACGGTGCGAAACACGCTTTGGCAACAGAAGTTCGCGAGCTTCTTGAAAGCCGTTCCAACCTGTTTTCCCACATCTGCTACAGCCAACCGCGGTCGCAGGATATAAGCCAAATCGACTACGACAGTAGCGGACGCATCACATCGGATTTGCTGATAGGTTTGTCACCACAGCCAAACAGCCGGTTTATGCTGTGTGGACCTGCAAGTTTTGTAAGCACTCTAAAACAGGGGCTGGAGAAAGCGGGCATTCCGGAGGAACATATCCGCTATGAAACCTTTGGCCCGCTAAAGGAGGAAGCATGACAGAGTGCATTGACGCGCCGAGAGGTAGTTTTAGCACTGGTTTGATAGGTCATCCGGCCCAGTCAGATTCCAACAGGGATTGTCGAAGTATCTGCAGTTCGTCCTTTAGGCCGGCCTCCGAAATAGGGCCACCCAGACAAACCCGCAATTTTTCGGGAATTTGGCCTGTGGGTATAAAAACATCGCTGGGCATAATGCCGAGTTGCAACCCCGACAGGCGGGCCATTGCCTCAGACCGTGTGAGATTTTCGGGCAGAGAAAGCCAGATATTGAACGCATTCGGGTGCCCGTTCCATTGAAAGTCTGCGAGCACTTCTTTGGCGATATGGTAACGGTCGCTGGCAGCCTTGCGGACCGAAGCTTGCAAAGCCTGTGCGGTCTCGTCCTCGACCCAAGTGCTGAACAGCGCAAGGCTAATTGGAGAAACCATAATATGCGCCGCTCTAACTGCCTTAGAAAATTTACCAAGCAAGATATGGCCGGGCGCCTGAACCAGCGCGAGACGCAGGCCAGCGCCGAACACTTTTGATATGCCCGCCACATACCAACCCAGATGTGGAATCTGACTGGTAATCGGCGCTGGCGTATCGCTCGCTACAAAGCAGTAGGCATCATCTTCTATAAGCGGTGTCGCGTGCTCTTGAAGTATTTCAGCGATTTCGACACGACGCTTTGCCGGAATGGTGTGGGTTGTGGGATTCCGCAGAGTTGGATTGAGATATAGCACTGCATGATCATGCGTTTTCAAGGCATCTGCTAAAGCATTCGGGGCAATACCGTGTTCGTCTTCCTCCAATCCTATCAACGGCAAATTTAATTGTGCTGCAATAGAGCGGATTCCTGTATAGGTAACGCTTTCGCAAAGCACCACTGTACCGGGTTGCCGCAGAACCGTTAGTGCGGCATAGATTGCCGCGTGCGCCCCTGGGGCTACAACCAGCCGGTCCGGCGCGCACTGCAGATTATTTGATTGCATCCAATTCGCCGCAATGAATCTGTCTTTTTCGCCGCCCATCGCTGCTTGATACCGAAGCAGGGGAATCAAATTTGCGGCGACATTATCGACCCCACCCTTCATGCGCGTTATCAGATCAGGTTCCTGCGGCTCGGGAGGCATATTCATGCGCGCATCTTCAGCGTGCTGTCGCAACGGATCCGATAAAACTCCGGCAGCTTGCTGATCCCGCACAAACGTACCGCGTCCCACGTAAGCTTCAACGTAGCCTCGACGAGACGCTTCTGCATAGGCGCGCGATATAGACGATGTGTCCACCCCCAAAGTAAGAGCAACCTGACGTTGAGGTGGCAGCTGATCGCCGGGCTTTAAGCGCCCGGAAGCAATATCAGTGCGAATAGATTCAGCAATTTCAATATAGCGTGGCCTGTCCGAATCCGGAAGTTCTGGCACCCAGTTTTTTGAAGTCATTTCAAGAACCTTCAGTAGATATTAGTAAGCCAAGAGTTACCCATTAGATGGCATTGAAGCAAGATATTCCAATGCCAATTGCGTGACATTGCGTAACTATTGCTTGCATACAATACTAGAATCGAGCGATTATTGCACCAATACACCCGACGCTGTGCGCTAAGCGGGACAGATAAATAGCCTGCTCAGCACATTGTTACGGAGAAATGATTAAGGGCAACGCTCAGAGTTTTTCAGGCCGCGAACGGGCGCTTTTTCCCAGCAAGGAGCGAGGTATCATGATTTTTTGGACTGACACTAAACGCGTAAACAATTCCATCCCGAAGGAGAGGTATTATGTCTAGCGTGACCCACGCGTTTGCCGGCGCAATGGTTGGGGCTGCCGGCATGGTCCTCTCCGACGAAGGCGCAATCCTTGCTGACGGTATTGAAGTTCGCAGCTTGACTGTAGATAGCCACGGCCAGATTTCCGAAACAGAATATTTCGATCTTATCGAGTGGATCAGAGAGACATTCAACGATGATGCGGGGCTAGTCGCATCCTATGCCAGGAAGATCAGGCCGGATGACTTGGGGGCGCTGGGACTGGCGATTAAGACCGCACCAAATTTGCGAGCTTCCCTCAAGCTGGTTGAACGTTATTTCAATCTCGTCGCCGATGGTGTGGTTTACAGACTGGAAGAATCCGTCAGTCAGGCCGTTCTTACCATTAACCACCCTGCCCCGCTCCGCCCCGCGTTGGAGCTGCGCAATGAATGTGCGCTGGCGGCTCTTGCGCTTAACATCAAGCTGTTCGTTGAGCAGGAACTGAGCTTTGAAGCGGTGACATTTCGCCATGCCTGTAGATCCGGCGCGCAAGATTACCGGTCCCACTTCGGCTGCGAAGTTACTTTCGGATCAACTAGGGACGCGATTGTTTTACCTGTAGCCGCTTTGGACTTACCGAACCGGCTCGGCGATGCGGCTGTATGTGATTTTTTGGTTGAGCATCTCAAACAGGAAATGATCAAACTGAACAAGGACACAACCTTGGTTGGGGAATTGACCACTTTGCTGTCCAAGGAACTGAAGAACGGCGCACCCCAAGCATCTAAGATTGCGGCAACTATGGCTATCAGCGAACGCACACTTTACCGCCGACTTGCGCAGGAAGGGCTGACTTATCGTGATGTGCTTGAAGACGCGCAAACGCGTCTTGCGCAGAAGCTGTTGCAGGCGGGAAATTGTTCGATTGCAGAGATCGCTTTCCTGACCGGCTATTCAGAGCAAAGTACTTTCAGCCGCGCATTCAAACGTCGTGTCGGTCATACGCCTGGGCAGTTTCGGGGTCTTTCTGCCCGCGGCTGATCATTGCGAAAAATGTCTGGCAGAGAGTGCCAAGACGATGGCAGACCCTGCCGATACCCATACCGCCAATCACCTTATTAATAGAACTGCAGAGAGAAGCTGGCACGCAGACTTTTCCTTCCCCTTCTCCCCTGGGGGGAACCTAGCCTCTCTCTGCAACTCTCATTGGTCGGAGACCCTCCGATCCCTTTAAGCATCCGTCATTGCCTCGGGAAACCGAAGCTTGGGCAGGTAACCAAGGAGTTAGGCAAATGAATGATTTGGCACACATCGTCGCTCTCTCAGCGAGCGCGGCAGTAGCGGTCGGTGCGCTGGCACTTCCAATCACATTGCCCGCCCCCTACAGCCCGGAAAATCCGGTTGAGATACGATCCAACCGTCCAGCATCACAGCCCGATATCGAAGGCCAGATTGCGGGCAGATGTTATTCGCAGGTGACCCGTGGCGTCCCCCTCCGACAGGGGGGACGTCAATCAAGTTTGCCACCCGAACAAATGCAGCAGCAAAACGCTGGCATTGTTTCGCGCGTGTGCGTGTTCGAGGCTTCAGACCCTCCCCCGCATTAACACCCATTCCCGAATTCGGTGCCGCCAAAGCAGCGCCGTTGCCAGAGGAATACAGTCCTGCCGTCTTCGCAGATGCTGACCAGCAATTTCCCTAGAACCGCAAGGCTGTCGACCGGGCGGCGTGTGAATGAAACGCGCGCTGTCTCAACCTAAACCAAGGAGATCCACAATGGAAAAGAAACACAATGCGACATGCGGGTGCGATGTCACCCCCGAAAAAGTGGACCATGCACGCCGCCGCGTTCTGGCCGGTGCCGCTGGCGTCGCTGCGGCCAGCGCAGCGATGGTCGCAGGCAATACAGCTGTCGCTGCGACGGACGAAGCACGGGCGTATTACGCAGACCCTGCCACCCCGGGCTTGCCGCAAGTAGACATGGCGATTGACAAGGGGCGTACCGCGCTGGTTGTCACAGATCCTCAGATCGATTTCCTGTCAGAAGACGGTGTGACATGGGGTGTGGTCGGCGAAAGCGTGACCGAGCAAGGGACGGTCGACAATATCGAGCGCCTGTTCGCCGCTGCGAAAGCTGCCGGAATGCCGGTGTTTATCTCTCCGCACTATTATTACCCGCACGATCACAAATGGGACTTTGAAGGCACCCTTGAAAAAACCATGCACGGAATTGGCATGTTTGACCGGCCGGGCCCATTGAACCTTGAAAATTTCGAAGGTTCGGGTGCGGACTGGATGCCGCAGTACAAGAAATACATCGAAGACGGCGAAACCATCGTTTGCTCCCCCCATAAAGTTTACAGTCCGGCGCAAAACGATCTCAATCTGCAACTGCGAAAGCGGGGCATCGACAAGGTTATCCTTGCAGGCATGTCTGCGAACCTTTGCACGCAAGCGCACCTCTACGAGCTGCTCGAACTGGGCTACGAAGTCGCCGTTGTTCGCGATGCAACAGCCGGTGCGAAAGTCCCCGAAGGCGACGGCTACCTTGCCGCTATCATTAACTTCCGAATGGTCGCGAATGGCGTCTGGTGGACCGATGACGCTGTAGAACGCATCGCCCGTTCGGCTTGACCCTCCCCAAAATCGTAAACTTAAAAGGATAAATCCAATGAAACCGACCCTTCGCCTTGCCTCTCTGGCATCCGTGGCTTTCATCTCTCTGTCAGCCCCTTTGTTGGCTGCTGACGAATACAATGTCTCAAACGGTCTTACACTGACGGGTAAACCGCTCGGAATGCACGGAATCGATCCGGTATCAATGTTCGGTGGTCAACAGCCCGCCTCCGGAGATGCTGCCTATACCTCTACATACGACGGCATCGACTACTATTTCTCCACTGCAGACGCCCAACATAAATTTGACAGTGACCCCGCAGGGTTTCTTCCCCAGTTCGGAGGCTTTTGCGCCTTTGGAGTGGCAGTCGGGAAAAAGCTGGACGGCGACGTGCGCTACGCGGACATCGTGGATGGAAAGCTCTACCTCTTTGTGAACGCTGCGATCTTTGAGAAGTATCTTGAAGACAAAGAGCGGGTCATCAAAGACGCCTACGCGAAGTGGCCAGAAATCCAGTCTGTTCCTGTGCAGGATTTGTAAAAAAGCAATCTTGTGAGCGCCTGAGCCACGAACTTTCCGTGGCTCAGGTTTTACAGGCAGCTCCCGTGATGAAACGGGTTCCTCAACCTCAATAAGGATAGAAAAAATGAAACATTCAAGCTCACTCGCAATGCTCACGGGGCGAATAAGTATTGCGTTGGTTTTTGTAATATTCGGACTAAACAAGCTCGCCGACTACAGCGCCGTGACCGGCTGGATGGACGCGACGGGCGTTCCCGGAGTTCTTCTGCCTCTCGTAATCATTTTTGAATTTTTCGGCGGAATAGCAATCATCGTAGGGTGGCGTACCAGATATATATCTCTGGCCTTGGCCGGCTTTTGCATTCTTTCCGCAGGGATCTTCCACTCCAATTTCGCACAACAAGCCGAACTTGCAAATTTCATGAAAAACATCGCCATCGCTGGCGGTTTTCTTTTCCTCTTTGCCAATGGCCCAGGTGAGCTTTCACTCGATAGCGGTCGCGCGGACTAAAGTTAAAACACACCGCCAAAAGCGACCTGATGTTAAGGCAGCCCCCCTGACCCGACACGCGCCCGTGCGGTGCCTTCCCAAACGATAGATTGTAGGTCTCCGATGAAAACTCTCGTGCTCATCCCTTTCATTATGCTCGGCACCTGTGCCAGCGCACAAGAGCTGGTCTATGGGCTCGGGGGCGTTCGCTACAGTTCCGATCCTTCACAGAGCGACACACAAGTATCACTGGAGTATCGCACCGCGCCATTCCATCAACGGCGATTTACCAACTTTAGGTGGGGCGGTGCCGTTGTAGGGCACACACGCGGCGACCTTTGGGCCGGACTTGGGATCGTCGTGCAGAAAGAACTGGACGAAAACTGGTTTGTAGAAGGAAGCTTCATGCCCGGGATCTATCATGGAAGTTCGCAGGAAACAAAATTGGGAAATGCGATCGAATTCCGGTCTTTGCTGGCAGTCGGATACAAAGTTTCGGACAAGACATCAATTTCACTCGCGATCGACCACCGCTCCAACGGTGGCCTGTCAGACCATAATCCTGGGGTAAACGGCTTGAGCCTTCGACTGCACCGCAAATACTAACTTTGCTATTTAGTACTCCTGGCCTGGGGCGAAAAAAATTCAGATCAGCGTGTAACACTCTGCAACTCAACCACCTCTTAATACGTATCTGCCGCACTTTCGCGGTGGAAAACTTGGAGATGAAAATGAGAAATTTTGACGTACAATCCACCGACCTTGCCGTTTCAGCAGACGCGGCGTTCGATTACATTTCGCAGCCCACCAACCTGCCAAAATGGACCAACGCATTTTCACGTGCCGATGCCACAACAGCCGATCTGGTGACCACGAACGGCGAAGTTCCCATCAGCTTGCAGACTGTGACCTCGCGTAAGGCAGGTAATGTCGATTGGCTGATGACCTTTCCCGACGGCTCCACGGCCGCGGCTTATTCACGGATCACACCAAATGGAGAGGATGAATCCATTTATTCCTTCGTGCTGATGGCACCCCCTGTTCCCCTTGAGGCAATGGAAGGCGCTCTGGAAGCACAAAAAGCCATTCTGTTAACCGAGCTGGAAAAACTGAAAGGAATTCTTGCCGCATGATCATATTTGATCCCACACAGGTGGTGGCTGCGCGACAGGGAAGTCGCGCAGCCCTCGGAGGGCTTATAAACGCGGCGAAAGGACCGGTTTTCAATCTGGCGATGCGAATGCTTGCCCATCGGGAAGACGCAGAGGACGCCACGCATGAAATTTTGATCAAAATCATCACCCACCTGAGTGATGTGCGAGAAATAGATCTCGCAGGGGCATGGGCTTTTCGCGTTGCCACCCGCCATCTTACCCAAACCGCACGGCTTGGGCGGGTCGAAAAGATGCGGCTTACATTTGAGGATTTCGCCGAGAACTTGAATCACGACGAAAGGGACGGCTCCCACATCGGCCTGACGGAGATAGAACATCAACTTGCGTTGAAAGAAGTGAAAGTGGGGTGCACCTTGGCAATGCTGGTGTGTCTGTCACGGCCCCTGCGCATGGCATATATTCTTGGGGACATCTTTGAATTGACCGACACGGAAGCCAGCGGCGTCCTTGAAATTCAGGCAGGAACTTACCGCCAAAGATTGCGGCGCGCCCGATCTTCTGTCAGCGATTTCATGCAATCAAATTGCAGCATTCATTCCGCGTCCGCCCGTTGCCGTTGTGAAAACCGCATTGCACCCGCCCTGCGGTTGGGACGCATAGAAAAGGGCGCAGCAAACTTGAACAGTGATCAGGCGGCCCAGTTGCATCCCGATGAAATCCGCAAAGACGTAGCCGCGCTCGAAACTGCACGGCGCTCGGTTGCGATCATGCGATCCAACCCGCAATTTGAGACTTCAGTCCCGTCATTGGTAGAACATCTTTTAAACCGGATAATGTAAGAACAGCCAACGTCTGAAAGGCCGTCGGCTCCCCTGGTTCTATAGGTTGTTCAGCCACGACAAATGCGTTGGAGACGTCCAATGGCACCCGAATAACGCAGCCTTCTAGGGCGCCGCGCCGCTCAGCGCGAGATGGGACTTAACTCCCTCGTGACCCTCGGCATCATTGAGCAAACCCGCAACCCGTTGGCTACAGCCCTAGGGCTGTAGCAACAGGCCGCGGGTCCGCGATCACAGCAATAGATCGTCCGCCCGGAAAGTTATCAAATCTGCCATGTCAATCCTGATATCTGCGCTCAGATCATTGTTAAAGTTGACCTCCAGCAATGAATTGACCGTGTCAAATCGCACCTGTCCCGCGTCAGTGAAATCGACATCCTGCCCAATAAAGGTCAGGTCTTGTTTACCAGCCTCACTGCGGTCCCCGTCAATATTCGACAGATTGACAACATCACCTTGGCCACGATTGAAATCCCGGATCGTGTCGCGTTCTTTGGGGCCCGGCAGACTGTCTTTGAAATTGAATTGGAACTCATCGGCGCCTTTACCGCCAACCAAAAGATCAGCGCCTTTACCGCCTAACAGCAAATCGTCACCCTTTGCTCCGACAAGCTTGTCGTTGCCTTTACCACCGATCAGGACGTCGCTGCCGCCGCCCCCCTTCAGAAGATCGTTTTTAGCACCGCCATAAAGCTGGTCATTGCCGTTGCGCCCGATCAATTTGTCTTTGCCGTTTAGCCCGTAAATTCCTTCGGGGTCGCCGGTACCGCGCAACACATCGTCGTTCTTTGTCCCTCTGATGTCATTGTCCAGAATGGTCGCCTCGCCGGTGTTGCTGCCCGTTGGCACAATCAAGGTTGCTGGCAAGCTGCCTTTCTTAAGCACCACCGAAAAGGTTTCATCGTTCTCTGTTCTAAAATCAGAAATGAGATCAACGCTTACAAATGCGCTGGTCTGGCCAGCATCAAAGGTGACTGCGCCTTTGGTTTCGACATAGTCCTTACCCGCCTTTGCCGTTCCGTTCTTGGTCACATAGCGGAATGTTTCGGTCTCGCTGAAAGCTTCGGACAGATTGATCTCGAAAACCGCTTTAGATGTGCCAAAGTCCTGTTCTTCCTCAATTGCGTCTGACACGAAAACCGTTCGATCCAGATTGACGCCATCATCGTCAGAGATGAATGCAGTTTCGCGCAGCCAGCGTGCGTCGTTCGACAGGCTTGCACCTGTCGCTTTGGATACCTCGAAAACCACGGCTTCGTCGCTTTCGATGATCGAGTCGCTCTTCGAGGCCACGCTTACTGATTTTGATGTTTCCCCGGGCGCAAAGGTGATTGTGCCCGACGCCGCGGTGAAATCAACACCGTCTTCGGCTGTTCCTGGCAGCGCGCGGTAATCGACAGTAACCACCGAAGTGGACGCCTTGGACAACGTAACAATCAGCGTGGGCCGACCGCCAAAACCCGATCCAATACTTTCCTGTGCTCCCAGCGCTTCGATCGAGATCGTCGGTTCGCGCCCGCCAGCATCGTCGTCCAGAATATGCGCGACACCGACCGCGCCAGCCCCGTCGTCGCCAAGAATGGCTGTTGGCTTGACTGCAAGAAAGAATACCTCGCTCGGTTCTACGGCACGATCACCGTCAATTTTGACCCTGACATAGGCCGAGGTCTGGCCGGGATCAAATGTGATAGTGCCAGATTTGGCGGTGTAATCCTCGCCCGCGATGGCACTGCCATCCTTGGTGGTGAATTTGAAATTCTGGACGGTGTCGGATGGGCGGGACATTTTGATTTCAAACAGCGCCTCCGTGGTTCCGCCGCGCCCTTCGACGACAACAGGGGACGACACAGAAAGTGCGCGGTCAATGCCAAGCCCGTCGTCATCCAAAATGAATGTGGTTTCGCGCAGAACCTTGGCATCACCGGCAAAAACTGCGCCTTTTATGTCAAAGGCTTCAAGAACAAGGGCCTCGTCGGCTTCGTTGATATTATCGCTGGTGACCCGGATGCTGACGGTTTTCGATGTTTCGCCCGGAGCGAAAACCAGTGTTCCGGAGGTTCCGGGATAATCAATCGACGGCACTGCGTCCGCTCCGATTGTTCGATAATCCACCGAAACGGTATCTACCGCCGCTTCAGACAGGGTGAACGTGTAGCGCACAGTGCCGCCAAACCCGGACCCGATGCTTTCGGTGGCGCTGATGGCATCCAAAGACAGTGTCGGTTCAGGTCCGCCCGCATCGTCGTCTATCAAAGTTGCCGTGCCGACCAGCCCCCCGGATTTGTCGCCAAGTGCAGATGTTGCTCTTAGAACCAAATCGAAGGCTTCGCTAAACTCGACCGCTTTATCGCCTATCAGGTCCACCCGAACGACCGCTTCAGTTTGACCGGGCGCAAAGCTGATCTTGCCGGACTTGCCTATGAAATCCTTCCCTGAATTCGCGCTGCCACTGCGGGTCGTGTATGAAAATTCCAATTCTGTTTCAGAAGGTTGAGACAGCTTAATGACAAACTCTGCCTGTTTCCCGTCATTGTCACCTTCAATGATAACCGGCGAGGAAACTGACATGGCTCGGTCAACGCCGGTGCCGTCATCATCCAGAATAAATGCGGTCTCGCGCAGAACTTTGGCATCGCCTTCAAATACAGCGCCGGCCACATCCGTCAGCTCCAGCGAGAAGGATTCATCTGTTTCCGCGACATTATCACTGTCAACCCGGACATCTACGAACTTCGAGGTTTCGCCCGGCGCAAAGGTAACAGTTCCAATGGCTTCGGGGTAATCAATGCTTGCAAGCGCGGTTTGTGCCAAGGTCCGGTAATTCACCGTAACCGTATCAACCGAGGGTTCGGACAAGATCAGTTCGAAGCTGAGCGTGCCGCCAAATCCTGATCCGATGCTTTCAATTGTGTCGACCGTGTCAAGAGACAGCGTCGGCAGCGCAGAGCCTGCATCATCATCCAAAACTGTTGCGGTTCCAACGATGCCCTCGGCTTTTTCGCCAAGTTGCGAGGTTGCATCGACAACAAGATGAAAAAACTCGGACGGCTCCAAAAGCGCATCACCCTTCACATCAACCACAACAGCCGTTTTTGTCTGGCCCGGTGCGAAACTGATTTTGCCGGATTTGGCTGTGTAATCCTGCCCGCTCACCGCGCTGCCGTTGCGCGTCGAATAGTTGAATTCAAGTTCTGTCTCGGATGGTTCTGAAATCTTGATTTCGAAAACCACCTGTTTGGTGCCAGCGTCCCCTTCTACCAACTTGGCAGAGGACACAGACATTGCACGGTCATTTCCCGTCCCGTCATCATCCAGAATAAATGTAGTTTCGCGCAGTACCTTTGCATTGCCTTCAAAGGTGGCTCCGGCCACATCATAAAGTTCGATAGAAAACGCCTCGTCAGTTTCTTCAATGTTATCGCTGTCGACGCGAATACTGATCGTCTTTGACGTTTCACCCGGGGCAAAGGTCACAACGTCCCGAACCCAAGGATAATCAATCTGGGACACGCCACTTTCGGCAAGGCTGCGATAGTTGACGCTCACCACGTCAACCGCCGGCTCTGACAATGTCAGCTTATAATGGACAGTGCCACCAAACCCCGAGCCGATGCTTTCAACGGCATTAACGCTGTCAATTGATAGGGTTGGCGTGCTGCCCCCTGCGTCATCATCCAGAATGGTGGCCGTGCCGACCAAGCCACCCGATTTGTCAGCAATGGCGCTGTTCGCGCCCACAGCCAAATGGAAAAATTCTGACGGTTCGACCGTGCTGTCCGCGGGTATATCAATGGTTACAATCTTGCTGGTCTGTCCCGGCGAAAAAGTAAGGTTGCCCGTTTTGGCGATATAATCGTCGCCCGCGGTGGCTGTGCCGTCCAGCGTTTGATAATTCAGCGTGATGTTGGATGTGCCCGGCTGTGAAAGTTTCACCTCAAAAAGAGCTTTGCGCGTGCCGCCATCGCCTTCAACAACCACAGGTGAAGACACAAAAACCGAACGGTTTAGCCCGACCCCATCATCATCAAGCACAAAAGCCGTTTCGCGCAGAACCTTGGCATCGCCCTGAAATGTAGCATCCACAGGATCAAAAAGTTCGAGCACAAAGGCTTCGTCCGTTTCATCAATATTATCGCTTAAGACACGGATACTGATGGTTTTTTCATCTTCGCCCGGCGAAAAAACCAATAGTCCGCTGGTGGCTGGAAAATCGATGCTCTGATCAGCTGTTGCCTGAAATGCACGGTAGTTGACTGATACGGTGTCGATAGGAATTTCTGATAAGGATACGGTATAGGTAATTGTGCCACCAAACCCTGATCCAATGCTTTCGTCCGCGTTGACAGAATTAATTGTAATCGTAGTCATAATCTTTCTCCGCTAATGGAAAATTAATAAAGTGGAAAACAGCTGATTCTTATATTCTAGTTAGAATAACTCTAAAGGGCATTTCACACAAAAGATTCGGTTCGCAACGCGAAGCACGCCGTTGATTTGCGAAGGGTTCGGCCCATTGGGAGTGTCGCAAAGATCGGTTTCTTGTGCGTCTGGTTTCACCCTGATCCAATTGGCGCGCTTATGACAATTGATACCAAGATTAAAATGTTGGTCAGTTTCAAAGGAACGTATCACCCAAAACCAGTGATCTTATCTGCGGTGTCCTACCGCAATCACCGATTAAGATATGAAAGCAGGTCGCCCATCGCAAAAGATCGATACTCTTTGGGCCTGACACCATTAGTTCGCAGAATCAAACACTGTCCGACCTTGCCGATAGGACCGCCAAAAGCGAAAGCAGGTGTGGGAAAAGCGGCGGGCCCACTAAACCGCAGGGCGGCACAACCGTGGAAGTATGGGTATTCCCGAGAGCCTGTACAAAACAGGTGGGCACCGGGTGCAATAGACCAGGGTCAGTCACAGAGCCAGCTCCCTCAAGAAACTTATCGGCCACTGGAATAGAACTTCAGCACGAGAAGGGCAGAACCCGCCTCCACACAATCTAGGTCCTTCGGTGCGGGGGGACAAGGGCCGCTTGCAAATAAACCGATAGCGTATAAATCCGCGCCCTCTTGACGAAATGTTCACGTATTGTTCATACTGACGCAATGGAATCGCTCCCCCCTCTTCAGGCCGGTCAACTGATCGCCCGCGGCACCGCCCGCCACCTGCGCCAGCACGATTTTTTGTGCATCGAGGAATTTGTTCCGGTTAGCGGATTGCGTGTAGATCTGATGGCGCTTGGGCCAAAATCGGAACTGTGGGTGATCGAGTGTAAATCGAGCCGTGCGGATTTTTTGTCGGATAACAAGTGGCAGGGTTATCTTGAATGGTGCGACCGGTTCTATTGGGCGGTGCCACCGGATTTTCCAACGGAACTGCTGCCTGAAGATACCGGCCTGATCATCGCGGACGCCTATGACGCCGAGATCATCCGCCCTGCCCCCGAGACCAAACTGGCAGCAGCACGGCGTAAGAAAATGGTGCTGAAATTCGCACGCAACGCTGCGGATCGTCTGCGGCGCTATGTGGACCCGAAACCGGGGCGGGTCTTTACCTGAGATATATCAAAGAGCGGCCATCGGTCTAAATGAAGGTGCAACTGCGCCTTGTCGCGTTTTAGTGGCCAGTGGGGCATATTTAGCTGCGAACACCCTGCAATTATGAAGCTTCATATAAGAAGCTTGTTTAAAGAAGCTTCATTGAAGAAGCTTCATATATGCAGTATGTTAATTCTAATTTCTAAATTCTTTCAGCACCTTACAGACATAAAAACACCCGTCACGCATTTTCACCAGCCAGCTTGCCAGAGAATATACAGCCCCCCAGAAATGTCCCCTCCAGCGCGTTATATCCGTGATAACCGCCACCACCAAAACCGCAAACCTCTCCGGCGGCGTAGATCCCGTCAATCACCCGTCCGTCCCCGTCCAGCACTTGCGACTTCAGATTGGTGTGCAAACCACCCAGAGATTTGCGCGTCAACACGTTCAGGCGCACCGCAATCAGTGGCCCCGCTTCAGGATCAAGAATACGGTGCGGTTTGGCGGTACGGATCAGCCTATCACCAAGATACCCCCGCGCCCCGTGGATCGCCGTCACCTGCGCATCTTTGCTGAATTTATTGTCCAATTCGCGGTCGCGGGCCTCTATCTGCTGGCGGATTTGGTCGTAAGCCAGCGGCACATCGGGCGTAAGCTCGTTCATCCGTGCAACCAAGCCTTGCAGCGTATCCCGCACCACAAAATCCGCGCCATGCTCTTTAAATGCCTCCACCGGCCCTGTCGCCCCTTTGCCCAGACGGGATTTCAGAACCTCCCGCCACCGGCCAGAGGTAAAATCGGGGTTCTGCTCTGACCCTGATAGGGCAAACTCCTTTTCGATGATCTTCTGGGTCAGGATAAACCAGCTGTGTTCGTGTCCCGTGGACAAGATCCGCTTTAGCGTGCCAAGCGTGTCAAAACCGGGTAGAAAAGGAGCCTCCATCCTTTGCCCGAGCGCGTCAAACCACATGGAAGACGGCCCCGGCAGGACGCGAATACCGTGATTGGGCCAGATCGGATCCCAGTTCTGCACTCCTTCACAGTAATGCCACATCCGATCACCATTGATCAGCCCTGCCCCGGCTTCTTGCGCAAGTCGCTGCATCTGCCCGTCCACATAATCCGGCACCCCAGCGACCATCTTTTCAGGCGGCGGGCCAAGCCGGTCCTGTGGCCAATGCCGGCGCACCGCATCATGATTGCCGCCGATGCCGCCACTGGTGATAATGATGCTTTCAGCGCTGGCAACAAAATCCCCGACCACCGTACGAGAGGTCGAAACCCCGCGCGCCGCATCAGTCGGTTCCAATATATCCCCGCTGAGGGTTTTCGCCTTCAGGTCAATTCCGCTAACACGGTGACGAAACTTGAAAGTAATTTGCCCCGCGTCCTGCGCTGCCAGACAAGCCTTTTCAAACGGGGCCACCACACCAGGTCCGGTGCCCCACGTCAGGTGAAACCTCGGAACGGAATTTCCGTGACCGTCTGCCTTCCCACCCCCCCGTTCAGCCCAGCCGACAACAGGAAACCAGCGCATGCCCAGACTGTGAAGCCACTGTCGCATCTCGCCTGCTGCGAAATCCAGATAGGCTTGGGCGAACGCCTTGGGGTTGGCATCTTCGGGTCTGTCAAACTGCGCGGAACCGTACCAGTCTTGTTCCGCCAACACCCGATTGTCGCGGATTTTCATCCGCCGCTGTTCCGGCGTGTCCACCATGAACAACCCGCCGAGCGACCAGAACGCCTGCCCGCCGATGGATTGCGCCCCTTCCTGATCCAGCACCAGCACCTTGCGCCCCCGCGCCGCAGCCTGCGATGCCGCGACCAGTCCAGCCAGCCCGCTGCCAATAACGATCACATCTGTCTGATAGCTCTCGCCCATAATCTTCCTCCCAATTGACAGCAGCCTAGGACCAAGCTGCAAAGGAAGAAAGAAAAACCGAAGCAACCCTGACGTCAGCTAAAAACACACATAAGACGTCCCGCTAGATGAATTGGATATCATTCACCAAAGCAGACAGGTCCGAGACCCCTTCAAGGGTCAGCGTGTCGGACCCGAAAGTGAAGACAATGTCTGATCCGACCACGGAGGCGTGATCGTCTACCACATCCCGCCGGGATTTTGTGCCGGACCAGAGACCTTCATCCAGACGCAGCTTCTCGCGCGCGAAGGCATCAAAATCCGTGATGACATCGTCACCGGAACCGCGCGCAAACTCGAAATGGTCATTGCCCCGCTGCCCGCTAAGCCTGTCGTCACCGGCCCCGCCCTCCAGAACGTCGCGCCCGCCGCCGCCTTGCAGGTCATCGCGACCCGATCCGCCGGATAAGCTGTCGCGGCCTCCTCCGCCAAACAGGGAGTCTGCGCCGCCGCCGCCGCTTAGCACGTCACCACCACCGTTCCCGATCAGCTGGTCACGGCCACCCTGCCCCGAGATGTCGTCCTTACCTTTACCACCCGAAAGATGATCGCCACCGCCCCCGCCTGAAAGGCTGTCATCATCGCCGCCGCCAAACAGGGAATCTCCGCCCCGCCCGCCAAAGAGCAGATCATCACCCTCTTCACCAAACAGGTTATCCCGACCGGCGCCGCCGTCCAGCCTGTCCCGTCCCGACATGGCATAAATCTCGTCGTTACCTCCCCCCCCGAACAGCATATCAGCCGATACACCGCCATCGATGTAATCATTGCCAGGACCGCCATAGATCACATCCTGACCCGCACCGCCCTCCAAGGTATCATCACCCCGTCCGCCGCTGATGGTGTCTTTGCCTAGCCAACCGCCAAGAAAATCTGCACCTTTGGTGCCATCCATCACATCATCGCCACTGGTGCCGATCGTAGAAACATCCAGTCTCTGCATATAAATCCCGGTACCAGAGCCGTCCTGAACCGAGGAGTTCCATGTGATCACCAGCTCCCCGTCCTGCGTCACTGCGATTTCAGGATCAATTTGTGCGTTTGCTGTATTCGTGTTTACCGGATATTCCACCTGCGTTGGCGGGCCGACGGGGGTGCCGTCCTCTGCGTGGCGTACGATATTGATATTAAGTAACGTACTGCTGCCGGTGACATAAGCTGTCACAAAACCACCCTGCGGCAGGGCATGGACTTCGGGAAAGTTTTGGGTGCCGCTGGTCAAGGTGTGAACCATACCAGTATTCAGCGAAGTTCCGTCTCCCTCCACAACACGGTAGTGCAGATCATTTCCAAAACTGCCCGGGCTGACCCAAACCACGACGTAGCGGTTGTCCGGCAGCGCCACCAGTTCGAAAGGCATGTTGTTCTGACTGCCGATCCCTTCGGTGATTTGGGCCAGGCTCGATGGGATTTCCGCACCCGTGTTAAGATAGGATTTTGCGTAAAGCTCTTGGCCGACGAAGTAAGCCACAACAAATCCCCCCCCGCTTAGCGCTTCGATTTGGGGTCTGATTTCTTGTACACCAATTTCATCTGACACCACTAAATCGCTACCAACCAGCGTCGATGTATTCGAATAATTGCGCAGATAGACACCTTGTTCGCTTATTGCGCCCACCTGCCCCTGACTTTGAAAAACGGTGAATACCGTACCGCTGTTCAATTCAGCAGTATCGGCGTTACGCTGGTTTAACGTGGTGTTGTCATTGACGCGAATTTCGTCCCATTCCTTCGTGCCATTGAACTGAAATCGCTGTGCGTAAACACCGACACTGGTGGCGCTGGTTGATCCGTCATTCGCTTCCCACGTAATAACAAAATCATCAGACGCAAATTTCGTTATTTCGAAATCGGCAGCATAGGATGTTTCGTTGATAAGAAACTCACTTGCCGGAGACGTTCCGTCAACTTCAATGAACCGGCCCCAGATATCGCCGCCCGATTGCCAGACGACCATCGCCCGACCATTATCCAAAGCCACAACCTGCGGATTGGTCTGATCGCCCGATGTTGTGACATTCATCGGCAGATCACCGGTTAACGCAGTTCCATCGGCAGACAGAAGTTTAGCGAAAATTCCCAACCCCGAACCGTCTTGAAGGTTGGATTCCCAAGCAACGAAGATGTTCCCATTGGTCAATATCGTGACCTCGGCCTCTCGTTGGTTGGAATTTGTTTCAGAGTTGATCAGGGTTTCACCGCCCAAATCGACAAAGCTGCGGATATATCCCCGCTGTGCAGGGTTCACTGGCATAAACTTAATCCTTTGCTAAAAATATCAGCAAAGGTGCACGAGAAACTTCAAAAAATCAATGTTTTTGCGAAATGGCGCCGGTGGATGGCCGTGCATTCCATACGTAGCTGAAACTTTATCGCGACGAATGAGCGGGTTAGCAACAAAACAAGCCACAGCCCGAAAGCTGTGGCCTTGCATGGGTCGCGGCTGTTCAGATCACAACCACATCCAACGGCGGGAAGCCGTTAAACCCGATCGAAGCATAGGTCGAGGTATAAGCACCACAGTTGCGAATGAGAAAACGGTCACCGGATTTCAGACCCAGCGGCAGGTTCACAGGGCGTTTTTCATACAATACGTCGGCGCTGTCGCAGCTTGGGCCGGCCAGAATGCAAGGTCCGGTCTCTTCCATGTCGCGGTCCGTAATGAACTGATAGCGGATCGCCTCATCCATGGTTTCTGCAAGACCGGAGAATTTACCAATATCAAGGTAGACCCAGCGGTGCATGTCGCTGTCTGATTTGCGCGACACCAGCAGCACCTCGGCAGCGATCATACCAGCCGCAGCCACCAGCCCGCGGCCCGGTTCTGCCATTAGACGGGGTACAGCACCAAACCGGGCGCGGATCAGGTCCATGACACGGGCGGCATATGGCGTCGCCGCTTCGATTTCCTCGCCGTAGAAGGCGGGAAAGCCGCCACCGATGTTGAGCAGCGACAGATCGAACCCTTGGGCGCGCGCCATGTGCCAGATGCCCGCAATCTGGTCGAGCGTTGTTGTCCACATCTCTGCTTTGCGGGTTTGTGATCCGACATGGAAAGAGAAACCAACCGGATCGAGACCCAAATCACGGGCATAGCCCAGCAAGGCCAGCGCCTTGTCACGGGCACAGCCGAATTTGCGGGACAGGGGCCAGTCGGCCTCGGAGGCGTCTACGATCAGGCGGATGTACACCTGCACGCCGGGGGCATGTTCTGCAATCTTTTCAAGCTCTTCTTCGGCGTCGGCTGCAAACAGAGTGATGCCCGCGCCATAAGCGAAAGCAATGTCAGACGCCTTCTTAACTGTGTTGCCAAAGGAAATCCGCGAAGGGTCTGCGCCGTGGGACAGGCACATTTCGATTTCAGCGCGGGAGGCCGCATCAAAACCGGACCCAAGTTGCACCAGCCGCGCCAGAATAGCGTCAGCCGGATTTGCTTTGACTGCATAGTGAATGTGGGCGTTCCCCAGACCAGCGGCCAGCGCATGATACTGGGCTTCGACCTGATCAATGTCCAGGACCAGTGTCGGACGGTCGAACCGTGCTGTGCGCAGGAAGGTTTCCAGACGCAACTGTCGGTGAACAGAAGGGGCAGTTACAGGTTTAGCGACCGCGAAGTCGGCGACAAAAGCATTCATGATGCATCTCCACTAGAACCGGCCATTTATGACCGCTCATTTCCAAAGGAGACGTTACCGTCGCTACATAACCGTGCGGTTAGACCATCGTGCCAGAGGCGCGTGCGTTGGCGTCTTGAACGGGCATATGGGGCCAAATATGAGTCGTGGCAAGAATAATAATCACGCCGATTGTATTTTCCTGTCGCCGCCGGCCCCGAGCCACCCAAGCCCCTTGATTACCCACAAAAAAGGCAGCCGCGCTGTGCGACTGCCTTTTAATTCGGTCGGGGGAAACGAACGTTCCGTCCCTTACATGGTGCGTTCGACCATCAGCTTCTTGATTTCGCCAATCGCTTTCGCAGGATTCAGACCTTTCGGGCAGGTCTGCGCGCAGTTCATGATCGTGTGACAGCGGTACAGTTTGAACGGGTCGTGCAGATCGTCCAGACGCTCACCCGTGGCTTCGTCACGGCTGTCGATGATCCAGCGGTAAGCGTGCAGCAAGGCCGCTGGCCCGAGGTATTTGTCGCCGTTCCACCAGTAGCTTGGGCAGGACGCAGAACAGGACGCACACATCACACATTCATAAAGACCATCAAGCTTCTTGCGGTCTTCAATCGACTGGCGCCATTCCTTTTGCGGACGGTTGGTTTTGGTTTCCAGCCACGGCATGATGCTGGCGTGCTGGGCGTAGAAATGGGTCAGATCGGGGATCAGATCCTTTACAACCGGCATGTGCGGCAGCGGGTAGATTTTCACCTCGCCCTTCACCTCGTCCAGACCATAGATACAGGCCAGCGTGTTGATCCCGTCGATGTTCATCGCACACGATCCGCAAATCCCTTCGCGACAAGACCGGCGGAACGTCAGCGTGGGGTCGATTTCGTTCTTGATCTTGATCAGCGCGTCCAAAATCATCGGGCCGCAGGCATCCATATCAAGGTAATAGGTATCAACGCGCGGGTTTTCCCCGGTTTCCGGATCAAAACGATAGATCTTGAACGCCCGCACATTGGTGGCGCCTTCGGGTTTTGGCCATGTCTTGCCAACAGTCATACGGGAGTTCTTGGGAAGGGTGAGTTCTACCATTTTATGCGTCTTCCTAACTGCGCGTTCGATCTTCGCGTGCGTGTCGTTTTCTTATCATTCTGGCTGGGGAGGGTTCCAGTCCATCTTCATCGGTCTTGGTTCGGGGGCGTCCGCCTAGCCATAGGCTGGCAGGCTGGGAATATCATCTGGTGCAGTGCTGCCCTTTGCGGGACGATTGCGATATTGCGCGCGGTAACAGTCTGCGTAGTATTGGTTCACAGCGGCCTGATCCGGCAGCACCGCCTGCAACCCGATCTGGATACGGCCAGTGTCATCCGCAATCACCAGAGGCCGTCTGGCATAGCTTTTTGCCTCTTGCGTGCAATAGGCCTGAACCTGCGCCTGCTTCTCAGCTTTGGACACATCGGGCGTTTGATCCTCTGTCACCGGAGTACAGGCGACCCCCAGTGGGACAAGAGCAAGTAAACCAAAAAATCGCATCATTTGAACAAGTTCCTTAAAACTGTAGGCGCAGGATCGCGGTATTTGACGGGTGCGTTGGGGTATTGTTTGGAATAGGCCCAGACGCAGGCACGATAATCGGTTTGAACACGATAGGGCGGCGGTTCGTCACCGTATAGCCCCCAAGGCTTGCGGCCAAATTTTACCGCCCGCTCGGTGCAAACCTCAACAGCCTGTTCCAGCGTCATTTGCGCCTGACGGGCCGCGGCCCCCTGCCCTGCACCAAGCGCAACCAGCAGCAAACCGGCGGTCAGTGTTTTTGTCATCCCATGCCCCATGTGATCCCCCATCCTGTCAGTCTCGCACCACGATACCCAGCCGCGCCGTTCCCGAGATCCGTAGACCCGGTGCCACTTTGGGCTGCGGCGGATAGTGGCCGGACTTGGCGTAGACGCAGGTCCGGTACTGACGGTTCAGCTTCTCACGGGACGGGGTGTTCGCCCCGCCATCCGCGATCTTCCGGCTGTATCGCAGGGATTGCGTGTCGCACTGCGCAATTGCGGCGCTTAGGGGTATCCGCTGGCGAGACTCCGCCATGCTGGCAAGGCCAAGGCTCAGGCAGAGCCCGATCCTCAAACTGCGCAGCACTGGATACCCTTTGGTCACGAAACGCTCCTAGTAAACCCGCGCTTTGGGCGCGATTTTCTTCAGCTCGATGCCGCCTTCTTTTTCCGGCGTAAGCGGATCAACATGAACATTACGATAGGTCAGTTTGACTTCATTTCCAGAAACCCGCGCCAGCGTGTGCTTGCGCCAGTTCTTGTCGTCGCGATCGGGATAGTCCTCATGGGCGTGGGCGCCACGGCTTTCCTTACGCGCCTCGGCCCCGACAATCGTTGCCAGAGCGTTTGGCATCAGGTTATCGAGTTCCAGCGTCTCCATCAGATCGGAGTTCCAGATCAGTGAACGGTCGGTGACTTTGATGTCATCCATCTTGGCCGCAACCGCTTTCATCTTGTCCACGCCCTCGGCCAGCGTCTTGTCGGTTCTAAAGACCGCCGCATCCGCTTGCATGGTTTTTTGCATCTCAAGGCGCAGTTCCGCAGTCGGCACAGAGCCGTTTGCATTGCGCATAGCATCAAACCGGTCCATCGCTTTTTCAACGGAAGCCATGTTCAGCGGACGGTTGCTTTCTTTGGGATCAACGATTTCACCCGCTTTGATCGCGGCTGCGCGGCCAAAGACCACAAGGTCGATCAAGCTGTTTGAACCAAGACGGTTCGCCCCGTGAACAGACGCACACCCTGCCTCACCCACAGCCATCAGGCCGGGGAAGATCTTGTCGTGGTTGCGGCTGGTCGGGTCGAGCACCTCGCCCCAATAGTTGGTCGGAATACCGCCCATGTTGTAGTGTACGGTCGGCAGCACCGGAATGGGTTCCTTGGTCAGATCCACACCCGCAAAAATGCGCGCGCTTTCGGAAATACCGGGCAACCGTTCGGCCAGTGCTTCGGGTGGCAGGTGGTTCAGGTGCAGGTGGATGTGATCCCCATCCTTGCCGATCCCGCGCCCTTCGCGGATTTCCATTGTCATACAGCGGGACACAACATCACGGCTGGCAAGGTCTTTATAGGTCGGCGCGTACCGCTCCATAAACCGTTCGCCTTCGGAGTTGGTCAGATAACCGCCCTCCCCCCGTGCGCCTTCGGTGATCAGACAGCCCGAACCGTAGATGCCGGTGGGGTGGAACTGCACGAATTCCATGTCCTGCAACGGCAGGCCTTGGCGTGCAACCATACCACCACCATCACCTGTGCAGGTGTGGGCAGAGGTCGCCGAGAAGTAAGCGCGGCCATAGCCACCCGTCGCCAGAACAACCGTTTTTGCGTTAAAGCGGTGGATCGTACCGTCATCCAGCTTCCAAGCCAGCAAACCCTGACAAGAGCCGTCTTCCGCCATGATCAGGTCGAGCGCGAAATACTCGATAAAGAACTCGGCGTTGTTTTTCAGCGACTGGCCGTAAAGCGTGTGCAGAATGGCGTGGCCGGTGCGGTCAGCCGCAGCACAGGTGCGCTGTACTGGCGGGCCTTCGCCAAATTCGGTCGTGTGGCCACCAAACGGACGCTGATAGATTTTACCCTCTTCGGTGCGCGAGAACGGCACGCCGTAGTGGTCCAGCTCATACACAGCCTTGGGTGCTTCACGGGCGAGGTATTCCATCGCATCCGTATCACCCAGCCAGTCAGACCCTTTCACAGTGTCATACAAATGCCACTGCCAGTTGTCCGGCCCCATGTTGGACAGGGACGCCGCAATGCCACCCTGTGCTGCAACCGTGTGGGAACGTGTCGGGAAAACCTTCGTGACACAGGCAGTTTTCAAGCCCTGCTCGGCCATGCCAAGCGTCGCACGCAGGCCAGCGCCACCGGCGCCAACAACTACAACATCATAAGTGTGGTCTACATATTCATAAGCGGACATAAATTCGGTCTCCGATCAGCCGGCAAAGGCGATTTTGGCAACAGCAAAGGCACCAGCGGCCCCTAGGAAGTAACAGATCAGGCGAGTCGCAACCAAGGAAATGGCCAGCGTCGCCTTACCGTGGACATAGTCGAGCAGGATTTCTTTCGCCCCGTCCGCAAGATGTTTGAACGCCACCAGTAGGAAAAGGATCACAACAATCGCTTTAAACGGGTTCTGGAAAGCAGCAACAACTGTGCTGTGCTCCTCACCGATCAGCGATCCGACAATCCAAAGGAACAGAACAGCAAGAGGCACCAGCGCAACCGAAAGCACACGGCCCGAAAACCACTCGTGCACGCCTTCATTTGCGGTCCCAAGACCGATGACACGGCCAAGATCAGTTTTATAAGACATATCGTGCGCCCCTTAGATGAAAAAGAACAGGCTGATGACGGTCAGCACAAAGCTGCCAATCACTACGCCCCATCCGGTGGAATTGACTGTTTTCAGCTCATAGCCGATGCCGAAATCCATGACCAAGTGGCGCAGACCGCCAAGGAAGTGGAACCACAGCGCCCAAAGGGACCCCACGAGGATCAACAGGCCCAACCATGAGGTCAGGAAACCGTTTGCCATCTCGTAATATTCAGGGCCGGAGGCCGCAGCCATCAGCCACCACACCACCAGAAAAGCGGCCAGTACCATGCCTGCCCCTGTAATCCGGTTCGCGATGGACACGAACATGGTAATGCTTAGTCGATAGATGGATAGATGTGGGGATAGCGGGCGATTGCCACGGTTCACGTCTGCCATGAGGCACCTCTTGATCAGCTTGCTGAGGCTTTGTTAGCAAAGAATTCTGCGGAGTCATAGGGAAGCGCGCAATTATTTGCGCCCCTACTGTGCGGTTTTTTGACCATTTAGCCATGATTTAACGAATTTGTGATCACAGCAATATTTACGTGATCACAAAAACAACGCCCCGCACCGACAGTCCACACCGTTGCCTTCGGCGAGGATATTTGACGAAAATGGAGCCCTGCCAACCTTATCCTGAACGGCAGGGCTCTTTTTGGGGAAAATATCCAAATGCGAACCGCCCCGCCAAACGGCGCGGTTCAGCGGGGTCAGGACGGCATCAAAGCCCAATAGTCCAGATCAAGCAGCACGTCGGGACGGTATTTCCCATCCTCCCCGCGCAGGGTCATTTCTGCACTGTCTCCTTTGGTTGCCACCAACCGCAGCCGTACTGCGCTAACGCCATTGGCCGAAGTCTCTGCAATGTCGAGCACTTCGGACCAAGCGCGGATCGTGTCACCGGACAGGCAGGGGTTCGCGTGCGCACCTGCGTTGATGCCCGCAATCATCTGCGCATTGGCCAGACCGTTGAACGACAAGGCACGCGCCATAGAAATCACATGCCCGCCATAGATCAGCCGCGTGCCATCAGGGCGGGCCGATGTATCAAAATGCACCTTCGCCGTGTTCTGCCACAAGCGGGTGGCGATCATGTGTTCGGCTTCTTCAATCGTTACGCCGTCTACATGGTTGATCTTCTCGCCCACTTCATAATCCGCCGCACGGTGGGGTTCACCGGCGAGCGCATAATCGTAGCCAGAGAAATCCAGCCCTTCGGGGATTGTCAGGTCAGCCGCGTCAATCACGCTGCTGAGTTCCGGCAGAACCGTGTCGGGCGCGGCCGCATCCAGATCCCGTTTGCGCACCATAACCCAACGCTTGTAGTCGATGACGACTTCATCCCGCTGGTTAAAGCCCTTTGAATGCACCCAAACCACGCCACTTTTGCCGTTGGAGTTCTGCTTCAGCCCGATCACCTCGGACGTTGTACGCAGTGTGTCCCCCGCATAAACCGGCTTCAGGAAGTGCCCTTCCGCATAGCCCAGATTGGCCAATGCGTTCAGCGAAACATCTGGCACAGTCTTCCCGAACACCACGTGGAACGCTGCAAGATCGTCCAGAGGGGACGCAGGCAGACCGCTGGCTCGGGCAAATTCATCCGAGGAATACAGCGCATGACGGGCCGGATAGAGCGCATGATACAACGCCCGCTCCCCGCCCGATACAGTACGGGGCACCGCGTGGTGAATGGTTTCCCCGACAGTATAATCTTCAAAAAAGCGGCCTGCGTTCGTTTTAACCATCTTACGCCTGCCCCAGTTTCATGTCCGGCGAATACTCCTGATCGCTTTCTTTTGTGACAGCCTGCGCACAGCGCATCACGCCGTTTGCGCCGTCAAACGCATAGGACGGTGAACCATGCAGCGACCAGCCCTTGGACAAAGCCTCGGTCACGCGGTGGCAAAATTGCGAGGTGTCATCCTCGGTGATCAGACGGTAAACAATCATGCGTAAGTTCCCAGAAATGGATTGTGGCCCAGTGCGACGTGGATGCCGGTTATGATGGCATAAAGCACCAGCGAGATGACCAACAGGCGGATATCGCCTTTGATCGGGCCGGGTTCAGGCCGCGCCCATGTAGGCTCGGCGCGGTTGATAAGAAGGATTTCGGCCACAGCCCAAAGCGCCATAGAACCGAACAGCACCACAGAGGCATAATCGCCGTTGACCAGTAGGTGTGCAAAAGACCAGACGATCACGCCCAGCAGCATCGGGTGGCGGAACCAGCTGCGCATCCTGCCTTTGGACGATCCCGCCCCCAGCAGCATGACAGCAAACAGCATCAGAAGGTTGTTCAGGTGCCCTATACCTGCCAGCGGCGCGTAGACCGGATCATAAGGTTCGGCGCGGTAGCCAATCACCATCAAGACAATGGAGACAACCAGCAGCAATGCAAAGACGCCTCTCGCCGGTTTCTGGCCCATTGCCCGATCCAACGCGGCACGGGCGCTCGGGGCGACCCGTTTGAAGACATGGACAAGAATCCAGATGGCGATGCCAAGGTAGAGAAGCGTCATGGGGGTATCCCTCAGGTTTCACTGGCTGCGATGGCATCCGCTTTGGCCAACAGCGCGCGTGCGGTTACGATATGCAAATTCTCTACAATCTTGCCATCCAGCACTGCAATGCCTTTTCCGCTTTCTTCTGCTTCTTTGAAGGCCGCCATCTGACGTTTGGCCAGTTCGATTTCGGCCTCCGAGGGGCGATAGGCGGTGTTTGTCGGGGCAAGCTGGTCCGGATGCAGCAGGGATTTTCCGTCAAACCCCATCATGCGGCCGTGATCCAGCTCTACCTGCAAGCCGTCCACATCCTTAAAGGCATTATAAACGCCATCAATGCAGATCAGCCCGTAAGCCCGCGCGGCCAGCAGGCACAGACCGATAGAAGCTTGCAGCGCTGTGCGGGCCGGATCGGTTTGCGCACCCAGATCCTTAATCAGATCGTTAGAGCCGAGCACCATGCCCGCCATGCGCGGCGCCGCCGCAATCTCGCGCGCGTTCAACATGGACAGAGGGGTTTCCATCATAGCCCAGATTTTCGTGTGGGCGCAGTTTTCCGCCCCGTCCAAGATTTCTGCCAGCTTTTCAATGTCAGCTGCACCATAGACTTTGGGCAGCAGGATCGATTCAGGTCCGGCGGGCAGAATCGCGGCCAGATCGTCCATCGCCCATTCTGTTTCAAACCCGTTGATCCGCACCAGCAAAGCGCGGTTGCCGTAATTAAGGTCCCGCAACGCATCGGCCACATGCCCCCGTGCTTCAGCTTTGGCTTCGGGGGCGACGGCATCTTCCAGATCGAAGATAATCCCGTCCGTGGACAGTGTTTGCGCCTTCTCCAGCGCGCGGGTCTTGGACCCCGGTATATAAAGAACAGAACGGTACGGGCGGTTTTCAGCGGTCATCTTAGCAGCTCCGGTCATATGCAAAGTCGGTTTCGGGTTCAGGATCAACCACAGTTTCCCCTGCAACACAATAATGTCGCGCAACAATAATACCGAAATGCGCCATAGTTACGCAGCATTCTTGCGCACCCATCACGCACCCTTTTGAAAGTCCGCGCCGTTAACCAATTTTTTCCGCTTTTAGGGTCAGTCTACTCCCACACCTTCACAGGGGAACGGGTCGGCCGGCTGGCCACCTGAATATGGACCGGAAGCAGCCCTGTGATCACATCAGACCAATTTCGGGTCGTCGGCGCGGATCATCAAGAACAAGGCCGGTTTCGCCTGCCCCGTTGAAAGAACGGAGACTACACATGCAGAAATTCCTTTTCGCACTGTCGCTGGGGTTCCTAGGCGTCATTCTGGCCCATAGCCCCGCCTATTCCCAACAGGCAAGTTGTGCCGAACGCACCCAAGTGGTGGAGCGGCTCCAGTCCAAATACGGCGAAACCCGCAGGTCTGTTGGACTGGCCGCAAATAATGGCGTGGTCGAGGTGTTCGCCAGTGACAACAGCGGCAGTTGGACAATTGTGATCACCCTGCCAAACGGTATGACTTGCCTTGTCGCGGCGGGTGACTCCTATGAAACGCTGGATGACGCTTACACTGACGGTGAAAAAGCCTGACCAGCGTAAATCGCGGCGCGAAACCAGCCTTGTGCCGGATCGCGCCGATCACTGAAAGTGCCGAAATCCGAATCAACTGTATACAACGGCATGCAGGTCGTGGCGGATTCACCCCCGCCCCAGCGCCAGCACACTTTTCAACTTATCCTCTTTAGATCAACAGCTTACTCGATCACGTTAAGGATAACTCAGCCAGACCGAACCAAATGAGCCTTGCTCTGCCTACCCAATGGCGGTAGCACACGGTCGAGTTTCACATCACACGGGAGTTTGAAACATGGCGAGAGCAAAGATTGCATTGATCGGCGCAGGCCAGATCGGTGGCACGTTGGCCCACCTGGCAGCCCTTAAAGAACTGGGCGACGTTGTCCTCTTCGACATTGCCGAAGGCGTTCCACAAGGCAAGGCGCTCGACATCGCCGAAGCCGCACCAGTTGACGGCTACGACGCAACCATGAGCGGCGCGAACGATTATGCAGACATCGCAGGCGCAGATGTATGTATCGTAACCGCAGGTGTAGCCCGCAAACCCGGCATGAGCCGTGACGACCTGCTGGGCATCAACCTGAAAGTGATGAAATCCGTTGGCGAAGGCATTGCGAAACACGCACCGAACGCCTTTGTGATCTGCATCACCAACCCGCTGGATGCGATGGTTTGGGCGCTGCGCGAATTTTCCGGCCTGCCTAAAGAAAAAGTCTGCGGCATGGCAGGTATTCTGGACAGCGCACGCTTCCGTCACTTCCTTGCGGATGAGTTCAAAGTCTCCATCAAAGACGTCACAGCCTTTGTTTTGGGTGGCCACGGCGACACAATGGTACCGCTGACACGCTACTCCACAGTAGCAGGCATCCCTTTGCCAGACATGGTAAAAATGGGCTGGACCACACAGGAGAAACTGGACGCTATCGTACAACGCACCCGTGACGGCGGTGCCGAGATCGTTGGCCTGCTGAAAACAGGTTCTGCCTTCTATGCTCCGGCTGCTTCCGCCATCGAAATGGCCGAAGCTTACCTGAAAGACCAAAAGCGCGTTCTGCCTTGTGCTGCAAACGTTGAAGGCGCTTACGGGCTCGACGGGATGTATGTTGGCGTGCCAACCGTGATCGGCGCTGGTGGCATCGAGAAAGTTATCGAAATCGACATGAATAAAGACGAAAAAGCCATGTTCGACAAATCCGTCGACGCGGTGAAAGGTCTGGTCGAAGCCTGTCAGGGCATCGATTCCTCGCTGGCTTAAGCCGCACGACCTTAAATGCAAAAGCCCCGCGAACCATTCGCGGGGCTTTTTTTGTGTGGCGCGGGCAGAAGCCTCCGGCGGTCATATCGTCAAGGCCGTAATGTATAATAATACTTGGTCGGAGTGCATCAAATACAAAAAGCATCTACAATATTATCTTACTTTTCGCGGTTGAAGAATTGCTTTCGCATTGCAGTCGGTAACTCGTACACGTCGCTTCTCGGACGGCCTACCTCACGCGATGGCGGGAATGGTGTTTAATCGCGTAGTCGGACACCACGGGGCGGAGTAACGTCTTTCGTCGCGACCAGAATGTGCGGCAGCTATTAGCAGAAAGTGAAGTTCGTAATGTTACATGAACGGCTCCTAGCGGTCTGTGGTGTCTAGCGCAGCGAAGGTCCGCTCTTAGGTCAAACAACCCAACATCTCTGCGGTTACCGCACCGTTCCGCCCTTCCCATAAACCGAACGGCTTAATGGAGCTCAATTTGTTTCATAGAAATGAAATTTTTACATAACCGCGTCAGAAACCGAGCTTGGCAAGGGCTGTATTCACGGTATTTCTTGCTGGTCCTTGAGGTAGCGGAAACGCCGATAAAAAATCGCTCAATTTGGCGTCCGGGCGGCGCGCGCGCGCGCGCTGCAAACGTGTGGCCGTCTTTCGTATTCCCGCTGGCCTGATGTGTCATGGCTGCCAGCATATCGATCAGAAAATGCGCGCCCGGTGTGCGGGCTGAAAGATCCGCCCAATAAGCGGCCTCTGCCCACTCATATCGGTTGAACCTGACCCAAGCTTTCATCCCATGCATACCATAGAGAAGCGGATCGAGAGGACTGAGCCGTGTTGCCAGATCTGCACGTCGGTCAATATGATCGACGGCACCGTTCAGGGCCTGAACCAACCCCAGTGAATAATGACCTTGGGCATAGTTCGGATTGAGTGTGACCGCGCGCCTCAGGTAATGTGCAGCCGTATCCAGATCTTGCAGTACCCAATGGCTGCGCCCGAGAACGAAGTTTGAAAAAGGGTCGTCCGGTGCCTGCTCCATCGCTTTCTCTGCTGCGCTCAGGGCATCCCGCGCAGCAGCGGCCCGGTTAGATCCAAAGCCGGTGAACGCGCGCTGGAAAGCTACAAAAGAAAGCCCCGCATGCGCACGTGCAAAATCTGGAGCACGGGCAAGCGCTTCCTCAAAGTACTGCGCCGAAAGCGCGTTATCTTTCTCGGTGAACCGGTAGATATGATTGAGCCCCAAATGAAAAAAACTCCATGCATCAAGGGAGTCGATTTCTTGCCTTAAGGCTAGTGATGCTTGGTGACGCGGCACTTGGAATTCGACGGCTGCCACAACTGAATTTGTAACATCAGCTTTAATCTGGAAAATATCGTCAATCGGGCCGGTGTATCGCTCCGCCCAGATTACTTCTCCCGTGTTTGTAGACGTCAAGATCGGGGAAACGACCAAATTGGATCCAGTGATCTCGACCGCACCGGACAGCACGTAACTTACATCCAGTTGCTCGCTCATTAGTTGGGCGTTTGAAAGACCGAGTAGTTGAAAACTCGACGCGCGAGCGATGACTGTCAGCCATTTTGTCAAGGACAGCGATACGATGAGTTCATGGGCAAGGGCTGGGGCGAACACCCTCGCTTGATCTAGTTCCCCGTAGGCCTCAAAGGGTAGCACCGCTATTGAGGGAGCGACGCCCTCATTGGCGGTTGTCGCTGCAGTCAAGCTGGCATCGGCCCTAGTGGTTACAGGCAGGATGAAGCGAAAGCCGCGCCCACGAACCGTTTGAACTGCGTTCTGCAGCACTCCGCTATCGCCAATTGCAGCGCGGGCAGACCGAACACGGCTTGCGATGGCGGCGTCAGAAATATCTGCGCCGTGCCAGATTGCATCTATGATCTCGTCATGGGTTGTGATGCGTTCGCCATTTTTGACCAACAAGCTAAGAAGCAGATACACCTGTCGTTCAAGGGGAATGACGCGACCGTCCGCATGCCGTAATTCGGCTGCCGGTTGGTCCAGTTGAAAATTCCCGAAACAGTAAATCATGACAACCTATTAGCAGAAATCAGGCCCATCTGCACTATTTCTACAGCCATTCTACAAGCTAGCACCGACTGGGCCAGTTATGGTTATTCAATGAAGCGCTAATTCCCACCCAATGAATGTGAAAGGCAATGCTATGATTTATAATAATATTATCGAAACGATTGGCAAAACACCCGTCGTTCGCATCAACAACTTGGCACCCGATCATGTGGAACTGTACGTCAAAGCTGAATTTTTCAACCCCGCGGCCTCCGTGAAAGACCGGCTCGCCATGAGTATTATCGAGGAGGCGGAGATATCCGGTGCTTTGAAGCCGGGCCAAACTGTCGTTGAGGCGACCAGCGGCAACACGGGGATTGGCCTCGCCATGGTTTGCGCGGCCAAGGGTTATCCGTTGGTCATTGTCATGGCCGACAGCTTCTCGGTTGAGCGGCGGCAGTTGATGCGGTTGCTTGGCGCGAAGGTTGTGTTGACCCCGCGTGCAGACAAAGCAATTGGCATGTACAACAAGGCGATTGAACTGGCGGAGGCAAATGGATGGTTTTTGGCGCGCCAGTTTGAGACCTCTGCCAATGCAAAGGTCCATGAGCAGACGACCGGACCAGAGATCATTGCGGACTTTGCGCACAAAAACCTTACGCATTTCGTCACAGGTTTTGGAACTGGAGGCACCCTAACAGGCACCGCGCGTGTCTTGCGCCGAGAGTCGCCAGACACTCGGATCATCCTTTCGGAACCGGGAAATGCTGGCCTGATTGAAAGCGGTATCGCACAAAAGCGAAGCTCAGATGGGAGCCCTGTATCTGGCCACCCCGCGTGGGAGCCTCATCCGTTCCAGGGCTGGTCTCCTGATTTTATCCCTGCAGTCTTACAAGAGGCATTGGACAACAATTTCTTTGACGAGCTGATGCCTGTCGCTGGTCCGGAAGCCATCGCCATGGCGCTGAAACTTGCAGCACACGAAGGTATCTTAACCGGTATCTCCGGAGGTGGCACCGTTTTGGCCGCGGTGCAAGTTGCCGCCAAATCGCCTCCGGGTTCGATCATTCTTGCGATGTTGCCGGATACCGCTGAGCGTTATCTTTCGACACCCATGTTTGACAGCATAGAGCCTGAAATGACGTCGGAAGAACGTGCGATATCGATGTCGACCCCCAGGTCGCAGATGGCGTCAGGACCTGCACAATGAAGGAAGAAGAAACGCTAGACCCTGCCGATTGGGAGGCGATGCGGGCCACCGCTTATCGCATGGTGGACGAAGCAATCAGCCGCCTCTCAGAAGTTCGCGATGCGCCTGTTTGGCAAGACATGCCCGATCCAGTGCGTGCGTCCTATAAAGAACCAATCCCGCTGAACGGTCAGCCGTTGGACAAGGTTTTCGACGAGATCAAGACCAACCTACTGCCCTATCCTATGGGCAACATCCATCCGAGATTTTGGATGTGGTATATGGGGTCCAGCAATTTCACCGGCGCATTGGGTGACTTTCTCGCCGCAGCTTTGGGGTCAAACCTAGGCGGGGGAAACCATGCAGCGGCCCTGATGGACCGACAAGTGGTAGACTGGCTTAAGACCATGACCGGTTTTCCTGCGGAGGCAAGCGGCACTCTAACCAGCGGTGGCTCTGTCGCCAATCTGATTGGCCTCACCGTTGCGCGGAACGAAGCACTGGGTCAGCAGGAAATTCGGGAACATGGATTGGGGAACGCGAATTTGGCTTTCTATGCATCCGATCAAATTCATGGCTGCCATATGACCGCTATGGAGGTGCTCGGCCTTGGCCGTTCATCACTGCGGCTGCTTCCGTGCAAAGGAGACTACACTTTGGATGTTACCGCGTTGCGCCATCAGATTGCCAATGATCGCGCGAACGGGATCCAGCCAGTTGCAATCATCGCAACCGCTGGGACGATTAACACTGGTGCCATTGACGATTTGCCTGCTCTTGCGGATCTAGCGGAAGAGGAATGTCTTTGGTTGCATGTGGATGGTTGTATTGGTGCGCTCGCGGCGATCGCTCCTAAGAACGGTGGAAAGCTTGTGGGTTTAGAACGGGCTGACTCTGTTGCTCTCGATCCGCACAAATGGCTCCACGCTCCGTTTGAGGTCGGCTGTTGTCTTGTTAAAGACAAAGCGCAACATATCGATACGTTCGCACTCAGCCAAGCGTATCTTGAAAAGGAACCGCGCGGCGTAGCCGCTGCCGATTGGCTCCATGATTTTGGCATTCAGACGTCACGCGGTTTCCGTGCGCTAAAGGTATGGATGAGCCTGAAAGAACATGGCGTTGAAAAATTTGGTCGTTTGATTGATCAAAACATTGCTCAAGCTGAGTTCCTAGCGGACCGTATTCGTGCCGATCCGGACATGGAACTGTTGGCAGAACCCGTGCTAGACATCGTTTGTTTTCGCATCTATCCGCCGGGCCTCTCCGAGGCAGATATTGAAGATTTGAACCGTGAGATTATGCTCCGTCTTCAGGAAGGCGGCTTAGTTGCGTTATCGGATACCCGCGTCGGATCCATCTATGCACTGCGCTGTGCCATCGCAAATCATCGCACTCTCTCAAAGGATATAGACATTCTAGTTGATGAAATTCGCCGCTTGTACCCAAAACTGGCCTTGGACTTGCGCGAGGGCAGCAATCAATAGTTGCTAACATTGAACCTAAGAGCCTTTTGGCAATGGCTGTCGCAAGACTAGCCAGATAAACTTCAATCTAAAGGAATGGGCGCAATGGCATGTTTGGCGAACTTATTTCTGAATCACCGCATTTTCCCATTCCCCGATGAACCTGCGCCTTTTGAGCTTGTCGAGAAATGTCATTAGTGCAGGTTCAAGAGCAATCGTGGCGCGTTCAACATCGCTTTCTTGGGCCCTCAGGGAGGGCAGCAAGAAAACGTCATTGGAGTGATCCGATTGCAATCTAATCAAGTGCTGCACAAATTCTACGGCGATCTCGGGTTGTGGTGCATCTTTTGAAACGAGCGCAGTGCGCATCATCGTGGTCGGAAAGTCAGACGGTAAAATAATCTCGATTTGATCTTCGCTTTCAACGCGAACACTGGCGTAGCTTCCAAGGACATTATACGCGACAGCGATGGTCCCATCGGACAGATCGTCGATCATGTCACCCGAACAACAATAAAGGCGAACATCCAAAGCACCCATGACCTCCATTAAACGCCAAAAGGTTTCAGATGCGCGCGCATCTTGGGTCGCAAATAGGTAACCCAAGCCGGATTGTCGTATATCATAAGTGCCAATGTGACCCTTGAAGACATTCGGTCTTGCGCGCAGAGACTCAATCAATTCCTGACGGGATCGCGGTAATGGATGATCTGCAAAAGCCGCTTTGTTCACTACGATTGCAGCGGGTTCTGAAGTGAAGGCAAACAGGCTTTGTCGCCACTGCGCCCAAGGCGGATGCGCGACGTCACTTAAGCGTAACGCCAACCCGTCATTTGCTGTTTTAAGCTGTAAATCCATTGCACTGGAAATGAGCAGATCATATTTATCGGGGTCTGCCCTGAATATCTGATCGATGTCAGCCGTTCCGTTCACCAGATATTCGACGGAAACTTCTGGGTTCTTGCTCAGGAAATCTTCGACAATCGGGGCAAATAGTGAAGTGTCGGTGCTGGAAATAATTCGGAGCGTTCGCTCCGCACCTTCATTCTCGAACAAACGGCGATCTTCCCAGTCTTGGGCAAGTACAAGCTGCGGAAGTATCCAAATCGTTAAAGCAACAATGATGCGCATGCGCCGCCCTCCGCTTGGTTTGAAAGACGCAACGTCCCATTGTGCGCCACTGCGACATCCATCGCGATAGTCAGACCAAGGCCTGACCCAATCGTTCCTTCGGCGTTCATGCCACGCTTGAACCGCATGGCCAACGTATCAAGTTCGCCCTTTGGGAACCCTTTACCACTGTCACAAACGCGGATTTCCACGTTTGGCGTGCAGGTTACATGAATGTCCACGACGCTTTCACTAGGCGAGTATTTCAACGCATTGTCGAGCAGGTTTCGCACTGCATTTTGAAGTAGGATCGCATCACCTTTGTAAGGAACTTGCGCGTCACTGTGCAAGCGAAGGGTGAGGTCTTTCATTTCTGCAATCGGCTTCAAACGCTCGACCAAGTCGTGAATTAAAGCTGAAAGATCGACGTCTTGCTGTTCAAGATGATCGGCGCGAAAGGTGATCATCGCGTGATCCAGTAGTTGCCCAGCGGCGCGCGAACTTTCATCTATCGCCCGCACCATTGAACGCATCGCTTGCCTATTTTCTTCCTTATCCACCCTTTGCAACGTCGCTTCTGCATAAGAACGCACCGTCGCAAGCGGCGTTCGGACACGGTGCGCAGCCTCTGCGATAAAGTCTTCGGATTGCTTTAGGGTGTGATCAAGTCGCGCCATCAAAGAGTTCAACGACGTTACAAGTGGCAACATTTCTGACGGGACTGGCTTGTGAAATGGGCTTAAGTCTTGGGGACCACGACGCGTCACCGAATTGGTAAGGCGGTTCAACTGTCCAATCGTGCTTGATGTCGCCCAGAACGATAACAGCGTTGCCAACAGAAAGAAGCTTGCTCCAAAAATCGCCGCATTTCGCGAGATTTGACGCAAAGTTCCCGCCAGCGCGTCTTGTGTTTGAGCCAATGCCACGCGAATTTGCGTGCGTTTGTCTTTGCCAATCAACGTGCGGCTGGCCGTGACAACACGAACTTGGGTTCCTTGATAGTCGACAGTATTGAAAACAGTTTCGCGCGCTGCGACGCCTGCGATGGCCAGCGTCTCATATCCAGACAAAAACGCATCATCCTGATAGATTGCATAGAAAATTTGATCGTCAAAAGCAGTGCTGAGCATCGAAAAAGCCGCATAGGGAAGGTCGACTTCGACAACATCGCCCTGAATTGCTGCGGCATCCAAGATCGACGTGATCGAAGCAGAAAGAATGCTGTCTTGGCCCTGCTGCGCGACCTGTGTTGCGTAGTTGCGGATCGCGAAAAACAGTAAATACGCAAGGATTGCAGCGCCCCCTACAAGGATCAAAACCAGTCGGTTTCTAAGGGAGCCAGACGTGGCCATATTAGCGGACATGATCGAGCCTATATCCAAGTCCGCGCAGCGTAGTGATCTTCAAACTTGAATTCTCAAGGTGCTTTCTGAGCCGGCCGATATAGACCTCAATCGCGTTTTCGGACACATCATCGTCATAAGAGAACAAACGATCCGAAAGTTTTTGCTTAGAAAAAACCTGCCCTGGCGAATTGATCAAAAGTTCAAAAAGACGCAATTCGCGGTTTCGCAGATTGACGCTTTCACCATTCACCGAAAGAAGTCCAGCAAGCGGGTCGAAAACGATGCCACCCAACTCGATAACGGTTTTGGTTTTGCCGGCTTTGCGGCGAAGAACCGCGCGGCATCGTGCTTCAAGTTCGGCGTGGTCAAAGGGCTTTGTTAGGTAGTCATCCGCTCCTAGGTCGAGCGATCCGATTCGATCAGACACCTGAGAACGCGCGGTCAAAACGATCACGGGCGTGTCGTGATCGCTGGCACGGTGTGCTTTCAGAAAGCTTCGCCCATCCCCATCAGGCAGCATGATATCAAGAAGGATCAGATCGTATTCACCGACTTCAACAAAAGCTCTCGCATCAGCTAAATTTTCTGCATGCTCAATGACATGACCATCCAGACGCATCCGCGAAGATATGGCGTCAGCAAGTTCTTTATTATCTTCAACGAGAAGGAATTTCATGTGCGATCAAGGTTTCTCAAGAGAATGTCAGGTCAGTGTCAGGTTCTTGTGGTTGTATGCACGTAACTGAGCCGCAGTGCGGGCAGTTGTCAATTGGGAGGAAAATCATGACGACTTTTAATCTGGGCCGCAGAGCCCTTATCGCCGCAGCGGTTGCCGCGGTTGGATTTACATCAAGAGTGCAAGCGGATGACCATCAGGTTGTGGACAGCATCCACTTCTTGATTCCAGGTGGCCCCGGAGGCGGCTGGGACGGCACAGCGCGCGGCACGGGCGAAGCACTGACCGGTGCGGGCCTTGTTGGCAGCGCATCTTATGAGAACATGTCTGGCGGCGGCGGTGGCAAAGCCATCGGTTTCTTGATCGAAAACGCGAATAGCAACCAAGGCACGTTGATGGTCAACTCGACCCCTATTGTGATCCGTTCCCTTACAGGTGTATTCCCGCAAAGCTTCCGTGACTTGACGCTTGTTGCAGGCACAATCGGTGACTACGCAGCGATAGTTGTGAACAAGGACAGCCCAGTGAATTCGATGGCAGACCTGATCGCGGCCTACGACGCGGATCCATCTGGTACTGCAATCGGCGGCGGCTCTGTTCCCGGCGGTATGGATCACCTTGTCGCCGCTATGGCAATGGAAGCAGCGGGCAAAGACGCGCTTGACGTGAAATACATTCCATATGACGCAGGTGGCAAGGCAATGGCGGCCCTTCTGTCAGGTGAAATTGCAGCGCTTTCAACAGGTTTCTCTGAGGCGGTTGATCTTGCGAATGCAGGCGAAGTGAAGATCATCGGTGTGACATCTGACCAACGCGTTCCAGCGGCAGCAGACGCGATGACAATGAAAGAACAAGGCATCGACATGAGCTTTGTGAACTGGCGTGGCTTCTTTGGCGCACCGGGTCTGTCAGCGGAAAAGACTGCGGCCTATCAGGATGCAATCGCCAAGATGTACGAAACACCTGAGTGGGAAGCTGTTCGTGCCCGCAACGGTTGGGTCAACATCCACAACCCGGGCGATGACTTTAAAGCGTTCCTAGAGAACCAAGAAAAAGTTATCGGCGATCTGATGAAGAAATTGGGCTTCCTCTAAAAGAAGTCCATTCGGGTAGAGCTGGAAACGGCTCCGCCCATTTTATTTACAGGGGAAAGATTATGGCTCTGGATCGCTGGATCGCACTTATTTTTTTAGGCATATGTCTGGTCTACGGATACACGGCTTGGTTCACGATGGATGCAAATCTCGCGCCCTTCATGAGACGCAACCCGATCTGGCCAAGTACGTTCCCTAAAGCGCTATCGGTTCTCGCTATCGGTGCAAGCCTCGTGATTTTATTCGGAATCGAGAAGTCTGAGCCAAAAGAAGCCGAGATCGACTATCGCCGTTTGCACGAATATAAACTTGGCCAAGCAATTGTGCTTCTTTGCTTGATGGTCGCCTACGCGATCTGTCTGCGCCCTGTCGGGTTCATCATTTCCACAACATCATTTCTATTCTTTGGCGCATTCATTCTGGGCGAACGAAAGTGGCTTTTAATGGCGTCCATCGCAATCATTACCACCATGATCGTTTGGTATCTGGTGCAACAGGTACTGGGCATCTACATGCGTCCATTGCCTGGTTTTCTAGGGGGTTAATATGCTAGAAGGACTTCTCATCGGCCTGCAAACGGCAATGTCATTCCAAAACCTCGCAATGGTCATTGCTGGTTGCCTGATTGGTACGTTCATCGGCATGCTTCCGGGCCTCGGCCCCATGTCCATCATCGCAATCATGATCCCTGTTGCGATCTCCTTGGGAGATCCGTCTGCCGCACTTATCTTGCTAGCAGGCGTGTACTACGGTGCCATCTTTGGTGGCTCCACATCGTCAATCTTGCTAAACGCGCCCGGCGTCGCAGGCACAGTCGCATCCAGTTTTGATGGCTATCCGATGGCCAAACAAGGCAAGGCTGGCAAAGCACTTACCATCGCCGCGATCTCGAGTTTCGCTGGAGGCACTATCGGCGCGATCTTGTTGATGATCTTTGCGCCTATGCTATCGTCTGTCGCCTTGTTGTTCCACTCAGCTGAGTATTTCGCATTGATGGTCGTCGGTCTCTCAGCAATTGCAGCCTTCGCGGGGACAGGCCAAGTCGCCAAAGCAATTTTGATGACAGTGTTCGGATTGATCATGGCGACGGTCGGCGAAGGCACCTTGTTCAGTCTCCCGCGCTTCACAGGCGGGATCATGGATCTGCAAACGGGGTTTGGCTTCATAACACTCGCAATGGCAATGTTCGCGCTGCCTGAGGCTCTCTTCTTGGTGCTGAAGCCTAAAGCAGCAGACAGTGCCGGCGCTGATATCAAAGATCTGCGCATCACTGGCAAAGAGTCACGGGCCATAGCGCCCGTTATTGGTCGCCAATCACTCCAAGGTTTTTTTATCGGCGTTTTGCCCGGTGCCGGCGCGACGATCGCCAGCTTTCTAGGCTACGCTGTCGAGCGCAACCTTGCCAGCAAAAAAGAGCAAGCCGAGTTCGGGAATGGTTCGATTAAAGGTCTCGCTGCTCCTGAAACTGCAAACAACGCGGCCTGCACGGGATCATTCGTGCCATTGCTGACTTTGGGTATCCCCGGATCTGGCACCACGGCGATCCTCTTGGGCGCGCTCATTGCGCTCAATGTCTCACCCGGCCCTCGTTTGATGATTGATGAGCCGCAAATTTTCTGGGCGGTAATCATGTCCATGTTTATCGGCAATTTGGTTCTGCTTATCCTCAACCTGCCACTCATCCCCTACATCGCCAAAATTTTGGCAATCCCACGCAATTTCCTTATCCCATTCATTTTGTTCTTTACGTTGATGGGTGCGTACATTGGACAGAACAATGCAACAGAATTGCTAATTCTCGTTGGGTTCGGCGTCTGTGCAACCGCTTTGAAGTTCGCGGACTATCCGTTGGCTCCACTGTTAATCGGATTTATTTTAGGTGGAATGCTGGAAGATAACCTCTCGCGTTCAATGCAGCTATTCGACGGCATTTCATTCATCTGGGAACGCCCAATGACACTCGGGTTGCTGATCATCGCTGCGATCTTGATCGTCCTACCTAGCTTCAGAGCACGTCGCGCACGATTACGCGCGGAGGGTGTCGCAGATGGCGACTAATAATATTTCTATGTTAGCAGATAATTGAAACCGATCATTGGCATGTTCACGACCACAAACGGCTTTGTTTCTTAGGCTATTATTCACTTTAAGAATTTCGCTGGGCCATGAGCAAAGGACTGCTTTTCTGGTGGCGGCGCGGCATGCGAAACTGCGCTCCTGCCGCAATTATTATGTTTTGAGCGCACGCCGCACAAAAAACGAATTCACACTTCGGGCTTATTTTGTTGAAAAAGTCGCCGTGATCTGAGGGGTTGGCCGCCTCGCGGCGTTCGTCGCGGGCTTATCGTTCCGCCCGTTGTACTGGGCGGCTGGTTGGGCTGTCGTT
>NZ_BMKA01000006.1 GCF_014643735.1 Neptunicoccus cionae
GGCACGCTGCCTCCCGAGGATTTCACCATCCCCTCCAGTGTACACCCGCTGGTCGCTGCAAACTATGACCTGATCCTTGATTTTGTGTCCGAGGAACTGGGGTTGGATAACGTTGTGGATCCGGACCCCGATCCCGATCCTGATGTTGTCACAGGGACTGCGGACGATGATTTGCTTGTGGGCGGTGCCAGCTCTGACATTCTGGAAGGCTTGGGGGGCAATGACACTCTGTTAGGCCGGACACAAGACGACATCCTGTTCGGAGCGAGCGCCAACGACCTGCTGCGCGGTGGAAAAGGTGACGACGCGCTCTATGGCGGGGGCGGAAATGACGTCATCAAAGGCAACAAAGGCGCGGACCGTATTTGGGCCGGCTCCGGAGATGACACCGTTAAAGGCGGTAAAGGCTCTGACAGCATCAAAGGGGGGAACGGTGATGATGTCCTCTTCGGTGGCAAGGGATCTGATGTGATCAACGGTGATGCCCATGAAGATATTCTGCGCGGCAACGGCGGCAGCGATACTCTTTACGGCGATAGCGGTGACGACATCCTTATTGGCGGTGCTGCGGGGGATGTTCTTTACGGTGGTGCCGGCGAGGATACCTTTGTCTTTTCCCGCGCTTTCCAGTCGTCGACAGATGACCCCGACTTTATCGGGGACTTCACCAGAGGTGAGGATGTCGTGGATCTCTCCGGTTTCAAACGGGGTATCAGCTTCGTAGGCACGGATGAATATACTTCCGGTGGCAAGGGGGAACTGCGCGTTGAAGTGTCGGGTGGCAATACATTCCTGCAGCTTGATATAGATGGCGATGGCGCCGTGGAACTTGCCATTGAGCTCGGCGGGATCACCGGCTTTGATGCAAGTGATGTAATTGTCTGATTGCACAAAGGCACTGACAGGGGGACGTCGCGTAAAAGAAGGCTTGTTAAGCACACTGCGACGTGCTGTCCCTAGTTGGTGTTTCCGGCCGCTTACAAGCCGCCACTTCCCGCATGCGGTGCCCCGTAACATTTTGTAAGCATTTCGGCTTTCCTGTCTCGCAACCCGTTTTTTTTTGACGGAAGTGTCATTAGCAGAGCGCGCAACGAAGCGGGGCGGGGCCAAGGAGAATCGTTGATCTGCACGGCTTTTGTATTCAAACAGGAAGCCTTAATTCTATTGAAGATAATAACTGCAAAGGTATTCGCTTATGGCTGAAGGCCGTCCGCTCTACGTCACTCGTCCGACACTGCCACCCTTGCAGGAAGTGATACCAATACTTGAAGATTTGTGGGAAAGCCGAATTCTGAGCAATGGTGGTCGCTATCACCAAGAATTTGAAGCGGCACTCGGTACCTATCTGGGTGTTGAACATGTCAGTCTGGTTGCGAATGCAACTTTGGGTCTTATGCTAGCGTTGAAACAATGTGCCCTGAAGGGACAGGTTATTACGACGCCTTTCAGCTTTGTCGGCACCAGCCATACACTGGCGCTGAGCGGTCTGGAGCCGGTCTTTGCGGATATTGATCCGGTCACGCTGAATCTGGATCCGGCGGCTGTCACAGCAGCCTTGACCCCGCAGACCAGTGCCATCATGCCCGTGCATATCTTTGGTCGCGCATGCGATACGGAGGCTTTCGAGGCCCTTGCCAACGCCCACAACCTGAGATTAATTTACGATGCTGCCCATGCTTTTGGCGTGCGTGATTCAGGAGGAAGCGTGCTGCGCCACGGCGATATGTCTGTGTTGAGTTTTCATGCAACCAAGGTGTTCAACACCTTTGAAGGAGGCGCTGTTATCTGTAGGGATGCCACCACAAAAGAGGGTATAGACGAACTTCGTAACTTTGGAATTATTGACGAAGTAACCGTGTCCCGTGTGGGTATGAACGCAAAGATGAACGAGTTCAGCGCGGGGCTCGGACTATTGCAGCTGAAATATATTGATGAGGCCACGGAGCGCAGAGGTCAGGCGGATGCCCGTTACCGTGATTTGCTGGCGCAGGTTCCCGAAGTTCGCTGCCTGCCTCTGGCCTCTGGTCAGACCGGAAATAAATACAGCTTCCCCATACTGGTACAACCGGATGCCGGTTTCACGCGGGATGCACTTTACGAGCGGCTTCGGGCCAATGGTATTTACGCGCGGCGGTATTTCTATCCGCTGATTTCGGATATGCCCATGTACCGTCACCTGCCCTCGGCGCAGCCCGAGAATCTGCCCGTCGCCCGGGATATTGCACAACGTATCTTGTGCCTGCCGCTCTCGCCGGATCTGGATGCGGTGGAACAACAGCGTATCGTAAAGGTAATCGCCGAGACAAAGACAGGTTTGAGCTGAACAATGGCCCTCCTTGCGATAATCCCCTCATTGCCGGCACATTCTGTGGCAGAAGGGCGGGTGTTGCTGACGAAGAAATTTGTTGATGGCATGGCGCGGATGGCAATGTTGTGGGGGGGACCGATCGTGGCAATCATGCGCCCGCACACTGCTGCATCGACGGGGAATCTGGACGATGCTGAATTCGATCTAGACCAGTTGCCGTTTTCTGTGCGTATCGTTCCTTATTCGGGAAACCATATTTATACGGCACTTGCCGATGCCGATGCGGTTATGCTGGGCGGCGATCACCGGCTCGCCAATCTTACGCAATGGTGCCGGTCCCAAGGGAAAAAGACTGTATTTGTGACCGAATATTCACTTCGCACAAGATTCCAGATCATTGATGCAGAAATCACAAATCCGATCATACGCTATCGAAGGTATCTTTGGGCATGGCGTCAGGAGCGCCGCAACCTTCGGGGAATAACGGCCGCTGATGCGGTGCAGTGCAACGGCACGCCGACCTATGACATCTACCGCAAGATAAACGGCAATACCCTGCTGTTTTTTGACAACCGGATGACCGTGGATATGCTGGCCGACTCCGAAGCGGTCGCTGCGAGACTCGGGGACATGGACCGCAACACACATCTCAGGATCGCTTATTCGGGCCGACTAACCGCGGTAAAGGGGGGAGATGATCTGATCGAAGTTGCCCGCCACCTGAAGGATGCGGGGCTGAATTTCAGTTTTGATATTTACGGTGAAGGCGACTTGCGCCCGATCATGGAGCAACGCATCTGCGAGTATGGTCTTGGGGAAAGGGTGCGGCTGCATGGTGTTGTTGATTTCGCGACAGAGTTGCTTCCGGCTGTGCGCAGTCACGTCGACCTGTTTGTGTGTTGCCATCGTCAGGGAGACCCTTCCTGCACCTACCTTGAAACATTTGGCTGTGGTGTGCCGGTCGTAGGCTATGCAAATGACGCGCTTTGCGGTTTGACGAAAGGCAGAGCCATCGGCTGGACCACACCGATAAATGATGCCCGACAACTGGCGAAGAAAGTTGCCGATCTGCAGGCGCATCCCGAACAGCTTTCCCATGCCAGTTTTGAAGCGCTGGCCTTTGCCACGGATCATACCTTTGAAAAGGAGTTCGCAGCGCGGATTTCGCAGGTCAGAAAGCTTCTGGAAGACCCGCCATCCCCGTTAAGAGAACTGCCGTTGGCAAAGCCGGCTCTAAAAGATCAAAAAAATGCTGAGTCGAGGTAAACCGTCGTGTTGACGCTCGTTACCGTGATATACGGCGATGCGCGCCGCTATCGTGTCGAACTTTTCGGCAGCATACTCAGCGCTTTGAAATTGCGCACCGATCCCGACACCCGGGTTGTGGTTTATACCGACCGGTCCCTTGGTGATTTTCCCCTGCCGATAACGGAGCGGATTATATCTGCGGCGGACTGGCAGAACTGGACCCGGGGATCCGGCGTCACCCATCTCGTCAAACTCCACCTTGTCAGACAAACTCTGGAGGAGAAGCTGGGGCCGGTCCTCTATTTTGACACGGATACGCTGTTTCTGGTGCCCCCGGAACATCTGGCCGCCCGCCTTTCGCCGGAGACGGCTCTGATGCATGCGAATGAGGGCCCGATTTCAGACCATGGTATCTGGTCGGATATTTCTGCGTGGCTTGGGGAAGGGCGCGAAATCTGCGGCCGGATGTTGTCGCGCCACTCTGTCATGTATAACTCGGGGATCGTCGGGGTTGTCGAGGCACATCACGACAGTCTGTGTCGCTCGATTGATATTGCAAATGTGCTGTATGACGTAGACCCTGTCTTCAGTCTCGACCAGTTTTCCACCGGCGTCGCCCTGAGCGGGCAAGCTAAGGTGGAAACCTGCACACCTGAGGTATTGCATTACTGGGGTTGGCATCGCAGCTTCATTCGCGATGCAATTGACCGGTTCTGGCGGGCGCACCAGCAGGCAGATATCGCAGAACTCTGCGCGGATTTTGAGCCCTCTATATATGCCCGTCCCCCTGAAATTCGCTGGCAGGAAAAGCTTTATGCGCGCTATATGGGATTCCGCTGGCGCCTTAGTGATGACAACCGGTTTGCCTGTCTTGCTTTGGAAACAGCACGGCATCACGCAAAAAGCGACACAGAGATGGCCAACCGCTGGTTTGCTGTGCATATGGATTTCATGCGCAAGCCAACATCATCAAGGGCGCAGATAAAGACCCTTGAAAGGGCATGGCGCACAGATCATCACGCTTGCCGGACATGGTTGAATACCCAGAACACAGTTGCTCTGGAGACTTGGATCAATGAAGCTCGCGCTGGGGCGCCATGAAGTCTCGGGGCCGGGCGCCGAGCCATTTTGCCAGCACCAATCCGGTCACAAAGCCGCCCAGATGGGCCTGCCAGGCCAGATGCCCGTTATACCACCAGTTCAACAGAATGTTCAGCAGTACCATCAGGGCGATACTGCCAAGAGCATAACGGGCGCGCCGGAGGATGGCGGCCGTGCTGTCGAAAAAACGCCAGCCAACCCCGATCCCGATCAGTCCGAAGAGCGCACCAGAGGCCCCGACCATCGGGGTATTACCAGCGCTGAGGGCGGCAAAGGAGACCGCGCCTCCAAGGGCGGTCAATGCAAACACTCCCAGAAAACCGCCTTGTCCGATACGGGTTACAACACCCTGACCCAGAAACCAAAGTGCGAGCGCATTGCCCGCCAGATGTCCCAAGCCGCCGTGAAGAAAGGCATAGGAGACAAACATGGTGACGGGCTGGGCGGCATAATTGGGCGCCCAACTGTCTAAAAGGCCGGGCCAGAACGCCCCGTACTGATAGGCCAGCGATCGCCACCGGGGGGACCCGATCCACCCAAGATCCGCCATTTGCAGAGCAACCTCGCTGGCGATGATTACGGCTAGGATTGCAATAAGCGCCCCGCGGGGGGCGTGGGGTGTATTGAACATCCGGACTTAAGGACGCCAGGTCAGACTGCGCCCCAGCACCATGAAGACGCCATTGGCGCGTGAGGCTGTGCCTGAATCCTTGCGCAAATCAGTGCGGGCCCCGAAATTGACCGACCAGTCCGGGGTCAGCTGGAGCCCGTAGCTGGCAGAAAAAGTGCCAACCGCTATATCTGCACCGTCATCCGTATCGCGCGCCCGGGCATAGTCGAGCAGCAGCCGCAGGTCGCTGATCGGGGTCAGCTCTTGGGTATAGCTGGCCTGAAGCGTCGTGTTGCGCCGGTCTGATCCCGCGGTCAGGTCATGGCCCGCGCTGAATTCAATGCGGCCCTCAGGCAGATCATAGCCATAGGCGACCCGCCCGATCAGCTGTGCTGTTGCGCTGTCATCCTGTGCCACCCCGAGTGTGATATCCAGATCCGCGCGGGGCAGTTCAAACTGGCGATTGACCGAGGCGGCCCAACGGGTTTCGCTGTCATCGTTATGGGCAACGGAGATTTGCGTCACCAACCGGCCCGATGGCCGGTCAAAGGTCAGCCCGCCCCTTAGGATAGCGGTGTTTTCGACGGCACTTCCATCGTCATCAATGATGTTATAGCGCAGGTTCAGGTTTGCGGTCGTGACCGGATTGATGTTGAACCGCAACCCGCCGGAAAGGGTCGTCGTCGTGCCATCCGTCAGGGTTGCACGGGCATTGTCATAGTCCTGAATCCGGTGGCGCAACTCCAGCGACGCCCCCAATGGCCGCAGCTCGCCCCAACGTAAGGAGGCGCCGAATGTGGTTGCGGTGCGGGTGCCTGTGCTGGTCAGTTGTCCCAGATCATCCGGTAGCACAACGATCCCGTCGGCGTCGACAAAGCTAGAGGCGCTTCGCAAAAAGGCCAAATCCGACTGGACCCATTCCGCCGTCAGATCGAGCACCGCATTGGCGCTTGTGCGGCGGTAGGACAGATCGGCGGTTGTGTCCGTGCGTGTCAGACCATCGCTCAGCTGGGTGCCGAACTCAAGTTCCAGCCGGTCCTGACGCGTTTCGCTCAGCGCGCCAAAGGTCAGGATCGTGGTGCTGCGTCCTCCGGGATCCTGACCCGCAACGCTCAGGCTTCGGTCGGTAAACGCCTCAAACTGCTGTCTCAGCCCAAACGTAAAAGAGAGCCCCCCCGGATCGGCATCTTGTGCCAAACCTGCAGCCGGACAGAGGCCGGTCAGAATAACAATTCTGAAGAAATGATTCATTTGACGCAGCACCCCCGGCCATCGTTCTGACGCGTTATTCGAACAAACGACGCTGTGGAACGATGATCACGTCGCCTTCCCGCAATCGCACGGTCCCGTTGGGACTGGTGCCCTTGAGTATTGCATCAAAGTTGACGGTGTAAATCTTGGCACTGCGGTGCAACTGGACACGTTTGGTGGCGGCGAAATTGGTGAAGCCTCCGAATTGGGCAATCGCCTGTAGCAAAGTGGTGCCGGGTTCCAGTTCCACCCGACCTGCATTTTTTATCTCACCGGCAACAAAGACCGCCGTGACCGGATCTTCGGCGGGGGGGGAAGGCACGGTGGGACGCAGTTCTTCGAGCGAGACATGTACGTTGGGCGGGTTGGCAAAGTTCGGTGCAAGCTGCGCGGTCAGGCTTCGTTGGATTTGCAGCATTGTGCGCCCGCCCGCTCGGACCTGCCCTGTACCGGGTAAAGAGATTCGCCCGTCCGGCGCGACCAACACAGTGCGATCCAGATTTGAGTCTTCAATGACTTCAATCCGGAGCGTGTCGCCGGGGCGCACCCGGTAATTTTGGGCGGTGGCGGTCGTTACACAAAGGATCAGGGCCAGAAAAGAGCCGAGAAGCGTGGAAATTCGGAACATGAAGTGGCCTTTTGACAATATGGTGAAACAGGCAAAAGCCGTGTTGTAAAAGTCAGTCTAGCGTCCGTTGGCCAAGATCAAAATACAAAAAAGATATAAAGCACGGCAGAAGACCGCTCGGGTGATATTAACCGCCCAATTCTTGCAATTGTTGGCGGGCGGTATCGAATTGGGGCAGGGCGCTGTCGCCAGCCAATTCAATAGCGCGGGTCAGAACCTTGCGCGCCTGGTCCATCTCTCCAAGGGCAGCATAGGCCATACCAAGGTGAAATTGCACCAAAGGATCATCGGGTAGGCCAGTGGCTGCCGGCTCCAGATAGTTCTTGGCTTCTTCAAAGTTTCCAAGCCGGAAGGCAATCCAGCCGTAGGTGTCCTGAAACGGCGGTATATCGGAATCGCGCAGACGTTTGGCGATGGTTGCAGCGCGTTTCAGGCTGTCGGTATCATCCTTATGTGTTGCAATGAGCGATGCCAGATTATTGGCGATGGTTACCGCATTAGTATTGGCAGCATAGATTTGCTCATAGAGACCAATGGCCGCGTCGATGTTACCGGATTTCTCCAGTTCACCCGCCCGGACCCACAGCAGGTTCAGTGATTGTGGCTGAGCGGTCAGCGCGGCATCGATTATTGCACCAGCTTCCTCGGCGCGGTTGGTCGAGATTAACAGGTTGTACAGTCGTAACACCGGTTCTTCGGATTGGGGGAATTCTTCAATTAGCTCGCGAAACTCCGCCTCGGCCTCAGCAAACTCGCCGGAAATAGCATGGAGAGTTGCGCCGAGCATTCGTAGGGTGCCATTGCGGGGATCATTTTCTAGAGCCTCTTCCAGATATATCCGAGCTGCCTTAACATTGCCTGACAGCCATTGGATCTGTACCACCTGCGCAATGGCCGTGGTATCTGCATTGCCTTGTGCGATTTGTTCTTGCAAGAAGACCAGCCCGTCTTGGCTTCGGTTTTGGCTAAGCAACAGGGCGGTTTGCAATGAAATGGCCGCCTTTTGGGCGGCAGTGTCATTGAGGGTGCGCAATTCATTGGCGAGATCTTGGGCGGGGACCCAAGCCTCTTCGGTTACCAGAACTTTGGCGAGTTCGGTTAACACGGAGACATGGCCTGGGTTGGCGTTGCGGGCGTCTGTCAAAATGCTGCGGGCGGCGGGGGTGCGGCCGTTGCGCAGTAAAAAGGCGGCATATCGCAAGGACTCTTCAGGGCCGGCCCCCGAGACGTCCACTGCCAGGGCGAGACGCTCTCCCGCGAGGGCCTGGGCGCCTTCACGTTCGTGGGCTTGCGCCATGAGCGTCAGAATTTCTGCATCCCGGGGTTGCTGGCCCAGAGCGGTTCGCAGGTCCACAATCGCCTCGGCAGCGCGGTCGTCGTCGATCGCCCAGGCCGCCCGCAGCTTCAGTGCATCCACGTTCGAAGAATCTTCGGTCAGGACGGTTTCGATCTGTGCTCTGGCGCCCACATGATTGTTTGTGGCGATCAGCAGACGGGCGAGAATGTTGCGAATTCTCCAAGTCTGTTCCGAGGGTTCTGCATTGGCTGCAATATCTTCGATGATGCTGATGGCGGAATCGCGGTTCCCGCTATCAAAAGTAATCATTGCAGACAGGGTGCGGTAAATATCGGCGTTGGCATTATCGGCATTGGCCTTGGCAAGCCGGTTCAATTCGGCTTGTGCGGCTTCGGGGCCCTGGCTGCTCTGGATAAGCTGGATCACTGATATATGTCCGGCGGGATTGGCGGTGATGTCACCGGCAAGCTGGCGCAGGTAGTCTTCGGCGTCCGTCAGATTGCCCTGTGCGAGATACCAGTGAATAAGGGTTCGCGACAAATCCTGATCATCCGGATAGAGCGCGACCATGCGCTTTAACTGCTGGCCGATGCCCAAAGTGTCCTGAACCTGATTCAGGAGTCTCAGGCGCAATGTATTATAAGGATAGCTTTGGGGGTCGCGTTCCAGCGCGCGCTCAATTTCGGCCATCGCGTCATAGGGCGTGTCACTGCGTAGCAGATGGTCGATCACCACCCGGCGCGATACTTCGTCCGAGGCATCAGCAGCCAACAGTTCCGAGGCAAGGCCCGCTGCACGGGCCCGCGCCTTGGCATCCTCTGCGTCACGATACTGAAAGGCTGCAGCCAGCGCCTGTGCTTCGGGATCTTCGGGAACAAGGGCGATGGCAGCCTCGCCGTGGCGGCGGGCTTCGTCCCAATTGTTCGTGTCCAACGCTACCCGTGCCAGAATAAGCCGGACCTCCGGCGTGTCGGGATATTGCTCTATCAGGCGGAGATACTGTCCGTAGGCTGCGCCGAAATTGCCTTGTCCCAGCCGGATATCTGCAAGTTTTCGGCGGGCGTCTTTATGTAGGTTATTGTGCTGAAAAACATTAAGGAATTCGATTGCTGCACGGTCGAGATCCCCCGCTTCCATCAAAGACAGACCGGATTGATAGAAGGATTCGGCTTTTTCTTCAGGACTTTTGCACGCAGTTAGGGTCACAACAGTGATAAGCAGCAGAAAAACGCGCATATATCTCAGCATAGGATTACTTCGTGTTCCGTTTCATGCGGTTAGGGCGGCAACTTGGTTATATGTCCAGAAGAACCTTGCACTTATGGGATGTGTGCAAGGTTTGATCTATTAATAGCCTGTACCACGAACAACGACTTGGGCAGTGGCTAGCAGCAATTTTAGATCGCTTTTAAAAGATATATTGGCACAGTAATCCGTGTCAAATCGCGCGCGATCGGCAAAGGTTGATTCATTGCGTTGGGACACCTGCCAGATACCGGTAATGCCGGGACGCTGGTCGTAATATGCCAGGCCGGGATAGAGGTCCTGTTGTTCAGGCAGCATCGGGCGCGGGCCTACAAGGCTCATGTCACCGATTAATACATTCCACAACTGAGGCAGTTCATCCATCGAGCACTTTCGCAAAACGAGGCCAAGTGGGGTGATGCGGGGATCATTTTTGAGCTTCTGGGTTGTTGTCCACTCAGCGTTGGCTGCAGGGTTTTTGGCCAGATAGACCATAAGCTGTTGATCTGCGTTGGCAACCATTGTGCGTAATTTCCACATCCGGTAGGTTTTGCCACCACGACCAACGCGTTTTTGACAATAGAAGGCACCATCGCCATCGCGTGCCACCAAAAGGGCTAAAACAGCTATTATTGGAAAAATAATGGGCAGGGCAACAAGAACTAAGAAGATGTCGAACCCGCGTTTGAAAACGGCTTCGTAGGGACCCGGTTTGGACAGTCCAGAGGTGACAGAAGATGCCTGGGCTTCGTTTGGGATATTGCTATAATGTATCGTCATAATTAAGGTTGCTCACATACTAAATTAAAGCCGTTTAAAACGCCTGCATTCAGAAACTATTCAGAATCGTATAGTTGGTTGTTAAGAATCAAGACTAAGTTATTAAGATTATATTAACTAATTTTTTTTAAAAAATATAGACTGCTGCAGGCAAGATTTTTTTACTGAAAACACTTTAAGTAACTGCTTGGAAATACTTTTACTTATTGTTTCTCCTCAGAAACAGTCTGTTTTTTTGTAGAACAGGGCCACAAGCTTGCCAAACCGGATCATTCAGTTAAGAGGGGCCCTGATCCCTTTTGCCTTTGCTGCTGCTGTGATGCTGCCCGCCTGCGGATCGCCGGTTTCCGGAATTTCAGGCATGAAATTGCGTCGGGAAGCTGATGGTTGGTCCCAATCTACCAATACTTTCAGGGAGTGATCATACATCCAAGAACGCGCACACTACCCTTGATAAGCGCATGCCAGACACCGCATACTCAATCCAAGCAGAATTATGAAAGACAGGATCGCTTTGGCACGTCCTGTAACAGATGGTGTCTGTGGTACTCTTTGACTTAAATTGCCCTTTCTTGACGGGTTACTGTTTTTTATTTTGGAACACTGATGAATTACTCGATCAACCTTTATCTTGATTACTTCGGTTTGCGCGAACGACCGTTTAATCTGGTGCCGGATCCGGAATTCCTATTCTGGTCCCCGGCCCACCGGCGCGCCTTTGCGATGCTTGAATATGGAATAGTGACCAGTGCGCCTATCACCCTCATCACCGGGGATGTGGGTGCAGGCAAGACTACGCTATTGCATCACCTGCTCAATTCGCTCGGGGATGATCTGCAAGTGGGGCTGATTTCCAATGCGCACGGCACCCGCGACGAACTGTTGCGCTGGGTGTTGCAAGCATTGGACCAGGACTGCCCCGCCGGAGCCGGCTACGTAGAGCTGTTCGGGATGTTTGAGCAGTTTTTGATCGCGGAATATGCTGAAGGGCGCCGGGTTGTTCTTGTTTTTGATGAAGCGCAAAATCTCAACCGTGAGAGCCTAGAAGAACTGCGGATGTTCACCAATATCAATTCTAACAAGGATGTGTTGTTGCAGTTGGTGCTGGTTGGCCAGCCCGAGTTGCGCGATGTCGTGCATCAGGCCGACCTGACACAATTTGCCCAGCGGGTCGCGGCCAGCTTCCATTTGTCCGCGCTTGATGCGGTGACGGTGCGCGATTACATTGATCATCGCTTGCAGATTGCCGGTGCAACGACTGAGCTTTTCAGCCCGAAGGCGGCCAACGCGATTTACAACGCGACCAAAGGTGTTCCCCGCCTGATTAATCAGCTTTGTGATTTGTCCCTGCTTTATGCCTATACTGACGATCGGAAAATGGTAACCGCGTCTGTCGTGCAGCAGGTACTGGATGATGGTGTCTTTTTTGGCGGCGGCGCAGCCTCTGTAGCGCCGGACAATTATATATTTACACCGCGCAGTTTGAAATAACGGGTTGAGTATGGATTTTAAATTTTACCTTTTGGTTTTCTGGCGGCGCTTTCCCTATTTTTTCATCCTGCTGTGTCTGGGCATAGGGGCGGGGGTTGCCGCCGCCTTGCTCCTGCCTCCGGTTTACGTGGCCGAAGCACGGCTGGTGGTCGAATCCGAGCAGATCCCTGATAAACTGGCGGAGTCTACGGTCCAGACCGATGCTTCGGAACAGCTCCAGATCATTGAGCAGCGGATCATGACTCGCGATAAACTGCTTGAGATGGCCAACAGGCTGGGCATTTATCGCGGCGCGGGGACGCCTGCCAACCCGATGACCCCGGACGAGAAAGTGCGTGACCTGCGCGACCGGGTTCAAATCCGTACCTTTGGCGGGTCGGTCCAGCGGGGGCAATCCACCGCGACCGTCGTCATCGTGGGCTTTGAGGCACCGACAGCAAAAATGGCGGCGGCGGTGACAAATGAAATCGTGACCTTGATGTTGCAAGAAAATGTCGAGATGCGCACGACTGTGTCCGGACAGACGCTGGATTTCTTCACCCAGGAAGTGGCCCGACTGGAACAGAGCCTCGCCCAGACCAGCGGGCAGATCCTGAAATTTCAGGAGGCCAATGAAGATGCTTTGCCCGACAGCCTGAGCTTTCGGCGCAACGAACAGACCGCAGAACAGGAACGCTTGCTCGAACTTGAGCGGGAGGAAAACCAGTTGCGTGACCGGCGCAACAGAATGGTGGCTCTCTATGAGAGAACCGGTGATATCGGGCGGGTCGAAGAAGACGCCCGCACCGCTGAGGAACTGCAGTTGCAAGAGTTGAAGGACCGGCTGGCCACTTCGGTGGCGGTGTTGTCGCTGGATAACCCGCGCGTGGTGGTACTGCGGGCCCAGATTGCGGCCCTTGAGGAGGTTGTCGCCGAACAGCAGGCCGCGCTCGCGATGTCCGCAGTGAATGAAGACGGCACCCAGCTGACGCCTTATGAACTCCAGCTTGCGGATATTGACGGGCAACTGGAGTTCATCGCAGAGCAGAAACAGCAGATCAATTCCAAACTTGAAGCCCTGAAAGCCTCTATCGCCGCCACGCCGGGAAATGCGCTGACTCTTGATACGCTGACACGCAACCTTCAGAACTTGCGGTTGCAATATGATCAGGCCGTGGCCAACCGCGCCCGAGCAGAGACAGGCGATATGATCGAGGCGCTGTCCAAGGGCCAACGGATTACCGTGATCGAGCAGGCGATTGCGCCCTCCAAACCGCAAAGTCCCAATCGCAAGAAGATCGCCGCAATGGGGGTCGCCGCAGGGTTGGGGCTGGGGTTCGGCTTTATCGCCCTGCTGGAGCTTTTGAACACGGCCGTGCGCCGCCCTACGGATTTGGTCAACGGACTGGATATAACTCCGATTGTCACTCTGCCCTACATGCGCACGCGGGGTCAGATATGGCGGCGTTGGTTGATCATTTTAACAAGTGCACTGGTCGTGCTGGTCGGAATACCGGCAGGCTTGTGGTATATTGATGCCAATATCCGTTCGTTACAGCCCATTCTTGATGCGCTGCTTGCACGAACCGGACTGGGGTAGGGAAGACAGATGGATAAAATACAAGCCGCCATTGGTAAAGCGCGTGCCGCACGGGCCGCCGCGACCGCCCCAGATCCGGCGTCTGCGCCCCCGACATCGCAGTTTGCACCGGACCCGGCCAGCGCATCCCGATCAACAGGACCAGAGCAACGGGCCGAGGCGTGGAGACCTCTTGCAACTTTTGCCCCCAAAGCGCGCCAGATGGCACGACAACGGATCGTAACCTTTGCCACCACCGGGCAATCCCTACCCGGGGAGGTGGCCTTTGGTGTCTTGCGCACGAAAGTGTTACGAGAGATGCGTGCCAACGGCTGGAAACGACTAGCAATTACGTCTCCCGGGGCAAACTGTGGTAAAAGCACCGTGACGTTGAACCTTGCATTCTCTCTGGCTAAACAGAAGGATGTGCACACCATTGTGGCTGAGCTGGACATGCGTCGCCCGTCACTGGCAAAAATGCTGGGCGTTAAGGGGAAGACCGGTTTTGACACTGTTATTGAGGGCAAGGCGGATTTCGCATCCTTGGCTGTGCGGCCGCGCCCCAATCTGGCCTTCGGACTGAATTATTCTCGGGCTCAAAGTCCCGCAGAACTATTACAAAGCCCGACCGTCGGGCCTGCACTGGCCAGGATCGAGGCAGCCTATGCCCCCGATTTAATGATTTTTGATATGCCTCCCATGCTGGTTAACGATGATACGCTGGCGTTTGTCGGGCAGGTTGATTGCGTACTTTTGGTGGCAGAGGCTGGAACCACGTCTATGCGCGAAATTGATGTTTGCGAACGTGATCTGGCGGCCCAGACGAATGTGTTGGGTGTGCTTTTGAACAAATGCCGCTACATGGAGAAAAACGACGGCTATGGTGGCTATAACTAGTCCCGTAATCATTTCGAGTTGTCGGGAAGGGGTGCGACACGGGCGGGGCGACCTTATTTAACAGCCCTCTGGTCAATCTTGTTCATACGCTGGCGAAAGTGACGGTGGAGTCCGGCAATACGCAGCCAGCGAGTCAGTTTTTCGCAATAAAAATTTGTCGCCCCGTAACGGCGGTGGCGAAATGCCCAGACGTGGGACTTGTTGCGTAAGGCAAGCAGGAAGCGTTCCATCACGCCAAGTTCGACGGGTGGCATTTCGGGAAGATATCCGCGCGCTTGCATCATTGCACCGGCCCTGTGTTCCAATATGGCAATATCTCTCGGGTCAGCTTTGTGACGCCATTGCTGGACAAGTGTGTGATCCGGAGCCGAATACGTGGTCCCGTGGTAGTAATCCATCATCTGCGGATCATAAGAAAGCCCGAGGAAATTACAGATGTCCCGAAGCTGGTTTTCAGGATCGGAAAGAAGCGTTTCATATTTCAATGTGAAGACGGGCGGGGGGGATGTTTCGCTCTCTACGACATTCCATGCGGTTTCGGTGTGTAGCCAATGTTCCACCCCGTGATAGGTTGTACCTGCCCAACCCATGACAATTGAGGACCGTGCCACATCGCGGGGATCGCGCATCAGGTGGATCAGCGGTGCATGCGGCAGGATGGCAATAATCCGATCCACATGACGGTGGATATTGATCGACAGAATTTTTTCGGAGTGTTGGCCTTTAAGTTCGTCCAGAAAAGCCTCTAGCAGGTCCAGCCCGTCCAGCCCGGGCAACAGGGTCATGCCATGAACTTGAAAAATCCGGTTCAGCGTGAGCGCCGCCAGATCATAGCGCCAGCCGGTTGGATGGGTCGGGTCGGGGTGCAGATGGTCAAACAGAAAATCCATTTCACCAGGATTGGCAATTTCGGGATGGGCGTTCAGCATCAACCGGAACACCGTTGTGCCTGACCGCAGTGCGCCATACACGAACACAATGTCGCGGGTTGTCAAAGTATTCATGAATATCCCCTGTTAGCGTCTGGATAGAAACTAAATGGGTAATGGTAAATTGTGAAGCATTCAGATTGAGTGCCGAATATCACAGTTATACCGCTTGCACCGTGGCGGATGTATCACGACCGCACGTATAGTATGTAACACTCTGAAGTCGGAGGCTTCAGAGTGTTACAGGACAGTTTCCCTGTCAGAATTGTGCCCTTACAGGGCAGGTCGCGACGCTTTGGTTGAAATGTTCCGGCGCGACCTGCTCTGAGACGGGATGGATCGGGTCAGGCGATGCTGTCTTTAACCCAATCAAAATCATCCATGCCCAATCCTAACAACGTGATGCTGTCTTCGCCATTGCTAAGCACCAGATTGCCGTCTGCCATGCTGGCGGCGTCATCAATGCTTTGGCCGTCGGACAGGAAGTCTTTGAGGGTCAGGGTGTCTTTAACTGAGAAATCGGTCACAATGTCCTGACCAGTGCCAGCGCTAAATACGAACTCATCCTTGCCCGATCCGCCGGTCATGATGTCATTGCCTGCTTGGCCGGACAGCTTGTCGTCACCGCGGCCCCCTTTAAGGGTGTCTGCCCCGGACCCGCCATTTACCGTGTCATCGCCCTTACCGGCAAAAATTTTATCCTGACCTTTGTTCCCGTGCAGGACGTCGTCATTGTTCATACCGTAAAGCCGGTCGTTTCCGGCCTTGCCGCGCAGGTAATCATCGCCCCCCCGTCCGTAAAGCGCATCATCACCACCGGCCCCGTTCACACGGTCCTCCATACCGGAGCCCCGAAGGATATCGTCTTCCTTGGTTGCTGTGATCGTCGGCGCACCTACAGTGATCGCTGCATTGTTCAGATCCAACGAGGCAGAGCTGTTTTCCAGTGCGTCTTCGGGATTGTCAGTGTTGGAAGCATAAAAGATATAGCTGGGTTTCTCTCCGGATTCATCCAGAGACAGCAGTGTACCCAAAGCCGAACCGTGGTCGATTGCCTTGATGACGACACCCTCGCCTGCACTGCCCAGATTGCCAAGCTTGACCTCGTCCAGTGTCTCGCCGTTAACGACCTCGGTTTCCTTGATACGGATTACATCGGAGCCGGGATCGGTCGGATCAATCGGCCCGGTTCCTTCGGTCAGTTCCAACACACCATCGGAATTGGCTTCTAAATCAGCCAGAATGACCACCTCGCCCGTACCAAAGGCGAGTTCTTCCACATTGATAATAAAGTCGCTGCCATCGGGGCCGTTGATCCGGTAGCCGTCTCCTTCGATGCGCAGGGAGTAATCTGCAGGGCTGCCCGACAGAACCACGCGATCCGTCCCGCGGCCGCCGTTGATGCCGTCATTGCCCTTTCCGGCGATGAAGGTGTCATTGCCACGGCCGCCCATAAGATAGTCTTCCTCAGGGGTGCCGATCATGACGTCGTTTGCATTGGTGCCTGTTTCAGTAACACCTTGCTGGCGGAACTCCCCGCCCTCGGCCTCGGACCACCAGGGAGACGTCCTGTCGTTGAGACGTTCCAGCAATTCTGATCGCGGGGTGCTATCATCCAGACTGTCATAAAGCGCCCATGACCCCCATTTGGAGGGGGTCGCAATATCGGTGAACTGCATAAAGGCCCCATCGCCATGCTCAGTCCAGGCATCCCATATCTGCTGGTAGAGCTCGGCCATTTCTTCGGACCGTACGAAATCAATCATAAAGTCGTTCAGAGCTGTAATATGGGCTTCGGTCAGACCACTTACGGCGAAAGAATGATGTACATGCTGGCCCCCCTCATAGGAGACGAGCTTGAGGCCATTGTCATGCGCAACAGCTGCGGTCTCTTTGAGGGATCCTGCTATTTGCGGGATCGAGTTGGTGTAGTTGGGATCTTGCAGCCGGTTTGCCAGCCATTGCTTGGCATCTATCGCCGGGTTGCTGATTGCGGCGATCAGATCGTCTCTGAGGTCGTTATGGCCCATTGTGGCCACGCCAAAATAGGTTGTTGTGGCCAGCTCTTCAAAGACTGTGGTTGGGTCGACGTAATTTTCCGGCTCGTTCTCGCGCCAGATGGCGGCGTCCAGAAGGCGTTCGGACAGCCAGGGGTTTACAGCGTTTGTCCCCAGCACATTCGCCAAACGCCCGCCGTCTGCCTCAGGACCATAGACGTCTTCCCAAATCAGGGCAGTCTCAACAGCCTTCTTGACATGGTAATCAAAGCGGGCGCTTTCCCCCCATTCAGCTTCGGATTGATCACGGACCCAGCGGGCCTGTTCAAAGGAAAGGTTCCAGACCTCATTGGAATATTCGACCCGTGCCGTCAGCTCTGGGTCGAGATTGTCCCGCACATAGGTCGCAAAATTGCGGATATATTCGTCATCGGCAAGGTGGGGCATTGTGAACCATGGATCCACACCCAGTTCATTAGCCAGTTGCACCATATATTCCACCGGCATGCCCTGCTTGCCGAATGGCCCGGTGACGGAGGGCATGTCATCCCAGGAGGTCACTTCGGAATTATTCGTTTCCATCCAGTTCATGAAGCGCAAGTCGCGGGCATCTTCGACCAAGGCAAGCCAGTCGGGATTAAACACCGCCCCCGCATCGTACAGGTCTTTGTGCTCTTCTGCTACGATCGAGATGTTCTTGATGTAATTCCCGTTGTTTCTGGGGTCCGTTTCCATGATGTTCATGAGGAACTCTGCGGCATCGGCATTTTCGAAAACGATGCGCCCGGGCTCGGAAGAAATAATCGTGGCATCGCCGCGCAGCTCGATGGTGCCTTCGCCTTCGTATTCCAAAACGTAAACGCCGGCATGGTCGTTTCCGGCGTTTTCACGGAAATCGCTCCAGGCCCAGATTGTGCCAATCCGTTCAAGTCCGGCGGGGATTTCGGTCGGCCAGCCATCGGCGTCCAGATAGCCGCCATCGCGCAACTCGTCGGTGGTCATGCCACCCCAACCGCCGTCAACATGCCCGATCCAGGGGCGCATCATTTTTGTCAGGTCAAGAAACTGCAGTCCCGGATTGTAGTCATAAGCCCCAGCCAGATTGAATGAGAGCGTCGGGTTGTCCAGTCCTTGTGCTGTTTCGGCCTGTGCCAGTTCGGATTCGTAAGCCATTATATAGAGTCCCAGTATGAGCCGGAGAATGAATGGCAGGGCACCAGAAATCCGACGGCATAGAAGTTCGTGCCAACACATAAAAACTATTACCCCCGTGTCTATTCTATGTTGTGACCATGACCATTTCAGGCGGAATATTACCACATTTGGGAACGATGGGCAGATTACAGCTCAAAATTGGGGGGATCGCTTCCACGGCAGCACATGTCGAGGGGGTGTCGTGGTAGAAACCGCAGCCCGACAGGGCAAGACATAACAGGTTCTGGGCAAGAATGCGTTGGCGATTCAGGTGGAAGTCACGTTCTTTAATTTGGCAAGATGGGGATAGGCGATATTAGGAGCGCCGTGAATGTCGTCCGCTTCAGGGCCTGCTATTGGACGCATTTGGCGATGGAGAGTATGTACATGGCGAGATTTGTATTTTGCGAAACGCCATAAAACACACCTCGGAATAAAGTAATGAACGTGGATTGTACGGGATATTATTATTCAAATCTGCTTTGCGGAATCCGTTGGGCGTGCGGGCTGGGAGACGGGTGTCGGGTGAAACCGTTGCGCGCGAGTATCAACCAGAGTGCACTAGCACTGACCCCGACGATACCTCCGAACATATATGCAGCAATGGCCATTAATATTCCCGCTCCTGAAACGAGAGTCGCAATGGCGGCAAAGATGCCTGAGATTATTCCGAGAGTGATGTAGACAATAAACATCTGTTAATCCTATTCGCTATGTCTTCTTAAAAGAAACGTCACTCCCATGTCCATTTCATGGACAAATTATGTCATAATTGAGCGGAATTTAACCACAATTGCGAAACTGTGGATGTATTCTTGCTCAATCTTAAGGTTGCGTGTTTATTTAGACACAATACTCTAAGTCGTTTCTCGTGTAAATTGTGTATAACCTAAAGATGCAATCTAAAGATGATTTTTTGGTAGTGATATTTGGCGGTTCCAGTTTAATGCGACCTGCAAGCTGTTATGGTTGTTAGAATTAAATTTTAATTGTTAATTTATTATTAATTAAGATGGATTTTAGCCGCAATACAGGCGCAGAAGCATAGGTGGACTATGCTAGAAGCATATCATCTATGCTTTTGGATCGTTTTTTGCCAAATCTTCAATCGCCACATTAGGTGGTGGAGTGGCGAGTTAATTCTATGAGCAGGGGGAGCGGGTTCTACAGATTCAGATTGATTCGCTTGTCCGGGCCCTTTTAGAGCGCATTGATTGCTCAATACGCGTTTTTGAAGTCTGCGGCCGTTTCAATAGATCAACTGTAAATGCCCTCAGAAGGCTTTCACTAATCTAGTGAGTCGGTTCTCCCGAGGCTGGCGCGTGTAATTCCCTGACATTAAAGCTCTGGGACAAAACGGGGCATCACGGTGGTAAGCTCGAGGAAGGTGTCTTGCAGACGCGCCTCTGCTTGGGCATCTGTTTCGTCTTTGGTAATCGGGGTCGTCAAACGCACGAGCGCGCCGTCAGTCCGGCCAATCGTCAACCCGTCCCAAAGAAGATACATTTTGGCCGCCAGATCCCAGGCCACGTGGCGGCCGTGCTGTTCAAACCAGTAATAGACCAGCATTCGGGATTCGCCCTTTTGGATCACCGCGCGGTTTAAATTGTAAGTCTCGGAAAACCCGACTTGGGGGGCGACATCGACCCGTTCCAACCATGCGATCTCCCAGCCCGCACCCGGCAGGCAGATTTCAGGCGAATGGGTGCCATTTCGGGTCTGATCGTCATACCAAGCAATGAACAGTCCCACTTGTGCTGCGGCATCAGAACGGGAGAGCTGGACCGCGAGGTAGTCATCTGCTGCCAATACCTGCGCGACATTTTCAGTTAGAACCTCGGGGATACCGACATTCCATGGGCCCAGAGTTGTCGGGAACAGCAAAAATGGTTCGCGGTCGACCGGGCCGGTGTCTATCTGCGGGCGGACCTGCCAGCTTATCGTTGCCAGCGACAGTAGGACGGCTGACAAAATGAGGGCCTTTGACGGCTCGATCAAGCGGATGCGGGTCGCCTGCGTCACCCAGCCGGAGGTGTCCAGATCCAGCGCATCCAGAAGCGGCATTTTCTCAGCCGTGAACCGCAGCATGACCCAGGCAAGAAGAAACAGGATCACCACGCAAATCATAAAGATGACCCAGCCTTCAAAGAAATGGCTGAAGCCTTCGAGGTATTCCAGCCCCAGATAGTTCACCAGCCAGCCAGCAAAGGCGATGCGCACTGAGTTCATCACAATTGTGATCGGTGCGGCCGCCAGAAGCAGGACGGCTTTATGCCAGATGGAACCGCGAAACAGCACTGCAAAAATGTAAGAGAACGACATGATGGGGAACAGATATCGCAGGCCGGAGCAGGCTTCGGCCACGTGCAATTTGTAAACCCCGAGATCAATGATATTGCCTTCAAGGAAGACAGGCACATTGATCAGTTGCAACATCCAGACGCCAAGTTCCGATGACCAGGCTTGCAAGATGGTGGACATCTTATAATAAATGACCCCCGGCAACGGCAGCATGAAGACAAGATGCACCACCGGTGGCCAAAACTGCTTGCCCTGTTGCCAACCCCAAGAGATGAGCAACATCGCACCCACCCAGAGGATCAGCGCATAAGCTACGATATCGTCAATCTGGGCCTGCTTGCCCACGGCCCCGACGAGCAGGGCAAATACCAGCAACGCGATACCGGCGCCCCGGTCGGCAACAGGATCGGAGGTGACGGGGACATCTTTAAGCTGACGTAAAAAGAGCAACAGGGACAACACCGGAATCAGAGGTCCATGGCTGTACTCGGGGAGTTCCCAAGCGGTTAACAGCGCGGCAACGCCCTCTTGGAAATACAACAGCGCGGCAAGTGTTGCGATTGCCAGCCAGAAGGTGCCAGCGTGGAAATACCCATTCAGAGCGGAAAACGTTCTTGGTTTATGGATCGCGGGCATCTTTGAAACACTCGTCAAGATAACGCCGGGCCAGCTATGAATTGGGGCCGGAGAGAAACGGGCGCATTACGCCCGTTTGCGACGCCGTGCAAAACCCAAGGCTCCAAGTGCGCCGAGCAGAAGCATGCCGCCTGCGGGCAGTGGTACAACTGCCGGAACAGCATCAGCCGAACGGACTGTTATGTTCGCAATGGCAAAGCTGGAATGCTTGAACTTGTCCTTCTTTTTAAGAAAGGAGTCTATGGCTGAAACATCAAACCTGTTTGAGGTGTAATCGTCTGTGAACGTATAGGTTTCCACAACGTCACCTGTCAGTGCATCAAGGCCGCTCGTTGAAAAGCCGAAGTCGTCGCGCTTGATGAACTTAGTGAATGTGATGCTTTCAATGGTGACATCGGTGTCAAAGTTAAAGACAACCGTTTCTTCAGCGCCTTTGGAGTCAATTTTGGCGGAATTGTCTTTTTTGCCAGATTTCACGCCTAAACCGAAATTCTTAGTCAATACTTTGGAGCTGGACGTGACATCTTTGGGGTTGGTCTTAATGGCGCTAACCGTCAAGCCAATGTCGCCCTGTGTGAAATCGAGCATCTTCGCCCGTTTCATCTTTTCGGCAGTGAAGTCAAAGGTAACGCTGGCGGCCCCGGCCGTTACCGTCGAAAGAGCCATTCCAAGCCCTAAGGCCAAAGCTCCGTTAGTCAGGTTCTTCAAATTCAATTCAAAACTCCACATAGTACAACTTTCACAATCTGGCTATTTGCGCAGATCCCTGCAAACTAAAAACTGACGAAGCCTGATACGTAGACTTCCGAGACTCACTTTATCTAATTAGTTAATCTAAACACAGTTGGAGCAATTTTCCAACCGCAACATTCGCTAGATCCGGTAACTTTTAAGAGACTTAACGCGCGAAAACTGTATTTCCAGTATTATTCCAGCAAAACCGCCCCCAAAATGCGCTTTTTGGAAAAGGCAGGGTGGCATTTTGGGTGCCGTAAGGTAGCCAATTTTGCTGATAAGAGCGCGGAAACAACTTCTGGAACTTTCTTTGGTTACTGTGTAATCGAAATCTGTAAATTTCACAGAGATGCGCCTGCTGTGCTGGCATCTTCCGGTATTACAAGGCCATTGAACAGATGACGATTGCACAAACTGTCCCCTCTCAGAACCAGACCTGGCGTGCCTGGCATGATTTTGCAGCGATGGCCAAAGCCCATCCGGGCCGGCCGGCCCTTCGGGTGGACGGAGTGCGGTACAGCTACGGCCAACTGGCGGAGATGGTCAGTGGTTTTGCCGGTGCGATCCGCGCTGCCACATCAGCAGAACAAGCGCCGGTCACGGGGTTTTTTGCGGATCGAAGTGTCCAGTCCTATGTCGCGGTGTTGGCAGCGCTGCGCTGTGGCCATGCCTATGTGCCACTGAACCCGAAATTTCCTGACAGCCGCAATCGTCTGATACTTGAACGTTCGGGTGCGTCCTGTCTGATCGCCTCGCCGCGGGCGCAAGGACGCGGCAAAGCAATTCTGACGACCGAGACGGATATGACGACACAAGCAGGGGGCGGTGGCGCTCCGGCTCTGATTACTGTGGCGGATATGGTGCCGGAGCCTTTGGAACCGGCACCGCATGACAACGGCTATGCCTATGTTCTGTTCACCTCGGGCAGCACCGGCACTCCGAAAGGGGTTGCGATCCGGCATTCCAATCTGGAGGCCTATCTGGAAGCGACGTTCGCTGCGGTGCCTTACAGTGCAGAAGACCGCTTTTCACAGAACTTCGATCTGACCTTCGATCTGTCGGTGCATGACATGTTCTGTTGCTGGCGCGCGGGCGGCGAACTGGTTGTTCCGAGCGTGGCGGATCTGGATGATCCGGCGGCTTATGTAAAACGGGAGGGCGTTACGGCGTGGTTCTCGGTGCCTTCTCTGGCGCAGAAGATCGCTCTACGGGGTAATCTGGACCGTGAAACTCTGGCCGGTTTGCGGATTTCCCTGTTCTGCGGCGAGGCTTTGCCGATGGAACTGGCGCAGAACTGGCAGGCGGCAACGGGGCAGGGCGTGGAAAATTGGTACGGCCCGACGGAGGCGACCATTGCCTGCACCCGTTATGTGCTGCCCGCTGCGGGTGCGCCTGTATCCGAACGTTTTGGTCTCGCCCCGATCGGGCAGGCGCTGCCTGGAATGAAGACTCTTATCTTGCGCGAAGACGGCAGTGCGGCGCCGGTGGGGGACACCGGCGAATTGCTGGTATCAGGGCCACAATTGGCGGATGGTTATCTGGCGGACCCTGAAAAAACCGCAGCCGCTTTTGTGGACCTGCCAGAGTTTGGCGGGCGTTATTATCGCACAGGGGACCGTGTTCTTGCTGATGAAACCGGCGCGATTTTCTTTGTGGACCGGATCGACAACCAGATTAAGATCCGGGGCTATCGTGTTGAATTGGGTGAAATAGAGGCCGAAATCCGCAATCGCGTAGACGGGTGTTCTGTCGTCGTGACACCGCTGCCGCTGAAATCCGCCACTCCGACAGCGCTGCTGGCCAGTGTCGAAGGCTGGACAGGGGATACCCGCGCGGTGCTGGAGGATCTCAAACGCGCCTTGCCCGATTATATGGTGCCCACAGACCTGCGCAGTCTGGGACAGTTCCCTAAGAATGCCAGCGGCAAGATTGATCGCGGGGCCATTGGCGCATTGGTGACAACCAATCCCGCCGCGGCCGCTTCGGGCCAGCCAAAACGGGTGCGCAAGCAGGTGATCGAACTGGTTCAGGCCATCAATCCGGCCATCTCCCGCGAGCGGATACTGGAGGCTCCGGATCTGATGGAGGCGGGGCTGGATTCCCTTGCCTTTACCGAATTTACCCTCGCGCTGGAAAAAACCTTCGGCATTGCGCTGAACCAGATGCTGGTGGCGCGGATGTCCGAAATGTCGATCCAGAACCTTGTGCCACTGATCAAGCGCCGGATGGAAAACACCCCGATGGCGAAGAGGGGGCCGAAGGGTAAAGCTGGCAACAGCAAAGGTGGTAAAGGAAGAGGTAAGGGCGCACAGGATTTGAAAAAGACCGTCCACTACCGGGCCCGCCGTGCCGTGGAATGCGTGGACAAGTTTCCCGATTTTGTCGCGGCAGCGCCCCATCCCCTTGCCCTGTTTATCGGGTCTTCGGGGATGATGTCAGGGGCCGTGGCGCCGGTGATTGAGGCGCGGGCTGCCGAACTGGGGATGCCGGTGACGGCGGCCAATCTTGGCACCGGAAAGCTGTCCAACGCGGGGACCACGGAGCTGGCGGAATTTGTCCGTGACACCCTGCGCGCTGCCGGAAAGCCTTTGGCCTTTGTGATCTACGAAGTGGAGCTGATGCAGATGTCTTCCCTGCCGTCAGGTCGGGAAATCGAGGTGGTAAAAGACTATCTTGACGGGGGCTATGAGGTAGGTGATCTGCCAAGCCTTGATCCCAATAATATCTGGGATCCGGCAACCGGAGGGACCATTGGTTTGAAGGAGGGGAAGACTCTTTCCGATCCCGAAGGTGTCAGTGCAAGCGAACCGGACTGGATGAAGAAACGGGCCACAGAAGTGATGGAAACGTATCTGGGGAAGACAGAAATGGTGCCCGCCGAGGCGGATATTTTCCTGCGTGGTGTCGCTGCAATGAAAGAGATTTGCGACACGGTGATCGGCTTTGTCCATCCGTTGAATGCAGAAGGCATCGCAGAGGCCCGCGCAGCCAATCCAAACAACAGGTTTGATCCTTTCATCAGGGATCTGGAAACCCGTGGCGGTTTTGACATCCTGCCTCATACGGATTTCGTTCTGGCCGCTGAAGATTACCGCGACAAGAACCACGTCAATAAAGCGCGCGGTGCTGCTAGTCTGTCACGCCTGTTGGCTGAGGCCGGTGTTAAAGCCTTGAACATCAAAGGTTAATCCTAAAGCTCCCAGTTGCATTTCCGGTCGCGCGTGCTCTCTTGTTTATAAGAGCACGCGGGCAGCCAGATGTGTCTGTCATCCTAACCGGCGCTCACGGCGGCTTCACGCTCAGGTGAAAATAAATTTACTTTTGCACGGAACTTCTCGTGCGATGGTTCGTTGTTTCTTCATCAAGGGCCTGGGGGATAACTGGGCTGGAACTAAGAAGGAGAAACCCGTGAAACATTTTATGATGACGACCGCGACTGCATTGATTCTGGGCACCACCGCATATGGCGAAGCCCACATGGCAGCCTTTCCCGAAATGACATTTGATGCCACACAGAACCTCAACGCGTCCGAGTTGATCGGCAAGCGGGTTTATGTGAGCGAAGCCGAAATGAACGCGGAAATGACCGTGGCTGAAGACGGCGAAAAAGAGTGGGACGACATTGGTGAAATCAATGAAATCGTTCTGAACCGCAGCGGCGAAGTTGCTTCTGTGATTGTTGGCGTTGGCGGTCTGGCCGGTATCGGCGAGAAAGACGTAGCGATCGATATGTCCCAACTGCAATTCGTGTCTGAAGAAGGCGAAGACGCAGACGATTACTTCCTGGTGGTGAACTCCAATGTTGCCGCTGTTGGCGAAGCTCCGGCATATGAATCCCACAACCGCGTCATGAAAGACGACGACGCTGTAATGGAAAAAGATGAAAACGCTGTCGTGAAAAAAGACGATGACATGCAGAACGATGTCGCTGTGAACGACGAGCCGCGCGAAGATATTATGGCGCCAAGCATCGAGCGTGACGGCTACCAGCCTGTTGTTGCTGACGATATGACAGCCGAAGACCTGACAGGTGCCCGCGTTTACGGTGTAAACGACGAAGATGTTGGTGAAATCAGCGAACTGATCCTGACAGACAACGGTAAAGTTGAAAAAGCTGTTATCGACGTAGGTGGTTTCTTGGGCATAGGCGAAAAGCCGGTTGCTGTTAAGATGGACGAACTGACAATCATCCGTAACGATGCGGGCGACGATCTGCGCGTCTACATCGAAAGCACTGAAGAATCCCTTGAGGGTCGTGCCGAATACGAAGGCTAACCCCTTTGCCAGATGGTGCATAGCGCGGTTCTTATAACCGTGCGGGGGCTGGGCGTTACGCCCGGCCCTTTTTTTGAACCCGTGTTTCGGACCGGTGTTCAGGAGTTTAATTTCAAGATTTAACACCAAAGATTTAAAGGACTTTCCCAGATGCGCCAGCCGCAAACAGACCAGCAACGAATTACCAACCGGATGCTCGGGGTGATTTTGATGCTGATGTGTTTTGCAGCTCTTTATGTGGCCAAGGATCTGGTTCTGCCGCTTGTGCTCGGGGTGATGCTGGCCCTGACCCTTAGCCCCTTCGTGCGCGCGATCGGGCGGCTTGGCGTGCCTGTGCCTGTGGCGGCAATTCTGGCCACTTTTGGAATGGCCGCACTGGCCATTACCGGAGTGGCGCTGCTTGGGGGGACGGTGACAAGCTGGTTTGACGACATCCCCCGCATCACCGAAGAAGTGAAATACAAGCTGCGCGACCTGTCCCATACGCTTCAGGCGGTGAAGGATGCCTCTGAGCAGGTGGGTAATGTCACCAGTGGCGGGGCCACAGAAGAAACCGAGAAGGTCGTGGTGCAACAGCCCGGCCTGCTGACCGCGGCGGTCAGCAGTCTGGCGGAATTTTCCACCTCTCTGGTGGTGGGGTTGATCCTTGCACTGTTCCTGCTGTCGTCGGGAAATATGTATTACCTCAAGATCGTAGAGGCACTGCCACGGCGCAGTGACAAGAAGCGCGCTTTGCGGATTCTCCACGATATAGAGCGGCGGATGTCCTATTACCTGTTGGCGATCACCACGATCAATGCGGGTCTTGGAGTGTCGGTGGGGGTGGCTATGTATCTGGTAGGGGTGCCTTATCCGCTGGTTTGGGGGTTGGCGGCCTTTGCACTGAACTTTCTGCCCTACCTTGGCGGCGCGCTAGGCACGCTTGGGGTGGCGGCGTTTTCTCTGGTGACGTTTGAAAGCCTGACTTACGCAATGGTGGCCCCGCTGGTCTATTTCACCCTGACCAGTCTGGAAGCACAGTTCATCACGCCGGTTCTGCTGGGCATACGAATGAAGATGAACACGGTGGCGGTGTTCGTTTCGGTGATCTTCTGGGCCTGGCTTTGGGGTATCCCCGGCGCACTGATTGCGGTGCCCATTCTGGCGGTGATCAAGACGATCTGCGACCACATAGAGGGACTGTCCACCTTCGGGAACTTCCTGTCGGTGGCGGAAGAACCCATAGACCATGAAGCCGCCTGCAAGGACACCCCCGATCCGGAGGGGCATTGAGGGTCGATTCAAAACTCCGCCGCGATCCCGCTTTGCAGTGAAAGGCCCGCATCGGGATAGTATTTCAACCGGGTGCGCAGTTTTAGGGCTCTGTTGGGTTTCGGGGATGCGTTGTGCAGGCCAAGCCCTACATCCGTATAGATAAAACCCGCCGAAGTGCTGGAGCGGTTTTCTACATTCAGCAGGGCGGAATTTATCTGTGTGCGGGTCTGCGCCACGGTGCCGCCGAACCCCATGCCAAACAGTGAAGACACGAAGTGGGAATGTCGTTTGCGCCAAGCCACTCCGGTTTCCAGTTCCACCCCGTGACTGGCAAAGCGGATGGTTGTCGGGTCTTTCAGAATACCGGCCCCTTCGGGCAGGACGTAGCGGCTTTTGCCGTAAAACAGGCTCGCGCCTGCGTGGAGGGACAGCGCCCCGCCGAGGGGCTGTTCAACCTGTGCCCCGAGCCGGATCTGGCGCGACTTTTTTCTATGATAGGGGGTGTCGCTGTCCGGTGAAAGTGTGTCTTCGTCAATGTCTACCACCAGCCCGTCAGCCGCAGGCGGAGCTGTCGCAGTTCTTGCGGCGGTTTTGGGGGATGGGGTGAAAAATTGTTCTGCGGTGGCTTGCAGAGCTGAAGGGATGAAAAACATATCATCCTGCCCGTAACCGAGCGTGAAAGACGGCTTTGACGGCGGGGCGGTACCACAGCCCGACAACATCACCAGAAGCAGCCCGAAAGAAAACAAATAAGAAGCGGTAGATTGGGCATTATGCAATTGATTTTCCGTTACCGAACTTAATAAGTTATCCAAGAGGATTCCCGTTAAAATGGAATTGATTGTTACAAAGGTAAGTTATCATGGTGCGTATTATAGTGAAATCGGAATTTGGTAAGGGGATTGACGCCGGTTATCTGGAACAGGCACTTCCGGACATGGAAGGCACCTACGGCGATTTGCTCGGGGATCTGGGCTGGGCTATGGAAAACGGCTTGTCTCCGGTCAGTCTGACTGCCACTGAAATCCGGTTGCGCGGCAGCTCGGATGGGAAGTCACCGTTTCTTAGTCCTGTCGATTTTGACATCGTGGTTTCGGGTTCGGGGATTTCGCCGGTCAGCAGCATTGACGAACTGGATGATGCGCTGACAGAGGGGATGGCCACAGGGACATTCAACAAGATCAGCTTTACTGCCAGCAAAGACGCAGGGTTTCCGGGGGATACCAGCTTTGATGATGAAGAATTCCTGACCGTAGATATTGCGAAATCCGGTTATACCCTGACCTCTGGCGCGCAGGTGATTTCGATCACCGGTTCCGTCATTACCAGCCTTGAAGAACTCAGCGGCGTGGCTGAACTGGCGGAAGGGCTTGGCGAATATGACAGCCTGTCTGCCAGCGAGCGGTCCTTCCTGCTGAGCAAACTTGCCGATTACGGCATCACCGGTTTCAGCATTGCCAGCGAAGGTGTTGAGGTTCTGGCCTTTGACGCATCGACGACAGCCATCTCGCTCAGCGTGTTGGGCTATAAATACCAGCTGAACGGCAGCTTCCCGACAGATTTTGGCGGCGCAGTTCCGATGCTGATGGAAGTAACCGATTTTCTCGACTCCGGCGGCAAGCTGAAATTCAATGATATTGCCGGCTTCAGCGTCAACAACATCCGTGTCTTCAACCCCGACGGGGATGTGATCCTGAAATCCAAAGGCGGGCTTGGCAACACAGACACCATCGGCGATGCCATCCTGAAATTCGACGGCTCACTTATCAAGAACCTGATGGTGGGGGAAAACGGGTCCAACGATCTGGAGTACTACACTCCGGGCGATTATCTGAATGGTACTGGGGGCAAGGACCACATCTTCGGTCTGGCCGGTCATGACAGCCTGAACGGGGCTGGCGGCAATGATTTCCTGTACGGTGGCAGCGGCAATGATGTGCTGCACGGGGGCGCTGGCAACGACCTGCTGAACCCCGGCGACAACCTGTCCTACGACCAGATCAATAGTTCTGCTGGCGATGATACGATGGTCTTTTCAGATATGCTGACCGGCTATGTGGATCTGACTTATTCCGCCGAATCCAAAGGGATCACAGCCGTTATCGACGGAAACGCAGGCACCGGCACAGTGGTCAAGAAAAGCGGCACCGATACGCTGGTGGATGTGAATATGCCAATGCAAGCCGCCTATATGCCACCGGAGATCGGCGGTTTCGGGCTGATCGGCACGCAGTTTGCTGACAGTTTCACGGCAACGGTTGCAGAAAACGGCTGGATGTCTGTCTTTGGCGGCGCTGGCACCGACAGCTTTGATCTGACCATTGAAAGCGGATCAATCCTGCGCCTGTCATTTGACAGCGGATTTGTTGGCGGAACCGACGGCGCGGATGTCGATGTCGCGGGCGGTGTCATCAATAACGACGGCTATGACAATGTCGAAAGCCTCAATGTGACCTCCAACGGCGGCCGCTTGGAACTGCAGGGGACAATGTTCAATGACCGTCTGGTGGGCAGCAGTGACGATGAGCGTTTCATTCTGCTGGGCGGAGATGACTATGCCGATGGCGCGGGCGGCGTGGATCTGGTGCGCTATGACCGCTTTGGCGTGGATTACGTTGATGCCCATCTGGGCAAAAGCAAAGCCACGGGTGTCTGGAGCGGGATGGAGTTCACCCATAAAATCAAAAACATGGAAGACCTGCGCGGTTCGCGGGACGGCGATGACAAGCTGATCGGAAACGGCAAGGCCAATGAAATCCGCGGCCGGGGCGGTGATGACAAGCTGATCGGCAAGGGCGGCAAGGACGACCTGCGCGGTGAAGCGGGCGATGATCTGCTGAACGGTGGCGGTGGCCGCGACAGGCTGACCGGCGGCAGCGGCGATGACGTGTTGCTGGGCAAGAAGGGCAATGACACCTTTGTCTTCAACGGTTCTGCGAATGAAGGCCGTGATACAATCCGCGATTTCAAGAACAATCAGGATACGCTGGAAATTTCGGGGGAAAGCTTTGCCGAGCTGAACATCAAGAAATCCGGCGGCGGTTCCGATACGCTGATCACCCTTGAAAGCGGCACGGAAATCCTGCTGGAAGGCGTTGCCAAATCCCAAATCGACGCGAGCGATTTCGACTTCGTCTAAGACCGCGAACTGATTGAAACAAAAGGGGCCGCAGTGTGAAACTGCGGCCCCCTTTTTTATTGTCTGAGTTCAGCCTAGATAAAGTCGATGCTGCCAGCGCCGATGAACGTGTCGTCGTGCCCGACCAATATGATGGTGCCATTGTCATGGCTGATCACTTTGTCCCGTCCTGATACGCTGATGTCCAAAGACTTGAAGCCGCCGGAATGGCCCTCAATCGCGATGGTATCCTGTTTTTTGGAGTAGCCTTTGACCTTATCCGTTCCGGCATCATAGCCAAAGACGAAAGTGTCCCTGCCGCCACCGCCTTTGAGCACATCATCCCCACCGGCCCCTTCCAAGCGGTCGTTGCCCTTGCCCCCGATCAGGAGGTTGTTCTGACTATCACCGGTCAGATGGTCATCATGTTTTGAGCCTTTTATATTCTCAAACCCTGTGGCCAGAAAATATCCCACGGATTCAACATAATGGAAGCTGTCGTTGAATTCATACTCGACATCATTTTTGGCGTTGGACAAATCAAGCAGATCCACGCCTTCCCCGCCGCTGGCATAAAAGCCGTATTCGAAACCCTCCGCCGCGTGGAGCTTGACCTTATCGTTTCCGCCTCCTGTATCGAGGTAATTTACCCCACCGCCGGTAGTGACCTTATCGTTTCCAGCGCCAAGCCGGATGGTCCCCACCCCGCCCTCGCCGGTTTTCAGGATGGTCGCGTCTGCACCGACCTTGATAGTGCTCACCCAACCGTCTGTAGTCGTTATCTTATGGGTATAGCCGCCGGATTCAGAGCCTAAGTCGATGGTCCCCACCCCGCCGACGGTCTTCAAAGAAATGGTGGCTTCCCACGTCTCGATCAGCGCCACATAGCCATTGCCAGTGGTGATATTCGCCTCGCCGTCATAATATTGTAGCACGCGAACACGGGAACTGTCGTTCATCACCAGATCGAGATCGGTGCTGGAGACATTCATGTAACTGATCCGCGCCGTGCCATCCAACGAGGCTTCCACCATGCCGCCATCGCCACTGAATTTCAGTGAATCAATCCGCGCACTGCCGGTCATGGTGATGGATTTATCCCCGCCCGAAAGCTTCAGATAATCTTCGGTCCCACTGTTAAAAACCAGTGTGTCTTCCGGGGCAAATGCGGCCGCCTCTGCGTTGTGTTTTTGAAGTTTCATCATAAAATCCGGTGAAAAAAGGGTTCAATAAGCCCCCTATCTTAGGTCTTCTCGGCTAAATTTTCACGTGTTTTCGCAATTCCAGCCGGAAGACCGCATCGGATCAAAGGCGCACATTGCCCTGTCCGGCTCTGGATGGGGCGGAAAAATGCGGGATATCAAGCCCTAGGGTGGATTACTTCGTGTAACCCATCTTTTTGGCCAGCGGGAAATTGATCCGCTCGGCCATTTTGCGGTAGCGGGCATTTTCCTCGGATTTCCAGCTTTCTGAGGGTTTGATCTGGATGTGTGTGGCGCGTTTTTCCAGCACTTCCTCGTTTGCGGGGGGGAAGAGGTGGTTGCGCTCCCAGGAGATATCCGCCTCGGCATCGGAGGTGAAAAACGGGGTGGCCACCTGCAATCCGGCCCAGGACTGGATGTCCTCGATGGTTTTGCGCGGGGCGGTGGCCAGTGTTTCATAATGCAGTTGCAGGAAGGGGGCATCGCTGCCTTGTTGAAACGCCTCCATCCGGCGCACGCGGTTGTTCCAGTTGCGCGCCCGCTGTTGCAGGGTCTCTTTCTTCTGCACCCGTTTGGCCCAGCTGGCATTCACCGCACGGGGATCGCGCAGCAGGTTCAGCGTATAAAGCGAGATTTCGGGGATCAGGCTGAGGGACAGCGCCACATCAGGGGCTTTGGAACTGTCGATCAGCGCGGCGCCGCCCGCTTGCCGTGCGGCAGTTGCATAGAGATCGCCAAGCAGGCTCAGATACTCTGCATTTTCCTGCCGGATCAGATCCCGCACGGCGGCGTCTTCCCAGCCGCTGTTCTGCGTGGCCGAGGTTTTGAACGCGGGCGCGCCGGTTTTCAAACGCTCGAACACATCTTCGCCATGCCGGTCTGTCATTTCTGCGGCCACCGGCCCCCAATAGGCGCACTCCTGTATCGGCTGATGGCAGGCACAGGTCTCATTGCGTTTCAGGGCAAGAGGCAGGTGGCGGATCTGCCCGAGGTTGAAGCAATCGTCGTTCTGGGACAGCAACTGGGACAGGAAGGTGCTGCCGGACCGGCCGGCCCCTGCGATATAGACAACTTTGGTAGACATGACAGCTTGCTCTCTGGAAAAGGGGTCAGGATTATCGGGTTACAGGTTCAACAGATCACGGTGATACCGGTTCAATAACAACAGGCCGAGCGCCAGCGTGATCAGTCCGAAGCATAGCACATAGGGGATCGAGACATAGCTTGCCTCATACGTGGGGTAAAAACCGCGCCGCATTAAACCAGTAATATGGGCGACAGGGTTGAACCACAGGATATCGCGGAACTGTGAAGGAATATCCTCCATTATGAAGAAGATACAGGACAGGATGAACATCGGCGTGGTGATAATACTCCAGAGAGTGCCCCACATGGGAAACCGCGTGATCAGATAGCAGTTCAGACAGCCCACCCCAAGCCCCAGCAACGCGGCCAGCGCAAAAGCGGTGATGATGGTGGGCAGGTCGAGAATGGTTTCAATGCGAAACAGCATGATAATCAGCGAGAACAGCAGATAGGACACGGCGATCTGGGTTATGACGTTCAACAAGAACCGCGCAATAATGGCGTCCGTATAGCGCACGCCCGGATAGCGCAGCAGCGGTTTGGAGAAGCTCAGCGCATTGGACAGTTTGCTTGACAGCTGCATATAAAGCTGGAAGGGCATCATCGCGCTGGCATAAAACAGCCCGAAACTGGTCCCGAGCGAGGGGCTGCGCAGGGCGGCGGAAAACACGAAGGTCATCAGGGTGATCGCGGCCACAGGCTCCATCACCGCCCAGAAATACCCCCCCGGCGTGCGCCCGTAGGTGGTCGACATTTCGCGCAGGATCAGCGCCACAATGGTGCGTGGCGTTTTCAGCCGGCGGGGCTTGAGCGGTGCGGCTGGTGCAGGGATTTCGCTGGAGGACATGGCGCGGGGATATATTCCATCAGGGCAGGGCTTGGGGCGGAATTCGTACTTGGGTTTATGGCCAAGCACAGGTAAACAATCAAACATAAATTTACGCGGGCGCGAGGGCGGCATTTGGAAGATCGGGACAACAGGGGTGCAGAGGCTGACGATGCATCACAGGATGATCAGAACGCAGACGATCAAAACGGGGGCGGGAATAACAAACCCAAGAAACAACGGCGCCAGATCAAGAAACTGAAGCAGGAACTGCGCGAGGTGCAAAAGGCACCACCGACCGTGGTGGTGGCCGATGTGGCCCCGCGCGCAAAAATGAAGAAACGCCACTACGGGGTTCTTCTGATCTTTCTGTTTTTCGTTGTACTGCCTTCGGCAGGGGTCTTCTGGTATCTTCAGGAACGGGCGGCGGATCAATACGCCTCGCGGATCGGTTTTGTGGTGCATACCGAAGACACCAGCGCTGTGACCGATGTGCTGGGCGGGGCGATCCAGCTGGGCAGCGGTGGCTCCAAGGACACGGATATCCTTTATGAATTCATCCGCAGCCAGCAGCTGGTGTCTCTGGTGGATCAGAAATTGGACCTGCGCGCGCTCTATTCCAAGCCACAGAATGATCCCATTTTCTCTTTTCAGCAGGATGGCACGATCGAGGACCTTCTGGACTACTGGTCCAGCATGGTGCGGGTTTATTACGATGTGGACACCCAATTGATCGAATTGCGGGTGCAGGCGTTTGATCCTGATGATGCCTATAACATCGCGCAGGAGATTTTCGCCCAGAGCACCGTGCTGATCAACCGGCTGTCCGCTGTGGCGCGGGAAGACACGCTGCGCTATGCCCGCGAAGAACTGCAAACTGTCGAAGACCAGTTGAAAGCGGCCCGTCAGGCGCTGACACGGTTCCGCAACGAAACCCAGATCGTCGATCCTTCGGCGGATGTGCAGGGGCAGATGGGGCTGTTGAACACGCTGCAGGCGCAACTGGCGGCAGCTTTGATTGATCAGGACATCCTGCGCGACACCACGCGGGACAATGATCCCCGTATGGTGCAGGCCGCGCGCAAGATCGAGGTGATCCGCAAACGGATTGCCGAAGAGCGCCAGACCTTTGGTCTGAGCGGCGACGGCGGCGGCAGTAATTCCGAAGAATTCAACGAGTTGCTGGCCCAGTTTGAAGCACTGACTGTGGATCGTGAATTTGCCGAGAAAGCCTGGCTCGCGGCCCGTTCCGCCTATGACGGCGCGGTGATCGAAGCCAATCGCCAAAGCCGCTATCTCGCGGCTTATGTGGGGCCGACCCGTGCAGAAAAGGCGCAATATCCCGAACGGATCATGCTCTGGATCATGACGACACTGGTGCTGTTCCTGGCCTGGTCGATCCTGACCCTGATCGGCTATTCCATCAAAGACCGCAGGTAGGTCCCGATGATCCGACTGGAGGGGCTGAATAAAACCTTCATCATGCGGGGCCGCCGCAAGGTGATTGCAAACGATATGAACATCGTTTTTCCCAAGGGCGTGTCTGTGGCGCTGCTCGGTCGCAACGGGGCGGGGAAATCCTCGCTGCTGGCGATGATCTCGGGGTTTCTGGCGCCCGATAGCGGCAAGATCCACATAGAGGGCAGCCTGAGCTGGCCGGTGGGGTTTGCCGGCAGTTTCCACAAGGATCTGACCGGCGCCCAGAACATCCGCTTTATTGCGCGGGTCTACGGTGTGGATACGGACGGGCTGATCGATTTCGTGCGGGACTTTGCCGAACTCGGGCCCCATTTTGATCTGCCGGTACGGACCTATTCCTCGGGGATGAAATCGCGCCTGTCGTTCGGGGTCTCTATGGGGGTGCGGTTTGACACCTATCTGGTGGATGAGGTCACAGCCGTTGGCGATGCGGACTTCAAAAAGAAAAGCCGCGCGGTGTTTATGGAACGGATGAACGCCAGTGGTTCGATTTTTGTCACCCACTCCATGGGCGGTGTGCGTAATTTCTGCGAGGCGGCGGCGGTGCTCGAAAAAGGCAAGCTGACCTATTACGACGATGTGGAAGAAGGCATTGCGGCCCATCAGGAGAACATGGGCGGTGATGAGGATGACGACGATTAGGTCATGAAATTAATTTAGTGCAATTCCTGATTTAATCTTTTACCTCAATCGGTTTCGTAACTCCATCAGCTCGCTTTCGAACACCTCAGCAGGCGTCTGGTAGTCGAGGCATCGCGGCCTAAGTGGCCCGCGATCTCCGCAATTGGCCATCTTCCGTTCTCCTTGCTTTCCAGCAAGATAGGGGATTTGTCGCAACCCAGTATAGAATGTGCCCCTGCTACAAGTGTGTAAACGCGTAATGTTTCTTATGTTAACTTACACACAATATTATTTCTATCGGGCGAAAAAAAGGCGGGCTGTTTCCAGCCCGCCTTTCACATCCCAAGTCAAAAAAGACTTAAGGCAGTGTTGTTGTTGTTGTGCCGGTGCCGCCGTCATCCGCAACAGATGCCACAACAATCGCGGCAACCACTGCGCCAGCTACGGCTGTGCCAACGGTCAGACCGCCAACCAGAGTGTTCGTAGCAACAGTTGTTGTTGTCGTAGTTGTTGTTGTTGCAGTTGTAGCAGTTTGCGCTACCGCAGCTGTGGATACCATGCCCAGAACAGCGGCAGATGCGATGCATTTAGCGAGTTTCATATTTATCTTCCTTAATACCAATAGGATCCTGTCGTGACCTGTGCCGCAACCCTATCAAAGGCCGTCGGTCAGGTCAAAGGCTTACAGGGGTGACCCCTGCTGAGGATATAGTGCACAAGGCCGCAGTGTCACATCTTTACCCCATCCAGCCCCAAACCGGCGGATTTTGGGGCCGTTTAGCGGGGGCTGAGCACTTCGATCTCGGCGCGGCCGAACTTCTCCGAGATAAACTGGCGCGACTGGCGCACTCTACCACTGCCTGATTCGACCCAGTAGAAGTTCTCAAAAGCCAGCTTTTTCCCGTCCAGCGCTTCGCCCTGACACCATTCCTTTACCTGCCTCACACCGTAGCTGCGATCGAGTATCGTAATGGGGCCGTGGGCCGAGGATGTCACAAGGCAGGACATTTCCACCGTGGCCAGTTTTTCATCGCCATCAAGATAGCGGTAGGCGCGGGTCGATTCACCGGCTTTGATCGCAGCCGCCAGCCCGGGTGAGGATAGTCCCATCAGATCATCGCCCAGCCCCCGCGTTCCCACCAGAACACCGCCGCGGAACAGCAGGCCAATGCCATCTCCGGTCATATAGGTGCTGTAAGCCCCCTGCCGGTCCACTTCGGCCAGGGTCGACATCGCCCCTGTGCCCTCTATCCGGACCCGCAGGATCGGAACTCCCGCTGCATCGACATCTGCGCGGCTGACCTGCAATACGGCTTGTTGGCTTGCGGCCACTGCGGCCTTGTCGTTCATCGCCCGCTGGCCCAGCCGTTTGGTAATCTCGGTCAGTTCCAGTGCGGATTTATCCGACCCGCAGGCCACCAGCCCCAGCGCGAGACCGGCCCCGCAGACCAGTGCCCGCAGGGTTTTTACAGTCATGAAAGTCATCGCCAGACCCTTCCGAAGGTTTCAGAGACCGCACGGCCATCCGCTTTGGACACAATCCCGTAAAGCCGGTTTTCGACTTTCAGGCGCGCGCCACCGTCCCGTGTCAGCGGACGGATCTGTGTATCGATGGTATTCCGAGAAGCCCGCCCGATGCCCCAGGAGAAGGGGATCGACAGGGTGATACCCTTGTCAAAGCTGCCTTCGCCAAAGTCCTCAAACGGGATGTCGGTCAGGGTAAAGAAGGCCCCGACGACCCAGCCGTTGTTGAAGGTCCGGTTCAGCCCGAAGGTCGCCCCGTAATCCCCCGCCAGATAGCGCCCAGCATCCACCTGCGCGGTAAAGCCGTTGTCCATGTCATAATAGGCCGACACATGCCCTGTCAGCACATCATAATCGCGAAAACCGAAACGCTGCTCGAACTCCCGTTGTTTGACGTAGTTCAGTTCCGCCCCGAGCGCGAGCTTGCTGTTGGCCGGTTTCCAAAGGATCTCTGAAGAGACACCGCCATACATGAATTCCAGATAGCCCGCGGAAATCCGCCCATAGACATTGGGATGCAGTTTGAACAGATAATCCGCTGTCAGCCGCTCCAGCGCGGGATCGCCCTCGCTGTAATAGCGCGCTGCAAAGGACCGCACGCGGGGCACTTTGCCAGTGGCGCCGCCTGCCCGTTTGATATCACCGAGATTGCCCACCAGCGGTTTGTTTATCGATCCGCTGAGGGTCAGGCCCGGTGCGATGGTATAGCTGGCCTTGGCGCGCACGCCCAGATCAATACGGATCGGGGCGTCGGGATCGAAAAAGCTGCTGCGGACACTGGGCGCGATGCTCCACTTGAAACGGGGGTAGCGCCCGTCTTCATAGACCAGTCCTTCGGGGCGGCGTGCCGGACCGCTGGCGATCGTGCTGCGCTGGTGCAGTTTCTCTGCGCCATAAGGATCATAAGACAGGGTTTCCACATCGCGCCGCTGCATCGTCACCTTTGTAACCGGCAGATCTTCTTCCACCAGCACAATGTTGAAGGTTTCAATACTGCCCGGCAGCCCGCGGGACAGGGCGCGTGCTGCGCGGCCGACGGCCTCGGAGGGGGCAATAAATGTCTTGTTCAGCAGATAAAGCGTGGCGGAGGTCGAAGTGACCTGTAGCCCTTCCATTTCAAGCTGGCTTGCTTCCAGAAGCGGGCGGACCTGACCGCGAATGATCCGCGGCGAGGCGGGATCGGCCGACCAGTTGTCCGCATAGCGAGTGGCGCCCCCTGTCAGGGGTTTGCGCACCAGCACCGGCAGCGGCGCGGATTCCAGACCGCTTGGCGCAGGGGGATCGCTCGGGTTGAAGCTGAGCGAGGCCATCAGCGCGAACTGGTTGCCGTTCAGGTAATAAGCGCCGAGTTTCACCGCTTCGTTGTAATCATACTCCACACCGAAGTTGGCCGAAGACTTGCGCTCGTAAACCCCCTGATTGACCTCCACCGCATAGGCATCCGAGGAATACTCCGCCTTCAGGCGCAGACCCTCTATCGGCGTTTGCCATTCCAGACCACCAAAAGGCTGCACCGGACCACGGAACCAGTTGCCCGCATCAGGCACCCCGCCCTTGCCGATGTTGATGGTGCGCCCAAGATAACCGTCCCGCCCGCCAAGCCGTCCCCAGCCCACACCTGCAGTGGCTTTCAGCGTTGGTAAAAGGTTTTTGGTGGCAACAATATATTCGCCCGAAAAGACCCCCGTGCCGGCAAAATCCTGCAAACCGATGGTCACGGCGGGCACGAACTGGCTTTCTTCAAAGACCCTGTAGCGGATATCAAAGCTGCGGTCATAGCGGGTATCCCGCCCGACCGAGTTATAGCCGTCGATGGTGGAATAGCGGAAAGAGCCGGAAATCCGTGGCGTGATCTGAAAGGTCAGCGTGGTGCGCGTAGACCCGCTGTAGCCCGCGACACTGGTGGTAATCTGGCCGGCTTTCTGATGCTCGGCACTGGGCATATCGATCAGCCCGACAGAGCCGAACAGGTTGGTAGAGGGTTCGGATGCAACCTGCGCCAGCGTCGGAGACGCCGCCATACCGGTCAGCCCGATCCCCAGACACAGCGCACCTGTCATTCGCATGATTGCCAACTTGCTGCTCACGTTAATCCCACCCTTTTTTCTTTCGAAAGCCCTGCCTTATCCGTTTTACGCGGACAGGGCAGCAGACTCAAAACAAATCTGCCGCACCTCCCTTAAACCGCGCCCGTAGGGAAAAAACATCAGTTGACCTGTTGCCCCAAGCCAGTATCTTGCCAAGCTGTTGCAAATGGGTGCCGCTCGCGCACCCCACTTAAGGAAGAAACATGTCCCACCGGCTGTTTTCCCCGTTAAAAAAACTGATTTTTCTGGGGGCCGTCTTGGGAATCGTCGTCGCCTGTTCGCTGCCGCGCGGTGCGCCGTTGCAACGGGAACTGACCAAACAGGATAAAAACGAACCGGCTGAATTCGCGGTCTATCAGATCACTAAAAACCTGCTGCCCCAGATCGAACGCTGGCCAAGCGACACCAGCGCGGAACGGCACTGGCTGCGCGGCGGCGGCGCCACCCGCGTGGCGATTGCGCCCGGGGATGTGGTCAACCTGACAATCTGGGACAGTGAAGTGAACTCCTTGCTGACCAGTCCCGACCAGAAGAGCACAACACTTGAGAATATCCTCGTGTCCCGCAGCGGCACGATCTTCATGCCCTATATCGAGAAAGTCCACATTGCAGGGCTCTCGGCGGATGCAGCGCGCCAGAAAATCCAGCGCCAGATGGAACAGATCATCCCTTCGGCACAGGTGCAACTGGCCGTCACACCGGGATCGCGCCATTCGGTGGATCTGGTGGGGGGCGTGTCCCAGCCGGGCAGCTATCCGCTGAATGATCCGGACGGGCGGATGAGCGTCCTTGGTCTGATTTCACTGGGCGGTGGTGTACGGGACGGGCTGGAAAACCCGCAAGTGTCCCTGACGCGGGGCGGCAGGGTCTATCAGATCGCACTGAAGCGTCTTTATGAAAACCCGACCCTTGATACGGTGCTGCGCGGACGCGACAAGGTGATTGTCTCCAGCGACGACCGGTTCTTCCGCTCGCTTGGGGCTTCTGCCACCGAAGCCATCGTGCCCTTTGATCGTGAAACCATTTCCGCCCTTGATGCCATGTCGATGATCGGCGGGCTGCGGGAAAACCGCGCAGATCCCAAAGGCATCCTGATCCTGCGGGAATATCCGGCTGCGGCCGTGCGCAGCGGCGGGCCAAACCACCAGCGGGTGATCTTTACCGTGGACCTGACCAAAGCGGACGGGCTGTTCAGCGCAGATCAGTTCCTGATCCACCCAGAAGACACTGTAATGGTTACAGAAAGCCCTGTTGTACTGGCAGAGACCGTGATCGGCCTGTTCACCAGCACAGTCCGCGCCGGCAACACAGCATTCTAGAAAAAGATCGGATCAGGCGGGCCTAGCCTGATCCGAGCAGATCCCGTGTGATCCGTTCAAAGATGGCCGCGCCAAGCGGGATGATATCATCTGGAAAATCGTAATCGGGATTGTGCAGCGCGGCATAATCTTTGCCCGGACCAAGACACAACATCGCGGCTTTTGCGCCCCAACCAAAGACACCGAAATCCTCGGAGGCGCGCATCGGCAGACCTTCCGGTCCGCAAGCCACGCCAAGCGCTTCCATCGCGGCCCCTGCCACATCCACGGCGGCGGGATCATTGATAGAAGCGGCGAAATCATCGCAGACTGCAAATTCCACCGACAGCCCTGCGCGGTCCGCTGCATCCTCTGCCAGCGCGCGGGCCTGTGCGGCCATATCCGCCAGTGCCGTGTCTTGTGTGGCCCGCAGGGTGACATGGAGCAGCGCATCCGCTGGGGCGATGCCGAAAGTGGCCTCGCCGATATTCACATGGGTCAGGGTCGAAAGGCGAAAGCTATCGTCCAGATTGCCCCCCTGCCCCAAAGCCGCCAGCGCGGGGATCAGTTCGGCCACCGCCAGCGCGGGGGAGACGCCGTCTTCGGGACTGGCGGCATGAGCGGTTTTACCCTGCAGGCGGATCGCCAACCCCTGAGAGGCGCAATTCATCAGCCCCGCCCGTGTGGCGACAAAGCCGAAAGGCCGCCCCGGTTCCAGATGGATCGCAAAGGCCCAGTCGGGTTTGATCGCCTCGAACGCCGGATCGGCCACCACTGCACGCGCACCGGCCCCGTCTTCTTCCGAAGGCTGGAACATCAACACCACACGACCCCGCGCCACAGGGCAGCGCGCAATCAGCCGTCCAAGCGCCAGCAACATGGTCATATGCCCGTCATGGCCGCACAGATGCCCCTTCCCCGGAACCTGTGACACCCACTCCAGATCGTTGATTTCCTGTATCGGCAATGCGTCAAGTTCGGCGCGAAACAGCACCGTTGGCCCAGCCACACCGCTGTCAAAAACCGCCGCCACCCCGTGCCCGCCAAGCCCCGTCAGTATGCGCGTCGGGGACAGCGGCTCAAGCGCGGCGACAATCCGCGCTGCAGTCTCGCGCTCCTCTCCGGAAATTTCAGGGTAGCGGTGCAACAGCCGGCGAAACGCGGTCAGTTCCACCAGATCGGAATTGCTCAGACCGGAGTGCATTGAATTTTCTCTTTCAAGGACGTGCGATAGAGAACTGCACTGACAGGGGGAACCATATCCAATAGCGTTTCATCTAAAGCCTGCTTCATACAACACTGCTTGAAATAGTAAATTTCCATTTCGTATGTGACACCTTAACCACTAAGTGAAACGAGAAGTACTTCACTCCTCGTCATATCCTGATAGAATACAGGATAACTTGCCATTATTTTAAAGCGTATGTACGGTCGCTTCAAATGACAATATCTCCCCAAAACAAACCAAAAATTTTCCTCATTGAATTTGCTGCGAATACGTGGATTGGACACCGTGCCAATACTCTAGCAGCGCTGCACGGCGCTTTGAAAAAGCGGGGGCATATTGTGGAGTGCGGTATTAGTGTTAAAGCTGCGCCCGAGATGCTGGAAACCTTGAACGCAAAACCTGTTTTCAGTTTGATGCCGTGGCCCGCCCTGTCAACAGACCGGATAAGTGGAGAGATAGAGTCTTTTCTTGCTTATGGGGAAAGGACACCGACTGAATTCGAAAGTTTCTTATCGGAAGCACAAGCCACAGATATCGTGATCCTGAATACGGCCTCCGAGAACGAACTCTGGGGCTTTGTGTGTTGGATGGAACAGCGTGCGGCGCACCGGCGCCCCAAAGTCGTTGCCAATGTAATGTTACCCCAGTTTTTTGATCCGATCACAGAAGAGCCGACACAGCGGGGCCGATTGTTGCGGGTGGCTGTAAAGAAACTGATGGAGCTTTTACCGGCGGAAAAACTGTTGTTTTTGGCGCTGACAGAACGGCTGAGTAATTTGTTCAGCAGTCTGACTTCCGCGCCGTTTCAAGTGTCTGTTACGCCTCTGGATCTTGCCAGCTTTTTGCGCAGTGATGAGGATGCGGCGCGATCTCGGCCGGTGCGCATTGGGGTTGCCGGGGCACCTAAAACGACGAAAGGAGAGCATCTCGTCCCCGAGATTGCCGAGATGTTGCTGGCCAGACATCCTGAAGTAATGTTCTATGCCCAGAACTGGCCTGCCAATAAGCTTATACCGAACAATGTTGAGGTTACTCCATCGGGGGTCGGGCGACAAACTTATATCGATTTGCTTAAAAGCTGCGATATTTCTTTGATTATGTATGATCCGATCTACTACAAACACGGGGGGTCAGGCGTTTTTGAAGAAGCTGCAAGTGCGGGGCACGGGGTCGTGGTGACGCAGGATACTTGGATGACACCTTTTGTAGACTCCGGTGTCGTTGAGGGAATTTCTGTACCCTTCGGGGATACCAAAGCCGCAACCGAGGCGTTGTGCCGTTTGATCGGGCAGGTGCCGGAATTGCGCAAGAAAAGTGTAGTGAACGGGCATTCCTGGGCAAAAACACGGGATGTTGAGGTATATCTTGACCAGGTGTTTGACGCCCTGTGCCCGGGCCAGAACTTATCGCGAACCTCCTAAAGATGGTATAAACAGTAAGAACACCAGAATAGGTTTCGGGCGCACTAAACGGGGGCTTTCGGACTATCAATTCAGCGCGAAATCATTTTAAACCATGGCCAATAGACAATTGGATTCGAGAGATCCCCTTACTTGTCATAACGCGTTATTTGAGGACATCAGCTTGACATATTCATCATCTCCAAAGTCTGAAGCGGGATTGATTTCCAAAGGCAAATCTGTTGCTGTAGCCGCCTTTATCGGAAAGAACGGCGTAGACGCTTCAATTGACCGGCTTGTGAATTGGCTGCAAACTGCAGATGTCTCGATCGTATCGGACCTCGATGAACAGACTTCCGAGATGCCTGCTATCCTACTGTACGACAGAGCCCAGAATTCTGTTTTAAAAGGGTTGGGGCAGGGTCAGGGACCCATGGAAGCTCTGATGGGATGGCGCACCGTTTCAGAAAAATGTCTGGCAAAATACCGAAGCAACAGGCGCGGGACTGCCCTGTTGGATGTGCAAAGCTTTGAGGAGAACCCACAGAGCTTTCTACAAGCACTTGCGAAAAAATTTGATTGGGATTTGAAAGATCTCGATACCGTAGCTGTATCCCAAGACGTTGCATCAGAAACGGCACAGGATGAAATTCTTCGGGTGATTGCGGCGGTTGCCGTATCCGGTGACCCGCAGGCCCGCCGCCTTGAAGGGGAACTGGAAGCGGGATCTTTGTGGCTGGATCAGGCAAATGGGCCTGCCCTCAAAAGAGCTGATCCCGAGTTAGCTCTTTCAGCCTATCAGAAAACTCAAAAGCGCCAGTCAGCAGACATCGAAGCACAGTTACAGGCAGCCCTGTTGGAAAAGACCGCTGTGATGCAGCAATTGATGGATACCCAAGAGGAATTGGAAAAATTTGCCATTTCTGCCGGGGATCAGGAGAAATCATCGGATCGGGAAAAAGATCTGCTGATGCAGCAACTGTCAAATACACAGTCAGAGCTTGAGACCTATTTTGACGAGCTGCAAAAAAAGCAGAAACAGTTCGGGGCTTTAGAGAGAGAGCTGCAAAAGAAGCAAGAACAGCTTGATGGTTTAGAGATAGAGTTGCAAAGCGCTAACGAGAAAGCTCAAAGGGAAGAGGAAGAATCCCGACGCAAGATAGATACCTTGAATGACGAAATCCTCTTTAAGAACGGGGAAATTGAAGCTTTGCGTAACTCCACGTCCTGGAAGGTAACAAGCCCGTTGCGCGGAGTTGGTGATACTCTAAAATCAGCGAAGAAACGGGGGTAATCATGTCAGATTCCAAATTTGACACCCCCATCGGGGTTGTCGTTCATATCGGCGCAGGGACAGGGCAATCCCTCAAGGAGCTCGTAGCGGAGCGTCCGGACCATATTATGTTGATAGAACCTCATCCTGAAACTGTTGCTCGGTTGCACGAGGCAGTGAAAGAGGCAAAGAGGAATACCTCCGATCTTTCCATAGAGGTCATTAATGCGGCAGTAAGCCAGCAGACGGGCCAGTCTCCATTTTATATGCTGAATTTCACTGACCTTAGCAGTTTATGTCAGCCCACCGCTCTGACTGATTTGATGCAAGGAGTGCGTGTTGAGCAAACCATGCCGGTTAAGACCCTAAGGCTTGCGGATATGTTGGAAAATGTGACTTTCCAAAACGGCAAACGCCACCGCTTAATCCTGGAAGCTCCAGGTATGGAGATGGCAATTCTCAAGGATTGTGCGGCAACGGGGTTGTTTGACCGCTTCGAGGACATCCATGTTTCTGTGGGTATCGAAACCTATTTCGACGGGGCTGCTGACAGCCAACATGTATTGGAATTCCTGTTCGAGACAGGATATGTTTTACTAGCGCAGGATGAAACTGCGGACCCAGACTGGCCACATTTTTCGCTGCATCGTAATCCAGTGTCTGCGAAGTTGAGCGAAGTTGTCAAAACCCATGAAATTGAAAAAGAAAAACTGCAGAAGCAACTGTCAGAGGCAACGCAGGTCGGTCAGAATGCTGAGGAAGCGCTGAAAGAGCAAGCTACTGCGGCTGAAGCTGAGAAAAAGAGATCTCAGGAACAACTGGCGCAGGCCACGCAGGAACGGGATTTTGCAAGACAACAAACCAAGGATGTGGAACGCATACTTAAGGAGCGCAATGCAAAGGCTGAGGCAGAACTTGCCAAAACCTATGAGCACGAACAGCAGAGCTTGCAGAAGCAACTTGAACAGGCGCTCACAGAGCAAAAAACTCTATCTGAAAAGTTATCAAGCTTAGAGCAGGAGCAGAAAACAAAGCTGGCAGATGGGGCAGTGGCCTTGGCTGCGTCAGAAGCTTCTTTCGGGGTTTTGCGGGCTAAATTGGAAGCCGCCGAAACCTTACGAGCGGAGGCTGAAGACAAAGCAACCCGTGCGTACAATGAACAGGTCACTGCTGAACGGGAAGGGAAGCGGGAACTGGCCATGGCCTTGCGTTTACAAACACTACAACAGCAGGACCTTGCCGAATTGCAGCAGCGCTATGCCGCCGCGCAGGTGGAGTCCCGTAAACAGGAAGATCTGCTGATCAAGCTGACCCAGAAACTGGGGAGTGCAGCAGGGTATTTGCATGGCTTGACTGACGATAGTCCTACACCGGAGCGGATTTCCCAACCAGCTCCCCGAAAGAATACGCCAAAAAAGCGGGCTCCCGCTAAAGTGTCAGGTGAAGCTGCTGCCACCTCCCAAAAGACGACAACAGCTAAAACCAAAACGAAGGCCGCGGCAAAGCCAGCATTACGAAAGAAAAGCGGTAGTACATGACCGGAACTTCTGTGAATAACACCGCTTTGTTGGGTGCTATCGAAGAAGCGCTTGATCTGCTGGAAACCCGTGACAGGCACCAAAACCGTCAGGCATTGGTTGTTGAACCCCTTCCAAGCTTGTTGGAGCAATGTGAACGGATGCGGGACCAGATTGCTGCGCGGCCCAAAGCGCCCGTTCGTCTAGTCCATCATTTCGCCTGCACCGGGGGCACACTGTTTTCAAAGTGTCTGGCGGCTGTACCAAACACTCGTTTGCTCAGCGAAATTGATCCGCTTAGTCCGATTACGACCCATCAGTTTGCCCCCACAGATTTGATCCGCCATCTGACCCACGATTTGCGCGGGGCTGATCCGGAACTGCTTATAGATATCTTTCTGTCTGGAACAGTTGCCTTGTATGATTGGTGTGAGAGCCGCGGCCAGCGGTTAATCCTGCGCGATCATAGCCATTCGCATTTTTGCACAGGGGCCGGGCAAATTCCGCAACGCCCGACACTGCGCGAGATAGTAACCCGTCGCTTGCCTGCCCTGTCGGTATTGACAGTGCGCCACCCGATGGAGTCCTATCTTGCATTAGCAGAAAAAAAGTGGTTTCACTTCGCACCCACAACACTTGAGGAATACGCCCGTCGCTATCTGGTGTTTCTGGACTGCTATTCTGATGCCCCGTCGTACCGCTACGAAGATATGGTTGAAGATCCCCATGAGCTTTTCAAACAGATATGTGACAGTCTGGACCTACCTTTTTCCGAAAATATTTTTGACATTTTCCCCGTCATCTCCTTGACGGGAGACAGTGGACGGCAAGGCGGGCTGATTGCGCCCCGTGCGCGTCGAGATGTGCCTGCGAATGTTGCTGCTCAAGCCGAAGCAAGCTCTTCTTATGCCCGATTGTGTTCCAGGATGGGTTATAATCCCTAATGGTTCCGGTTTTTCTATTCGGAGATTTTGCCCATCGGATCCCTTTGGCCTATGCCCCGATTGCATCCCTTTGTCACGACCGGATCAAGGTGGTGGATCAAATTCATCAGGCCAAACTGATCCTGATCGGTCACAGTAAAGATATTGCGCGTTATGAAGCGGAACTTGCCGCAGCACTACGTGCAACCCCCCGATGCCATGCGGTGTTTTTATCTGAAGAGCCCTTTTGGGATATAATCTGGGGCGCAGATCCGTTTTCACGCCAGCAATTCATGGAGATTGACGGCGACCGCTTTCCTTTGACGGTGTTAAACCACACCACATCGGATATTTTTGCCTTCAACCGTATTCCTTATTTTCTACTGACGGATCTGGGTTTTGCGACCCGCTATGCGCTCCGATTTAGAAGGAATGCGCGAAAGTCCCCGGAGGACTGGGCCGACCACTTTTCCAACTGCTCCTATCGAGCCGCCTTTATTGCAGAAAAGCGGTTGAACCCGAAATTCGCAGTGTCCTTTCCGCAAGAAGACACTTTTGGCCTGTGTCGATTTCGCAGTCTGGTGACGCAAGATTACAAGACTGGACAGGTATTGCGTGCGGGCGCAGGCTGGCGGAAAGCACCGCGACGACAAGCACTTGGTAACTGGCATTTGGACAAGTTGATGCAACTGGATCAGCGCTGTCGCTTCGTCTCGGCACTAGAAAACACCCATCAGCGGCAGTATGTCACCGAAAAATTTTTCGATGCTTTTGCAGTTGGGGCCGTGCCGCTCTATTTTGCTTCGCAAGGGCATCGGGTCCATGATATTGCGCCTGCAAATGTTTGGGTCAATCTGTTTAACTCAGATATTGAAACCGCCGCTGCCCATGCATGCCAAAGCATCGACGCGTTTGCTTTTGATGCCCCGTTCTTTCAATCCTATTGTGCTATACAGGCACGGTTGGCAGATACGTTCGCCAATCCTGCTGTGCTACTGGCTGAACAAGACAGGTTGAGTGCGGCTTTGATTGGGGAATTGCAAACCCTAGCGACCGGAGTTTGACTGATATGGTACAATCTTGTCCCCGCCTGCCCCGTTTCAAAAATCGCCATATCGGGGAAACCTGCGTTCTCGTGTGTAACGGGCCATCGCTGAACAAAATGGATCTGGAACCGTTAAAGCACCAGACGGTGATCGGGCTAAACAAGATCCATCTGGGGGTCGAGAAATTCGGATTTTATCCCAAGTACCTAGTGGCAGTGAATGAGAAGGTGATCGGGCAGTCAGCACAGGATATTGCCGCAATGAACTGTGTGAAATTTATCAGCAATAAGGGCGCTCAGCACGTGCCTGCCGATGCGCTGACCTATCACATCAATACGAAATCCCCGCCTGCACGGTTCTGCCGCGATATCACTGCCGGTATCCGTGAAGGGGGGACTGTTACTTATGCTGCATTACAGATCGCCTACTTCATGGGGTTCGCGCGGGTGGTGATCATCGGCATGGACCACCGGTTTGATTTCAGCGGCAAACCCCATGAGGCGCATCATATGAAGGGGCCGGATGTAAACCATTTCAGCCCTGCATATTTTTCCGGCCAGACCTGGGACAACCCCGATTTGCAACGCTCTGAAGAGTCTTACCGGATTGCGCGGGAAATCTTTGCGGCAGAGGGGCGCGAGATCATCGATGCCACTTTGGACGGAGGCTGCGAGATATTTGTGAAACACCAACTCAGCGACATTTTGGGAGGTTGAACGGAGCTCCGCCTATAGCTTAGAAGGCCCCTGTAAAGTTGAAAGTATTTTATTTATAAGGTCTTTCATCGATATTAAATTTGCTACCATTTGGATGGACACACCGGATATGCGCGCCAGCATTGTTATTCGAACGCTGAACGAGGCCAGACATCTGGGCGATCTGTTGGCTATGGTAGATCGTCAAATTACAAACGGGCTGGAACATGAAGTGGTCCTGATCGATTCAGGTTCCACAGACGGAACAGTTGAAATTGCCCGTGAATACGGCTGTAAGATCACGACCATCACCAAAGAAGAATTCTCTTTCGGGCGCTCTCTCAACCGCGGTTGTGCCTTTGGATCAGGCGACATTCTGGTATTGATCAGCGGCCACTGTGTGCCGGTGGACGAACACTGGTTGCAAAACCTGTGCCAGCCGCTGATGGACGGGGTGTGCAGCTATACCTATGGCCGCCAGGTGGGCGATGATGACAGCCATTATTCCGAACGCCGGATTTTTGCGAAATACTTCCCCGAAGAGTCCGCTCTTCCGCAAGAGGGGTTCTTTTGTAACAACGCCAATTCCGCTGTGCTGCGTTCGGCCTGGGAAGAGTACCAGTTTGACGAAGATCTGACCGGACTTGAAGACATGGAGCTGGCCAAGCGGATGGTCGCCAATGGCCATAAAGTGGGCTATGTGGCCGAAGCGCCGGTGTTCCATCACCACGATGAAACCTGGACTTCGGTGCGGCGACGCTTTGAGCGGGAGGCCATTGCTTTGCAACAGATTATGCCAGACGTGACCATCTCGCAGCTGGACCGAGGCCGCTATATTGTCACCAGTATAGCCCTGGATCTTCGCTCGGCAGCGCTGACTGGTCATTTGGGCTCCTGCTGGGCCAATATCTTCAGATACCGCTGGCATCAATACACCGGCTCTTACAAGGGCAATCATGGTTTGCGGCGTGTGTCTCGAGCCAGAAAAGAGAAATTTTTCTACCCCTCTACCAATGAAAGAGAAGACCAAAATGACTGGCTCAAACCGCACCGTCGCCCTGCTGCCCATGAAGGCCAACAGCCAAAGGGTTAAGGGCAAGAATTTCCGCGATTTCTGTGGCAAGCCTCTGTTCCGCTGGATTCTCGACGCATTGCTGGCGGTTGAGGAAATCGACGCGGTGATCATCAACACCGATGCCCGGCACATACTGGCGGAAAACGGTTTGGTAGAGACAAACCGCGTGATCATCCGCGATCGCAAGCCCGAACTGATCGGGGATGAAGTCTCGATGAACCTGATCATTGCCGATGATGTGGCCAGCGTGCCCGCAGACACCTATCTGATGACCCACACTACCAATCCGCTGCTTTCAACTGGCACCATCCGTGCCGCGCTGGAGAGGTTCAACGCAGCGCAGGGTGAAGGCACTGCGGATTCCCTGTTTACCGTGAACAAGATCCAGACCCGCTTTTACCGCGCGGATTGTTCGGCCATCAATCACGACCCTGACAACCTGATCCAGACACAGGATCTGGAACCGTGGTTCGAGGAAAATTCGAACCTCTACATCTTCACCGCTGAGAGTTTCGCCAGCACCAAAGCGCGGATCGGATCAAAACCGATGATGCACGAAACGCCGGGGCTGGAAGCCAGCGACATTGATACACCGCAAGACTGGGACATGGCTGTGGCCGCTGCGGGAATTTTGCATAAGTAAAGACCTGTAAAGCACTACTATTCATACAAAAAGCTGGCCCCATGTCCAATGGGGCCAGCTTTTTCCGTTTTGGTGGTGGGCTGAATGAATAGGCCCGCGTTTTAGCTCTGTTGACGCGCGTACTCCGCGAATTGCTTGTACATATTTAATTTGCGCTCTTGATAGAGTGCGTCACATATTTCTGCGCATTTAGTAAATTCACCTGCGTTAAACAACGCATGGGCTTGGGTGATAGACAGATCAGTAGGGTCGACCCGGACCTCTTTAGCCCCAAAAGACGATACTGGTTCTGGATTGATTGCAGCAGCCGGTCTTGTAACAGGGCCGCCACCAAACAGACTGGAGTAATCCACTCGCTCAAACACCTCTAGTTTGCCACCGACGGTCGCATTGTAGATGGTGCGGCCAACTGCAGAATAAGCCAGATCAGCCATTTTGTAGTTCATCAAAACCCGTTCCAGTTTGGGATCTTTCCAAGTTTTGCCTTTGCCGAAATAATCCTTGTGGAAGTGGTTCGGATCATCGGTTGTAGAGAGAATATTATCACCGTTTCTTTTATGACTTTCAGGAATAACATAATCGAAATCCATTCCGATCAGGTAAACCTCGGTAAAGCCCATGAAAAACGCCAGTTGCAGGTTGATATAGGTTACGGATTGCCCACAATACAGCACCTTGCTGGCGTCAGTTGAAAACCGGGGTACAGCATAATTAGGGGAAGTCTTTTCGTAAAACCCCCGGTTCATTTCAAAAAAGAATGTGTTGGGGGTCTTCGGGTGCAGTTTGCTATAAATTGTAGGGAAGAACTTGTAAGGTGCTTCATATGCAACAATTTCTCCGATATTTTCTTTCATAACAGAGCTGTCCTCAACCACAAAGAACGTAGGGCGAAAGCCGTTTTCACGCGTCTTGTAATAGATTGAATTTACAGCAAAACTATATTCACCTTCCAGTAGCGATAGATCATGTTGATTTAATGAGGGGCCGTTTCCAACGATGAAACAGCGCTGGCCCTGAAACCGATTGTGGAATCGCGCAAGTTCATCTCCATCAGGAGGAGGGGTGTTGCCATAGAGTTCTTGCTTGGGGTAAGAACCCAAATCTTTAAAATTAGGTGGGAATATTAGATCCTCAGAAAGGTTTTCCACCCGGGCTGGGGATTTTATTCCGTTGATTGGTAATTTTTTATCACTACGATATAGGTCCAAATCTCCATAGCTCTGTGTGCGTTCAAGCATCATGGCCAGTGTTTTTTCTTTTCCCACATGATTGCACTGGCCGTGTACATAGTCAGTTGGACCAATATCCTTAGCGACACGACAGCCAAAATTTTCCCGCAAGTGGCGAAACAGTTCTGGTGCATGTGGGCGTGGCTCACCACCAACTGAATGATGTAAATGCACGTATGTAAACGGTGATTGCACTATACTTTCAGGAGGGAGATGATTGAGGACAGTAACGTCCAAGGCGCGATCTTCCCCTGCGTATTCAATATACTGTTCAAACCCTTTTAAAGAATTATAAATATCGCGGCGTATGATCACGATACCCCCCGTAAGTGTGGTAGGTTTTTGGATGTTTGGCGTTGATATAACCTCGACGGCTTTTTCACTGCGTATCTGTTTGGTTTCAGTGGGCGAAGAATAATGTATATACGTATAGGGTGATACCAAACTTTTACCGTTATAGCACCGCAAAATATCTGTTAGAAAATTTTCACCTGGCAATACGTCAGAGTCCATTAGGCAGACGACGTCAGTTTTACAGAAGTGGCGCACAGAGGCGTTATATGCCCACCCACGATTAAAGGGCTTAGGATTAAAGATAAACTCGTGCCGAACTCGAGAGGGCATAAGATGAGACACATCGGCCCATTTAGAATTCAAGTCTTGTTCAATAATTAGAAGATCGATCAGGTTTCCATAGCATCGATCTAACCAGTTTACGACAACTGCAAGATTCTCTATCCGGTCAGGTTCATTGGCCTTGATCTTAATCGCAATAATTGCGGTGGCAATGGGGTCTGTTGGTCCGACATCAGCTAGAGCTCGCGCTTCCATTGCCCGCTGCGACGACACCGGCTTTGCGTCTACGATAGGAAACTCCAAGCTTGGGATTACCTGCGTTGAAGGGAACAAAGACGTTAAAAAATCCGCGTTAAAAAATTCCGTTATTTTCGAAATAGGACTAAGGTTGATAACTTCCGCCCCTTGCTTCCGAGCGTAGTCGGCACTTTTTTTCCAAGCATTCTGATGTGTTTGTGAGCGTGGTAACGAATAAAGGTCACCTTTACGCTGATATCCTTCAAAGAAGTAATTTGGATTTTTGGTAGGGGAGTGTTCAATAACTCGAATAGTTTCAAAAAAGAGTCCAGTCGGTCCCTTCTCAAGGGCAAGAGCCCCTTTCATTTCGCTGCGTAGGCTGTCTAGATCGAGCTCGTTATATTCTTCTGCTGTGATTGGCCGCGATCCTACAACTTCTTCAGTATAAGAGCCTTCCATTCCAATCATGTATATTTTTTTATACCCAAAGTTAACAGCTTTGCGTAACAGAAAATCTCCAGTAGAGCCGTGAGGTACTTTGATCTGCCGCTTAATGGGAGATACCTTTAAAGAGAAATAGAAGAAATCAGTTGGAATTGATGGATCTTCAGATATTCGCCTGAGTTCTTGTGCGTGGGATTTCACAACCTTCGCATCGCACCAAGCGTAATATTTTGGCCACCATTTTAACTCTTGGAACAACCGATAGGCAGCGCCGCATCCGAAAGTGTCGATATTTCTTGGTAGATTTTCAAAACCACGTTCAAGTAGAATTTTAGATGATGGTCCATTCCCGATTAATAAGATTGCTTTATCAGGCTTATTAGCATCGAATAAATCGTTAAAGATGAGATTACTGATTTGATCATATACATAATTACTCCCCGTTTCGGTGAGATGAATATTATCGCAGGTGAAGTTTTTGATCTGATCATTGTCCCACGCGCGCAAATCTACAACTGACATACCTGCCTGCCCCAACTCTTCTGCGAATAGATCGGAATATTGATGTGTAATATCAATGTTTCTGGGACGGCCTCGTTTGAAATCCCCTTCCCAATCTGGAACAAAACGGTTGGCGGAAACGAAGATCAGGTTGTTAATTTTTTTCAGCCTTGGCAACAGATCTCTGCGCGCCATTTCGATACTGTACATATTATTGGTTTTTTCCCCTTCGTATTCTTGCTCAAAAGGGGTGTCAAAATGGTCTTTTAAAGCCTCGGCACCAAAAACCTTATCAAAGATCTTTTTCTTGTTGTTCACGATCTTTTTTGAATAATCTCGCGTATTTAGAGCCAAGTTATCCGCATTTTGCGGTTTCGGGTTATTGTATAGATCGTTGATTGCACTTGATGCGGGGCGCGGGGACCATTCGACAATGCCTGTGTATAGAATGACATGGTCATATTGTTTGAGTTCATTTTCTGAAAAAGTTTCCAAAAAATCCAGCGTTGTTGTCCACTTCATCGGGCATAGATAAAGATCAACGTCCAAACGCGGATCAGCAGCCAACCGTTCTGCAAAAAGCTCGTGAGAGGTTCCGGCAGGTTTATGCTGGCCACGGCTATCCGTAAAAATAAGGACACGTTTTTTCTGCAGTTTTTGGTCGGACATTTTTCACCTAAGCAAATTAGTTATTCAATTCTTGTGGCCAGAACTTCCTGGGTCTTTAACAGATTACTCTGTAAAGATATCACTCTTGGAGGAAGGTCTGATGGTTGGCATCACGCCAAAAACCCTGCAATCTTGTCTATCGCTTCGTGGCTCGCGCGGATTACAGCGTCTTTGGTGTTGGATCCGTTATGGGTGCCAAAGACACAGCGTGGCATGTCTCGTAGGGGAGAGTTGTCTGGCAGCGGTTCGATTTCAAACACATCCAGAGCGGCGCTGAAGACCTTGCCTGATTGTAAGGCACTGATCAAAGCGGATTCATCAATCAGCGGGCCGCGGGCTACATTGACGATGCGGATACCGTCTTTGGCGCCGTTCAGAACATCTGCATTCAGCATGTGGAAGTTGTGTTGGTTCAGCGCACAGGTGAAAACCAGAAAGTCCAGTGTATCGGTCTGTTCGGGCCAGCTTGCGCGGCGTAAGGCGGGAAGACCCGCATCCCCTTCTACCCCTGGGTCATAGGCCACAACATCCATGTCACAGGCCAGCAGGCGTTTGCAAACATTATAACCGATGTCTCCCAGGCCGACCACGCCAACCTTTTTACCTTCCAGACTGATCCCAGCGGGTTTGGGCCAAGCTTTATCCTGACGTACGCTTTGGTTGATCTCAAACAAATGCCGCGCCAGGCCGATCACATAGGCGACAGCGATATCCGAGACTTCTTTGCCAAACATCATCGGTGTGTTGATGATTGGGAGATCGAGTGCCTTACAAGCGGCGAAATCCACATTATCGACGCCAATACCCCATTTGACGGCTGCTTTTAGCTGGCCCTCTTTCCCAGCTTTAAACACGGCTTCGGTTGCCGGGTCGTCACCAATGATCCAACCATCATATTGTGGTACTTTTTCCACCAGCTCTTCAACCGAAAGAACTTGGGTCACCTTGGCGGGTACGAGGGTTATGCCGCGCTCTGCCGCATAAGATGTAAATTCATCAATAAGCCCCAGCATGGGTGGGCAGGTGACTAGAACGTTTTTCATAATAAACCCTTGGTTTTGCCGATCGCGTACATTGCGCACAGCCATACTGGACTGACCTTAGGTGTCAAGAAGCCCGGACGGCAGATCGCTGGCATCCGCCGAAAATAAAAACGTTCCTTCGAACCGTAGTTCATATCCAGAGATGTATTTGTAAACTCTTGCACAGCTTGATAGGGCTATTTCAGGCATGCATAGGCTGCTGTGGCCATTCAAAGAGTATCACATGAAAAAAGCACTTATCACCGGTATCACAGGTCAAGACGGCTCTTATCTTGCGGAATTTCTGCTGGAAAAAGGCTATGAGGTGCATGGCATCAAGCGTCGTGGATCAACGCTGAACACGCAGCGAATTGACCATATCTATCAAGACCCCCATGTGGACAGCCAGCGGCTCATTCTGCATTACGGCGATCTGACGGATACCTCCAATCTGGTGCGGATCATCAAGGACATTCAGCCAGACGAGATCTACAACCTCGGCGCGCAATCCCATGTGGCGGTCAGCTTTGACTCCCCCGAATATACGGCAGATGTGGACGGCATGGGCACCCTGCGCCTGCTAGAGGCGATCCGCCTGCTGGGGCTGGAAAAGACCACGAAATTCTATCAGGCTTCGACTTCGGAATTGTACGGTCTTGTGCAGGAAACCCCGCAAAAAGAGACCACGCCGTTTTATCCCCGTTCGCCTTATGCGGTGGCCAAGTTGTATTCCTACTGGATCACCGTCAACTACCGCGAGGCTTATGGCATGTATGCCTGCAACGGCATCCTGTTCAACCACGAGAGCCCGCGCCGCGGCGAGACATTCGTGACGCGCAAGATCACCCGTGGTCTCGCCAATATTGCGCAGGGGCTGGAACAGTGTCTGTATATGGGCAATATCGACAGCTTGCGCGACTGGGGCCATGCCAAAGACTATGTGCGGATGCAGTGGATGATGCTGCAACAAGACACGCCCGAGGATTTTGTCATCGCCACCGGCGTGCAATATTCCGTGCGCGAGTTTATTACATGGTCGGCCAAGGAACTGGGCATCACGGTGGAGTTCACCGGCACGGATGTGGACGAAATCTGCACCATCACCGCCATTGACGGCGACAGCGCCCCTGCCCTGAACGTCGGCGATGTGATTATGCGCATCGACCCGCGCTACTTCCGCCCTGCCGAGGTAGAAACCCTGCTGGGCGATCCGGCCAAAGCCAAAGAGAAACTGGGCTGGGTGCCGGAAATCACCGTGCAAGAGATGTGCGCCGAAATGGTGCGCGAAGACCTAAAAACCGCCAAACGCCATGCGCTTTTGAAAGAGCATGGGATGGACATGCCGGTTTCGGTTGAAAACTAAGGGGACACCCCATGAAAATATACATCGCAGGGCATCGGGGGATGGTGGGCAGCGCCATTCTGCGCCAGTTACAGGCGCAGGGGGGGCATGAACTGATCACCCGCACCAGTGGCGAACTGGACCTCACCAATCAGGCGGCGGTGCAGGACTTTATGGCCGCAGAAAAGCCCGATCAGGTTATTCTGGCGGCGGCCAAGGTGGGGGGCATTATTGCCAACAACACCTATCCGGCAGATTTCATTTATGAAAACCTGATGATCGAATGCAACGTGATCCACGCGGCCTATACGGCGGGAGTTCACAAGCTGTTACAGCTCGGTTCCAGCTGTATTTATCCGCGTCTGGCAGAACAGCCGATGCAGGAAAACGCCCTGCTGACTGGCACGTTGGAGCCCACGAACGAACCCTACGCCATTGCGAAAATCGCGGGGATCAAGCTGTGTGAAAGTTATAACCGGCAGTATGGCACGGATTACCGCTCTGTGATGCCGACAAACCTTTACGGCCCCGGCGATAACTTCCACCCCGAGAACTCCCATGTGGTGCCCGCCCTGATCCGCCGCTTCCATGAGGCGACGCAGAACAACACCCCCGAAGTGGTGATCTGGGGCACCGGCAAACCCATGCGCGAATTCCTGCATGTGGATGATATGGCCGAGGCCTCGCTGTTTGTGATGGGGCTCGATGATGCCACCTACAGGGCCAATACCGAACCGATGTTAAGCCACATCAACGTAGGCACCGGCAGCGATGTGACCATCGGCGAGCTGGCCCATATGGTGGCAGAGGTGACGGGGTTCCAAGGCGCAGTCAGCTTTGACACCGACAAGCCCGACGGCGCCCCGCGCAAACTGATGGATGTCAGCCGGTTGAAAGACATGGGCTGGAGCGCGCGGATTGGTCTTAAAGAAGGGTTAACCAATGCCTATCAATGGTATCTGGACAATCAGACTACCCTGCGGGGATAATGTGATTAAGACCCGCCAGCCGCGGCTGTGACCGCAGGGCGCTTTAAGGAGTTTTCAGCAATGACTTTAACCATCCACCCCGTTCTTCTCGCCGGCGGGTCCGGCACGCGGCTTTGGCCGTTGAGCCGTAAATCCTATCCTAAGCAGTTTTCACCGCTTTTGGGCGAAGAGAGCCTGTTTCAGGCCTCGGCCAAGCGGTTGTCGGGGGCGGATTATGCCGCGCCTGTGGTTCTGACCAATGATGCCTTCCGTTTTATTGTGACCGAGCAGTTGGCAGATGTAGGGATCGAGCCTGCGGGGATTTTGATTGAACCCGAAGGGCGCAACACGGCCCCTGCGGTTCTGGCGGCGGCTTTGTCGTTGCAGCAAAAAGATGCGGATGCCCTGATGCTGGTGGCCCCGTCCGATCACGTAATCCCCGATGTGGCGGCCTTTAACGCCGCCGTGGCTGCGGCAACAGAGGCAGCACAGGCTGGCGATCTGGTGACATTCGGCATCACCCCGACACGGCCCGAAACCGGCTATGGCTATCTGGAGCTGGAAACCGCGCCCGAAAGCGGCGGCGCCCCGCGCCCCGTCAAACTGACCCGTTTCGTTGAAAAACCCGATGCGGAGCGGGCCTTGCAGATGCTGGCGGCAGGCAACTACCTGTGGAACGCAGGGATTTTCCTGTTTTCCGTCAAGACCATCATTGCCGCTTTTGAAGCGCACGCCCCATCCCTGATGGACCCGGTGCGCGCTTCGGTCGAGAACGCGCAAAAGGATCTCGGCTTTACCCGTCTGGCGGCAGAAGCATGGTCACAGGCCGAAGATATTTCCATCGACTATGCGGTGATGGAAAAGGCGCAGAACCTGTCTGTTGTGCCTTACGCCAGCGGCTGGTCCGATCTTGGCGGCTGGGATGCGGTCTGGCTCGAAAGCGGACCGGACAGCGACGGGGTTGCCACCAATGGTGCGGCGACGGCGATTGACTGTAAGGACACCTTCTTACGCTCTGAATCCGATGAACAAAAGATCGTTGGCCTCGGGCTGACAAATGTGGTGGCTGTGGCCATGCCCGATGCGGTTCTGGTGGCGGATAAATCCCGTGCGCAGGACGTGAAAACCGTAGTGTCCGCGCTGAAGGCCCAAGGCGCGAAACAAGCGGAAACCTTCCCCCGTGATCACCGCCCTTGGGGCTGGTTTGAGAGCCTTGTCGTGGGCGAGCGCTTTCAGGTGAAACGCATCGTGGTGCATCCGGGGGCGGCGCTGTCGCTGCAATCCCACCACCACCGCGCCGAACACTGGATCGTGGTGCAGGGCACGGCCAAAGTCACCGTGGACGAAGAGGTCAAACTGATCAGCGAGAACCAATCCGTCTATATCCCCCTTGGCGCGGTGCACCGGATGGAAAACCCCGGCAAAGTGCCAATGGTGCTGATCGAAGTGCAAACCGGAAGTTATCTCGGGGAGGATGACATTATCCGCTATGAGGATGTCTATTCCCGCAGCTGAGCCCTTGCGTAATAATGTCTGGTTCCAGTGCGCTTTAAAATGTTCTAACAGGGGGTGAATTCTTAAGGGAGCGACCTCTGATGACCAATAATATCCGTCTTGGACCGGACGCCAATGCCAACCAGATCCTGCGGGTGCTGCGGGTAGAAAATCCGACCGGCGATATCGAATGCGACACGCCGATTGCGCCGGGTGTGTTGTTTTCTTTCGATCCCACAGGCACGCTTAAGGGCAGCCTGCAAGGCAATGAAGACGCGCTTTTGTCGTTTCGCATCGAGAGCCTGAAAGACAGTCACTGGCTGGCGCTGCATGTGTCTTTGGGCGGCTTTGATCTGGACGGATTCGGGGTGATCGGCTTTATTTGCAAAAGCACAGCACCTTCGGCTGTGGCGATGAAAACCTGCATCCGGTCAGGCACCGAGGCGGGGTTCGTGGACTGTTTCTTTGACAAGCAGGTGGTGTCTTACGCAGAAACGAGCACCCATCTGGATGCAATGGACGTTGAGGGGCGCAAGAACCTGCCGAAGCAGGCCCCTTGGCGGGATTTCATCCTGTTCCTGCCGCCGGATCGTCCGGTTGAGGCGACTTTGCAGGACCTGCGTTTCTTCATCGTATGAAACTTTCCCTTGTCATTCCTGTCTTTAATGATCCCGAAGGGGTCGGGCGGCTGCTGGCGCAGGTGGTGACGCTTGGTTTTTTTGCCGAAGTGGTTATCGTCGATGATGCCTCTGAAAACCGCAGCGATCCTGCCGCGCTCGGGCTGAACCCTGCCACCCTGCCCTTCAAGCTGAAGTACCACCGCGTGCGCAAGAACCGTGGCGCGGGGTATGCCCGAAACAAGGGTCTTTCGTTATGCAGTGGCAGCCATGTGATCTTCTTTGACAGCGATGATCTGTTCACGGACGGATTTACCCTGCTGGTGGACCGGTTACAGGGCCGCGAATTTGATTTCTGTATCTTCAAACATGTGGACAGCCGCGTGCGTGCACGAGGCGGCAGCGGTCTGTTGGCAAGCGACGAGGATCGCTGGCAAGACGCTGATGCCCGCGGTGCGCTCGGTACGCTCTCTGCTGAGGGCGCGCAGATCCTCTGCACCGTGGCCGCCTATCCGTGGAACAAGATATACCGCGTTGATTTCCTGCGCGAAAACGCCATTCGCTGCACGGAAATTCCGGTGCATAACGATATTGAAATCCACTGGATGGGATTTTTGCACGCGCAGACCATTCTCTATTCCGACCTGATCTGCTGTGAACATTTTGTCGCCGAGGGGCGCGGGCGTCTGACCAACCGGCGCGGGCGGGAGCGTTTCGCGGTGACAGAGGCGCTGATAGAGGTGCAAAAGGCCCTTGGCACCAACCCGCAGACCCGCAGTTTCATCGTCCCTTTCACCGGCTTTTACATTGGCCTGTTCCATTGGATCGAAGCACAGCTTGTCGAAGATCTGCACAGACCCTTCCGCGAGTTGATACAGGAGTTTCTGCGTCAGAACCTGCCGCTCGAACATTATATCCGCGTGGTGGACACCGATCCCGAGCTTGGCTTGCGGATCAACCGGATTCTGAAGGGACAACGGGCATGAGCGTTTCCTTCATCATTACCAGCTATAATATTGATCCTTATATAGAAAAATGCCTTCAAAGTGTCGCGAGTTCGGCCCGTGCAGGGGATGAGATCATCGTGGTGGATGACGGTTCCAAAGACCAGACCGTCGATATGGTCCGCAGCTTCATGGCGCGCAGCGACCTGCCCGAAGGGGTTGATCTAGTGCCGGTGTTTCTGGGGGCCAATACCTTTGGCGGCGTGGGGATTGCCGCCAATATCGGCCTTGATCATGCCAGCCGCGACACGGTGTTCTTTGTGGACGGGGATGACTGGCTGAACCCTGCCACTTTCAACAGTTGCCGCGCGGTGTTTGACCAGCGCGGCGTTGATTTCCTGATGGTGAACTATCTGGAATACGACGAACTGCTGGACGAGATGCGCCCCCCTGCGGATCAGGGACGCTGGCGGTTGCTCGATGCAGGGTTTACCCCACAAGAGCGCCGCGATTTTGCCCTGTCGATGATCGCCGTGCCCTGGCGCAAATTTTACCGCCGCGACTTCCTGAAAACCCATAAACTGCGCTTTCCCGAAGGGGATTTCTTCTTTGAAGACAACCCCTTCCACTGGGCGGTATGCCGCGCCGCGAGCAATTTCTCCTTCTTTGATCAGGTGATCTGCTATCACCGCGTCAATCGTCCGGGCCAGACCATGGCCTCGACAGGTGCAGAATTGATGGCGTTTTTCACCCATTACGATCTGATCACTGCCGATCTGCCTGCGGACGATCCGGCGCTGAAAGTGGCAGCGATGCGCTGGCTGGTGAACAATATGTCCTGGCATATGACCCGCCTGCGGCCCGCAGTGCTCCATGCTTACGGGCAGGCCGCCGCCGCCCGCATCCGCGCCTTTGACGAAAGCCTCTGGAACGATCACATCCTGACCGGTTTTGCCCAAAGCCCGATGATTGATGCGATTTTGTCTCTGCGGGCCGGCGATCTGGCGGGGTTTGTTGCGGGCGCCAAACTCGACAATCTTCAGCGCCAGCTTGAAACCTTGCACCACCAACTGCTGGAACAGGCAGAGACCGGCGCCGACACCCGCGCCCAGATCGACAGGCTGCGGGCGGTGCAGGAATTTGATGCGCTGACCCGCAGATTCTAGACAGTTTTAAGGTAAATTCTCAACCTCCCCTACGGCTTGTAGAATTTACCTTCGCGGGGAAACCCTCTAGGACGGGAGGGTCCGCTCGGGGCAGAATTGCGAATAGATTCACGATCAAAGAGATTACAAAATGAACTTCCAAAAAATCCAGCGGGCCTATGCGGATATGCGCCGTATTCTCGAAATCGCCAACGGGCGGCGCGGGCTTCTGACCGATGCTGAGATAAAGACTCTCTCCAAAGCTCTCGAAGCCACGGGGGAGGCCAATGATTTTGGCGCCATCATCTATCTTTATGAACGTCTGCTGCATCTCGGCGCAATACTGGATGAAGGACCGATGTCCCCCGAACGCCAGCGGTTCCATTTCCGCTATATCCGCGCCCTGCTGAAAACCTGTGATTTTGAAACCGGACTGGCCTATCTGAACAAGGCATTGGAACGCTTCCCCAGCAGTCTGGATCTATGGACCCTGCAGCTGCATTATCTCTGGTTCAATCGTCCTTCCGATCTGGTAGAGATGGCGCGGGCGGGGCGATTGGATGCGCTGCCAAGCACTGGTTTGATCGGTCTTTACGGGGAAATTTTCATCCTAGCAGGCCAGCATGAACGGGCCCGCGAACTGGTCAACGGGGCCAATGCCGCAGGGCAAGGCAGCCCTGATCTGCTGTTCCTGCAAATGAACAGCGAAACCGATTCCGCGCGCAAACTTTCGGCCTTCAACAGCTATCTGTCCCAGAACAACCTGCGCCCGCTGAAGCTGCGGGATGACAGCCAGCCCATTGGCATCGATAATCTGGTGGCTGCAGATCCCCACGGGGATCACACCAGCGACGGGCCGCTGGTAACGGTGATCACCACCGCTTATGAATGCGCGGAGTATCTTGAGGTCTCCGCCCGCTCGATCCTGGATCAATCCTATCGCAATATCGAACTGATGCTGGTGGATGACTGTTCGGATGATGCGACACGGGCCAAAATCGCCGAACTGGCCGCACAGGATTCCCGCGTGGTGCCGGTTTACCGGTCCGAAAATGCCGGTACTTACATCGCTAAATCCGAAGCCTTCCGCCGCGCCAAAGGCGAATTCACCATCTTCCATGACAGCGACGACTGGGCCCACCCCGACAAGATCCGAAGCGAAGTCAAAGAGTTGCGCGCCAACCGCGATCTGGTCTGCCTGCATTCCAGCTGGGTGCGCATCAACGAGGAAGCCCATATCCTGATGCAGCTTTCGGGCAATTACGGCCATCCTGATCCGGCGGCCACCATGCTGCGCACGGAACCGGTGCTGGCCCGTTGCGGTACGTTCGATCCGATCCGTACCGGTGCGGACACCGAATTCAAACGCCGCATCCAGCATGCTTTCGGCCCGCGCAGTCTGCGCACGGACCGGCGGGTTCTGGTGCTCGGGCGGCAACACGGGGAATCCCTGACCCAAAGCGGTTCTTCCACCATGAAGAATTTCGGCTGGTCGGTGCCCCGCGCGCTCTATCGTGCCAGTTGGTTTGACAATTACGCCACCGAAAACCGCAGCCGGAACTACTGGTCCCCCCTTGGCGTGCGCAAGATCCCGATTCCGGTGCAATATGATTTCGGCGACCTGATGAAATACGACAGGCTGGCCCGTCTCGGGCTCGACCAAAAGTTCGAAGACATGATCTTTGTGATCCGTGGCCAGCACGCCAAACGGCACCTGACCCAGATTCACCGGCTGATCCTGTCACTGCATCATAACGGCTATCGTGTTGGTTTCTGGTTTGAAGACAAAGACTGGGCCCATGACACATGGCAGGGCAAACACCTGCGCAAGATGCAGTATCTGCATTACTATCACACGCTCGACAATCTGACCGGCAAGCTGTGCCTGTTGCTCGACAGCACAGAAACCGGCGTCACCGCGCAAATCGTCGATCCGGACCAGTTGCAACGGGACGGCACGGCTGAAGCCGGCCCGTCGGAGACTCTTGAAAGTTTCTCCCGTTTCCTGATCTCACCCAACTGGGCCCAACATATGGAGACCCTGAAAGACGTACCCTCCGAGGATGTTCTGGTCTTTTCGCGCACCGATGTGCCCGGAACCACAGCGCTGCAAGGAACGGCTTTTGCCTTTGCAACACAGCCCGCCCCCAAAGGCTGGCGGAATCTGCTGGGCAGCGGCAAAGGGCAGCCTGCCGATACACTGGTTCTGGTCCATGGCGGCTGGAGCGAGGAAGACATGATTGAAGCCGCAATGTTGGCCCGCCAGTTGGGCCGCCGGTTCCTGTTTGTGGACATCTTTGCCGAGGCACTGATTGACCACGACTTGTCCCGCGAGGGTGATTTTACCCTCTCTACCCCGCTCGAACCCGCTGTAGGGGCCGGTTTGATCCAGAAGATTGCCGCCGTGATCGCCGGCGATTACACTGCGGGGCAACCTCTGAACACCGGCTTCCGCCTGAACCTACCCGCGAAGGGACTTTGAATGAATACTCCGACCTATTCGCAGTTGCTGAACCGCCGCACCCAGGTTTGGGCAACCGAGGCCAATAAGACTCGCTTTGACGAGCCAACCCAGAGAGAATTTCAGAAACTTGTCCATATAAACAGGAAAGATCGCGGTTACGCCTTTGCAAAGGAATGCGGCGTGGCCAGCGTACCCCACGATGTCTTTACGGATATTGACGCAGCTCTTACTGGACCGTTGCCTGATCGTTTTGTGGTGAAGCCCTTAGTTGGACACAGTTCGGCAGGCGTACACCTGATTGAAACGCGAAGCGATGGAACACTCTGGTGCCATATGACCAATAAGGAGTTCGCTTCGCCGGAGGCTTTGACGGAACACTATAAGAAACGTCTCGCCAAGGCGGGTAAGTTCAAGATGTCCGCGGAAATTCTGCGGGAGTCTTATGTTGAAGACAGTCTCGGCTTTGATGTGCCGCTGGATTACAAGGTCTACGGGTTTTACACTGGCGCCGTACTGGTGATGCAGCGCTATGCGCCGGTCCACCTGCCCTATGATCAATGGGCCTTTGCCATGTATGATCGCAACGGCACCGATCAAGGACAAATCCGCTGGAAAACCGATACACATCCCGATGTGAAGCTGTCTTTACCCGATAACTTTGACGCCCTGATCAAAGCCACCGATACGCTGGTCAAACAGGCGCGGGTGTCTTTTGTGCGCACTGATCTGTATTCCACGCCGCAAGGGGCTGTGTTTGGTGAATTTACCCCTGTGCCCAATGCAGGCAAGGAAAGCTTCACGCCCGAGTACGAGACCATTCTCGGGCAGCACTGGCAGAACAGTATCGACGAACTGGGCCTGAACTACTTTAACAAGCCAACCTGAACGGCAGGCATGGCGGGCTGTACCCGATGATCGCCTGCTCCGTTCTGTTCTATCCCTTTGGCCCTTTACCGAACCGGTCCCCCAATTCGCCTGCGCGGGCCTGTAGGGTCGCGATCTCTGCGCCGTATTTGTCCTGCGGGGCTTTCAGATCCAGCGTGGCGCGGGCTTGTTCCAGTTTTTCGCGGGCAATATTCTTGCGCTTCTCGGCAAAATCAAGGGCCGCTTCGGCCAACAGGGCGCGGGCCCGTTCCAGTGCCAACCCCTGACGATAATGGGTCAGAACATGGGCCAGTTGCGCGCCGAACAGGGCGTTGTCATCCAGCCGGTAGATGTTGGGCACTTCGTCATAACGGGTCCAGTCGGGGATCAGATCACCTGCTTCCAGATCGGGGCGGCGTTTGATCAGCCGGTTGTTGGTCCGATTGAACCGCTCCTGCACCTCTTGTGCCATAGTGCGGCCAATCTGAAGCGGCTCTTCGACCGGAATATTGCGCAGATCAAGGGCCGCTGTCAGATTGCCAAGCTCTGAGCGATGCTCCCCCAGCGCATTGACCAGCCCCATGGCGCGCCAGTCGATCGCTTCATTATGGTGGGGGACATCGTTCAACCCGCTGCGATCAATCCCGATCTCTTCCGCCAGATGGGCCGTGATATTGTTCTGCCGCAAAAACGGCACAACCCGCAGGTTATCCGCGCCGAACACCTCTTCCCAGCGGGAAACAATCTGGTCGTAGTTAAAATAGGCGCTATTCTCGCTGACCGATTTGCGGGTCAGGGCCGCAGGGGTCACAGGTTTGCCAAGCCGCGCCCGCTGGGACGCGCCAGAGACCAGCAGATCCACCTGCGGACGCAGATGCAGATAGACGGTGATTTCACTGAAATGGGGCGCAAGGAAGTCCCGCACGCGGCGGATCATCCGCACGGTGGTGATCTTGGAGTGCAGGTGCTCGTTTGAAATCACCCAGTGGCGGGCCTGCGGGTGGGCTGCGACCTCGGCGGCGAACTCTGCTTCAAGGGTCTTACGGAAGGCGGCGTGGTCATCCTTGGTGTGCACCCCGTTGCGGCGGAAAGCCTCGTCGGGCTTGTCGCTGTCGCGCCCGTAAACCATCAGCTTGCGGTGGTTCACCTCGCCAAGGCTCTCAGGGTAGATCACCCCCTGTTGCGCCAGCGCCTCGCGGTTGCCCGCAAACCAGTGCTGGCAGCTGGTGGTTCCGGTCTTTGTCGTACCGATGTGCAAAGCAAGCTTCATGGGAATTCCGTTTCAGTTAAAGAGTATTAAAATCCAGAAAGGTCAGACTGTCATCCGCCTTTATACGCGCCACATCCGCGGCGTAAACATCCGCAAGAACGGGTTTTTCTTCCGGCTTCCAAGGCCAGTACCCAGGGTATTCCGGACCTCTGGGATAGGCTTTGACCGCCGCGCGCACATCCTTGTGCAGCACTTTGCGCTTCTGGCTGAGCTCGCGCAATTCGCGGATTGTGCGGTGGGAAAATCCGGGCCGTTCGGTTTTTTCCAGCAGGGTGAAACTGTCCGGTGCCAGCCCCGTCACGCGGGACAGCAGGGCGCGTTCGTTGCCCTTCAAATCCTCGTACTGATAGACCAGAACCTCTGCCCCGTCGAATGCCGCCTGAAGGGATTTTAGCACAGGATACCAGGTCAATGTTTCCAGCGGGGTGCGCAGAAACTTGCGGAACATTTTGAACGGGGTGGATTTCAGCGTCTCGCAATAAAGCGAGGGCAGATAACTGGCGAAGGGACGGATGCCGAACACGATTGTCGGACGCTCCAGCCCCAGATGATCCGCCAGCAGGCGGCTGCGTTCCGGTGCTGTGGTATAAAGCCCCTCGGGATGGCAGACGTGCTGCACCAGTGCGGGGACATTTTCGTCAAACACCAGATTGATGCCGTCCCAGTCCTGCCGGTAGACGCTCGCCCCCAGTTCCATATCGGTGCGCCCGTTCAACAGCGGACGGGTATAATCCTGCCGGAACCGGTCCAGCGCCACGTAATGCACCTGCCCTGCCTTCAGCGCGTCCCCCGACAGATCAAGGCTCTTTTGCAAAAAGGTGGTGCCGGTTTTATGGGCGCCGAGCCACAGGATATTACGTGCCAACCGTTTATGCTCCAGCCGTTTGCATGTTCGGGATACTCTACAGGATGTGCCGCGCTGGGAACAAGTCTAATGGGGTCAGGTGGTCGGGTCCGCCTGCCCGCTTTCGCGCCAGCTGTCGATGCACATCTCGGCCAGACCCAGTTCAGCCTCAAACCCCAGAACCTCCCGCGCGAGGGTCACATCCGCATAACAGGTGCCCACATCACCGGGGCGGCGATCTGCCATTTCAAAAGGCACTTCGCGCCCGCAGGCTTTGGCAAATTCGCGGATCATATCCAGAACCGAATACCCCGTTCCCGTCCCAAGGTTCACCGTGTGGCTTTCATTGGTGCGGATCAGCGCATCAAGGGACAGCACATGGCCGCGGCACAGATCGCTGATATGGATATAATCCCGCACGCCGGTGCCATCGGGCGTGTCATAGTCACTGCCAAACACCATCAGATGAGGCCGCGTTCCTACGGCCACTTCCAACAGGCGGGGCATCAGATTTTCCGGCGGGTTGTTTCCAGATTTCGGGCTTTGGTACAGCAACCCCGAAGTGTGCACGCCAGCCGGATTGAAATAACGCAGGATGCCGATGGTCCAGTCCGGATGGGCCACTTGCATCTGGTTCAGCATCATTTCCCCCATCAGCTTGGTCAGCCCATAAGGGTTGGTCGCACCCAGCGGGGCAGTTTCGGGGATCGGTTGTTGTTCTGCATCGCCGTAAACCGTGGCCGAAGAGGAAAACACGATCCGTTTCACATCATGCTTTTCCATCGCCCCCATCAGGTTGATCAAGCCGCCGGTGTTATTGTCAAAATACATCTGCGGCTTGGCCACAGATTCCCCCACCGCCTTCAAGGCGGCAAAATGGATCACGGCCTCAAAATCATGTTCTTCAAAGACCGCGTCCAATGCCGCCTTATCCATCAGATCACAGTCATGGCAATCCACCTTGCGCCCCGTCAGTTGCGCCAGCCGCGCCGGTGTGTCCTGATCCGCATTGGCGAAATTGTCCAAAATCACAGGATAATACCCCGCTTCATGCAAGGCCACAAAAGTATGAGCGCCAATATAGCCTGCGCCACCGGTCAAAAGGATTTTCTGTGTCATGGATTGGATGCCCTGTCTGCGGTTCTGATTGATCTGCTGCTTTATATGCTCAAAAAACTGGCGGAGATAAAGGGCTCTGCCATCCTGCCGGATACAGAAAGTCCGCGAAGGGGCAGCGGCCTTACAAAAGCGTTAGAGTTTGGTTTTTGTGTCCACGTTGCACAATCGCTGGAACACAAAGACCACCGTTTTCGCAATGATATAGAATTCAAGCCTGAAGCCGGAGCGGCGGATGTATTCCAGATCCCATTTCAGCTTGCGTGCAGTGCCCACTTCATCGCTGGTATAGCCGTATTTCAACTGGGCCAATCCGGTAATTCCGGGGCGCACCTGCTGACGGGCGGCATAGCCTGGAATTGCAGCAGTATATTGTTTGAAAAACTTCACCTGTTCGGGGCGCGGGCCGACCATGCTCATCTGTCCCATCAGCACGTTCAGGATCTGGGGCAACTCGTCAATGCGGGTGGCGCGCATGAAACGACCCAACCGGCGGATGCGGGCCTGTTCCTCGGTGGCAAAACGGGATTCTTCGTTTTTGCCTTCCATGGTGCGGAATTTATAGATGCGAAAGGTCTCTCCATCCTGTCCAACCCGTTTTTGGGAATACATCACCCGCCCCCGATTGAGATAGGGATTCAAGACGAACAGAATACAGGCGATCAGGATGAATACAGGCAATAAAAGCAGGGAAAATGACAAGTCCACAAGGCGTTTTACGATCTTGAATCTAAGCGTGGCCGAAGACGGTATTCTATCGACAACCGGACTTGCGTCCAGAAAATCCGTGCTGAATTTCTCAATAGTCAAAAAGCACCCTCGCGGTTGTGCGTTCCAATAATTATCACTGATTCAAGTGTGTATTGCGGCCCGTTCTATCCGGTGCTCTATAACACTTAAACCCCGCTCTGTAAGGAATGTTGTCTACGTCCCTGATTGTGCTGATTCAGCACGCTTATATTACCAGTAAAATGTGTTGTTTCAAGAATCTCTGTGATCGGCGTCACTCTATCAGAGGATTTGTGCCGAAGCCACCCCCCCTGCTCTGTCCTCAAGCCTATCCCGCGATCACGGATTGCAGGTCAAATATGGGCAACAAAACAGACAGCACGATCACCAGAACCATCGTGCCCACGAACATCATCAGCATCGGATCCAGCAGCGCGGTAAAACGTTTGCGTGCGTTGCTGGCCCATGTTTCCACCAGATGGGCGGCCCGTTCGGACATCCGCGCCAGCCGCGCTGATGCCTCGCCCGCGTTCACCAACTGCGCGGCCACCGGCGGGATCAGGGTCAAATGCCGCAACGCGCTCGACAGGCTCTCGCCAGAGCGCACGGCCTCGCTGACGCGGTCCGCCTGTGCGCGGAAGCGGGTGATGGTCATGACTTCGGCGGCATGGGTGGTGGCATCCAGAATGGTCTGACGGCTGGCAATAATCAGCGCCAGCGTGCGCAAGTATTGAGCTGCCGATGACAGTCGGATCAACCGCCCGAGCACCGGCACCCGCAGCAAGAACCCGTGCCAGCCATCGCGGAAACGGGGCAGGCGCAGGGCCAGACGAAAGGCGATAATGGCGCCAATTGCCCCCAGTACCAGCACCAGCCAATGGGCCTGTATCCAGTCGCTTATCCCCAGCATCACCCGCGTCAGTTGCGGCAACTCGCGCCCTGAAACTTCAAACATCGACACAATTTCAGGGGCCACGTTGATCATCAAAATGGCACAAACCACAATCGACACCGCCGCCACAAAAGCCGGATAGATCAGCGCCGTGGCAATCTGGGCGCGGTCCGATCCGGCGTTTTCCAGATAGGTGGCCAGTTCTTCAAACACCGCTGCCAGATCGCCCGAACTCTCGCCCGCACGCACGGCAGCAATATAATAGGGCGGCAATCCCATATCGGCACGCTCCAGCGCATCGGACAGGGGCAATCCTTCCAGCACAGCGGCCTTCAATTCGGTTGCAACCGTGTTGATCGGCCCCGCCACACCGGAAGCCCGCACCGCATCAAGGGCCGCGTCGCTTGGCAGGTCGGCCGCCAGCAGCACCGCCATCTGACGGGTAAACACCGCACGCAAATCCGCGCCCAGCCGGTTGCGCTTGGCCGCGAACAAACCGCCCCCCGCCTTGCCCGATCCCTTGCCTGTCCCTTTGGAACGGCGCAGTTCGATCTGGCTGGCAAAGAGGCTCTTTTCTTTCAGCAGGCTGGCGGCATGGGACTCGCTCTCTGCGATAATCACACCGTCCTTGCGTTTCCCTGTGTCGGAATAGGCGGTGTATTTATAGGTGTTCATACCGTGTCACCGACCACGCGCAGGGTCTCGGACAGGGTGGTCCGCCCCAGCGCAACGGCCTCCAGCCCCTGCCCCAGCAGGGTGAATTGCGGTTCCAGCGACAAACCTACAAGCTGCTGTTCGGAGGCACCCTTGTCGATGGCACTGCGCAGGGCTTCGGTGACGGGAACGATTTCAAAAATCCCGACACGGCCTGCATACCCGCTGTTGTTACAGGCCTCACAACCCATCGCGTCCCAGACCTGTTCGGGCGCGGCAATCCCCAATGCGTCAAACTGCTCTGCCTCTGCCCTGTTCGGGGTGCGCGGGATCTTGCAACTTTCACACAGGCGGCGCAGCAACCGCTGAGCGATCACACCGCGCAAGGTCGACGCAATCAGGAAATCATCCAGCCCCAGATCGCGCAGCCGCACCACCGCCCCGACCGAGCCGTTGGCATGGAGCGAGGAAAACACCAGATGCCCCGTCAGCGCAGCCTGTGCGGCAATACTGGCGGTTTCCGTGTCGCGGATTTCCCCCACAAGGATCACATCAGGGTCCTGGCGCAACGTGGCGCGCAGTCCGGCGGCAAAGGTCATGCCGATGTCCGAATTAATCTGGCTCTGGGATACACCGGGCAGATCATATTCGATCGGATCTTCCACGGTGACGATGTTGCGTTCATCCCGATTGGCCAGTTGCAACAGGGAATAAAGCGTCGTGGTCTTGCCCGATCCGGTTGGTCCCGTGGCCAGAATAATCCCGTTGGGCAGGGCGGACAGCCGCTCCAGTATCTCGATATGGCGGGGTTTCAGCCCCAAACCATCCAGCGGCATCAGTCCGGCAGAACGATCCAGCACCCGCAGCACCACCCGCTCGCCGTAATTTCCAGGCAAGGTAGAGACCCGCGTATCAATCGCCCGCCCCCCCAGACGCAGCGCAATGCGCCCGTCCTGTGGCAGGCGGGTTTCGGCAATATCCAGATTGGCCATAACCTTCAGGCGCGAAATCACGCGGCGCACCGGCACATCGTTCCGGTCAAGCACGGTTTGCAGGAAACCGTCGATGCGCAACCGCGCACGCAGGCCGCCTTCATGGGGTTCCACATGCAAATCGGACGCGCCCGATGTGACCGCGCGGCGCAACAACTGGTTCACAAGCTGGATCACAGGGGCCTCGGTGCTGTCTTCCAGCAGATCCCGTGGCCCGCCCGCGCCAGCCCCGTCTTCGAGATCAAACAGCAACTCGTCCGTGCCGTCATCCGCCCCGTTGCTTTGATAAAGCGACGCCAGTCTGGCATCGAAGTCTTCTTGGTTTAAGGGATGGGGGCGTGTGGCCTCTGCGGCGCGGCGTGCCGCTTCGCGCAGACCAAAGACCGTGGCCTTTGGCCCATAAACCAGCCGCACCCCGTCCAGCGCAACCTGATGGTCGCGGGCAAAAGAGAACGGCAAGCGGGACGGATCAGCAGACATGGACCGAGCCTATTTGAATTCCAGTCGGGAAGGCAACGCAGGAAAGGCACGGCTCTGGGCGATACTGTCCACGAACCCTGCATCAAAAGGCTGGTTCAAATCCGCACCGTCAAAGGGAAAATCCGTATTCGGGGTGCGCGGGAAACGCCCGTCGTCCTTGGGCCGGATCACTTTGCTGGCTCTTTTTGCCTCGCGGGTGACTTCGCGGGTGATGCGTTTGGCCTCGGCGTCCGAGCCGATCACACGGGGGCGCAACAGCACCAGCAAAACCCGCTGGTTCTTGGAGGCATTCTTGCCGCGAAACAGGCCGCCGATCACCGGCATATCCCCAAGTCCCGGCACCTTCTGGCTGACCGTGCCGGAACCGTCCTCCAGCAAACCGCCCAGCATGATCACATTGCCATCGCGCACCAGCACATTGGTCGAAAGCGTGCGTTTGGCGGTGATTTCGCCGCCGGCTTGGGACGAGGAATTGGTCAGGTTCGACACTTCCTGTTTCACTGCCATCAACACGGTTCGTTCCGCCGTAATCTGCGGTGTCACCTGCAAGGTCAGACCCACATCCTGCCGTTCAATGGTCTGGAACGGGGTCTGGGGAACGGCACTGTCCCCGACGGTGGCAAAACTGCCGGTCACGAAAGGCACATTCTGCGCCACAACAATTTCGGCTTCCTGATTGTTCAGGGTCATAATGGACGGTGTGGACAGCAGTTTGGTCGAGTTCTTAGAGGCCACCGCCGTCAGAAATCCGCCGATCCCGTTGTCCCCGTCGCGCTTGATCGCGCCAATGGTGCCCCCGTTGCCCGGATCAACCACATTGCCAGACAGCGCCCCGCTGACCGCCGAGGTCAGGGTCGGGCGGCCTTGCAGCGAAAACTGCACCCCCCCCGCAATGGCTTCGTCCAGCAACACACCGAATTGCACCGACAGGTCCGAGAAATTTTCCACCGACATTTCAAAGATCACCGCTTCGATCAGCACCTGTTTGGGGCGGCGATCAAGCGCGCGCACCGACAGCACGATGGAATGGATCTGGTCTTGGGGTGCTGTGATCAACAGGGTGTTGGACCGCGGCTCAGCCACGATATTCACACTGCCCGTGGCCGCTTCATCACCATTTTGCGCCACGAAAGAGGCCCGAACCACCTCGGCCAGTGACGCCGCATTGGCATAGCTCAACTCGACCACACGGGTCGCCATAGAACGCTGCGGCTGATCAAGTTCAATCACGATATCACGAATGCGGTCGCGGAACTGGCGCGGTCCGGCCACCACCAGCGCATTGACCCGCCGGTCCGCCGACAGGGACGCACCCACAGGGGTGACTTCCAAAGACTGGATCACCTGCAACAACTCCGCGGCATTGGCATGACGCATGCGGATGGTTTCAATCGGCTGGCTGCGCGGCTGGTCAAGCCGTCTGACAAGGGCCGCAATCCGCAACTGGTTTTCCCGCCGGTCCGACAGGATCAGCAATCCCGCACCGGGCACCGTGGACAGCACCGCTTCTTGTGGCAGCAGCGGGCGGATCACCTCGGTCACTTCCTCAAGCGGCACGTTCACCACCGGCAGCACACGGGTTTCATAGCCCCCCCCGCTCAGTCCCGCCAGTTGTCCGGGTGCGAGTTCGCGCGCAATCCCGATAGGCACAATCCGGTCCGCCCCGACCCCTTCCACGATGGTCAGCCGGTTCAATTCCAGCACATTGAGGAAGATTTCGTAAATCGCTTCGGGGGGCACTTCGTTCGGGGCCAGCACAGTGACCGTGCCGTTAATCTGGGGATCAAGAATAAAGCTGCGTCCGGTGGTTTCAGAGACGATTTCGACGAAACGCTGCAAATCCGCATCCCGCAAATCCAGCGCCACCTGCGCACGCGCCTGTGCCGGTACCAGCACCGCGACTGCCGCAAGGGCCGTCACCGTGCAGATCCATGCGGCCGCAAGGACCGTCACAAAACGGGTATATCTCATCGTATCTTTACCACTCGGTTCTCTGCCTTTTTCCCCGATGGTCGGTCGCATTGGACAGCAGACCCGCCGCGCGCCCCAGGGTTTCATGCCACTATTCGCGCCGCCCCTTCAAAAAGCAATGAAATTTCCGGTGACTGTGGGGTTTGCCGCTGATCTGTTGCAGTTTTGGGCAGGGGATTGGGCGGGGGTGCGGGATCAGTTTTCGTCAAAGGCGATCATCTGGCGCCCCTGCGGGGTTTGCAACTCCACTCCGGCTTTGGTGACCTCGCGCACCAGCACACCACCGGGCAGTTCGTCGCCCTTGCGCAGCAGATGCTCTCCGTCCGGTCCGGCCACAATCGCCCAGGCGCTGCTGGCGCTGGCAAACAGACCGGTCAGAGTATAATCGAGATTCACCACCACCTCTTGGGGTTCGGGGGGTGGGGGCGGCGGTGCCACCGCATCGGGCACATAGACCCCGAAAGCATCCGGCCAGGGCGGTATTTCTTGTGGCGCGACAGGGTCCAGCGCGACCGCAAGCCGGTCCGGCGCGATACGGGCATCCGCCACCGGCGGCCCGCCCGCAAAAAGGGTCAGCCCCAAATGCCCGCCCCCATAGCCCGCAGCAATGGCCATCACAAAACCGGTCAGGGTGGCTAGACGTGGGATGGTGTGTCTCCTTTAAGACAATCAAACACTTATATCGGGGCGTTCATCCCCTCTTATAGACAGCACAATCCCCCCGCTGCTAGGCTTTTGACAACAACAAAGCCCGAAAAGGGCAGACGAGGTAAAGATGCAGCAGTCTCCACATACGCCGCGCGGCCCTGTCGCGCCCGCAAAATCCGTTTCTATAAAATCCGTGTCAAACCGTCTGGTCGCTTACGGGCTTGGCGCGGTGGTTCTGTTCACCGCCGCCTGCGCGGTGGAACCCAGTTCCAAAGGCAAGAACTTCAAGGGGCGTTATCTGGTGGCCCGCGATGCTTTGGAAACCGGCTCTTATAAGAAAGCCATCAGCAGCTATAAGACGATGATGCCCGAGGCCGGCCCGCTAGAGGCCCGCTTGCGTCTGGAATACGCCCATTCGCTGCTGCGCTCGGATAAATTCATCGAAGCCGGCCGCGAGGCCCGTCTTGTGGCCGCCAACCAGCAGGGCGATGGCCGTCTGGCCGCCCTAGCCGTGCAAGGCACCGCAGACCACGAAGCCGCCAAGGCCGCTTTGGCCGCAGGGCAGAATGACACCGCCACCAAGGCCCGTCTGGCCGCCGCCGGTTCCGCCCTTGATGCGGTGCTGGAACAGGCAGAGGTCTTCGACCCCCTTGGCACGCTGGCCCGCCGCCGCGCCGAGATCAAAAACACGCTGGCGAGCCTTTAGGCAACACCCCCAAGTCCCGTCGCCAAAATGGATGCAGCCGGATCATTGCTGATCCGGCCGCGCCCTGTTGGACTGTTTTATAAACGGCACCGCAATGGGAGGAGGGTATCACGAGCCGTTAATTTTATACGAACCAGAGCAATGGGAGGAGGTATTGTGCCGGTCCGCTGTTGTGTCTCCAGCCTTGCCGCAGTGCAGCAATGATAGCAAGGATCGTAAAGCCCCAGCATCGCAACCCATCCCCGCTGTGCCGAATATGTGCATAATTTCAGGGCGTTGGGTAAAAAACAGGCAGGAAGAGGCCAATACCGCAAATTTTAACTAATTCACCGAGCGTTAAGCATTTAATAAGAATTAGGCTCAAAACTGCCTGTTTATGAACCTATCCTTAAGACAGCCCCTCACCTACGAAGATCCGCTGGACCGCCTTGCCCCTGAAGGGCTGGAACAGATCTATCAGGACACGCTGGACCTGCTGCCCTCCAAAGCGCCGATCTATCTGCCTACGGATAAAATCCCGCTGCCCGACAAAATCCGCGGCCTGCGCCATGTGGCACAGATTTACGGCCACGATCTGGATGCGCTCTACCGCCCTGCCCTGCGCCGGTTGCGCGAAAAATACCAAGGCACCAAACGCTGCTTTCTGATCGGCAACGGGCCAAGCCTGAATGACACCGATCTGTCGCTGCTAAAAGACGAGGTGACATTCGCCGTCAACGGGTTCTTCCTCAAACTGCCGGATCTGGACTGGACCCCCACGTTTTACTGTGTCGAGGATCATCTGGTCGCCGAAGACCGCGCGGAATGGATCAATGATCTGAAAGGTCCGGTGAAACTGTTCCCTGCCTATCTCGGCTATCAGTTCGATGCCGCAGAAGACACGATATTCTACAACCACCGCCCCCGCGTCAGCTATCCCCACGGGTTCGACTTTTCCACGCAGGCGGATAAGATCACCTATACCGGCTGCACCGTGACGTTTTCCCTGATGCAGCTGGCCGCTTATCTCGGGTTTGAAGAAATCTACCTGATCGGGGTCGATGCCAGCTATGACATTCCAAAGGATGTGAACACCGGAACCGATTACGGGGTCGGGGTGCTCGATATGGACTCCGATGACCCGAACCACTTCAATCCCGATTATTTTGGCAAGGGTTTCCGCTGGCATGACCCGCAGGTGGATAAGATGGTCGAAGCCTATAAAGAGGCGAAAAAGACCCTGAAAGGCAGCGGCCAGACGATTTACAATGCAACGGTCGGCGGCAAGCTTGAGGTGTTCGCGCGGCGCGACTATCACAGCCTGTTTGCCAAATCTGCGCCAGAAAAACCTGCCAAAACCACACCCGCGCGCTTGCTGGTGATTGATTACATTCCCGCTGGTGGGCAATCGGCAACCGGACAGATCAAGGAAAACCTGCTGCGCGATTTCCCCGATGCAAACCTGTTGCAGATCGCCTCCCCGAAACCCGATACCCTGTCCCTTGTGCGCCGCACCGGATCGCAGGGCTTTGCAGAGACCCCGTGCAATGCACAAACCGCACAACAGGCGATTGCGGATTTTGCCCCAGATGTGATCCTCTACCGTCCACTACCCGACCGCCCCTGCCTGCATGAATTTACCCTCTCCCTAATCGAAAACTGCGACACGCCGCTGGTGACATGGGTGATGGATGACTGGCCCGCACGGCTAAAGCGCAAGGATGCGCACCGGTTCGCCCGCTTCGATCACGACCTGCGCGGGTTGTTTGATCGCGCCGCGCTGAACCTGTCGATCTGCCCCAAGATGAGCCGCGCCTTCACCCGCCGCTATGGCGCCCCGTTTCAATCCTTTGCCAATGGCATCGACGCTGCCGCATTCCCCCCCCGCAGCCCCCATAAAGCGGGCCCGCTGCTGCTGCGCTATTCCGGAAATTTGGCTGCGGATATGGGGCTCGACAGTCTGTTGCGGGTGGCCCGCGCGATAGAAGATCTTGCCACTGAAGGCATGGAAATCCACCTTGAAATCAACACCCGCCCCTATTGGCACCAGCAAAGCGGCGCAGCATTCAAGGGTCTTACCGCCACCACCCTCAGCAGCATTGATCGGGATTTTCCAAGCTACGCCAGATGGTTACAGGACGCAGATGTGGCGTTGATCACCTATAACTTCGATGCGGAGTCTCTGGCCTATACCCGTTATAGCATGGGCAACAAACTGCCCGAATGTCTGGCCGCGGGGGGGGCCCTTCTGGTGCATGGTCCGAAATCCGTCGCCACGGTGAAACAGGTGGCGGATCACGGGCTGGGCGATGTGGTGAACACACAGCGTCCCGCAGCCCTGAAGGCGGCCCTGCGCAAACTGGCCGACCCGCAATACCGCCAGAAACGCGCGGAACATGCCCGCGATTTCGCCCTCTGCCACTACGATCTGGACCGGATCGCACAGGAGTTCACCACGCAAATCAGCCGCCTGCGCCGCCCGAGCCCCGCAAATGTGATCCCCCGACCGCAACCGCCCGCACGTCCCCAAACCACAGATCCGGCCCCCGCAGACTATCTGCATCTGCGCGAACAACAGGTGCTGCGCCTGCAAGCCCGTCTCGAAGCACTTGCACAGGAACGCAAACTCCAGCGTAGCATCAACTACAGCCTACGTCAGAAAATTGCGGGCCAGCAGGACCGGATCAGTGAACTGGAAACGCAAACCCGCCTCTGCGCGACCGAGGTTGCCACGCGGGATCAAGCCCTGAGCGCCCTTTATAGCTCCAGATCGTGGCGGCTCACCCGCCCGTTGCGCGCCCTGCGCCGGTATTTCACCCCCTGACCATTATCCCGAAAGGATTTTCCCATGAACGCCCCAGCCCACATCCCCCAAAGCGGCCTGCCTGTTGGCACCGAAACCGAAGACTGGCGCATCCTAAGCGCGCGTATTGCCTGGATCTTCTGGCTGACCGACCGGCGCGCCGAATTTCCCGCCAATCCGGAACAGGAAAAGATGCTCTGGAACCAGCAGGCCCCCGAATTTCGCGCCTATGTGCGCAAGACTTTACGTAATCTCGAAAGTGAAGGCATCCGCCTGCGCAAGGATTGATCCTGAAAGGACATTTCCAATGACAGCCCTGCAAGAGTTCCGCACCTTTGCCAGCGCCAATATGATGACGCTGGAGGCTATGCTTTCAGATGTTTGCGCAGATTGCTGCGCGCCCCTGAACAGTTTCACCCTGTTTGACGGGGGCGCACATCGGGGATTTCACACCCTGAAAATGCTCGCCCTTCCCGGCTGCAAGAAAGTCGTCGCAGTGGAAGCAGACCCTTTTATGGCCGAAGAGCTGCTACACACGTTGGAAAAGGCCGGAGATCACATGCTGGACCGTGTGGACCTGCGTGAGGCAGCTTTACAAAACAACCCCCGCATCTATCGGCTGACATGGAAATCCTCCAGCAGCCATGTGGGGCGCTCTTCTATCAGCGGGGCCAATCCCCAGCAAAAAACCATTTGGCCCGACACCGCAGACATCACCTACCGCCCCGATCTGACGGTGCGCGCCACCACCATCGACAAGACCCTTGCACAGGTGGGCCGCGCGGTGCCGTTTGTGAAACTTGATCTGGAAGGCGCGGATTTGCTGGCCTTGTTCGGCGCGGAGCGAACCCTGCGCCACAAACGCCCCGTGGTGGCCTTTGAAAACGCGATCCACGCGCCAGCGGTCCACGGCTTCACGCTGGATCAGGTGATCGCCTATTTTGCCGCGCTGGATTATGTGCCGCTGGATTTCCTCGGCCAGCCCCTGACCCGCGCCACATGGTTCGGCTTTTTTGAGGCTTGGGCCGTGCCCCGCGAAAAACTGGAGCAAACCCAAAAAGCCATCAGAACAGCCGTCGCCACCCACAGCAAACAGACACTCCCCGCCTGAAGCGCTTCAATGTTCCCCAAATACTCAGAAAACCGGCGCGTCCAAATCCATCTCTGACGGCAGAGACCAACCCGCATCTGTCTTCGGCAGGCTTTGGTTCAGATGACGCCGCCAACCCTCGGGCATATCTGGATTTTCCCCGATCTCCCCTTCCAGCGCAAAGACTGTTTGATCAAACCGCCCCCGCCCTTGGGCGCTTAGGCTCAGAACACCACCACCCGCAGAAACATCGCCCAGCCACTCCCCAACCGCATCATTCCGCAACGCCAGCCGCACCTGCCCAAGGTCAAACCCGTCAAACCGCCCCTCGGCCAGACTGCCGGTCAGCGCCAGACTGCGCAACTGCTTCTTGGTGCCATCAATCACACCGGCCCCGTCCACTACCAGCAGCCGTCCCGTTAGGGGCAGGCCACGGGGGGCGGCATAAGTCGCGCCAAGATCAATCACGCCTTCCCCTTTGGAAAACTCCAGCGCCTGCCAGCCCGCACCAAAAGGAACCTTCAGACGGACCTGCAAATCCACAGCCCCCGCCGCATCCGCCAGTTCAACTTTATAGGTCACGCCGGACAGGTCGATCCCGTCAAACTGCCAGCGCAGATCCACCGGCCCGCCAAAGGCCAAAAGCCCTGTCACATCCGCCAGTTGCCCCGCGCCAAACCCCGCATCAGGCGACAGTGCACGGCTCCACGCGGGCAAGGCCTCTCCGGCAAGGGCCCGCAAATGGCGCATCCGCCCCTCGCTCAGCACCGCCAGCCCCAGCCCGACCAGTAGGCCGGTTATAATCAACAGCCCTTTCACGACACGCCTCATCATCGGGCCACCTGCAACAGCAAACTGGCCGCTACCACTCCGGCGCGGGTGCTGCTGTCCAGACGGAAGCTTTCTATATCATAGCCCCAAGTGTCGGCGCTCTGGTCCAGCCAGTCCCCCAAAAGCCGGAAATCCACCGCATCAAATCCCAATTCAATCCCGCCACTGTCCCGATTGGCTAGTCGGGTCACACGCTCCCGCAGCCCCGCTGCAATCAGGCTCTGCTCAATGCCGCTGATCCCCAAAGCAGCCGCAGGGGTCGCCCCGCTCTGCGCCGGTTGCGCCGCATCAAGGGCGGCTTTTTCCTGCGCCCGCTCTGCCACCCAAAACCGCAAATCCTGTGCTGTGGCCAGTTCGACCCGCGCCGCCTGCCGTTGTTCCAGCAGGGGCAGCACCCAGAACATCACCACCGCCAGCGGCAACACAGCAGCACACAGGATGCCGATCAGCCAGCGTTCACGCGGGGCGCGGCCCAGAAGAAATGTCACCAGACGATCCGTCATTGCGCTGCTCCTTTGGCCGCCAGTTCCAGCACCGCCGCAACGCCGCCCTCTTCCGCGGTGCCTGCGGTGGTGATCGCCACCGCCAGCCCTGCCTGTTCCAAAGCCCCGACCAACTGGTCAAGCGTGGCAAAATCGGGCATCAACAAATCCACCGTCAGCCCGCCCTGAGGCTGGTAACTGCTGCTGGTCAGCGCACCCGGGTAGTCTACGATCACCGCGCTGGCCTGTTTGAGCAAATCAAGAGGCTTCGGGCCGTCACCTTCCTGACCGTTCGCGCTGGTCTGTGCCGCCAGTACGCGGGACACTTGCGCGCGAATATCCAGCACCGGCCCTGTGGGGACGAAATGGCGACGCACCTCCGCGACTGTATCCACCCTGACACTGCGGGCGGCCTCGCGTAATTCGCGGGTCTGCACCAGCATTCCACCGGACCAGAACGCCAGCGCCAAGACCCCCAACACCACCGGCAACCGCCATGCTTTCAACCGCGCGGCCAGTGCCTCAAACGCAGCGCGGGGATCACGGGCGAGATCCAGTGACAGCTCTCCGTGCTCTAACGCGCGGGGCGGAGCAAAGCCTTTCTCCACCAGCGCATCAGCCGTGGATAATACGGGAATATCAAGACCTTCCAGCCAGCTTTCAACCTGATCGTCAAGCGCACCCAGCTTCAGGATCGCCTCGGGCGGGGCCGCCTCAAACGCTTTCTCCAGCAGAACCAGCGCCAGTTCACTTGGTGCCGAGAACCCGTCCTCCAGCCCCAACCGCACGGTAAGCGTTGTTTCCGCGTCCCCTGTCGTGCCCTGATGCAGGGTCCAGACTTGATCCGTCACCGGAAGCGCAAGGTAATCGGGCAGGATTGCCGCACAGCGCGCGCCGGTTCCGGCGACACGGGCGCGCCAATCCTCAAGCTGCTCTGTGGCGCTGACAATGGCCCGCTGCCACTGGGATTTAGACCCTTTGAGCACAAATGGACGCAGTTCTGCTGTCCCCACAGGCAGGCCGGCCATATCCGAAAGCTGCCGCGCCGCCACCCGTTCGCGGGCCTGCCCTTTCAGTCCGGTCGGCAGGTCCAGCGGCAACAAAGGCGCGCGCTGTCCGTCCACCAGCACAATGAAAGACCCGCTTGGGGGGAGCGTCTCCCCCTGATCGAACCGTACCAACGGCAATCCGCTGTCCTTGCCCTGTTTTACCATGGCCCCACTGCCCTAATTCTCTGCAAAGCGAAATATTGCCTTTGTCTTGCCGGTTTCCCCGGAGCGTTCCAGAACAACCTGTCGCGCCAGACGGGTTTGGCCCAGAGTGACAGAAATCCTTGCGCCAAACCAGTGGCTTGAGACGCCGTAGGGGCTGAAATCGAATTCCTCGGTTTTTTCCTCCCCCAGCAGACGGGCCAGTTCGCCGTGCAGCGCCTCGGTGCTGTCAAACGGGGTCTCGCGACGGGTTTCGATCAATCCGGCGATTTGTGAAGCAGAGAGTTCGGGCAGCACCGCCGCCAGCACGGCTGCAGGGGCGGTGTTCACATTGATCACCCCTTCGGTTTGCACCGCTGTAAACAACTGCGCAAACCGCCCGTAGGCTGCGGGTGTCATGCCGCTGACCTGTTGTAACTGGGGCAGGATTTCCACCCCGCCACGGGGGCGCACCGGCGGGGTCTGTTGCAGATAGGGTTGCACATCGCGCGGGCCTTCGACACTGACAAACTCGCGGATTTCAGTGCCGAGTTCCGCTGACAGCCCTGCCGCCGCCAGCAGGCTGTTATAGGCGTCGATCCCGAACAGAATATCGCCGCCAGACACCCATCCCAGACTGAATTTCCCCGACAGATCAGTGATCGCGTAACGCCCGCGCCCGCGATCAATCGGCACATCGGCTCCGCCGGTTTTCGCCCAAGCCTCGCCCGGATGATCCACCGCACCACGCGCACGATCCGCATCAAGCTGACTGATCACCAGCAGCTCCAGCCCGTCGAGATAGGCCGCCGCCTGTGTGACCTCTTGTGTTGTGATCTGGCGCAGCCGTGATCCCTGCGCCAATTGCAACAACAACACCGCCACCGCCGAAAGGGCCGCCACCAGCACCAGCGCATTGATCAGCGCCAGCCCCTTGTCCGCGGAGTTGTCCTTGCGCGCCGTCATGGATAGGCCACCAGCGTATTAATGCGCCCGAAGGCGTCTGTGTCGATGACCACATCCACCGCGCGGGGCAGGCCCGAAGAACTGCCCGCGCCAAGATTGGGATCAGGGCCGGAGACCCAGTTGCCATCCCCGTCCAGACGGCGCACCTCAAATCCGGTGATCCCTTCGCCAACCACCACCTGCGGACCTACAGAGCCACGATCCGCAGGGTTCAGCACAGGCCAACTTTGCCGCGTCAGCACCCCCGCACCCCGATCATAGCGCCAGATCACACGGCCCAGCCCCGTGACCTGTTCGCCGGGCAACCCGTGCCGTCCGCTAACGGAAATAGCCATCTCGACAGAGCCTTGCGCAATATCAAAAGAGGAACGTATCCGCCCACTTACATCATGAAACTCAAGCGGGACGGCGGATTCCAGATCACTGCGCAGCAAGGCCAGAACACGGGTGGTCTGTGCCGTTTGTTCTGCCACCCCCGCCAGCCTGTCGCGGGTGCGCAGGGTGCCGGTCATGGCTTGCAGGCTCATAGTGGCCACCAGCGCGAATACCGCCAGCACCACGATCAGCTCGATCAGGGTAAACCCCGCCTGCTGGTCCGTGTTTGTATCCCCGCCCTGACCCTTCATCGCGGCGGCTCCATCCGCGCATAGATTACCAGTTGCGCCCCCGGCCCACCTACTGAAGACACCGCCAGATGCACCTCATACAAGCCGCCCTCGGTCTCCTTGCGGGTGGTTTTAATCGTCCAATCATAGGGCCCCTGCTGCACTGTGGCGGGCAGGCCAAGACCCCGTGCCAGACCGTAGATGCGGATTTCCGCCGCGCGGTTGGCGGCGACACTGCGGGCCAGATGGCGTTGCATCTCGCCGCCGATTTCACGGCGTGACTGATCCAGCGTGCGAAACACCGCCAGCGTCCCGATCGACAGAACCAATATGGCGATCATCAGCTCCAGCAGAGTAATCCCGCGATCCTGCCGCCCGTTTTTGCCCGCCCGTATTTTCACAATCCGCACTCCAGCCCCTGCCAGCCGTCACTGCTGCATTGCGCCACCTGACCGGCATCCGTGAAGCGGATCGAAAAGGCGCTGCTGCGTCCGTCGGGCAGGAAAATCACTTCGGGCACAGGAATAGGGGAAACCGGCGCGGATAGATCCCGCTGGAATACGGCAGCCCCGCTCCAGCGTACTCTTGGGCCTTCGCCCTGCCAGACATCCCCTGTGCGCCGCATCACCTGCCAGCCCGCAGGTTTCAGGGACAGCGCCACTGGCGTGCGGCTGTGAATTGCACTGTCGCGCAGGGCGCTATACTGGTTTTCAAATCGTGTGGCATCGCGCGGATATCCCCCCGTGGACCGCCCCCCCGACAGGGACAGGCTGACCCCGAGCGACAGGATACCGACCACGGCAATAACCACCACCAGTTCCAGCAGGGAAAACCCTGCGGTCCGTCGGGGTGAAGGCTCTATTCGAGGGTCCATGTGCCCAGATCGGCATCGGCCCCGCTGCCCCCCGTCACGCCGTCCGCGCCAAGGGTAAAGACATCGAATTCCCCGTGCACACCCGGCGAGAGATACTGGTATTCATTGCCCCAAGGGTCTACCGGCAGCCGGTCGATATAACCATTTTCGGCCCAGTTGCGCGGCACGGGTTCGGTGCTTGGCCGATTGACCAGCGCGCGCAGCCCCTGTTCCGTGCTGGGATAGCGGAAATTGTCCAGCCGGTAGAGTTTCACCGCGCTCTGGATTACCGCAAGATCAGATTGCACCCGTGCCACCCGCGCCTGATCCGGCCGGTCGATAATGCGCGGCGCGATCACCAGCGCGAGGATCGACAGGATCACCACAACCACCATCAGTTCCAGCAGGGAAAACCCTGCATCCTTGCGTACGGCACCCGTTTCTTGCGCACAGGGCGTTATATTTTCTTGTGAAGTCAGCATAGATAAACCACGGTTTCCAAATCAGTTTCTCCAAAGGCCAATCCGCCGGAGAGCATTCAAAAGGACAATAGCGCAAAATAATGGGTCAGCAACATATGGATAGCGCCCCCCCGCACAAAGGCACCGCCCCGTGATCACGCTGACAGGGCTGGTATTGCTGCTGATAAGCCCCGCAGTCGGCTCTTTTCTGGGGGTGCTGGTGGATCGCCTACCGCGCGGGGAGGACGTGGTGCGACAGCCCTCGGCCTGTCGGGGCTGCGGGCAGAAAATCCCTGCCCGCGATCTGGTGCCACTGCTGTCCTATCTGCTGTTGCGGGGGCGGGCGCGGTGTTGTGGTGCAAAAATTCCGCCCCTGCTGCCCCTGCTGGAGGCTGGCGCGTTTCTTGTCGCGCTGCTTATGCTGCTGCTGGCGCAAAGCGATCTGCACATGCTGTTTGGCACCCTATATCTGTGGCTGTTGCTGGCCCTTCTGGCGAGCGATGCCACAGTGATGCGCCTGCCCGATCCTTTGACCGCTGCGCTATTGCTCGTTGGTTTGGCGCTGGCGTGGGAAGACCCTTACCGCAGCCTGCCTGCCGCCCTTCTTGCAGCCCTTGGCGCGGCGGCGGTGTTCTGGGGCATCCGCATCGCTTATTTTTTTCTGCGCGGGCGTGAAGGCCTCGGGCTTGGGGATGTGAAACTGATCGGCGGGATTGCTGCCGGACTTGGCGCGGCACAAACTCCGCTGGCGGTGCTGGTTGCGGCCCTGCTGGCCCTTGGCTTTGCCGCCGCACAGGCCCTGTGGCGGCAAACCCCGCCAAGCGCCACCACCGCCCTACCCTTTGGCAGTTTCCTGTGCCTTGGCGCGGCGCTGGTTTGGTGCATAAGCCTTTGAAGGCCCTAGAAATCCGTTGAAAAAACACGAGCCATAGGGCTAACTGCCCCCAGAATGTCTGTTCCAGCCCTTTGAGCGAAAGCCATATTTATGATCCCTGCCCGCCGGTCCGCCCTGATTAGCCCGATCCTCGCAGCGGCGCTGGCCTTTGCCCTACCTTTACAGGCGCAACAGACAGGCGCGCCCTCCCCGGCCCAGATGGAAGCCGTCGAAGACGCCTATGCTGCAGAAGATTACGCCGCTGCCCGCGCCGGACTGCTGGAACTGGCAGAGACCGGTGATGCGCTGGCACAGGCCCGACTGGCCCGCCTGTTGCTGGACGGGCGCGGCGGCCCTGCCGATCCTGCAGGCGCTGTGGACTGGCTGCAAAAATCGGTTCAGGCTGAAAACGCACAGGCGATGGTCCTGCTCGGGCAGCTGCACCTTTACGGGGCAGGCGGGCTGACGGCGGACCCGAAACAGGCGGTCGATCTGCTGACACGGGCCGCGCGGGCGGGCCATCTGTCAGGCATGGTGTTGCTTGGCAAACTCTACCAAAGCGGACAGGGGGTGCCGGCGGACCCCGCCTCGGCGGCGCGGTTGTTCCAGAAAGCGGCCGATGGCGGCGATGCCACCGCCGCTTTTGAGTTCAGCAGACATCTTTCCCGCGGGCTGGGTGTTGAACTTAACACGGCTAAAGCGCTGGAATATCTAACCATTGCCGCCAAGGCCGGCCACACCGAGGGCGAACTGTTTCTCGGGCTTGCCCTTATGACCGGACAGGGCGTGGCGCAGGATAAAGCGGCGGGGATCAACTGGCTGCTACGCGCCGCTGAAGGGGACAATCCGATGGCGCAACGCCTGCTTGCCACCTCTTATTTGCAAGGGGACGGGGTTGAACAGGACACCGCGCAGGCACTGCACTGGATGACAGCCGCCGCCACCGCCGGAGAGGCCAGCGCCCAGTCCAATCTGGGGTATTTTTACGCCACAGGCACCGGCACGCAGCAGGACCTGAAGCAGGCGTTCCACTGGTATGAACAGGCCTCGGATCAGGGGTTGCTGCGCGCCACCACCGCGCTCGCCAATCTGTATGAAACCGGACAGGGCGTGGCGCAAAACCTGACACAGGCCGCCGATCTGTACCTTGAGGCCGCACAGCAGGGCGAACCCCGTGCGCGCACCCGTCTCGCCCGCTTGATTGGCACTGGTCAGGTGCCGCCCCCTGCCGGATCGCAGAGCCGCACCATTATCTGGGTCGCCGGTTTGTTGCTGGAAACCGATACGCCCCCTGCCATAAGCCCCGAGGAAGAAACCGCGATCCTGTCATGGTTACAGGACCGCGCCGATCCGGACGGCGACAATCACGCCATCGCCCAATCCCGACTGGGGCTGATTAAGGTGCAACGGGGCACCGCTGCCCAAGATACCGAGCAGCTCGAACAGGGGGTGACGCTGGTAAAAACCGCAGCCGCGCGGGGCGATGCCTTTGGCCAGTACCAGCTTGCCCTGCTCTACGGATCAGGCACCGGCTTGCCGCAAGACTATATTGCCGCCCACGCCTGGGCCAATCTGGCCGCAGCGCGCGGGGTGGCAGAGGCCGGACGCCGCCGTGATCTCTTTGCCAAACTGATGACCCCCGACCAGATCGCACAAGCCCAAACACAGGCCCGCACCTATGTGGCAGAGAATTAATCCCGCAAGGGCGCTGACCCTTGTCACAGTGGTATCTTTCCTGTTTGCAGCCCTGCCCGCCCACAGTCAGAACCAGCCACAACCCGTTGTAAGTCTTGTAGAATTGCAAAATGCCGCGCGCAGTGGCGACGCTGTGGCGCAGCTTTATCTCGGGCAGCTGTTTGACGAAGGCACCCAAGTGCCGCAGGATTTTGCACAGGCGCGCCAGTGGTATGAACAGGCCGCCACCGCCAATCTGACCGAGGCACAGAACAAACTGGGCCGCTTGCTTGGCGCGGGTCTTGGCGGCCCTGCCGATCTGCCCCGCGCCTTTGAACTGGTGAAACAGGCTGCACAGGATAACACAGCGTCCCATCTCTATGATCTGGCGCAGATGTATGAAAACGGCGCTGGCACCGCGCAGGATATGACCCGCGCTGCCACTCTTTATGAACAAGCAGCTAAGGCCGGCCACCCCGATGCGGCGGTTTCCCTTGGGGTGCTGTATCAGAACGGCACCGGCGTGGCGCAGGATTACGCCCGCGCCCGCACCCTTTACGAACCCGCCGCCGCCGCAGGCCACAGCCGCGCGCAAAACAATCTGGGGCTGCTTTACACCCGTGGCACTGGCGTGGCGCAGGACTATGACCGCGCCGCGGCCCTGTTTCAGGCCGCTGCGGCAGGCGGGTTGTCCACCGCCATGACCAACCTGTCGGTGATGTATGAAAACGGCTTTGGCCTGCCCCAAAGCGATGAACTGGCCGCGTCATGGGCGCGGCGGGCCAAATCGGACACAAAAACCGCCTTCCTGTCAGACCCGCGCCTTGGCACTGCGATCCAGCGTGCAGAGGCTGGCAATGCACAGGCACTGCAAAGCGCCGCCCGCGCCGGTGATCCCCTCTCTGCCTATCTGCTGGCCTTTGCCCTGCTCGACCCTGCCAGCCCCGCCCCCGATCTGGCCGCCGCTGCCCGCTTCATGGAACAGGCCGCCCGCGCCGGTATCCATCTGGCACAGGCCAATCTGGCGGTGATGTATTTTGAGGGGATCGGCCTGCCACAGGATTACGTTCTGGCCCGTGTCTGGGCCAGCCTCGCCAGTCTTGGAACGGACCCGAGAACGATCGAGCTGCGGGACCGGATCACCCGACAGATGACGTCCGGTCAGATCAACGACTCCCAGCAGATCGCGCAAAGTTACTGGCAGGGCAAGAGATAGATCACCTTAGGTGGTATTTACCGAAAAAAAACACACCTATAAATTGAATTTACACTCCTAACTTAACAAAGGTTTTGCGCCGAAATACTTAATGGCTTATAATTTTGTGTAGAAAATCACACTCATAGACGGGCGCTTCACCCATATTAGAGTATTCGCCATAATTTAGCTCGCACTCTAGGATAAGACCCAGAAGATGTTCAAAATACGCCAGACAGCTCCCACCTTTTTCGCCGCTCTTCTTGTGGCAACCACCGCTTTTGCCAATGAACCCCAAGAGCGCACGGACACCACTGCCCTGTGGTTTGAATCCTGGGGCAGCCTGAGCAATGCGACGCTGGTGGTGTCTGGACCGGATGGATTTATCACCAATATCGTGGCGGAAAAAGGCACCCCGCGGTTTTACCTGCGCGATGCGGCGCCGGTGACAGACGGGGTCTACCGCTATGAACTGACCGCCGCCACCACCGAGAAAATCAAACTGCGCAACCAACTGAACAACGGACGCGGTGAGAACCAGAAGGACGAGATCGCCAAACCCTTCCAAATGGGCGGCAGCTTTGTTGTCTCGCGCGGGGTGATCACCAAACAAGAAGACATCGTCGAAGAATAACCGCATAATACCATTCAAAAAGGGGTGCGAGCCCCGTAAACGGGAGTTTTAAAAAATGCTTTTACTGAGAACCACCGCCGCCGCCTTTGCACTGGGCGTGACCGGTCTGGCTGGAACCGCCTCTGCGGACATTCAGCATCTGGATGATGTAATTATCGATGGCAGCCTTTGTGTCGGGCAGGACTGTGTCAACGGAGAGTCCTTTGGCTTTGACACAGTTCGCCTGAAGGAAAACAACCTGCGGCTTCATTTCAATGATACCTCCACTTCCGCAAGCTTTCCCAGCAATGACTGGCGGCTGACCGCCAATGACAGCTCCAATGGCGGTGGAAATTACTTCGCGATTGAAGATGCCACGGCCGGCAGAACGCCTTTCAGGGTAGAAGCCGGCGCCCGCAGCAATGCGCTTTATGTCGATGACGGCGGCCGGATCGGTGTGGGCACATCCACACCAGTGGCCAATATTCATACAAAAATCGGAAACACACCCACCTTGCGTCTGGAACAAGACGGCTCGTCCGGCTTTACCGCACAAACATGGGATCTGGCTGGCAACGAAGCCAACTTCTTTGTTCGTGATGTCACAAACGGCAGCCAACTGCCGTTCCGCATTCAACCAGGCGCGGACTCAAACTCGCTTTACATCGCTTCTGACAATGATGTGGGTATCGGGACGAGCAGTCCGAGTGCGCCGCTACACATCAGGCGTACAAACAGCACAGCCAGTCTGATGATCGAAGACACGGGCACGAGTTTTAACCCTATGGTGGAATTGGTCCAGGGTAACAGCCCTCGCATCCGCTTTGACAACTCAACCGCTGACAATGCACCCACCGGCGGTGGAACAAACCTTACAGCAGAGTGGGATATCGGTCTTGCTTCTGATCATAAATTTCTCTTCCGCAGCATCCAGGAAAATGCAAACGTGGTAACAATTGACCACGCGGGAGACATGACAATCACAGGAGCGCTCACGACAGGTGGCGGAACTTGTGGCGGTGGTTGTGACCGTGTCTTTGATGCCGAATACGAATTGCCGACAATATCGGATCATGCTGCTGTCATGTGGGAAAACGGTTACCTGCCAAATGTTGGCCCCACCAAAGAGAATACACCGATCAATGTTTCGGACAAACTCGGTCGTATGCTCAATGAGCTGGAGCACGCACATATCTATATCGCGGAACTCCATGAGCGTTTGGAAACACTCGAGTCAAAACTGACTAAATAATCAATACAGCTCTGTATTGATTTAAAATTCTTCAATGGCCTGGTAGGATTATCAGGCCATTTTCCTTGGGAGGTATTGGAAACCTTTATGTCGCGTAGTCTTTTTATTGTCGGCGCTGGACGGAACGGTACCAGTATGACCGCTGGATTGTTTCGGAATTGCGGGCTCTATATGGGGGAAAACCTGCATGCGCCTTCTATCGAGAATCCGCGAGGGTATTTTGAGTCTCCGAAAATAAACACACTCAACAACCAAATACTCGGAGCATATAATCCCGCACGCGAAACCATATCGGGTTTGGGTTATCGGCACGACAGCCCTGGAACAGGAAGCGGCTGGCTTTCCAGAATTCCTTTGGAAACCAGATTACACGCATCTCCGGAACAACAGGCCGAGATCACCAAAATTACGACTCGGACGCCCTTTTGCCTGAAAGACACCCGATTTTGCTACCTGCTTCACCTGTGGCGCATGAATGTGCCCGATAGCCGGATGATATGTGTTTTCCGCCCGCCTTCGGTCTCTGTTACCAGTGTCCTAAAGTCATGCAGAACGCGCCCCTATCTCTATGATATGGCCATCAGTGTTAATCAGGCCTTCGAGCTTTGGACCCTTATGTACAGTCATATATTGCAGCACCAGTCCCAACACGGAGAATGGTTCTTTGTGAATTATGAAGATATTCTGAACCAAAGCGCGTTGCCCGCACTGGAGGAATTTACCGGGTATACACCGGATGCCCAGTTCCCGGATCGAATCTATAACAGGACACAACCTGAATACGAAGTTCCATCCGCTGCTTCAGACGTTTTTGAAGCTCTAAAGAACCAAGCAGAAATCTCACGCAGCCGGTTCAGTGCCTAAGGCCGCTTGCAACGCCTCAAGCCCTCGCAAATCCCGAAGCACGCGCCCAGTTTCAAGATCCGCCTTAAGCATATCCTGCGATGGCAGAGCATCGCGTAATGGCAGTTCGATCCCGCCGGCCTGTTCCATCCGGTGCCAGCGCCGCCAGTGCCAGCCGGTCATCTTTCCAAGATTCTTGTGATTGAGAAATGCAGCACCGCCCTGCACCACTTTTCGTTCAAATTGAGCGGCAGAGCGGACCGGATAGTGATAAATGACCATTTCTGCCTCGGCCTTGGTCACGTCTGACACAAATTGCGCGTTATGGTTTCCCATACCGATCCCGCCAAATCCTTCAGCCCGAAAAATAACTTTCGGCGGCAGATTCATATAAAAATAGGGACAGGGCAGATTATCCGCGTAGATATCGTCGATCGGCGGGCGGGCAACAGGATCTGCCACACGGTAGACCAGCCCTTGCGCCCAGCCCCCCTCAGGAGGAGGCGCATCATGGGCAAAGACCATATTGCGCCGTGTCACATTCAGGATATGTGCTGGCGTGCGCGTCAGTTCCGCTTTGAGATCATTGTCCTGCGTCAACCAGAACTCATCCGCATCATTGCTAAAAATCCAGTCCGCCTTCAAACGGTCTTTCGCCTGAAAGATTGCTTGATTAACCCAAGTAGATTGCGCGTAATCTCGGCCTGGCTCGTCAACAATAGTTATCGGAGCCTGCCCTACCAAATCAGCCAGAATATCTCGTGTGCCGTCGACCGATCCATTATCAATGGCAATCACGTGATCCACACCACAGGCCAGGTGAAACGCGATGTTCTGACGGACAATATCCGCTTCATCCCTAACCAATAAAATCATTACCAATTTCATAGAATAAACTCCAACAAGCATCCACTCTCCGTCTGGGAGGTTTCAAAATTTCCGAAACACCGACGATTCATCGTCGCTCGTGTCTCTATGAACTTGATAATGGTGGCCTGTAAAGGCTACCTTGAAACGTATTCGAGCAATGGAAAGAAGCCCCCTTAATCATGTCCTCCACTTCAGAACATCTCTCCGGAACCCATTGGGGCAAAGAAAAAAATGCTTTGGATCAGCTCGGTTACACTGCACCGTTGCCTTTGTCCGAACCGGAACGGGTGGCGGCAGTTCTGGCGGAAAATGCAGATCGCGCAAGCTACACCCGCAACCCGCACAGCAGTTCTGCTACAGTACGCCATATGCTGTCCGATCCGGGTCTGGTGAAATACGTCACGGCCCTGTGTGGTCCCAATCTCCGCCTGTGGCGCAGCGCCTTTTTTTCCAAGAGCGAGGGCAGCGGGGAAATCGGCTGGCATCATGACAAACACTTCTTTTCAAATGAAGCTGAAGACATCCGTCTGGATGAAATCGGCAGCCATTATTCTGTTCTCTTCGGGCTGACCCAGATTGATCAGACCACCGGGATGCTAGAGGTTCTGACAGCAACCCACCAACCGATGGACGGGTTGGAGCGGGATTCCCGCCCCTATCACAAACGTCCTGCAAACGAACATATTTTGACGGACCTGCCCGATACCGTTCTGTCCAATCGCAGGCCGATCCCGATCCCCGCCAACAGCTTTCTGATTTTCCATTCAGCCCTGCTGCATCACAGCCTGCCCCACAATGGCGGCGGAGACCGGTTGGGGCTGGCGATCCGTCTGGTCGCACCTGATCTGGTCGTTCCCGCAGAACTCGCAGATGCAAAAGATGTCATGTCCTTTCCACCGGCCCCCTGATGATTAATAAAAACAGTGAAATATGGCTGATCAGCGGAGCGGGTCGGGGAATTGGTCTGGCTATGACCCAAGCACATCTGGAGCGCGGCGGTACCGTCCTTGCCACCTATCGCAACGCACTGCCCGAAAGCCTCTCCCGCCTTGAAGATAATTACCCAAAACGATTGATCCCGATCCGGTTTGATCAACAGCAAACCCTCACTTCCGACGAGATCGCGCAATACGTTCCCGGCCCCCTAGATGTCATCGTCCATAATGCCGGGGTCTACGGCCCACGCAACTCCTCTCTGGAAGGGCTTGATTACACGGGGATATTGAACACGTTCGATACCAACACTCTTGGCGTCCTCCGCGTGAGCGAAGCTTTCCTTCCGTTCATGAAAGATGCCGCAAATCCCAAAATCGCTGCGATTTCCAGCCTGTTGGGCACTCCCGCTAAAGCAGGGCCAAACGACATGGCCTACCGCCTGTCCAAAGCGGCTCTCAATATGGCGATGCATGTTATGGCAGCCAACGTTGCACCTCAAAAGATTGCAACCGCCTGTCTGCGACCGGGACATGTGCGCACAGATATGGGCGGTCCCAACGGTGCGATCAGCCCAGATGAAAGCGCCAGCGCCCTTCTAACCGTTATTGACCAAATGACTTTTTCCGCAAAACCTGTATTCTTGGATCTCACCGGAGAGCCGCTCGCCTGGTAGCAATGGAGCCCCCATGCAAACCCTCGTCACACCGCCTTTTCAGAAACGTGCTTTTTTCACCCTGCTGCTGGTTGTCGTGCTCGCGGTGATTTTCTGGACGCAGTCGCGTTATCCGGCACTTGATGAGAAGGCGATGATGTCCGGCGCGATCCAGCTGGAAGACTCCCTTAGTTTTGAGGCGAAGTACCCCATTCTGGACTCCATGCCGGTCTGGAAGAAGATCGGGCTTTCGACGCTGAACTGGATCAACACCAACAAGAAGGGGATGACCTTTGGGCTGTTGTTCGGGGCGGCGATGCTGACGTTTTTTGGATATCTGCGCCAGCGCAGTTTCAAGGACGGGTATCTCAACTCTCTGCTCGGGCTGTTCATCGGGGCGCCGCTCGGGGTGTGTGTGAATTGTGCCGCGCCCATTGCCAAGGGTCTTTATGCGGCGGGAATGCGGGCGGAAACCACGCTGTCGGCCATGGTGGCCTCGCCCACGCTGAATGCGGTGGTGATGACCATGCTGATTTCCCTGCTGCCGCTTTATATGGTGGTGACAAAAGTGGTGCTAAGCCTGTTTGTCATCCTGATCGCCGTGCCGCTGGTCTGCCGGATGCTGCCGCGCGCCCAGTTAGAGGTGCCCCCGCCGGTGCCTGCCACCGGGTGGGATCTGCCAGATACGGCCCCCCAAAGCGAACCGTTGCTGGCCGCTTTTTGGGGGTTCGTAAAAGCCTATGCCGTTAATCTGTGGTTCATCCTGCGCACCACGGTGCCTTTGATGCTGCTGGCGGGGTTTCTCGGGGCGGTTGTGGGCACGTTAATCCCGCCCGAGACCCTTGAAGGCGTGTCTTTTAGTGTCTTTATCGTCGTGGCTGTGGCCCTTGTGGGGCTGTTCCTGCCGGTGCCGATCGCCTTTGATGTGGTGCTGGCGGGGGCGTTGCTGTCCGCAGGTCTTGCCCCCGGTTATGTGATGGCGCTGCTGTTCACGCTTGGCATTTTCTCAATCTATTCGTTTTTCATCGTGGCGGGCAGCATTTCCCTACGCGCCGCCCTGTTGATGAGCGGGGTGATCGTCGTGCTTGGCATCGGGGCGGGGATCGGCGCGCAAAGTTATTACAACTGGCAAAGCAAACGGGCGCTGAACATCCTTTTGTCCGAAGATCATAGCACCCCCTTTTCCCTGATCGGTATGGCCCACGCACAGGAAACCACGCAAGGCATCACACTCACCGCCACGCCCTTCACGCCGCCCTCGCCTGCCGCGGATACCCCCTTCACCCGACTGGAGGGCTGGGAGATCGGGCTCGACAAACCCATCGAGTTCTCCTTTCAGGATATGTGGCCCCCCTTTTGGGAAGGGCGCAGCCTGTCATCGGGGGATGTGGACGGGGACGGGGATACCGACCTGCTGATCGCCTCTACCTATGAGGGGCTTTACCTTTATGACAATGACGGCGCGGGGCAATTCACCCGCCGCCCGCTTGACCTTGGCGCGCTGGCATCGGCACCTGTGTTCAATGCCGCTTTGGTGGATCTGGACGGGGACGGCTGGCTCGATATTTTTGTCACCACCTATCAGCGGGGGAATTTCCTGATCACCAATAACACCGGAGATTTCAGCGCCGCAGGGATCACCCCTGTTGCCAACCGCGAGGATGCGATCCTCAGCCTTGCGCTGTCTTTCGGGGATGTGGATCGGGACGGAGACCTCGACGTGGCTTTGGGCAATTGGGCGGCGGGCTGGTACCGCCGCATCCCGGGCGAGGAATCTCGCAACCGTATTCTGCTGAATGAGGCCGGAACCCTGAACGGCAGCCGTTTCACCGATCTGCCCGGTATTCCGGGCGAAACCCTGTCGATCCTGTTCAGTGATATCAACGGCGACGGGATCAGCGACCTGCTGGTGGGCAACGATTTTGAAATCCCCGATTACTTTTACCTTGGGGATGGCAAGGGCGGCTTTGATGCCATCACTTACGCGCAGAACATCATCCCCCATACCACCACCACAACCATGGCCGTCAAAACCGCCGATCTGGCCAATGACGGCACGCCGGAAATCTACCTTGCGCAGATTGCGGGGCGCTCTTCGGGGGTGTCTTCGACCCTGAAGATGCAGCCGTTGGAGCAGTATTGCGACGGGATCAAACGGGCAGAGGACAAGGAAACCTGCGCGCGGAATATGACGATCAAGTCGTGGTATAAATCGGGCAACAACTTTGACCCGACCTATGCCGCCCGCTGCGCCACACTGTCAGGGCGCGACCAGCGGGAATGCAAGGGGATGCTGGTGAAGGATCTGGCGATCCAGCAGAATGATCCGGCGGTTTGTGACCTGATCCCAGCAGACCAGAGCCTTGCCAAAGCCTATTGCAGCGCCCATTTCCGCCCCATCCGCCAACCCACCCAGCCAGAGGCCGACGCCGCGATCCAGCAGATATTGCGCTCTAATGTGCTGCTGGAACAAAACGGGGCGCAGGGTTTGCGCTTTGAAGACACTGCCCAGACCCGTGGCCTTGATGTGGGCGGCTGGAGCTGGGACACGAAGATTGCGGATTTTGACAATGACGGGGCGCAGGATGTCTATATCGTCAATGGCACTTGGGTCCCGAATGAGGTCAGCCCCTCAAATCTTTTCTTTCACAACCAAGGGGATGGCAGCTTTACCGAAAGCTCTGGTGTCTTCGGGCTAGAAGACTATCTGATGACAGCTGCGGCGACCGCCTTTGATCTGGACGGGGACGGTGATCTCGATATGGTCACCCATCCGGTGAACGGCCCGCTAACGGTGTTTCGCAACAACAGTCAGAAGGGCAATGCCATCGCCTTCAGGCTGGAGGATCGAACCGGAAAGAACCGCTTTGGCATCGGCGCGGTGGTGCGGATCACCGCGCAGGACGGCACCACCCAAAGCCGCGAGCTGCAATTGGGCGGTGGCTTCATGTCCTTTGATGCACCAATGGCCCATTTCGGGCTGGGATCACAGACAGGGATTAGTAGCGCCAGCATCCGCTGGCCCGATGGCAGTGAAAGCAGCCTTGAAGCGCTTGCCGCCGGTGCCACCTATACTGTGTCCCGTTAAACGAAATTGAAATCGTCGTTGTTGATCAAGCCCTCGTCCACGCCAAGCAGCGTGACCTGACCCTTGTTCCAGACCACGACGGTATCATCGCCGTCGCCGGACCATGTGACTTTGCCACCGCCTGCGATTTCGATCATATCCTTGCCGTCCTCAAAATCGGTGATCTTGTCCTTGCCCGATCTTACGGTGGTGTCGAAATAGAACGTATCCGCGCCCTTGCCGCCGGTGTGTTTGTCATTGCCCTTGCCGCCAAAGAAGTCATCGCGCCCGTTGCCGCCCTTCAGCCGGTCGCGGCCGCCGCCGCCGAACAGTTCGTCATTGCCACCACCGCCCGACAGCTTGTCCCGTTTGCCGCCGCCAATCAGATCATCCGCGCCGCCAAAGCCGAACAGCCAGTCCTTACCGCCGCCCCCTTTCAGCATGTTGTTGGCGCTATTGCCGTAAATCCCGTCATCGCCGCTGCCGCCAATGGCGTTTTCAATCAGGGAACGTTTGTCACCTTCAAACTGTAAGGCATTGTAAAGATTGCCTTGTGCAAAAACGACGGCCGTATCCCCGACAAAGGTTCCGTCGTCGGCGTAACCGTCGTTCAGCTCTGCCCGTTGGGCGGTGCCATGATAATCAAAAGTGCTGTAAAATCCGGGTTCCAGATCAATCAGCATGGCGGTGTCATAATTGGACAGGTCATAAGTGTCCTTGCCGCCCCCGTCCCAGATCGTGCGCAGCACGACGTTTTCCCCCGGCGTGCCTTGCCCTGTGCCGTTGACAAACATCTCTCCGGTTTTGGTAGAGAACGTATAGGTGGTATTGCCGCTGTTGGTTTCAAAATTAGCGCCATACATGCGTTGCAAGGCAGCAATATCGAGCATCATGAAGCTTTGCGGATTATGTCCCGGCGCATTGGCCAGAAAACGGATGCTGTCAGGCTGGCCCACATAACTGTGATAGGTCATCACCGTATATTCATGGCTGTCGTGGCGGTCCTCTATCAGCCCTGTGCCATTTGCTTCTTCATGGGCGTGCTTCAACCCCATCGCATGACCGATCTCGTGCAATATCCCTGCTGCAAACGCATAGGAACCGATATCGGGGGTTTCGTATTGACCGTCTTTAAAGGCCATATCTCCGGCGGCTTCGTCGCTGTAGGGGTAAAATCCGTAGGCCGTGTAGAGCCCTTCGAAATCCCCGAAACGCAGGGTGCCATCGGCGTTATCTTCTCCCGGATCGTCGCCTATTTCATCAAACGTGACCAAGGCCAGTTCCGCCAGCATGGAAAAAGCCAGCTCTACTGCGGCCATCTGGGCGCTGTTAAACCCGTTGGCAAAGGTCAAACCACCGGTATCATAAGCGATATCCGAAGCTTCGTCGATAAAGCTGTAAGTGATCAGCGTGCTGCTGCTGGTGTCCCATTTCTGCCCCTCCAGCAGGGCATCAATGCTTTGGTCCGCATCACCGGTATCGGTGTCTATGCTGAAAGAAATATAGGCGCGCTCTCCGGCCATGACGGACTCCTGTAGAAATATTTGGCAAGCCTCTCAGGGGGGCATGCTTCTGTCTAAAACGGATAGCACAGTCCCTTCACTGCGGCACACCTGCCCAGACGTATATTAAAGGATAAAATCTGCTTCCGCCATATCCGAAAGGATATGTCCGACCAGCGTGATACGGGTGCCCGAGGGTAAAATAATCAGCGTATCTGCTGCCTCTGCCCCGGTGGATTCCATCTCTAATGCGTCAAAGGACACGCCTTTTACCTGCAAGCGATCCACGCCAGCCTTAAAATCCTCTATCCGGTCGCGGCCTTCGGATTTTCCGGCTTTAAAGACGAATACATCTGCCCCCGCGCCCCCGGTCAGCAGGTCATTGCCCTTCCCACCGTTGATCCGGTCCGCGCCGTTGCCCCCCGACAGGGTATCCCCCTTGCCGCCGCCCGACAGCAAATCGTCCCCCGCGCCGCCATAAATCTGATCGCCGCCTGCCCCGCCATAAAGCCGGTCGTCACCCGAACAGCCAAACAGGATATCCTTGCCGGTCTGCCCGTAAAACTGCGCCTGCGCCGGACCCGCGGTAGAGATCACGTCACCACCGCCACCGCCATAAACCGTGTAGTCTTCGCCGGTGCCTGCGCTGATCCGGTCCGCCCCGCCACCACCATAGATCAGACTGCCCGACCCTTTCCCTGTAGCATCCGGCCCGATGATCCGGTCCGCACCACGGGTGCCAGCAATCAGCAACGCCTGCCCGCTTTCAGGCTGAAGATCGGTGGTCAGTGTCAAGGGGGCCGACAGATCATCCATACTACTGCCAAAACGCAGGGTTTCGATCTTGGGTGCGCCCGCCCCGTTCAGCGGGATCGCGATGCGCCCGACGCCAGCCCCGTTCCAGACCAGCGCACCGTCCTGTACCAGCACCCATTTCGCCGCCCAAGCGCCACCGCTGTCCAAGATCACCAGTTCGTCCGCCGCCCCGCCCGTGTCTTCCAGTTCTGCGGTTTTGTAGCGCAGCCGGTCCAGATCCACACGGTAACTGTCAGACCCCGCCGTGCCCTTCAACACCTCGCCCTTGCTCTTTCTATAAACCCGTATCGCCATAGGGCCGCACCCTAACGGGCCGGATCAGAAAAGCTGCAACAGAGTAGTTGGCATTTTAGGAAAAAGGGGACGTAATTCGCCGTTAAGGGTCTAAAACCCCACCCGACCCCGGCAAAAAGCCCCGTGGAGGGGTCCACGGGGCTTTTCGGTATTGGTTAAATCTGCGGGGATATTAGCGGATGATGCGCACGATCTGATTTGTTTGTGCGTCCACAACCACCGCCTGATTGTTCACGTTCAGGTAGCGGTATTCCGACTGTGGCAATTCATAGGTTGTGACGGCTTCAGGCACACCTGCGCCAACCACGACTTCACCGTCCAGATACACGGTCTCGACCGGATTGGAGCTGATGTAGGTGATGGTTTCTTCTTCAGGCTCTGCTGCGGCTGTACCGGCAGCGCCCCCCAGAATACCACCGGCAATCACGCCGCCGATCGGTCCACCAAGGGCAACACCTGTCAGCGCACCAAGGGTTGCGCCAACGGCCGCGCCCTCGTTTTCGTTCTTCTTCGTGCCTTCGGCATCTTCATAGGTCACGGTCTTCACGTCATAGGCTTGTGGACGGGTTGTCAGGGCAATCGCTTTTTCTTCCACATTCACCGCCAGATAGTCAGAGCTTGACCAGCCGGTCACATCACCGAATTTCACCTGACACCAAGATGTTGACTCAAGGCAGCCCTCGACACTGGCTTCCTTGCCACCGGGGATCACACCCACCACAGAGTGGTGCGGTCCGGGGCCGGAGCGGATGTTGAGGTCGGTTGCTGCAACCGCTTCAACTGTTTGGGCAACAGCGGGAAGCGCTGTTGAGATGAGAAGACTCGAGATCAGGCCTGTTTTTACCAAATTCATTATATGTTCCTCCGTATAATTCTTAACTTCGGTTTCATTCGGTGCCGCCCAGACGGTAAAGGCACTGGGAGGAGCACCCCGTCCGCTGACCGGCAACATCGCACTAACGGGGTGATTGGGGGAAAGTTCCATCCGGTTCAGGGAAAGATTTGCCCCCTTGCGGAACCGGCATTTTTGCGCCGGCATTACCTTCAAAACGGGCGGGAACCTGCTGACATCATAGAGGCAGTTCAGGTGTAAACGAGCCACATCTTAAAGAAGCAGAAACTAAAACCGGCAGATTGGGAACTAAATCCACCCTGTCGCGTTTTCCTTTCACAGAACACAAGGTACAAAACTCAAGGAGCAAAATATGTCCGAGAAAGATACAACAGTCGTAACCACAGGTGGCAACGGCGGGAGCTGGTTCCTGATCGGTGCGCTGGTCGTCATAGTTGCAGTCGGTGCCTATTTCTTCCTCGGTGGGGACGGTCCCGCCAAGGACGTGAATGTGTCCATCGAAAACCCTGTAAGCGAATAGGCGGAAACAGCCATGAGCACTATACTCCTCGTCATTCTTATCCTGCTTTTGATCGGGGCACTGCCAACATGGGGCCATAGCCGGTCTTGGGGGTATTTTCCCTCGGGTATTCTGGGCGTCATCCTGATCATCGTGATCGTGCTTGCCCTGACGGGCCGCATGTAGGGCGCCGTGCCGGTCAGAACGGATTAACACAACAAAGGACCCGTGCCGTCTGGCCGCGGGTCTTTTGGTATCAGAACAAGCGAATGCAGCCCCTGTGTCCTTCGGGTTTTCCCCGAATAAAGTAGCGGGCGACTGCGGGGCGCTGTAGCGTTATTTCAACAGACAAACAGCGAGGAATATATGGCGGCAGCAGAAACAGCAGGGTTGGCCCCGGTCATGGCATTTGCGCTTGTGGGGGCGCTTGGTGTGGGCAGCCAGTGGCTGGCATGGCGGTTGCGAATGCCCTCGATCGTACTGATGCTGCTGGCGGGGCTGCTCTTTGGTCCGGTTCTTGGCATCCTAGACCCTGCGGGGCAGTTCGGTGATATGCTTGGCCCGATGATCGCTATTGCTGTGGCGATCATTTTGTTTGAGGGCGGATTGACCCTGAACTTTCACACATTGCGTGATGCGGCCACCGGCGTCAAACGGCTGGTCGTTCTGGGGGCGCCGCTTGGCTGGTTCGCCTCTGCGCTGACGCTCCACTATGTGGCGGGGCTAAGCTGGGCCGCTTCGGCGGTGTTTGGCGGCATCATGATCGTCACCGGACCCACGGTGATTGCGCCTTTGCTGCGTCAGGCGAAACTGCAAAAACGCCCCGCTGCGCTGTTGCAATGGGAAGCCATTGTAAACGATCCGGTGGGCGCATTGGCGGCCGTGTTGGCGTTTCAGGTGGTGATCGTGCTGGAAACCGCCAGTTCTGCCGGTGCTGCCGCGCAGGATCTGACCATCGGCATCAGTGTCGCCACACTGCTTGGCATTGCAGGCGGTTGGGGCATCGCGCGGGCGTTCCGGCTGGCCTATGTGCCTGAATACATGAAAGTTCCGGTCCTTTTTGTGGTCCTTCTAAGTGTCTTTGCCCTGTCTGACAGTGTGCTCCATGAATCCGGACTGCTGGCGGTGACGATCATGGGCATCTGGGTCGCAAACGCCCGCCTTCCCAGCTACACAGAGCTGCGCCGCTTCAAGGAACACGCAACCGTTCTGTTGGTTTCGGGCGTGTTTATCCTTCTGGCCGCAAGCATGAGCTGGACCGCGCTTGGCTCTCTGGATGTTACGGCTCTCCTGTTTGTGCTGGCAGTGATCCTGATCGCCCGCCCCCTGCCCGTACTCGCGGCTCTGTCGTTTTCCGATGTCCCTTGGCGCGAGCGTTTGCTGGTGGCCTTTACCGGACCACGCGGTGTGGTGCTGGTGGCGGTTGCGGGATTGTTTGGCGAACGGCTGGTAGAGATCGGGATCGCGGATGCCGACCGGATTGCGCCCCTTGCCTTTGCGCTGGTGGCCGCGACCGTGGTGTTGCACGGGTTTACCCTGACACCAATGGCGAGACTACTGGGGCTGACGGCGTCTTCTACCACGGGGGTGATCATTCTGGGCGGCTCGCGCTGGTCGGTGGCACTGGCCGAGGCGTTACAGAAGATGGGCCTGCAAGTGATCATTGCCGATCCGAACCACGCCCATCTGCGCGGCGCACGGGATGCCGGAATAGACACGTTCTTTGGCGATATCCTGTCAAAAGCTGCCGAGGAACGGATCAACCTTGTTGCCTTTGAAAAGCTGATCTGTGCGACCGACAACGACGCCTATAACACGCTGGTCGCCACCGATCTGGCACCGGAATTCGGGCGGGACAATGTGTTTCAGGTAAAACGGGTGCGCGAGGCCAGTTCGCGCCATGCCTTGCCCGCCACATTGGGGGGGCGTGTGATTGGCGGTGGTAAGACCTACTTTGAAGCCAACGCCCTGATTTCCCAAGGGTGGGAGTTCCGCGTGACCGGATTGTCCGAGGAATTCACGCTGGATCAATGGCGCGAGAAACATCCCGAGGCGATCATTATCGCAGAGCTTGGCAAGGGTGGCACCTTGCGTTTGCTGGAAACAGGGATGGACCCGAAAAAAACCGAGGACGTAGAGTTGCTGTCATTGATGCCTGCCAAACCGAAGCGTCGGGAAAGCTGATCCCTTCGGTGATGGAATGGCGGGGCGTCAGCCGACCCGCCGTTTCACCCAGCCAAGGAAGGCAGCGTCGGCGCTGCGCAGTTTCTGGCGGCCGCTGCCGGCCCACCATGCCACCCATTCGGATTCCAGCGCGTAGATGTCCCATTCAGGGGCAAGGGCGCGGGCCTGTTCCAGTGCTGTGGCTGAAATCACCGGCTTCTCGCTTGGCTCCAGCACCACGTTGCGCGGGGCGACGCGGATGATATCGCCGTCTTCCTCAAACAGTTGATAGTCGGGCAGATGGTCAGCGGCGATCATATCGCGGATCATTTTGCGAAACACACGGCGGGGCGAATTCGATCCCGATTTCTTCAGCAGGGTTTCCAGACCCACCCGCCATTCCCGCTGGCGCCCGCAATGTTTGCGCGCGATTTCATAGATGCGCCGCTCCAGCGGTTTGCGCAGGCGAAAGTAATCCCGCGACAGGGTGAGCACGGATTTCGAGGCAATGGCGCGGAACAGCCAGTCCGACAGTTTCACCGACACGCTGACCATCCGCCCCCGCCCGGTTTTGCGCACGATCTCCCAGCTTTCGATCAGGCCAAAGCCGCTGGTGGTTTCATGATCGCCTGTGACGATATTGGTGGTGATGCGGGTGCCTGCCAGACGCTCGAACGCTTCGCGCAGACGTTTGTAACCATCCCCCGAGGTTTCGCGGTTTGTCGCCACCAACAGGTCGTGGGCCTTGAGGTGCAGCGTCTGGCTGACCGCCCGCCCCGCATTGATCCCCGCCATAAGCTGGCTCATGCAATAGATCAGAATGTCCTTGTCATGGAGCGTTGCCAATCCGCGCACAGAGGGCGTAATCTCGATCACACTCTCCCCGTGTTCATAGCGCAGAATGCGCCGGTCCGGACGGGTCGAAAGGGAAAACAGCGGATGCTCCATGGAGGCAAGATCGCTTTTGGGAAGCGCGTCAAATACATCGCACAAGAAAAAATTCGCGGTAGGATACCGGTCGGGTAACAGCCCTGCTGTTGTCATAATACTGCCTGCCTGCGCGCCCTTTTTGGTCGGGCTTTGCGCTTTATTGTTCTGCTCTGCTCATCGTTGCCACAACTGCCCGCCTGTTTGCACCGCCCCTGTTTTCAGGATCCGGTGCGCGAATCTTATCGTGGTTTTAGTGACACCCACGCTAGGGGCGGCTGTGGATAAAAGCAACCGGAGCTAACGTGGTATTGGAATCGCTTCAACGTGGTATCAGAGTCACTTAAACGTGGTATCAGATTCACTGCTCTCTTCTGAAAGCCGGATTCTTGCCTTGAAACCAGCTCTTTACCGAAAGCCCCTGTGTCCCGTAACTTATAAATAACAGGATTCTTAACTAAGTCTTTTTGCAATGGTGATAAATTTGCCAGCGTAGCCCCTGCTGAACCCCCTGTATTTGCTTAGAAAAAAGGTTTTTTGTGCTGATAATCCTTTCATGTGCTTCGTTTTTGGGTATATTGGGTAAAAAGCAGCACATACAGGTAAACTCATGGCACAGGCAGCCCTTCCTCCGTATTTCAATATCTCCGCAGATGACGCGCTGGCGGAACTTGGCGATCCCGTGGCCACATCGGATTTTGCCCATGTGGCGCAGGTCTGCACAAGGGGGCGGGAGGATCTGATGTCCCGCGGTCATGTGGTGGATGGCAAGAAATCCCTGCGGCTGTTTTCCACTTGGGAGATCACCAAATATCTGATCCCTGTGGCCACCCCCCATTTCCGCCGTGTGCTCAAAGCAAACCCGAACCTGCCCCAAGGCGAGAGCGAAACCGAAGGTGGTGCGAAGTGGTTCACGCTGGACGAGGTTCTGCGCCTGCGGGCCCATTTCGCGACCGAGGGATCGAAGTCCAAGGAATACACCCCCTACCGTCCCAAGGGCCTGCCCGCCAAAATCGCCGCTGTGGCGAATTTCAAGGGCGGGGTGGGCAAGACCAGCACGGCGGCCCATCTGGCCATGTCAGCGGCGCTGGACGGCTACAGGGTGCTGGTGATTGATCTGGACAGCCAAGGCTCCATGACCTCGATCTTCGGGGGCACGGTGAAGGATGAATGGGACACGGTGTTCCCGCTGATCGCGCGGGACTATGCCACCGACCTTCAGGCAGAAAACCGGCGCCGTGCGGATCGGGGCGATGCGCCCCTGCCCCTTGATGATACCATGACCGAAGCGTTGAAGGTTACCGCCCAGGAGATCACCCAGAAAACCCACTGGCCGAATATTGATCTAATCGGCGCGCAGTTGAACCTCTACTGGGCAGAGTTCCAGATCCCCGTCTGGCGCATGGGGCTGAAAAGCTGGAAGCTGTGGGATGCGCTGACCAACGCGCTGGAACGGGACGGGGTGCTTGATGATTACGATCTGGTAATTTTGGACACCCCCCCTGCCCTTGGCTATCTGACCATCAACGGGCTGACGGCCGCCGATATTCTGATGGTGCCGATGGGGGCGTCTTTTCTTGAATTTGACTCAACGGGTCGGTTCTTTGACATGCTCCACGCCACGTTCAATTCCATTGAGGAAGGCGAGAACATGGCGGCCCGCGCACTCGGGCGGGATGAGATCCGTTTTGAATGGGATGCGGTGCGCACGGTGATCACCCGCTATGACAGCGGCCAGCAGGCGGAACTGGCGTCTTTGATGCAGGCCTATATGGGGCGGTTTATGACCCCCTACAGGCAGGATTACACCGCTCTGGTGGGTCAGGCTGGCGAACAGGTCAATGGCATCTACGAGGCCGATTACCGCGATTTCAACCGCGAGACCTATGCCCGCGGGCGCGAAACCTTCGATCAGACCTATGCGATGTTCAAAAAGCTGCTGATCGGAAGCTGGCGGCGGGACGAGCTGGAGGCGCACGGCGCCGCTACAAAATCCTAATGGCTTGTTGTCATAAGACCGAGGCATTCCCCGCGTTTTCTTTGTCCAAGGACAGAAAGGAATAACATCATGGCCCGCAAGAGACTGGCTCCGGCAAAACCGGATTTCCTGACACAGGACGCCCCTGCCCCCGACACCACCTCCGCGCCGGAAGCACCGCGCATGTCCGGCCCGCCGATTGCACAGGTCGCAGCGGAGGCTTCGGCCCATAACGCCCTGCAAGGTCTGGCCGAGGACATCAGTCGCGCGCGGGCTGCGGGCAAGATGATCCTTGATATTCCGCTGGAAGATATTGCGCCGGATCATCTGGCACGGGACCGCATCCGGCTCGACGGCGAGGAAATGAAGGCGCTGATGGATTCCATCCTGCGCCACGGCCAGCGCACCCCGATTGAGGTGATGGAGATTGAAGGGTCGCAGAAATACGGTCTGATTTCGGGCTGGCGGCGGTTGATGGCGCTGGAGTTTCTGCGCAAGGACAATCCGAACAGCCCGCAATTTGCCACAGTGCAGGCGCTGCTGCGCAAACCCGATGCCTCGGTCGATGCTTATGTGGCGATGGTTGAGGAAAACGAGATCCGCGTTGGTCTGAGCTACTACGAGCGGGCCAGCGTTGCTGCCGAGGCGGTCAAGCACGGGGTGTTTGAGACCGAGAAACAGGCGTTGTTGTCGCTGTTTGCCACCGCCAGCCGCCCCAAACGCTCTCGCATTCGGTCCTTCATCGAAATCTATCACGCCCTTGGCGATGTGCTTTGCTTTCCGGGGCATATTCCCGAACGGCTGGGCCTGTCGCTGGTGGAAGGGCTGCGGCGTGATCCTGAACTTGCAGACCGGATCGAACGGGCCCTGCAGGAGAAACAACCAACAACGCCTGATGCAGAGCTGGCCGTTTTGGCGCCATTGGCCGCACCGCCCAAAGAACCAAAGCCTGCGACCGCTAAAAAAGACGCGCCGGTCCGCCAGAAACTTGGCAACGGGCTGGAAGTGTCTTTGAAGCAGGGGCGCATTGAAATCAGAGGGGAAAATCTGGACGAGAAGACCCTTGAAAGGGTCGTATCCCTGCTGGAACAAGAGTCTTTTTAGGGTCTTAGGCACGGCCCCGATGTTCCGCGTGCGGAACAATCAGGGATATGACAGTTTTAGGCGCGGCGCGGCAGAACAACCGCAGCCGCGCCTTTGTTTTTAAGGGGTTCAAAGATCGAAACCGCTTCACAGCCCCATTTTTACCCGCTAGACAAGAGTACGGTAGGAAAGCTTGCTCTCTGCCGGTGAGTTTGCGGCATAGGGGGAACTGCGTGGCGCATCGGGGAAACCGGGATTGTATAATCCCGAAACGGGAGAGTCTCCTTTGAACGTTGCTAATGGCCGTGCGCGGTGGGATCTGGATAATGACAAGGCCATCGCAGAGGCCGTGCGTCATGCGCGGATTCCCTTGTGTATTTCGGACCCGAACCTACCAGACAATCCGATTGTTTTTGCCAATGCCGCCTTTCTGGAGCTGACCGGATATTCCGAAGCCGAAGTGGTCGGGCGCAATTGTCGTTTCTTGCAAGGCCCCGAGACCACCCGCGAAAGCGTGGAAGCGGTGCGCAATGCCATTCTTGCCCAGAAGGTGGAAACGGTGGAGATCATCAACTACCGCGCTGACGGGTCGCGCTTTGACAACGCGCTACAGATCGGCCCTATTCTGGATGACGCTGGCAACCTTGTGTTCATCTTCGGCTCGCAGCTGGATGTAACGCAAAAGCGCCAGCAGCAGGAACGGGCCCGTAAACTGGCCAATGAAGAACTGGTGCACCGCCTGCGCAATATCGTCAATGTGATGTCCGTTGTTATCAAGATGTCTGCGCGGGAAGAGCTGGACACCAAAACGCTCGGCGCGTTGGTGATACAGCGTCTGCAAGCCCTCAGCGATGCCCATTTCACGGCGATCACCCAGCCTGTGGATGTGGGCGTGGAGCTTGGGGAACTGGCACAGGGGGTTCTGGCGGCCTATGCCCCGAAAGGCCTCGAGCAATTTGCATTGCAGGGGCCGCAGGTGGCGCTGCAGGGGCATCTTTTGTCCTGCATGTCGCTGGGCCTGCATGAATTCGCTACCAATTCTGTCAAACACGGTGCGCTCGGGGCCGAGACTGGTAAGGTCACGCTGGACTGGAGCGTAGAGTCTGGGGAAGACGGTGCGCGGCATCTGGTGCTTCACTGGGCCGAGAGTGGCGGACCGAAAGTGGTTCAGCCCGAGCGGCGGAGCGGATCGAAGATTGTGAACGATCTGTTTGTGGCTGTGGGGGGCACGATCACACTGGACTGGGCGGAAACCGGACTGTTGGCCCGTGTCAGCTTTCCGCTGTAGACTCTGATCCGGATTGAAATGTTCCGCACGCGGAACATTTCAGAAGCGCCCTGCCCTACAATCCGCCCAGAAACGTGTAGGAATAGGTCCAGCTGTTGGTATAGCGGTTCTCGATTTGTAACTGGCCGGATTTGACCGCAAGGCTGCTGGTGTTGACTGATCCGGTTGTCCCGTCCAGCACCGCCGTGCCGAGATTGGCAAAGCTGCTGCCGGTATAAATTGTGTCACAGGCCAGCGAGCCGCCGGTGTCATAACAGAAAATCCCGCTGTGGCTGCTTTGGGGATAGCTGGCGTGTACCACGGTGATCAGCACAAATCCCCCCGCGCCCGGCGTGTCGATCAGGCCCACAGCATCCTGATCCACCGTCAGCTTGCCGCTGGTCAGGCATTTGGCCTGTGTTGTGGCGCTGGCGGGATCAAAGGACAGGGCGGTGTCAAAACTGCTGCCATCCGCGCTGACCTTGATGCGAAAGCTGTCATCCCCTGCCAGCCCCATTTCCGCCCGTCCCGACCAGTTGCTTTGATACAGCAAAGATGCGGTGTCGCTGCTGCTGGCTTTGTTAATCTTGAGCTGATGCCCTGCCCCGTCATGGCTCAGCAATGTGGCGTCCCCCGATACCGCCAGCGGATTGGTCCCATCGGATACGGTGTTGACGCCAAGGCCGCTCAGGTTTTGCAGGGTGACACTGTTGCCCCAGCCACTGCCGTCAAAGGTAATTCCCGCCGCCTCGTCCAGCGCATAGGCGCGCCAGCCGGCCTGTGGCAGGGTGAAAGCCCATGCTGCCCCCTGCCAGACGGCTATGGCGCCCTCCTGCCCTTCCCATCCGCCGCTGGCGGTGGCCGCGACCACGTAGCAATCCCCGATGGCGGGGCTGGCCGGGGGGCTGGCAATGGCGCGGCTGATCACAGTCAGTTGCACCAGCAGGTCAAGCATACGGATTGATTCATTGTGGGTGACATGTTTTTGCGCCTGCGCGGGCAGGATATAGGGCAGGCTAAGGATCGGGGAGGTGTCTGGGGAAACGGTCATGGGCGGGCTCCGGTTTTTGGGATGAAATTCGGGATAAAATTCGCGCCAGACTAGCCGGAGTGTATCAACCGTCACTGAAGCGGGCGTTCGGGGCTGGTAAGATTTCTTAACCTTTGTGCGAACAGGCCCCCTCCTGCCCTTTGCCTGCTTGTCGGGACAGGGAAAAACGGGCATCACTGACGGGCGGAATATGGCCCCAGCCTTGACCAGAGGGCAGCAATATGAAACGGGATGCGCGGAGCTTTTGCCCGCTGGACTGCGGGGCATGTGAATTTGAAGAACAGAGTGGATAGATCGAATATGGCGCAGAAAAATCTTTTGATGGTAGGGGCCGGTCTGTCCGGTGCCGTGATCGGGCGCAAACTGGCCGAGGCGGGGCATAAAGTGACCATCGTGGATGCGCGTGACCATATTGCCGGAAACTGCCATACGGAACGGGACGCAGACAGCGGCGTTATGGTCCATGTCTACGGTCCCCATATCTTTCACACCGACGATACCGAGGTTTGGGATTATGTGAACCGCTTCCAGACCTTCATGCCCTATAAGAACCGCGTGAAAACCACCAGCGGCGGGCAGGTGTTTTCCCTGCCGGTGAACCTGCACACCATCAACCAGTTCTTCAACAAGACCATGCGCCCCGATGAAGCCCATGCCTTCATCACGCAAGAACAGGCCGATACCAGCATAGAGGACCCGCAGACCTTTGAAGAGCAGGCCATGCGCTTTGTGGGTAAGGATCTCTATGAGGCGTTCTTCAAGGGCTACACCATGAAGCAGTGGGGCTGTCATCCTTCCGAACTGCCCGCAAGCATCCTGAAACGCCTGCCGGTGCGGTTCAACTATGACGACAACTATTTCTTCCACAAATATCAGGGCATGCCGGAAAACGGCTATACCGATATGGTGGCGGGTATTCTGGAGCATGAAAACATCACCGTGCATCTCTCCACCAGCTTTGATCGCAGCCAGACTGCGGATTATGACCATGTGTTCTACTCGGGGCAGCTGGACGGCTATTACGGCTATGATCTCGGGCGGCTTGGCTATCGCACGCTGGATTTTGAACGTTTCACTTATGACGGGGATTATCAGGGCTGTGCGGTGATGAACTACGGCGAGGTGGACGTGCCTTACACCCGCATCACCGAGCACAAGCATTTCTCCCCTTGGGAGTCACATGAAGGATCGGTCTGCTACAAGGAATTCAGCCGTGAATGCGGGGCCGAGGATATTCCTTATTATCCGATCCGCCTGATGGATGAAAAAGACATGCTGCAAGATTATGTAAAGCGGGCCGGAGCAGAACAGAAAGTCACCTTTGTGGGCCGGCTTGGCACCTATCGCTATCTCGATATGGATGTCACCATCCGCGAGGCGCTGGACACGGCGGATGTCTTTTTGAACGCGACAGAGGCTGATCCGATGCCCGCCTTCGTCAAGGCACCCCTGTAAGACAATGGTAGCGGACGGGCAGCATATCCTGCTGGACCAGCGGCTGGTGGCGGTTGTGGCCACCTTCAATCGTTCTGCCGCGCTGCAAAAAACCATTGCCCGTCTGCTGGATGAACCCTGCGAGGCGATTGTGGTGGTGGACAACGGCTCCACCGATGGCACGCGGGAGTGGCTGCACGACCAGACTGACGCGCGGATTTATCCGGTGTTCCCCAAGGACAACCTCGGCGGGGCAGGGGGGTTTGAGCTGGGCATGCATGTGGCGATGGAGCAATTCGATCCCGATTGGGTTGTGGTCATGGATGATGACGCCCGTCCCGACCCCGGTGCCTTTATCCGCTTTGTCGATGCAGCCCATCACGGCTGGGATGTGCTGGCAGCGGCGGTTTACTACCCCGATGGCAGTATCTGCGAAATGAACCGCCCCTCGCGCAATCCCTTCTGGCATCTGCGTGAAGCCCTTGGCACCATCTGGGGAACCCTGCGGGGGCAGGGGCGGCAGGGGTTTCATATTCCCGACAGTGCCTATACCGGCGCGGATGTGCTGCCGGTGGATGCAGCCTCTTTCGTGGGGATGTTTGTGTCCCGTGCGGTGATCCAGAAGATCGGCCTGCCCGATGGCAAGATGTTCATCTACGGCGATGATGTGGGCTACAGCCTGCGGGCACGGCAGGCGGATTTCACCATTGGTTTTGCGCCGGACCTGCGCTTTGAACACGAATGTTCCACTTTTATCGAAAATAAGGTCTACCGGCCCTATTGGAAGATCTATTACAACTACCGCAACGGGCTGATCAATTACCGCGCGGCGGCTGGAATTTATTTCTGGTTTGTAGCGCCCGTGTTTATTGCGAAATGGTTCCGCAATGCAAAGCATTACGGTGAAGATAAACATATATTTATCAACCTGTTACGCCGCGCAATCAAAGACGGTTTCGCCAACCGCAGAGAGGTTAGCCACACAGAGGTTCTGGCCCTTGTGGAGTCATTAAAAACGAAAGATAGGCCCGCGCCATGACCTGTGAACTTGTATTCCATCTCGGGGACCGGAAAACCGGCAGCACCTCGATCCAGAAGACCCTGACCGATGGCTTGTGGAACAGCGACAGCCGGTCCCTGTATTATACTGCCAACGGGCATAACGGTCCGCTCGCCCATGCGCTGGCAACAGGGGCGAATCCCGATAATATCCAGCAGCGTTTTACAAGTCTCGGTCAGCGGCTGGCCCGTCATGCCGCGGATGCAGATGTGGCGGTTGTCTCTAGCGAGGGCTTTGAGGATGTTGCCCCCAAGACCCTTAAACTGGCGCTTGAGGCTTATCTGCCCGACTATGCAGACGCCGTGCGCCTGATTGCCTATGTGCGGCCCCACGGGGCGCGGGTGCTGTCGGGGTATAGCGAGCAGGTCAAACGGGGCCAGAGTGTCGGCAGCCTTGAGTCTTATTTCAGCGAAGGCATGGCGCTGGGGCGGTTTGATGCCTTTCCACGGCTGTCCGAATGGCGCGAAGTCTTCGGGGACGCCTTCACCCTGCGCCCGATGATCCGCGACGGTCTGTATCAGGACTGTGTCGTGCAGGACTTTATGCGCTATGCGCTGCAAAGTGAGGATTTCTCCCTGTCATGGCAGCCGGATGCAAACCCGTCCCTGTGTGCCCAAGACATCGCCGTGTTGCGGGACATTCACCAGCGGCTTGACGGGGCAGGGGTGACACCGGCACAGGCGGGGTATCTCGGTTCGGCGATCGGGGAGCAAATGGCAGAGCATCCAATCCCGAATGGCCAGCGGCTGCATCTGCCCGCAGATTTGGCAGAGCAGGTGATCGCGGGATGCAAACAGGATGCAGAGGCACTTGACCGGATGTTCTTTGACGCCACCCCGATGAGCGATGCGCTTAATGCTTTGAAAGGGGCGGGTGATACCCCTGCCGCTCCAGGTCCGGATGCCGCTCGGATTGCCGGTCTGATGGGCGCGTGGCTCGGCCGGTTGTAAGCGCCGCGCCGCATTTTGACAGCCAGTTATTTAGTCGAAGAAACAAGGGGTCAGCGCCCCTTGTTCAACTGTCTTTATAAACCTCGTCCCAATAACTGGCAGCGGCGATCCTTGGATAGCTCTCACGGTAGTCTTTCACCAGTTCGGGATAGGAATTGCGCAGTTTCCAGAACAGCTTTACGCCCCGCCACATCAGGCCGATCCCCCGCCCCGCAGAGCGGCGGGTGGTATAGGCTTTGGTCCGGTCGGTGTTAAGATAGGTGATCCTGCGCGCGCCCCAACAGATATGCAGGCTGCCACGGTCCTGGGGCGCAACCACCACAGTGCCAGCCCCGAGCATGGGCAGTAGATGTCCGTTCAGGCTGAATTTATAAAGCGCCAGCTTCCAGCGGGGGATACGACGATGGGGATCGGCCACATTGTCCAGCGTACTCGCATCCACAGGGCGCCAGACTTCGTTTCCGACCATGGATTTGATCCGCCCACGGCGTTCGGCCATGTCTTTATTATTCAAAAAGAACTCCGGTCCCTGCATCACATCTTCCCATGCCAGAAGACAGGTTTCCATCGTATCATACTGGAATTTAATGATATTCCTCAGCAGGAACTTCAGGCCGATCTTGCCCACGCCGGTGCTGCCAATTTCCATGCTGGGAAGGGACAAATGATGCGCCATATGGCTGCGCAAATCCAGATACCATGTCAGCGGGTTCTCTTTTTCGATGAACCCGTCCTGAAAGGAGACCACCCCGTTCAACAGGGTGATGTTGAAATCATTGGCAATGGAAAAGCTGACATCATCGCCGCGTACAAAGAACGGATAGGGGTGGTATTGCGCGTGTTCCACGGGAAAGGCGAAGAACCACCAGCCGCCGTAAAGTGTAGGGTAGTGGTCTCGTTCGGATTCAAATTCCATTTTGGAAAGCGCAGTCAGATCCCGCAGGTCCTGAAAATTGTGCAAAGGGTGGCAGCTCTGGTTGAACCACGCGCCGTTTTCCCACATGGCCCATTTATGGGTGTTGTTGATCATCGCCCCCGCAATCGCGGTGCGGCTGTCTGTGGCAAGGGCCAGAAACACAAAGCTGCGATGCAGGCTTTCCATCGGGAAGGCGGCATCGTCATCGGTGAACAGCACATGGGTGAAGTCCCGTTTGATCGCCGTCTGCAACCCCCGTGCAAAACCGCCAGCCCCGCCCAGATTATCATTGGGGTAATAGCTGGTCTGCGGGCTTTCAGAGACTTGCGCGCTTTTGCCGTTGTCCACCACGAGGATATGAATATTCTCTTTATATTCATGGTTCTCTAGGTAGCCCTCCAAGCGTTTTACCGTGTTTTGTACCGCTGTTTCCCGTTTGAACGTGGTAATCGAAACCGCCAGACGGGGCAGGGCAGACAGAGCCCGTTTTGTGGTGAAACGGGCCCCCGTCAGCCGTGCATCGCTAAGCGCCTTCAGACGGAAGTAGATCATCCCTTTTTGCGAGGTTTCGCTATAGCTGCTGATGTCTACCAGTGTGGCCTCACCGCTAAGGGTCAGGATCTCGCATTGCTGGGTGTTCCAGGACTGGTCGGGCAGGGCGTGGTAGACTTCCAGTTCCAGCGTGCCGCTGCCTGTCAGTTCCAGCCACAGATTGTCCAGCGCGCAGGCCTTGTGCCATTTGCCGATTGAAAGCGCGTTGAAGTAAGTGCCAAAATCCGCTGTTCCGCCCGCGCTGAATTGAAGGGTTTCGCTGGGACGGTCCAGCCCCACCAGATTGTTCAGGCGCACATAAAGGTCGATCTCGGTACAGATATCGGGATCGGGAAAGGCAATATTCTGTAAGGTAATCATAAGTATATCCTTTGTGCGCAAAAAAATCGGGGCGCTAAATCGGGTAAAGGGCTTTAAAACAGGTCAAGAAGATCATCCTCATTGAATTCCTGATCGCCGGTCGTCTTTTGGTTTTTCGCCCCGCCCCCTTTGGGGCCAGTGCCTTTGGCTGCACGGGGCCCATCTTTAAGGATTTCCCGCAAAGCAGAGCCGTTCGGGGCTTTCCGGCTGGTCAACAGACCGGCCCAGATGTCTACCATGCGGATGGCTTCGGGCGAAAGGTGGTCTTCGGCGGCAATGGACTGGGGCGCTTTAACCGCCTTGGAACGAGCGGCCAGCAGGGCGTCTTTCATCGGGGTTTCGGGGGCAAAAAACGCCTGATCCAGGGCCTGTGCATCGGCCAGATAAGCCTCTTGCACCGCTTCGGCCAGATCGGCGTGCAGGGCCAGTTTGGTGTGGTTTGCGGGCTGTTCCGGTGCCTCGGCCAGCAGGGTTCCAAGGGTCTTGCCAAGACTGACCTGAAACTTCGTGCTGTTGGGCACGGCCGCGATCCGGCTTTGCAAAAGCCGCATCATTGCGAGGTCTTCCAGTGACATGGAGGGATTGCTTTGGGGGGAATCCGCAAGCTGATGGGGGGTGTCCCCCAGCAGAAACTCTGCGAAATCCGCAACAATATCCCCGTTCACAAGTGCGCCCCGTACGAAGGGGCGCAGGGTGAAGCTGCTGCCGAAAGTTTCGCGCCAGCGGTTGAACCGTGGCGTATACTGTAGCGGTCTTTTTTCCAGCCGCATGGCGTGATAGGCGTCCAGATCCCCGTCAAAATGCCCGAGTTTTATGGCCTCGGCGTAGTTGGACACCAGCCGGTCCCCATGGGGGCGCACATAGGCCAGCAACCGGACCCGCCCCAGAAGATCGGGAAAGAATTCCTTCAGGGCCTCTTGCAGCGCGGCGGGATCAACGGATTCAAAATGTTCGGCCGAGATCACCGCTATATCCGCATCAGAGCGGTGGATCCGTTTGGCCAGCTTGCCGAACCGTTGGTCCCGCTGGCTTGCCAGCGCCTTGACAGAAAGGGTCTTGGCCAGCGGAATGTGATTGTTGCCGGTGGGATAGAATATGCTGGCATCAGGGCTTTGGATCGCCCCAGCGACCAGCGCGTCCTGAATGGCGGTACTGCCGGTTTTGCGGTCCCCCAGATGAATGACAAGCTGCTTGACCATTTCGTTCTATCCTATTGTTTGGACTTGGCTTTATGCGCATTGATCAAGGCGCGCACCAGCGGGGCCACAAGGGTTTCCATCGTCTCGTAACTGTCCGCTGGTAGTTTCAGCTCTGATATTTTTGCGTTCTCGTCGGGGACAGGATCATGAAACAGTTCGTCCCGCCCGAAATAGCGTTCCGCCACCCATGCGTTGCCAGCGGCATGTTCGTCCAGAATTATACGACGCTGTTCATGGCTCAGGATCAGGGAACCGGCGGCTTCAGGCTGTGTTTCGCGGATGATTTCATCCACCTTGCCACAGGCACGGTCAAACACCACGCGGTAATCGGTGGGGGCTTCATCCAGCGGCAGGCAGCGCATCATCTCGCTGACCAGTGGCGTAAGGCTGGCATTGCGCTTGGGCGGGGTGGTGAAACTGTCATCCAGCTCCAGCCCCATCAGTGCTGCGAAATTCGCAATCGGGCCTTCGGGCATCTGGTCCCGTTCAAACACGTTCAGCAGCACATTTTCGCGGCCAAACAGTTTTTCGAGATGGGTGATATGGGCTTTGTAATCCATCCAGGGAAATTGGGCACGGCGCTCAAAAAACTCATTTACTGTCAGATGGCACAGGGCAGGGCGCCACTGCCATTTCACATTCTGGAAATACCAGCTTTCGAGCCACAGATCCTGACGGCGCAGGCAGAAGATCACTTTCACATCAAAATGCTCGCGGAACTTGGCCAGCACCGACAGATCGCGCCGACAGGAGATATCCTCATCGCTGAGCAGGATGGAATGGATGTCCATCTGTTTGCTCTCAGCGCGGAAGTTCAGATCCTTGGCCACCTCATGGGGGTTTTTGCTGCCGTCAAACAACTGGTTCATCAGCTTCATGTGGCGTGGGGTGTTATAGGGATAAAGCACGCCCTTAGTGCGCAGGGCTTTGGCATTCTTTGCCATGAAGGACTGGATTGAACTGGTGGCCGTGCGGTGGTTGCCAATGTGTAAATACAATCTGCGCATGAAATACAGTACCCTCTGAGTGTCGCCTGATGTGTTTAGTCAAGTTGCCTGACGGGCAAAACCCTATTTCTGCGGATTTGGCAAGGAAAAGGGCCTTTAAGCGTTGTCCTGCTGGGGTGCCCGATCTTTTCGGGCCGTCCATGCCAACTGGGGTAGGATAGCAAAACAGGCGCCATAGCGTCGCGCCAGTCGCGCAGGATTTCCTGCCAGTCGCCAAAGCCACTCTAACGCCAGCCGTCGTACGATACGGGGCGCGCGTTGTTGTGTTCCGGCAATGAAATCCAGGCCGGCGCCAATCGACACAAAACCGCAGGCGGGCAGGGCTTCTGCGCCACGTACGGCCAAGATTTCCTGCTTGGGGGCGCCAAGGGCCAGAAAACACAAGCCTGCGCCGCTGGCCCCCAATTTGGCGATCAGTTCGTCCGCTTCCTTGTTGGTGGGATCAAACCCGAAAGGAGGAGCAATCTGCGCCACGATCTCAAGACCGGGATGGGCCGCTTCCAACGCTGTAGCTGTGGCGGATAATGTGTCCGGAGTTGACCCGAACAACGCCACCGGAACACCGTGCTTGGCTGCGATATTCGCCAGAGGGGTGATCAGTTCCGATCCTGGCACGAGATCCACCGGCCGCCCCGCCAGACGCGATAACCAGACGATCGGATTGCCATCGGCGACCACATGGCTGTGGTGAAGGTAGGCCGCCTTGAAATCCGGATTTTGACGCAATTTGACACAGTGGTCCAAATTCAGCGTGGCAAGCGTAAAGCCCTGTCTCTTTGCCAAACGATCCGAAATTTCCCCAAGGAGGGCATTGCGGTTCGGGTGCGTGATACGCACTTTGCCTGCCGGGGCGCTCTGTCCCCAGTAAATATCCGCCATAATCTTCCGCCTAACCTTATAAATAAATTCTGATATTGCCTTCGTAGAATGCTAAATTTTCTCCTGAACGGATCTGTAACCAGAGCGCTATGTATGTCGCTTCTTTGTGCTAAGAATAGGACACAGCGAAGCGCACTTTGCCCGAAGTGACGCCAAGTTAGACAGAAACAGGCAAGACCGGCAAGACGGACCAAGAGGTTTGAGTATGACAGTGGCAGTGAACACCCAGTTTAGCATTATCATCGCGGCGAACAATGAAGAGGATTATATCGGGCCCTGTCTGGATGCTGTGCTGGCGCAGGATCCAGAGGCCGGTGTGTTGGAGGTCATTGTTGCTGCAAATGCCTGCACGGATCGTACCGAAGACATCGTAACAGGGTATCTCCCTCGCTTCACCGCACGAGGGTGGCAGTTAACCTGTCTGCATCTGGACCCGCCTGGCAAGGTGGGCGCGTTGAATGCAGGTGATCGGGCGGCCATAGGCGCCATGCGCGCCTATCTGGATGCGGATGTGATCTGTGACCCTGCCTTGATCGGCCAACTTCGGGCTGCCCTGTCGTCGGAGCGCCCGCTTTATGCCACTGGCACGCTGGTTGTGACACCGGCCCGCAGCTGGATTACGCGGGCCTATGCCAAATTCTGGCAGCAACTGCCTTTTGTCAAAGGCGGCGCGGTGGGGGCGGGGTTGTTTGCAGTGAACGGTGCGGGCCGTGCCCTTTGGGGGGACTTCCCCGAGGTTATCTCGGATGACACATTTGTGCGGCTGAATTTCCCGCCGGATCAGCGGATTGAGGTGCCAGCGGCCTATCACTGGCCCATGATCGAAGGCTGGTTCGGGCTGGTCAAAGTGCGCCGCCGTCAGGATGCCGGAGTGCGTGAAATTTATGATCTCTACCCCCATCTGGCCGCCAATGAAGCCAAGGTGGGTTTGGGACGGAAGGAGCTTGTGTCGCTGGCGTTGCGATATCCGGTCAGTTTTGCTGTTTATGTCGGCGTGGCGCTGAACGTACGCGCACGTCCTGCGCCTGCGGGCTGGACCCGTGGACGATAGCATCGTATTTGGGAAGAACATATTTAAGGATCATTTGATTGCATCAATACCGTAGAGAGATCGATGGACTGCGCGCGCTCGCCATCTTGCCGGTCTTGTTCTTTCACTTCGATATACCCGGATTTTCTGGCGGTTTTGTCGGAGTGGATATTTTTTTCGTCATTTCGGGCTTTTTGATTGGCGGTATCCTCTGGGGGGAGTTGTCAGACACCGGACGGGTGCGGTTGGGGCATTTCTATCTGCGCCGGATCCGGCGGTTGGCTCCGGTTTACTTTGCGGTGATCCTGACCTGCCTTGTGGTTGGCTGGCTGATCATGCTGCCGTTTGATTTCCGCGCCCTTGGCAAAGAGATCATCAGTTCCTCGGTATATCTGTCCAACGTCTATTTCTTTTCCGAAGCAGGCTATTTCGACACGGCGGCCAAGGAAAAGATCCTGTTGCACACATGGTCGCTGTCGGTGGAGGAACAGTTTTATATCTTCCTGCCTTTGACCCTGCTTTTGCTCAAAGCTGTGCGATCCTCCCTTCCGGTTGTGCTAGGTCTTGTCGGGCTGGTCTCGTTTATTGCCTGTATTGCCGTGACCCCCCAGTCCCAGACTGCGACATTCTATTTGTTCCCGTTTCGCGCATGGGAGATGCTGGCAGGTGTCTTACTGGCTATCGCGGGCGTGCAGCGGGGCCTGACATGGGATCTGCACCCCGCGCTGTCTTGGGGGGGCGTTGCGCTGATGGGGGCGGGGGTGACGCTGCTGACGCCTGACCCGAGCTTTCCGGGCTGGAAAGCAGCCGTGCCGGTGCTGGGGGCCGTGCTGATCATCGCCAATGGAAAGAACGCCAACCTGATCAATCAGGTGCTCTCCAGTCGGGTATTGGTGTTCATCGGGTTGATTTCCTATTCGCTTTATCTTTGGCATTGGCCGATTGTGACGCTGTCCAGTTATTATTGGGGTGAGGCGGGTTCGCTCCCTGTACGTCTGGTGAAAATCGTTTTGTCTGTTGGCGTGGCTTACCTCAGCTGGCGGTTCATCGAAGGGCCTACCCGCCGTGCCAGAATACCCCCCGCGTGGTTGTTCACCGCAGCAGGTGTTGCAACGGCTGGGGCACTTGCGGCTGGGGCGCTGTTGTTTGTCAGGGACGGACTGCCGGAGCGGTTTGATCCGCAGGTGCGCACCCATATCGAAGCCACGCGCGGATTCCGGCAGGACTGGCGTCGCTGTATCGTACCGGCAGAGGGTGGTTTTTCCGGGATTGAAGTCTGCCCCATAGGCCCTGAAGGTGAACCGCGTTTGTTGATCTGGGGTGACAGTCATGTGCGCGCCTTCAAGGAGGGGCTGGAGCAGGCGGCGTTTGAACATAATGTGCCTGCGCTCATCATCTGGCGGGCGGGTTGCGTGCCGGCTTTTGGATTGGAAAAGTCCGAGAACACTTCGACGTCGGTGCAAAATACGGCGTGCGGTGAGAAGAACCGGCAGATTGAAGCCGCCCTGAGCAAAGGGGCCTTTGATACGGTACTGCTGATCGGTCGCTGGACCTATTATACCCAAGGGGTTGGCGTCGGGCGCGATGTGCAAAACACGATCAAGATTAGCGCCACCGATGGGCACGAAACCCCGCAGGATGCGCTGGTCCGCCAAGCGATGCAGGACAGTATCGCCACCCTGACGGAACAGGGTCGCAAGGTTTTTGTGTTGCGTCAGGCTCCGGAAATATTCGACTATGATTCCCGTGTGGTCGCACGGGATCTGGCCCATGGACGTATGAATCAGGAGGATGTGGCAAGGCTTTCTGTGACCCCGCTGGAAGACCTTGAACTGCGCAACGCCGAGGCCGACCGGATGCTCGCCGCCCTGTCAGGACAGGCCGAGGTAATCGACCCGTGGCCGTTCTTTTGTGATGACACCGGTTGTTCGGCCATGTGGGACGGTCGTGCGGAATATCTGGACAACAACCACGTGATTAATACCACTGCCAAACGCCTGCGCGGGATTTTTGCCCCAGTGTTTGACGCTGCCGGAGGCACGCCATGAAACTGCAACAGGCGCAAACCCGAAGCTGGGATGTGATCGTCATCGGTGCGGGTATGGGGGGCGGGATCGCTGCGCGTCGGCTGGCTGAACAGGGGCTGTCCGTGCTGATTGTTGAAAAAGGTCCTCAGGATCATCCTCAAGAACAGCAGGGGCTGAACCAGAAGATGCTGGATCCGGTGGCGCGGCGTGTACGCAGTTTCTGGCCCACGCAGATAGAGGCCACGCTGAACGGACGTACCAGCCGCAGTTTTGCCGCCCTTGGGTGCGGTGTGGGGGGATCATCGGTGTTTTATGCAGGCGCGCTGGAACGCCCCGAACGCCACGATCTGGAAGATACACCGGCCATGCCCCATCCCACAGGGGGCTGGCCCGTCGGCTACGACGATTTTGCGCCCTATTATGCGCAGGCCGAAGACATCCTGCATATCGCCGGTGAAAACGACCCGCTTTCGACCGAGGCTGCGTTTCCGCTGAAAACACCTGTACCGATCAGTGCTGACGAGCAGCAGATGATGGACAGGATGGCGAAGAACGGATTGCACCCCTACCGGTTGCCGTTGTCGATCCGCCATATTGAAGGGTGTATGATGTGCATCGGGCACAAATGCCCGCGCCGTTGCAAGATGGACGGGCGCTCCGCAGGGATCGAACCGGCTCTGGCTACAGGTCATGCCACGCTGCTGACCGATTGCGATGCCACTGCGCTGGTCTATGACGACAAGGTGGTGACAGGGGTCAAGCTGACCCAAGACGGACAGGACGCGATCTTATGCGCACGTTTTTATGTTCTGGCCGCAGGGGGGTATGGCTCGCCCCGGTTGCTGTTGCGGTCGCAGGGACCAAACCCTGCAGGCTGCGCCAATTCTTCGGATTGGGTGGGGCGCGGGCTGATGTTTCACCTGAATGAGCTGTTCGTGCTTTGGCCCCAGCGCAAACATCGCTTCAAAGGGGCGTCCAAGGCGATTTCCCTGCGGGACCTATACAGTCATAAGGGCGAAAGATTTGGGGTCATCCAATCGGTCGGGCTTGAGGCCTCCTTTGGCAATATAGCCACATTCCTGTGCGGGATTTACGATCGCTCGGTGCTGCGCCATATCCCCAGGTTGCGCTATCCGCTGACCAATATTCCGGCTCTGATTGCAGCGCGGATGTTGGGAGATGCCAAGGTTTTTTCGGCCATTATGGAAGATCTGCCCTATCCCGATAACCGGGTGGTGCTGAACGAAAATGATCCCGATGTGCCGACGTTTCAATATACTATTCCTGATGAGATGATGGCGCGCTGGCGGGCTTACCGGCGCCGGATCAGAAAGGCGTTTGCCGGGCACCGGCGGCTGATGACGGGGATGGCCCCCCAGTTGAACTTTGGCCATCCTTGCGGCACCTTGCGGTTCGGACATGATCCGGCGACCTCTGTTTTGGATGCCAGTTGCAAAACCCATGATTTGAACAATCTTTATGTGACGGATTCGTCGTTCTTTCCGACCTCTCTCGGGGTGAACCCCAGCCTGACCATTGCCGCCAATTCCCTGCGTGTCGGTGATATCATCGTCGCACGCGCCAAATCGGAGACCCCAGATGAATTATAATCAAACCTTGGCAAACGGTGTCGTTGTCGTCACCGGGGCCAGCTCGGGCCTTGGGCGGGCGCTGTGTCAGGACTTGATGGGGCGGGGCGTGCGTGTGGCGGGGCTGGCCCGCTCAAACGCCCCTTTGCAGCAAATGGCAAAAGACGCGCCCGAGGGATTGTTTTTGCCGGTTGCTGTGGATGTGGGCGATCCGGAGGCGGTCACGGCGGCCTTTGCAAAAATCCGCAGCGAAATGGGCGCCGTAAGCGTATTGATCAATAATGCGGCGCTCTATCCGCGCCGTGATATTCTTGAGGAAACGGTCGACAGCTTCATGCACACGGTGCAGGTCAATCTGGGCGGCATGGTCGCCTGCACTGCCGAGGCGCTTGGCGATATGGTGGAAACCGGCGTGGGCCGGATCGTGAATGTCACGACCTATGCAGGCAACGGACCGGCCCCTACGGCAGCGGCCTATTCAGTGTCCAAAGGGGCCTGCCGGATTTACACCAAGGCGCTACTGGCCGATCTGGGCGACCGGTTTCCCGATATCATTATCAACGAATGGATTCCCGGTGCACTGAACACTACCATGGGCATTCCCGATGGACTGGATCCTGCCGACGTCGCCCGCTGGGGGGGCAAACTGGCGTTGATGCATGACCGCGCGATATCCGGGATGACATTTGAGAGGGATCGTTCGGTTCAACCACCCGCCGGGATCAAACGGCGGATTGTGAACCGGATCTTAGGGCAGGCGCGGCAGGTGCATCTCGGCTAGGTCTTCTGCGCGGGGCTGGTTTGGCCGGATCCCCGCGCGGCCGTCGTTCGTATCGCCCTAAAAGGGCCCCCGCCACCATCCAGGTGACTGGCGTCAGTCCGGAGTTGGGGATCAGATCAATCAGATTGACCACAAGAATTATGCAAAGACCTTGTGTGACGATAGAATTTGCCAGCGCCCCCCTGCTTGACATGTACAAAAAGGCCGGCAGGGTCAGCAGCCCGAATTGCGCAAGATAGCCCGCCCACCCCGCATTACCAAAAACGATCACCCAAGTGCCATCAGTGACGGACAGATCCTTGCCGCTGACAGGGTCATAGACGCGACTGCGGCCCCATCCGCCCCAGCCCAACAAAGGTTTTTCCGAAGCGCGCTCCAGCAGGATATCTTCGTTGTCGAGCCGGAACTTGAACGAATGCGCCCGATCGGCGCTGATCGACTGGGCGAATTCATACATGCGATCCACCGGGGCCAGTCCAGCCGAGCGCATCATCGGATAGACCAGCACAGCCAGTGCAAAGACCATCGACAGGATACGCCAGTGCCGCGCCTTGGTCAGGAACATGATCGGCAGGAACAGTGACGCAATCATAAAGGCGCCAAGGGTTTTGGACATAAAGAGGATGAAAAAGAGCCACAGGAAGGCATAAAACGCAAGCGCTGCACGTTGTGGCGGGGAGGCGGCTGTGTCACGTGCGCCCCGCAGTTTGCCCGCAGCAGACTTGCTGGCAACCCGTTCCCGGTAAAGCGTGAAGGCGGCCAGAACCGACAGCAATATGAACAATCCGACCCGCAGCCCGTGCTGGATAAACACCATCGGGCGATATCCCCCGTCCCGAACCTGCTGGCCAAACAGATGGGCGTGAAAGCCGTAAAGCCAGCGATGTAATTGCGGGCTGAGACGGATTTCGATCAGGATCAGCAGTGAATAGACCAGTCCGGCGGCGACAAAGGCGCGCAGCAATTGCACATGCGCCTCCTGTGTGGCCAGATGCCGCCGCGCCAGCAGAAACGGCAGCACCATCACTGCGGTATTCAACATCATCGAAAAGATGTCATAGGTCCGGATACCCGGTATCACCCGCGGTCCGGCGACAACAATATCGTTATTCGTCATCGAAATCCCGATCGGGGTGACAAACAGCATCAGCAGACACAGGTTCGCAATCCAGTTGTGCCGAAAGGATTTCCCCTCTTTTCCCTTCGGGCGGGGCCGCCTTGCCGGGGGCGATGTTCCCGCAGCGGCGCGCGGCGCGCGGCGCGGCTGCAAGGGGGGCGGGGTCAACCAGCACATTATGGCCGCCACCAGGCTCGGAATGAGCACCTTGTCTAAAGCGGGCAAAAGGGGAAGGTCTATTTCGGTGCGTTCGGGCAGAAACAGATAGCCGCCCATAATCGACCATACCAGTGCTTGTGGCAGGGGTAATCGCCGGAACAGGATGATCACAACCAGCGGATAGCTGAACAAAACAATGTATGCGAACAGATTGGGCATCAGCTTATGTCAGGTAGACCTCTATTACGTCATACTGTTGTTGATATCTTAACCAATAGATACCCTGCATGCCACAAACCATGACTTGTGATCCAGTGCTGCTTTTGAAACGGGGAGGCGCATGTGGCCTGTCTGTTCCGCTTCCAGACGCGCCGGAGTCTGTCGTACATGCTACAAGCTTTTGACAGAAATGAAGAATTGCGATATCGAGATACTCTAAATACGTGGTATAAAAACGGGATAAACCCCCATATTTCCAATACGGTTTCCAATAAGGAGGCAACCTCAGCGGCGACCGCTTAAAACATGACCCAACCTCTCCCCATTCATGTTATGGTGTCTTGGAAACAAGACGCGTGACACAGTTTTTTAAGGGTATTCAGGGTGCAGAAAGTTTGAATTAATGATTGAAAAGACTGAATTGGACGGCGTTGTTATTATTGAACCGCGCCGCTTCACCGACAGCAGGGGTTATTTCTGCGAAACGTATAATATTAATACTCTGGCCGAATTTGGCATCACCACCACCTTTGTGCAGGATAACCAGTCTTTCAGCGAAGAGACAGGCACCGTGCGGGGCTTGCACTTTCAGGCGCCTCCGGCGGCACAGGCAAAACTGGTGCGGGTACTGAGCGGCGTAATTTGGGATGTTGCTGTGGATATTCGTTCAGGCTCTCCTACATTCGGCCACTGGGTCGGGTGCGAATTATCCGCTGAAAAAGGCAATCAGCTGTTGATCCCTGCCGGTTACTTGCATGGGTTCGTCACACGCACCCCCAAATGCACCGTGGCGTATAAATGTTCCGCCCCCTATACCCCTGCCACAGAAGGGGCGGTGCGTTTTGACGATCCCGATCTGGCGATCGACTGGGGGATCAGGCCCGAGGACGCTGTGCTTTCCGACAAAGACGCTGCTGCCGCAGCTTTCGCTGATTTGAACACGCCGTTCACCTATGAGGCCCACCCTTGAAAATTCTTGTAACCGGAGGGGCAGGGTTCATCGGCTCTGCTGTTGTGCGGCTGGCGGTGGCACAGGGACACACTGTGGTGAACCTTGATGCGCTGACCTATGCGGCTTGTCTGGCCAATGTTGCCAGCGTGGCGGGCATGGCGAATTATGCCTTTGAACAGGCAGATATCCGGGACCGCGATGCTTTGGACCGTATCCTTGCACAGCATCAACCCGATGCGATCATGCATCTGGCAGCAGAATCCCATGTGGACCGCTCCATTGACGGGCCCGGTGCGTTTATCGACACCAATGTAACCGGCACCTACACTTTGTTAGAGGCCGCGCGCGCATATTGGGAACGGCAGGGCTGTCCCGACAGTTTCCGCTTCCATCACGTTTCCACAGATGAGGTTTATGGCTCCCTCGGGGCGGCGGGACGATTCACCGAAACAACGCCTTACGATCCCCGCAGCCCCTATTCGGCCTCCAAAGCCGCATCCGACCATCTGGTCCGCGCCTGGGGCGAAACCTATAACCTTCCCATCCTGTTGACGAATTGCTCCAACAATTATGGGCCGTTCCACTTTCCCGAGAAACTGGTCCCCGTGGTCATTTTGAACGCTTTGCACGGGAAACCCATTCCTGTGTATGGCGCGGGCGAAAATGTGCGCGACTGGCTTTATGTCGAGGATCACGCCGATGCGCTGCTGACCGTTCTGATGCGCGGCGTGCGGGGGCGCAGTTATAACGTTGGCGGGGGAAACGAGGCCCGCAACATTGATCTTGTAAAAACGATCTGTGGTTTGCTGGACCGTCACCGTCCTGATGCAGCCCCTCACGGGGATCTGATTACCTTTGTGGCCGACCGTCCCGGCCACGACCTGCGCTATGCAATTGACTCCACACGGATCAACACGGAATTGGGCTGGTCCCCTTCGGTGACACTGGAGCAAGGTCTTGAGAAAACCGTCGCGTGGTATCTCGGCCACGCGGACTGGTGGCAGCCTCTGCTGGAGCGGGACGGCGTGGGTACACGTCTGGGAGTCTTATGAAGATCCTCGTTTTTGGCAAAACCGGACAGGTCGCGCGGGCCCTGATCGCCGCCGGTCCCGCCGCCGGTGTGCAGATCACCGCGCTTGGTCGCGATGATGCGGACTTACGTGATCCTGCCGCTTGTGCCGGGGCCATCGCCCGGATGGATACGGATGCTGTCATCAATGCTGCGGCCTGGACCGCGGTAGACGCGGCCGAGGACCACGAGGCCGAAGCCCATGTGGTCAACGCCGAAGCACCTGGCGCGATGGCCGCTGCCTGTAGGGACCGCGGCGTGCCATTCGTGCATATATCAACGGATTATGTCTTTGACGGTGCCCAGGGGCCAGCATGGAAACCTGAGGATTCCACAGCCCCGCTGAGCGCTTACGGGCGCACCAAACTGGCAGGTGAACAGCTTGTAGCGGCTACGGGCGGGCGCAGTGTCATTTTGCGCACGGCTTGGGTTTTTGACGGGACGGGCAGGAATTTCGTGACCACCATGCTGGGGCTCAGCGAGACCCGCGATGCCTTAAGCGTGGTCGGCGACCAGACAGGTGGGCCGACACCGGCGGCAGCCATTGCTGCGGCCTGTCTGACCATCGCCAAGGCGCTGCACGCCGGGCAGGGCGCGCCGGGTGTTTATCATTTCTCAGGCGCCCCCGATGTGACCTGGGCCGATTTTGCCCGACGGATTTTTGCCACTGCCGGACGCCCTGTCACGGTCACAGATATCCCCACATCCGATTATCCGACCCCCGCCATGCGCCCCGCCAATTCACGGCTTGATTGCAGGAGTCTTGAAGCAACTTTTGGCATTTCTCGCCCCGATTGGCAGGCGGAACTGGATGCTATTATCAAGGAGACCCTCTCATGAGCACCCGAAAAGGTCTGATCCTCGCCGGCGGCACCGGATCGCGGCTCTGGCCGATCACACAAGGTCTGTCCAAGCAACTGATGCCGATCTACGACAAGCCGATGATTTATTACCCGCTGTCGGTTCTGATGCTGACGGGCATCCGCGACATCGGGATCATCACCACGCCGCAGGATCAGGTACAGTTCCAGAACCTGTTAGGGGACGGGTCGCAATGGGGCATTACGATCACCTGGCTGGTGCAACCCAACCCTGAAGGTCTGGCGCAGGCCTATCTGATTGCAGAGGAGTTTCTGGCCGGAGAATCCTCGGCTATGGTGCTGGGGGACAATATCTTTTTCGGCCATGGCCTGCCGGAATTGCTGGCCTCGGCAGATACCCAAACTGCGGGGGGCACGGTCTTTGGCTATCGTGTCGCTGATCCCGAACGCTATGGCGTGGTGGGGATGGACGGGGATGGGAAAGTGACCAAGATCATCGAAAAACCCGAGGTTCCCCCTTCAAACTATGCGGTGACGGGGCTTTATTTTCTGGACGGCACAGCGCCCGAGCGGGCGCGCTCTATCCAGCCCAGTGCGCGGGGCGAACTGGAAATTGTCACTCTGTTGGAAAGCTATCTGAACGAAGATGCGCTGACTGTGGAACGCATGGGGCGGGGGTATGCCTGGCTTGATACGGGCACCCACGGCAGCCTGCTGGATGCGGGCAATTTCGTGCGCACCTTGCAAAGCCGTCAGGGGATGCAAACCGGCTGTCCCGAGGAAATCGCCTATGAGGCCGGCTGGATTGATGATGCCGCTCTGCGCGTGCTGGCCGAGCGTTATGCCAAAACGGGTTATGGCGATTACTTGCGTGGGCTGCTCTGATATGGGGCTGGCGTATCTGATGAACACCTATCCGATCACGTCCACGACCTTTGTGCGGCGGGAAATCCACGCCCATGAGGCCGCAGGTGTGCCCGTCACCCGTTTTGCTATTCGCGACTGGGCAGAGGTGCCTGTGGACCCGCGTGATCGGGACGAAATCGGCAAGACCACCTATATTCTCAAGCAGGGGGCTGGCAAACTTGTGACCCGCACACTGCGCGAGATGGTGTTGAACCCCGTAGGCTTTGCGAAGGCGTTGAAAACGACAATCCATCTGGCCACCCGTCCTGGCAGCACAGGGATAAAAAACGCTGCTTATCTGGTGGAAGCCGTGTTTTTCAAGCAGGCGGCGCTGGCTTTGGGGGTGCATCACGTCCATGCGCATTTTTCAACCAATTCCGCGGCTGTCACCCTGTTGGCCCGCCGGATGGGGGGACCGAGCTACAGTTTCACCGCCCATGGTCCGGATGAGTTCGATGACCCGATCGGCAATGCTCTGCCGGTGAAAGTCGAACATGCCGCTTTTGTTGCTGCAATCACCGATTACGCGCGGGGTGTGATCCTTGACGCCACCGGGTCCGGGGCTGCGGATAGGGTCAAGGTGGTGCGCTGCGGCATTGATCTGGATGAATTCGAGGCAACGCCGACACCCCCAAATAAGCGTATCGTTTGTGTCGGGCGGCTTTGTCCCGCCAAAGCGCAAGCCTTGCTCGTCGAAGCTGTGGCGCCGCTGGTCAAGGATCACCCGACGCTGGATCTGGTCTTTATCGGGGATGGGGAAGACCGCGCCGGAATTGAAAAACAGATTGCCGAACTTGGGCTTGAGAACCATGTAACATTGTCGGGTTGGGGCACAGGCGAAGAGGTCCGCGCCGCGATCAAAGGGGCCCGCATTTTTGCCCTGCCCAGTTTTTCCGAAGGTCTCCCGATTGTGCTGATGGAAAGTCTCGCCATGGCCCGCGCTGTGGTGACAACGCGGATTACCGGCATTCCCGAACTGGTGGATAACGGCTGTGGCTGGCTGGTGGAGCCTGGCGACGTGCCTGCCCTGCGCGCTGCGGTGGCGGCGGCCCTGTCAGCGGATACCGACACCTTGGAAGCTTTGGGCGAAACGGGCCGGTCCCGCGTGATCCGCGCCCATGATCAGGCGCGAAATGCGGCCAAGCTGCGGACGCTCTTTCCCGCGAAACTGTAGCATTTTTCCGTTACGAAACGGGTTTACGCGTAGACATAGACGCAACCGGCCACAACAAGCGTCAAAACCAGCCAGAGCATATCGAATCGGATTTGTGTGTTTCCCAGAAACGGGCGCAGCACTGACAGGGTATAAACCGCCGTTATCAGCGGATTGACTGCGATCACCAGCAGGGCCGCTGACAGGCCGAGCGTATGATAGGTGAGCGGCAGCAATATACAGATCGACACGGCCCGAATGGCCGAGATTATCATCATCGTCTTGGAGTGGCCAAGGTTCATAATCAGCCCGTTGAGCGTGTTGAACCGCAGCGTCAGAAAGATGACCGACAGGATCGCCAGATAGCGCCCGGCTTCGCTGTAGACGGGGGTGTAAAGCAGATCAATCAGGGTCTGTCCGCCAAACAGCACGATCAGAAAGGCCAGAATGCACATGACGTCGATGACGCTCTGAAACTTGCGATACAGGCGCGGGACATCATCAGGGCGGGTGCGTATCATCTCGCTGACCGCCGGAAATCCGACGCTGTCGCTGATACGTGAGATGATCATCCCGCCGGCTCCGATCCATGTTTGTGCAATGGCATAGATGCCAAAGGTTGTGGTGCTCAGAAGGGCTGCCAGAACGAACCGGTCCGCGCTTTGCGCAACAAAGCTGAACACAGAGGACCCCATCAGCCATTTGCCGTAGTGCCAGATCCGCCCTGCGATTTCCGTATTCCAGGCCCATGTCATGCGGGGACCGGGAAACAGGAAGTGGGTGCTTCCCGATTTTAACGCGGCGCCTGTCAGCATGCCTGCCATCAGGGCCCAGACCGTTGGGGACAGGGCAGCGAATGCCACCATAGCAACAATTTGCAGTACCTGCCCGCCAACTTCGATCAGGGCGATATATTTCATGTTCAGGTGACGCGCGGCCAGATCGTAGGTGGTGGATTCAAACCCCATAATTATAGGCGTAAGGGCTGACAGCGTAATAAGCAGAGGCAATCTGGGATCGGCATAGACCGATCCCAGAGGGGCCATTGCGGGGGCCAGAAACCAGAGCGCCAGCGCGGTGAGCAACACGCCCAGACCAATGGTCGCCCCCCGAAGGATTTTGAACACCCAGGCCACATGCAAAAAGTGCTCCTTATCCCCGTCAGGCTCTCGGGCGATGCTGCGGTTGATCCCGATGTCGGTGAAATGGCCGAAACCTGCTATCAGAATGCCCACCATCGCCATCAGGCCAAAGGCTTCGGGTACCAGAATTCGCGTCATGATCAGGTTGCTGGCCAGCCGCAGACCGCGGCCGCCCACCACCAGTATCAGGCTCCAGCTACCCGCTTTAAGAATACGTTGTCCCAAAGATCCGGGACGGGGTGCAGGGGGAGAAGTTGGATTGCTCATTTGTATTCAATCAATTCCGCATCATGGCCGCGCCAGCGGCGCCAGTAATAATCCAATACGCCGCGGCATTCGGCAAACTTGCCCAGGGTCAGCAGCAATCCCCGTTCCCATTCAAACCGGCTGCCGCCGTCACGCAGCGCCAGCCGGACCACCTGTGCAGGATAGATCATCGCTATCCAAAGGGCCAAAGGCCCGAATATAAGACAGCTCAGTAGAATTATGACAGGAAGCACCAAGCCCCAGACCAGCGCACGGCTTGTGGTCGCGACGCCGTGCCGTTCCCCGCTGGCACCATACATCGCCGCACCTTCCGCCGCTGCATAACCGGCCCGCCGCGCGCGACTGAAAAACTGCCGGGCTGTCGTCATCGCCGCATCGTGCAGGGTCATTTCCGCGTCCAGCCGCCAGACTACCCATCCCATGCGTCGCATCCGTAAACACATTTCGGGCTCTTCGCCGGCAATGAGGTTTGGATTGTAGCCACCCACCTCGCTGAGTGCCTGCATCCGGATCAGGGCGTCTCCGCCACAGGCTTTGGCCTCGCCCACCGGCGTGTCCCATTCCGCGTCACACATGCGGTTGTAAACCGAGACATCGGGGGCGCGTTCGCGCCGGCGCCCGCAGACCGCTGCGACCTTGGGGTTTTGCATTAAAAACGCAGTGGCCTTTCTGATCCAGTCCGGGTCCAGCGTGCAATCACCGTCAATGAACTGTACCAGATCGGGCCCTATGCCCCGCTCCAGCGCGGCAATCCCGGCATTGCGTGCCCGCGCTGCGGTAAAGGGCGTATCTGTATCCAGCACCACAATTTCGGCTCCGGCAGCGCGGGCGGCGGCGACCGAGCCATCCGTTGACCCGCTATCAACATAGATGATGCGTTCCAGCCCTTTGCCCAATGATGCAAGACAGGCCAGCAGGCGCGCGCCCTCGTTACGCCCGATAATCACAGCACTGACGGTTGGGCCGGGGTCAATCATCGCGCTCTTTTCAAACTCCGCGCGGACATATCGCGCTTTGCCACGCGACCTGTCCCGATACTGATCCGGCTGCCGGAAATCCCCAAGGCAGAGTGCGTCCCAATGACTGTATCGTCTCTAACTTTTTGTGTTAGCAATATCATAGCGTCAAAATGGTCCAGTTCTATCAGCGGTCTTTATAAGTCGCATCAGGCAGGCCGATGGCTTTGCCAGTCCTAAAAGAGATATCGTAAAGCAGATAGAATGGCGTCCGCAAAGCCCGCAGCGGGATTTCCATGCGTTAATTTCCAAACCGATGCTAAAACACCGCTTGCAAACCGGCTCTATCGGGGCAGTTTTTAGTTTCCGGGGGCCGGTCTAACGGGTCTTGAGCCGGCTTGTAATCACATCACCGACCCGCAACGCATTGGCCGCAATGGTCAGACTGGGATTTACGCCCATTGATGTGGGAAAAAACGACGAATCCGCCACGTATAGATTGTCCAGATCGTGGGTCTTGCAATTTGCATCCAGCACCGAAGTTTCCGGATCCCTGCCAAAGCGCAATGTGCCACAGGGGTGGCCGTAGTTCAGTTCGGGCCGCTGGCCCATCAGCATGGTGCGATACCCTTTGAAGGTCTTTTTGATCTGGCGTCGAAAAATTTGACGGCGGTGCAGCAATTCCGCAGGCAGACTGTACACAAAGCTGGGGACCTCTTTGTCATCAGCGTCTACCAGCACGCGATTTTCGGGGTAGGGGAGATCCTCCAGAATTCCGACAAAGACTTTTGCCTTGCCCAGAACCTTGGCGGCCACCAGCGCGGGGATATTGGTCAGATAGCGCAGTTTGGGGATGCGCCCCAGGACCGAGCGGTCATAGAGTCTGGCAAGATAGGCCGCGATATTGTTAAAGGACACCTCGAGCCCCAACGATTGGATCATTCCCATCCGCGCGCCGTCCACCGTGTAGATGTTGCGCAAGGAAACGGCTTTGGTAGCCCCCTCAAAGCGCTGGTGTCGTTTTGGCCAAAGGGCAAAAACTTCGTTCAGGTGGAACATCAAGCCCCGCCCGACCCAATCGCTGGAATTGGCACAGCCTTTGGGATTGGTCCGGTCTGACATCAATAGCAATCTGGGCGAGCCAAGCGCCCCGGCAGCGAGCACGTAATACCCCGCGTTCAATGTGTGCGTTACACCAGCGTGGACGACTGTAAGTCCGGTGACGCTCCGGGTGTCATAGTTGATTTCTGTTACGTCACAGTTTTCCAGCAAGACAGCATTGCCGGTTTCAAGCGCGGGCTCCAGACCGGCGGACCGACCGTCCATCTTGCATTTGCGCGGGCATTTGTGACCCAGACAGACAAGACACCCGGGCAGATTGCGAAAGGCCAGATGCTGGCGGTAGGGGTGCAAGCCATCGGCGCGCATTTCAGTGATCATCGCCGTCTCGCCGGCGCTGATTTCGGGGGGCGGGCCCAGATCCGACGGCGCTTCGCGGGACAATGGATCATGGGTGCCCGAGATGTGCAAAAGGGCCTCGGCCTGTTCAAAATAGGGAGTGAAAGCATCATAGCCGACAGGCCAGCCGCCAGTGGGATGTGGTATCTCGGCGGTGTCCTCCAGATCGTGCCGTTCGGGGCGTTCCAGCGTACCGGCATAAAAGGCCGAAGTGCCGCCGACACCGCAGCCGATCGGGGCGAAGAACCGCATCTGGCGCTGGTTCACTGTGGCCTGTACCGGCTTGGGCCAATACCCGCGGATGCGGCGCGCATGGGGGTCGGACATCGTCTCGTCGAGCTCTTGTTGTTCTTGGGCGTACCCTCTGGGACCCTTTTCCACGACCAGCACCGACAGACCCTGTTCGGCCAGCCGCCGCGCGGCCATACCGCCGCCCATCCCTGCGCCAATTACGATGACATCCCAGTGGCGTGTTCGGGCATCTTGCGGTGTCATCTCGTTGCTCCTGAGACGGAAAAACTCCGGGACACTGATGTCCCGGACCCGCCGCGTTTTGGTGTTGGTGGTGACGCAGTTGGTATCGCAGTATCCCGCCATGCCGTACGCGATGGCCGAACCTGTCGAGTTGTCACAAAACAGGGACCAGCGGTCAAGCATGCAGACCGCTGGTTTTGCGCTTTGGACCCTTTGGCAGAATTGTTCCGGAACAAGTTTACGGTTGACGGGCTGTCTTGGTAACGGATTATGTTCCTGTCTGGAGGAGCTATGACAGAGCAAACGTTTGCCGTGATGTGGGCATGGCCACATTCGGTACCCAAAGCATGAGCGCCAGCTCCAAAGCCCGGCTATTGGCCCGCAAAGCCAAAGCGCATTTGATCCGTTTTGACGCGGCACATAGACCCATCGTCGTTATGGCATTGCGCCGGGGGGGATCGACGATGGTGGCGGATACCATTTCGATCAACCGTGGGGTTTGGGGGGCCAATGAACCCTTTGCCGTTTTTGACGCGCATCCGGGATATGACCTGAAACAACGCCTGCTGCCGCCGCGCGAACATTCGCAATTCTTTGAGTTGGCCCCCGATGAGTTGGATCAATTCGCCAGCTTTGCCAAGGGTTTGCTGGGCGCGCAATACCCGCAGCTTGGCTCTTGTGCGCGGCCCAAACCGTTTCTGAAGGCGGATCGGGTCTGCCTGAAGGTCTTGAACGCGCCTTGGATGATCGACTGGTTTGCGCAGAATACTAATGCCCATGTGCTGCCACTGGTGCGTCACCCCGGTGCGCAGGCGATTTCGGTGCTGCGCCAGAACTGGGGCTTTGCGGTTGAAGCTTATGGTCGCCAGCTGGATCGCATCGGACATCATTTCAGCGAAGGGCAAAGAGGGATGATCACGGATGTGCTGAAGGGTGACGACACCTGGGCTATCGCTATCCTAGATTATGCGGTTCTGACGCGACTATTCTTTACCGGCTACACCGACCGGATTGTGCGGTACGAAGATATTGTCACTGATCCCGCCCGCTTTGTTGATGAGGTGCTGATTGCGCAATTCGGCCTGTCCGAACGGGACCGGATGCTGGCTACTTTGTCCAGACCCTCCCATTCCTCGCGGATGAGCCTGAACAGCGTGAACGAGGCTATCAAGGCGGGAAAAACCAATGACATCCTGCACAACTGGCGCAGTAAGGTCACACCCGAGATGCTGGCCGTCGGGCAGCGGATTCTGGATATGTTTGAAATTGAAACCTATCATTTTCTTGATGACAGGAAGGCAGATTTGCAGCCCTCGGGCAAGCGGCTGTGACACGGGTGGGGTGGATGGTATTTCTGTATGATAAAACGAACTGTCGAATCCATCGACGCGGGCTATTGGAAGTTTAATGGAGCGGCATTTCATCCTGACTTTGGGGCGATCCGGTAGCAACGCGCTGGTTGATGTGATCAATCAGCATCCGCAGGCGCTGAACTATGGCGAACTGCTGGGCGACTGGATGCAGATCCGTAAAATACGTGACCGGTTGGGCCTGTGGCGCGGCGATGATGCGGGGTATCTGGACGCTTTGCTGGCGGATGGCGTGCCCTTGCGGGTGGTCAACACCTTGCGCAATCTGCGCAAACGCCGTGCGGGCAAGGTCAGCGAGGTGCAACACCGCGCTGACCTGCACACCATCGGGGCCAAGGATTTTGCGACCTTTTTTCGGGCACCCGACCTGCGGCGCTATTTTCTGGACCGCCCCGACCTTAAGGTGATCGGGCTTTGCCGTGCCGACACCATCGCCCGCTTTGTGTCCTGGCAATTGCTGGATCAGACCGGCACCGTCAAACGCGCTCTGAATGATACGTCCGGTCCTGCACGGATTACGCTGGACACGACCACGCTTCTCGCTGACATCGCGCGCGTGGCGGAGGAGTCCGCGCTGTTGGAGACCCTGCTGTCAGAACTGCCGGAAGGTCAGGTCACGCGGGTCTGTTACGAGGAGTTCTTTTTTGACGCACAGGCGCAAAAGGCCACCATCAAGACCCTCTATGCCTTTCTTGGTTTGCCGGACGCGCCGGCAAATATACGTGCGCGCAAGATCAACACCACACGGCTGCGCGATACGGTCCTGAATTACGACGACTGCCTGAGTGCCCTTGCGGGCAGCCGGTTTTATGACGGGTTTCTTGCCGCAGGATGAAGCAAGACCTGCGCGGCTGACCCATGAGAATTTATAAGGCCATCACGTGATGAGAAGCGTTTTAAGAAGAACCGATACGCGCTTTGATCCGCCCCAAGAGCCTTCCCAGATGAAACCCGCTAAAGCGCAGAGTGGTTCGGATGAGGTCGGAAAAATCCGCAGGCCGCACCCGTGTCTGTTGCAGGTCATATTTCAATGCCGCCATTTCACGATGCGCAATCTTGTTGAGAATCCAGTGCTCTAGTCCGGTAAGTTCATCTGGTTTGCGCGTGCCTGTCGCGTGGGAGGTATTAGGCTTTTCCGGCACATGCACGTCTTTGGGCGGTGTGGCCCCGAGAAAATAAGCGATCCGGTTGGCGGTCTGTTGTGGCTGGCCCACGAGGTCTTCAAACTGCACCAGCGTCAGCCCGTCGCCCAGTGTTTTGCAGTGTCGTTGATAGGATCGCACAGCCATGCGCCAGTAGATTGCATAGGCGATGGGATGGTAGCGTCGTGGATCGCCATCCTGTGAGGACATCGGCATATGTTTGTAGGATGCCAGTACCTTGTAGGGATTGCGCAAAATAAACATGAAGCGCGCCTGCGGGTAATGTTGCCGTAACTCGGGAATCCGGCGGAAAGCGCCGGGCATCTTATAACCCCAACGGGTGCAGCCGGCACGTTTTGCCAGACGGCGCATGAACTCTTCCTGCATCTCGGCCCACGATCCGGACCGGTCTGTGAAAGCCTGTGCAAGGGCCCCGTCCAGTGCAGCGACTTCTTCTTCAGTCACATTGGGAACCGCATAAAGACCAAAGCGCAATCGCGCCCGGATTTGCCAGCCCAGGTAATAGGTTAGTTTTTTGACATCGCGGGCGTTCATCGGGGTGTCTACCCCGATCTCTTGCGCTTTGCGTTGGGTATAGAGATCGTCAAACACATACCAGTCAGGGATTTGTGACAGGATATGGCTGAGAAAAGAGGAACCGCTACGGGGCATGCCAACCACGATCAACGGATCGCGGGTACAGATCTCGACAGGCAGGCGGATCGGGGCAAAAAGCGGATCGCAGGTGTCAATTTGTGCAGCGCTAAGTCCTGTATCATCAGCCATCCGAATGTCCTGACAGTGGTCCGCAGAGGACTCTATTTACGCAGTTTGCGGAGCAGGTTGCGGGACTTCCGGTAGATCAGCGGGGGAACTAGCTCGCGGAGCATTCTTTGGGTTGCCTCGGAGCTTTTGGCGTCACTGGTGCCGGGGCGTTGTTTGAACACAGTGGATTGGGAGATACGGGCATCGTCCCAGGTTGAGGTGTAGTAATAAAGTGCGATGGACAGGCGCGGGTCGTTTTTGGGATGGTTTACCACCTCGGGGTTGCCGTGCATCGTGTTGTCGCCGGTTGAAAAACAGCACATCCGGTTCATCACCGGGGCAAAAGACGCCACTTTTTCGGACATGTCATTGGTCCACACCTCAAAGGAGCCGCCGTATTCTTCTTTCCAGTCGGGATTGAGATAGATCAGCAGGTTCAGGCGGCGTTCCAGATTCATGATCGAATGGTGGTTGAAATCCGCATGGATATCGAGAAATCCGCCGGTGTTGGTGCGGTGAATGCCACCGCCCAGATAATAGGGATCGGGGATCAGCCCCTTTATGCCCGACATTTTCTCCAGAAACTGGATGAAAGGGCGCGACGAGAGCGCGTGGAACACAGATTTGGTATAAGTTGGCAGGCGATCAGGATTGTAAGAGGTCTTGAGCTTTTCGTTCTCGCTGGCGTTTTCCGCTGGCTTGTCACCCATAGCCAAAGCTTCTTCGCGCACCTGTTCCAGAATTTCGGGCGGCAGGAAATTGTCCACACAGGTATAATGATAGGGCGTCTTGGACTGATAGTCAGTGGCAATGCTGTCACCGATTTCTTTTGCCCTTTGATGAGTGATCGTCAGGGTTTCTGGGTCGAGTGGAAAAAATGCAGACACGGGTATATACCAATAAAAAATGAAGTTTGAGTAAAATTAGGAGGGACTGCGCGGGTCAAAAAGTCAAGATTCGTTTAAGAGACAGAGCGTTTCGAAATGAGCACCCGACCATAGTGTCAGCCCTCCGGAACACCTGTCATGGGATCCTGCGAGACCACCTGCCAGACGATCTTTTGCATCAGCCGCGCCGCTGCAGCACCGGGATCGTCCGCCGGAGTTCCATCGGCCCGCTGCAGGGTATGAGGGAGACCTGTCGGGTCGCGCTGGTAAAGAACTGCATAATGGATGAGCGCTATCAGGTAGGCGCCGTAGTCGTTGAAGTGGATATCGTCCTTGAACAGATCACCGTGCTGTCCCAGCGGGCCAACGGCCCCTCCGGTTTCCAGGGCACGGGACAGGGCGGCCATGACCGAACCGCCGGGGATTACATAGATTGGGCGCGGCGGATCACTCTGGGCCAGGGCAGGGCGCAGCACAGCATCTTCCCAATAGAGGGTCCGGTCGCGGTCCAGCCGCACCCGCCAGCCAGTAGGGTCATTCAACTGGTGCCAGGTTTCATAAAGATAGATCACCATACCGGCCTCTTGGCCTTTGGCGGCCCAGCGGTGCAGATACGTGGGGGTGTCGTGGTAGCGGATTGCGTCTGCGATTTCGACCATCTCGGTCAGCACCAGCGCGTCGTAGGTGCCGGAGGCCAGTGCTTCATCGGGGTCACGATAGGCGGCATGGGCGTTTTCGGCTTCAAATCCTTTGACCGGCACATCCGGCTCCCAGTGGGATCGCAACGTCGCGCCCCAACCAAGCTGGCTGGCGTAGTCGTGGCCTTCGCCAGCCAATTGCGCAAGCATCGCCGGCATGTCGCGCCCTACAAGGCTATGGCCCAGATGGTACACCTGACGCGGGCCCTGCGGCGCAGGGGCCGGAGTGTCGTAAAGGGCCGCAAAGGCCTGCGGGTCCAGCGGCGCAGCCTGACGGCTGTAAAGGCCAAGCGCTGCGAGAATGAACAGGGCCGGGGCGATCAGGATTTTTTTCAGACGGTGGCGCATGATGGACCGGAGAGAGGTTTGAGGAGGAATGCCACGGGTTTCAGTTTGCTGCTGCCCGCGGATAAGGGCAACAGATCAAAGCAAAGCGCCTCCGGGGGAAAGCCTGTTTGCCCCTGCCCGACTGAACAGCCCGGCAGCTCACACAGGGGCGCCCCGCATGGAAGGCTCATCGGTTTTGCCGCTGTTTGCGCATCTCCCGCCGCCGTGCCATAGCATCGGTGAGTGTGCCGCCTGCTGGGGGCTCGAGTGTTGCGGGGGCGGTTTGTGCGGGCTGGGGAACCGCAGCAACCGGGGGGGCTTTGGGCGCAGAGTTCCCGGCTTTCTTGGCAACAATCTCTGATAAGGCGCCAAGGGTCGGGGCGCGAAAAATATCGGTGATCGACAGCTTTTGTACGCCAAGCCTCGCGCGGATCTCTCGGTGCGCCTGCACAGCCAGCAGCGAGTGACCGCCCAAATCAAAGAAGCTGTCTTTAGGGCCAATCTGCCCGACCCCAAGGATTTCGGACCAGATTTCAGCGATCTTCTGGCTGATTTCAGCCTCAGAGCCCAGATCGACCTCCGCTGTCTCCGGCTCCGCTTTTGCCTCTGTAGCTGTAGTCGGTGTTGGTGTCGCAACGATTGGAGCGGCTTTACTCAGTACAGGCGCGGGCAGGGCCTTACGGTCGACTTTCTTGTTCGGGGTCAACGGAAAGGCGTCCAGCGTCACAAAATGACGCGGCACCATGTATTCGGGCAGGGCATTGAGCATTTCGGCACGCAAAGCGGCTTCATCTATGTTTGTTTCCGTCAGCATATAGCCAACCAACTGCACAACCCCTGGCGTATCTTCCCGTGCAATAACAACGGATTGCTGGACACCGTCAAACCTGTCCATGACGCTTTCGATTTCGCCCAATTCCACACGGTAGCCGCGCAGTTTGACTTGAAAATCGGCACGCCCCAGAAAGTGGAGCCGCCCGTCCGGTTCCCAGCGCACCAGATCGCCGGTACGATACATGCGCCCCCGACCGGCAGAGTTAGGGTCAAGGGCCTTGAAAGGATCCGTCACAAAACGTTCCGAGGTAAGGGTGTCCCGCTGGAAATAGCCCCGCGTCACACCGGCACCAGCGATATACAACTCGCCCGGCATGCCAATGGGCCGGGGTTCCATATCCTCGCCCAACACATAGACTTGTGTATTGGCAATCGGGGTGCCGATAGGCACTGCCCCATGGCCCGGCGCGGCTGTCTGGGTGGTGGACCAGATTGTGGTTTCGGTCGGGCCGTACATGTTTTCCACGTGCCCCCCTGTAAGGTCACGCAATTCGTCGGCCAGCGCCCCGGGCAGCGCTTCACCGCCCACCATCATATGGTCGAGCTGGCGTAAGGCGCCCCTTGCCTCCTCGTTCATGGCCAGCATCTGTGCCATAGACGGGGTGCATTGGAGATGGGTGACTTTGTGGCGCAAAATCTGCGCGGCAATGGAATAATCATCGTCTGCCACGGTTTGATTGCTGGCAGCGACCACCTGTGCGAGCGGCTTCAAGCCTTCCAGCACGTGATCCACGTCGATGCCGTAATCAATCAGGCAGGCGATCTCGGTGACGCCGATGGCTTTGACCTGTGCGACCCGCTCAACCGCGTCTTCAACCGTACCAAACAGCCCGGAGTCGTTGAAATACCGTTCAAAGGCGAAATCAAGGATACCTTCCATTTCCTCGGTGTTCAGCGATGCCAGATCAATCTGCATCGGGTTTTCAACCCCTTTGGGTTTCTTGAATGCCGGAAAAGCCCATGCGTATTGTTTGATCAGGCCAGCGGCGGCGCGCAGGTAATCCTTCATAGGCTCGCGGGCAATCTCGCGGGCTTGCTCGCGGGTATCTGCAAGAAAGCTGTGCAGCATTAAAGTGACGGAAAAATCATCGGGATTATGGCCCGCTTCGCGCAGGGCAGCGTGGTAGATGGCGATTTTTTCCGCAACTTCATCGACGCTTTGCCCCAGAAGGTGGGTCAGCACGTTGCAGCCGTTTTCTCCGGCCTCTTTCCATGTTGCAGGATTGCCAGCGGTCGTGACCCAGACATTTAGTGTCTTGGATACGGGGCGGGGTTGGGTGACAACACCATGCATCTCGCCGTTCTGACGTGCGAATTCTACCGTCTCTCCGGCCCAAAGCTTACGCAGGTCACGGATTGCGTCAAACATCGCCGGTTTGTTGTTCGGGGGCGTGTTTTCCGGACGCAGCACAAAGTCGTCAGGCTGCCAGCCGGAGGCAATAGCAATTCCACTCCGCCCGTTTGTTAGATTGTCGATGACGGCCCATTCCTCGGCAATGCGCGCGGTATGGTGCAACGGGGCGACGCAAGAACCGGCCCGCACAGCAAGGTTGCGCGTGACCGCTGCGACCGCTGCCCCTGTGACCGAAGGGTTTGGATAGGGGCCGCCAAAGGCGTGGAAATGCCGTTCGGGGGTCCAGACTGCACAAAAGCCGTTTTTGTCGGCAAACTGTGCGCCCTCCAGAAGCGAGCGGTATTTATCGCGCCCGACGCCATCGTCATTGCCCCAGTAAAACAGGCTGAAGTCCATGCCGACACCGGGTGCGGGGCCTTCGCCTGAGACCAAGGCGCGGCTTTCTTCGCCCGAGATGACCAGTTTGAAACCGCGCGCGAGGGTCCAGAATAATTCCAGCACCGAAATGTCAAAGGACAGGCTGGTCACAGCCATCCAGACGCCGGGGGGGGAATGGGAAATTCGGTCGTCCATTCCGGTAAAGAAGTTTGCCACATTGCGGTGTTCGACCATCACGCCTTTGGGGGTGCCGGTCGATCCGGATGTGTAGATCATATAGGCCATGTGGTGGCCTGCTACGTCTGAAACAGGATTGCCGGCTTCGCTTTCCGGCGACACTGTATCGACCCGTATGATCTCGGCGGATGTACGGGGCAGGTTGGCGGCCAAGGCGCTGTCGGTGATGATGACTTTGGTGCCGCTGTCCTCAATGAAGAACTCTGTGCGGCTGGCTGGATAGACCGGATCGAGTGGCAGATAGGCACCGCCTGCCTTCAGGATCGCAAGTGCTGCGACCAGAAGAGCCGAAGAGCGGTGCAGGTGCAGGCCCACAATCACATCGGGGCCGACGCCTTTGGCTTGCAGGATGCGGGCAAGTTGATTGGCTTTCCCGTTCAACTGCGCATAGCTGAGGCTTTCGCCTTCAAAGGCCAGTGCCTCTGCCTCGGGGGTGCGTTCAACCTGCGCCTCAAACGCCTGATGGATACATTGCGTTTGGGGGAAGTCCGTTGTGGTGGCGTTCCAGTCGAACAGCACTTTCTGGCGTTCTGCGTCGGGCAGGATCGTGGGCGTTTCGCCTTTGGCGATCTGGGCGGCCATATGGGTTAATCGGGCCGCCATAAGGGTCGCGGCTTCAGTGGTGATTTTGCCGGTATTGGCGTGCAACGTTGTACCTGCAACGGTCAGGGCCGTGCCAGAAATATAGCTGTCATCTGACAGCCCCAAGGCAGGGATTGCGACATCACCGGGCATCCGGGCAAGCAAGTCGGCGGTAAAGGGGCCGCGGGCTCTGGCTGCGGCGGGGTCAGAGCCCGCGCGCAGCGGCACCCAATCGGACAGATAGCCGGGATGGTCATGGGGCAGCCCCAGAGCCAAATCGATAGGGTCTTCGGCCAGCGCACTGCCCAAATGCATCAATGCGCGGGCCAGATGGTCGTGATCACCGGCAAGCGGAATGGCGACGATCTCGCCGAACGGGGCGTCCATGTCGATCAGCGGCAGGGCGACTGGGGACATGGCTTCTAGGGTGTGGCGCCAGTCTTCTTCAGTTTTCAGCGTGGCTTTCAGGGCTGCACTCAGGGCTTCGGCCTCGGCCGTATCAAGGGTGGGCAACACATCCCCTACGGCGGCGATCCGCGAGGGGGCAACAGGCGCGCCGTAGGCATCCCGCAGTTTGCTCAAAGTCACTGGCGCTGTGGCGGTGGCGACGGTCAGGCTGTCATTGTCCAAGGCGATTACGGTTCCTGCGCTGGCATCGGCAGAGCTTTTGCCGGCCTCGGCCTTACCCACAAGAAAGACACCAGCGGCAGAGGCGAGTTTGGGACAGGCCAGCGGGTTCCAGTAAGCGCCATGGTCCAATGCGCGGACCAAGGTGGTGATCTGTCGCGCACTCTGGGTGAAATTGATCCGTGCGGCGTTCGCAGGCCGGTCGTTTTTGGCAAAATAGCTGCGTTGCGACAGGTCTTGGGCCGTGGTCACAGGTGCGTTTGTTGCCAGTTTCTCGATGACTGTGGCAAAGCTGTCGATGGCCGCAGCATAACATTTGGTGTTCAGGGTCAGCGCGGTTTCGTCCGGACTGACATCAAAGAAGCTTTGTGCCAGCAAATCACCTTCGTCGACGCCGCCCGAAATCATATGCCAGCTTACGCCGTATTCAGCCTCACCGTTCAGCAATGCCCAGACCGGAGCGTTCAAACCTGCATAGCGCGGCAGGGGGCCGTCATGAAAATTCACCGCCCCGCGAAGGGGGCGCGCCAATACAGCCGCAGGGATCATATCAAGATTGGCAATCGACATCAGCCAGTCGAATTCCATTCCGGCAAGTGCCGCAACCAGATCGGTGTCAGGGCTATGCAGCAACAGCCCTGCGTCCTTTGCCCAATCCTCCACATCAGGGTGGCGGGTCACAACGGCGGCGACCGTATGGCCTGCTTCGCGCAGCATCTCACCACATTGAATGGTCAGCGTTTCATTACCGATAACAACGGCGCGATAGGACATGGGGTTAGTCTCCGGTTTGGGAACGGGCCTTGATCTTATGGTCTCGTTTAGAGGTAAAAAGTTGGGCGATATCGTGGCGGGCAAGGGTCCGCAGGAAATGCGGCGCGCCGCCATGTGGTTTACGGGTCACTTTGCAGCGCAGCCAGTGCAGCCCGCCACCGCTCAGATGCAGGGCTGTGGCCAAAGTGGCATAAGCGCGACCGTGGTTTTTTGTAAAATAATGCCAGCGCGAGTTGAACCAGTAATCCGGCACGCGGGACCATTCCTTCATCCCAGTAGAGACCGACCCCAGATGGGTGACGACGCTGTCTTGCAGAAACATCACCCTGTGACCTGCTTCTTGGGCGCGGCGACACAGGTCTGTTTCTTCAAAATACAAAAAGAAGGTTTCGTCAAAAAGGCCGATTTCGTCCAGCACGTCCTGACGCATCATCACCGAGGCCCCCGCCAGCCAGTCGACCGGCCCGGAGCTGTTGCGAGGATCGGGCACCCGGTGGGATTTCAGCAGGCGGCTGACGGGCCCCAGTTTCACAGACCGTTCAAATTCGCTCCAGATTGAAGGAAAGCGGAAAGTGGTGATGTGACGTATCTCGTCCTCACCTTCAATATAGCTGCCTGCAAAACCTGTGCCGGGCGTGGTGTTCAGATGGTCGTAGAGCACCCGGATGGCCTGCGGCTTGGGGAAGGCGTCCGAGTTCAGAATATAGATGTAATCTGGGCGTGACCCATCCGAGAGCCCGGCCCGGATGCCAACGTTATTGCCCGCGCCATAGCCCCCGTTATGACCCGATTGGATGACCCTGATATTGTCCCGGCCCTGCGCCGTTACACGGGCGCTCAGGGTTTCGTATGACCCGTCCTGACTGTCATTATCCACAACCACGATTTCGCCGGGCAGACCCTCCATCGCTATGCGTGCGGCTTCCACGGCCTTCAGGGTCATTTCAGCGGTTTTGTAATTCAGAACGATGGTCAGAATGGTCGGGTCAGACATTTATTCGGCGGCTTCCTGAAATTGGATCTGATCGCGGGGGCGTTCCAGATACCTGCGGATGCGGGCAGCAAGCACGCGCACATTGGGTTCCAACACCATGGAATCGTGATCGCCGGGCACCTCGAATATCTGGATATCGGGGGCGAATTTGCCCCAGTCGTTATCGTCATGAAGATAAACGCGCTCATGGCTGATCAACCTGTCGCCTACGGTCCATTTGGGCACAAGTTGCGGGCGGAACAGCGCCAGCGTGCCATCCCAGTCTTGCACCTGATAGGCGCCGACGCTTTCTAGAAACGCATCCTGAATGGCGACGTTGTGGAATTGCTGGCCGTCTTCGGCAGTTTCCTCGCGGGTCTGGCGCTTGCGCATTTCCCAGGCAATGCGGTCGCGGGCCCAGTCGCGGAAATACCCCAGCCCGCCCTTGCGGATATCCTGTAACTTGATCCTCAGCCTGTCGGCCTTTTCTATTCCGGGACGCACCGGCAGGGGGGTGTCCAGCAAGACCAGCGCTGCGATCTCTTCGCCATCTGCGCGCAGTTGTCGGGCTATTTCAAACGCGGTGATGCCACCCCCCGAAAACCCGCCCAGATGATAGGGGCCATGGGGCTGCACCTGACGCATCTCGGAGATGTAGTCGGCCGCAGCGGATTCGATCGTGCGATGGGGGGGGTCGTCACCCAGCAATCCGCGCGCCTGAAGCCCGTAGAAAGGACGGTCACTGCCAATCAGATGTGCCAGATGGCGCAGGTTCAGCACATTGCCAAACATCCCTGCCACAAGGAAAAAGGGTGGTTTGTGCCCGCCTTCGCCCTGATGCATCGCGACCAGATGGGTAAAGCGGCGGGGCGGGGCTTTGGGTTTATCCGCTGCGGCTGCCTCAGCGCTGTCGCCATCCGTGACACCGCGTGCGGCAATCAATTCGGCGCATTTGCGGATTGTGGGCGCTTCAAACAGCACGGATATCGGGAAATCGACCTGATAGGCTTTGCGGATCTGCGCAAACAGCCGCACTGCGATCAGGGAATGGCCGCCAAGATCAAAGAAGCTGTCCTCAACCCCGATCTGGTCCACCCCCAAAAGATCCTGCCAAAAGGCGGCGAGCCGTTCTTCGATGGCATTTGAGGGGGCAACGAAGTCACTGTCCAGTTGTGGCCGCGAGAATTTCTGCCCGTCCTCGGTGTCGGTATCATCAGATTGCCCGGCCTGTGTGATAATCGCGTTCAGATCGAGCGAGGACAGGATGATCTGGCGGTGCGTTCCCATCAATGCTTGCAGGAACAACTCCGCGCCTTCTTCGGCCCGGATCCCCTGAGACAGATTGTGACGCAGCCGTTCTTCGGCGGGCGACAGGGGGCGTGCAGTATCGTCGGGCGCTTGCGACGGGGCTTCGTCCTGCGCACCAAAGCCCGAGATTTCTTCCATCTGGCGGATTGAGAAGCCGCTGATTTCCACGCAGACCGTCCCGTCGGGGGCTGCCAGTGTGATGTCAAAGCTGGCGATATCCCCGTCCGAGGTGTTGTCACCCGCGTTGCGCACCCAGCTGACAATTTCGCCGGGCAGCGGTGCGTAAACCTTGACCGAGCGGTAACTGACCGGCACCCAGAGGTGCTGGCTGGCATAGCCCGCAATCAGTTCCATTGCCCAACCTGTCGCCAGATCCATCAGGCCGGGATGCAGCAGATAACCCTGATCAGTGTCTTTTGCAGCGGCAGCGGGCAGTTTCAGACGTGCGATGCCTTCGCCGTCCCCGAGCGCAGTGGATTGCAACACACGCCAGCGCGGACCAAAATTCAGATGCGCCTCTTGGGGGGAGGTAATCCAGCCGGTTTCACCAGCCTCAAGCGGCGCCTTACAGCGGGCGGTGATGGCCGCGACATCCAGTGGTGCGGGGGCTGCCAGAGGCAGGATTTGCAAGTTGGCTTGGGCGTTTTGCGCAAAGCCTCCCTTTCCGCCGCTTTCCACCAGAAACCCGTAACCCGCATCGCTGCGCGGCAGGGACAGGCGCAAATCAACCGAGCCCGCATCGCCGACAGCAAAGGGGCGCAGGAAATACAGGTCGCGGATTTCAAAGGCTGCCGTTTCCCCCATGGCATGCAGCGCCTCGATTGCCATCTCCAGATAGCCGGTGCCCGGGACCAACGCATCGCCGGCCTTGGTGCGGTGCTCGTCCAGAAACCAACGGTCGGCCACAGTGTAGTTTGCAGTGAAGATCCTGTTTCCGGCGTGGTCAAACGTGGCCTGATCCAGCATGGGGGCGTTTATGTCGTGTACTTCCGGGGGGGTGGCACTGCCGGTGCGCGCCTCCATTGCGTCGGCGGCCATGCCCACGTCGGCCCAGATGCCCCAGTTTATCGCCCGCACACGGGTCTGGTCGCCACTGCGGGATTTGGCGTAGGCATTAAGATATTCATTGGCGGCCACGTAATCCACCTGCCCGATCGGGGCTGTCGCGGTGGAACTGGAGGCAAACAGCACGAGCCAGTCCAGCGTCCCGTCGGGAAACACTTCGTCCAGCACATTGGTGCCGTGGATTTTAGGGGCAAAGACGTCTTCGATACTGGTGGCATCCTTGGTCATGATCGGCGCGTCGTCGATATGGCCTGCAGCATGGATGATGCCGTTGATCGTACCCAGCTCGGCTTCAATCGCGGATTTTGCATCGCGAATGTCTTCTACATTGCTGATATCGGCAGCGAAGGTCATGATGGACCCGCCCATTGCCTCAAGCCGCTGTAGGGCTGTAATCCGGCGGGCAAGCGGGGCTGTGGCCGCGGTATTTTTCAGGACCCTGTCCCAAGTTTCGCGCGGTGGCAGGGGGCTGCGTGCAACCAGCGCCAGCTTTGCACCTGCACGTTTGATCAGGGTCTCGGCCAGCGTCAGCCCGATGCCGCCAAAGCCGCCGGTAATCATATAGACCCCGCCCTGTTTCAACACGGGGAGTTCCCCCTCGGGGAGATCGTCCAACGGGGCGGGGCGATAGGTCAGCGCAAAACGTTTGCCCCCCCGTATCAGGGCGGTGTCATTGCCCGGCTCCGCCAATGCGTCCTCAAGGATATGATCGACCAGTTGATTAACCTGATCCTCGGGCAGGGAATATTTCTTGCGCCCGGTCCGGGGCGGCAGGGTAATGTCGAGCGTTGAGACCGTCAGATGCGGAAACTCGCGCGGGATCACACGGGCCGGACCTGCAAGGGTTGCCTTTTCAGGGTGGGGCAGGGGTTCGTCCCTGTGCTGTGCGGCGCCATTGCTGAGCGCCAGAATATGGATGTCTTCGGGCAGGTCTTCGCCGCCAATCGCCTGAGCGAGGAAAAACAGGCTATAGAACCCCTGTTCCTGCACCCGATGGAAAAAGCTGGATCCGGGGCGAAAACTTTCGTCGGGGGTGATCATCCAGCCGTGCAGGATACGGGTGGGGATCAGATCGCGGGTGTTGAGGTCTGATATCAGGGCGTCATAGCTTTCGCGGCCCCGTTCGGGGGCAATGAAATAACCGCCCTCTCCATCCCGGGAAAAAGTGTCTCCGGTGCGCACGGTGATCACGTCATGTCCAGCAGCACGCAGTCGTTTCGCGGCCGCAGTCACCAGCCCCGCCTCATCGGTGAAGGCCAGCCAGACCTGTTTTTCCGCCTCGGACAGATCGCCCGTCACATCCACGTCACAGGCAGCATAGCGCGGCACCCATGCGGGTCTGTAACCCCAGTTTTCAGGCGTGTCGCTCCGGGTCAGCCATTGCGCATCGGCATCGGATTTGGCCATGCCGGGTTCAATGAAATAGGCAGCATGCTGGAAGGCATAGGTCGGCAAAGGCACGCGGTGACGGGGAACACCGCCCCAGATCTGATCCCAGTCAAACGTCCCACCCACAGCCCAGATCCGGCCCAGCATCGCCATGAAATAGGCGTCATCGGCCACGTCATCCTGTTGGTGGCGCAGGGTGTTCACAATTTGATTGGCCTGCACCTTATCGTGTTGCCCCGCCAGCGCGGACATCGCCCGTCCCGGTCCGACCTCAATGAAAACCCGTTCGTCTTTTGATGCGAGGGTGCTCAGACAATCGGCAAAATGCACAGTGCCACGGAGGTGTCCAACCCAGTAATCGGGGTCTTGTGCCTGTGCATCGGTGATGAAATCGCCGCTGCGGTTGGATGTAAACGGAATCTGCGGCGCATTCAGGGGGATCGCGCGCAGATAATCGCCAAAGTCCTTCAGAATAGGTTCCAGCATCCGCGAATGGGCGGCGATATCAATCGGAATACGCTGGCAGTCGATGTCGTCGGATTTCAATCGCGCCTCAAGAACATCCAGTGCAGCCTGCGGTCCGGTCGCCACGCTAAGGGAAGGTGCATTCACCGCTCCGAGATCCAGATCATCCCCTAAAAGCGGTTTGAGCTGATCCGCGGGCAGGGCGATGGACAGCATGCCCCCCGCAGGAACGGTGTCAAACAGCTTGCCGCGCAGGTGAACAAGGCCGATGCAATCTTCAAATGACATCACCCCTGCCACGCAAGCAGCAGTGTTTTCCCCCATGGAGTGTCCTACAAGCGCAGCAGGCGTGACGCCCCAGCTGATCCAGAGCTGCGCCAGCGCATATTCTACAATCATAATCAGCGGCAGTTGCACCGAAGGCTGCGTCAACCGGGAGTCGGCGGCTTCTTCAGCCCCCGGTTCGGGCAACCACAGCGCGCGGATGTCGTAATCCAGCTTGGGTTGCAGAATTTCCAGACCCTTATCCATCCATTCTGTAAAGACGGGTTCGGTCTCATAGAGATCGCGGGCCATGCCTGCATATTGGGCGCCGCCGCCCGGGAACATAAAGACGTAATCGGGATCATCGCCCAAAACGCTGTGGGAAAATGCGCGACGTGGATCGTTCTTTTCCAGCTGGTCAGCGGCGTCTTCATGGCTTTCGGCCACGATCACCCTACGGCGTTCAAAGCCCCGCCGCCCGTTTTTCAGGGTCCATGCGATATCGGCCAGATCCTGTTCGGGATGGGCCCGAAGATGTGCTGCCAGCCGGGCAGCATTTCCGTCAAGCGCTGCCTTGTTGCGCCCCGATACAGTCAGAATCTGAAACGGCCAGTCCGAGGGCTGCGTTTTTGCCCGGTCAGGGGCTTCTTCCAGCACCACATGGGCATTGGTGCCGCCAACGCCCAGTGAATTAACCCCGGCGCGGCGGGGGCCTTTGTGACTGATCCAGTCTGTTAGCTGATCATTGACGCGAAAGGGGGTTGTTTCAAAATCAATCGCAGGATTGGGTTTCTCATAGCCCAAGGACGCCGGGATCTGTTTGTGATGGAGCGCTAATGACGTCTTGATCAGACTGGCCACACCGGCGGCAGTATCCAGATGGCCGATGTTGGTTTTTACCGATCCCAAACGGCAAAATCCGACCTCTTGTGTGGTTTCATTAAAGGCTTGCGTCAGCGCGGCCACCTCAATCGGGTCGCCCAGATAGGTGCCTGTGCCGTGACATTCGATATAGTCGATGGTGTCGGCAGGGGTGTCAGCGATCATCTGTGCTTCGGCAACGGCTTCGGCCTGACCATCCACCGAAGGCGCAAGATACCCCGCTTTCGCCGCGCCGTCGTTGTTGATCGCTGATCCTTTGATCACCGCCCAAATGTGATCACCATCGGCAATCGCGTCTTTCAGGCGGCGCAGAACCACAACACCGGCGCCAGAGCCAAACACCGTGCCCTGTGCGCGGTGGTCAAAGGCGTGGCAATGACCGTCCGGCGACAGCACTTCGCCCTCTTTGTAGATATAACCGCGATCCTGTGGCAGTTCGATCGTCACACCGCCCGCCAAAGCCGTGTCACATTCGCCCGACAACAGGGCTTGTGTGGCATAATGCGTGGCGACCAAGGAGGTGGAACAGGCGGTTTGTACGTTTACCGAAGGCCCTTTCAGGTCAAAGATATGGCTGACCCGCGTAGAGAGAAAATCCTTGTCGTTCCCTGTGTGCCGTAACAGGAACATTCCAACGTTATCAACGAGATCCTGATTGGAGCAGATGTTGAAATAAAAGTAGCTGCCCATACCACAGCCGGCAAAAACCCCGATAGGCCCGCGCGTGTCTTCGGGGATATGTCCGGCGTTTTCCATCGCCTCCCATGCGACCTCGAGGAAGTGACGGTGTTGGGGGTCCATAATCGCAGCTTCTTTGGGGGACAGCCCGAAAAATTCCGCATCAAAATTCTGATAGCCTTGCAGCGGGGCGGCTGCAGGAACGTAATCGGGCCGGTTCAGCCGATGTGCCATCTCACCGGCGGCGAGCAGTTCTTCGGAGCTATAGGAGCGGATCGACTCGATGCCGTTGCGCAGGTTTTCCCAATAGGATGCTACAGTATCAGAACCGGGCAAATGTGCCGCCATACCGACAATGGCAATGTCAGTTTCAGCGAATGTATTCTGTTTGCTACCCGTACCCATCAAATAACCGTCTATAATAAAACACTCTTTTCTCCTACCTATCTGTGCCCACAGACAGAATTATGTCAATTAAAACAAAAATAGGGAAATTCTGTTCGGAAGACCCGATTTTGCAACACTGTGGGGGGCCAGAGCGATCTCCCTCCCGCAGAGCAGGTTGGGAGATCCTATCCCGAAAAGACATTCATCCGATTAGGGGGCATACCGTAAAGCCCAGGATGCAATTCACTTGGAAATGGTTCCCTTGCGCGACACACCGCGTTGTTTTTAAATGGATTTACGACGTCGGCGCCGGGCGGCAAAACCTAGGGCGCCAATGCCGGTTAGAAGCAGTCCCATACCGGCTGGCAGAGGGACTTGCGACAGCAGGGCCAAGTCGCTCGGGGTTGCCAGAACGTCCAGATCCGCGCGCCATGAAATGCCGCCCAGTTGCCCGCCCCCGTCAAGTCCGGTGAAATCAAGGTCCAACTGTGTGAATGCATCCTCGCCGGTCATATGGTTGCCAATCTGGACATGACCGCTGTAATGCGCACCGATCGCCCCGGTGAATGCGTCACCGCCCGCACTTACGTTGAACTCGATTCCGATCTTGGTGGTCGGAGAGTTCCGCACATCGCTGTCGGGATATTCGCCAGCATCAAAAATTACATTCGCCCTGCCCATATTCACCGTCAGGTTGGTGAGAAGCTTACTGGCGTTCATCGAGAAGGTGTTGCTGTTATCGTAGGTGAAGGAGAGGTCTGGGCTTTCGTGATCAACACGCACCGAGAATATATTCGATGTATGTTGAATGAATTCCCAGTTTTCCGTGGTGCCATCGCCAAACCTTGCCAGAACAGTCGCCCCGACCAGATCAGAGCGATATGTGGCTGTCCGGGTTCCGACACCGTCTATGGATTTATAGGTCGGACGCAGATCGTAGGTAACGTCGACTGTAGCTGCATGTGCAGGCATAACTGCGGTCCAAGCCAGCAGGCAGGCGGCAACTATGGGTTTGTGAAAATATCTCATGATTCCCAACTAAACTAATTTTGTAATTAAATTAGAATTATCTTAGGCAAATCGGGGACAACTTGCAATATTGATTGCTGGTGCCATCTGGAAACGCGTTGTTTCCAGATGGCACCAGCAATTACCATAAGCCTGTTCACAAAAGCAGGATTATTACTTTCATTTGATGACAATCTTAATTCTGAAACGGGGTCAACTATGTCCATAGATGATAATGCAGCTGCCAGAACCGAACTTTCGACATTTGTTTTCGGACATAGCCTGATTTACCATCACGCAGATCACGGGGGGTCCGATCAGACCAATGTGCCTTACTGGATGGATGCCTTTGCGGATGCAGCAGGGGGTGGTTTTTCTGTGTCAGGCCAGTTCGGTCAATTGGAAAAACACGTTAAAAAATTGCCCCCGAAGGCGACCTGGTCGTGGCGTTTTGACGGGGTGGATCAGGCGTGGAATTCTGCAAAGGAGCCCTTTTCCGAAGCGGATTTCGACTCGATCCTGATCACTCCGGCGAATTACATTCAAAATCTGGATCCAAATGATCCGATTTACACCCTGCCCCGTTCTGCTGTCAGCTACACGCTTGAAATCATC
>NZ_BMKA01000007.1 GCF_014643735.1 Neptunicoccus cionae
ACTGCCAAACCTAGTAAGTATTCGATAAAAAAATCTCTAAACGATATAAGAATCAACCTAAAGCCGCCCAAAAGGGGCGGCTTTTGACGTTCTAAAAAGAAAAAAAATATAACTATAAGACTTTTTTCTATGGTCCCCTTTGATCGCCTTTGACACATTGTCATGAGGGAGAGATTAAGATGACTGTACTGATCGCTGGAGCTGGAATCGGGGGGCTCACGCTCGCTCTCAGTTTGCATGAAAAGCAAATTCCTTTCCGCATTTTTGAAGCGGTAGAGGAGGTGGCGCCTTTGGGCGTAGGGATAAACTTGCAACCCCATGCTGTGCGCGAACTGACCGAGATGGGGCTTGCTGATCCCTTGGATGCTATCGGCATTCGAACGAGGGAAGTTGCCTATTTCTCCCAGCAAGGTGGTTATATCTGGGCCGAGCCCCGCGGCGAGTTTGCTGGGTATAACTGGCCTCAATACTCAGTTCATCGCGGCAAACTACAACTGATGTTGTTGCAAGCGATAAAGGCCCGTGCTGGGAGCGATGTTGTCGAAACCGGACGCAGGGTAAAGCGCTCTGATGACCTCGACAACGCGGTCGAAGTGCTTTTTACGGATGGTACGCGTGAAGTAGGGGAAGTTTGCATTGGGGCTGACGGTATCCACTCGGCCTTGCGTAAACAGAATGCTCCGCAGGAAGGGTCGCCCCACTGGGGCGGTACAATCATGTGGCGGGGGACCACGATCGCAGTGCCGTTTTTGAGTGGCGCCACGATGGCGATGGCAGGGCAAAAGAACCAGAAGTTTGTCGTCTATCCGATTGAAACACTTCCAGATGGGCGGCAATTGGTGAACTGGATCGCTGATTTGACCAAGCCGCCGGAATATCTGTGGAACCGCGAGGATTGGAATCGGCGAGGCGATATCGTAGATTTCTTACCAATGTTTGAGGACTGGGCATTTGACTGGTTGGATATTCCGGCTTTGATCCGCGGTGCAGGCGCTGTGTTCGAATACCCGATGGTTGATCGAAACCCGCTGGATCAATGGGTGTTTGGGAGGACAGGCCTGCTTGGGGATGCCGCGCATGCGATGTATCCTATCGGGTCTAACGGGGCCAGTCAGGCCATTCTGGATGCAAGAGTGCTCACCCAATGTTTGGTGGAACGGGGGGAGTCTCAGGCTGCGTTGCAGCAGTACGAAAATATACGGCGAGAAACCGTGAATCGAATCGTGCTCGCCAATAGAGGCGATGGTCCCGATAAAATTTTAGACGAGGTGGCAGAGCTCGCCCCTGAAGGATTTAACCAGATTAACGACGTCTTAAGCAACGAAGCGCTGGCCAAAGTAGCATCCCAATACAAAGCCATCGCCGGTTTTGACGTTGAAGGCCTAAACGCGCGACCCTCTTTGGTAGCTTAGATGAAAAATGTGAAGAAACTGTCAAGAAACCTTCATTTTCCCGTTGAACCCCACCGCTAAGACCGTTACATCACACCCATTGACGCGGGGTGGAGCAGCCCGGTAGCTCGTCAGGCTCATAACCTGAAGGTCGTAGGTTCAAATCCTACCCCCGCAACCAATATTCTGATTTTAAATCAGATGCTTAATAGCCACCTTCGGGTGGCTTTTTGCGTTCGTGACGTGGTGTGTCCGCCTGGTGTCCGTCAGGAAAGGATGAATCAAACGGACTATTCCCAGCATGAAACTGGAAAGATCGAAGCGCAATCACACCCACTACACCATATTAATGAAGTTTCCGCCACTTTGATTGGAGCACTGTGGGCTCTTCACACTTAGAAAATTTTGAAAATTCAAGACGGTTCGTTTTGGTTTAGTTTTCATGGGTTTGATCGTTCCGATGCGTGCCGTTTCCTTTCGACTGGCAGTACCGACCTGCAACCGCGCTTCGCTCCTATAAGTATTCTAGTCTGGGTTCAGCATTTCAACGGCTGTAGGAACCAACGAATTTCGAACTTTTTCTGTTTATTCCTGAACTTGTGGGGCTATTGTTCTAGGAAAAAATCAAGTTGGGTCGTTGCCTTGGAAGTTTATTAAGGATGAGTGGTGAATTGGAGTTTAGAGGGGCACGAGGTTCGAACACAGGTGATGTCTATCATGAACTTTGGGCCGTTCGTTCGGCCCTGAAGCTGTTAGACAGCACGAGCAAACTAGAAGCGGTAACAGTGGAGGGTGTTCCATCCGCTGACGGTTTCGGTCATCAGTGGGACGGCGTAGACTGCACGTTACTGTACGGTGGAACTAGCATTCAGACGGCAGACCGCGTGACGCTTCAACAGCTGAAGTATTCAGCGAGTGAACCGAATACATCATGGTCGCCTTCGAGGGCATGTTATGGGCCTTCATCCACCGACCCCTCATCGTCGCTTATGCGAGGATTGGGTAAGGCCTTCCGTGAGACAGTAAAGCTTAGAAAAGGTAGGCCACTCAGCGATATTTCAGTAGAACTGGTGACCAATCAGCCTGTTTCCGACCTCGTTGTAAGCGCAATCAACAGAGCAAAAAGTGACGGTGTTCCAGGGTCTTTTAAGACCAAATGGCAGAGTGGCGGTGATAAACTGCACCGGTTAGTTCATGCCAGTGGGCTGTCTCCGAAGGAGTTTCAAGATTTCTCTAAGTGCTTGAAGTTCGTCAGCCAAACAAACTCTCGTTTCCTTTTGGAAGAGAAGATGTTGATGGAGGTTTCAGCTTGGACAGAGTCAGAGTTCGCTGAAGTGGCTCTAAGGCTGCGAAATTTCATTCGAAACGAAATGATGATGCCTGAAACGGCTGGGGAGATCATAAACAAAGAGTCGGTTCTATTGCAGTTCGGCGTCTCTGAGATACGAGCATTGTTCCCATGCCCAGCAAAGGTCAAGCCGGTCACTGATCTTGTATCGCGCGAGATTTCTAAAGAACTTTGCAACTGCATCATCGACAGTGATCAACGAATTTTGTTGCATGGATCAGGAGGTGTTGGAAAAAGTACAATTATTCAGGAGTTTCAGGGCCTTCTGCCTGAGGGTTCCGAAGTTATCGTATTCGATTGTTACGGTGCAGGGTCATATATGGATGCAAGCGCGATGCGCCATAGACCGCGCGATGCATTCGTGCAGCTGGCGAATGAACTTGCCAATCGCCTCAATATTCCCGCCTTCCTTGCGCCAAGATCGGGTTTGGACTTTGCGCGCGCATTTCACCGGAGACTGATCTTAGCCTCCGAAACACTTTCCAAAGTCAGACCCGGAGCGAGGCTCGTGATAGTCGTAGACGCTGCCGATAACTCAATTAGTGCAGCGAATGCTCGTGTGCCGAAAGAGGAGAGTTTTGTAGCTGAACTGATCTCGTTTGAAGATCTACCGAAGAACGTTGCACTTGTCATAAGTGCACGGACCGGACGGCGAGACGATTTGAAGCTACCAAGCTCTTTCAAACCTTTCGAGTTACCGCCCTTTAGTCGCCCAGAAACTGGTGAATTCGTTGCTCATTTCTGGGAGGCGCCAGAAGAGTGGGTAGACGATTTTCACAGACTCACCAATGGCACACCTAGGGTACAGAACTATGCCTTTGGAAAAACTTCTGGCAAACCGAGCGAGGCGTTGGATCCCCTTCGGCCAAATGGCAAAACCTTGGAAGCTATTTTCCACGAGCAATTTGACGAAGCCGTGAAGAAAGCTGGAGGGGCAACCAAAGTCGAAGAAACCTGTGCGGCGTTGGCAGTTCTACCGAGACCAATTCCAGTTGGGGAAATCGCGCATGCATTAAATTTGTCCGATGCACAAATTTTGGACATTTGCTCCGACTTAGAACCTGGTATCCGGGTTTCAGAAAATACCATCAGCTTCGCAGACGAGGATTTTGAACATTTCGCACTTGTAAAAGGCCAAAAGTCGATACCTGAAATTCGCTCCAAAGTCGCCCGGCGGATGCTGGCTGACTACCGAAATTCTGAATACGCCGCATTGAACGTCGTTCCGCTACTATTGAAAGCCGAAATGGGAGCGGAACTGCTAGGCTTGGTAGAGAGCGAACCTGAACCCTCAACTAGCAACGTACGGGACCCCGTACTCAGGATGGAGATAAGAAATCAACGCCTGACTAATGCTATAAGTGTCTGTCGATCCGCTGGCAATTTAGAGCAAGCGGTTCGGTTTGTACTGATTGGGGCGGAAGCGCTTGAAACAGACGATGCCACACGCAAAATACTGACAGATTTTCCAAATCTTACAGCCCGCTTTACAGGACCGACTGGCAGCAGACTAATTCTCAGCGACCCAGATCAAGTTGAACAGCAGGGCCCGCTTCTCTTGAGCATTCTTTCTAAGGAAGCAGAGCTCGGAAACTTGAGCCAGGTTCGCGAGGTTCGCAGGCGAATTTCAGCATGGTTCAAAGTGCGAGAAGACGCTTTACGAGATCATGAGGAACAATTTGGTCATGCATCCGGGTGGAATATTGGTTCGGAAGATATGGCGAATGCACTTATTGCTAGGGCATTGGAAGAGGGTGCTCAGTCCGCGATCCAACTATTCCGCCACTGGCCTGTTGAGTTTGCGGCTAGCACTGCTCGCATCGCGATCAGAAGGTTGGTGGCAGATCAGCGCTTCAAAATCTTGCAAGACATTGGCAACGAACTCAGCCCACTGTTGGCACCATTCATATTGGTTCCGCTTCGACTGGCCGGGCAACCGGTTAATCTGAAAAAACTTGCACAAGGACTTAGATTGCTATCTCGAAGGTATCCTATCTCTGCTAAAACTCTAGATGATCTCGGCAACAGTAGCTCTCTTAAACGAGCCATCTCAGAGGTACTGCTTAACGGCGCTGAGGTGCTCGCGGCTCATAATGCCGACCTAGAACTGGTCAAGGCGATCACAACGCCTCTGTCGGTCGCCTCGGCAAGACGCATTGATAAGCTATATGACCATCAAACGAGGTTAATGGACGGCATACTGCGATCGTATTGCCTTCAGGAACTATTGGTCTCAGGCAGTATCGACCATAAGAACATGCTAGTTGAACCGCAGGAGGTAGCAACGGATAGAGGTGCCAAAACAAAGCGAACCGAATCCGATAGCGAAAGACGTATAAGAAGCGTTGTAGAGTATGTGGCACCCTTCTACTCAAGAAGAGCTGAATATCTAATTCACCGAGCGAGCGACATTTCATCGGAAGAGTGCTTAGCTGAGCTTTTGAAATCGTTTTCACGAGACGGTTGGAGGTTTGATCAAAACAATAGGACACTTAAACTAAGGTCAGTGATGGCGGAAGGCCTGGTTGTTTTGGTCGCAGCGAATATTCCGATCAAACCTCTTTCCAAGTTTAGTTTCGAAACCCTGAAGGGGTTTTGGCCACAAGGTGAAACCAGCGTTACAAATTTGTTTTCCTCTTTGACAGCGTTTGGTTCGCTGCACGACGAACTACTCGACCGCACTACGGATGCTGTTAACAACCTCGCAAAGCAAAGAATGGGTGCGAGAGAAAAATCAGAAGCACTCGCAAATTTCGCCGAGTTGATTGCTCCCGTAAGTTCTGACGATGCCAATGTCATATTTCAGAAGGCAATTGCAGTCGCACACGAGTTGGACTCCGAGGCGATCGACCAAATCCGGTTCCTCCATACTCTCGTACTTAATCAAGAAATCTGCCCCTCATTTGACAAAAAACACTATGCTTCGGTGGCCGCCGAGTTCTTCGTTGATGCGGGAATCCGGCTAGAAAACGTTGAACACTTTCCTTGGAAAGAAACTATGGAAAGCATTGCGGCGCTGCACTTTCCTACTGCCCTAGCCTGTTCAGCAAGATGGGACGACAGCAGTTATGTGAGCGCCCACGAAACATTCGAGCCTGCCTTGCACTTCGGAGTAGATCGCGGCGACTTGGACCCAGTTCAAGCTGCTGCGCTGTTGAAGCTGGTCGGGCGTCCTAGCGCACGTACAATCTCAGCGATTCTCAACAAAACAAACGGTCTAGAAGCTTCCATTAAACGAAAGCTTGTCGAAGAGTTTGCGCGTGACTTAGTCACGGAAGCGATAGACGTGTCCAATGAAACAGAGATTTTGCTCCTGTCTCAAAAGGGAGACGTCTGGCTTGATCGCCTACGACGCTTGAACGACCTCAAAAACAGCATTGAGGACCCACCAGAAGAAAAATGCGTGAAGCAACGAAAACAAGCGCGACCAGAGTCTGTGCTAACTAAGAAGAGCTGGGACCAAGAAACACTATCCCAAGCCGAGATTCTGTACCCTGTCGCAGAGGCGTTGTTAAAAGAAACTCGGGTCAATAAAGAGTACATATCACTGTCGGGAGTGCTGCATCATGCGTCACTGCAGGTTCAGGTTGGGAATCGCACAAAATTCTTGAGCGCATTGGTTGAGATTATTGTGGAGTATGATGAACCGCAGCTCGTCGAAACTCTGCTTGGTTCCATCAAGGCTTGGAAATTACAGCTCTCGGTTGAGGCATGGTGCGAAACCAGGTTGCCGCAATTCATCGGGGATGCGTTTCCCTATCTGGTGAGCCGCTATGCCGGCGACGCCGGAAGACTCGAAGAAGCACTAGTACTTGCCAAACTAACTGCAAAAGCCGCCGAAGAGATCATCCTAGAAGGGCTTGAAAGAAACGGTCTTTGGTTGAGTTCTCATCAGATTTTCGGGCTAGTACAACGGTTGGCCAAATTCCTTGACGACAGTGAAAGCTCGTCCCTCCTCTCATGGTACTTAGATCGTTTGGTTGATCGGATTGCACCTGAAGACAAAGAGAATGTCGATCAACGTGGAGTTCCCGATACCATAACTAATGCGGTCGCATACTTCGTCGTTGCTTACCTGAGTGACGTCGATCTTCGTCTGAGATGGAAGGCCGCCCACGCAGGGCGTCGCCTTGCCCGACTTGGGCACGTTGAAGAACTCAAAGCGATTTTGGAACTCTACGAAAGAGCGGAAGACAACGTATTTCGGGCACCCGAGATGCCATATTATTGGCTGGCCGCTCGTCTATGGATGATGATTATGTTTGATCGCATATGTCTGGAGATGCCTTCGACCGTGGAACATGCTGGTAAACATCTCTATCAAATTGCCTTGGATTCATCTTTTCCCCACATCCTTATCAGAGATTTTGCGGCGGATGCGTGTCGCAAGCTGCGTGAAGCCGACGTGTTCCATTTGGACGATGGTCAACTGGCAGATTTGGTATCGATCAACTCCGGTATGGCAACGACCGGCGCAGATACCGTGCCCACGGGTTCGTATGATTTCTTCAAGGTAGACCGAAACAACGAGAGATTTCATTTCGATACAATGGACACTCTTCGGTACTGGTACGCTCCTTGGTTGAGAGTATTTGAGGGAGCAACAACTGAAAACTTTCTGAACTCAGCGGAAAATTGGATCGTAGACGCATGGGGCGTGATTGATGAAAAACCCTACGGGTTCCGAGAGCCTCGCGAAAATAGGTTCAGCGAGCGAGACAATTATCTTAGCAGCACAAGCCATGGTTCTCTTCCTACACTAGAGCGATATCGATCTCATCTTGAATGGAATGCAAAGTGGTGTGCGGCGGGCGAATTTCTTGCCCAGCGCCCTTTAAAAAAGTCGGAGTATAGCGACGCGGATGAATTCAGTGAGTTGGACTATCAAATATCGCACGGCAAACTCACCAAACCTCCGTTTTGGTTGGCAGATTTCGTGACGAACCGTCCGCTTGAAATCCACCATTGGTCCAAAAGCTTCGCTGATGCCGCCGAATGGGTTGAAGAAATCGCTGAAGCTGAGTTTCTTCGCGAGTTGTTCCCAGAGTCAGAACCGGGTTGGATTGTCGTTGATCAATACACTGACACTCGATCAGAGCGCTGGGAATTGAACGCAAAAATCAGTACTGGACTAGTCTCACCAGGCACCGCGATATCACTCGTGCGAGCGCTGCAAACCTGCCCAAATGCCTTCGACTTCTATATTTATCCCGAAGGCCATGATCTCGAAATTGACGAGGGAAACTTCAAACTTGAAGGATGGATACATCTAAATGAAGGTGATCGTAGGATTGAAGATAAGGACCCCCTACAACTTGGAACTGGGCAACTCAGCCACCTACCCGGCTCGAGCGCAGTAGAATATTTTGGTCTACAAGAAGTTCTTGAGGATGGCCTCAAATGGATTGATCCATCTTCCGGTGACGCAATCTTTCGGTTGGAAATGTGGGGCGATAAAGGTGCTGATGAGCGAAATCGCTACTTGGGAGACAGTGTCGTAAGTTCCGGTCATCGGCTACTCATGTCGAAGAGCGCCTTGGAGAGGTTCTTAGACGATCAAGGGGCTGAACTCATTGCAGATATAGGACTAACAAAACGTGACAAAAGCCAAGGAAAACAGATCGATTTTGAAGAAAAAAAGGGGTCGGCAACCTACAACAGATTACTTCTCCTCGAGCGATCCGGACAACTTAAGGGAGCCGAACAAAGTTTTGGCTCTTGGCGAGAAGATTGTAAGAGAGCTGGAACTGACTGATGGGGGGGATACCCTAGGAAAATGGATGGCACATCATCTTGCGTCTCTCATCGAAGACGCCGAAGGCTCGGATGGCGCGCAAACTGCAGCCAGACAAGAAGCCGTTGATTTGATAATCAGGCTCTGGGAGCACCGAGCTTCGATGTTGGGTACGGCCGACCCAATGTCAGCTTTGAACGGAGCAATTGGCGTTCTTGATCGCATCGGCCCTAACTCCTCTCCATTTTTTCGGGACAGTCAGAATATGCTTGAACGTGACCTAGCCTCGCTATTCGACGATTTGCGTAAGTTAGTCGCTCATGGGGTGATATTCGTTTCTAATCAAAAAGAGATCCCCAAATATACAGCTGACACCTTCGAACATCTTGCTGAAGAAGAACAACAATTCATAATGGCGTTAGGTGGTTGGCTGAGTTTTTTGGAGCAGCAAAAGCCAACGACTCCCGTCATCAATGTTGTCTTCGATAAAAACGAGCAGGAAAAAAAGAACGCTGAAGAAGAGCTGAAACTTGAAAGCTTAGAACCTGAAGAGCGCTCAAGTATATTATTGTCTCAATCTATCGACGATCTTATTAAAAATCTGCAAGAGTTCAAAATGAACATACTTTGCAGAGGCTAAACCAACAGCTGATCCATGTTCGGCAAGGCATGGCTTAAACAAGTGGTCACGAGTTCAAATTTCGCTGTTACAGCGAAGGACTTCTATCACCTTATCATACACCATGATAAGTATACATTGAGATTGGCGGTGTCGACCATAGTTAACTTCAGATTCTCAAACTTCGATTCTGTGTGTGGGGGGGCAAGTCCAGTGTTATGCTTCTTTTTAGATCCTGCGTCAGCGTTCATGTGAGGCCGCCTGAGTGGGGAGGTCAGTTACCCCAGCAAGACCTAGGTGTGCTCGCTCAGGGGGCTGATTAGCCTCCTCAAGGGCTCTCCGAGGCTGGTGTTAGGAGATAGCTCAACATATTCGGCAAACATAGAAGGTAGGCATTGTTTAAAAACCACGCAACTTGTTCGGTGTCGTGCCTCCATCCTCCAAACGTTACCAAGTTTTGCCAAATGCTCAGCTATTGTCTCTCACCTGAAAAACAGCGCCTAGCAGATGACCTAGTTTGGAAAAGTAAGTGAAGACTTAGAACTCTGGACCTAAGTCTACATTAAGATAACGGGGGCGGCTCTTTCCTTGCTTATAGAACCTGTACAAACGATTCCATAGAAGGTTCAATCACTTAGTGGTGGCAGGGAGACAAAGGTGATCCTTTCCAATTTTCTTCAAGTATTCATCAATTAAAACGTGAGGGACTTCGCCCAAGAAAGTAAGCTCAATGAGCGACTGCCAAGATGTGGGCGAGTGTTCCTCTAAGGCTGTTTCAACAAATTCTCCAACTTCTTGAAGCGTCCAAGGATCCTCTACAAACGCGGGCCCGTCTTGAACCTGTGATAGTTCCATGTCGCAGGTTTCTTGGGCGGCGAAACCTCCCGGTCGAATTGCCTTAGGCAGGTAATGAACAGGATTTACGCACATGGCTTCACCACAAGAACTTTCCAGTCTGTAAGGGTAATCGAGCTTCGTTGCAAAGTCGAACAGTAACCTGTTTACGGAATGCCTTTTGCCACTAAAATTGACCACTGGCCTTGGACGGTCCATAATAATAGTAAGTTCTGGGATGTTGTCGTAGCCTCGTTTGTAACGCATACGGGGTCCGGACCTTCCGGTACTGGCCCCAGTCCAAATCATACAATTTTCCGGAAGATCATCTCGTCCTACTTCTCCTAAAATAAGTTTTTCGAGAATTGGTGATTTTGTTTTTTGTGCAACACGTTTAGCCAGGATTTCAATTTTCATTTAGAGTATCTCCCATCTGTTTTGGGTTCGCCTATTTTTGATTGTTTTCAAAACTGTTGGTAAGTTGAAAACATACTGTATTTGATGAATCTGTTTTGGCTTGGCCAAAAGGGAATTTCACTTTTGGAAAGTGTGACGGACCTTATCCTATCTCTCTTATCTTATTTATTATCTTCTTCTTGAAATTGAAGAATTGTTAGTAAAGAAAGTTGAGATAAGGTCCTTAACACTTATTGCGAAGTGGCGTGCCCAAATCGACCAAAAACAAATTTAGTCAAAACTTGGTTCGATGATTTGAAGACACAATCCCGGCTAGTCAAGTCGAACAAAACGTGGGTCCAGAAGGGGCTTGCAAGGGAGGCCACTTACAATCGTTCTGTCGTACTCGTAGCGTTCGATCAGGCCTGCTCGAAGTAAAGAGTGGACTGTGTTGTTTGTAGCAATAAGTGGCATTTTCACATTTTTATGAATTTCCTCGGTTGTTTGCCAAGGATGTTGTGCAAGATGGGCGAGTAATTGCTGTTCATAGGTTACCGAGGGCATCGGACATTCTCCATGTGGTGTAGCTGGCACATTAAGTGCGAGCATATTTCGTTAAGTGTGCTAGTTGGGTGGGGTTATGGGCAAAAAAAAAACGCCTTGTTACCACGAGGCTTGGGCGAAAGTTTGAACCGGACGCATTTCGTTTTGTTCTAACCAAGATTCGACGGCTTCTTTACGGTAGAGTACGGTCCGACCTACTTTGCAGCGCGCTGGGCCGAGGCGGAGAGCATGCCAGCGACTGAGCGTACGTAATGAAACACCTAACAGGGAGGCTACTTCCAAAGGTTTCATGTATGCGTTTTGTGTATCCATAAGTTTCTCCTTTTGTTGGACAAGAGGAGAAGTAGCGAGTTGTGCATATTTTTAAAGATGGCGTTTCTAGAAATTAGGCTTATTTATCAATGATTTCCCGAAATTGAAATTCTCCGAGCATTTATTTTCTGCCCGCAGCTGCGGAAAAAGAGTTTGCGGCTTTACGTAGTGGGTCATCCATTAAGTGAGCGTAGCGTAGGGTAGTTTGATATTGTGAGTGGCCTAGAAGTTTTCCGATGGCCTCAAGTGAGGCGCCGCCGGAGATAAGGACGGATGCAAAGGAATGGCGTAGGTCGTGAATGCGCAAATCTTGTAGGTTCGTTTCTTTTTTGAGCCATGTCCAAGGTCGGTTTAAATCTGACATGTGAGTGCCAGTCGCGGTCGGAAAGAGATAGTTACTGGTTGCGCCTTCCTTCATTGTCTTTAAAAGCAGGAGTGCTTCATCTGAGAGTGGGATGCGTTTTCGTTTCCTATCTTTGCTCTTGTGCGGCGGGCGATTTAATAGGCCTTGCTCAAGATCCAAATCGCACCATTCCAAAGAGAGAATCTCTCCTCGGCGAGCACCTGTAAGGACTAAGAGCCTTATAGCGTTGGCTGCGCGTTGGTTTGGCATACGATCGAGAGCACTGAATACCCGTTCATATTCAGCCGGTGTCAAATACCGTTCGCGAGGTTGTTCTGTATTTCTGCGAAAGCCATCTGCTGGATTTTTTTCAATCCAGCCCCATCTAATTGCCAAATTGAGAGCTTTTCTAAGAACCTCTAGAACGCGGTTTGCGCGCGTCGGACCAGCTTCGCTCACGCGAGCGTGCAAGCGGTCGATATGATTGCTGGTGAGTTCTCGAACTTGGATGAATTGGAGCTCTGGCAAGATGAATTTTGACCACATACTGCGTTGATCCGATTGGCTTCGTTTAGATAAAGTTGGCAGGTGGGCGCGTTCATACTCGGAGAAAAGGTCTGCAACATTTGGGGCCGCCTTGCGCTTGTTCCGGTCTTCGAGTGGGTCTTGACCTCGATCGATCAAACGCCGCAATCGCTTGGCTTCCTCGCGAGCTGCCGCCGCGCTCCAAGCTGGATGACTACCAATAGTCATTCTACGTTCGCGTCGGTTAATGTTGTAATTTAGAATGAAGGATTTGGTTCCTGCCTTAGTTATGCGAAGTCCAAAGCCTTTAATTGCAGCATCGTAATGGATTTTGTTGCCCTTCTCAGGAGCATCTGCCCTTTTCGTGAAGGTCTCGTTAATATTTGTCATATGTCCGCTCTGTGTCCGGCCTTTGTCGGACACAGTTGGCACTAAATGTCTTTTTGGGTCAATAAGCGTCTATCCAATTTCCAGAAATTGATTGAAAGTAAAGGTTTTTTTTGTGGAATTGGGCAGTTTGACACACAGGCTCATAACCTGAAGGTCGTAGGTTCAAATCCTACCCCCGCAACCAATGTTCTGATGTAATATCAGTCGCTTAAAAGCCACCCTCGGGTGGCTTTTTGCGTTGATAGATTGCCCATGGAAGAGTTGTGGAAGGTTGCGGCGATGGAATCGGGTGCTGTAATCTTGCTACAGTTGGGGTGGTCACTTTATTGCTGACCGCTGACATGTAAATTTGACATAACGGCGGAAACCGGACTTTCGCTGCGGTTGCGAGCTGTCTCTCAACAGGGACAGAAAGCAGTCATTGACTGGACGTGGGCGTGGGAAGGACTGACGACTTAGAACGGAATACTCAAGATTTCTGATCATAAAACCAAGACCGCAAGTAAGCGTTGCATCTGGCCCCCAAAATTGGACCTTAAAGCTTGGGAAGACTGGCACTATATTGACGCTACGCGTCAATATGGGACATACCCACCGTTCGGAAATTTGCATTGGACGACCGCTTCCAGCGGCTGTTTCAAGTGGTCATTTGATGTTTTAGTCTCCTAGCTGAAAATCTAACAAATCGTCGCCTATCATTCCGCGAGCTTTTTTCGCGCCATCGGGCAACACTAAGATGAATTTTCGCGTACTGGCGGCGAGGCCGAGAAGCGCAGAAACCATTGGCCCACTATCCTTCTTCTTTTCCGTGCGCTCACCGATTATTACTTTTCCAACAATGCGTCCTCGGTACTCGACAGTGTAGGTGACACTCTTGGGCGGATTGGAAGTACTGGCCAATGCACTGACCACAGAGGCTTCGTTCTTCTGATAAGTCCCGATGGCAATAAAATTCTCACCTTCTAACCTGACATCCAATTCACAATTGGGGTCAATAATCGTTTTAGGAACGTCATGGCGCGCACGCTGCCAAAGGTGTTCTCCTACATGGCTTAAAAAGACACTCTTTGAACTCACCCCTTTCAACTTGTCTTTATGGGTTTTATCTTCCTCTTCTGGAATTTCTCTCAACCGTACAAGCGCCGACGCCACGTTGTCATGGTAGCTCGGATGCTTCTGGGCTTCTTTCAGTATCTCGTCAGCTTCAGATAAGAAACCAGAGCTCATGTGCTCGTATGCAAGGTTGCTCATCGCGAGTGTTTCAACTCTTCTCGCAGCCTTCCGGAAAGCATCAATTGATTTCCCGCGCAACGAGAAGTGCCGATAAACGACCCCTAAGTTGTTCCAGACTGTTCCATCCCTCTGGTTGGCAGGAATTTTTTCATAGTGAAACATGGCGAGAGCGTCACTGCTTGTTTGCGCATGAAGGTAGGCCAGCTGGAAGCGATTTGATATGTCAGACGGATTGATCGAGAGCTCCCTTTCTAACATCGCAGCCTTTAATACATCGTCTTGGTACCAATCAGAAAGATCCGAAAGTGTGGCCAACAGCAGGTCTTCCATTTCAGGCCCGTCTACAAGATCGCGCATTTCTGCGACAATTGCAGGAATGTCTTTGCTACTACCTTGGTCCTGAACGGCGCGCGCCAGCTCTCCCAAAAAACCTGTCTGACGCCAGCACTTATGGGACCAAATAGGGCGAATTGCTAAGAGAGTGTTTGTTGCTCATCGAATTTGGCATGAATACCGTCGGTTCCGTGCACTGGCATGTTATTGTTAGTTTTAGGGTACATTTTTGAGACAATTTGCGGTGCCTCAAGCAGCCATTCGACCAATATGAAAAGCAAGATTTCACCAGCTTCTCCTGACCTGTGACTTCCCTTTTTCGCCTTTATAAAGAGACTGCGAGCACGCTCATGCAATTGCGTCGAAACCTGATTGACCAAAACTGTATCATTGTCAGTAAGCGCTTGTTTCATCCTGTCGTGAGCAGACGTGATCTCAGACCGAGGTAAGCAGAACGAGACGATCTGGTGATACAGGACCTCAAGAAACTCGTCGCATGTCTGTTTTCCATCTCTGAACGCAATGTAGCTACAGCGAACTTCAATGCGATCACCAAGTGAATCGGTATCATAATTCAAGTGGCGTATTCGGCTCGATAGGCTACTAAAATTGCCTAGGAAGGTTTCAAGTTGTTCTGCTAATAACATTACTGCCCACTGGAACTTGCCCGCAATGAGATTTGCTCCGCTCATGGTTGAATTTCATGTCAACGCTTCAACAGTTTCTCTTAGTAATCAAGAGAATAAGCCCAAACAGCTAACCATATAGAAATATTTGGACGGGCCTGCTGAGATGGAGGCACGAAGTGACACCCATACGGCACCCAAGTTTATGAATGCGATAATCAAACCACAGCCTTGATCTGCAATGTTACTTTAATAACAGATAGTTAAATGGTGCCCGGGGGCGGAATCGAACCACCGACACGAGGATTTTCAATCCACTGCTCTACCCCTGAGCTACCCGGGCACGGGTTTCGAAGGGCGCTTGGCCTTTCGTGGGTCGGGGCGTTTTAGGATAGGCTGGCTGGGGTGGCAAGCGCTTTCTTGCGCCTCAGTGAATTTTTGGTTCATTTGGCGCTGTGTCTGACGAAAAACCGTCTTCCTCGTCCGTGTTTCCCCCCGGAATGGCGTAGCTTCCGTTAAGCCATTTGCCAAGATCCACATCCGCGCAGCGTTTGGAGCAGAAGGGGCGGTATTTCGGGTTGGTTTCCTTGTCACAGATCGGGCAGCTACTCATCAGGACAGCACCTCTTTCAGGGGCAGGCGTTCACGTTTGCGTTGCAGTTCGAAATGGCCGAGTCCGGTCCAGCCGACCAGCGCGGTTTCAATGCCGTCGGCGCGAAATCCAGCGCGCAGGGCTTGTTCGACCTGTCGCTGGTCCTTGCGGGGCATCGGGGCGAAATCCACTACGATCTGTCCGCCAAGGCCGCGCAGGCGCAACTGGCGGGGCAGGTCTTTTGCGGCGGCCAGATTGGCCTTTAGGCCGGCGGCAAAGGAGGTGTCGGCGCCGGTGTTCACATCTACTGCAACAAGGGCGCTGGTCGGCTCTATCGCCATCCACGCGCCGCCTGAAAGCCTTGCGGGTGGGGCGAGAAGATCATCCACAGCATCGCGAAAGCCTAGCAGTTCAAGCCCGCCGTGTTCCTGCATTACCTCGTCTGGGTCAGGGTCAACCCATTCACGCCAAGCGACCTGATGCGCTGCCTCGGCCGGTTGGATCAGGGCAGGCGCGCCGTCGGCCTGTTCCAGGACGGCGCGGGCAGCATCGCGCATGGCGCTGATGTCGTCAAAAATTGCATCGTCCGAGACGCCTTCAGCCACGGAACGGACAATCAGACCGAAGCTTTCATCTGCATCATCCAGCGCGTCATGGGCGATTTCGAGCAGGCGGTCCCGCTCGTCCTCGTCACGTATTTTGCGGGCGATGTTCAGGCCGGGCGCATCCGGTGTGACGATGCAATACCTACTTTTAAACAGCAGCTTAGGTGATACGGGCGCCGCTTTATTGCCCTCGGCATGGGTAGAGATCTGCACGAGCATAGTCTGCCCGGGAGGAATGCCCTTGGCCTGCCGCAGATAGCCGGTCTGGCCATTGCTAAGATCAAGCATCATGCCGCTTTGCCCCTTCATCGGGCGCTGGGTCACGGCACGGTAGATTGCGCCGGGGCGGGGGGATGTATCCTCTGCCGGATCTACCAGCAAATCGGTCAACACACCATTGTCGATCAGGGCGGCGCAGGTGCGGCCCTCAATCTCGTCCAGAATAACCAGCCGGCCTTTTCTCATCGTATTCCAAATCCTGATAGCATTGCGGCGGTTTCCGCCAGAGGCAGGCCAACCACGTTAGAATAAGAGCCGTTGATGGCTGGGATCAGAGCAGCAGCGCGGCCCTGAATGCCATAGCCGCCAGCCTTGCCCTGCCATTCGTCGCTGTCGAGATACGCTGTCATTTCGCTCTCAGAGATGCGCTTGAAAGAAACGCGGGTCATCACGGCGCGGTGGATCTGCCGGTCATTTGAGCGGACCGCCACACCTGTTATTACCTGGTGACGGCGACCTGACAGGAGGGAAAGGAACTTTTCAGCCTCGGCGCGGTCCCGGGGTTTTTCCATGATCCGGCGGCCAAGCGCGACGGTGGTATCCGCGCAAAGCACCACTTCGCCATCCTGAAGCGTGATGGCTTCGGCTTTGGCCACAGCAAGGCGGCGGACGTAGGCGCGGGGGGCCTCATCCTTGAGCGGTGTTTCGTCAATGTCGGCAGGGCGCACTTCTGCGGGCGCGATGGATATCTGCGCCAGCAGGTCCAGCCGACGCGGGCTGGCAGATCCGAGTATCAGCCTCATGCGGTCAAACGCATGGCGGATTACTTGTAGCGATAGTTGATACGCCCTTTGGTCAGGTCATAAGGGGTCATTTCCACCTGAACCTTATCCCCTGCCAGCACGCGAATGCGGTTCTTCCGCATTTTGCCAGCAGTATGAGCAATAATTTCATGGCCGTTTTCCAGCTCTACCCGAAATGTCGCATTCGGCAGAAGCTCGACAACGACACCATCGAATTCGAGAAGTTCTTCTTTAGCCATGTTTTCTCCAGTATTGGCGTCCAGTAGCGTAGCCGCCATTCATGCGGGGCTACATGATCCTAAAGCGGCAAAATATCAAGCGAAAAGGCCCGCTCGGGGCGAAGACTTCGCACTGCGGTGCCATAAAGCGCACAGTTACAAAGGTTTTTCGGAAAATGGGCGGGAATTTTTCTTCGATTGTGCGGCGCGCCGTACTTGGGACCGGCGAATCTACCCGAGGTGCGGAGGGCTCTACACCCTCCGCATCTGGTTAATTTAAGACAGCAGGGACAGCAGACGTTCAGCCGCTTCTTCCGAAGAAGCGGGGTTCTGTCCTGTGACCAGCTTGCCGTCGGTCACCACGAAGGACGCCCAGTCGTCGCCTTTGTGGTACTCTCCGCCGTTGGATTTGAGCATGTCTTCCACAAGGAACGGCACCACGTCGGTCAGGCCAACGCCTTCTTCTTCGGTGTTGGTGAAGCCTGTCACTTTGCGGCCCGAAACCAGCGGATTTCCATCGACGCCTTTGGTGTGCTTGAACACGGCAGGGGCGTGGCAGACGGCACCAACCGGACGGTCGCTGCTGGCGAAAGTTTCGATCAGACGGGCGCTGTCGGCGTCTTCGGCCAGATCCCACAAAGGGCCGTGCCCACCGGGGTAGAAGATAGCGTCGAATCCGTCAGCCGAGATATCCCCGAGAACTTTGGTGTTAGCGAGATGGTCCTGTGCCGCGTCGTCGCCCTTGAACCGTTTGGTCGCTTCGGTTTGGGCATCATCCGTGTTGCTGGACGGATCAAGCGGCGGTTGCCCCCCTTTGGGAGAGGCGAGCGTGATCTCGGCGCCTGCGTCTTTGAAGACGTAATAAGGGGCTGCGAATTCTTCCAGCCAGAAGCCGGTTTTGTTGCCCGTGTCGCCAAGTTCGTCGTGAGAGGTGAGTACCATTAGGATTTTCATAAGATATAGCCCTTGTGTGTGTATTTTCGAAAGGTTTGCAGGACGACAAGGACGCCGTCGTTAACACCATACCTAGGGCAACTTATGGGGAAGGAAAGGGTTCCGCATCGGGGCTTCAGTTGCCGATAATACTCGGCCCTGAAGTCCGGAAATGTCCGGTAATCGGCAAGCCGCAAGGTTCTGCGGCTTGCCGTCGTGATGGATCAGAAATCCAGATTTTCCACGCTCAGTGCGTTTTGCTGGATGAAGTCGCGGCGCGGTTCAACCACATCGCCCATCAGCTTGGTAAACAGGTCATCCGCATCGGCAATGTCCTCGACGCGAACCTGTAGCAATGTACGCGCTTCAGGGTCGAGCGTGGTCTCCCACAATTGGTCGGGGTTCATTTCACCCAGACCCTTATACCGTTGTAGAGAAAGACCTTTTTCGCCTTCCTCCATCACCAAGGACAACAGGTCGGTGGCGCCAAATACGGGCTGGGATTTATCCTTGCGCGTGTAGGTCGCAATCGAGCCGTAGATTTCCTGAAGGCTCTCGGTCAGGCCGCCAAGCTTGCGTGCCTCGCTGCTGCGCAGGCAATTGCCGTCAAGGGTGTGGCTTTCCTCAACACCGCGCAAGATGCGCGCAAAACGCAGTCCGTGATCTTGTGTGATGCGACCCGTCCAACCTTGTTCATATTCCAGTGACACCTTGTTCAGACGTGCAGCAACTGCATCGGCCACGCCTTGGGCGTTATCGTCAACCCGCCCGGGCACCAGACCGCCCGCAATCGCCGCTTGTTCCAGAACGTGGCGGTTGTAATGGGTGGGGAAAGCGTTCAGCAAGAAGCGGACCTTGCGGGCCTCTTCTACCACACGGGCCAGATCGGCGCCGGTAATGACGGACCCGTCGGACAAGCGCAGTGAACTGCCGTCAACGCCTTGGCTAATAAGGTAATCTTCCAGAGATTGCTGGTCCTTAAGATAAACTTCGGACCGGCCACGCGCCACTTTGAACAGCGGGGGTTGCGCGATATACAGATAACCGCCTTCGATCAGTTCAGGCATCTGGCGGAAGAAAAAGGTCAACAGCAAGGTGCGGATGTGGGCGCCATCAACGTCCGCATCGGTCATGATGACGACCTTGTGGTAGCGCAGTTTTTCGATGTTGAATTCGTCGCGGCCAATGCCGGTGCCAAGGGCTGTGATCAGGTTGGTAATTTGCTCGGACGATAGCATTTTGTCAAAGCGCGCCCGTTCGATGTTCAGGATTTTACCGCGCAGGGGCAGAACCGCCTGATTTTCGCGGGAACGTCCCTGTTTGGCAGAGCCACCCGCGGAATCACCCTCCACGATGAAGACTTCGGACTTGGACGGATCCCGTTCCTGACAGTCCGCAAGTTTTCCGGGCAGGCCAGTGCCGCCGAAGGCCGTCTTGCGCCGCGTCAACTCGCGGGCCTTGCGGGCGGCTTCACGGGCCAATGCGGCCTCTACGATTTTGGAAACGATGTTTTTGGCTTCAACGGGATTTTCTTCAAACCACTCTGCCAGTTTTTCGTTCATCAGACCTTCAACCGCGGGGCGAACTTCAGAACTGACCAGTTTGTCCTTAGTTTGCGAGCTGAACTTCGGGTCCGGTACCTTGACTGATAACACACAGGTCAGACCTTCGCGGGCATCATCGCCAGAGAAGGAGATCTTCTCTTTCTTGGCGATACCGCTGGACTGGGCGTAGTTGTTGATGGTGCGAGTCAGCGCGCCACGGAAACCGGCCATATGGGTGCCGCCGTCCCGTTGCGGGATGTTGTTGGTGAACGGCAGCACCATTTCGTTATAGCTGTCGTTCCACCACATCGCGACTTCGACGCCGATGTCGTCTTTTTCGCCAACCACGTAGATCGGGTCGGACAGCAGGCCGGTTTTAGACCGGTCGAGGAATTTCACAAATTCCCGAACGCCGCCTTCATATTCCAGAACGCTCTCCAGATGTTCGGCAGGGCGTTCGTCCCGCAGTATTATCTTCACGCCGGAGTTCAGAAACGCCAGTTCCCGCAGCCGGTTTTCAAGGGTCTTAAAGCTGTACTCGCGGTTGGAAAACGTGTCGGTTGAGGCCATGAAGCGCACCTCGGTGCCGCTTTCACCGTTCGCATCCCCCACAACAGCCAAAGAGCGTGCGGTATCGCCGTGTTCAAAGCGGGCGGTGTGTTCCTTGCCGTCCCGCCAGATGCGCAATTCCAGCCAGTCCGACAGCGCGTTCACAACCGAAACACCAACCCCGTGCAAACCGCCCGACACCTTGTAGGAGTTGCTGTCGAATTTGCCGCCAGCGTGCAGCTGGGTCATGATCACTTCGGCCGCAGAAACGCCTTCTTCTTCGTGAATGCCGACCGGAATGCCGCGCCCGTTGTCGCGTACCGAAACGCTTTCATCCGCGTGGATTGTGACCGAAACAAAGTCCGCATGTTTCGCGAGCGCTTCGTCAATGCCGTTGTCCACGACTTCGTAAACCATATGGTGCAAACCCGACCCGTCATCGGTATCGCCAATATACATGCCGGGCCGTTTGCGTACAGCCTCCAAGCCTTTGAGAACCTTAATAGAATCGGCACCGTATTCTTCCGGTGAAATTTGCTCTTCTGACATGAATACGCCTTCTGGGATTTTTCCCAATTTATAGCGGTTTACAGAGAGATTGTCACGTCAAAGACACAATATTTTGTGGTGGAAAGCCGCTTGCAGCGGGCATGGCCTGGAGGACCATAAAAAGGGGTGCGGGCAGGCTCCATTTTCTTTAAATATCCAATAGAAATCTTGCAGTCCATCGCGCCGGTTCAGGTCAGCGCGATCAGCACCCCGACCCCGATCAAAGCTGCGCCGGAAACCTGATTTAGCCTTCGCACCGCTTGGGGAGAGGACAGAAACCGCCGCATCCGGTCCACCATCAGCGCAAGCATCAAGTTCCCCAAAAGCGGCACCACCAGAGAGATCATGCAGATCGCCGCAATGTCGAGTGCGGTAATCGTGCGAAAGTCAAAGAAACCGGGTAGCACGCCCATGTAAAACAGGATCGCTTTGGGGTTAGACAGGATGACCAGCACTCCAGCAATGAAACCGGCCCACATGCCCGGGCGCGTCAGACGGGAATTGCCGTCCTCAAGCGTTTGCATCGGTTTGCGAAGCAGGCTGACGCCCATGATCAGAAACAACGCAGCGCCAATGTATTTTAGCACGATCATGAAGTCTGCATAGACCGACACAAGATAGCTGACCCCGAACACTGCCACCAGCGGCCAGAGCACATCGCCCACCACCACGCCAAGCGCCAGTGGCCATGCGCTGTGAAAGCCACCACTCACCGCGCGGGCGATAAGGGCCACCCAGACAGGACCGGGTGTTAGAAACAGCAGGAATATGGCTCCGGCGTAAAGCAGCAGGTCGACGGGGGAAATGCTCATGCGTTGCCCGTCAGGTACCCGTCATCGTCAAAGGACCAGAAAGGATTATGTGCATATTCCCACAAATGTCCGTCCGGATCGGCAATCATACCGGAATACCCGCCCCAATCCGTTTTCGCCGGCTTCGTGACATCTATGGCACCTGCCTTAAGTGCTGTGTCATAGGCGGCATCCACGGCGTCGGGGCTTTCATAGTTCGTCGCCAGTGTGATCGCGCCGGTTGTGCGTGTGGCGATTGGCATGCCGATATCGCTGGTCAGCGCGTCGCGGCTGTAAAGGGACAGGTACAGCCCGCGCAGTTTAAAGAACGCGATCTTGTCATTGCCGCCCTTAGCCTCCTGCCACCCCAGTTTGAGATAAAATTCGCGCGATACCGCGATGTTCAGGACCGATAGGGTAATCATCGTGACGCGCTGGGGTGTCATGGAGCTGCCTTTCTGACGAGTGCCGGGACTTATGGAAACCACCGAAGTCTCAAAACTCCATTAATGTGGATCAACCACAGAAAGCCCGTTTTCTTCACGCACTGCAAGACGCATTGCGCGGGGACCGAAATCGGTGAACAACTCCGGTCCAGTGCCGGTCATCCATGCCTGCGCGCCAAGGGCGCAGATTTCGTCGAAAAGTGCGGCGCGGCGGCTGGCATCCAGATGCGCTGCGACTTCGTCCAGCAGCAGGATCGGCGGTGCGCCAAACTCCTGCGCCAGCGCGCGGCTGTTGGCCAGAATGAGCGAGATCAGCAGGGCTTTTTGCTCTCCGGTGGAACAATTGCGTGCCGCGATTCCCTTAGCCACATAAACCGCTTCCAGATCGGCGCGGTGAGGTCCGATCAGGGTGCGTCCAGCCGAAAGATCGCGGTTCCGGTTGCTCGCAAATGCGGCTGCGAGGTCTTCGTCAGTTTCGGGCAGGGCAATTCCGTCGGCGTGGATCAGGGTGCAGTGGGCTGCGGGAAAGGCCGTGTCCGCTTTGTCTTGCGCGGCCTGCAACAGAGACAGCGCCTCTGTGCGGTTGGCGTGGATTTGTGCACCGGCACGCGCCATTTGCGATTCCACCGCGCTGTACCAAGCAGGATCGCGCACCTGATCCTTAAGCATCCGGTTGCGTTCGCGCATGGCCTTTTCGTAAGTCAGGCTTGCATCTGCATGCCCTGGATGAAAGCTGAGCGCGAGCCGGTCGAGAAACCGCCGCCGCCCTTCAGCCCCTTCGACCCACAGTCGGTCCATCACTGGCACCAGCCAGACCACCCGACCGACACGCCCCAAGGCAGCCTGCGATGTGGTTTTTTCATCAATCCGCACCACCCGCGACCCGCTGCCCGCAAAGGTGGTTTCGATTTCGTGGATCTGGTTCAGGCTTTGCAACACGCCCGAGATTTTCCAGCCCACTGATTCCGGCGCACGGGCCAGTTCGTCCACCTTGGCAGCCCGCAGCCCGCGACCGGGCGACAGCAGGGAAATCGCTTCAAGGATATTGGTCTTGCCCGCCCCGTTTGCCCCGTAGATCGCAATCGGACGCCCGTCTGTTTCCAGACGGGTCATCTTGTGGGATCGGAAATGGGAAAGCGTCAGGCTTTGCAGCGCGAGTGTCGGGGCTGCGGGCAACTTACACCCGCATCGGCATCACGACATAGACCGCGGTTTCATCGTTGCCTTCCCGCATCAGGGTTGGATCGCCGGAGGAGTTGAACATGAACACAGCGTTTTCGCGGTCCACCTGTCCGGCAATCTCCAGCAGATACTTTGCGTTAAAGCCGATTTCCAAACGCTCGTCGCCATAAGCAACGGCCAGCTCTTCCTCGGCAGCGCCACTGTCGGGCGCATTAACGGACAGGATCAGACGGTCTTCGTCCAGTGCCAGCTTCACCGCGCGGGAGCGTTCGCTTGATACGGTTGAGACACGGTCCACAGCCTTGGCGAACTCCGCAGCGTCTACTTCCAGACGGCGTGTATTGCCTTGGGGAATCACCCGCGTGTAGTCGGGGAAGGATCCGTCGATGACTTTGGATGTCAGCGTGATTTCCGGCGTGGCGAAGCGTACTTTGGTTTCGGACACAGACACGGCAATATCCGCGTCGTCATCTTCCAGCAGCTTACGCAACTCGCCCACGGTTTTGCGCGGGACAATCACACCGGGCAGGCTTTCCGCGTTTTCGGGCAGAGGCGCATCAATGCGCGCAAGGCGGTGACCGTCCGTTGCCACGCAGCGCAGAACTTTCTCGCCGTCCCGATCTGACGCGTGCATATACACACCGTTCAGATAGTAACGGGTTTCTTCGGTTGAGATAGCAAATTTCGATTTGTCGAACAGGCGCCGCAGCACAGCCGCATTGGCGGTGAAGTTGCATTCATAATCAGACGAGGCCATCACAGGAAAATCTTCTTTCGGCAGCGTCGCCAGAGAGAAGTTTGAGCGACCCGCGCTGACCTCAAGGCGACCAGATGCGCCGTCGTCCGTCAGATCAACCATCGCACCATCAGGCAGTTTGCGCACAATTTCGTGCAGGGTATGGGCGCCAACCGTTGTGGAGCCGGCCCGTTCAACCATCGCAGGTGTCTTGTCCACGACCTCTATGTCCAGATCCGTAGCGCGGAAGCTGGCGGTGTTGCCTTCGGCTTCGATCAGCACATTGGCCAGAATAGGGATCGTATTGCGACGCTCCACTACGGATTGCGCCTGTGACATCGCTTTAAGCAAAGCGCTGCGTTCAATACTGACCTTCATGTCCCGCTCCTCAGATTGCGTGGGTCGCAAACTCTACGCCAAATGGCTTCGATTTCAAGCTCTGTTTCACAAAGCACGGGATAACGCGAAGGGTCAAGCGGAAGGCGAATCGAAGAGGCAAAAAACCCTGCAATCATACGGGGATGCCACAGAACGGCCCTTGGCCTGCCCCTGTCCAGTGCGTTTTGCCTTTGTTGGCTTTGCTATTTCCTTTTCAACGTCACAAAATCTGCACATGTTTTTCGTTAAATTCTTCCCGAACGCTCCGGCGTGGATATTAATTTAAGAACCAACGGAGTTGATCGCCTGATGAAATTTTCTACCACCTGTTTCGCTGTGCTGTCCTTGTTGCTGTCGGGCTGCACCGAATCTGTGTCACGGGATTCCTCGGCGCGGATTCTAACTATGGGTGATTCTATGCTGGCGTCCCACGGCATGAGCGGGAATGCCGTGTCCGATGTGCTGGAGCAGGCGCTGGGCCTGCCGGTCATTGATCGATCCGTCATGGGGGCACGTATCATCTATCACCTCCCGATTTCAGGCAGTGCCGGTTTGAATATTGGCAAACAGTATCGTGCGGGGGATTGGGATTGGGTCGTGCTGAACGGGGGCGGGAACGACCTGTGGCTCGGCTGTGGCTGCGTGGTGTGTAAGAACAAACTGGACAAACTGGCGCGCAAGGACGGGAAGGGCGGGAAAATCCCTTCCTTGATCACCGATATTCGTAAAACTGGCGCTAAGGTTGTCTATGTCGGCTATCTGCGCAGTCCGGGGCGTGGCTCTCCGATTGAACATTGCCGCGATGAAGGGGACGAATTGGAAAGCAGGATCGCCAAATTCGCAGCCTATGATGAAGGCGTTCACATGGTTTCGCTAAAGGATATGGTTCCCTACGGAGATCGCAGCTTTCACAGCGGTGATATGATCCACCCGTCCCGCAAAGGCAGCGCTGCGATTGCTGCCCGCGTTGCCAAGGTAATAGGCGAGTCCGGCAAAACGCCCTAAGTGCCTATCAAGTCGGCACAAAAAAACGGGCAGTCGCTGGACCGCCCGCTTAAAACTGTTTGCCGTATCAGCAGTTTATCAAGCTTCCAGCATCCGGCGCAGCATTTCCACGTCCTCTGCGATCTGGCTGTCCACTGAGCGCAGCTCTTCGATTTTCTTCACCGCATGAATCACCGTTGTATGATCCCGCCCACCAAACCTGCGGCCGATTTCGGGCAGGGATTTAGACGTCAGCGTTTTTGCAAGGAACATGCCAACCTGACGGGGACGGGCCACAGCGCGGGCGCGTTTCGGGCTGAGGATATCTGTCATGCGGATGTTGTAATGGTCCGCAACCTTGCGGATGATTTCATCAATCGTAACCTTGCGATCGGTTGCGCGCAGAATATCCGCGAGACATTCCTGCGCCACATCCAGCGTTACTTCGCGACCAACTAACGAGGCAAAGGCGTAAAGCCGTGTCAGCGCCCCTTCAAGCACCCGCACGTTGGTGGAAATCCGGTGGGCCAGAAACTCCAGAACGCCGGAGGCGATGCTGACTTCGGGATAGTGCTGGGCTTGGGATTCCGCCTTGGTTTGCAGGATGCCCAACCGCAGTTCATAGTCCGTCGGGTGCAGGTCAACCACCAGCCCCCATTGCAGGCGGGACTTGATGCGTTCTTCCAGCCCGTCAATTTCACCGGGCGCACGGTCCGCAGAAATCACGATCTGTTTATTCTGATCCACAAGCGCGTTGAATGTGTGGAAGAATTCGTCCTGCGTGCTGTCCTTACCGGCGATGAACTGCACGTCATCTACCATCAAGATATCAACAGAGCGGAACAGTTCCTTAAAGCTCATCGTGTCCTTAAAGCGCAGTGCCTGAACGAAGCGGTACATGAACTGTTCTGCCGAAAGATACAGAACACGCGCGTCAGGATTACGGCGGCGGGCTTCCCAAGCGATGGCGTGCATCAGGTGGGTTTTACCAAGACCAACGCCGCCATAAAGGAACAGCGGATTGAACGTGACGGGACCGCCCTCGGCCACACGACGGGCTGCGGCATGGGCCAGCTCGTTCGGTTTGCCGACGACAAAGGCGTCAAAGGTAAAGCGTGCATCCAAAGGCGCACCGGGCAGTTCCGGTGAACCGGTTGCACGGGACTGGGCCACAGGTTCCGCAACCTTTGGCGCCTTCCCAGCACTGCCATTCGCGGCCACGGCTTTCTTTGCAACACTGGTCGCAAATTCAACGCGCGCCACATCGGCACCATGCTCCGAAAAGAGCATTTGTATTTTGTCGGAATAGTTCCGCGATACCCAATTACCCAGAAATCCGGTGGGCGCTTTGAAACGTGCGACATTTGCTTCAAAACCTTCAAAAACCAGTGGTTCTATCCAGTTCTTATAAGCATCTGCCCCTAAATCATCGCGCAGCCGGTCCTGTACTGAGCCCCAAACATCAGTCTTCATTCTGTCCCCAAAAAGTATTCAAGATTGCCGCCAGGCCAATCCTCTTGCTTTCCAGCCATTCGAAGCCCCGCGGTGTCGGTTCTCGTTCAAATCCCCTTCAAACCCTTCGGCAATATTCACGCATTCCACTGTTTTGCCTTGCGCAGCAAAGGCCTCAGCGGTGAGTGATGCAGCAGCCATAGAACGGGCACCTGATCGGCAGAGAAAGAAGATACGGGACGGCGCAGCACCGTCCAGCTGGTTTACGAGCCCGTCCAGAAAGTCCGGGTTCGGTTGCATTGCGGGCAAGGTCATCCATTGGATTAGCAGCGGTTGTTTGCCCAGTTCAGAAAGATCGGGGAGACCCACAAAAGACCATTCGGCCTGCGTACGCACGTCCACCAATACGGAATCTTCGTGATCGCGCAGCATTTCCCAAGCCAGCATAGGTTCAACTTCTGAAACCTTGTTTGTCATGATGTGTCTGCCCCGATTCAAAGAGTATTCTGTTCTACGATTCCCCGCTTGGCGGTGAATCACTCGTCGTTGATAGCAACTGCGAGGCGCAGCGGACAATGACTCTTCTCTGTTGACTCGCAAATTGGTTTCCGAATCTGTACTTATTTAACATCTTGGAAATGCTGGATAAATTTTGGATGCGCATGCAAAATTTCACCACTGTTAAGTGGTGTTTTACATATTTTCCCATCTTAGAAATGCCCCGGGTGCAAGGTCCGCAGCTGTCCGGTCAATCTAGTAAACGCCACCGATTCCGGCAACGGGACTAAAAGCGGAACATCCGCGATAACGCAGGAAGGGTGGCAGGTGTGTCCGAAATACACAGCAGGGTTTCTACAGTGCAATCTTTGGCGTTCAGACACAAAAAAACAGGGCCCATAAGCCCTGCATCTTTTGTGTACGCCGATGGCAGCCTGGTTTAGGCGGCCATTGCTTTCACGCGTGCGGACAGGCGCGAGATTTTACGGCTGGCTGTGTTCTTGTGCAGAACACCCTTAGAGACACCGCGCATTACTTCTGGCTGAACAGCCTTCAGTGCATCAGCGGCAGCAGCCTGGTCACCACCAGTGATCGCTTCTTCTACTTTACGCAGAAAAGTGCGGATCCGCGAGCGGCGGGCTTTGTTTACTTCAGTGCGGCGTTCGATTTGGCGCGCGCGTTTTTTCGCTTGTGGCGAGTTAGCCATTATAAATATCCTGATCTTACGGAGTCGAAAGATGAAACGCGCTTCTAGGACCAGTTTGCCAATAAGTCAACGGTCTGAAGCGCGAAAGTTTGCGGGTTATTTGCCTCGGAATTTCGCAGAGCGTTTTTCCATGAAGGCGGACATGCCCTCGGATTGGTCTTCCGTGGCAAAAAGTGAATGAAATAAACGGCGTTCGAACAAAATGCCCTCGCGCAGAGTGGTTTCATAGGAGCGGTCGACAGCTTCTTTTACTGCCATTGTGGCCAAGGTGGATTTCTCCGCAATCTTGGCCGCAGTGGCCATCGCGTCTTCCATAAGCTTCTTGGCGGGGACGATTCGGCTGACCAAACCGGAGCGTTCTGCCTCTTCTGCGTCCATAAACCGGCCTGTCAGGTGCATTTCCATAGATTTGGATTTGCCGACAAAGCGGGTGAGACGCTGGGAGCCACCGATTCCGGCAATTACGCCGAGATTGATTTCGGGCTGGCCGAATTTCGCGGTGTCCGAGCAGATGATGAAGTCACACATCATTGCCAGTTCGCAACCACCGCCAAGCGCATAGCCTGATACGGCTGCGATGATCGGTTTGCGACAGCGCAGGATCGCTTCGGTTTCGGCAGTGAAATAATCTGACGAGAACATATCAACGAAGGATTGTTCGGACATCTCTGTAATGTCCGCACCGGCGGCGAAGGCTTTTTCGCTTCCTGCCAGAACGATGCAGCGCACTTTCTCGTTCTCTTGCATAACGCCAAGGGCGGCAGCCAGCTCTTTGAGCAGTTGCTGGTTCAGGGCGTTCAGAGCATCCGGCCGGTTCAGGGTGATCACACCCACGTGGTCGTCGATGTCTACAATCAGGGTTTCATAGCCCATGTGTGCACTCACTTGCTGTTTCTCAAGCGTTTAGCCTTACCACGCCCAGCACCGGTTTCAAGTCTGCCGCAAAATCACCGCTGGCAGGTGTTACAAAAGAAGCTCGACCGTCCCGATTGCACCACACGTTTGATATTGCCCGCGCAATCTGGCGTCTTGCAGGCTTCGCCTTCGCGCCCGTAAACCGCAAAGCTGTGTTGGAAATAACCCAGTTCACCGTCGGTTTGCCGGTAATCCTTCAAAGAGGAACCACCTGATTCGATAGCTTCTGCCAAAACCTGACGGATCGCTGGCACCAGAGACGCGATGCGTTTGCCGCTGATGCCGCCGGCTTTGCACAGGGGGGATATGCCGGTGCGCCACAAGGCTTCACAGACATAAATATTGCCCAGACCTGACACGATCCGCTGGTCGAGCAGGGCAGATTTGATCGGGGTGTTCTTTCCTTTCAGCGCCGCTTTGAAATAGGCTTCGTCAAACCCGTTGCCCAAAGGCTCCGGCCCGAGCACTGCTAATAATTTATGCGTCTCGCCCAGTTCGGTGGCGAAAAGGTCCATCGCCCCGAAGCGGCGCGCATCATTAAAGGTGATCCGTGTGCCGTCTTCCATATCCAGTACAACGTGATCGTGTTTTTCGGGGGCAGGGTGAAGGTGATGAAACTGCCCCAGCATATCGCGCCCGTTTTCTGCATTTGGCGGAGCAATCAGCATCCGGCCCGACATGCCAAGATGGATCAGAAGCGTTTCGCCGGTATCCAGATCGCAAAGAATATACTTGCTGCGGCGGCGCAGCCGTTCAATGCGTGCGCCAGTCAGGCGGTCGGCCATGCCATCGGGAAACGGCCAGCGCAAGTTGGGGCGGCGCACGTCTGCCAAGGCGATGCGTTTGCCCACCATTGCAGGTTCCAGCCCGCGCCGTACTGTTTCGACCTCTGGAAGTTCAGGCATACGCCCCTCCATTTATGGGGTTAAACTGCGACAAACAACCATGCCGCATTTCCTCTGTTTCAATCACCCTATATATAGTCCGAACACAAGACCCGAGGGCCAGACCATGACCGAATCGCAAAAGACCACCCATTTCGGGTTTCAGACCGTGGATGAAGACGCCAAAGCCGGCATGGTGCATGGGGTGTTTTCCAATGTGGCGTCGAAATACGATATAATGAACGACGCTATGTCTATGGGCATTCACCGGATCTGGAAGGATGCGATGATGGACTGGTTAGCGCCGCGCGGTCCACAAAAGCTGTTGGATGTTGCAGGCGGCACTGGCGATATTTCCTTCCGCTTCCTGAAGCGCGCCCCCGAGGCCCATGCAACCGTGTTTGATATGACGCAAGGCATGCTTGATGCGGGGCGTCTGCGGGCCGAGGCCGAGGATATGGCCGATCATCTGGATTGGGTTTGCGGCGATGCGATGGCGCTGCCCTTTGCGGATAACACATTTGACGTTTACACGATTTCCTTTGGCATCCGGAATGTCACCCGCCCGCAGGAAGCACTGAACGAAGCCTACCGCGTGTTGCGCCCGGGTGGTCGTCTGATGGTTCTGGAGTTCTCGCAAATTCCGAACCCCGCTCTGCAATGGGCCTACGACCGCTACTCTTTCAATGTGATTCCGCCGATGGGTAAGATAATCGCCAACGACGCGGACAGCTATCAGTATCTGGTGGAATCGATCCGCAAGTTTCCAGACCAAGACACGTTTTTGCAGATGGTGAAGGACGCCGGGTTTGAAAACGCCAAGTACCGCAATCTGACGCTGGGCATTGCCGCACTGCACAGCGGGTGGAAAATCTAATATGCGCGGACCTCATAATATCTGGCGGTTGATCCGCACAGGCGCCACGTTTGAACGCTCCGGTGCCATGAAAATGGCGCTAGAGGCCGTGGACGCCCCTGCACCAGTCCGCTTTGCTGCGCGTATTCTCGGCTGGCCGTTTGCATGGCTTGGCCTGAAGGGCGATCCGACACAGCCCCCGATGCTGCGGGCGATTACAGCGCTCGGTCCGGCTTACATCAAGTTCGGTCAGCTGATGTCCACCCGCCCCGATGTGGTTGGTGCTGATATGGCACGGGAATTGCAGGTCTTGCAGGACAAGATCGCACCGTTCCCGATGGAAGAGGCCCGCGCCGAAATCGAACATTCGCTTGGCGCACCGGTCGAGCAGATTTTTTCAGAGTTTTCCGAACCCGTTGCGGCAGCTTCGATTGCGCAGGTACACCACGCGCGTTTGAAGGATACAGGGCAGGACGTTGCCGTCAAAATCCTGCGTCCCGGTATTGAGCGGGCATTTCGCAAAGATGTCGACGCTTTTCATTTTGCCGCGCAGATGATCGAACTTCTGTCCCCCTCTAGTCGGCGTTTGCATCCGACCGAGGTGATCAACCACTTTGAATCCGTCGTCAAAGGGGAGCTGGATCTGCGAATGGAGGCGAGTGCCGCCGACCAGTTCCACGCCAATACCGAAGGGGACGAAGGCTTTCGCGTACCCCGTATGGTCTGGCAACACTCCGCCCGCGCTGTGATGACGCTGGAATGGGTCGATGGCATCGGATTAAGCAATGTAGATGCGCTGCGCGAAGCGGGATATGACCTGCCTGCGCTGGGTGCACGGATTGTGCAGGTTTTCCTTAGCCATGCGCTGCGGGACGGTTTCTTCCATGCAGATATGCATCAGGGGAACCTGAAAGCCGGACCCGGGGGGGAGCTGGTCGCGCTTGATTTCGGGATCATGGGGCAGATCGACGAATACACCCGCCGCGTTTATGCAGAGATTTTGATCGGTTTCATACGCAAGGATTACCGCCGTGTCGCCGAAGTGCATTTTGAGGCAGGCTACGTCCCCGCCCATCAGGACGTCGAGGCGTTCGCTCTTGCCCTGCGCGCTGTTGGGGAGCCTATTTTCGGGCAGGATGCCACCAAGATTTCGATGGCGCGGTTGCTTGGGCATTTGTTTGATGTGACCGAGCGCTTTGGTATGGAGACCCGCACCGAACTGATCCTGCTGCAACGCACGATGGTTGTGGTCGAAGGGGTTGGCCGCTCGCTCGATCCGTCGCTGAACATCTGGGAAGTGGCAAAGCCGGTAGTTGAAACTTACATCACTGACAATCTGGGACCAAAGGCGATTGTGCGGGATCTTGGGCGCACCGTGCGCACCCTGTCCCGGTTTGGCCCGCAACTGCCCCAACTGGTGGAAAACGCCTTGCTGCGCACGGCCGCGGCGCCTGAAACCCGCCGCCCTGTGTCGCGCTGGCGTCAGATGGCGTGGTTTGTTCTGGGTGGGGCTTTTGTGGCAATCCTTGTGGCGGCGCTGGATTAAACCGGATTTGCATTTGCGAAGATTGCGCCCCTTGTGCAACACTCGCGGGGAGACACCCCGAATTGTGGAGAGATGCAAATGGCCTATCCGGTAAATATGGACGTCAAACCCGAGGTTTCGGCCCATTTTGACGAAGCCTCCAACACTGTCAGCTACATCGTCAAAGATCCAAACAGCGATCATTGTGCGATTATCGACAGTGTTATGGACATTGATTACGCCGCAGGACGGATCACCTATGACCACGCCGATGCGTTGATCGCCGAAATCACCCGCCGCGGGCTGACGCTCGACTGGATTATAGAAACCCACGTTCATGCGGACCACCTGAGCGCCGCACCTTATATACAGGAAAGGCTCGGCGGGAAGGTCGGCGTTGGTGAAAAGATCATGGAGGTGCAGGAAACCTTCGGGAAGATCTTCAACGAAGGCACTGCTTTCCAGCGGGACGGGTCGCAGTTTGATGCGCTGTTTCAGGACGGTGATACCTACCAGATCGGCACGATGGAGGCTTTCGCTATCTATACCCCCGGTCACACCCCTGCCTGTATGGTCCATGTGATCGGTGATGCGACCTTTACCGGCGATACGCTGTTCATGCCGGACGGAGGCTCTGCGCGGGCGGATTTTCCAGGCGGGGATGCGGGGCAGCTTTATGATAGTATCCAGAAGGTTCTCGCGTTGCCCGACGATATGCGCCTGTTCATCTGTCATGATTACGGCCCGAATGGTCGGGACATCAAATGGGAAACCACCGTGGGCGAGGAGAAGGTCCACAACATCCACGTAGGCAGCGGGAAAACGCGCGAGGAGTTTATCAAATTCCGCACCGAACGGGATGCGCAACTGGCGATGCCCAAGCTGATTATTCCGTCCTTACAAGTGAACATGCGCGCCGGCGTGATGCCAACCGATGACGACGGTAACCCGATGCTAAAGGTTCCCGTGAACGGGTTGTAAGTTATTGTCTTGAAATTCTTTTATGGGCCTTAGGCGAATGTTCGCCCTTTAAGCAGAGTGCCTTAATTTCAGCCGTTTAATTAAAACAAACACGTTGACTCGGGGCGGACAGTTGACGCTAAGGTAGGTGGTGGATGGCCCAAAAATGGGGCCATTCGGACTGACACCGCTCAAGCCATTTAATAGAGGCACAATGATTGAAATCTCCGGTCTGTCGAAAACCTTCGGGTCAGGCGCCAATGCTTTCACCGCCCTTGACGACATCAATGTAGAGATACGTCAAAACGAATTTTTCACCCTTCTTGGCCCCTCTGGCTGTGGCAAAACCACTTTGTTGCGTTCTATCGCGGGGTTTGTGGATCCGACCAAGGGGTCTCTGACGATCGAAGGGCAGGATGTGCTGCCGCTGCCGCCCTATGCGCGGCCTGTGAACACGGTGTTTCAGAACTACGCGCTGTTTCCCCATATGACTGTGGCCCAGAATATCGGGTTTGGTCTGGAAATGCAGGACCGTCCCAAGGCAGAGATCAAACAGACCGTTGGCGAGATGCTGGAGCTGGTGCAGATGACGGCAATGGCCGACCGGATGACCAGCCAGATTTCCGGCGGCCAACAGCAACGGGTCGCGCTGGCCCGTGCGCTCGCCCCGCGCCCGAAAGTCCTGCTGCTCGACGAACCCTTGTCGGCGCTCGATTTCAAACTGCGCAAGGAAATGCAGATCGAACTGAAGCGCCTGCAATCGGAAACTGGCATTACCTTTGTCTTTGTGACACATGATCAGGAAGAAGCCCTGACCATGTCCGACCGGATCGCAGTGATGAGCGCGGGACGTATTTTGCAGATCGGCGGGCCGAAAGACATCTACGACCATCCCGCCGAACGGTTTGTAGCCGATTTCATCGGGGATACGAATTTTCTGGACGCCACGCTTCAATCCGTTGACGGAGACGTCGCCACCGTGACCCTGCCGTCTGGCAAATCTGTTGCGGCGCGGGCAGTGCAGGGCGGTAGCCAGTCCGGTGCGGTCACACTGGCGGTGCGCCCCGAACACGCGACACTGACCAAAGAGAGCGGCCTGCTCGACGGGGTTTTGCAAAACATCGTCTATTTTGGCACTGACACACATTACCACGTGACGCTTGATGCGGGTTCGGCCTTTGTGGTGCGCGAACAGAACCAACCAAACGCTGGTGAGCTCTGTGAAGTGGGCGATACCGTTGGCATCAGCTTTGAGGCCGGCGTCGGTCAGGTGCTGAGGGACTGATGGCACAGGCATCCGACACTCAAGCCACCCGCCGCCGCTGGCTCTTGCTTTCGCCAGCGCTGTTGATCCTTCTGTTCGCAGCCTCTGGTCCCTTGCTGATCGTGGTGATCTATTCCTTCCTGACCCCCGGTGATTACGGCGGGGTGGTCTGGAAATTCTCCACCGACGCTTGGTTCAATGTGGTCGTGGAGCGGGACTTTTTCGACGACACTTTGTCCTTTTCGGATGCCCATCTGTCGATTTTCTGGCGGTCTGTGAAACTGTCGCTGATGACGACACTGGTGGCCTTTATCGTCGGCTTCCCAACCGCCTATTTCATTGCAACACGCCCCAAGGACAAGCGGGACATTTGGATGTTGCTGATCATGATCCCGTTCTGGACGAACCTGCTGATCCGCACATTCGCGGTGATGGAGATTATCCGCAACGAGGGGGTGGTCAATTCGCTGCTGATCGGGCTGGGGATTATCGACCAGCCGATCCAGATGCTGTTCACCGAATTTGCGATCACCTTGGGCATGTTCTACGTCTATCTGCCGCTTATGGTGCTGCCGATTTATGCCGCGATGGAGCGGTTTGACTTCTCATTGGTTGAGGCAGCCTATGACCTCTACGCCTCGCGGTGGCGGGTGCTGCGGCGGGTGATTTTCCCGATTGTGAAACCCGGTGTGATTGCAGGGTCAATCCTTGTCTTTGTGCCCTCCCTTGGGGCCTATGTCACGCCGCGTGTGCTGGGCGGTGGCAAACAGTTGATGCTTGGCAATCTGATAGAATTGCAGTTCGGGCAGGGCCGGAACTGGCCCCTTGGTGCGGCGCTGTCGATTACTTTGCTGGCCATCGTGATGGTCGCGCTGATTGTCTATGTGCGCGCCGCTGGCCGCGAGGAGATGTCCCATGGCTAAATCGCGCGCTTTTGATGTCCGCCGCCAGACCGGTTTTGTCCCGCTTGCGCTGCTGTGTTTTGCGGTGCTGTACCTGCCGATCATCCTTCTGGTGGTCTATTCTTTTAATGCGGGTCAAAGCATTGCGATCTGGGAAGGCTTTTCGTGGCAGTGGTACGTGAAGGCATGGCAGAATGAAAAGGTGCAGGACGCAACGATCCTGTCGCTTATCATCGCTGCCAGTGCGTCGGTGATTGCCACCAGTGCGGCGGTTATGGCAGCGCTGGCCACAACCCGCACGAGAGGGTTTCGCGGCTATACCTTTGTGTTTGCCCTGATCAACCAGCCCCTGATGATCCCCGAAATTGTTACGGCGGTGGCGCTGCTGATCTTCTTTGCGATGATCAAAGTGGCGACGGGCTACACCGGATTGATGTATCTTATCATCGCGCACTCTGCCTTTTGTATTCCGTTTGCCTATATGCCGATCCGTGCGCGGCTTCAGGGTATGGACCTGAACCTAGAACAAGCAGGGGCAGATCTTTACGGCACGCCGTGGCGGGTGTTTCGCCGTGTGACGCTGCCCCAGTTGTGGCCGGGTGTGCTGGCGGGCAGTATGCTGGCCTTTGTGATATCGCTGGACGATGTGGTGATTACCGAATTTGTGAAATCCGCGGGGCAGGATACGCTGCCGACCTATATGCTCGGGCAGATGCGCCGCGTGGTCACACCGGAAGTCAACGCCATATCGACAGCTTTGCTCGCGATCTCAGTCGCTCTTGTGATCGCGTTCTATCTACTTTCCAAGAGCGGAACACAAACGAACAGGGAGTAACTGACATGAAAACGTTGGTAACTGCGATCGGGATTGCGGCTGCGCTGGGCGTGCCTGCTTTTGCAGATGGCGAGCTGAACATCTATAACTGGGGCAACTACACAAACCCCGATCTGATCAGCAAATTCGAAGAAGAAACCGGCATCAAGGTGACTGTGACGGATTACGACAGCAACGATACGGCGCTGGCAAAGATCAAGGCGGGCGGTCACGGGTTTGACATTGTTGTTCCATCCGGCACCTATGTTCCAATCTGGATCAACGAAGGGCTGCTAATGGAAGTGAAGCCCAACGAAATGGACAACTTCAAAAACATGGACCCGCAGTGGGTAGACGTCGCCTTTGATCCGGGCCGCAATTATACTGTGCCGTGGCAATGGGGAACCGTGGGCGTGACGGTGAACACCGCTGTTTATGGCGGCGACCCGAACACCTCGTCTATCATCCTTGATCCACCGGAGGAGCTGAAGGGCAAGATCAACGTGGTTCCCGAAATGAACGACGTGATGGGCATGGCGATCAAATACGTGGGCGGGGACCAATGCACCGCTGACAAAGACGTGCTCAAGAAAGTGCGCGACACTTTGATGGCGGCGAAACCGCACTGGCTGTCGATTGATTACGGCGCGATTGAGAAATACGCCAAGGGCGACCTGTCCGCTGGTGTAAACTGGAACGGCGCATCCTTCCGCGCCCGTCTTCAAAATGAGGACATCGTATTCGGGTACCCGCAAGAAGGCTATCCGGTGTGGATGGACAACGTAGCGGTTCTGGCTGATGCGAAGAATCCCGATAACGCCAAGACGTTCATGAACTTTATCATGGCACCGGAAAATGCGGCGCTGATCTCTGAATTTGCACGTTATGCAAACGGGATCGCAGGTTCTGCGGAGTTCATGCCAGCAGATATGGCAGATGCCCCTGAGGTGAATATCCCTGCGGACCTGAAAGAAGCGGCCTATATCGCCGAAGTTTGCCCGCCAGAGGCCACCAAGATTTATACAAAAATCTGGACCGAACTGCAAAAGTAATACCCATTTCGGCGCATCCGGTGAACGGGTGCGCCGTTTTTTATTTAAAGGACCGAAATTATGGATCTGGTAATCCTGAATGGCCGCGTCATCACCTTTGACGGGCCGGACGCCGAGGCATTGGCAATTAAGGACGGCATCATCGCAGCCGTTGGCAGTGCCGCTGAAATCAAAGAGATTGCAGGTACGGCCAAAGTGATCGACGCCGAAGGCGGCACCGTGCTCCCCGGCTTTATCGACAGCCATGTGCATCTGTTTCAAGGCGCAGCAGAACTGGATTACCTGAATCTTTATGGCGCAGAAGGCGTTGATGAAATCGCGGCGGCTGTGCGTCCTTATGCAAACTCCCGTCCTGATGATCCGCTGCTGTTTGCAAGCGCCATCGACTATCACGCGATGGGCGACCGCCCGATCACCCGTCAGGATCTGGATGCGGCAATGCCGGACCGTCCCTTTGCTGCAATGGCCTCGGATCATCACACGGTCTGGGCCAATACCAAAGCGCTGGAAATGGCTGGGCTGTTGCACGGCGCCGTGGTGGATGAAGGTTCAGAAGTTGTCATGGCCGGAGATGGCACCGCAGTTGGCGAACTGCGGGAGCCGGGGGCCTATAAGGCGGTTCTGGATTGTACCGCGCTGGGCGGGCGGGAGATGCTGGGTCTGATGACTGGCGCCAATCCCGAACCTCCTGTAACCGCCAAAGAACGGGCTGTGGACAAAGCTGTGATGCTGCGCGGACTGGAGCATTGCGCCTCTCACGGGATCACCGGCCTGCATAACATGGACGGTAACTTCTATCAGCTTGAACTGCTGACCGCGCTAGAAGAAGACGGCGATCTGCTGTGCCGAACCGAAGTGCCGATGCATCTGAAACACACAGATCCGCTCGACCGGATCGAAGAAGCCGCAGAAATGCGTGCGGCCTATAGCGGCGATATGGTTTGGTCTTCGCGGGTCAAGATGTTCATGGACGGGGTGATCGACAGCCGCACCGCTTATATGTTGCAGCCTTATCCGGGCACCGACAGTTGCAGCGCGCCGTTGTTTTCCCCCGACCACTTTGACGAGGCCTGCACCCGCGCCGATAGCATGGGATTGCAAATCGCGGTTCATGCCATAGGGGACGCCGCCGTGCGCCAGACGCTCGATGGTTACGAAGCCGCGCGCAGGGCCAACGGTCCACGAGACAGTCGCCACCGCATCGAACATATCGAAACGGTGCATCCCGACGATATTCCGCGCTTTGCAGAGCTTGGGGTCGTGGCGTCAATCCAGCCATTACATTCGCCCCTTGGCGGGTTTTTCCCGCCCTACGAAAAGGGCTACCTTCTGCATGACTTTCAATATGAACACGCCTTCGCATGGCAGACCATCCGGAACGCAGGCGCCAAGGTGATCTTCTCAACCGACTGGCCGGTGGTGCCTGTCGATGTGATGCCCACGATCCAAGGGGCCGTGGTAGGTGTTGAATTGCCGGAACATTGGCCCGACCAACGCCAAGACCTGCGCGAGACGCTGGCGTCTTATACCCGCGACAATGCTTGGGTGGAGTTCAACGAGACCCGCAAAGGCAAATTACGGGCCGGTATGATGGCAGATGTGGTGGTGATGGACACTGATCTGGAAGGGATCGAGCCGGACCAACTGGGTAAGGCCCGACCCGTAGCGACCATCTGCGGCGGGCGCATTACTTACCGTGCCTGACCGAAGGGGCTGGCGTTACTCGATGGTTTCTACTGGACCGCCGGCTTTCACCCACGCCCCGAAACCGCCTTCGATATGGGCGACAGGTTTTAGCCCCATCTCTTGTGCGACCAGCGCGCTTAATGCGGACCGCCATGCGCTGGCGCAATAAAACACATAGGTTTTATCCTGATTAAACACGTCCTTATGGTAGGGGCTGTCCGGATCGATCCAGAATTCCAGCATCCCGCGCGGGCAGGAAAACGCACCCGGTATTTTGCCGCCTCGCTTTAGTTCGCGAAAATCCCGCAGGTCGATCAGCACGTGATCAGGGCTGTCCACCAGATCAAACGCTTCTGTTGTGGGGATTGTCGTGACGCGGGTGTTCGCCTCTGCGACCATGTCTTTGACGTGTTTTGTAATGGTTTGCGGCATTTTAATTTCTTTCTATTGCAGGATCATCTGCCCCGTGTGTTTAACGTAGGTTAACCGGAGGCATGTCGCTTGCAAGCCCTGCTTTCACAGCTGTTTCCCGTTGCTTTGTCGTACGCTCTGCTGCGCGCTTAACTTTACGCTCGCGCCACATGGTGAAAACGCCCGATCCGAAGATAATGGCCATGCCAAGGATTGACCAGCCGTCAGGAATGTCCCCGAACAGCAGCCAGCCAAGCGCGATTGCCCACAAAAGGATGGAGTAGCGAAACGGCGTCACAACCGCCACTTCGCCCACGCGCATGGTCGCAACAGAGCAGTAATAACCCACAAACAGGAAACAGGCCGCGAGCGCGAGAATCCCTAGCTCCGTCGGGTCCACGGGCGTCCAACTTTGGCTGACGAATACGCCAACAGCCCCCGCCAGCGTGATGACACAAGCCGCTACAAAAGCGACAAAAAGACTGGAGACCTTCACGCTCAGCTGGCGGGCGGACAGATCGCGCAGGGTGACAAAGCCCACGGCCAGAAGTCCAAGCAGCGCATAGGCGTTAAAGTCAGATGTGCCGGGACGGATGATGATCAAAACTCCCAGAAAGCCGGCAAGAATTGCTAAAATGCGTTTCCCGCCAATCGGTTCGCCAAGAAACACCACAGCGGCGAGCGTGATCGTTAGGGGAAGAACCTGCAAAATTGCCGTGACATTCGCGAGCGGCATGTGGAAAAGCGCGGTCAAAAAGCACAGCGTTGCCCCGATCTCTGCGAGGGATCGAATCGAGATCCAGCGCAGATCTCGCTTTGCTGGCAAGGCCGATAGCGCGCCACGCATAAAAGCAAAGCCGCCGATCAGCAGAACGGCAAATATCCCGCGGATGAAAATAGCCTGAAACAGCCCCATGTCGCTGCCGCCGAATTTCAACGCAGCATCATTCAGCGCAAACCCCGCCATAGAGGCCGTCATCAAAGCCGCGCCTTGCATGTTATCCGAGAGTTTCATCGCAGGGGCCTGTGGTGGGAAAGGGCTTGGGGTGTATCGGGCCGACCTTACTGGTAAATTACATACTTTCAAGCGGCGAAACGTGCTAGTCTGGAAGACGCAGGTTTTGTCAGGTCATGCGTGCCAGGTTCAAGCGCAGCTGCCAAAGTTGTCGCCCCTTGACGCACAGGTTTCTGTTTTCGCGCAGTTCGATTTTAATCAAACCCGACTGGAGGATAATATGCCCAATTTTCTTTTTGTATTTCATGGCGGAAAGATGCCTGACACCCCCGAAGAAGGCGCACGGGAAATGGAGGCCTGGCAAAAATGGTACGGGGACATGGGCGATGCTGTCGTAGACGGTGGTGCGCCTGTCGGCAAAAGCAAAACTGTTAACGCAGTCGGTGTTGCCGACGACGGGGGCTCTAATCCCGCATCCGGTTATGCCATCGTATCAGCAGACACGATCGACCATGCCGTGGAGCTGGCAAAAGGGTGTCCTATCCTGAAAAGTGGCAGCGTTGAGGTCGCCGGGTGCATCGATATGTGACCCGCTTTTACCCCCGTCCTTAAGCAACGCCGAGTGAGAGAAGCTGGATCAGAGTGACAACGCCAACCGGCTTGCCGTTTTCGATAACGAAAGCCGCAGAGATTTTATTGCTTTGCAGAACATGCAGAGCCCGCGCGCAGGATCGCTGCGGCTCCAGATGGACAGATCCGGGCGTCATAAGGGAAGCCGCCAGTTTCTCCCACATGGCTTCCTTCATTGAGCCTGCGGAATTTGCTTCAAGATAGCGGCGGATGTCCCCGTCCGTTATCACACCTTTTAAGACGCCGGTATCGTCAAGCACGCCGACGATGCCGAGAGTTTTGCGGGAAATCTCCCCCAGAACCTCTATGATGGGCGCGTCTTCTCGTACCGTCGGCAGGTTCGCTTCCTTAAACATAATGTCCTGCACCGGCGTCAAAGCCGCACCAAGCTTGCCGCCCGGATGGAAATCACGGAAGCTCTCTTCCGAGAAGCCTTTCATCTTAAGCACGGTTACAGCCAGCGCATCACCAATTGCCAGTTGCAGTAACGTCGATGTGGTCGGGGCCAGGTTGTGCGGGCAGGCTTCAGGCGCTTTGGGCAGAACCAGCGCTGCATCAGCAGAACGGGCCAATGTGCTGTTTGCGCTTCCGGTGATGGCGATCACTGGAACACCAAAGCGGCGGGTGTAGGCCAGCAAGTCCGAAAGCTCCCGCGTCTCGCCGGACCAGCTCAGCAACATCACCACATCGTCGGACTGGATCATCCCCAAATCACCGTGGCTGGCCTCTACCGGGTGGACGAAATAGGCTGGCGTTCCTGTGGAAGAAAAAGTCGCTGCAAGCTTTCGTCCGATCAACCCGCTTTTCCCGACACCGGCAACAATAAGGCGGCCTTTCATTGCAAAAAGCAAGTCCAGCGCAGTATCCAAAGCTGCGGATAGTTCGGAAGATTCAAGTTGCTCTTCCAGCGCGCGTAGCCCCACTAGGTTGGTCTGAATCGCGTCCTTAATTGATACCGATTTGTCCATTGGTCCACCTGATCTGTCTTTGGGACTGTGGTTAGTGTTAATCAGTGTGGTGTACAACCCTATGATCCCGCGCGACCAAAGACTGGGTGAACAGTTTTTCCGCCGCAAAGTCGTGGGGCACCTGCGCTGCTGTGCGGCGCCCCGACAGCGACAGGCTGGTGAAGAAGTCAAAGCCGAACAGGTGTATCTCTGCCGCCGCTGACCGTGCGACCAAATCTATCAGCATGACGCCCGTGGTTGGAGGGGCTGCCAGTTCGGTCGCCATACGGTCCCATTCGTTTTTGGGATGAAGATAAAATCCTTTCGCTTTTGCAAACCGTGCCCGCAGGCGTTTGCGTTTCTTTGCCATCCACAACAGGCGAACGGGGGCCCGCGCGTCAATAATTTCCTGAGACACTGGCATTCCCAATGCCAACCAGGTCGTGCGCGTGCCGTGGCTTTCCACCTGCGGCAGAGGAGCCGCATGCATGCGGATGACCACATCATATTGGTCGATCGTCTTACCGAAGGATTGCTTGCTCAGGCTGCGGGCATTCCCGACAATTGCTACGGTCTTCCCTGCTAAGTCTTCATGCAAAGTGTTAAGACTACATGAATGCTGTGCCAGAAAATCCTCACCAAACAAGATACGTTTTAATGTAAATGCTATCTGTGAGATCATGAAAGCCCGACCTTCCGCGCAATATCGTTGAAAAGCACCGTCGGATCAGCGGCCGAAGGGTAAACTTTTTGGGCCCTTGCAGCCAATTCGTCGGCAAGGGAGAAAGCGGTGCTCAGTGCGTCCGCAAGTTCGCCTGACTTAGATAGTATGCAAGCGTCCGCTTGCGTCAGTGTTTCGTATTCTTGCTTAAAATTTGAATGGAATGGGCCGCTTACAATAGCACTGGCGGCTCGAAGCGGCTCGTAGGGCGTGTGTCCCCCGATGTCAGGCACAAGGGAGCCACCGACGAGCGTCACCTGCGCAAGCGGGTAGATGCGCTGCAAGCTACCCAGGGAATCTACTACAGTGACTTGTTCCGGCTCGCTTTTTTCACCGTAGATCCCCACTTCCAGTTTCCTGTCTTGCGCGAATTTCATCACTTCGGGTACGCGATTTGGATGTCTTGGCACCAGTATTAATCTTAAATTAGGATTTTGCTCGGATAATGATTGGAACGCGTCCAAAATCAACGGCTCCTCACCCTCATGGGTTGATGCGGCTAATAAGGTATTACAACGATCATACCGCGCCTGCATGCGGACATCCGGAGGAGGAAGTGAAACCAATGACTTGAAATTCGGAATGGTCCGGACGCAGTCTTGCGGTATGCCGAGTGTTGAAAAGTGATCCGCTGAACACGCGTCCTGCGCATAGATCTGGTTGAAATGTACCAGACCCAGTGCGCTTGCGCCGAGTTTAGACAACTTCTTGGCAGAGCGATCCGACAGGCGAGCATTCAACATAATGGAAGGAACCTGTTTTTTAGCCAGCGATATGAACCGGTTCGGCCAGATTTCGCCTTCGATGTTAACAAAACCTGCAGGGGACCAGTAAGCGAGAAATCGGTTGACCACAAACGGGATGTCCAGCGGAGCGGTTTGTAAAATCATCGGAAGATCGGCCCAACCCCGTGCCGCTTTCAATGCCGCAGGATTATTCGTGGTTATCAGCAATAAATGATCAGGGAAATTACGCGCGAGGTAGAGCAAAAACGGCTTGATCGAAGTCAGTTCCCCCAGTGACGCCGCGTGCAGCCAGATCACCGGCTTTTCAGGGGGACGATCCGTTGCAATACCAAGGCGGTTTTTTGCAGTATCCAAGCTGCTCTGCCGGAGCACGACTTGAAGTGTCACCCAGATCAGCAACGGAATAGTTGCCAGAAAGGTTAGGAGTTTGATCACAACGTGCGGCACCGGTTTCTTCCAAGGCAGTTTTGGCCAGATAATACGGGCAATTGTGGAGGTGTTACAGGTTTTTCCAGCGGCGATGCAACCAGTACCACTGACCGGGGTTGGCATGTATCCGCGCAGCGATCCGCTCGTTAAATTCTGTCATCATAGTTGTCGCATCTGTATGGGCGATCGGTTCTTCGAATGTAATATGAATGGTCCGGCCATCAGAATCGCGCAACCCGAAGGCGGGAACCAGAGGCAGATTGTACTTGAGTGCCAATTCAGCCGGGGAAGTAGTCGTGGAGGTGATATGCCCGAGAAACGGGATTTTCTCGGCCCACTGCACGTATTGGTCTGCCAGAATTGCAAAGAAACCGCCCTTGCGGATATGGCGCACCATCTGGAGCGTGCCGGAGTTGCTGCGTGGCACAATTGGCGCGCCGCCATCGCGAATACCCCTAAGAAAGTGGGGTTCATACCAAGGGTTGGAATTGGGCCTGTAAACCGCTCCAGTTTCAAGCCCCTCTGCCTTTAGGTAGTGACGAATTGCCTCCCACTGACCGAAATGGCCCGAGACGATCAGCGCGCCTTTACCTTCTGCGCGGGCCTTATGCAACGCAGCCAACCCCGGGCCTGTTGCGACAAAACGGTCGGTTTTGGTGGCAAATTCGGAGTTGAACAAAATCTCGGTCAGGGTCCGCCCCATGTTTCGCCCAACAGCCGTTGCGATACGATTTCTGTCCGCCCGTGTCATTTCAGGATAAACGCGGCATAACCCTTCTTCGATCCGCTTGCGGAAGGGGGGAAGCCAGCGCACCGCAAAGCTGACGACGGCACCAGACAGAGTCCCGCGCGCATCAAAGGGCAGTAGTTTTGAGACTGCCAGCAACATCGCAACGGGTAGGTATTGCAGGAAGTATAACAGGGATTTCGGTTTTTCTGACGCCATGATACCGCGCCTTCTAATAGATGAAGTTGCCCTTGGGAATGGGGATTCCTTCGGTTGGTTGCGGGTTGTTAAGCGTTTATCAACCTGTCAAAACTATAAGTGAACGAGCAGACGAAAAACAAACATGTTAGACCGACAGGCGAAAGCCCAGGATTTACTGGCAGAAATATTCGGGTTCACCGCATTCCGCGATGGCCAGAAGGAAGTGGTGGACGCGGTCCTTGCCGGTGAAAATGTATTGGCGATTATGCCGACAGGTGGCGGGAAATCCTTGTGCTTTCAACTGCCAGCGCTCTGTTTGGATGGGGTGACTGTTGTGATCTCGCCCTTGATTGCGTTGATGCGTGATCAGGTTCGCGCGCTGAATGCCGTGGGTGTCGGGGCTGGATCGCTGACCTCTGGGAATAGCGAGGAGGAAACGGAAGAGGTATTTCAAGCGCTGGAGGATGGCGCGCTCAAACTGCTCTATATTGCGCCGGAACGGTTGGCCAATCCGGGCACGGTGATGCTGCTGCGCAAGATAAATACGCGATTGATCGCTGTTGATGAGGCCCACTGTGTAAGTCAGTGGGGGCATGATTTCCGCCCTGATTATTTGCGGATCGGGGCGCTGCGTAAAGAGTTGAACGTTCCTCTGGCGGCTTTTACTGCGACTGCTGATGCTCAGTCGCGGGATGAAATTGTGACCCGCCTTTTTGATGGCGCGTTACCTTCGACCTTTCTGCGGGGGTTCGACCGACCGAATATAAACCTTGCGTTTCAACCCAAAAACAGCCCGCGCCGGCAGTTGCTTGAGTTTATAGCTGCGCGGAAGGGGCAATCCGGGATCGTGTATTGTTCGTCGCGGAACAAGTGTGAAACCCTCGCGACTGCCTTAAGGGCGGAAGGTCACTCAGCGCTGCATTATCACGCAGGAATGGAGCGGGATGACAGGCGGCTGGCGGAAACCCGTTTCCAGCGGGAGGACGGGTTGATCGTCGTCGCAACGGTGGCCTTTGGTATGGGGATCGACAAACCTGATATCCGCTGGGTGGCCCACGCGGATTTACCCAAGTCGATGGAGTCCTATTATCAGGAGATCGGTCGCGCAGGACGGGATGGGGCGCCTGCGGATACTTTGACGCTCTATGGTGCGGATGATGTCCGTTTGCGCCGCGCCCAGATTGATGAGGGGCTTGCCCCGCCTGAGCGTAAAGAGGCAGATCACGGGCGTTTGAACGCGCTGCTTGGGCTGGCTGAGGCGCGGCGTTGCCGGCGCCGTGTGTTGCTGCGCTATTTCGGGGACGAAATCGACGGATGCGGAAACTGTGATCTCTGCGCCAGTCCGCCAGAGGTTTTCGACGGGACTGATGCTGTGCGCAAAGCCTTGTCCGCTGTGCTGCGCACCGGAGAAACTTTTGGTGCGGGACATTTGATCGACATTCTGCGCGGGGTCACAACAGACAAAATCCGCCAGCGTGGGCACGAATCTTTGCCGACATTCGGGGTTGGTGCAGAATACGATAAAGGGCAGTGGCAGGCGATTTTCCGGCAAATGATGGGGTATGACCTGATCCGCCCGGATATGGAACGGCACGGAGCTTTTCGCATGACACAACGGGCTCGGCCGATCCTGAAGGGCGAGGAAAGCATAGAGCTGCGCCGAGACACGATCCAGCGGCAGAACCGCAAAACCAGCAAAGCGCGGGCGATGGTTTCTGAAGAGGATGAGCCACTGCTTTCCGCGTTGAAGGCGAAAAGGCGCGCTTTGGCAGAAGCCATTCAGGCACCAGCTTATGTTGTTTTTCCCGATGCCACCCTGATCAGCATGGTCGAGGCGCGGCCCGGTTCTCTGGATGAATTCTCACGGATTGCAGGTGTCGGTGCGGTGAAACTGGAACGCTACGGCGCGGCTTTTCTTGAGGTGATCAACGGAGAGTCCGAACAGGTCCATCCCGCCAGACGCAAACTGGCAGGCCGCGAGGCAGGCGATCTGTTCGACCGCTTGCAAGAGGCGCAGTTGCGGCTGGCGCGGGGCGAGAGCGGCATGGATACTTATCTCAATTGCAGCAATTCGACCTTGTCGAAAATTGCAAAATCCCGTCCCGCGGATCTTGACGCGCTGTCACGGATCTCGGGTGTTGGTGAGGTTAAGGCCGAGCGGTTTGGCGCGGCGTTTCTGGATGAAATTCATTCCGACAAAGCCGCTTAATCAGGCAAAGTGATTTAATTTGCACGATCGTGAACGGCTTAGCCGTAGATGACGGCCCGTTGGCTATTCGGGGTTGGTCTTCCGGCTGATCTTCATGTAATAGCGGCCCATAAAAATTTGGAGACCCGATATGTTGGCCGTGCTTTCGCCTGCAAAAAAGCTCAACTTTGACCGGCCTGCGAAGCCGATGCCGGAAACCTATCCGGCGTTTCAGGAGGACGCAAACCGGCTGGCAACGATTGCGCAAAAGCTGAGCGTGGGCGATTTGCGCAGCCTGATGCACATCAGTGAAGACCTTGCCAAGCTGAACAAAGCGCGGTTCGACGGGTTCTCTGCGCAATCCTCGGTGGATAACGCGAAACAGGCGATGTTTGCCTTTGCGGGCGATACCTATACCGGTCTCGAAGCGACGGGTTTTGATGAATCTGATTGCAGTTATGCCCAAGATCATTTGCGGATCCTAAGCGGCCTTTACGGTCTGCTGCGCCCGATGGATATGATCCAGCCTTATCGGCTGGAAATGGGCAGCAAGTTAAAAAATGACGAGGGTGCAACGCTTTATGCTTATTGGGGCGAAAAACTTTGCGGTGCGCTCGACGCGGCTTCTAGTGGTGCGCCTGTGGTCAATCTCGCCAGTAACGAATATTTCAAGGCGGCCAGAGAAAAGAAAATGGTTTCGCCCGTTATCACCCCGTCTTTCAAAGAAGACCGCAACGGTGAATTGAAAATGATCGGGTTCTTTGCCAAGCGCGCGCGCGGGGCGATGGCCCGTTATATCATTAAAAACCGCGTGCAAACGGTAGAAGGCCTGAAGGATTTTGATCTGGACGGATATAAGTTCCAACCGGGTTTATCCGATGAAAAGACCCTGACGTTTACCCGCAGTGCTGGCTGATGCGGGACGCCTTCAGGCTGCGACGCTCTGAAATGGCAGGATAGAAGTAGATTTGTCGGGTTTCTGTGTCGGCTCGGAATGCTAATGATTCTACCATAACGGGCGCCGGTGGCTGGAGGGTTCGTTCGCAGTGCCGTACCTGCCAGCAGAAGCGCCTTGTTCATTTTTTCGCAACAGACGCGACCTACCGGCGTCCCTTCTACTTGTGGTAGTTGACTTTGAAGCTGAAAGGCAGGACAGAGTAGCCCATGTCTTTGTTGTATTCTAATCGGAATTACCGGCTGCTTTTTTCAGCTTCTGCTATTTCGAATCTGGGGGATGGGGTTTCCGCATTGGCCTTTCCCTGGTTGGCGACCCTGATCACGCGGGATCCGGTTTTAATCGGCTATGTCGCTTTTGCGACCCGCCTGCCGTGGTTGCTGTTTTCTCTGCCGGCCGGTGTCATCACCGATCGGGGTGACCGGCAGCGGTTGATGGTGATGGCCGATCTGCTGCGGCTTTTGTTGACGTCCGGTGTGATTGCCCTGATTACCTTTCTGCCGGACCTGCCGCCCGACGATAGGGTGAACTTTTACATTTTGGCGCTCTGCGGCTTGGCCTTTTTGCTCGGCTCTGCCGAAGTGGTGCGGGACAATGCGGCGCAGACTGCGCTGCCCTCTGTGGTCGCGCCCGGAGATCTGGAACGGGCAAATGGCCAGATCTGGAGCATCGAGCAGATTATGGGCAGCTTCATCGGTCCGCCTCTGGCCGGTGTGCTGATTGCCTATGCGGTGCCTGCGCCGTTTGCGCTGGATGCTGTGACATTCGCGGTTGCGGCTTGGGTCGTCTGGCTGATTGTGGTGCCGCCTCGCGCCATGCCAGCCAAGCGCAGCATGGGCGCGGAGGTTCTTGAGGGCTTCAGGTGGCTGATGCAACACCCCAAACTGATGCGCCTTGCGCTTATGTTGGGTGTGTCCAATATGCTTGCGGTTATGGCGCTGACGGTGCTGGTGTTGTTCTCTCAGGAAATCCTCGGACTAAGCGGCGTGGGCCACGGGTTTCTGCTGACTGCGGGGGCTGCGGGTGGTGTCGTCGGGGGGATTGTCTGCCCCGGTATTGCGGCGCGCTTAGGGGCAGAGCGCAGCTTGCAGGTGGTGTTGTGCCTGTTTCCTGTGATGTTCATTCTCATCTATGTGACCTCCAATCCCTGGCTGGTTGCCCTTGCGTTGTTCATCGAGATGTTCGCTGCTTTGTTGTGGAATGTCGTGACGGTATCTTATCGCCAACGCTTGATTCCAGACGGGTTGTTGGGGCGCGTGAACAGCATTTACCGGTTTTTCGGCTGGGGGATGATGCCATTGGGCGCGCTGCTGGCCGGTTGGGTGGTTTCTGTGGCCGAGCCCCAGATCGGGCGGGAGCTTGCCCTGCGGATGCCCTATGCTGTGGCCAGTTGCATTGCCATTGCGCTGGCGGTTTACGGATTGCTGCGGCTGCGGCTGTGACCGGGGGGCGGCCTAGCCGAAATCCCCCTGACAAAACCAGTCCCCTGACCGCGTGCGTGTTTTTGTTTCAAACAGCCAGAGCCGTTCCCCCGTGCGGGTTTCCACCTGCCAGTAGTCTCGTGTGCCGCTGCGCCAGTTGGGGTCGTCCAGCCACCATTCAGGGGAAATCCGTTCAGGGCCGCTGGCATTGCGGGTGTAAAATTCCCGCCGCCGCCAGCGAAAGCACGGGGGCGGAGGCATCGGACCAGAGGCAGGCGGAGTTGTGGCGGTAGAAGACGGCGTGGCCTGATCCGTAACGGGGGTGACAATTTCCGGCGGGAAAAGCGTCACAGGCCGGTGCAGGTAAGTTTCGGGCCAGTGTTTTGCCGGTGCGCAATAAGCTGCAGCCATACGGGTGGCGGTCTTTTCCGGAATATGGCTGTCGGCGGGATGCAAGCGTGTCAGGCTGTCCAACCCGACACGCGCACCAAGCCGCCCCAAAAGATCGCTCATAGCGTCGGTATTGTCGCGGCGTTCGCGGGCGGCGGCCACGGCATCTGCGTGACCTTTGTGCTGGATGTTGGACAAAGGTTCTGTGAGGAACGCCTCCAGCCGCAAGGTGTCGATGCCAAAACCGGCCTCTATATCGGGCAGGCGCAGCAACAGTAGCGGGCGGATGCGGTCGGGATCGTGGTTCGGGCGGGCCAGTCCGATTTCGATGATCTGGACCGTATGATCGGTGCGAAAACACCACAGCCGCAACTGGCGTGCGCCGCGCCCTGCCTTGCGCAGTTTCTCGCAAAGCGGGGGCAGCAGGCGATCCACTCCGGCGCTTATGTCATCTTCCAGACCAATCGGGTCAGGCAGGGACAGGCGGGTGGCAAAATGATGGGTCCGTTTCGCCGGAGAAACCGGTTCGGGATCCACCCCGAGCGCCTGATCCAGCCGCATCACCACATCGCGCCCGAAGCGGCGCACAAGGGCGGCACGGGGCAGGCCGATCAGGTCCGCGACGATCCGCACTCCCAACCGGTTGAGATTGACGCAATCCTGTTGTGACAACCGCAGGGCGGCCACCGGCAGGCGGGAAATGGCGGCGCGGGTTTCGCCCGGTGATGCAATGCTCGGAGCGTCGGGGTTGGCGGCAATCCGGCTTGGTGCGGCGCCTCCCTTTTCCCAATTGCGCCGTTTGAAGGCACGGGAGCGGGTGGCGCGGGCTTCCTGATCAATGGCATCACCGGAGCGATGCGCGCCAGCAGAGTGTCCGGCATAGCGGGCCAGTGCCCAAGCAGCCCCCGGCGTATCGGCAATCCCGAAACGCCCGGTCAGCCGCAGATCGGTCAGATCCTGCGTGATGCTTTCGGCCATGCCGCTTTCCCCGTCAAACAGATGGGCGCAGCCGGTGATGTCCAGCAATAGCGAGGCCGGAGCCTCGCTCGCGACCCAAGGGGTATATTTCCCCGCCCAGCGACGCAAACTGGCCAGAAAAGCGGCTTCTTGCAGCGGGTTTTCCGGCGCGGTCAGCAGTTCGGGGCAAAACGCCCGCGCATCCGAAAGGGACTGTCCCACCTGCAATCCTTCGGCAGCAGCCTCGGGCGAGAGACAGGCCAGTGATAGCGCGTTGCCTTGCTGGGCCACAATCGCAAACGGGTGCAGCAAAGCCCCGTGATGGTTGCGCAGCACCCGTTCGGCAGCAAGATGGGGAAACCAGATGGACAGGATTCGGCGGATCGGCATAAAACTAACAGAGTTGTGTTCCTGTTTTGTTCTTATCAAGATTCGCAGTGCGGAGTCGAGATGATTCCCGCAGATAACCGAACAGACAGTTAGGGCGCAGCCGCTTCTACGTATTCGCGCAGCTTTGTTACGCTGGGGATATGCAGGCTGCGTTTGACCCGCAACAATACGCCAGCGTTGCGCATCCGGCCCATTTCGCGGGCAACGCTTTCGCGCGAAGAGAACACCACAGCGGCCAGTTCGGATTGGGTCGGCGGGCGGTCGATCAACACGGAATCGCCGTTGCCTGCGCGTTTTTCCACCAAATCAAGGATCGCATCGCGAAGCCTTTCATCAGCGGATTTCGCATTGAAATCAATCACCCGCTTGGAGAGCCGCCGCAAATGCCCCACCAGCAGCATCAACAAGGTATAGCTGAGGTCGGGATTCTTGCGCACCAGTACCCTGAACTGTTCAGGTGTGATGCGCGCGACGATACTGTCCCGCTCGGCTATGGCGTCACTGGAGCGGGGGGCTTCGTCGAGCGCCGAGAACTCTCCGATGCAGTCGCCGTTGGAAAAAGTCAGCAAAGACACTTCTCGTCCGGCATCGGTGTAGACCGTCGCACGGATAGAACCGTCGATGACGAAATAAACGTCCATACTGTCCTTGTCGTCTGCCGAAATCAGGAAATGACGGGCACGGTACGTTTTTACCGTCCACAGGGACGACAACTCGTTCCATGACTCATCACTTAAGCGGCCCAAGAAAGACGTGCTTGGAAATGTCAGCTCGTTTCGCTGCATGGTTCTCCCCAGTATTCCCGACACTATGGCGCGGGTATGGATTCAAGAATAGCACCCAAATGGTCAAAAACGGCTGAAAATCCTGATTTTGTCGCATTTAGGCTTGCGGATATGAAAAATGTGGTGAAATTTTCATGTATAATTTCATGCACGGGGAATCATGCCGGATACGTCGCACCACCTTTCTGCATCTCTCGGGGCTGATCTGCGGGCCTTGCGCAAGCTGCGCAATGTGACCCTGACCGCATTGGCGGAGGCTTCGGGGAAATCTGTTGGCTGGCTCAGTCAGGTGGAGCGGGATATTTCCCATCCCTCGATTGAGGAGCTTAAGACCCTCGCGCAAGCACTGGATGTATCCGTATCACTGTTTTTCGGGCAAGCCCCCGCAATTGCGGGGGAAGAGGGCTACGTTGTGCGCAAAGGCGCGCGGCGTCAGATCGGGACCACCAACGATGGGTTGGTCGAAGAACTGCTGTCGCCCGATCTGACCGATGACTTTGAGATGTTCCATTCAACATTTGAGTCCGGTGCGCAGATGGACCATTTTGAAAGCCGCCCGACGCAGGAAGTCGGCTATCTGATTTCAGGGCGGCTGCGGCTGTGGGTTGGGGCGCATCAGTTCGACTTACAACCGGGCGATAGTTTTCGCATTCGCGGCGAACCTTACCGCTGGGCCAATCCGTGGGATCAGGACGCGGTGGCGGTCTGGGCCATCGCGCCACCAGTGTACTGATGCAGCTTTAAGGGAGAGACTGATGAAAACCGGATCGTGCCTGTGCGGCGCTGTTACCTTTGAGGTTAGCGGGGAAATGCGTCCCTCGGTTGCCTGTCATTGCACCCAATGCCGCAAGACCAGCGGCCATTACTGGAGCGCGACACAGGTGCCAAGCGATAGGTTGACCCTGACTAGAAGTGACGGTCTGCAATGGTATCAATCCTCGCCCACCGCACGGCGCGGGTTTTGTTCGGTCTGCGGATCATCGCTGTTCTGGGAAATGGAAAGCGAGGCGGCAACGTCGATTGGCACCGGCACCATTGACGGGGACACGGGCCTGCACACAGAGAAACATATCTTTGTTGCGGATAAAGGCGATTATTACGAGATTGCCGACAGACTGCCCCAGAAGGAACAAACCTGATGTGGGATGTTCTGACCGGATTTGACCCTGCGGTGATGATGGCCTTTATCGGGGCTGGCCTTTTGCTGAACCTGACACCGGGCGCTGATTTCGTCTTTGTCTCGGCCTCGGGCATGTCGGGCGGTCCGCGCATCGGCATGGCGGCTGCTGTGGGCGTCAACTGCGGGATCGCTGTGCATATCCTGATGGCGGCGGCGGGGCTGTCTGCCTTGCTGCTGGCCCACCCTGCCGCCTATAGCGCGATCCGTTATGCGGGGGCGGCCTATCTACTGGTTTTGGCAGTTCAGGCTTGGCGGGCGGATAGCGATGTGGCGCGGGGCCGTGCCGCCCAAAGCGGTACAGCCGCGATCCGGCGCGGGTTTGTGACCAATGTTCTGAACCCGAAAACCGCCCTGTTCATCTTTGCCTTCATTCCGCAATTCACCGATCCCATGATCGGCCCGATCTGGATGCAGATCCTTGTGCTTGGCGCAGTGTTCCAGTTCTTCGGCTTACTTTTCTGTCTCTGCCTTGGCGCAGCGGCAGGTGCTTTTTCGGCGGCTCTGCGCAAGCGGGTCGCAATCCTCAACAAGATAACAGCAATCCTGTTTGGCGGTCTCGCTGCCAGACTGGTGATCGACTAAGGAGTTCAACATGGCTGATTTTCCAACGACTGCACGCGTGGTCATCATCGGCGGCGGCGCTGTCGGGGCGTCCGCGCTTTACCATCTGGCTAAGGCGGGCTGGTCTGATTGTGTCCTGCTGGAAAAGAACGAACTGACCGCCGGGTCCACGTGGCACGCGGCAGGGAATATCCCGACGTTTTCCACCAGCTGGTCGATCATGAACATGCAGCGCTATTCCACCGAGCTGTATCGCCGTCTGGGCGAAGAAGTGGATTACCCGATGAACTACAACGTCACCGGTTCGATCCGGCTGGCCCATTCCAAGGAACGGATGCAAGAGTTCGAACGGGCCGCAGGGATGGGGCGCTATCAGGGGATGGATATTACCATCGAAACCCCGAAAGAAGCGCAGGAGCGGTATCCTTTCCTTGAAGTCCACGATCTCGAAGGGACGCTTTACGATCCTTATGACGGCGATATGGACCCGTCGCAGCTGACGCAAGCGCTGGCCAAGGGCGCGCGGGATATGGGGGCGCAGATTTTGCGGTTCACCCCTGCAACCGGCGTGCGGCGCGAAGGCGATGAGTGGATTGTGGAGACTGAAAAGGGCGAAATCCGCTGCGAATTTGTGGTGAATGCTGCGGGCTATTACGCACAGCGTGTGGGGGAATGGTTCAAGCCCTATGGCGGGCGCACTGTGCCAATGATGGTGATGAGCCACCAGTATATGCTGACCGAAGAAATCCCCGAGATAGAGGCTTATACCAAGGAACACGGCAAGCTGCCTTTGCTGCGAGATGTGGATTCCTCTTACTATCTGCGGCAGGAAAAGACCGGCCTGAACCTTGGCCCGTATGAACGCAACTGCAAGGCCCATTGGGTGACACCAGAAGACCCGATGCCCGAGGATTTCAGCTTTCAACTGTACCCCGATGATCTGGAACGACTGGAATGGTATATGGAAGACGCAATGGCCCGTGTGCCGTTGCTGGGGCAAAGCGGCATTAACAAGGTGATCAACGGCCCGATCCCCTATGCCCCTGACGGCTTGCCGTTGCTTGGCCCTATGCCTGGTGTGAAAAACGCGTTTGAGGCGTGTGTCTTTACCTTTGGCATCGCGCAGGCCGGTGGCGCTGGCAAGGTGCTGGCGGAATGGATCACCGAGGGCGAGACCGAGTGGGATATGTGGGCGGTCGATCCGCGCCGCTATACCGATTACACAGACGAAGATTACTGCGTTCAGAAAGGGATGGAGGTCTACGGCCACGAATACGCCATGCACTTCCCCCACCACGAATGGCCTGCGGGACGGGACAAGAAACTGTCCCCGAACCACGATAAGGTTGTCGAACTGGGCGGCGTCATGGGGGCCTATAACGGCTGGGAGCGGGCCAACTGGTTTGCCAAGGACGGTGATGACACCTCGGAGGACTCCACCCACACGTGGAACCGACAGGGGCCGTGGACCCAGCGCGTGAAAGAGGAATGCGAAGCGGTGCGCGACCATTGCGGTGTGCTCGACTTGCCGGGGTTTTCGCGGTTCTGGATACAGGGCGAAGGCGCTGATGACTGGCTGCGCGGATTTTGTACCGGCGGCATCCCCAAGGCAGGGCGGATGAACCTAATCTATGTATCGGACAGCCGTGGACGGATCTTAACAGAAATGTCCTGCATTCGTCTGGAAGAGAACAGTTTCGTCCTGATCACCGCCGCCACAGCGCAGTGGCACGACGGAGAGCTGATCCGCAATTCCGTGCCCGAAGGCGTGACGGTCCGCGAAACCACCACCGAACGGGACACGCTGATCGTGACCGGCCCGAAATCCCGCGCGGTTCTGTCGGGCATTACAGATGCCGATCTGGAACAGGGCTGGCTGACCCACCAGTGGGCGACAGTGGCAGGGAAAAAGGCGTTTCTGATCCGTGTTTCCTTTGCGGGGGAGCTCGGCTGGGAAATCCACGCCGAAAACGCCGATATGCCGCCGATCTATCAGGCGGTGCTGGATGCGGGGGCCAAGCCCTTTGGCATGTATGCGCTCAATTCCCTGCGGATCGAAAAAGGCTACCGCGCGTGGAAGGGCGATCTGTCTACGGATTACACCCTGCTGGAGGGCGGTCTGGAGCGTTTCGTCAAGCTGGACAAGCCGTTTGAGTTTACAGGCAAGGCTGCGATCCAGAACGAAAAGCAGCAGGGCCGCAAGAAGGCGTTTGTTACGCTGCTGGTGGACGCTGGAGAATCCGATGCGCCATATATGTCAACGCTTTGGCATGACGGGCAGGTCGTGGGTGAAACCACTTCGGGGGATTGGGGCTACCGCGTGAATGCCTCGGTTGCGCTGGGCATGGTGCGGGCTGATCTGGCGGAAGCCGGAACCGAATTGGAAGTGGAAATCTACGGCAAGCGGTTCAAAGCCGTGGTGCAGGAAGATGCGCCGCTTTGGGACCCGCAGAACGAACGTTTGCGCGCCTGATAGAAGGGAGATTACGATGACGATTACAATTCTTGACGGTGGCATGGGGCAGGAACTGCTGCGCCGATCGGCCCATCCGGCCCACCCTATGTGGTCTGCTAAGGTGCTGATGGATGAACCGGAAATTGTGCAAGGCCTGCACGAGGATTTCATCAGGTCCGGTGCGCAGGTGATCACGCTCAACAGCTATTCCGCTACACCGGAACGGTTGACGCGGGACGGCAAGCCGGACTGGTTCGAGCCGCTGCAAAAACGGGCGATTGCGCTGGCCAAGGCGGCGCGGGACGGGATTGATCCTTCGGTGAAGATCGCAGGGTGTCTGCCGCCGTTGCGGGCATCCTATCGTCCTGACCTGTCGCCGGATTTTGAAGACAATTTGCGCCGTTACCAAGAAATCGTGGCGGTACAAAAGGATCATGTGGATCTGATCCAATGCGAAACCATGTCCTCCATCGCCGAGGCAACGGCGGCCTGTACCGCAGCCGTGGAAACCGGTCTTCCGGTCTGGCTGGGCCTATCGGTGGCTGATGATGCCAGCAACACGTTGCGGTCAGGCGAGCCACTGGAACAGGCGCTCGACGCGGTAGAGGGGCTGGGGGCGGCGGCGATCCTGCTGAACTGCTCCATCCCCGAAGCGATCAGCGCTGCCCTGCCACTGGTGGCACAACGGGGCGTTCGGTTCGGCGCATACGCCAACGGGTTCACGTCAATTTCGGCCTTACAGCCCGGCGGAACAGTGGATGGATTGCAAGCACGCACCGATCTGGGGCCAGCGGCATACGCCGATTTTGCGGCGGAATGGGTCAGCCTTGGCGCAACCATAATCGGTGGCTGTTGCGAGGTCGGACCAGACCATATTGCCGAACTCAGCCGGAGGTTTGCAGGATGAAACTGCCCAAATCAGCGATTGAAACCATCGAAATGTGGCGCCTTGGTTTCGTGGCCACGGTCACAGCAGGGGGGCGACCCAATGTTTCACCCAAAGGCACGTTCGTGGTGCTGGACGAACAAACCATTGCCTTTGGTGAAATCCGTTCGCCGCAGACCATAACCAATCTGACCAACATGCCCGAACTGGAAGTGAACTTCGTGGATCAATTCACCCGCAAAGGTGTGCGGGTGCGCGGCGAAGCGCAGATGGTGCGGCGTGGGACGGAGGAATTTGATACGCTGATCGGCCATTGGGAAACCCTGTGGGGTGATCTGGCAGCGCGGATCAATGTGATCGTGAAAATTCCTGTGTCAGAGGCAAAACCCCTGAGCACACCACCCTATGATGACGGCGCAACCGAAGCTGAAATGATCGCCACCTACAAGACCAAATTTGCGGAGTTCTACCCATGAGCAATGTACCGGATCAGGCCCGCGTGGTCATTGTCGGCGGCGGTGTGATCGGCTGTTCCGTGGCCTATCACCTGACCAAACTGGGCTGGAAGGATGTGGTTCTGCTGGAGCGCAAGCAGTTGACCAGCGGCACCACATGGCACGCGGCAGGGCTGATTGCGCAGCTTCGCGCAACGGCAAATATGACCAAACTGGCGAAATACTCGCAGGAATTGTACGGCAATCTGGAAGCGGAAACAGGCGTGGCCACAGGCTTTAAGCGCTGCGGTTCGATCACCGTTGCCCTGACCGATGAACGGCGCGAGGAAATCTTTCGTCAAGCCAGCATGGCGCGGGCCTTCGGGGTTGAGGTTGAAGAAATCTCGCCCGCCGAGGTGAAAGCCAAATACGAACACCTCAACATTGACGACGTAAAGGCGGGTGTCTGGCTGCCGCTGGACGGGCAGGGCGATCCGGCCAATATCGCACTGGCGCTGGCCAAAGGTGCGCGCAATCGCGGTGCCCGCGTGATTGAACGCACCAAAGTCACGGGAATGAGCAAACAGGGCCGGAAAATCACTGGCGTGGACTGGGTGGCAGAGGATGGCGAGAGCGGCCATATCAAGGCGGATATGGTGGTGAATTGCGGTGGCATGTGGGGGCATGAACTGGGCCGTATGGCAGGGGTGAACGTGCCGCTCCATGCTTGCGAACACTTCTATATCGTCACCGAAGCGATCCCCGGTCTGACCCAGATGCCCGTGCTGCGGGTGCCCGACGAATGCGCCTATTACAAGGAAGATGCAGGCAAATATCTGTTGGGCGCGTTTGAACCGAATTCCAAACCTTGGGGCATGAACGGCATCCCCGACAATTTCGAGTTTGACCAACTGCCCGAGGATTTCGACCACTTCGAGCCGATCCTAGAAGCCGCCTGCGAACGTATACCGATGCTGGCTGAGGCAGGAATTCACACATTCTTTAACGGTCCGGAAAGCTTTACCCCCGATGATGCCTATCATCTGGGGTTGGCACCAGAGATGGACAATGTCTGGGTCGCGGCGGGCTTTAATTCCATCGGTATCCAGTCGGCAGGTGGCGCGGGCATGGCGCTGGCGCAATGGATGGATGAAGGGCAGAAACCCTTTGATCTCGGGGATGTAGACATCAGCAGGATGCAGCCGTTTCAGGGCAACAAACACTATCTGTTTGAACGCTCCAAGGAAACGCTGGGGCTGCTCTATGCGGATCACTTCCCCTATCGCCAGAAGGCTACGGCGCGTGGGGTGCGGCGCACGCCGTTCCATCATCACCTGTTGGAACAGGGCGCTGTGATGGGCGAAATCGCCGGATGGGAGCGGGCCAACTGGTTTGCAAATGAAGGGCAGAAGGCGGAATACGAATATTCGTGGAAGCGGCAGAACTGGTTTGAAAATTCCGCTGCCGAACACCGCGCCATTCGTGAAAACGTGGGGATGTATGATATGTCCTCCTTCGGGAAAATCCGTGTGGAAGGGCCGGATGCCGAGGTGTTCCTGAACTATGTCGGGGGCGGGGATTATTCGGTGCCTGTGGGCAAGATCGTCTACACGCAGTTCCTGAACAGTCGTGCGGGGATTGAGGCAGATGTGACCGTCACTCGACTGTCCGAAACCGCCTATCTGGTGGTGACACCCGCAGCGACACGACTGGCGGATCAGACATGGATGGAACGCCACACTGGCGATTTCCGCGTGGTGATTACTGATGTGACAGCAGGTGAAGGTGTGCTGGCGGTGATGGGACCGAACAGCCGTGCACTTCTGGAAAGGGTCTCTCCCAACGACTTTTCTAATGCTGTTAACCCTTTCGGCACGGCGCAAGAGATCGAACTCGGCATGGGGCTGGCACGGGTGCATCGCGTGACCTATGTGGGGGAGCTCGGCTGGGAGATTTACGTGTCTTCCGATATGGCGGGTCACGCGTTTGACACGTTGCACGCGGCGGGGCAGGATATGGGGCTAAAGCTGTGCGGGATGCATATGATGGACAGTTGCCGCCTGGAAAAAGGCTTTCGCCACTTTGGTCATGACATCACCTGCGAAGATCACGTGCTTGAGGCTGGACTGGGGTTTGCGGTGAAAACCTCCAAACCCGATTTCATCGGCCGCGATGCGGTGCTGGCCAAGAAAGAGGCGGGCTTGAACGCGCGCATGGTGCAGTTCCGCCTGAAAGACCCTGAACCGTTGCTCTATCATAACGAACCTATTGTTCGGGACGGCGAAATTGTCGGGTATCTGTCGTCAGGCAGTTACGGGCACACGCTCGGCGCGGCGATCGGGATGGGTTATGTGCCGTGTAAGGGCGAAACGCTGGACCAGCTTCTCGGGTCCAGTTTTGAGATCGAAGTCGCCGGTGTGCGCTTTGCGGCCGAGGCCCAAACCCGCCCTTGGTATGACCCGAAAGGCGAGCGGGCCAAAGCGTAACCCGATCACATCAGGCATCCCGCAAACGGGGTGCCTGCGCGCGGTTTATACGATCAGGTCATCAGCCAGCGCTTCGAGCGTGGTGTCGCGAACCGTCAGCACGGTGCGGGCGGGGAATTTGATCACTACGTCATCGCCGTTCTGATTTGCACGGGTCAGAGCCTCTTCGACTGTATCAAAACCGAAACCGGTCAGGTCGATGGTGTCTTTGTCGTCCTCAAAATCCAGAATGACATCCTTGCCAAAACCCGGCGCAAAGACAAAGATATCCGCGCCACTGCCGCCTTCCAACTTGTCCTTGCCGCGGTCACCGGACATCCGGTCTTTGCCAGCGCCGCCAATCAGTTTGTCATGGCCTGCACCCCCAAAAAGACGATCCGCACCATTGCCCCCGTCAAGCAGGTCACGTCCGCCAAGACCGAACAGTTTGTCGTTGCCGCCGTTCCCCTTGAGCGTGTTCTTACCCTCGGTGCCGGTCAGTTTATCCTTGCCCTTGTCAGAGCCTTCCAGCTTTTCAAAGCCGGTAACGCTGTCGCCTTTGGCACCGCGCCCCGTAGCGCCGGTGGCCAGATTAACCATCACGCCCCGCGCGGTTTCGTAGGACAGGGTGTCTACCCCGTCACCGCCGTCAAAGCTGTCCTTGCCAGCGCCTGCGAAAACGAAATCCTTGCCGGCACCTGCATCTACCGTGTCATTGCCAAAACCGTCATAAATGCGGTCGTTGCCTTCCTTCGTGCGGATCACATCATTACCGCCTTTGGCAATCACAATATCATTGATGTCCCGCCCCAAAAGCCACTCGCCGCTGTTCGTGCCGGACTGTTCAACCGCTTTGTATTTGCCAACCCATCGGGCCTGCAAATCGGCGGTGCCATAAACCAGTTGGGTCGCTTCGATATCCAAAGTGCCGAGTGTGGTGGTGGAGCGGGAGCGGTCATAGGACATCACGGTGTAAATGCCGCTGTCATAGGCGTCATCAATCACGGGTTCGCGTTCGAACGGGTGTTTCAGACCGATGGCATGGCCGATTTCGTGGATCAGGATCGAATACCCGCGAATGCCCGGGGCCATAGAATTGGCATCTGCCTGATAGAAATTGGCGTTCATGAAAATATCGCCGCCCATATTGTGGTGGGTGTTCTCTAGTAGCCATTCGCCGTCCACGAACTCTGCGTACCTGTATTGCGGGTAATACCCCCAACCGGAGACCTGATTGCCGACAGAATTCAGGTTTCCTGTCATGTCAAACATGGCCATCTGGATGTCACCACCGATCTTTTCCGGCACGCGCACGAAATCAATCCCCGAAGCATCGCCCCAAGTGGTCAGCGCCTGTTCGATATGGGCGATGTGGCTTTCCGTGAAGCCGGCGAAACCGGGCCGCTCGTCGGTGTCATAGGCGTTTTGTTCTGCGGGAAAGCTGTAAGTGACAACCACAGAAGTGCCAAGCGGAGCTTCGATGTTCCAGCGGCGGTCTATGTCAGTGCCAAGAAGCGAGAGAACTTCGTTTGAAATTTCCATAATAATACCTGAATTTTATTTAGGGCGGTGCGCGATATGCACCGCCGTCCCAAGATCTATAGGGCAGGAATGGTCCGCGTGTCACCTGCCAGTTGTTCGGCTGGCGAAACTCAGCTCAGCGCGTTGCGGAACTCCAGAAAGCGGGCGTCTGTCTGGACCCGAGCCATCATCGCGTCCTTCAGCGCACCGATGGATTTATAGGGGCGCATCACGACTTCAAAGTTGATGATCTTCCCCTCGTCATCCAGCGTCAGCAGGTCCACGCCAACAGCGTCGAGCTCCCCGATCTTGCACTGGAACTCCAGCGCCCAATCTTTGCCTTCGCCCATTACGCGGCGGTATTTGAAATCTTCAAACACTTGCCCCACATGGCCCAACACAGCAGCCACAGGTTCCTTGCCGGTCCAAGTGGCGAAGTAGGTGGGGGGGCGGAATTCGACCTGATCGGCCAGTATGGTCAGCATTCCGGCTTCGTCGCCTTTGCTGGCAACTTCCGTGAATTTTTCTATGGTCGGGTGCATGGGTGTCCTCCTTTGTTGCAGACAGCTTAGGAGGGTGATCTGTTTTCGGGCAAGCCTGACCTTGCGCAACTTTCCCTTTTGCAGCGTTGGGTATATGGCGGGGCGATGAAACCGCCGTTCCAATATATGCCCCCGACTGATCCGGTGCAGGTGCTTTACCGTGACGATGATCTGTTGTTTGTGGACAAACCTGCGGGCCTGCTATCTGTGCCGGGACGTTTGCCCGAACATAAAGACAGCCTGTTAAACCGGTTGCAGGCCGAAGATCCGCAGGTGCGGTTGGTGCATCGGCTGGATATGGACACATCCGGCGTGATGGTTTTTGCCCGCACAGCGGCGGCGCAGCGGGCGTTGAACTGGCAGTTTGAAACCCGAAGCGCGGCGAAAACCTACATCGCGGAAATTTCGGGGCATCCGCGAGCGGAAAGCGGTACAATTGATGCGCCAGTGATGAAGGACTGGCCGAACCGTCCGTTGCAAAAAATTGATCCCGAAGGCAAACCTTCGCGCACGGACTGGCGGGTGATGCGGCGGCTGGCGCAGACGACATTGGTAGAACTGATCCCGCTGACAGGGCGCAGCCACCAGTTGCGTCTGCATATGGCCCATATCGGCCACGCGATTGTGGGGGACAGGTTCTACGCAACGCCTGATGTGGCCGAAAGCAGCCCTCGCCTGCATCTCCATGCCTATCAACTGACCTGTGAGCTGCCAACAAGTGGGGCGGCTTATACCGCAGCGGCCCCTTGCGCCTTTGCACGGGAATTTACGAACCCCTGACTTGATGCCGCGCCGTGGCGGGGGTAGGTCTGTGCGCAAAGGAGAATACCCTATGACCCATCAACCGATTGATCCCGTTAAACTGACTGCTGACCTTGTGAAGTGCGCCTCTGTCACCCCTGTTGAAGGCGGCGCGCTGGTGCTGCTGGATAAGCTGCTGTCCGGTGCGGGGTTCACCTGCACGCGGGTGGATCGGGGCGGCGTTTCCAACCTGTTTGCCCGCTGGGGGCAGGGGGCGAATGGGCGAACCTTCGGATTTAACGGCCATACGGATGTGGTGCCTGTGGGGGATGCGGATGCCTGGACGGTTGATCCTTTCGGTGCGGAAATCAAGGACGGTATTCTATACGGGCGCGGGTCTACGGATATGAAATCCGGCGTGGCCGCCTTTGCCGCCGCTGCGATTGATTTTGTGCGCAACAGTCCGCCGGATGGGTCTGTCGTGTTGGCCATCACGGGCGACGAAGAAGGCGATGCGCTGGACGGAACAACCGCGCTGCTGGACTGGATGGACGCACAAGGGGAGCGGATTGATCATTGCCTTGTGGGGGAACCCACCTGCCCGAATGAAATGGGCGATATGATGAAAATCGGGCGGCGCGGGTCGATGACGGCATTTTTCACTGCAACTGGTGTGCAGGGCCATTCCGCCTATCCACACCGCGCCAAGAACCCGCTGCCAGCAATGGCGCAACTGATGGCGACACTCGCCGCCCATACGCTGGACGAGGGGACGGAGCATTTCGATCCGACCACCCTTGCCGTGACCACCATCGACACCGGCAATCCGGCCAACAATGTTATTCCGGCCCAGTGTAAGGCCACTGTGAACATCCGGTTCAATGACACGTGGACTTCGACCGCGCTGACCAACTGGCTGAAGCGCGAAATGGACGGGGTGGCGAGCCTGTTCGACATCTCGTTTGACATGCGGACCAAAGTTTCGGGCGAGAGCTTTTTCACTCCGCCGGGGGAGTTGTCCACGCTGATCGCCAAGTCGGTGAAGGCGGAGACAGGGGTGGAGCCTGTGATGTCCACATCGGGGGGCACCTCGGACGCGCGGTTTGTCAAAAGCCATTGTCCGGTGGTGGAATTCGGGCTGGTGGGCAAGACCATGCACCAAGTGGATGAACACGTCGAAGTCGCCCAGATCGAACAGTTGAAGTCCATCTACAGTCGCATTCTGACGGATTACTTCGCCTGATGTTGCGGGTTGAGGTTACGGACGATCTGGACAGTTGCTTTGCCCTGCGCCGCAAGGTGTTCATTGAGGAACAAGGCGTCACAGAGGCCGAGGAAATTGACGGCAAGGACGGCGAGGCGACTCATGTGATCGCCCGATATAACGGCGATCCGGTGGGCTGCGCACGGGTTCTGTCCTATGGCACCACGGCCAAAATTGGGCGGGTCTGTGTATTGCCGGAGCATCGGGGCAAGGCGGTCGGGATTGCTCTGATCGAAACCTGCCATGATGCGGCCCGCACGACTGGGGCCACGCGGGCGATCCTCGGGGCGCAAACGCGTGCTTTGTCGTTTTACGAAAGGCTCGGCTATGCCAGCTACGGGGATGTGTTTGACGATGCTGGTATTCCCCATCTGATGATGGAACGGGGCCTGTGACGCCACAGCTTTATATTATGGTTAAAGAACCCCGTCCGGGCCGTGTGAAAACGCGGCTGGGTCGGGACATCGGCACAATTCCTGCCACATGGTGGTTCCGCCACCAGACCCGCCGGTTGATCCGCCGCCTGTCAGCGGACCCGCGTTGGCAGACTGTGCTGGCGGTGTCTCCGGATCATGCGGGGGCGCAAGGCCGTTTCTGGCCGTCAAACCTGCCACGTATGGCACAGGGGGGCGGTGATCTTGGCGATCGGATGGGCCGTGCCCTGCGCAGCCCTGTTGCGGGGCCTGTGCTGGTGATTGGTGCTGATATTCCAGGTATCACACCTCGCCATATTGCCGATGCGTTCAAGGCGCTGGGCGATCATGATGCGGTGCTTGGCCCTGCACCTGACGGGGGCTACTGGCTGATCGGATTGAAAAACGCCCGCCCCGCGCCGCGCGATTTGTTCAAAGGCGTGCGCTGGAGCAGTGAATTTGCCCGTGCCGACACGCTGAAAAGCCTCGGCGGATTGTCTTGTGCGATGGTGGCGGAATTGCAGGATGTGGACCGCGCCTCTGACCTTGCCACAGTCGCTGCGCCGTAAACCGCCGCACAGCGTTTTGCCAATGACCTTTCCCCTGCACCGTGGTATCGCAGGGACATGAAACAACTACCTACAAAAGAACAAGTCCTAGAGTGGATCAAGGACAACCCCGGCAAATCGAGCAAACGGGACGTGGCGCGGGCCTTTGGGATCAAAGGCAGCGACCGGATAGAGCTGAAAAAAATTCTCAAAGAACTGACCGACGAAGGTCATATCGAGAAGAAGAAGCGCAACTACACAGGCGCGGGCGAGCTGCCCCCTGTGTCCGTGATGATGGTGCTGCCACCGGATGAAAACGGCGATCTGTTTGCCAAGCCGCTGGAATGGGACGGGGAAGGCGATGGCCCCCGTGCGCTGATCATGGCCAAAAAGGGCGATCCAGCCCTTGGTGCCAACGATCAGGTGCTGCTGCGCCTGTCACCGTCAAACGACCCTGATGTGAAATACGAGGGCCGTTTGATCCGGCGGATCGGTTCCGGCCCGCAGCGCATTCTCGGGATTTACCGTGTCGGCTCTGAGGGCGGACGGCTGGTGCCGGTAGACAAGAAAGCAGACCGTGAATTTATCGTGCCGGGGGCGGAGGCTGGCGGCGCCAAGGACGGCGAACTGGTCGAAGCCGAACAGATCGGCAAACAGCGCCATGCCGGACTTGGCAAGGCGCGGATTGTGGAGCGTCTGGGAGATCCGATGGCGCCCAAGTCCATTTCGTTGATTGCGATCCACCAGCACGGCATCCCTGACCACTTCCCCGATGATGTGGTGGCAGAGGCCGAAGCCGCCAAGCCTGTGGCGCTGGGCGACCGGACCGATCTGCGCGCGCTGCCGCTGTTCACCATCGACCCGTCCGATGCACGGGATCACGATGACGCAATCTGCGCCATTCCTGACGATGATCCGAAAAACGAAGGCGGTCACGTGGTCTGGGTGGCGATTGCTGATGTGGCCCATTACGTGCGCCCCGGTTCGCAACTGGACAAAGAGGCCCGCAAGCGGGGCAACTCCAGCTATTTCCCCGACCGTGTTGTGCCAATGCTGCCCGATGCGCTTTCAGGGGATTTGTGTTCCTTGCATGAAGGTGTGGACCGTGCCTGCATTGCCGTGCGGATTGTGCTGAACGCCAAGGGCCGCCGGTTGCATCACGAATTCCATCGCGGGTTGATGCGCTCCCCCGCGTCCCTGTCCTATGAACAGGCGCAGGCTGCATCGCAGGGTAAATACGACAGCGCGACCGAGCCCTTGGCGGGTCCGATCAAAGACCTGTTTGCCGCCTATGCCAGCGCCACGAAAGCCCGCAACGAACGCCAACCGTTGAACCTTGATTTGCCCGAACGCCAGATCGTTCTGTCCGATGAAGGCGTGGTCACAAGCGTTGCGTTCCGTGATCGGTTTGACGCACACAAGCTGGTGGAAGAATTCATGGTAACGGCCAATGTATGTGCCGCTGAAACGCTGGAACAAAAGCGCCAGCCGCTGTTGTACCGGGTGCATGAAGAACCTTCGCCCGAAAAACTGGAATCCTTGCGCGAAACCGCTGAAAGCGCGGGTCTGACTTTGCCCAAAGGGCAGGTGCTAAAGACCGCGAACCTAAACAAGCTGTTGGATGCGGCGGCAGGCACAGAGGATGCGGAGGTTATCAACCTGACGGTTCTGCGTTCGATGACGCAGGCCTATTACGGTACGGATAATTTCGGCCATTTCGGTCTGAACCTGAAACGCTATGCGCATTTCACCTCTCCGATCCGGCGCTATGCCGATCTGCTGGTCCACCGTGCGCTGATCACGGCCCATGGCTGGGGCGAGGACGGGTTGCGCCCCGAAGATGCGGAAGGTCTGTCTGACACCGGCGACTGGATTTCCCAAACCGAACGGCGTTCTATGCTGGCGGAACGGGACACCACGGACCGCTACCTTGCGGCTTTCCTGTCCGAACGGGTCGGGAACGAGTTTTCTGGTCGCGTATCCGGCATCGCGCGGTTTGGTTTGTTCGTAAAGCTGGATGAAACCGGCGCGGACGGGATGATCCCATTGTCTAATCTGGGCCGTGAATACTGGGTCTACGATCACGAGAATAAATCACTAAAAGGGGATCGTTCTGGTCGGGTGATTTCGGTTGGGATGCCTGCAACTGTGCGCTTGGCCGAAGCTGCCCCTATGACGGGTGGATTGCTGCTGGAGCTGATCGAAGTGGGCGGCAAACCCATGCCCAAAGGCGACAGTGGCCGTCGAGCGCCCAGCAAAAAGCGCAAGCTGGTTAAGGGGCGCAAGAAGAAGAAACGGTGACGGAGTTCGCGCGGTTTAGCTTAGCAGCAGACGCAGGATCAGGGTGATGGCGGCAATAGCAGACAGGCCGAGCGCATAGGGCCGCAGGGCCTTACGCTCCATCCGTTTGGCCAGCGGCATGGACGCCGATAGACCCAGCACAATTGCAGGGATCAGGGACAGGGCGAAGATAAGATGCCGCCCTGTCACCAGCCCTTGCCACGCAAGGGCCAGCACTGATACGCACATGCCCCAGAAGAAGAACGCATTCTGCATCGCGCGGGAGCGTTTGGCAGGTTCGTGCTGGTACAACAGCGCCATGGGCGGTGCGCCGACAGCTGTAATCGTGCCCATTAATCCCGCAGTGATGCCCGCCAGTGTCAGCGACAGCGGGCGGATCTGTACACGGATGCCCGACAAGCTGAGCGCGATGCCAGCCAGCACCACCAGACCTGTCAGTCCAGCGATCATGTCCACGTCCGTAATCTGCGCCGCCACCATCGCCGCCAGCACCGCGCCAAGCGCACGGCCAAAGAAACCGGGAATGATCTCGGCCTTGTTGATCGCGGAAATATCCACCGCAGTAGAGGTCAGACCGACAGAGATTCCCAGCAGCAGCAAACCCGCGGGCAGAAACTGGGGCGCCACCAGCGCAATCAGCGGTGCGGCAACGATACCAAACGCCTGACCGGACAGGCGCTGCACAAAGGACGAAAGTGTCACCGCGCAGAAACAGGCGAACCACGTGCCCAGACCAATATCCAGAACCGCAAAAAGGTCAGTCATAGGAGGCGATTTCGATCAGGTTGCCATCCGGATCACGCAGATAGACCGAACTCATCGGACCCTGTGCTCCGGTGCGGGGAACCGGCCCCTCCAGAAGCGCTACCTCGCAGTGCTGCAGATGCGTGATCCAATCGTCCAGCGGCGCGTTTGTAAGCAAACACAGGTCGGCAGAGCCGCGCGCCGGTGTGCGGGCATGGGGGGCAAAGGGCGCATCGGCCGGATGCAGGTTGATCTTGATGCGGCCAAAAGCCAATGCACTGCGGATGCTGCCGTCTGCAACGGTAAATTGCGTCTCTGTCATCCCCAGCACTCGGGTGTAAAAGGCAACGGTTTCATCCATATCCCCGACTGTAAGGACCAGATGGTCCAAGCCTGTAAGTTCCGGTTTCGTCATAAAATATCCGCCGTCTTAATAAATTCACCCCTTGCCTATACCTGCTCAATCGGGCGAAGAACAGGTTATGGAAGCAATTGGTAGAACTGTCGAAATCTCCGATACACTCGATCCGGCGCGCGCGGCTGCGATGAAGGCTACGCTGGACCTGTCCGGCCCTGTGCCAGAGGCCCGCGATGCGCTGCCGCCCTTTTGGCATTACGCCTATTTCTGGGAGCCGCAACGCCCTGCCGATCTGGGCCGCGACGGGCATCCCCGCACGGGGGATTTCATCCCGAACCTTGGCTTGCCACGACGGATGTGGGCAGGCGGCGCGCTGGAATTTCACGCATCAATCCGGCTTGGCGAACCTGCGGTGAAGCGCACGACGATTACAGACGTTCAGGAAAAAGACGCCCGCAGCGGCAAGTTGGCTGTGGTGTCGCTGGAACATAGGATCACCCAAAGGGGCGAACTGTGCCTGTCTGAAACCCAGTCCCTGCTCTACCGTGCAGAGGCCGCGCCGGATGCGCCAAAACCTATTCCACCTGTTGCGCCCACAGATGAGACCGTCAGCCAAAGCCGCAAATTCTCGGCCACCGATTTGTTCCGCTATTCCGCGCTGACGTTCAACGGCCACCGCATTCACTACGACCGCGATTATGCGAAGGAGGTCGAGGGCTATGCCGGGCTGGTGGTTCACGGCCCGATCCTTGCGCAGATGCTGGTGAACCTTGCCGAAAGCATGTTGGGGGAACTGTCCAGCTTTTCCTTTCGCGCCACAGCGCCGCTGTTTGATTTTGAAGAAGCGACCTTTTGCGCGCGCCCTGAAGGGGAAGACGGGCTGGCGCTTTGGGTGCGCGGACCCGACGGGCGCATGTGTATGAGCGCGACAGCAGGTTAGGGGTCAGCCGCCCGCCAGATGCCAGTCTACGGTAAAGCTGTTGGGGATGGCGTAGGGTTCGTCGCGGATCATTTGGGCCATGACCGTCCCAAGACTATGGGCGAGGCTGAACCCGATCTTGAACGCGCCCGATACTGCAAACACCCGTTCCAGTTCCGGCAGTTTCCCCACCATCGGGTCACGCCGCCGCGCCTTTGGTCGGATACCGGCCCAGCGTTGCAGAACGGGGGCGTCTGCCAGTGCGGGGATCATGGAACGGGCCTGCGCGATCACGGGGTCCAGTTTTTCATCGGGTTCGGGATAATCCCAGCTTGTTTCCGAAGTCGATCCCACTGCGACCGTGCCGTTTTCATGGGGGATCACATAGACACCGCCCGCATAAACCTGTGGCTGTCCGACCAGATCCGCGTCTAGCAAGGCGGCTTGCCCTTTGACGCCGGTTTTTTCGTGTAGGGGCACATAGGGGGCCATCAGGCGAAAGCCTTGCGATCCGGCGGACAGAATGACGGCGTCCGCTTCTACAGTGCCAAAAGCGCCGATGATCGCGCCGGAATGGACGCTTGCGACAGGGTGGTTTTCTAGGATCCTCACACCCCGCGCGATACAGGCTTTGGCCAGCGAGCGGGCGGCCTGTGCCGGAAAGATGCGTGCGGAGAGGGTGTCGTGGATCACCCCCAGCGGTGCCGCTTCTGGGGCGATCAGTTCGGGGCAGGGTTGCAGCGTCCAGTGGTATTGCCCGCGCCAGAGCGTGCGGGATTCCTGCGCGCGGGCCTCGGCCAGTTCGCGGCTGCGTTCGGTTTGCAGCGGTTGCAACCGCCCGATACGCCCATAGCCGGAGCGCAGGCCGGAGGTTCCGTCAATTTCCGACCAGAAATCTTCTGCGCTGTGCAAGGATTCCAGCTGGAACTGTTTCTTCGGCGTCCAAAGGTCCGGCACCAGCGGGGCAAGCGCGCCGACAATCCCGCCACTGGCTCCACTGCCGATCTCTCCAGCCTCATAGACCGTGACCGTGTCGCCGCGTAGCGCACAGGCGTAGGCGCTGGCCAGCCCCCAGATTCCGGCCCCCACAACAATTACCCGCATTCGATCACCCCTATCCCGGCTTTCTTTCGTCTGGCGCTTGACCTAAAGCAATCGGGTATGAGCGACCAGAATGAATATGCACAGCTTAGCTGGCGGGACGGGAAAATCCCCGTAGCGACGCAGTTCGACGATCCTTATTTCTCTTTGGAAAACGGCATCGCGGAAACCGCCCATGTGTTTCTTGCGGGGAACGATCTGCCAGATCGGTTTGCGGCGGGCTTTCACATTGCCGAACTGGGCTTTGGCACCGGACTTAACCTGCTGTGCGCGTGGAAGGCGTGGGAAGATGCGGGCGAGACAACCCCACTGCGCTACACCAGCTTTGAGGCTTTCCCAATGGCCCCCGCAGATATTGCACAGGCGCAGGCGGCTTGGCCGGAGCTGGCGGATTATGCCGCGCGGTTTGCACGGGCTTGGGATCACGGCGCAGGACAGCTTCACTGCGAGACACTGCACGCAGAAATCGTTACCGGAGACGCCCGCGAAACCCTACCGCGCTGGTCGGGGAGGGCAGATGCGTGGTTCCTCGACGGGTTTTCACCAGCGAAGAACCCCGAACTTTGGGGGGAGGCACTGATGGCAGAAGTGGCACGGCACACCGCGAAAGCTGGCAGTTTTGCCACCTATACCGCCGCTGGACACGTGCGTCGGGCCTTGGCATCCGGCGGGTTTGCCGTCACAAGGGTCAAAGGGTACGGCCGCAAGCGCCACATGACCCGAGGTTCCCTCGAATCCGGATAGAACGATGACCAAAGACAACCCGCGCGCCGGTATCTGGCTGATGATTGCTGCGACTTTCGTGTTTGCGGCGCAGGACGGTATTTCTCGCCATCTGGCGGATACCTATAACGTCTTTATGATTGTGATGGTGCGCTATTGGTTCATCTTGCTGGTGCTGATGGCGGTGTCCCGTATCCGCAGCGGCAGTCTGTTCGGGGATGCGCGCACAACCCAGCCGTTTTTCCAGTTCTTCCGCGGCTTCGTACTGGCGGTAGAAATTCTTGTAACGATCCTGTCGTTCACCCTGCTCGGCCTGATCGAGGCTCATGCCATTTTCGCGGTCTATCCCCTGCTGATTGCGGCCCTGTCCGGTCCGGTCCTGAAGGAAAAGGTCGGCTGGCGGCGCTGGGCGGCGATCGGTGTCGGTTTTGTTGGAATGCTGATCATCCTGCAACCCGGTGTGAAAGTGTTCTCGCCGCTGTCGCTTGTGTCTTTTGCGGGGGCATTATTGTTTGCGCTGTATCACCTTCTGACCCGTATGGCAGCCGCCAAAGACAGTGCAGAGACCAGCTTTTTCTGGACGGCAATCAGCGGCTTTGTCGTTATGACAGCCATCGGTCCCTTCTTTTGGGAACCGATGCTGCCCGAGGATCAAATCTGGATGGCGGTGCTTTGTGTGACTGGTGCGCTGGGGCATTATCTGCTGATCAAAGCCTATGAAATGGCGCAGGCGAGCGTGGTGCAACCTTTCGCCTTTATGCAGCTGGTGTTCGTGTCTTTCATCGGGGTTCTGGTTTTCGGAGAGCACCTGCCGTTTTCTACCGCGATTGGCGCGGCGATCATTGTTGCGGCGGGGCTTTTCACGCTCTGGCGGGAGAACCGTGCGCGGCGGGCGGCCTTGCGCGCCAAGACAGTGTCGGGGACCACAGGCACCTGACGCGGGCTAGCCGCCGATCAGATCCTTGCTCAGGCGCAACGGCTTTGCTGTGCCGCTCAGCCGCATCCGATAGACGAACAGTGCCTCGCTGACCCGCATCACATAGTTGCGGGTTTCGCGGTATGGGATGTGCTCGATCCAGTCGATCTGGTCGATCTGCGGAGCACGGGGATCGCCGAATTCTTCTATCCAGCGGTCTGCGCGGTGGGGGCCGGCATTATAGGCAGCAAAGGCGAGGATATAGGACCCGTCATAGCGTTCCAGCATGGACGCAAGATAAGCCGTGCCAAGCTGCGCGTTATAGCGCCAGTCTTCGGACAGTCGGGTCTTGGAATATTCGACACCTATGTCCTTTGCCACCTCCTTGGCGGTTCCGGGCATGACCTGCATCAAGCCCCGCGCCCCCGCCGGAGAAACCGCTTCGGGGTTCAACTCGCTCTCGCGCCGCGCAATAGCCAACGCCAGTTCGGGGGCCACATCGCCCGAATGTTTGGCCAGTTCCGTCACAGGGAAATAGCTGCGGGGCAGAATAAACCCGCGCTTCGCAGCCTCTTTTGCCACGGCCAGCGCCACATAGGGCCGGTCAAGCGACAGGGCGAGATCGGCCAGATGGGTCGTCTGTTCCTGCGAAGTGGTCTCCGCTACGTGGGAAAAGAACCATCGCATCAGGTATTGCCGGTCAATGGCATGCAACAGCAGACCCGCACGAACGGGACTGGAGGCTGCAAGCGGGCTGTCAGCCCAATCTTTAACCTCTCCGGTGCCCGTCAACTGGATGTCTGGTTCAGCTGCGATTTTCTCGGCGGCCAACTGCCCGTAAAAGCTGGTTTGATGCTCCGCGCCTTGCCGGAAATACTCTGCCGCTTTGTCGAAGTCCTTAAGCGCTTCGGCGGCACGTCCCCGCCAATAGCCCGCCCGCCCGAGACTGATCGGGGTGCGGACCGCGTTATAGTGGTTTTCAAAGTGTATGGCTGCCTGTTCGGGAGCTGCGAGCTTTCGCAACGCTACATAGCCTGCGATCCATTCAAGGTCCGCATAATCGCTGCCCTCGCTCAGCCCGTGCTGGCTGGCCAGCCAATAGGCCAGATCGGGATCGCCCGCCCGCATGGCGCGGCGCGCATAGGTGCGGCGGCGGTTGCCCCATTCCTCGGCGCGCCCCAGATTGGACACATCGGCGGATTGTTCAGCAAGCAGTGCCTCGGCATCGTCCCAGCGGTTTTTCTTGACCCGCCACATGAAGCGATCATAGGCCAGTCCGCCATCAAGCTGCAGGGCCTTGGGGACTCTTTCAATCGCTGCATCCACACCGTCGGCTGTTTCCTGCAACGCAATCCGCGCCAGCGCCAGAGTCTGCCGCTCTTCTGGGACAAGCGGCATCATTCGCCGCGCGGCCGAGATACGCCCCCGCCATAACAGCATGTCCTGCCGTGCAATATGATGGGGCTTTAGCGTGTCTTCATATTCGGCCAGCAGGGTTGTTTCTAACGTGGTGGTCAGGGAAAGTGTCGTCCATGCGCGGATCGCCTCGGCACGGGCCTTGTCCGGCTGTCCGTCCTTTGCATAGGCCTTGACGAGCCGTACCGCGCCAATGCCCGTCTGCGGTTGTTCAGCGGCAAAATAGGAGATGACCACTTTTGGCTCGGCGTCGGTCGGGATTTTCACCTCGCCCTTGGCCCGCAGGGATTTCAACCCCGGCCAGTCCGGATGCTCCGTTAGAAATTCTACATATTCCGACCAGTTCCCGTTGTCTCGTCGAAGGCGTTGCCATTCCAGCAGAGCCCGCGCGACAGGATCGCTGATCCCGTTCATCAGATCGTCAAGCTGATCCCATTTGCGGGCCGCGATCGCGGCAAGAGCCTGCTCCACCCCGGTTGTGTCAACCTTGGTCGCAGACTGGCCTACCGCACCGCGCGGCGCTGCAAAAGCCAGCAGTGAAACCGTTAGGATAATCAAAAAACGCATACAACACCCCCAAAGACGCTCTAATGATAGCGTGTAACAACAGTATTTCACCCCTTTGACGAAGCAATTCAATTTTTCGTCGTTCCGTTTCATTAATTTCCCTGCTAATTGGACCCGACTCAATTCATCCCAACCGGAGGCCAAGCCCATGTTTAAAGGTTCCTATGTCGCGCTTATCACCCCGTTTTCGAACGGTAAGGTGGATGACAAGGCGCTCAAGGACTTGGTCAATTGGCATATTGCCGAAGGGACTCACGGTCTGGTTCCTGTGGGAACAACCGGCGAAAGCCCCACTTTGACCCATGTAGAGCACGAGCATGTGATCAAAGTTGTGGTGGAAACCGCAGCAGGCCGCGTGCCTGTGATTGCGGGTGCTGGTTCGAACAACACGGACGAAGCCCTGCGTTTTACCCAATACGCCAAAGACATCGGCGCGGATGGTGCGCTGGTGGTGACGCCGTATTACAACAAGCCGACACAACGCGGGTTGATCGCCCATTTCGAAGCGGTAAACGAGGTCGGCCTGCCGATCATCATTTATAACATCCCGCCCCGCAGCGTGGTGGATATGACGCCCGCAACCATGGGGCAACTGGCCAAGCTGGACAATATCGTCGGCGTGAAAGATGCCACCGCCGATCTGTCCCGCGTTTGTGCTCAGCGCATTCATTGCGGCACGGATTTCATCCAGATGTCCGGTGAAGATGCCACCGCTCACGGGTTCAACGCCCAAGGCGGCGTCGGCTGTATTTCGGTCACGGCCAACGTCGCACCGAAACTGTGTTCTGACCTGCAAGAGGCTACTCTGGCCGGTGATTATGCCAAAGCGCTGGAGCTTCAGGACAAATTGATGCCGTTGCACGAAGCTATCTTCACCGAGCCGGGCCTTGTGGGTGCGAAATACGGTGTGTCCAAGCTCGGCCATTGCTCTGCCGAGGTGCGTCTGCCCCTGACGCCACTGCTGGCAGAGACTGAAGCCAAGATGGATGCAGCCATGCGCACGGCCGGTTTGATCAACTGATCCGACCTGTCACGCGCGCCTGCGCTGCGTTGAAAATTTGAATTTTACGGCGGGGGCAGGGAATGCTGCCGCCGTTTTTGTTGAATGGATGATATTTTGACTGCACATAAGAAACCCTGTGATGTTCACTTGATTGCCGGTTGCACTGGTGCCGGTAAATCCACCTATTCCTTCCGTCTGGCACAGGAATTGCGCGGCGTGCGCTTTGCTATAGATGAATGGATGGAGCGGCTGCACAATCAGGACAAACCCGCAGAGCTGCGGTTCGAGTGGTTCTATGAGCGTGTGCAGCGCAACTGCCACCAGATGCGCAAGATGGCCGAGCAGTTGGTCCCGCTGGGCGTTCCAGTGATTTTCGACTGTGGATTGACCAACAGCCATGAGCGGGGCATTTTTGAAAACTGGGCAGAAGAGCATGGTTTTTCCACGCAATTACATTATGTAGATGTTCCAACGGAAATACGCTGGCAGCGGGTGTTGAAACGTAATGCCGAACAGGCCGAGACCTTTCAATTTGAGGTCACGAGAGAAATGTTCGACGGGATCAACGCCATGTGGGAAGCCCCGAGCGAAGAAGAAATGCACCGTTTGCACGGTGTCAGGATAACAGACTAATGGCCGCAAAGAAGAAGAAAGCCGATCCGAACAACAAGCTCGTCGCGGAGAACCGCCGCGCGCGCTATGACTATGCCGTGGAAGATACGGTGGAGTGTGGCATGGTGCTGCAAGGCTCCGAGGTGAAATCTTTGCGGCTTGGGTCGGCCAATATTGCTGAAAGCTACGCAACGGTTGAAGACGGCGAGTTATGGTTGGTGAACAGCGCGATCCAGCCTTATGCGCAGGCCAAATCCTTCAACCACGAAGAGCGCCGCCGCCGCAAGCTTCTGGCTTCCAAACGGGAACTGGCCAAGATGTGGCAAAGCATTGGTCGGAAGGGCATGACGCTTGTTCCGCTAAAGCTTTACTTCAACGACAAAGGTTTGGCGAAACTGCTGATCGGCATCGCCAAAGGTAAGCGCCTGTCGGATAAACGCGAAACTGAAAAGAAACGGGACTGGCAGAAGCAGAAGGCACGGCTTTTGCGGGACAACAGCTGATCGTCAGGGGCGGAGCGCAATTCTCCCCTTGGCAAAGCTGCGCGTCTGTTTTCTTATGACAGCCAACACTTGAAACCTGTTACAGGCAGGGATAATCCCAAGGGAACAGCGCAGAGGTATTTTATGGCACAAAGTGATCAAACAACCATCGTATCAACCGACTGGTTGGCCCAGCATCTGGATGCACCGGATTTGCGCATATTGGACGCGACCACCTATCTGCCGGGCGATCCACGGGATGCCAAGGCGAATTACGACGCGTCCCACATCCCCGGTGCGCGTTTTTTTGACATAGACGATGTGTCTGACAGTAATTCCGACCTGCCCCATATGGCCCCCCCTACTGAAAAATTCATGTCCCGTATGCGCGCCCTTGGTGTGGGTGACGGACACCGCGTGGTGGTTTATGACAGCGAAGGTCTGTTTTCCGCTGCCCGTGTCTGGTGGTTGTTCCGCCATATGGGCCAGATGGACGTGGCCGTTCTGGATGGCGGCCTGCCCAAGTGGATCGCCGAAGGCCACCCCACCGAAGACCTACCCCCCATGATCCGCGACCGTCACATGACCGCACGGCGGGACGCAACGCTGGTCAAGGATGTGACACAGGTGGCGCTGGCCTCCAAACTGAACCAAGCCGAAATCGTAGATGCCCGCGCGGCAGAGCGTTTCCGTGGGGAGACCGAGGAACCCCGCGAGGGGCTGCGTTCCGGCCATATCCCGAATTCCAAGAACGTGCCGTTCAAGTCCCTTTTGAACGAGAACAGCACCTTCAAATCCCCCGATGACCTGCGCGCAGTCTTTACTGATGCCGGCGTTGATCTGAACCGCCCCGTAATCACCACTTGTGGATCCGGTGTAACCGCTGCGATTCTGTCGCTTGCACTAGAGATTATCGGCCATCGGGACCATTCGCTCTATGACGGATCATGGGCGGAATGGGGTAGTTACAACGACTTGAAAGTAGAACAGGGCTAAGGCCCGATTAAGGATACGACAATGCTCGAGAACCTGACACAGCAACCGCCTGACAAGATTATCATGCTCAGCGGCATGTTCCGCGCCGACCCGCGCTCTGAAAAGATCGACCTTGGTGTCGGTGTTTATAAAGACGCCAACGGCAACACGCCGATCATGCGGGCGGTCAAGAAGGCTGAACAGTTGTTGTGGGATACGGAAACCACCAAAAGCTATACCGCGTTGATCGGGGATGGCGGCTTTCACAAGGTAATGGCTGATCTGGTGCTTGGCGACGCAGTTGAAGCAGAACGCCTGTCCTTTGCCCACGCGCCCGGTGGCACAGGGGCGATCCGTCAGATTCTGGAACTGATCAAAGTGGCCTCTCCGGATGCGACTGTCTGGATGTCAGACCCAACTTGGCCAAACCATCCTGCGATGGTCAAAGGCGTTGGCATTCCGATGCGGACCTATGCCTATTTTGACGCAGATACGGGTGCTGTGAACTTTGATGGTATGATGGCGGATCTGGCAGAAGCCAAAGCCGGTGACGTTGTGATCCTGCACGGCTGTTGTCACAACCCGACCGGCGCCAACCTGAACGAAACCCAATGGCAACAGGTTGCCGATCTGCTGCTTGAAAAAGAAGCGATCCCGTTTGTGGACATCGCCTATCAGGGCTTTGGTGACGGGCTGCAAAAAGACGCATTCGGTGTGCGCTTGCTGGCGGAAAAATGCCCCGAGGTTCTGATCTCGGCAAGCTGTTCCAAGAACTTCGGCATCTACCGCGAGCGTTGCGGTCTGGTGATTGCCATTTCGCGGGATTCCGAAAACGCCGGTCTGACCCAAGGGATGCTGTCGAGCCTGAACCGTTTGAATTTCAGCTTTCCGCCGGATCACGGTGCACGGCTGGTGACGATGGTTCTAAGCGACCCTGAACTGCGGGCCGATTGGGAAGCCGAACTGGAAGAGGTGCGCACCAGCATGCTCGGTCTGCGCAAGAAGCTGGCGGATGCGCTGCGCGACGAAACAGGTTCGGACCGCTACGGCTTTATCGCTGAACACCGCGGCATGTTCTCTCGTCTGGGGCTGACCGAAGAACAGGTCACCAAACTGCGCGAGGATCACGGCATTTATATGATCGGTGACAGCCGCTTCAACGTGGCCGGATTGTCCGAAGCTTCTATTCCGAAGATTGCCAAGGCTGTCGTCGCTGTTGGTGGCTAGGCTTTAGGTACCATAAAGTTTCTGGATGACCGCACAGGCCTTGTCTGTGCGGTCTTCTTTTTGCGCCTCTGTCAGTTCGGGGATAACGCCTGTGACTCGCTGGATTTGGGTATCCCCGATCAAGACTGTCAGAAACATATCCGCAATTTCGCTGCAATTGCTGCGATGCAGCAATTTGCGATCCAGCGCGATGCGGATCAGGCTTTCGACCAGCGGGGCGATGGTGTTTTTGCTTTCCCGCGCAATTGCGTCGCCCAACATTCCGGTGTGATATACATCCCCCGCCGCAGCACGGCTCAATGCAATGGCGCGGCGACTGGTGACGAGTTCCAGCAGTAGCGGACCAAGCAACCGCAGCTCCTCTATCGTGTCGCCATCCTCTTGAATTGATTGGGTTAACTGCGCTTTGACTGTCGCCGCGTTTTCTGCGACCAGACTGGCAAACAATGTCTGTTTATTGCCATACCAGCGATAAAGCGTTTCATTCGAACACCCCGCCTGCCGCGCGATATCCAGCATAGAAGCGCCTTTGTAGCCCTTCTTTTCCAGAACGGTATAAGCGGCTTTCTGAATGCGCGTGCGGCGGTCTTTTTGCTTGGCGGTTTCCACGATTATCCCCCTGTTCTGACAGGTAGTGTACAGAATAGTACGGAAGAACGCAAAGCGTATTATTTTGTACAGAAATCAAGGATGAGGAGGTCTTAATGGTGGGTTGGCTTCACGAAACCAAAGCCTGCGCTGCCACGGCGTTCAGCACTTTGGGGGCGGGCACGTTGATCAGCCGCTCCGGTGTCAGGTCCGCACCGCTGAGCAGCCAGTTTTCAACAATACGCGCGCCCATGGTATAGCCGAGCCAGCGCGGATAGGCGCCCGCACCGGAAAACCACTCGCTGTGGTCAAATTTGGTGGACATCATTGTGCGCTGATCCGGCCAGAGCTTTACCAGTTCATCGTCATCAAAGGCGCAGTCCCACGGTTCACGGGGGGAGTCGAACACAAGTCGCACGAACTGGGCGGCAAGCCCTTCGCTGACCATTGCCCCACCCAGCGTAAAGCCATAGCCCGGCCCCGCAGCCCGCATGGCAAGATGGGCGGTCTTTACCATCTGCCGCTGCACAAGACCGTTGGTCAATGTGTCGGCGAAATTCTCGTTGTAGGGGTCAAAGATCAACGTGCTAAGGTTCGGACGGGTCACATGGGCGGACATTCCGGTTTCCGGCGTCACGGTTTCATTGCCCCGCTCGATCAGCACATCCATCTGCGAGGGGCGGACGAATGGAGACATCAAACCGTAGGCGTCGTTGATCTGTCCGGTGATCCGGTCTTTCCACGCGCTAAGATCGCCCGTGGCATCCAGCCAATGTAAGGTCCAATTGCTCACGTTTCATTCCCAGCGTGGATGGCAGTTGCCCTATCATAGTGGATCATTTTGCCATGCCAAGGGCCGCGGCGTGCCATTTACCGGATTTCAAACTGTCACTTGCCAAGCCCGCGCGGAGGCGGTATGCCCCGCCAGCCCCAATACCGGGGAAAAAGTGTCCGCTACCTTTTCAAAACGGAGAAAAATATGTCTCGTGGCCTTATCCTTGGCGTCATCGCCATGGCGGCAGTTGTTGTCGCCTCTAATATTCTTGTGCAATTCCTGTTCGGCAACTGGCTGACCTGGGGCGCATTTACCTACCCTCTGGCATTTCTGGTGACTGACCTGACCAACCGCGTCTATGGCGTCAAAGCTGCGCGCAAAGTGGTGCTGGCCGGTTTTGCTGTCGGAATCCTTTGTTCTTTCATCGGCACGCAGATCATCGGTGAATTCGGGCCGCTGGTCACACTGCGCATCGCAATTGCCTCGGGCACGGCGTTCCTGATCGCACAACTCGTAGATGTTTTCATCTTTAACCGTTTGCGGGACGGCGCATGGTGGCGCGCGCCGCTGGCGTCTACGCTCATTGGTTCGTCGCTCGACACTGCGTTGTTCTTTACGATTGCCTTCGCGGGGAGCCTGACCTTTATCGAGCCTGCGAACGATGTCTCTTGGGCCGGTGAGGTTTTGCCATTGCTGGGGGTTGGTCCATTGGCTCCGTTGTGGGTCAGCCTTGGGGTTGCGGACTGGTTTGTGAAGCTTTCGCTTGCTGTGATTGCGTTGATACCGTTCCGTTATCTCGCCGTTACGCTGTCTGGTAAGAAGGCCAATATTTAGGCAGGAGATAACTTCTTAACCACAAAATCTGGTTAAAGTTGTAAAAAACGCTTTGTGATTTCCAAAAGTCGTGGCACGATTCTGGTGCGGGGTTCAAAACAACTCACGCGTGAAACAATCAGAAAGGAGGTGCCAATGATTATTGGGAAACAGGAGCAGCTGGTGAAGGTTAAAAGCGAGGTGAGCGTCTAGAGGGCAGCCCTTCTATACACCCATCCGGTTTCAAGATTTTCCAATCTTGCTTGCCACCTCCAACTCTCGAGGAGAGCCCTGCCAGTGCTTCGGCAGGGCTCTTTCCATTTCCGGCTTCTGGTGCAGTCAGAGATAATCGCGCAACTTGGATCGCGCGCGACTCATCCGTGACATAACGGTGCCGATGGGCAGCTCCAACTGCTCTGCCATATCCGAATAGGACAGGCCCGCATCCACGCGCAACCGCATCACGGTCCGGTATTCTTCCGGCAACCTGCCGATTGCAGCGAGGGTCTGGGCGCAGGCCAAAGCGCCATAAACATCCGCATTCTCATCTTCAGGGTCCTGATCGTCGATCGGCACATGAGACGGCGCACGTCCTTTCTTACGGGTCTGGTCCAGAAACAGGTTACGCAAAATCACCGCCATATAACGGCGCGGGTGTTCCACATCGGACAGGCAGGTTTCGCGGCTGAGGATATGCAGCACAACGTCTTGGACCAGATCTTCCGCCTGATCGCGGTTGCGGGTCAGGTGGTGGGCGTAAACAAGGAGATCTTCAAGATGGTCAAACAGTTTATCGCGGTTCATGGCGCGGCTCCGATTGGTTAATTGCCCCCTTTAGCTACGTGGTTTTGCGACAATGTCGTTAGGAGGGTTCCCGCCCACGGCCAAATACTGCCAATCGGTCTTGGCTGTTTTCTGCCACCCTGAATTGAGCGTGGGAATAAACCACCCCCGGATTTCGTCCTTGTCTGTAGAGAGCGCAATCCGCGTCTCTCGTCGAAAACGAACAGGAGTTATACCTATGCGTAAAACAACAATGACCTTCGCCGCGATCCTTGCCACTGCTTCCATTGCGCAAGCTTCCAATATGGCCGAAATGGATGCCAACGCCGATGGCGCCCTGAGCGTGGAAGAATTCACTGCTGGTCATGAAGGTGTTGATCCGGCTGTATTTACCGAAGTGGATACAAACAAAGACGGGCTGATTGACCCGTCGGAGTATGACGCCGCGACAGCAGAAGACGGCGTTTTGGCGGAAAGCTGATCGCACACAAAAAAAGGCCGGTCCATCAGGACCGGCCCTATTTTTACAAGGTCGCTAAATATTAGCGAAGTGTTTCTTTAAGATACTCGGAGCGTGTCATCTCATCTTGGGTGCGGCCGTTCACACGCTCGAACTCGGTGCCGTAATTGCGAGACACATCTTCGTCTTCAGTGCCAGGAGTAACGGCCTTATAACGCTCGTTGTTCTGGATTTTCGCTGATGTGTCGTTCAGCTTTTGATCCGGTGTCACAGCGTCGTAACGCGCGTTGTCGTCAATTTGCACACCGGTGTCATTCAGAGTTGTCTCTGGTGTTACGGCGTCATAGCGTTCATTGTCTTTGTTGTCTGCGTGTGCGGCGGTCACGGATGCCATGATTGCTGCAGCTGCTGTTGTTGTAATAAGAGTTTTCATGTCTCGTTCCTTTCGTTTCCGTCTTGCGATGGATTACATGTAGGAGCGATCGGGGGACGGGACCACACACGGTTGTTATCAATATAGTGATGACGGTTTATGGAACCAAAGTCGGCTTAAAGCGTAGCAAATCAAAGGGAAGGCTGGTTCTGAAATGTACGTAACTGATAGCATATCAATCGAGGAATGGGAACTCACAGAAAGCTTTCATCGTGCATCGGGGCCGGGCGGGCAACATGTCAACAAAACCTCCAGCGCTGTGGAGTTGCGATTTGAGGCAGAGAGATCCCCGAACCTGACAGGAGCCGTTAAGGCGCGGTTAAAGCGATTGGCCGGGCGCCGCTGGACAAAGGACGGCGCGGTGATCGTCACATCTGAATCCCACCGCAGCCAGCAAATGAACCGCGATGATGCACGGGAGAAACTGGCGGAGCTGATCCGTAAAGCGACAGAAGTCCCCAAACGCCGTATTAAGACCCGCCCTACGCTTGGCAGCAAGCGTCGCCGACTGGAAGGGAAAAAACAAAGGGGTGCGGTGAAAAAACTGCGCGGTAAGGTGGATGAGTAATCCCGCTGCTGGCGCTTAGACCACCACTTCCATTTCCGTTTGATCCCCGACGCCAAAGACCCGCTTGTAACGCGCGATCTCATCCGCAGGCCCCATCGCTTTGCGTGGGTTATCCGACAGCTTCACAGTCGGGCGCCCGTTGGCGGAAACCGCCTTACACACCAGCGAAAACGGGGCCAGCGCGTCATCAGGCACAAGGCCGCGGAAGTCGTTGGTCAACATGGTGCCCCAGCCAAAACCGACCCGCACCCGACCGGTGAACTGGTTTGCCAGTTCGATAATCTTGCGATCGTCCAACCCGTCGGAAAAAATGATCCGCTTCTCGCGCGGGTCTTGTCCACGGGATTTCCACCAGTTGATTGCCATCTCTGCGCCGGTGGCCGGATCGCCGCTGTCAATGCGGATGCCGGTCCATTTGTCGAGCCATTCCGGCGCACGCTCTAGGAAACCTTCGGTGCCATAGGTGTCGGGCAGCATGATCAGCAAGTTGCTGTCGTGTTCTTCCTGCCAGTCTGCAAGCACCTGATAGGGGGCCTGTGCCAGTTCTTCGTCGCTGTCGGCCAGCGCGGAATAAACCATCGGCAGTTCATGGGCATTGGTCCCGATGGCCTCAACCTCGCGGCGCATGGCAATCAGGCAGTTAGATGTGCCGTTGAACCGATCGCCCAACCCTTCGTGCATGGCCTGAACACACCAGTCCTGCCACATAAATGAATGACGCCGCCGTGTCCCGAAGTCTGCCACGTTCAGGTTTTCCACCTCGCGCAGACGTTCGATCTTTTCCCAAAGCTTGGTCATGGCGCGGGCGTACAGCACCTGCAATTCAAACTTCCCCATCCCCTTTAGAACCGCGCGCGAGCGCAGTTCCATCAGGATCGACAGGGCCGCGATTTCCCACAGCATGACCTCGGGCCAGGACCCTTCAAAGGTCAGCTCGTACTGTCCGTCTACTTTCTCTAGATGATAGGCCGGCAATTGCAGCTTTTCAAACCACTCCATAAAATCGGATCGGAACATCTGGCGCTTGCCATAGAACATGTTGCCCCGCAGCCAGGTGCTTTCGCCCCGTGACAACCGAAGGGAGCGCACATGATCCAACTGTTCGCGCAGCACGCCTTCATCGACGATATCCGCCAGCCGTATGGTCTTGGTCCGGTTGATCAGGCTGAAGGTCACTTGCGCGTCCGGTTTGTTGCGAAACACCGACTGGCACATCAGTAGTTTGTAAAAATCCGTATCGATAAGCGAGCGGACGATCGGGTCGATCTTCCATTTGTGGTTATAAACTCGGGTGGCGATATCGACCATAGTGCAGGCTCCGGTTGTCCGAACTGTGTTAGAACAGGGGTTTGGCGGCTTGTCCAGCCTGTCGGGGGTGGTGGGGTGAGGGGTGGTGTTACCGGGCTGAAGCCCGGTCTACTTTAGGATTACGCCGAGGCTGTCCATTTCTTCCAGCGCCACCGCCAGCGAGCCGTCCATGTCGATGGCGCGGCAGGCCTCTTGGATCACAGTCACCTGAAAGCCCAGCTTGATCGCGTCGACCGCTGAAAACCGCACGCAGAAATCTGTGGCCAGACCGACCATCACCAGCTTGGTTATCTTGCGTTCCCGCAAATAGCCTTCCAAACCAGTCGGGGTTTCGTGGTCGTTCTCAAAAAATGCAGAGTAGCTGTCGATCTTGGGATTGAACCCTTTGCGGATGATCAAATCGGATGTGTCGGTGTTCAACCCGCTTTTAAACGCAGCCCCCGCCGTCCCCTGCACACAGTGGCGCGGCCACAGAACCTGCGGACCGTAGGGCATTTCCGTCATGGAGAACGGTTCGGCACCGTCGTGATTATCCGCAAACGAACTGTGGTTCGACGGATGCCAGTCCTGTGTCAGGATGCGCACGGGATAGTCGTCTTGCAAGGCGTTCACCGTCTCGACAATCTGGTCGCCCCCTTCCACAGCAAGGCTTCCGCCCGGACAGAAATCATTCTGTATGTCGATCATGATCAAAGCGGTGCTTGTGGCCTGTGGCATGGTGTTCTCCCTGTTATCCCGAATTTATGTGGTGCAGGGGGCGCTTCGTCAACCGTGCTGCTTTGCCACTGGAATTTCCTGCCAGACAAGGCTATATGCGCGCCATGTCAAAGATCGTTGTCGCAGCCCTGTACCACTTTACCCGTTTTGAGGATCACACATCCTTGCAAGCGCCGCTTCAGGCCGTCTGCGATGCGGGTGGCGTGAAGGGATCGCTGCTGCTGGCCTTTGAGGGGATCAACGGCACGATCGCAGGGCCACGCGCCGGAATTGACGCTGCGCTCGCTCATATCCGCGGCTTGCCTGGCTGTGCGGATTTTGAGCACAAGGAAAGCTATGCCTCGGAAATGCCCTTCCTGCGCATGAAGGTGAAGCTGAAAAAAGAGATCGTCACAATGGGCCAGCCCGATGTGGACCCTACGGCCAATGTAGGCAACTACGTTGAGGCACAGGACTGGAACGATCTGATTACCCGTGACGATGTTGTGGTGATCGACACCCGCAACGATTACGAAGTGGCCATCGGCACCTTTGAAGGCGCGGTTGATCCGCAAACCAAATCGTTCGGTGAATTTCCCGCGTGGTGGGATGAAAACAAGGACCGCTTCCACAATAAGAAAGTCGCCATGTTCTGCACCGGCGGTATCCGCTGTGAAAAATCCACTAACTTCCTGCTGAATGAAGGCGTCGAGGACGTTTACCACCTAAAGGGCGGTATCCTGAAATACCTTGAAAATGTGCCGGAACAGGAAAGCACTTGGAACGGCGAGTGCTTTGTCTTTGATAGCCGCGTTTCGGTGAAACACGGGTTGGAAGAAGGCAAATACGAACTGTGTTACGCCTGCCGGATGCCGCTTGCGCCGGAAGATTTCGCACGACCCGAATATGAAAAAGGCGTCTCCTGCCACCAGTGCATCGACAGCCATTCAGAAGAACGCAAAGAACGCTTTCGCGAACGTCAGAAACAGGTGGCTCTGGCCGAAAAACGCGGCAAGCAACACATCGGCTCCTGAACTACCACCGGCTTCAATGTTCCAAAAATACTCAACCCGCCGGTGACGCCGCGCGCAGCTTCAGCGGTATTTCCTTTACCGGCAGATGCACAATCGCGGAAAACGCACCGACTCCGATGCCAACCCACCAGACCACGTTGTAATTGCCGTAAAGATCATACAGCGCGCCGCCCAGCCAGACGCCCAGAAATCCGCCTAACTGGTGGCTGAAGAAGATGATTCCGTAGAGCGTCCCCATATAGCGCATCCCGTAGATATGCCCCACCAACCCCGAGGTCAGAGGCACAGTCGCCAGCCACAACAGCCCCATCAGAAAACTGAACAGCAACACTGTCAGCGGAGTGATGGGCGTCAGGATGAACCACGCCGCCAGCAAGGTACGACCGATGTAGATGTAGGTCAGCAGGTATTTCTTACTCAGCTTTTTGCCCAACAAACCCGCGGTAATCGTCCCGATAATATTGGCCAGTCCGATCACCCCGATCGACACCGCCCCGAGCGCAGAGGTGCTGGTGATCCCCATACCGGCAAGCAGGCTGTCCTGCCCGATTGGACCGCACATCTCGGTTACGAAGGCGGGGAAGTGGGCCGTGATAAAGGCCAGTTGAAAGCCGCAAGAAAAGAACCCCAGAAAGATCAGGGTATAGGACGGATCCTTGAACGCTTTGAGCAGGATTTGGGACATGGTCTCTTCCAGCTCTGCGGTGCCGGCGGCTTCGGGCGCGCGCAGCATGGGCAGCAGTAAAAGCACCATCATAATGATCGCGGCAAAGATTACAAAGACCTGTGACCAGTTCATATAGGCCAGCAGGATCGCGGCAAGTGGCGGGCCAATAACCTGACCAAGCGATCCCGCCGCCGTTCCGATCCCAAGCGTAAGGGAACGGTTCTCATCGCTCGCCGCCCGTCCGATGACCGCCAGAATGACACCAAAGCCAGTGCCTGCGATACCAAACCCGATGATGATTTCATAAAGCTGATGTGCCCCCGGCGTGGTGGCCGTACTGCTTAGCAACAATCCGGCAGCGTAACACAATACCCCTAGGAAGATGGCTTTGCGGTCGCCGAACTTTTCTGCGATTGCGCCGAATATGGGCTGCCCTATGCCCCATGCAAGGTTCTGGATGGCAATGGCCATGGAAAACTCGGACCGCAACCAGCCGAATTCCGTCGCGATGGGGATCTGGAACACGCCGAAACTGGCGCGCAGGGAGAAACCGGTCATCAGGATCAAACACCCCGCAATCAGGATCGGAGTGAAAAGCGGTTGTGATTGATGTTTCATGGGGATCCAAACTGCGTTGCGCAGCCCTTAACGGCTTGTTAGGGGTGACAGAGCAAAATCGACCAATCTGTGCAAGGGCAGAATTGTTATGGGCAGCGTCACAGAAATTTATCAACAGCGGGTGACCAGCGGTGCCTTGCACGAGGATCCCGCACAAATCGCGGTGCTGAAACTGTTTGAAGGCGCAACTGCGCGGCTGTCGGCCACCCCTGCGAAAAAGGGTCTGCGCGGCCTGTTTTCCAAAGCGGTTGAACCGGTGCAGGGATTGTACCTCTACGGGGGTGTCGGGCGTGGCAAATCCATGTTGATGGACCTGTTTTTCGACAGTCTTGACGAACCCAAGAAGCGGCGCGTTCACTTTCATGCCTTTATGCAGGAAATCCACAACCTGATGCATGAGGCCCGCAAAAACGGGGTCGAAGACGCAATAGAGCCGGTGGCTGCCGATGTCATCAAATCCGCCCGCGTTCTGTGCTTTGATGAGATGCAGATCACCGACATCACCGATGCGATGATTGTTGGAAGATTGTTCGAAAAACTGTTCGAGGCCGGTGTGTTAATCGTAACCACCTCTAACCGGCATCCCGATGATCTCTATAAAAACGGGCTGAACCGGAACCTGTTTCTGCCGTTTATTGACCTGATCAAACAGCGGATGGAGGTTTACAACCTCGACAGTGAAACGGACCACCGACAAAACCGGCTTGAGGGGCATAAAACCTACTTCACGCCAATTGATAACGCCGCAGAAATGGCGATCCAGCGGGTTTGGACGGATGTGGCGGGCAGCAAGGCAGAACCGTTGGTGCTGCACCATAAATCCCGCGAAATCCGGCTGCCTGCCTATCACAACGGCGTGGCCATGGCGACTTTCCGCGATCTGTGCGGCCAGCCGCTTGGCCCCGGAGATTATCTTACCATCGTTGAGGCAATCCGCGTATTGATCCTCAAGGACATCCCACGACTGGGCCGTGCGAACAACAACGAGGCGAAAAGGTTTGTCACGCTGGTCGATGCCCTCTATGAGGCGCGAACCAAACTGATCGCCAGTGCGGCAACCATACCGGAAAAGCTTTATGAAGAGGGCGAAGGCGCATTCGAATTTGAACGCACCGCCAGCCGTCTGCGCGAAATGATGAGTGCGGACTGGGGTAAGCCCTAACTCACGCAACCGTTTGATTGCTCTGTTCTGCTGATCGGGTAATGTAGCCCCTGTTGACGGGTGTCTGCGACCTGTGTCTTGATTGCCGGCTGCTGCCGCCTAAGGAATTCCTAAATGGAAAAAAGCCTGTTCCGATACATTTGGAAGTATTCCAAGCGCCGCCAGTTACTTTTGCTTGCGCTGACAATTGTGACATTTCCGGTGCTTTACATCAGTTTGGAACTGCCCAAGCGGATTATCAATGATGCGATCGGGGGCAGTGGCGAGGATATTTCGTACTTCGGCTTTACCTTCAGTCAAACCGAGTTTTTGATGGTTCTTTGTTTCGGTTTCCTGATCGCCGTATTGGCAAACGGGCTGCTGAAGATGCGCCTGAACACGATGAAGGGCGTGCTGGCAGAACGGTTGCTACGCCGGTTCCGGTTCCAGTTGTTGACCCGAATGATGCGGTTCCCGCGTCCCTATTTCCGCCAGACCAGTCAAGGCGAACTGGTGGCGATGGTCACATCCGAGGCTGAACCGATGGGCGGTCTCATGGGGGATATGATCTCGCAGCCGGTGTTTCAGGCGGGGCAGATGATCACTATTCTGGCCTTCCTTTTCGCCCAGAGCTTCTGGTTCGGGCTGGCATCGGTGGCGCTGATCCCGTTACAGGCATGGCTGATCCCGCGTCTGCAACGTCAGATTAACCTGCTGAACAAATCCCGCATCGAAGAGGTGCGGCACCTCGCCTCTGATATCGGCGAAACTGCGGCGGGTGTCAGTGATATTCGCACCAACGGCGGGTTGCGGTACCGTGCGGCGCAGTTTTCAGACCGGCTTGGCAATCTGTTCAACATCCGGTTTGAGATCTACCAGAAGAAATTCTTCATGAAGTTCCTCAATAACTTCATCAACCAGCTGACACCGTTCTTTTTCTATTCGGTCGGCGGGTATCTGGCGATCAAGGGTCAGATAACGGTGGGCGCTCTGGTGGCTGCACTTGCGGCCTATAAGGATCTGTCGTCGCCGTGGAAGGAGCTTTTGATGTATTACAATCAAGTGCAGGATATGGGGCTGCGCTGGCAGATCGTAACGGAACGCTTTGCGCCAAAAACGCTGGTGGATGACAGCCTGTTTGAAGGCGAAGCGGAGGAAATCCCGAGCCTGCGCGGCGATGTCGTACTGGATGATGTTACCGTACGCGATGACGCAGGCGATATCGTGCTCGAAGATATTACCCTCACAATCCCCAAAGGGGCGCGGGTGGCGATCAAGACGACCAACGAAACCGCCGCGCTGGCCTTTGCCGATCTGCTGACCCGAGAGGTGCTTCCTGCGCGGGGGCGGGTGCGGATTGCGGGGCACGATCTGAACAGCCTGCATCAATCCGTGGTGGCAAACCGCATCGGCTATGCCAGCCCTTTTCCGCAAATTTTCCAAGGCACAATGGGTGAGAACCTGCTAATGCCTTTCCGCCGCAAGCCCCTGATTGACAGCGACATTCTTCCTGAAATGCACCGCTGGCAGGAAGAGGCCCGCCGTGCTGGCAACAGTGATGATCCGCTTGGTGTGAGCTGGCTGGACCCATCGCTCGCCGGTTTCAAAGACGAAGATGAAATCCGCGACTGGTGGTTCAGTCTGGGTGAAGCCATGGGGATCGACGAGTTTATGGTGCGCCGCGCCTTGCGTCATCGGCTCGATCCGGTGAATCAACGTGAATTGGCCGAGAAGATCGTGGAACTGCGCCCCGAAATTGCCCGACGGTTGAAAAAAGCGGGGCTCGGGGATATCGTCCATCATTTCGATCCGCGAAAGTTCAATCCGGTCTCGCCGCTGGGCAGTAACCTGTTGTATGCGATGCCAACGCGGATGTTGACGCAAGAAAGCCTCGCGGAGCAGCGCAAGTTCTTTAGCATTCTCAAGAAAGAAAACATCGTTGACGAAGTGGCGGAAATGTCCGCCAGTCTGATCGAAGGGGTGGTCGCGACGTTTGGCGAAGATGGCACCGATCACCCGTTGTTCCGCCAGTTGAATATGGATGACGCGCTTTATCACAAGCTGCGCAATGTCACGAAAAAACGCCGCCTCCAAGGCAACGATGCGCTAACTCCGGAAGAGTTCGCGCTGATGCTGACGGTGCCGTTTGCGTTTAGCGCTGAACAGATCGGCCCAGCTTTTACGGACAGTTTTAAGGAACGGGTTCTGGACATCCGTATGCAAAATGCAGAGCATATGGTGGCAGAGTTGGACGGTCTGTTCGAAACCATCCACCCCGATCGCTACATGCCTGTGATGACGGTGCTCGGGAACGCGATTTTCGGGCGGATTTCGCGGATGGCGGGTGCCCGTGAAAAAGAAGTGGAAGATCTGGTTGTCGAGGTTCTGAACGAACACGGCTTGCGGCGTCTGGCGGCACAATCCATCTACGATCTTGCCACCGGTTCGGGAGGGCAAAACCTGCCGCGCGTGTTCCGCGAAAGGATCGCGTTCAGTCGGGCCGGACTGAAGAAACCCGACATTCTCATCCTTGGCAACGCTCTGGCCAGTCATGACTCGGCCAAACGTGCGCAGATGCGAGAGCGGATTGGGGCATTGATGCCCGACACTACCAAGATATTCATCGAGAACCATTTCTCAAACCCTGATCTCTATGATCTCTACGTCGAGATTGTGGACGGACGTATCGACGGTGTGCGTCGGGCTGAAGAACCTGCGGATGAAGACGCAAAACAGGATCTTAAACGCAAGCTGCGGGTGGTGGCGCAGACCGGTCTGTTTGCCAATCTCGACCAGAAACAACAAAGACTGCTCGCTTTTAGTGCGCAGTGGTATCCGGCGAAATCAGGGCAGGTCATTTTCGCACGGGATCAGGCACCGGACGCGGCTTATCTCTGTGTGAAGGGCAAAGCAGGGATCTACTGGGCGGGCGAGGGTGCGGAGGACCGGTTGGTGACTGAAATCGAACCGGGACGTTTGATCGGGGATCTGGCCATTATCCTGAACGAGAAACGGGCGATGGATCTGATCGCATTGGAGGATTCCCAGTTCTTGCGTATTGGCGCATCCGAATTGCTGGCTGTGATTGAAAACGATACCAATGTGGCGACCAGTCTGTTGCGCACCGTTGCAGGCCATTTGATCGGCGCGGCCGAGAACGCACGCGCAACGCGGGAGTTCGCGGTGAAAAAGGGGCTCGACCTGTCCGAACTGGACGGGGAGTGATTGCTACAGGTCGGCCGAATTTTTGGGGTAGGGCGTAGAGTGCTGTGGGTTAGTTAATCCTGAACCTGCGGGAAACGCCGGACCGTTCCGGTTTGACCGGCTGCAATCGCGGGCCGAAAATTAAAAAACGCGCGACGGGTGTTGTCGCGCGTTTCCATGTTTTGAGGGGGTGCCTGTCTACCGAATGGCGCGTCGCAGGAATTTCAGCACTTCCTGATCGGCTTTGCCGGTTGGCTGGCGACCAGCACGGCGCTGCACATCGCTTATCGCGTCGAGTGTTTTGGGGCCGATAATCCCGTCTGGCTCGCCGATGTCGTAGCCCGCTTTCAACAGCAGTTCCTGCACTTCCAGCTTTTCCGGCAGACGCAATGCGCCCGGTCCACGGGGCCAGTCCCGCACAAATTCTCCACCGCCGTTTATCTTGTCAGCCAGATGCCCGACCGCCATCGCATAGGAGTTGGCATTGTTGTAGCGCTTGATAACAAAGAAGTTTTTGAACACCGCAAAGGCCGGTCCGTCTGCACCCGCAGGCAGCAGAATCGCTGCACTTCCATAGTTCGGGATCTTGCCGCCCGACATTGTGCGCACGCCCAGTTCAGCCCAGCGGGCAGGCGTTGCCTTTACCTTCAGTGATGCGTTGCCATAGTTAAAGCCCTTTGGAAGCTGTACTTCGATCCCCCAAGGTTGGCCCTTAACCCAGCCGTTGCGGCGCAGGTAATTCGCCGTAGAAGCCAGTGCATCAGATGGATCCCGTTGGTCCCACACATCCCGTTTGCCATCGCCGGTGAAATCCACCGCCAGTGCGTCATAGCTGGTGGGTATGAACTGTGTGTGGCCCATCGCGCCAGCCCAACTGCCCATCATCCGGTTCGGAGTGATGTCGCCGTTTTGGATGATTTTCAAAGCGGTCAGAAGCTGGTTTTCCCCGAATTTGCGGCGGCGCCCTTCATAGGCAAGGGTGGCCAGAGCCTCGATGATGTTAATGTCGCCCATATTCTCGCCGTAGGAGCTTTCGAGCCCCCAGATCGCGACAACCACGGACCATTCCACACCGTATTTATTCTCAATCCGGCGCAGTTTTGATTTGTGCTTACGCACCATCGCCTTGCCGTTCTTGACCCGCTTGGGGGATGTGGCCGTGTCCAGATAATCCCAGATCTCGCGTGAGAATTCCGCCTGTTTGCGGTCTGATGCGATGACCCGTGTGTTCAGTTTTACGCCCCGAAATGCACGATCATAGGTGCTGGACGAAATGCCGTTGGCCAAGGCCCGCGCCTTGAAGCTGCGCACCCATTGCGCAAAGCCCGATTGCGTTTGTGCCATCAGGACCCCTTGATCCGGTTTGGCCGGTGGTAGCGGAGATGTTTCCACTGCGGCACCAAAGGCCAGACTGGGAAGAAACGCCAGTGCGGCCATAAATTTAAGTCCACGTTTAAGCATGCGATGCTCCTGCTCTGATCGCCCGATTTTTGGCAAAGCATAACGGGGAAAACCTTTTGGCAAAAGAAGAATTACGTAGGATTTTGCGGTGGGCGATCTGCCGCTTCTTCGGACTGGATCGTGGCCAGCGCATCGCGCAGAAGGCTGGTGCGGTGGGGGCGGAAGGATTGCTCGGTCAGGGCGAGTTTCTGTATGCGATCCACGCGAAACGCGCGAAAGTCTTGACGCAGCTGACATTTCGCCAGCAACATCAAAGTTTGATCCATAAAGATGATCGAGAGCGGCCAGACAGTGCGCTCCGTTTGTGCGCCTTTAGCATCGCCGTAGTGGATGTGAATCGCCTGTTCGTCGCGGGTGGCCTGCCGGATGGTAGCCACATCCACGGTGATTTCGGGGCGGCTGTGGAAACGCTTGGCGCTTAGCACGCTGTTTTGCATCTGGCGCGACAGTCGGTCCGGCAGGCTCGCCGCGAGTTTCGCCAGAGCATTGCGCGCAGCGTCGGCAAGCACCGGATCGCCGATTTCGATGACTTCCCGCAGACCGAGTACAAGCGCCTCGGTCTCATCCGTGTTGAACAGCATCGGCGGCATGGCGGTGTCTTCGACCAATGTGTAGCCAAAGCCAGCAGCCCCGTCGATGATCGCTCCGGCGCGGCGCAAACTGTCCACATCGCGGTAAACGGTGCGCAAAGACACACCAAGTTCGCCCGAAAGTTGGGCCGCCTGAACCGGAGCGGGGAGCAGCCGCAAAAGCTGCATCAACTGGAGTATGCGTTCGGATTTTGCCATAGTGTCAGAATACTACACAGTGCTGACAGTTTTTGACAGCAGGCCTGTGATGTACTGACGACGAAAGGAGCCAGCTATGACGCAATTCCCCCCACCAGAGGTTCAGGCCGCGTTTAACAGTTTTCCGCCCGCAGAGCAGGAAAAGCTGCTTGCGGTGCGCCGATTGATATTCGACAGCGCGGTCGCAGTAGAGGCCGGTGCGGTGACAGAAACGCTGCGTTGGGGGCAGCCAGCATATTTGGTGAAGAGGGGCAGCAGCCTGCGGTTAGGCGTCGGAAAGACGGGGCAGGCTGCGATTTTCGCCCATTGCCAGAGCAGTATCATCGGCAGTTTTGCCACAGCTTTTGGCGGAGATTTTGCATTGGACGGGAACCGCGCGGTCTATCTGGATCGGGTGGGGCCGGAAGAATTGGAAAAGTTGCGTTTTCTGATCCTGCACGGCCTGCAATACAAGCGTGCGCCCAAGGCGCGGGTGAGTGTGTAATGGATCACCCTGCATTTACGAAGCTTCATATATCACGCGTCTTGTATGACGCTTCATATTTGCAGGGTGATAAATCGGGAAGTTGTTTAATACCAATGATTTGGTCGGGCGACAGTTTGCTGTCGCCGCGCCATTGTTCAACTGTTCAGATGATCGCGCGCAGTTTGCCCATCAGCTTTTGCACTGCCTTGGTATAACGTTCATCCTTCAGGCTGCCATCCTCGTCAAATGCGCTAGAGGCCGAAGCCACAGCCACAGCAGGACCCTGCAACACGATCGGTTGAAAGGGCGTCAGGCATTGGCGCAGCGAATTTTGCGTCATCACACCCCCGGTCCGCCCGCCAGTTGCTGACATAATTGCAATAGGGGTGTCGCCCATCGGCATCGGCTTTACGCGACTGACCCAGTCCAGCGCGTTCTTCAGCACGCCAGAGATATTGCCATTGTATTCCGGTGTCGCAATCACGATGGCATCCGCATCCTGCATTTGCCCGTGCAATGTCAGGACCTCTGCCGGAATGCCCTCGGCGTCTTCCAGATCTCCGTCATAGAGCGGGAAGCGAATGTTGGCATAAGTCACATCAGCCGCGCCAAACGCTGCCACCGCTTGATCAAGCAGTTTCCGGTTCAGGGATCCGGCACGCAAAGAGCCGCAAATAACGAGAAGTTTCGGGTCAGCCATGTTAAATCCTTTTATCTTCACCCCCAAATACAATGGGCGGCGTATAAGTCCAGTCCTTCCGCCTGCATTACAATCTGTTCACGGTTTTGCCTTATTACAACATTAACAGGCATATTGGTGCTGGTGGCGGCTGTGTGATTGTAGCTTGCCCATGCGCCGCTTATGGTATGGAAAAAAAGAACCAGCGGTCTACAAAGGGACAGTATCGTGGCAGGCAAAGACTATCAAATTGCGGCATTGTGGATGGAGGGCAGTCTAAGCTTTCTAGAGCAGTTGTGCCTGAAATCCTTTGTAGATGCGGGTCATCATGTAAAGCTGTACCACTACGGCCCCCTGCGGAATGTGCCCGAGGGCATGGAACTCGCCGATGCGGCCGCGGTTCTGCCTCGTACCGATTTTCTGGCCCACGCCCGCACGGGCTCTCCGGCGCTTCATTCCGATCTGTTTCGCTATAAAATGCTGGAACAGAACAAGGATACCATCTGGGCGGATACCGATGCTTATTGCATGAAGCGGTTTGAAACGCCGAACGGGCATTTTTATGGCTGGGAGTCAGACAAACATATTAACGGCGGTGTGCTTGGCCTACCGTCCGATTGCGATACTCTGGGGGAGCTGCTGGAATTCACATCCGACGAATTCGCAATCCCGACATGGTATGGTGACGATTACACCCGCGAACTGGAAGAAGCCCGCGATGCCGGTAATCCGGTGCATGCGTCAGAGCAGCCTTGGGGCGTATGGGGCCCCCACGCGGTGACGCATTTCCTGCATAAAACCGGTGAGGCGAAATATGCCTTGCCGCTAGAAGGTCTCTATCCCTTCACCTATAAAGACCGCCGCATGATGTTGAAGCGTAACTTCGACACCACCCCTTACGTGACCGAGAACACCTATTCCATTCACCTTTACGGTCGCCGTATGCGTGCGCGTCTGGTTGAAAAAGAAGGCGGTGAACCCCATCCTAAAAGCCTGTTGGGGCAGTTGATCAAGAAGCACGGTATCGACCCGTCAAAAGCCCCTCTGCCTATGTCAAAGGCACAACAGGCAGCGGCGAAAGCCCCAAAGGGAGAGAAGGTTAAACCGACAGAGAAACCTGCCAAACAAAAGAAACCCGCCGCGCCGGTTGCTGCCAAAGCAGCGCCGCTGGAACCATCCGCACGGACAGGGATCGGGCAGGTCAACCTGACTGACATTGCCAATAAATACAGCACGGACAAAGGCTCTGCCAAACACCGCTACACAGAACTTTACCAGATGTTGTTCCTACCCTTGCGCGGCCGCAAGCTGAACCTGCTGGAAATGGGCTTGCTAAACAGCGGGCCAGAGCACGAAATCGCGGCAGAGCGGATCACCAATGATGCGCCTTCCGTCCATATGTGGTTGGAATATTTCCCTAAGGCACAGGTCTATGGCCTTGATATATCGGATTTTAGCTGGCTCGATAATCCACGCTTTACCTATGTGAATTGTGACATGGACAGCCGTGAAAATATCCAGAAAGCTGCAAAAGGCCTGCCGCAGATGGATATTGTCGTGGACGACGCCAGCCATGCTTCCCACCACCAGCAGGGCGCCTTTCTGGAACTGTTCCCGAAGTTGGCCTCTGGCGGGTTTTACACCATTGAAAACCTGCGCTGGCAACCCAACCATATGGAGCAGAAGGGTATCACCAAGACGGCTGATCTGTTCTACGGCTATCAGAAAGACGGGGTGTTTACCCATTCCGATCCAGCCATTGCCGACGAATTTAACGCGCTGCGGGAACAGATTTCGGGGTGTTTCATCTATCAGGTTGGCTTTAACAAATCCCGCAAGGACCAGTTGATGGTTGTCCAGAAACGGTAATTCCCATGTCTGAAGAGATCCAATCCGAAGAGATGGAACGACAGGTTGAACGGGGGATAATCCCCGACTGGTATCGTGACATCTATCCGGACGGGGAACGGGACGGCTTTTACGAAAAGCTCGGCTCTCATTCCTTGTGTTATGTGGAGCGCAGCCTCGGGCAGCTTGTCATCAGTTTTGACAATCTGGCAGAGGCCGGACACGATGGCTATGACCGAGAGGCTTGGGCATCGGGGTTTTGCAATTACAACAACTGGTCCCATCTGGGGATTTTTGCCCAAGGGCCAAGCTGGTTTCGCGATGAACGTCTAATTGCACGTCTGGAAAAGCTGCGGGATGACGGCTTTTTTGCGCAGTTCAACTATGTCACATTGGCCGGTGCGTCGATGGGCGGCTTCGGTGCGTTGGTGTTTTCTGCCCTTGTCCCGGGCGCAACTGTCATCGCTTTCAGCCCGCAATCCACTCTGCGCGAAGACCTTGTCCCTTGGGAAACCCGCTATGCAAAAGGCAAGGAATACGACTGGACCTTGCCTTACGGGGATGGGGCACGCGCGCTTGATACGGCCGCCAAAGTCTATGTGATTTACGATCCTTATGAACCAAGCGACAGCCAGCATGCGGCGCGGCTTACGGGGGCAAATGTTGTTCCGTTGCGGGCCTACGGGTTCGGCCATCGCTCTGCCCTGTTCCTGCGCAGGCTTGGCGCGTTGAAGCCTGTGATGGGGGAGGGCGTGATCGGCACATTGGACGCAGAACGCTTTGCCCAAATGATCCGCAATCGCGGCGCGGTTTACCTTTATAAAACCCAGATGGAAAATTACATGCGCCGACGCGGGCGTGAGGTCTGGGTGCCAAAGCTGCAAAAAGCGTTCAAGAACCGGCGCAAACGCCTTGAAGCGGGGCAATCGGGATGAGCAGCTTTCTTGGCGTCACCTGCTTGCGCAATGAAGGGCCATATGTGCTCGACTGGCTGGCCCATCATCTGGCCGCCGGATTCGATCACATGTTGGTGCTGACCCATGATTGTGACGATGGCAGCGCAGAACTGCTGCAGGCTCTGTCCGCAGACGAACGCGTCACCCATCTGCCGTTTGATTATACCGCTGAAAAGTCTGTGCAATGGCAGGCGCTAAACATTGCCAAGATCCACCCGCTGGTGAAGTCTGCGGATTGGGTGATGTTCTTTGATTGCGACGAATATCTGAACCTGCCTGAACCTTACACCAGGCTTAAAGACTTGGTGCCCACGATGCCGGATGCCGAGGCGATTGCTTTTCCGTGGCGACTGTTCGGCTCTGCCGGACAGGAAGCGTTTGGCGACGCACCCGTGGTGGAGCGGTTCACACAGGCAGCCCCGCGGCACATCCATTATCCGCTGGCCAACCTTTACAAAACGCTGTTTCGGCCCAAATCCTTTCGCCAGCTTGGCGTCCACCGTCCGCGCAACAAAAAAGACAGCGTGCCGCGCTGGTATGTGTCCAGTGGCCAGCCCTTGCCCGAGAGGGTGGCGGCAAATGACAAGGCGATCTCGCTTTATGGATTGCTCGACGCCGATGCGCCGATTGCCTATCTTAACCACTATTCCGTCCGTTCCGCGCAAGAGTTTTTGCTAAAGGCGCAGCGGGGCTTGCCCAACCATATGGACCGCGCGATTGACCTGTCTTACTGGGCGGAACGCAACTTTAATGCAGTCACCGATGACAGCATTTCGCGCATGGCACCGGCGACAGCGTTGATGCGGGATCGCTTGCACGAACGGCCCGACGTGGCCGCGCGGTACGATGCCTGCGTGGCAGAGCACCAGCGCCGGATTGCGGTGTTGCTGGAGGATCTGGATAACATCCGCATGATCTGGCGGCTCGGCCTGCTGGCGGGCAGCACACCACCGCCGCGCGCACGGGCGCAGCGATACATACAGAACCAGATTAAAGCGATGCAGTACAATGGCTAACCCGACAGGAAACGAATTGCTGAGGCGCAGTCTCGGCGTGGTTGAAGCTGAAGGAATTGTGCTGCTCGATGCTGTGTCGCAACTGCGCGAGGGCAAGCGCTTCGTGCATCTGTTCTTTCGCAGCGATGCAGATACTTTGCGGGTGTTTCCGGGCAAGGAGATGCGCGTTCTGGAAACCCGCAGCATTGGCGGTGCGATGTGGTGGACCTGCGAGGCGGATGCGCCGACCGGCCCGCTGAAGATGGTGTTTGCCGACACGCCGGTCGTGATTGAACCGGCGGAGCAGGAAACGGGCCTGTTCGCGGATAAGAACTGTTTAGTGTCTATCCGCAACGGGGAAACGGCTGAAACGGTTCTGGACTGGTTGGCCTATCATGCGCAGCACCACGGATTGCAGGGCGCGGTTATTCTGGATCGGGCAAAGCCCGGCAGCGACAAGGGTTTCATGCGCAAGTTGCGCGATGGGGTGAAGCAGCTGGAACAGCCTTGTACCGTGCTGTTGCTGGACGGTGCGACGCCTCTTGGCCATCCGGATCGACCCGCCGAATCCCACCCGTTCTGCGCGCCGGATGCACCGGGCAAGGACCGGATGGATATTCCCGCGTCTGACCCTTGGGCCGCGCCCCTGCGCGAGGTGTTGATTTACGAACAAATCCGCAATCGTTTTCTGAATGCGGCGCGGGCTGTGGCGAATATTGATGTTTACGATCTGATGGTTGAAGGCGATCAGCCTAACACGCTTTTTGACGCCGCCGTTGCAGCACCTTCTGGCTGTATCCCGCTGGCAGGGCGGCATGTTTACCCGTGGCGCACCCGCAAAAATATGCCAGCCAAATTCGGCGATCATATTTGCGTGCAGTTTGATGCCCGAAAGCTGAAGCAACGCTGGTGTATCGCCCCTGCTAAGGCCGCAGACAATGCGATCTGGCGGCTGATCCGTGTCGGTAATGTAGCTGTGGATGTGAAAACCGTGCGTCCGTTTTATCGGTACATGTCGCTGCGCCACCCGACACCCTCGGTCGCCAAGATCGTTCCGAAATCCAGTCTTGTGGAACATGAACCGCTCATCAAACTCGCCCGTAAACGGTTCGGGTCCAAGCCGGTGCGTATGCCGGAAATCAAACCGGAGAAAGACGCCGGACGGGGCCGCGCAGCAATCATTACCTGTATGAAAAACGAAGGCCCGTTCATTCTGGAATGGCTGGCCTATCACCGCGCGATCGGGTTTGATGATTTTCTGGTTTATACAAATGATTGCACGGACGGCACGGATACCATGCTCGACCTGCTGCAAAAACGCGGCTTGGTGCAGCATCGGGACAATCCGTTTAAAGAGTCCGGGCTAAAGCCCCAACACGCCGCTTTGCAAGCCGCCGAGAGCGAAAAGATCATGCAGAAAGCGGGCTGGCATGTCTGCATGGATGTGGATGAATTTATCAATATTAAATGCGGTGACGGGACGCTGGACGCGCTGTTCAACGCGGTGCCGGATGCCAATATGATCGCAATGACGTGGCGGCTGTTTGGCAACGCAGATGTGGACGAATACCGCGACGAACTGATCACCGAGCGGTTTGACCGTTGCGCGCCGGAATTCGCCAACAAACCCCACCAGGCTTGGGGGTTTAAGACGCTCTACCAAAACATCGGGCTGTTCAAAAAGATGGGGGTTCACCGTCCCAAAGGGCTGAACCCGCAGCTTTGGGAGCAGATCAATTGGGTCAACGGTTCGGGCAAGCGGCTGCCCAAGGACATCTACCGCAATGCGTGGCGGTCTACGACGGAAACTTACGGCTATGACCTGGTGACGCTGAACCACTATGCGGTGCGCAGCGCTGAAAGCTTCTTGGTCAAACGGGATCGCGGACGGGTGAACCACGTGGATCGTGATCAGGGGCTGGCCTATTGGTTTCGGATGAACAACAACTCCGAGGAAGAAACCTCGATCAAGCGAATGCTGCCAAAACTGCGGACGGAGTATGACAAGCTGCTGGCTGATCCGGAAATTGCCGCGATCCATGCGGAGTCCGTCAAACGGCACCGTGCCAAGATCGACGAACTGCGCAACACCGAGAAATACACCACTTTTTACAAGGAACTGACCGGCCCGCGATTGCGAAAACTCTCACGGCTTCATTCCCATTTCGGGGCTAATGTGTTTCTGACAGGACCGGATTGTGTGCCCGACGAAGTTGTCGCGAAGGATCCCGAAGCGGAGTTCTTTTTCACCATTGAACGGGGCGAGACGAACCATTAACTTTTGCCGCGCAGGCAGCCGGACGCAGTGAACAGGAATATCCATTGGAACTTCGCATCTTATATGGCGCCCATCAGACCGCACAGGAACAATTGCGGGCCCATCTGGAACACAACAGCGATCTGTTGGCGGGGCAGGGCATCTATATGCCCGCTGCGGACACGGCCGAAGTGGCGATGAACACCGCTATTAAGGCCCTGCGCAAGGGCAACGCGGATGAAGAAACGGCGCAAACCCTGATGCAGGAACTTTCAGGTGGCAAGCCGTGGAAACGCATTCTGGTGATCCGCCCCGCGATCAGCGGTTCATGGATGCGCCCGACCAAAGAGGGCACGCTCTATCCCCGTGGCAGCTCTACCGCTGTGCAACTGAACCGTCTGGTGGGGGAGGATCGCGTGCATCTTTACTTTGCCACCCGCAATCCGGCGAGCTTTCTACCCGCCTGTTACAATCTGGTGGTCCAAAGCAAACCGGATCAGAGCTTTCAGGATTTTGCCTATCAGTCAGACCCGTCCGATCTGCGCTGGTCCGAATATCTCCACCGCGTTCAGGGCAAGGAGAGCGAGCAACCGATCACCGTCTGGTCCTATGAGGATTTCCCCTACATCTGGCGCAGCATCGCGCAGGCGTTTTCAGGGGTGGCCAACAAAGAGGATCTTGTGGCGGCACAAGGGGATGCACAACCTGAGATGTCCCTCAAGGGGGCCATGTTGATGCAGGCCTATCTGGCAGAGCATCCGACCACAGATGAACCTAAACTGCGCAAACTGGCGCAGAAGTTTGAAGAGAAGTTCCCAGCCAAACCGAATGATTCCGTGCCAGAAGTTTGGCCCTCCGAATTGGTAGAGGCGCTGTCAGATGCCTATGACGATGATAATTATTACATCGACCGGATGGAGAATATTCAAACCATCCGGCGACCTGTCTATCCAGAAATGCTCTGAGCGAATGTTTCACGTAAAACCAATTGCGTGAAACAAGCGCTGTGAAACATTGAAAGGCTTTAGTATTCGACGCCAATCTGCGCCTTGATGCCAGAGCGGAACGGGTGTTTGACCAATTCCATTTCCGTAACCAGATCAGCCACTTCGATCAGTTCTTCCTTGGCATTCCGGCCCGTCAGAACAACATGGGTCATTTCCGGCTTCTCGTTGGTCAGGAATTCGACCACTTCGTTCACGTCGATATAATCATAGCGCAGGGCGATGTTGATCTCGTCCAGCAACACCATGTGGTTGCTTTCATCGCGGATCAAATCCTTGGCCTGTTCCCAAGCCGCCTGCGCCATCTCTGTGTCGCGGGTTTTGTCCTGAGTTTCCCAGGTAAAGCCTTCGCCCATTGTATGGAAAGAGCAAATGTCGGTGAATTTCGACAGGATCAAATCCCGTTCGCCGGTGCTCATGCCGCCCTTGATGAACTGCACGACACCGCATTTCATGTCATGGGCGATACAGCGGAAGATCATCCCGAAAGCCGCCGAGGATTTTCCCTTGCCCTTGCCGGTGTGGACAATCACCAGACCCTTTTTTTCGGTCTTGGTGGCCATGATCTTGTCGCGCGCAGCCTTCTTCTTGGCCATTTTCATCGCGTGGCGTTCGGTATCTTCAGTCATTGCAGTTCCTCCTCAAGCCCCGCTTACTTTAGGGCAAATCCGGCGCAGAGCCAGCCTGTTCGTTACAGTATCATCGCCGCTTACCCTGTCGCTGTAGCATTGCACAGCGACAGGTTCAAAGCGGCGCGCGGCGGATTAGCGGGTGGGAACCGGCTCGTCCCCGCGATAATCGTAAAACCCGCGTTGGGATTTGCGACCCAGCCAACCGGCCTCGACATATTTTGTCAGCAGCGGGCAGGGGCGGTATTTTGTGTCGGCCAGACCGTCATGCAGAACATTCATAATCGCCAGACAGGTATCAAGCCCGATAAAATCCGCCAGCTCCAGCGGCCCCATCGGATGGTTGGCCCCCAGTTTCATAGAGGTATCAATCGACTTCACGTTCCCTACACCTTCGTACAGGGTGTAAATCGCCTCGTTGATCATCGGCATCAGAATGCGGTTCACGATAAAGGCGGGGAAATCCTCGGCGGTGCTGCTGGTCTTGCCGATTTTGGCAACCACATCTTCCACCGCGCGGAAAGTGTCCTCGTCCGTGGCGATGCCGCGGATCAGCTCGACCAGTTGCATCACAGGCACCGGATTCATGAAGTGCAGACCCATGAACTGTTCGGGGCGGTCCGTGCGGGACGCCAGACGCGTGATCGAAATAGAAGAGGTGTTGGATGTCAGGATCGTGTTCTTGCGCAGGTGAGGCAGAAGATCCTCAAAGATCGCCTGTTTGATGGCTTCCCGCTCTGTTGCGGCCTCGATCACCAGATCCACATCGCCACATTCCTGCAATGTGCTTACCGGCGAGAGGTTGCCCAATGTGCGCGCCTTGTCTTCCTCTGTCACCAATGAACGGGCGATCGCGCGGTCGAGGTTTTTACCGATCGCGGCCATGCCTGCGTCCAATGCCTCACGCGAGATGTCGTACAGGCGCACCTGATAACCGGCGAGCGCAAAGACATGGGCGATGCCGTTGCCCATCTGGCCTGCACCGATCACGCTGACTGTTTTGATTTCCATGAAGCTTCCTTTATGCTGCTGTGCAGCAATCTACACATTGCGAAGGAAGCTTCAAGGGATTGCTCAGCCGAAGGCGGTTCCACCCTCTAACTCGTGATGAGGGATCAACCGGCTGTCGGCAACGGCGGCCTGCCGGTGAAAGACGATGGCTTGGTATGCGGGGTCTGTGACCATCTCCAAAAAGGCACCAAGCGTGGGGTAGCGGGCGATGAAGGCAACGTCCCAATCTTCGCTTTCGGGACCGATCAGCATTCCCTTCGGGCTGCCACGCCAGATGATTTCACCGCCGACACGGGCAAAGATCGGGCCGCTTTCGGCGCCGTAGGATTTATAAGCCTCTTCCCCCGTCGCGGTGCGCCCGTCTTTGTAGTCTGCCTGATCCCGCAGCTTAACAAGGTTCAGCATGTTCACAGGCTGATCGCGGGGCAAGGATTTGAAAGCATCAAACTGGGCGCGGGTGGGGTCTACATTCATGGCGGGCCTTCTTGTGTTCTGGTTGATTTGATCAGCCTAACCGCGCCCAAAGGCCTTTTGGAGAAAACGCCACGTCATCGCCGCCAACGAAAAAGCCCGCCACAAAGGGCGGGCTTTTCCAAAAGATTTGAAACCGGATCAGAGCGCTTCTGTCAGCTCTGGCACAGCGTCGAAGAGGTCGGCAACAAGGCCGTAGTCCGCAACCTGAAAGATCGGGGCTTCTTCGTCTTTGTTGATCGCAACGATCACTTTGGAGTCTTTCATACCAGCAAGGTGCTGAATGGCGCCGGAGATACCGCAAGCGATATAAAGATCCGGTGCAACCACCTTACCTGTTTGACCAACCTGCCAGTCGTTCGGGGCATAGCCCGAATCCACCGCAGCGCGAGATGCGCCAACAGCCGCGCCCAGCTTGTCAGCCAGCGCTTCGATGATGCCAAAGCTCTCTTCAGAGCCAACACCACGACCACCGGACACGACGATCTTGGCAGATGTCAGGTCGGGACGATCAGATTCCTGAACCTTGTCTTCAACCCACTCGGACAGATCGTTACCGCCAGCAGCCGCAATGGTGTCAACGCCAGCAGAACCGCCTTCGCCAGCCGCATCAAACCCGGCGGTGCGGAAGGTGATAACCTTCTTTTCATCGGTGGATTTAACTGTCTGGATCGCGTTGCCCGCATAGATCGGACGCTCGAATGTTTCCGCATCGACAACACCGGTCACATCAGAGATCACCATCGCATCCAGCAGGGCCGCAACGCGGGGCAGGATGTTTTTGGCGTCTGTCGTTGCTGGCGCTACGATGTGGCTGTAGTCGCCCGCAAGGGAAACGATCAGGTCAGCCGTGGCTTCGGCCAGACGGTGGCCGTAGATCGCATCTTCAGCGCAGAGCACTTTGGACACGCCGGCGATTTTGCCAGCTTCGGCAGCGGCATCTGCGCAGGTTGCGCCACAGGCCAGAACAGTCACATCCCCAAGAGACGTCGCTGCGGAAACAGCCTTGGCTGTCTGGTCCAGCGCGAGTTCGCCATCGTTGATTTCGGCAAGTAGAAGTACAGCCATCAGAGAACCCCCGCTTCGTCTTTGAGTTTCGCAACCAGTTCGGCCACATCGGCAACCATTACACCAGCCGCACGTGCAGCAGGTTCAGCGGTGCTGACAACCGTCAGACGGGGTGCAACATCCACGCCGTAATCGGCAGGTGTTTTCTCGTCCATCGGCTTTTTCTTGGCTTTCATGATGTTTGGCAGGGACGCGTAACGCGGCTCGTTCAAACGCAGGTCAACCGTTACGATTGCAGGCATCTTGATCTTGATGGTCTGCAGGCCGCCGTCCACTTCGCGGGTCACTGTGGCGTGGTCGCCATCAATGTCCAGCTCGGAGGCAAACGTGCCTTGGGACCAACCTGTCAGCGCCGCCAGCATCTGGCCGGTCGCGTTCATGTCGTTGTCGATCGCCTGTTTACCGGCGAGAACCAGACCGGGCTGTTCTTCGTCGATCACAGCTTTCAGGATCTTTGCAACGGCCAAAGGTTCGATGTCTGTGTGAACATCATCCGCAGCTACAACCAGAATGGCGCGGTCCGCACCCATTGCCAGCGCGGTGCGCAGGGTCTCTTGGGATTGTTTAACGCCGATGGAAACCGCTACGATTTCCTCAGCTTTGCCAGCCTCTTTCAGACGGATCGCTTCTTCTACAGCGATTTCATCGAAAGGATTCATGGACATTTTGACATTCGCCAGATCAACACCGCTGCCGTCCGCTTTGACGCGTACTTTCACGTTATAGTCGATCACGCGTTTGACAGGCACCAGTACCTTCATATGCGTTTCTCCTGTTTGTATTGCTCCGGGATTGGAGCAGGATTAAGAATCTTCCTGAATGGATTTACGAAAAACCAGCCAGCAACGATAGAGATAAATCGACGCGGAGCCTCCGTTTTACGCCAAGTTATTATGGCAAAAACCATAAGGAACGTTTCGGAAACCACGGTCGGACCGCGCAAGGCGCCACCGCCTGCGGGTTCATTTTCTTCAAATATCCCCGCGCGGAGCGCTGTTGATTTTCTAGCGGTTCGCACCGGGCACCCATAAAATATCATCCGCGCCATTGTTGTTCGCCACCCGTCCGGCCACAAAAAACCAGTCTGACAGCCGGTTAAGGTATTTCACCGCCGCAGGGTTCACGCTTTCAACTGTGGACAGTTCCACAGCCAGCCGCTCGGCACGGCGCAATACGGTCCGGCACAGGTGCAAATGTGCTGCAAGGGCAGAGCCACCGGGCAGGATAAAGCTACGCAGCGGGGTGAGATCGCCGTTCATCCCGTCGATCTCCCGTTCCAGCCGGTCCACCTGTTCATCGTTCACCCGAAGCGGGGGATATTCCGCGTCGGCGTCTTTATCCATTTCGGGGCGGCAAAGGTCTGCGCCTAAATCAAACAGATCATTCTGAATGCGCGACAGCGCCTCGGCCAGATCACCGCTGGCGTGCAGGCGGGCCATGCCGACCGTGGCGTTGGTTTCGTCCACCGTGCCATAGGCTGTCACCCGTGCAGAGTGTTTTGCAACCCGCGCGCCATTTCCCAGCGCCGTATCCCCGCCATCCCCAGTGCGGGTGTAAATCTTGTTCAGTACAACCATGTTATCCCCCTGATCCGCGCAGGATAACAAACAGCAGGATCAGGATGATGGCAATAGCCTGCGCGATAATCCGGTAGCGCATCAGCTTGTTGCCGTACTTGCGGTTGAAATCTCCGCCGGAGGTGAAAGCACCAAGACCGATCATCAAAACGATGAACACGGCAAGAATTGCGAAGATAACGATGTAGTAAAAGACTGTCATAAGCGGAGGCCTCTCTTTGCTTTAGACATAATCGCTTCGCGCCGCGTGACCACAGCTTTCTGCTACATGCGTCCAAATATCCCGTCGAGCGCGCGGGTCGGCAGCAAGCGGCGCAGGATATCGGCCATATAGGTCGGCCATGTCACAAAGTAGCGTGGCTTGGGGCGATCGCTTTCGATTGCGTGGATCAGTTTCTCGGTCACTGCTTCGGGGCCCAGTTCTCCACGATCCGGTTTGCTACTGGTTTTCTTCAGCTTGCTCAGCAACTTATCCTCGTATTGATCCCGAATTTCGCTGTTCTCCCAATCGATCCAGCGCTCGAATTGCTTGATCGCGTTTTTACGAAAATCGGTGCGGATCGGGCCGGGTTCGATCAGGATTGTATAGATGCCAGTGCCGCGCAGTTCCAGCCGCAGGGTATCTGTCATGCCTTCCAGCGCGAATTTTGTCGCATTGTACGCCCCGCGATACCGCATCGCGGCAAGCCCGAGCACGGACGAACAGTTCACAATCCGCCCGTGTCCCTGATTGCGCATCACGGGGATGACCTGATTGATTAGGTCGAAATGGCCAAAGAAATTCGCTTCAAATATATGGCGAAGGGCGTCGCGGCTAAGATCTTCAACAGGGGCAGGGATCGCAAACGCGCCGTTGTTGAATACGGCGTCCAACGTGCCGCCGGTTTGCGTCAGGCAGGTTTGCAGCGCCTCGGTGATGGAAGTCTCGTCATCATAGTCTAGCCGGAAGCTGTTCAGTCCCTCGGCGCGCAACCGGTCGCAATCTTCTTGCGTACGGCAGGTGGCAAAGACCAGCCAACCCTTTCTGTGTAAAGTGTGCGCCGCATCGTAGCCTATGCCGGAGGAGCAGCCGGTGATGAGAATGGATTTCGAAGGCATGGGCGATATCCCGCTTGAGTTTGAATTCTGTTGCTTACTCTTGAAGGCTTGAAGGGTCCAGTACGCCGGAAATTATATCAATGTTTAGTGAAGTTTTTCTTGAAAAGTTGGCCCCATGCTCCATGTCAACCCCTATTCCGACGGGTGGCGGGCGGTTGGCGAAAAGGTTCTGGAAGGGGGACGCATGACACGTTTTTTTAACATAGTATTTATGGTTTGTTTGGCGGCGGTGTTTTACGTCCGGAGCGAAACACCGATTAACGCGGTTGGATCGGTTCAGGCGGCCAAAGGGTCTGCCGGAGCAGACGTGGAACTGGCATCGGTTGATCGGAAAGACATCGTATCGGACAGTTCCGATCAGGATTTGAAGGTAACGGCGAACGCGGCGGTTGCGGCGGCTGAGCTGGCCTCACTTCAAACACCAGTTACTCCCCAAGCCCAATCCGGCAAGCTGCGTTATGTCATGGCATCTGATCCTGCAACAATGCCGTTCACCGTTATGGCGGCGAGCTGGCAGCCAAACGCGGTACGCGCTCAGACTGTAGTTGCGTCTGCGAAGAACGATCCGGTGGCTGAACCGACACTCGCGATCGCCAGTGCTGATGTAAATTCTGGTACCTCCTCAAAGGTTGAAACCGCTGCCACGTCCCAGACCGCCGTGCCAGCAGAGGATGAGGCCGAACTGAACACAGAAGTGACAGTGCTGGCTGAACCTGAGATCTCGGTCGAGCCTGTTCCGACAAAGTTATGGGCTGTGTCTGGTAACGTTGTGAATGCGCGCTCAGGACCCGGTACTAACAATGCGGTTCTGGACCAACTGAAGCGTGGCGCTATTGTGGAAGACACCGGTGAGCGCGACGGCAACTGGTCCCGCGTGATTGTCAGCGCCAGCGGTCTTGAGGTTTGGATGCACCGCGACTTCCTCAGCGATGCTTCGTAAACGCCTCTGATATTGCAGATTCGCCCCGCCAAGTAATTCGCGTCAAGATGAACTGTGTTCTGGACGCGGATTTCGCGGGGCTATATCACGATTTGCATGGCTGATACGTTTGATGATCCCGATTCAATTGAAAACAGTGGTGGCACTGCCGTAGAGACCCTGCGCCGTGCGATTGGCGACAGGTATCTGACCTATGCGCTGTCCACGATTATGCACCGCGCTTTGCCGGATGCCCGTGATGGATTGAAGCCGGTCCATCGCCGCATCCTCTATGCGATGAGCCGGTTGAAGCTGGCCTCCAACGGCAAGTATCTGAAGTCTGCCAAGATCAGCGGCGACACGATGGGGGATTTCCACCCTCACGGGGACGCAGCAATCTATGACGCGATGGCCCGACTGGCGCAGGACTTTAACGTGCGCTACCCAATGGTCGACGGTCAGGGCAACTTTGGCAACATCGACGGGGACAACCCCGCTGCGGCCCGTTACACCGAAGCGCGGATGACGGCCGTGGCCGAAGCCATGCTGGAAGGCATGGAAGAAAACGCCGTTGATTTCCGCGATAACTATGACGGGCGTTTGACAGAGCCGGTTGTGTTGCCTGCTTCCTTCCCGAACCTGCTGGCCAACGGTTCTACCGGCATTGCGGTGGGCATGGCGACGAATATTCCGCCCCACAACATCGAAGAGCTTTGCTCCGCTGCGATACGCCTGATTAAAGTACCCGGGACCACGGACGAAAAATTGCTGGATTATGTGCCGGGGCCGGATTTCCCGACCGGCGGCGTGCTGGTAGAACCGCGCGAGAATATCGCGCAGGCCTATCGGACGGGGCGCGGCGCGTTTCGTGTGCGGGCGCAGTGGGAAAAAGAGGAACTGACACGCGGGCAGTGGCAGATCGTCGTCACCGAGATTCCTTATCAGGTGGCCAAGTCCAAGCTGATCGAGAAGATCGCCGAACTTATCAACGCCAAAAAGATCCCGATTCTCGCGGATGTGCGCGACGAAAGTGCGGATGACATAAGGTTGGTTCTGGAGCCCCGCAGCAAGACAGTTGATCCGGTTGTTCTGATGGAAACCCTGTTCCGCCAGTCCGATCTGGAAACGCGGTTCTCTATGAATATGAACGTGCTGATTGACGGCCGCACACCCAAAGTGTGCAGCCTCAAAGAAGTGCTGCGCGCATTTGTGGATCACCGCCGCGATGTATTGCTGCGCCGCTCCCAGTATCGTGTGGACAAGATTGAAAAGCGGCTTGAAGTGCTGGAAGGCTTTATCATTGCTTTCCTCAACCTTGACCGTGTGATCGACATTATCCGTTACGATGAAGATCCAAAAGCGGCCCTTCTGCTAGAGGATTGGTCCAAAGACCACCCCAAAGCCATGAGCGAAGCAGATTATACCGCGCCTTCCAATGTGATCGGGCCGGACGCAGAGCAACTGACCGAGCCGCAGTCCGAAGCCATCCTGAACATGCGCCTGCGCAGCTTGCGTCGTCTGGAAGAGATCGAACTGCGCAAGGAGCGGGAAGACCTTTGGGCCGAACTCGACGGGCTTGAAAAACTGATCGGTTCGGAAGACCTGCAATGGGCGCGGATCATCGAAGAACTGAAAGAGACCCGCACCCGCTTTGGTAAGAAGTCTCCAGGTGGTCAGCGCCGCACGCTGCTGGAAGATGCGCCCGAGTTTGAAGAGGTGCCGCTGGAAGCCATGATAGAACGGGAGCCGATCACGGTTGTCTGTTCCTCGATGGGCTGGATCAGGGCGATGAAAGGGCATATCGACCTTAAGCAGGAGTTGAAGTTCAAGGACGGTGACGAAGGCCGCTTCCTGTTCCACGCGGAAACCACGGATCGTTTGTTGCTGCTCGGATCGAACGGGCGGTTCTACACTCTTGGCTGTAACGCACTGCCTGGCGGCCGTGGCATGGGGGAACCTGTGCGCCTGATGGTCGAGCTGCCCAACGAAGTGGAAATGGTCACTATGTTTCTGCACAAACCGGGGCGTAAACTGCTGGTGGCCAGCAGTGCGGGCGACGGATTTGTTGTGGCCGAGGACGATGTTATCGCCCAGACCCGCACGGGCCGTCAGGTGCTGAATGTGCGCAACGAAGTCAAAGCGTTGGTCTGTACGCCGATTGACGGCGATCACGTGGCCTGCGTCGGCGAAAACCGCAAGGTTCTGGTGTTCCCTGTCAGCGAACTGCCGGAACTGGGTCGCGGCAAGGGTGTGCGCTTGCAAAAGTATAAAGACGGCGGACTGAGCGATGCCAAAACCTTTGATCTGGCAGACGGGTTGAGCTGGCTTGATCCAGCGGGGCGGACCCGCACACAAAGCGAGCTTGACGAGTGGATTGGCAAACGGGCGAGCGCGGGCCGCATGGCGCCGCGCGGCTTCCCGCGGGACAACAAGTTCACCGATTAAGATTACATCAACCGGCGCTGGATCATGTGCCGGTTGATTACCATCCCCAGAGCGCCCGTGGATTACAGCTTTCCTGTTTCGGGCTTGCCGTGCATTATCCCCCGAAGCCCAAGATTTCCTGAAAGGCCAACATGAGCAGCCCAACGTCCGACGATCCGTTTTCCCGCCTGACCGCCCATGCGGATAGTCCGTCTGATGGACCGGCTGATCCGCCTATGGCGGTGGAATATCGCGGGACGCAGGGGCCGCTGTTTCGCCTCGGTTTGAAAACGGCACTGCTGACGTTGATCACGCTCGGGATTTACCGGTTTTGGGCCAAGACCCGTGTGCGCAAGTACTTTTGGTCAGCCACAGCACCCGGTGGTGATCCGATGGAATACACCGGCAACGGGTTGGAAAAGCTGCTCGGCTTCTTGATCGCGGTGGCATTTCTGGCGGTATATCTGGGGCTGTTCCAACTGCTGCTGATGTTCGCAGGTCTTTCGCTTCTGTCCGGTTCGGGCAGCGGGCAGGACACTGCGCTGCAAATTATTGCCAGTCAGGCCACGCTGGTCGCGGTGGTACCGTTTATCTTTTACGCCCAATACCGCGCGCGGCGTTATATCCTGTCGCGCACGCGGTGGCGCGGCGTGCGCTTTGGGGTGGAACCGGCGGCATGGGGCTATGTCTGGCGGGCCACAGGACACTGGATTCTGACGATCCTGTCCCTTGGTTTACTGCTGCCGCGCCAGACTTTCCTGCTGGAGAAGTATAAAATCGACCGCACGTGGTATGGCAATGCGCGGTTCGTGCAGCACGGCCGCTGGCAGAATTTGTACCCCGCAATGAAACACTACTTTATCGCCGCCGCGGCCATGGCGATACCGGGTCTGCTTGCTGCATCCCAAGGCCAGCCGGTCTGGCTGGTGCTGTCGTTCTTTGGTGCACTGTGGTTCTATTACGCTGTGGTTTACTACTCGGTCGCGTCCTTTCGGATCATGGCAGGGAGCAAGCGGCTCGGCAATACTGTGGCGTTCAACGCCACACCGCGCGGGTCCAAAGTGTTCTGGACCTACGTTCTGGGCGGTTTGCTGTCGTCGACCTGCGCGGGCATGGTGTTTTCGGCTTTCTTCATTGTGGCCGGTAATTTTCTGGGGTCTTCCGACATTTTCGCGCTAGAGGATTTCACAGAGTTCGGTGGCATTGAACAATTCGGCCTGACCGAGGCTATCGGGGTTTTTCTGGCTATCTTGGGCTACATCATGATGCTAACGCTCTACGGTGTTTTCGCCCTGATCTTCGTGCGCCAGCCGGTTCTGGAGCATTACGTGCAAGAGACACAAATCCTGAACCCTGCCGCCCTGAACGACATCCAGCAACGCAGCCGCGATGAAATGGTTGAGGCCGAAGGCTTTGCCGATGCGCTGGATGTGGGCGCGGCAATCTAACAACGAAAGGGACGGGCGTGGAAACGGAAGAACCGGCCAAGGGCAAGTATTTCGACGGGGCCTCGGCGCGCCAGCACCGCGTGCTGGTCCACCGCGACCACCGTCACGGCAGCGAGGTTCTGGTGATCTGTCCCGACACCGGACCCGAGATCATCTGGCCTGTGGCTGACCTGCGCGAGGTGACGGATCAGGCGCGGGACGAAGGGATCGTCTTGCGACAGGGACAGGACGGTATCGCCCGTTTGATCCTGCCCCACGGACCCGCCGAAGACATCATCCGCGCCATTGCGCCCAATCTGGCCAAGGTCAAAGTGTCCCGTTCCAAATTCCGACAATTGTTCCTGTGGACCGGCGGGGCGGCGGCGTCAGTTGTGATTATCATGGTCGTGATCCTGCCATCGCTTGCCAACCAGCTTGCCACCATGATTCCCCCTGATAAAGAAGCCGCCTTGGGGCGCACAGCGCTGGCCCAGATCAGCACGTTTCTGGGGGGCGATGAAGCGGAGATGACCTGCGAAAGTCCGAACGGATCACAGGCGCTGCGCAAAATGACCGCGCGAATTGTGGGCGCGGCAGAGGTGCCCTATGATTTGAAGGTGAAGGTGTTTGATCACGAGATGATCAATGCCTTCGCTGTGCCCGGTGGTCAGGTGGTACTGTTTCGTGGTCTGATTGACGCGGCCCAAACCCCCGAGGAAGTGGCCGGTGTCTTGGGGCATGAGGTGGGCCATGTGGTCAACCGCGATCCGACGCGGCTGATGCTGCGCTCTGCCGGATCGGTGGGTATTCTGGGGATGGTGTTCGGCGATTTTGCCGGTGGCGCGCTGGCGCTGGTGCTGGCTGAACAGTTGATCTCGGCAAAATACTCACAACAGGCTGAAACCGGCGCGGATGTGTTTGCCCATGAACGGCTGGCGGCGGCGGGACTGCCCGCCAATTCCTTCGCGCAGTTTTTTATTACGCTGCAACAGGAACATGGCGATACGGCGGGTTTCATGTCCCATCTGGCGAGCCACCCCGATCTGCAAGGCCGCGCGGACGCGGCGCGTGCTGCGGATGCGGTTGGGGACGGTCCCTTCACGCCGGTTCTGACACAGACCGAGTGGCGGGCGTTGCAAAACATCTGCGACTGAATCTGCTGGCATTGAAAAGGGCCGGAAATCCGGCCCTTTCGGTGTCATGCAAGCCTGTTTCGGAAGAAATTACCCGAGCGTGATGCGGTAGCGGGCAAATCCATCCGGTCCGTCGCCCGCCTGTTCCAGATCAACGCCCTTCACATCGGAAATCCGCTCTGCCCCTTTGGGGCCGGTATCAAACAGAACGCTGGTGTTTTCCAGCGGCGCGAACCCCCAGTTGCCGTCGGCTGTCGGGTTGATGGTGCCTTGTTCGACAATATAGCGCACGATCACATCGCGGTTGGTGTCCGGTCCTTCAAAGACGATGGTGTCCCCTTTGGCCCCTGGAAACGCGCCGCCGCCGCTGGCGCGGTAGTTGTTGGTGGCCACGATGAATTCCATGTCATCGGTGACTGGTTTCCCGTCAAACATCAGATCAGTAATTCGCTGCGCATCAGGGTTAATCTCTGTGCCCTTGGCATCAAACCGCGAGGGCTGGGAGAGGTCGATTTTATAGGTCACGCCGTCCATCACATCAAAGTTGTAGGACGGAAATTCAGGGTTCAGCAGGATTTGATCGGGCTTACCCGCTTCCACCTGATTGAACATTCCTGCCGAACGCTCCAGCCAGCCGCGAACCTGTGCGCCGTTAACCTTCACGGCGCGCACCGTGTTTGGATAAAGGTAAAGGTCAGAGACATTTTTGATCGCCACATCGCCCTTTGGTACATCGGTGTAATACTCCGGCCCGCCGCGTCCACCGGCCTTGAAGGGTGCAGCAGCGGACAGGATCGGCAGGGCTTCCCATTCGGTGCCTTTCATCATCTCGGTAATGTACCACGTCTGCGCTTGAGAGACGATTTGCACGGAAGGATCGTCCGCGACCAGCGCGAAATAGGAATGCAGCGGCGCGGCGGTCTTACCTACCGAGCGACGCACATAGGCGAGCGTTGCGTCATGCTCGGCCTGAACACTGTTTTCCACCATGGCGACACTGTCCACCAGCGCGATGGTCTTGCGGTTTTCGTCCCGCTTGGAAATCGGGCGGGTTTCCGTGCTGGATGTGACCACCTGCCAAGCGCCGCCGGATTTCTCCAGCATCAGGTCGATCACCCCAAGATGCGAGCCCCAGAAGCCGCCCATTGTGGCCGGTTTGCCGTGGATCGTGCCTTTTTCGGCGTCCACTCCGGCGAAGCCTGCGTATTTCTCGCTCGGGAAGACCAGATGGCTGTGACCGGTCATCAGCGCGTCGATCCCGTCCACTGACGCCAGCGGCACAGAGGCATTTTCCATGCCCTCACTTTCCTGCGCAGACCCGATACCGGAGTGGGACAGCGCAATGATGACATCCGCGCCTTTCTCCTTCATTTCCGGCACCCATGCCCGCGCGGTTTCCAGAATATCGCGGGCCTCGACCTTGCCTTCCAGATGGCGGCGGTCCCAGTTCATAACTTGCGGCGGGACAAAGCCGATCAACCCGATCTTAATGCTGTGCGTTTCGCCGGACCCGTCAGTAATTTCCTTGTCGAGAATCACATAAGGCTTCAGCAATCCGGTGTCCCCACGGGGATTTGCGCCCTTTTCCTTAACTATATTTGCGCTGACCACAGGGAAGTCGGCTCCGGCGAGGGACTTCATCAGGAAATCCAGACCATAGTTGAATTCGTGATTGCCAAGGGTCGATGCCTCATAGCCAAGCGCGTTCATCGCGGTGATGATCGGATGGCTGTCACCCTCTTTCATGCCCCTTTCATAGGCAATGTAATCGCCCATCGGGTTGCCTTGCAGAAAGTCGCCGTTGTCTACCAGCATGGAGTTGGTGGATTCCGCGCGGATCGCGTCTATGTGGGCGGCGGTGCGGGACAGGCCCACCTTATCGGACGGGCGGTCGGCGTAATAATCGTATGGAAAGACGTGAACGTGCAGATCAGTGGTTTCCATGATCCGCAAATGGGCCTGATTGGCCGCAGCATTTACGGAGAAAGGGTGCAACGCCAACAAGGCGGTTGTGGCGGCGCCGGTGCCGAGAAAACGGCGGCGGTTCATCTGTGAAAAAGACTTGGTCATGGTGATACTCCCGTTGGCTGTTGGCAGGCTCCGGCCCTTAAAGACCGGATATGCCGCGCACCTAGCAGAGAGGTATGACAGTCTTGTGAAATCCTCATGCGAGGGCAAAGCGGATGCCAGAGCCTAGGCCGCTTTGTCGCCTGAGACAAGATTTTCCGTTTCAACCTTGCGGGGCGGGCGAAATACGCAGCGGCACGCCGCCTTCGGGGCGCAGGGTCAGAACCAGTACTGGTTTCGGATCTCGCCCTTCAATCCGCTCGAACCGGAAGCGCGAGATCAGCGTGGACAGGATGATGGTGGCCTCAACCATAGCGAAGTGACTGCCGATGCAGACGCGGGGGCCATCCCCGAAGGGCAGCCAGCTAAACCGGTCGTGGCTGGCATCAGGGCCAAACCGATCTGGACGGAAAGCATCCGGTTCATCCCACAACAGTTCGTTGCGGTGCAGCGCATAGACTGGCAACATCACCGTGTCCTTGCGCCGAATGTCGCGCCCGCATAGCGTGTCATCCGCCTGCGCAGTACGCGACAGAAAGGCGGCAGGGGGATAAAGCCGCAGGGTCTCTTTTATGACTTGCGTGCAATAGGGCATCCGCGCCGCATCCTCGCCGGTGGCGATCCGCCCTTGCAGAACGGACTGAGCTTCTGCCCGCAGCTTTTCCTGAACTTCAGGATCAAACGCGCATAAGTACAGCGCCCAGCCGAGTGTCAGCGCGGTTGTTTCATGGCCGGCAACGATGAAGGTTAACAGGTTGTCCCGCAGTTCCGCACTGTTCATCTGACGGCCGGTTTCAGGGTCTGACCCTTCTAGCAGCAGGTCCAGCAGGTCCGGCACCGGTTTGGGTCCGCTGGCACGGCGGGCGTTGATGCTTTCATCCGCGATGGACTTCATGTTGCCAAGGGAATTGGGCCCGAACACCCGCGACAGGCGCGGCACCCATGTGGGCACGCCGAGCACGTCGAACAGGGACACCCGCGCGGTCTGGTCGATATAGGCATCAATCGCGCGATGAACGCCGCTGCTGTCCATCGACCCTGTGCCGGAAAATGTAACGTCGGAAATCACCTCGAACGTGGCGCGGACCATTTCGTCAAACACATCGGCCTGTCCGCCGCAGTTTTCCAACCGGTCGCAAACAGCCTGCGCACTGGCAGACATGATCGGGGCGAGCGCGGCAATGTTGCGGTGGGAAAACACAGGGGCAGCCGCGCGGCGCTGCCAGCGCCAGTGCGCCCCTTCCGCCACAAACATACTGTCGCCAATGGCGGGGCGCAGGATATTCTTGGTCACATCGGACTTCGGATAAATATCCAGCTTTTCCTTCAGAATGCGCCGGTTGGCCTCGGGGTCCATAACCATATGCCAGCGGATAATGCCGGTCTTGCCGGTGATAATCGGCTGTTTTGTGGCAATTTCGGGGATGATCTCTATCAGGTTCTCCCGCGCCTTGCGCAGAGTTTGCAATATCCCCAACGGCTGTTGAACCAGTTCGACTTTGGGTGGCAGGGCAGGGGGGCGGGTTCCGTCTGGCATGGTCTGGCTCCTATACGCTTAGTATAGGCCAAACCGCCGTCGCTTCCAGTGATTTGGCAGCCCGAAGCCCGCGCAAAACTGGCGGGTTGGGTGCAGCAATGGCGGTGTGATACGGATTTCACCCTGATAGACGGGGGATGCCGCGCGTTTTCCCCATTTTGACGGTTGATTTTTGTGCTCAGGCCAATTACCTGACAGCAAATCGGAATCGGGGTGCAGTCGCACCTCTGCGGGTCTTGTGGTAAGGCCTATCACACTTGGCACTGTCGTGCCGCATGAAGACGGAGGCCATGATGGCAAAAGAGAAATTTGAACGCACGAAGCCGCATTGTAACATCGGTACAATCGGCCACGTTGACCACGGCAAGACGACTCTGACGGCTGCGATTACCAAGCAGTTTTCGGACCACTTCAAAGCCTACGACGAGATCGACGGCGCGCCAGAAGAAAAAGCACGCGGTATCACTATTTCCACTGCTCACGTTGAGTATGAAACAGAGAACCGTCACTACGCCCACGTTGATTGCCCGGGCCACGCTGACTATGTGAAAAACATGATCACCGGTGCGGCGCAAATGGACGGCGCGATTCTGGTTGTGAACGCGGCTGACGGCCCTATGCCACAAACCCGCGAGCACATCCTGCTGGGTCGCCAGGTTGGCATCCCGTCCATGGTTGTTTTCATGAACAAAGTTGACCAGGTAGACGACGAAGAGCTGCTGGAACTGGTTGAAATGGAAATCCGCGAGCTGCTGAACGAGTACGACTACCCGGGCGACGATATCCCAATCATCGCCGGTTCTGCTCTGGCGGCTCTAGAAGACCGTGACGACAACATCGGTAAAGACAAAATCGCCGAGCTGATGGCTGCTGTTGATGAATACATCCCACAGCCACCACGCGCTGTTGACGAGCCTTTCCTGATGCCGATCGAGGACGTGTTCTCGATTTCCGGTCGCGGTACAGTTGTAACCGGCCGTATTGAACGTGGCGTGATCAATGTTGGCGACAGCATCGAAATCGTTGGCATCAAAGACACCTCAACAACCACTTGTACTGGTGTTGAAATGTTCCGCAAA
>NZ_BMKA01000008.1 GCF_014643735.1 Neptunicoccus cionae
CGTCTGCGTCCAGTCCTTGTTACCGTCAGTCCGTAGCGTCTGTCGCTGCTTGCCTCCGGTGAAGCGGTGTTTAGGCCTACTCACCAAGACCCGCAACCCCTTTTTTTACGAAACTGTCATTTTTTCGAAATAATCCAAAAAATCAGGTGTTATCAACAGCAACGGGACCGAATGTTGCGCAGACTCCCTGGGTAAACTTGTCGATTATTGCGCGCGCCCATTCCATTGATCAGGGCTTCCTTATTGTTCTGCCGCGTTAAGAGGTTTTTACCCCGATGTTCAGGTGTGAATCGCTTTGGGAATCGTGAAATCCGAATCCTCTTTCCGACTCGCTCCCGCTAATTCGGGCAATCTGGGGGAGATATGTGCCCTGTTTGACTGATTTACCGCGCCGGACCGCAATATTCAGATCCAATCCCATTAGCGGTGCTCCGATATGTACCGTCCCTAATAACGAAATAACCCCCTGCCGTGTCTGCAGCAGGGGGTTATTTCGTAGATCAGCTTTCTTAATGAAACGCCGTTACATCGCAGCCTTAGAGGTAAGATTCTTAAGCGCACCTTTCATAGGTTCCAGAATCGGAGCGTCCGGCGCGATGCCTTCAACAGACCCCAGCGACTCCGCCGGTGTTTCGTAGGCGAGCCAGACTTTACCGGCGTCATCTTCGTATACCAGGACCTTAAGCGGCAAATGCAGACCGGCCAATCGGTTCACTTCCATTGCGGGGGTGCCTACTTTGGGATTGCCAAAGATGATCAGCTCGCTCGCCCCGATGTCAGAACCAATCGATTTCGCCCCTGCCCCGTGATCGACCCGCGCGAATACCTTTGCGCCTGCGCCCTCGATTGCCGTCACCAGTGCATCGGCGGCGGCTGAAACTGTTTTTTCTGTCTCTACCTTGGCGATCCCGTCCGCCCAAGCCAGCATAGGGGTCACTGCAACGGCAGCCGTAGCGATAATGTTTTTCATATAATGCATAGTCATCTCCTTATAACTTTGGTTAGCGCGATAGATAAAACTGTAGCCCCCTCATAGCGAAAGACGAGCCACAGTCCCGTGAGCGGCAGGAACACTCCGGATTTAGCGGATCAGTTTTGGGACACGATAGGCGACAAGCACCAATGCAATCGCGAGATAGACCAGCGGTTCGGTCTGCCACGTCCGCTTTAACATCACAAAATGTGCAGCCCCCAGTATCACGGCGAGATAGGCACCATAGTGAATAAGGCGCCACCGTTTCGGACCAAGTTTGCGGATTGCACGGTTGTTGGATGTGATCGCCAGAGGGATCAGAATCACAAAAGCCAGAACCCCGACGATGATATAGGGACGTTTGGTGATATCCTTGACCAGCGCATCCCACCAGAACTGGTTGTCCAGCACCAGATAGACCAGCAGATGTGCACAAACGTAGAAGAATGCCATCAAACCAATGGCGCGGCGGTATTTGATCAGGTTCACCCCAACCAGATCGCGCAGTGGTGTCACCAGAAGCCCGAGCACCAACAGCTTCAGTGCATATTCCCCGAGCCCGTGCTCCAGTGTTTCAACCGGATTGGGGCCGGGGCTTTGCAGAACAGACCAGAACAGCCAGAGCCCCGGCAGCAACAGGATCGGATACAAGGGCCACGCCGGCACCTTGCGCGCCGCCGAATTAGCGGTTTGGCTGAATGACATGATGTGTCCCTGTCAGATCGCAAGATTGCCCAAATTAGAAATTCTTTGACAGATCCATGCCGTCATAAAGCCCAGCAACCGCATCGCCGTAGCCGTTGAACATCTCGGTCGGCTCTTTGCTGGCAAACAGCCCTGACCCGATTACCCGATGAGAGGCCTGCGACCAGCGGGGGTGGCTGACATTCGGGTTCACGTTACTATAGAAACCGTATTCCCGCGCGTTGATCAGGTTCCATGTCGCAGGTGGTTCGGTTTCAGTCAGGGTAATCTTCACAATGGATTTAATAGATTTGAACCCGTATTTCCACGGCACCACCAGACGCAGCGGTGCGCCGTTCTGGTTTGGCAGCGGCTCGTCATACAGGCCTGTCGCCATTAGGGTCAGCGGGTGCATGGCTTCGTCCATACGCAGACCCTCTACATATGGCCACGGGAACGAACCGTTTTTCTGGCCGTGCATTTCTTCGGGACGCATCAGAGTTTCAAAGGCCACGTATTTGGCGTTGCCCTGCGGGTCGGCTTTGGCGATCAGGTCCGACAGTTGGAAACCGACCCACGGCACAACCATCGCCCAAGCCTCGACACAGCGGAAGCGATAAATCCGTTCCTCCAGCGTCATATCTTTGAGAATATCTTCAAGCGCGTAGTTGCCCGGATTATTCACCAGACCACCGATTTCAACGGACCACGGATCCGTGGTCAGCGCGTGGGCGTGTTGGGCGGGATCACCTTTGCCGGTGCCGAATTCATAAAAGTTATTGTAGCTGATAACATCTTCATAGGCGGTCGGTTCCTGAGTAGTGGACCATTTGCTTTTGGCTGCGTTCATTGCCGCAACCGCAGGAGTGGCGAGCCCTCCCGCCAAACCACCCGCCAGAGATACCCCTGCCGCACCAGCCATCAATTGGCGGCGGTTAAGGAAATCAGCCTTTGGCGTGATGTCGGAATATTTCAGCGCGGTCTTAAAGCGGCCCATGAAGACCCTCCCTCTACGGTGTCTACGTCCAGATTGGTTTAGACCTAGTGTGAATCCAAAGCAAAACACGCGGGTTCACGACCTTGTTGGAAAGGTTACAATCCCGCGGTCCTAATCCGCAGTCCTAAAATCTATTGTGAAGCATGATCCACGGGCACCGGACGCGGCCAGATTTGCGACATCGGAACAGAGCGGCCGTTGTCTTGAACGATGCGCACGTGATGGCGGCGGATGGCGCGGGGTTCGGTGACACCAACCGAATGGGCAATGATCTCTACTTCCTTAATGATCATCTTCGCATAGGCCGCAACTTTTTCGAACTTATCCTCCGGCACCAGCCCCTTTTGAAAGCGCGGATCATGGGTGGTGATCCCTGTGGGGCAGGTATTGCGATTGCATTTCAGGGCCTGAATACAGCCAAGGCTGAACATAAAGCCCCGTGCCGAGGTCACGAAATCCGCCCCCGCCGCAATCGCCCACGCCACATCGCCGGGGTTCATCAGCTTGCCACTGGCAATCAAACGGATGCGATCACGCAGGCCCATCTCGACCAGCAGATCAGAGACCAAAGGCAGGCTTTCGCGGATGGTTATCCCGACCAGATCCATCAGCGGCATCGGACTGGCACCTGTTCCCCCGTCGCCGCTGTCCACAGTAATAAAGTCCGGCGCGCTTTCTTCGCCTCGTTTGTGGATCTCGCCGAACAGCTCACGCAGGGCGGTTTCATCGCTGACAACAGTTTTGATGCCGACCGGCTTGCCTGTCACCTCCCGTATATGGTGAATCGTGTCGAGCAGCTCTGCCATGTTGCCAATCTCGGGGTGGCGGTTCGGAGAGATCGACGCCTCTCCCACAGGAATACCGCGAATCTCGGCGATTTCCGGTGTGACCTTAGCAGCCGGAAGAATACCACCTTTGCCCGGCTTCGCACCTTGCGCCAGCTTTACCTCGAACATCCGCACCTGTTCGTGCGCAGCAATCGCCCGAAGGCGATCATCTGACAGGCTTCCATCCGCGTTACGCACGCCATATTTCGCGGTCCCGACCTGAAACACCAGATCGCAACCGCCTTCCAGATGAAACGGGGACAAACCACCCTCCCCCGTGTTCAACCAGATGCCAGCCTTTTTCGCACCACGGGATAAGGCCCGCACCGCGGGACGGGACAAAGCGCCAAAGCTCATCCCCGAGATGTTAAACAGGGAGGGCGCATCATAAGGAATGCGCGCGTGCGGGCCGATTTGCAAAGGTTCGGTCCGTGCCGCCTGTGTTTCCAGCGGCGGGAACGGCGCGTTCACAAAGATCGGCGTACCCGGCAGGGTCAGATTGCGGGTAGAACCGAAAGCCACTGTATTGCCTTTACCCGAAGCCGCCCGCTTCACCCAATTGCGTTGGGCGCGGTTAAAGGGCAGTTCCTCACGATCCATCGCAAAGAAATACTGGCGAAAGAACTCACCCAGTTCTGTAAACAGGCTGCGAAACCGCCCCACAACCGGATAATTGCGCCGCACCGCATCGCTGGTCTGGCTGCGGTCAATGATAAACATGACCACCACAGCGGCAAACCCGATCCCGACCGCACAGATGAAGGCAATCGCAAAGTAGAACAGGATGGTGGACACAAGGTTCATCAGGAACATGGGGCGAGGCACTCCGTTGGGCTATCCTTGCCAAGAGGCGCTTCTCCGGGCTGGAGTGAATGTAGCGTTCGCGCGGCTAAACACAAAGACCAACAGACGCACATAGCCTCAAAAATACTTGAGGTAGATGAAAAGCGCAGCGGCAAGCGTGAAGGGCCAGACGATAAAGGCCAGTCGCACCGACAAAAACAGGATGATCCGTATAAATTTGGCCAACATATCGCGCCCCTTCATCTCTCCGCCGGATTGCAAACCGCCCCGCAAGCACAAGACCTGCGGGGCGGCAAAGTTATATCACACCTTTATAATGGCGCTTAATGGACCGGCGCATCCGCAGGCGGCTTGGCAGCCTGCGCAATACCGTTAATCACCAGCCCGTTGTCATCGGCACTGACTGTGACGGTGGACCCATCCAGCACTTCACCCGACAACAGCAGTTCTGCCAACGGATCCTGAACGGCTTTCTGGATCACCCGCTTCAGCGGACGCGCGCCATAGACCGGATCATAACCCTGATCCGCGAGCCAGGTGCGTGCGGCTTCGTCCATCTCAAGCCCGATCTTACGGCCCGACAAACGACGTTCCAGAATATCCAGCTGGATGTCCACGATCCCGTCCATGTTGTCGCGGCTCAACCGGTCAAACAGAACGATCTCGTCCAAACGGTTGATAAACTCGGGCCGGAAATGGGCCTGAACCGCCTGCATCACATCTGCCTTGGCCTTACTGCTGTCCACACCGTCGGGCAACTCGCTCAGCGCTTGGGACCCGAGGTTACTGGTCAGGATAATCAGCGTCTGCTTGAAATCCACAGTCCGACCCTGTCCGTCGGTCAGCACACCATCGTCCAGCACCTGCAACAGCACGTTGAACACATCAGGATGCGCCTTTTCAACTTCGTCGAACAACACAACCTGATAAGGCCTGCGCCGCACGGCTTCGGTCAGCACACCGCCTTCGTCATACCCGACATAGCCCGGAGGCGCTCCGATCAGACGGGACACGGCGTGTTTCTCCATGAACTCGGACATATCAATGCGAACCATCGCCTGATCATCGTCAAACAGGAATTCGGCCAAAGCCTTGGTCAGCTCGGTTTTACCCACACCGGTCGGGCCGAGGAACAGGAAAGACCCCTGCGGACGGTTTTCATCCGACAGCCCCGCACGGGAGCGGCGCACCGCGTTCGATACAGCCGTAACCGCATCGCGCTGGCCGATCACCCGTTTGCCAAGCTCGTCTTCCATGCGCAGCAGTTTCTCGCGGGTGCCTTCCAGCATCTTGTCCACGGGAATACCGGTCCAGCGTTCGACAACGCTTGCGATATGTTCGGGGCGCACGGCCTCATCCACCATCACATCATCCTCGCGGCCTTCGGCATCGGACAGCTTTTTCTCCAACTCTGGGATGACGCCGTATTGCAGCTCGCCCATTTTGGCCAGATCACCGGCGCGGCGGGCGGTTTCAAATTGCACCCGCGCGTGGTCCAGTTCTTCCTTGATGTCACGCGCACCTGCCAGCTTGTCCCGCTCTGCCTGCCAATGGGCCGTCATCTCAGACGACTTTTCCTGCAGATCGGCCACCTCTTTTTGCAAAGTGTCCAAACGATCCTTAGAGGCCGCATCGCTTTCGGTTTTCAGCGCCTCGACCTCGATCTGCTTTTGCAGCAACTCACGGTCGATCGCATCAAGCGCTTCTGGCTTGCTGTCCACTTCCATACGCAACCGGCTGGCGGCTTCGTCCATCAGATCAATCGCCTTATCCGGCAGAAACCGGTCGGTGATATAGCGGTTGGACAGGTTGGCTGCCGACACAAGCGCGCTGTCGGAGATGCGAATCCCGTGGTGAAGCTCGTACTTCTCTTTAATACCGCGCAAGATAGAGATCGTGTCAGACACGGTCGGCTCCAGCACCATGACGGGCTGGAAACGCCGCGCAAGGGCCGCATCCTTTTCCACATGCTTGCGGTATTCATCAAGGGTGGTCGCCCCGATACAGTGCAATTCGCCACGAGCCAGCGCAGGTTTAATCAGGTTGGCCGCATCCATCGCGCCTTCGGATTTACCAGCACCCACCAGCGTGTGCATCTCGTCGATGAACAGGATGATTTCGCCAGCAGCCTCGGTCACTTCCGTCAGGATGGACTTCAGACGTTCCTCAAACTCGCCTCGATATTTCGCACCCGCAATCAAAGCGCCCATATCAAGCGCCATCAGCGTCTTGTTCTGAAGGCTCTCAGGCACGTCACCATTGATGATCCGCAAGGCAAGTCCTTCGGCAATCGCGGTTTTACCCACGCCCGGTTCCCCGATCAGCACAGGGTTGTTCTTGGTGCGGCGCGACAGAACCTGCATCGCACGGCGGATTTCTTCGTCCCGACCGATGATCGGATCGATTTTCCCGTCGCGCGCTGCTTCTGTCAGATCGCGGGCGTATTTCTTCAACGCGTCATAGCCGTCTTCGGCACTGGCGCTGTCCGCGGTCCGGCCTTTGCGCACATCATTGATGGCTGCGTTCAAACCTTGCGCCGTCACGCCGCCGTCTTTCAGAATAGTCGCCGCATCGGACTTCACGATGGCAAGTGCGGTCAGCATCCGTTCGACCGGAACAAAGGAATCGCCAGCCTTTTGCGCCAGCTTCTCGGCTTCTGCAAAAATCTTGGCGGTCTGCCCGTCCATATAAATCTGGCCGTTGTCGCCGGACACTTTGGGCATCTTGGCAAGGTTCACGTCCAGATCCTGCAAGACACGGGACGGATCCCCGCCCGCAGCTTTGATCAGGTTGGCAGCAAGTCCCTGTTCATCGTCCAAAAGGGCTTTTAACAGGTGTTGTGGTGTAAAGCGCTGGTGATCCTCGCGCATTGCAATGGTCTGGGCCGATTGAATCATCCCCCGAGACCGTTCAGTGAACTTTTCTAAGTTCATGGTCTTCTCCTTTTACAAGCGCCTGCGATGAAATATGACGCCCGAAATCGGCACGTCAGGGTGCAAGCCTTATCAACAAGATAGGAAGCCCCCCCGCACCCGACAAGAGCCGCTGCAAAAAACCCGCACAGATTCGGAGGACGGCTTCAATGTTCCCCAAATACTCGGATCACGACCGGATATTCTTGCCGTCACGGCTGAAGGCGTAGGCAATACAGCCCGCCAGAAGGCAAAGGGCGAAAAACCCGAACAACCATTGATACGCAACCAAGGCCGTGCTGTCCGGCGCAACCGTTCCATAGAGCTTTCCAGACAATGACTGTAACAAACCCGTCCCGCCCATTCCAAACAGGTTCAGCAGGGTCACGCCCCGCCCTGTCAGGTGATCCGGGAAGAAGGTTTTTGCATGGGCGATAATCACCACAAAGGTCGCACCCGTCAGACCGATCATCGCCAGCAGAACGGTTGCAACCACAACAGAATGCCCCGCAAACAGGATCAGCAGCACCACACAGACAAGATTGATTAGATTACCGCCCAAAACAATCGTCTTGCGCGACGGGATCAGCCGGTCCATCGGTCCGTAGATAAAGTTACCCGCCACCATCGCAAAGCTCATCAAAAGGGTCACAACCCCGATCACCTCAGGCGTGGCCGCGAAAACTTCGTCCAGATACGGCCCGACCCAAAGCCCTCGCAAGCCCGCAACAGAGATATAGTTCACCGCCATCATCGCAAGGATCGGCCAGAGCACCGGCATCGCCAGCAGGTCCAGCACGGATCCTTTCTGCTGCACCTCGACGCGCGCAGGATCCCGTACAAACACAGCAGCCATCGCAGCAATAAACAGCGTCACCCCCGTCAGCACCCACATCGTCCCGCGCCAGCCAAACCACTCCACCGCCAGTGTCAGGGGTAAGGCGCTGCCAATGTTTCCGAACGTGCCAATTCCAAGCGTGACCCCTGCCAGAGTTGCAAAAACCGCAGGGGCATAAGACCGCGCAAAGATATAGTAAGAAGCCATCAGCACCGGCGAACACCCCACGCCGATCAGCATCATCGCAAGGGTCACGTGCAGCGGACTGCTCGCCAGCGCGAATAATGCCGCCCCACCGCCGCCGCCAACGGCAAACAGAACGCTCGCTGTTAGCCTTGGTCCAATCCGGTCCAGCGCTTCGCCCACGGGGATTTGCATCGCTGCAAAAACAAGAAACCACATGCCGCTCGCAAAGGCGAGATCTTCGGGTCCAGCCCCGATATCCGCCCCCAGCGCAGGTGCCATAACAGCCAGAAAAGCCCTGTAAAACTGGCTCATCACATAAGCCAGCACAAGAAAGACGATGCCAATATTCATGGCCGTATTCCACTTTTAAAAATTCGATTGCCCAACTGGTAGGGGATTTTGCAGCCCTTGCCAATTCGCATTTCCGGCGACCCAGCGTCGAAACTTAACCCCGCGTCAGCCCCTCGTTGCGTTGCGCACATCATAGGCGGCCACCAATCCCAGAATCGTCACCCCGAACAGGATCGCCATCAGAACAAACACTCCCGAACTCTCGTTCAGAACGGCGCCGGTCACAGAGGTCAAAATCGCCCCGCTTCCAACCACGGCCGCGCCCGACAGGCCGGACGCGCTGCCCGCAAGATCGGGGCGCACGGACAATGCCCCCGAATTGCTCGCCGGAAGGGTCAGCCCGTTGCCAAGCCCAATGAAAACCACAGATCCGAACAGCACCAGCGGATGCATGATCCCTGCCACCAACAGGATAAATCCACCCCCAAGCCCGACCAGCGCCACGATCCGCCCCGCAATCATCATGGTAGAAAGCGCGTAACGTTTGGCATACCGCCCCGACAGGAAATTCCCAAAGACAAACCCCATCGTAATCGCCCCCATCCCAAGCCCGAGCGTAGCAGGCGTCAGGCCGAACTGGGCCTCGCCGACCAGCGGCGCTCCGGCGAGAAAGACGTAAAACGCCCCTACCGAACAGGCTTGGCAGGCCACATGGCCCCAGAACTCCCGCGCGCCCAACAGGGCTGGATAGGTCTTGAATTGCGCCAGCAGCGTGTCGGACTTCTTGGTGTTGGTCTCCCCCAGATCCCGCCAGCACAGGGCAAAAACGCCCGCACCAAGCATTGCAAACAACAGGAATGTCACCCGCCAGCCGAACATCTGATCCAGCAGTCCGCCCACAACCGGCCCCACCATTGGCGCCAGTGCCATGACCATCGCCACATAGCCCATCATGCTCGCCGCTTCCTGCGGGGGCGCCATATCGCGGATAACCGCGCGACTAAGGGCCATACCTGCGATGACCGCGCTCTGAAGCAGACGAAACCCCAGAAACACCCAGACGTTCGGCGCCAGCCAGCACCCAACGGACGCAACCGTAAAGATCGCCATAGCCGCCAGCAAAACCGGCCTGCGGCCCCAGCGGTCCGACAGCGGCCCCATAATAATCTGCAAAATAGCGCTCACCCCGAGGTATCCTGCAATGGACAGGTTGATCACCGCATAATCCACCTCAAAATCCCGCGCCATATTCGACAGGGACGGCAAAAACATATTCAGCGACAGCACTGAAATCGCAGTCAGCAGCACAAGCGTCACAAAACGCGGCGGGGATTTTGGAGTGGACACGGGGAAAGCTCTTTGATCGGGTTGTCCGCAAATACCACGCCCCCACACCATGCGCAAACTCTGCCTGTCGCCTTGACTTTCTGCCGCCACCGTCCCAAACCCCGAAAAACCAGCCAACGGAGCCCTGATATGCCTGCTGATGACCGCCTGATCGTTGCCCTTGATGTTCCCAATGTTCTGGATGGTATGGCCATCGCGGAAAAGCTCGGGGACAGTGTGTCGTTTTACAAGATCGGGCTGGGGATGCTGACAGGCGGCGGGCTTGCGCTCGCGAATGAACTGAAAGAGCAGGGCAAGCGCGTCTTTCTTGATATGAAGTTTTTCGACATCGGCGCCACTGTCGAACGGGCTGTGGGCGGGATTGCACAGTATGATCTGGACTTTCTGACCGTTCACGGCGACCCCCATGTGGTGCGTGCGGCGGTGGCTGGGCGGGGCGACAGCGACCTTAAGATCCTTGCCGTGACAATCCTGACCTCCCTCGACCGAAGCGATCTGGACGATTGCCTGATCCAGTCCGGTGATCTCCAAGACCTCGTGATCGAACGCGCCCGTGCAGCCCTTCTTGCCGGTGCCGACGGGGTGATCGCCTCCCCCCAAGAGGCCGCCCTGATCCGCGCCCTGCCCGAAGCTGAAGGCCGTTTGATCGTAACACCGGGCGTACGCCCGACAGGTTCCGCCTCTGGCGATCAGAAACGCATCGCAACACCGGCCAGCGCAATTGGTGACGGGGCGGACCACATTGTGGTTGGCCGCCCGATTGTTCAGGCCAATGATCCGGCAGAAGCCGCCAAAGCGATCCTTGCCGAACTGGCCGCGATCTAAGCGCAAACGCCTAAAATACAAGAAACATCAATTTGATCTTTAACGCACTGTTAAGGTTTGGGCGCGATCCAGAGGGCCAAACCTTAACGGAGCCTCTTATGGATATCTTCTCAAAAATCGGCCTCACTGCCCTGACCGCGACCGGCGTGCTGGCAACCTATGCGAAAACGCCGCCCTATGCCGCCACCACCGTAGTCCCCAGCGCCATTCACGCCGGAATTTCCCAAGCTGACATCACGTCCTGACTGGTATTGGCAGCAGAACTGCGGGATAAGACCCTATGCCAAAACCAGCCTTCTGCCGAGACTGCCTGAAACGCTGTGCGCCCAAACCGCGCTGCGAACACTGTGCCTCGCCGCGGGTGTTGATCCATGACGAACTTTTATCGCTCTCCATTGCCCACATGGATTGCGACGCATTTTATGCATCCGTGGAAAAACGGGACAATCCGGAGATTCGTGACAAACCGGTGATCATCGGCGGCGGAAAGCGGGGCGTGGTGTCCACTGCCTGCTATATCGCGCGGATCAACGGGGTCCATTCAGCCATGCCCATGTTCAAGGCGCTAAAGCTCTGCCCTGATGCTGTGGTCGTGAAGCCCCGCATGGATGCCTATGTCGAAGTCTCCCGCGCCATCCGCACCATGATGGAAGATCTGACGCCCGTGGTGGAACCCCTGTCACTGGATGAAGCGTTCATCGACCTGAGCGGCACAGAAAAACTGCATGGTGCGCCCCCTGCGATCATGCTGGCGCGGTTGGTAAAACGAATGGAAGACGAACTGGGCATCTCCGGCTCGATTGGTCTGTCCCATAACAAGTTCCTCGCCAAACTGGCCTCTGATCTGGACAAACCGCGTGGTTTTTCGGTGATTGGACAGGCCGAAACGCTGGACCTGCTCGCCCCCCTTCCAATCAAAAAAATCTGGGGGGCCGGACCTGTGTTGCAACGCAAACTTCAAAGCGATGGCATTCAGACATTTGCCGACCTGCGCCGCCGTGACCGCAAGGCGCTTGGCGAACGCTATGGGTCTATGGGCGACAGGCTCTGGCATCTGGCGCAGGGGCTGGACCACCGCCGCATATCAGAGCGCGATCCGGTCAAAAGCATTTCCAAAGAGACCACCTTCTTTGAAGACACCAGCGATGCAGACCTGTTGGACGGACACCTCTGGCGGTTGGCAGAGCAGGTCTCGGACCGTGCCAAGGCGAAGGAATACGCCGGCAAAACCGTGACGCTGAAAGTTAAGAAAGCGGATTTCAAAACCCTGAACCGCTCTGTCACCCTGCCAGAACCAACCCAGATGGCCGACCGGATTTACTCCCACGGGCGCCAGATGCTTGACGGGGTGATCGACAAAGCACCCTTCCGCCTGATCGGTATTGGCATCAGCCAGTTGACCCGCCCCGAAGAGGCCGATCACTACATGGACCTACTGGAACAGGACGCCGCCAAACGGGCCAAGGCGGAACGGGCCACCGACGCAATCCGCGAAAGATTCGGCAAGGGCGCGATCCTAAAAGGCCGCGCCCTGCGCTAACCCGTTTCAATGTTCCAAAATACTCCCCGCGCGGAGCGCAAACGCCTATTTCTCGGTGAACTTCAGTTCGATCCGCCGGTTCTGCGCCAATGCCTCGGCGCTATCCCCTTGTGCAATCGGCTGGTATTCCCCAAAACCGTTCGCCGCCAGCCGGTTGGCAGGCACGCCCAGTTCGGTGTTGAGATACCGCACCACCGACAGCGCCCGCGCCTGACTAAGCTCCCAATTGTCCTTGAACTCCCCGAACCCCGAGAGCGGGATTTTGTCCGTATGACCATCCACCCGCAAGATCCAGTCGATCTCTGACGGGATCTGGTCTGCAACATCCAGAATGATCCCAGCCACATTTGCAATCTCTGCCTTACCTTGCGCGCCGAGTGTCGCCGATCCGGCCCCGAACAAAATCTCAGAGGAAAATACAAACCGGTCGCCAACAATCCGCACCCCGTCCTGTCTCCCCAGAACATCACGCAAACGGCCAAAGAACTCGGAGCGGAACTTCTTAAGGTCGTTGGCCTCGGCCTCAAGCCGCTTGCGTTCGGTCTCTTCCAACGCCAACCGTTTTTTCTGTTCTGCGGCCACGCGGGCCAATGCGGTGTTCAGGTTTGCGCCCAGCACCTCGATCTGCACCTGACTGGCCACATCCGCCGCTTGTGACGCATCAAGCAACCCTTGAAGGCGGTCCAACTGCTTGCGCAATTCTGCAGTCTGCTCGTTCAACACGGTCAGCTTTTGGGCGGCTTCGCGACTGGTGGCTTTTTCGTCGGCCAGTTCCTGACGCGCCACCGACAAAAGGGCTGCTTGCCGGTCGCCTTCGCTCATGTTCTGGGCCGCTTCGCGCTCTGCCTCTGTCAGTTCGGCGCGGGTCGCAGCCAGCAAGGTCAGCGTGTCCTCGGCTTCCTTGCGCTTGGCTTCCAGCGAAAGGGTCATGGCGGTCAGTTCGTCCTCGGCGCCTTTCAGTTTCTCCCGCAGGGCGGCAGCGGCGGCGGCTTCGGCAAGCTTCGCCTTTTCCTCTGCAGAAAGGCTGTTCACCAACGCATCTATCCGATCGCGCAGTTCTTCTTCGGTCAGCCCCCGTTCGGTTAGTTCAGTGCGCGCCTCTGCCAACGCTTGCGCCTGATTTTCCGTTTCACGTTCGGCCTGCGCCAATGCGGCCTGTTCTTGTGCAAGTGCCGCCCGCTCCTGTTCCAACGCGGTGCGCGTCTGGCCCAGCGCACTGCGGCTTTCGGCAAGTTCGGAACGCGTTGTGCTGACCTGCGCCAACGCATCGCTCAACGAGCCACGTGTCTCGGACAGATCATCCTGTGTCGCCGCCAACATCGCGAGCGCATCTGCGAGCGATCCTTCTTTGCTGCTGACATCCGCGCGCAAATCAGCGATCAGACCTTCCAGCGCTTCGCGCTTGGCCGCAGCCAAACGAGCCGCCTCGACGCTTTCGTCAATTTCATCCCGCGCCTGCGCGAGCGCCAGTTGCAGCGCATCCTTTTGCGAAATAACCGTCAGATTGGCCTGTTCCAGCGCGTCCTTATCCGCAAGCAGCAGGCGTTTTTCTTCTTCCAGCGCTGCCTCGCGGCTTTGTGCATCAGTTATTTCCCCTTCCAGCCCGTCCACTTGCCCAGTTAAAACGGCGACACGGGACCGGCTGTCCGAAAGCTGTGTATCCAGATCGGAATTGCGCGCCAGAAGGGAGGCCACCTGCTCTTCAAAGCCGGCGATTTGTGCGGCCTGATCCGAGGTTTCTGCGTTCAACGCAGCAATAAGCGCGTTCTGTTGCGTGGCCCGATCCTGCGCATCCGCCAACGAGCTGTTCAACTGGCTGACGTCCTGTTCCAGACCCGCCGCACGGGTACGCTCCAGACCCAACGCATCTGACAGCCCGATGATTTCACTGGCCAGCGCGTCAAGTTCCTTGTCCTGACCGGAAATTCTTTCGTTCAGGGTGTATTGCACGACCATAAAGATGGTCAGGACAAACATCAGGATCAGCAAAAGCGCGGTCATCGCATCCACGAATCCGGGCCAGATGTTGGCCGAAAACCGGTTCGCAGCGCGGCGGTTCAGGGCCATAGACTACCCCCTGCCACCGGGCTCGTCCGAGGCCGAGATTGCGGCGCGCAAGGTCGATGTCAGCCCCAGCAAATCACTGCGCAATTCGCTTATTGCACCTTGGCGACCGGCGGTCATCTCTTCAAGGATACGCAGCATCTGGGTGTCGATGTTGCGCAGCCGCATCTTGGCTTCTGCATCCCAGACCTCGTCCCCTTCGGGTCGGGTCATTTGTTCGGGCAATCCTTGAACCGCTTCGACCAGTTGCTTTTGTCCATAGGCGATCTGCTCGGCCAGCCGGTCCCGATCCCCCTGCCCTGCTGTCGCCACATCGGACAGACGTTCAACCACATGGGCCAATCGCTCTACCCGTTGGTCGGTCTCAGCACGGCGCTCCTGACTTTGGCGCAGCAGGTCGTGCAGGGTTTCAATCTGATAGGTCGTGTGCTCTAGCATATCAGCGAGCGCGAAATTTTCGACACTTCCCATATCGCCGTCACCGGAGGCGACACCAATACGTGTGATTGACGACAGCCATTCTTCCAGTTCGCGGTAAAACCGGTTCTGCCCGCGCCCTGCCATCAGGTCCAGCAGCCCGACCACCAGCGATCCCGCCAGCCCGAGCAGTGACGAACCAAACGCGGTCCCCATTCCGCCAAGCTGACGTTCAAGGCCGGACATAAGGTTATCAAAGACATCAACCGAACTGCCGTCATCCTGCGGCGCAAGGGAGCGGATGGTGTCTACCACCGCGGGAACCGTAGTGGCGAGCCCGTAGAAAGTACCCAAAAGTCCGAGGAATATTAGAAGGTTGATCACATAGCGGGTAATCTCGCGGCCTTCATCAAGCCGCGTCGCCACGCTGTCCTGAATGCTTTGTGTGCTGGTTGAAGTAAGCGAAGCCCGCGCAGAGCGTTTGCGCAGCAGATGGGCCAGCGGTGCCAGCAGTCCGGGTGGCCGGACGAACTCGTGCCCCGGACGATCCAGCGCCAGCCCTTCTATCCAGCTGACGGAACTCACCAACGTGAACACCTGCCAGAAACAGGCGATAATGCCAAAGATGAACACCAGCCCGATGAAACCGTTCAGATAAATGTTGGCCATAAAGATAGGGAGCAGGGATTGATATGACAGGAATCCCCCGATGGCGACGATGACGACGAACATCAACATCATAAGGATTTGCCGCACCGGCTGGGTAAAGTGCGGGTCGATCTTCGTGTCTGCCTTTAACATTCTTTGGAGCCTGCTCTGTGCTTGCGTGCACCCTAACCTGTCCGCCGGATGATGCCAAATGGTATGTTTGCCCGATGTGGAAGGCTGTTTCAAAACTAAACCATTGTAAAAAAGCCGCGAACTCCCCAAATATAACGGTGTAAACCCGTTTTATAGGAGTGGTTGTTTTGGACTCATTACTTGGATTTGAATCTGTGGGCCTGACAGCCGTTGCCCTGTTCATCTTCGCGCTGATCCTGATATTCATGATGGTTCGTTCCATCCCGCAGGGTGAGGAATGGACGGTAGAGCGGTTCGGCCGCTACACCCGCACGCTCAAACCCGGTTTGCGGTTCCTGATACCGTTTATGGACAAGGTCGGGGCCAAGATTAACATGATGGAAACCGTTCTCGACATCGACAGCCAAGAGGTCATCACCCGTGACAACGCGATGGTGGTGACGGATGCGGTCACATTCTATCAGGTGGTCGATGCCGCTGCTGCTGCCTATGAAGTCCGCGATCTTTACCGCGCGCTGTCCAACCTGACGCAAACCAACATCCGTTCCGTGATCGGTTCAATGGATCTGGACGAGAGCCTGTCCAACCGCGATGTGATTAACGCCAAACTGCTGAATGTTATAGACGAGGCTGCCAACCCATGGGGTGTGAAAGTGACACGGGTCGAGATCAAGGACTTGGCCCCGCCGCCTGACATCAACGAAGCGATGGCGCGGCAGATGAAGGCGGAACGGGACAAACGGGCCTCGATCCTTCAGGCGGAAGGTCAGAAGCAATCTGCGATCCTGAAAGCCGAGGGCGAGCGCGAAGCCCAAATCCGCGAAGCTGAAGGGCGCAAACAAGCGGCATTTCTGGATGCGGAAGCACGCGAACGGGCCGCGCAAGCCGAAGCCGAGGCCACGCGCATGGTGTCTGAGGCGATCGCCTCGGGCGACATTCAGGCTGTGAACTATTTCGTTGCGCAGAAGTACACTGAAGCGCTGAAAGATGTGGCCTCTTCGCCTTCCGCTAAGACCGTGATGATCCCGCTTGAGGCTTCATCATTGATCGGGTCTATCGGCGGTATCGCCGATATCGCCAAAGCCGTGACCTCTGGCGACAAATCTTAAAGGACTACAGCCATGCCTTTCCTTGATTTTCTCGTAGATCTGTCGCCGTGGTGGTGGGTCGCTGCGGCCTTTGTTATTGGCGCTGCCGAAATGGTCACAGGCACGGCGGTTCTGATCTGGATCGCCCTTGCCGCATTGGTTATGGCAGTCTTGCACGCGCTGATGCCCGGCCTGTCAGGAGAGCTGCAAATTACCCTGTTTGCGGCCCTGTCAGTCGGCCTGACCTTTGCAGGCCGCTGGGCCGTGCAGCGTTACGGGGACGGTGCGGCATCCCATGACACACTGAACCAGCGTTCAAATCATCTGATCGGGCGCACGGCCATTGTTCTAGATTTTCACGCGGCGAGCCATAGCGGCGCCGTCACGATTGAAGGCATGCGCTGGCGGGCGGAATGGACTGCTGGCGCGAATGCCGAAGTTGGCGGCACGGTACGGGTCCGTGCTGCGGAAGGGATGATTTTGAAAGTTGAACCGGTGTAACGGCTCAGGCGGTTACGGACAGTTCCAGTACCCTTTGTGTCAACCACTCCAGATCGGGATCAGGCAGGCCCAGTTCCCCCAGATGGCGGTTCACTTCCACCAAATATTCCGTATTCGGCCCGCGCCCGCCAACCGCTTTGGCGATGACTTCGGCCTGACGTTCCAGCGACAGGCCGCCGCAATATTGAACGTGATCGCGGTCCACCACATAAGACACGCAGTCCACCACGCGGCCATCGCGCAAACTCGCGGAGTGCACCTGCTCCAGATAGGCGGCAGACACCAGTTCCCGTTCCCGCAGGTAGTCAAGGGTTTGCTGTGCCGTTTGCGGTGGAACAAAGAAAGCTACACCGTCGCAGTAAGAATCCGGCGCGGCATCAAGGGCCAGCACCAGTCCGGGATCGTCTTCTGTGCCGCGGTGATGGATCGACCACATGCAAAAGCTGCGGGAAAACCCCTCCATCCGCGCGATTTCACGCTCGGCAAATTCAAACCCCGGTTGCCACACCAAAGAGCCGTAGCCGAACACCCAAAAGCCGTTATCAATATTTGTCACTGGTTCACCCCTTTCAGGGTGCTATAACCCGCGCCAAACGGAAAAGAAAAGGGGCTGCCCGTGGTTCGTGCTTTATTTGGAATCCTGATTGTCGTGTCACTGGCTTGGTTCGGCTATTGGTGGGTTGGCTCCACCGCGCAGCAAACGGCGCTGTCGGCATGGCTGGAAGACCGCCGCGCCGCCGGTTGGGTTGCGGATTACGACACCCTTGATGTGCAGGGCTTTCCAAGCCGGTTTGACACCCGCGTCACCGGCCTGAACCTTGCTGATCCGTCAACCGGCTGGGCATGGCAGGCACCGGAATTTGAGGTTCTGATGCTCAGCTACAAACCAAACCACGCGATTGCCGTTTGGCCGGACACACAGATCCTTGCGACACCGCAGGAACGGATCGACGTGGCATCGCGGGATATGAAAGCCAGCATCAAGTTTGACGCGAACACCGACCTTGCCTTAAACGCCGCCACCGCCGAGGTGAAAAATCTTACGCTGACCTCTAATGCGGGTTGGGTCACTGAAATGGATGCAGCCATGCTGTCCACGCGCCAGACTGCGGGTCAGGCGTTTGCCCATGATGTATTCTTGCAGACCACGAACCTGAAACCGGCGCGGATTTTCAAGGATATAATCGACCCCGACAACCTGTTGCCGGATGTGTTTGAAACCGTGCGCTTTAATGCAACGGCCGGATTTGACGCCCCGTGGGACCGTCACGCGGTGGAAGGGCGCAAGCCGGAGCTGACCTCGCTTGAGGTGAAGGAATTCAATGCCACTTGGGGGGAGCTGAACTTTCAGGCCACCGGCACGGTTGAACTGGACGCGGAAGGCTATCCCACCGGCAAAATCTCTGTGCGGGCAAAGAACTGGCAGGATATGCTGGAACTCGGGGTGAGTGCGGGGGTCGTCCCGTCAGAGCTGTTGGGCACATTGGAAGGCGGTCTCGGTCTGCTGGCAAAACTGTCCGGCAATCCCGATACCATCGACGCGCCCCTGTCTTTCAAAAATCGCATGATCTCGCTCGGCCCGTTCCCGATTGGCCGCGCCCCGCAAATCCGGATCAATCCGTAAGGCGTCCACTTTAGCGGCAGTACGTCCCGCCGCCACGGTGTTTTGCCACGTCAAAGTGGAAATGGTCCTGATGGAACCGGTTCGATTTGGGGCCAAGCACAGTGCGAAACGGTCCGCAGGCGGTTTTGTGCAGGCGCTTCAGCGTCGGCCCGTCCTCGCCCGAGCGCCAGCCGCGAAGGACGCTCATGCTGGTCCCGTTCTTTAGCACGAACCCCGCTATATCCACGGCGTTTCCTTTGGCGTGCTCTGACAGTTTGCCCCGCTTCGCGCTGTTGCGATTGCGACAGGAATAGCTGGCGATCAGCTGAATACTGGCCAGCCCGCCGCCTTTGGTCCCCACAGTGGGTTTGGCGGAATCATGGACCCAGCGATACAGCGCGCGGGCCGCATCACAGCCGATCAGCGCCTCGCGGGTCAATTTGATACCGTCGATCTCTGATACCTTCACAGGTTTTGCAATGCCACAAGCGCCTTTGCCTCGCACCCTTTTGACCGAATACCCGCGTATACCGCGCAATCCACAGACAGAGCCGTTCAGACTGTATTTCGTCGCCCGATCCTTGCGCTTGGCCATTGCCAGTTGAAACCCTTCGGGCCGCGCTTGGGGGCGCGGGGACATCAACAATCCATCCCGCGCGATCTGGCGGGAGGACACGGTCACGGATTGCCCGATCCCGTCGCCCGCATCCGCGCGCGTTGTGACAACAGCCGCCTTGGTCAGTTTCTGCGCGACCACATCTTCAGTGATCGTCTGCTCCAGCACCACCTTATGAACCGCAACGCTGGACGCTGTCCGGCCCGTATCGAAACGGCGCAGTTTCGGGCGCGGTGCAACCAGCGGGGCCGCCGTCGGATTGAACTGCTGCGCCAAAGCAAGCGGGCGCAGTCGGGGGCGTTGATCCGACGATTGCGCAATGGCGGTGCCTGTTATCAGGACCACACAGGCCATCAGAGGTATCCGCCAGTGCGCCATTGTCAGTCTCCTTCTTTCGGGTAGCGCCCGAAGTTCGGTGCATTCGTGTCTTGCCCTGCATCAATAATGCTACGGCGGATTGCACGGGTGCGCGTAAAATGGTCGAACAACTGCTCTCCGTCACCGCGCCGTATGGCCCGTTGCAGATCGAACAGCTCTTCGGTGAAACGCCCCAGTATTTCCAGCGTTGCTTCTTTGTTGTTGAGAAAAACATCCCGCCACATCGTAGGATCAGAGGCCGCAATACGCGTAAAATCACGAAAACCGGCGGCAGAGAAATCAATCACTTCCTTATTCGCCACCCGCTGCAAATCATCGGCCACACCCACCATCGTATAAGCGATCAAATGCGGCGTGTGGCTTGTGACAGCAAGCACGAGGTCATGGTGTTCGGCGTCCATTTCTTCGACATTGGCGCCCATTTCGGACCAAAGCTGTTTCAGGCGATCCACATAAGCGCGGTCCGTTTCCGGCAGCGGAGTAAACAGGCACCAGCGATTATTGAACAGATCGGCAAAGCCCGCGTGCGGGCCGGAATGTTCCGTCCCTGCCAGCGGGTGTGCGGGGATAAAATGCACATGATCGGGCATATGGGGTTGCACCGCGTCGATAATCGCTTTCTTGACCGATCCCACATCGGAAACCGTGGCATCCTGCGCCAGATGCGGGGCGATTTCCTGTGCAATCGACCCCATCACACCGACCGGCACACAAAGCACCACCAGATCCGCGTCCTTAACTGCCTCGGCAGCGGTGTCGAACACAGCGTCCACCAGCCCGATTTCCAGCGCGGTTTTCCGTGTTTCTGCTGATCTGGCATGGCCGACGATCTCACCTGCCAGCCCAGCGCGGCGCATCGCTTTCGCCATAGAGCCCGCGATCAGCCCCAGCCCGATCAGGGCGACCTTGTTGTAAAGCTGCGTCATTCTTCCCAGCCTTCCTTGAACACGGAAAGAACAGCGACCACACGTTTGCAATCAGCGCCTTTGCCCACAGTAATCCGCAGACAGTCCGGCAGGCCGTAGCTTTTCACGGCCCGCACAATCAGCCCTTCAGAACTTAGCGCCTGATCCGCGGCATCGGCTTCGGCCTCTGAACCGAAACGGGCCAGCACGAAGTTCCCCATCGACGGATCACAGGCAATCCCGAGCGCGCCCAGCTCTGCGTGCAGGTAATCGCGCCATTCGGCGTTCAGGCGCTGGCATTTGGCTGTGTAGTCCACATCCAGCATTGCCGCCTCTGCCGCCGCAAGCCCGCCTGCGTTCACGTTGAACGGCCCGCGCACCCGTTGCAGGGTCTGGATGACCTCCAACGGACCATAGCCCCAGCCGACACGCAAACCGCCCAGCCCGTAAATCTTGGAAAACGTGCGGGTCATAAAGATATTTTCGCGCTGTTCTACAAGGCTGGCATGGCCGTCAAAACCTTCGACATACTCCGCATATGCCCCGTCCAGCACCAGCAGCGCTTGTTCCGGCAGACCCTCCGCCAGCCGCGCGACTTCCTCTTCGGAAATCATCGTGCCCGTGGGATTGTTCGGGTTGGCGATGAACACCAGCTTGGTGTTTTCATTCGCCGCTTCCAGCAGGGCATCCACATCTGTGGTCCGTTCTATTTCGCGCACCGCAACGGGCGTGGCTCCTGCCGCCTGCGCGCAAAGTTTATACATCAGGAAGCCGTGCTCGGTGAACAGAACTTCATCCCCTGCCCCCGCATAAGCCTGACACAGAAAGGAAATCAGCTCATCCGAGCCGTTGGAACAGATAATCCGCTCCGCATCAAGATCATGTACTTTGGCAATGGCCGCCCGCAATTCACTGTGATCAGAGGACGGATAGACATGCAGATTGCCCGCCACGGAACGATAGGCTTGCTTGGCTTTCTCACTTGCCCCCCAAGGGTTTTCGTTACTGCTGAGCTTTACCGTATTGGACACCCCGTCCACATGGGCCTTGCCACCCACGTAAAGTTCGATGTCCATAATGCCCGGTTGTGGCTGAATGCGCGTCGTCATCTCACGTTATCCTTTTGGTATTCTGCGCCCGTGTGTAGCGGCGCAGCCCCCCCTGATAAAGCATTAATAGGCTTTAATAGAAGGTCTGGGGGTCGATATCTATGCTGATGCGCAGATTATTGGGCGGCTTTATGCTGGCATGCCAAGCGGCCAGCGCAGGTTGCAGCACGGTGCCTTTGTCCGCCTTCACCAGAATTCGGACGCGGTGGCGGCCCCGCACACGGGCAATGGGCGCCGGCGCAGGTCCGAAGATTTCCGCATTGATCCGGCGTAACGGTTCGGCATTGCGCACCATATACTGCGCCACGTCAAACACCTGTGCCAGATCGGGACCGGACAGCACGATGCCGGCCATGCGCCCGAACGGTGGCACGCCCGCCTGTTCCCGCTGGGCGGCTTCTGCGGCCCAAAATTCCTCTTCGTCGCCGGTCAGAATCGCCTGAATCACCGGATGCTCCGGTTGCAGGGTCTGGATGTATGCGGTGCCTTTTTTGTCGGCCCGCCCCGCACGCCCTGCCACCTGCCGGATCAACTGAAAGGTCCGCTCGGCCGCGCGCAAATCGCTGCCTTGCAGACCGAGGTCTGCATCAATCACCCCAACACAGGTCAGCAGCGGAAAGTTATGCCCTTTGGCCACAAGCTGGGTTCCGATAATGATGTCAGCCTCACCTTCTGCGATGGATTTGATCCGCTCCTTCAGGTTCCGCGCGGTCATCGACATATCCGACGACAGCACCGCAATCCGCGCATCGGGGAACCGTTCCACGGCTTCTTCGGCCAGACGCTCTACGCCCGGACCAACCGCTGCCAGTTTGCCTTCCACCTGACAGGATGGACAAGCCTCGGGCATCGGTTTGGTTTCACCGCACTGGTGGCACATCAGACGCCCCTGAAAGCGGTGTTCCACCATCCGTGCATCACAATCGTCACAACCGATCTGGTGGCCACAGGCCCGACAGACCGTCACCGGCGCATAGCCGCGACGGTTCAGGAACAGTAACGACTGTTCCTTACGCTCCAGTCTGGAAAACACCTCCCGTGCCAGACTGTCGGAAATCCACCGCCCGCTCGGCAGTTCTTCCTTACGCAGGTCAATCGCCTTCATCTCGGGCAGCTCCGCCGCGCCGAACCGTTGTGCCAGATCAAAGCGCTCGTATTTGCCTGCCCGCGCATTGGCCCAGCTTTCAAGTGAGGGCGTGGCACTGGCCAGCACCACAGAGGCACCGCAAATAGAAGCGCGTAGAACGGCCATATCCCGCGCATTGTAAAGAACACCGTCTTCCTGCTTGTAGGACTGGTCGTGTTCTTCATCCACAACGATCAGCCCAAGGTTTTGAAACGGCAGATAAAGCGAGGACCGCGCCCCCACCACAAGCTGTGCCTTGCCTTCGCCCACCATACGCCAGCAGCGCCGACGTTCAGTCACTGTGACACCTGAATGCCATTCCGCAGGACGCGCCCCGAAGCGCTGTTCTACACGGTCAAGAAACTCTACCGTCAGGGCAATTTCCGGCAGCAGCACCAGCGCCTGCCGCCCTTGTGCGAGACATTCGGCAACAGCTTCAAGGTACACTTCGGTCTTGCCCGACCCCGTCACGCCTTTCAGCAGGCTGGTGCCATAGGTCTTTGAGCCCACCTTGTCCCGCAGCAAAGCCGACACCCGCGCCTGATCGCCGGTTAGCTCCTTACCGGCGTGATGTGCATCCAGATGCGGATAGGGCAGATCGCGCGGGGTTTCGTATTCAACAAGCACCCCCTGCTTCATCAAACCCTTCACCACAGAAGATGTCACACCCGCCAGCGTAGACAGTTCACCCGCCGTAAAACGCACACCGCCGTGGTCTTCCAGAACGCCGATCACCTTCTCCCGCGCAGGGGTCATCCGGTCCGGTTCCTTGTCCCCCAGCCCGTAAATCTTGCGCATTCCGGGGGGATCGGTCAGGCCGGGGGCACGGGTCGCCAGCCGCAGCATAGCCGACAGCGGCGTTAGCGTGTAATCCCCGACACGGGCCAGAAACTTTTGCATTTCCTCACGCATAGGGGGCACATCAATCACCCCGATGACAGAGCGGACTTTCTTCGGGTCATACCCGCCCTGCCCTGCGCCCCAGATCACGCCGATCACCTTGCGCGGACCAAGGGGCACCTCAACATAGGCACCCAGAAAACAGCCCCCCGCAGGGGCCTTGTAATCCAGCAACCGGTCGAGCGGCTGCGTGGTCAGGACAGCAACAAGCTGACCCGCTTCAAAATAGCTTTGATCGGTATATTCAGGCACGATATGCGGGGTTCTCATTCGGGACGGGTTGCGATAAACCCCAACATGACACCTGCGCAAGCCACGCGCAAGAAACCAACCGGACACAAGGAACCCCAAAAATGAAATTTTTTGTTGATACCGCCGATGTGGATGCAATCGCCGAACTGAACGATCTGGGCTTTGTGGACGGGGTGACTACCAACCCCTCCCTGATCATGAAATCGGGCCGTGACATTCTGGAAGTAACCAAAGAAATCTGCGGCATGATCGACGGTCCGGTCAGCGCCGAAGTTGTGGCTCTGAACTATGACGACATGATCAAGGAAGGCCGCAAGCTGGCCAAGATCGCGGAAAACATTGCCGTGAAAGTGCCGCTGACATGGGACGGTCTGAAAACCTGTAAGACGCTTTCCGAAGAAGGCACAATGGTTAACGTGACCCTGTGTTTCTCGGCCAATCAGGCGCTGCTGGCGGCCAAAGCCGGTGCTTCCTTTATCTCTCCGTTCATCGGGCGTCTGGACGATATCAACATCGACGGGTTGCAACTGATCGAAGATATTCGCGTGATTTACGACAATTACGCCTACGAAACAGAGATCCTCGCGGCTTCGATCCGCACGGTGAACCACGTGTCCGATTGTGCCAAAATTGGCGCAGATGTTGTGACTGCGCCACCAAATGTTCTGCAAAACCTTGCAAAACACCCTCTGACAGATCAAGGTCTTGAGGCATTTATGAAGGATTGGGCGAAGACAGGGCAAAAGATCCTGTAACGTCCGCAGTAGTTACGAGGCGTAGCGAATGGCAGAGCAAGCGAAACCGCAGGACGCGGTGCGTGAACATATCCTATCCGACCCTATTCAGGTTCTCGAAGACCGCGACATCATGCGCGCGCTTATCTCGGCAGACGAGGTAGCGCGCGGCAAGAATGTCATCGACCTGCGCGCCATCGCGCTGGAGCGGCTAGAGGCCCGTTTGAACCGGCTGGAAGACACGCATCGCCATGTGATCGCAGCGGCCTATGACAATCTGGCCAGTACCAACCAGATCCATCGGGCCACGCTCGCCATTCTCGAACCCAAGACCTTTGCCGAATTTCTTGTCCTGTTGCAGGAAGAATTGGGCCGCATCCTGAATGTGGCCTCGGCCCGACTGGTGCTGGAAAGTCCCGCCGCGACGCCCGATATGGAAGACCAGCTTCAGGCAGAGTTCGGCAGCGGTGTGTGCTTTTGCGCCCCCGGTGCTGTGAATGATTACATCTTGCGCGGCCGCAGTTCTGCCGGTCGCCCAGTGACCCTTCGCACCATCCATGATCCCGATCCGGTGCTGTTTGGCGATGCCGTCGATAAGGTGACATCCGAAGCCCTGCTGCGGCTTGATCTGGGCAAGGGCAACCTGCCTGCGATGCTGGTGCTCGGCTCTGCCAGCAATGACCAGTTCACCCCGCAAAAAGGCGCGGATCTTCTGGTCTTTTTCGCCAGCGCTTTCGAACGTGTGCTGCGCCGCTGGCTGAACTGATGACCGCGCAAAGCGGCGCTTTTGATCTTTTGGGCCGCTGGCTGGCGAGCATTACAGCCTTGCAAGGCGCTTCTGCCAAAACGGTCGAGGCCTATCAGCGGGACGTTTCGGGGTTTCTAGGGTTTTTGGCGAACCATTTCGGCGGCGATCTGGGGAAGGCCAAGCTCGGCACGGTTAAAATCACCGACATGCGGGCATGGATGGCCCATGAGCGGCGGCGCGGTGTGGGTCCACGTTCTCTCGCGCGGGAACTCTCGGCGGTGAAATCCTTCTATCGCTGGCTCGGAGAGGCCGAGGGCATAGAAGTCACCGCCCCACTGGCGACACGCGCGCCAAAGTTCAAAGCCCAACTGCCCCGCCCCGTGGCGAAAGATCAAGCGAAGGCCATGATCGAAACGGTGGAGTTTCAAACGCAAGACGGCTGGACCGGCGCAAGGGATACTGCGGTGATCACCCTGCTTTACGGGTGCGGCCTGCGAATCTCCGAAGCACTGGGCCTGACATTCGCCGCTGTACCACTGGGAGAGACTTTGCGGATTCGCGGCAAGGGCGACAAGGACCGTGTGGTGCCTGTACTTCCCGCTGCCCGTAAGGCCGTGGGCAGCTACCTCGCGCTTTGTCCATTCAGTCACACTGCGGAAACGCCGCTATTTCTGGGCAAGAAAGGCAAGGTCCTGAACCCGCGCCACATCCAGAAAGTGATGGAACAGACGCGGATGCAGCTTGGCATGCCAGCCACGGCCACCCCCCATGCCATGCGCCATTCCTTTGCGACCCACCTTCTGGAAGCCGGCGGAGACTTGCGCGCGATACAGGAATTGCTGGGCCATGCCTCGCTTTCAACGACGCAAGCCTATACCGCTTTGGATCAGGCCCATTTGATGGCCGTTTACAGAAAAGCCCATCCAAAAGCCGGATAAACATCGCCTTATTTGCAAAAACCTATATGAAGCCGCCCATGACACATCAAATCAAAGCTCTCTCCGTTCATCTTTTCACAGCCACCGGCGCGGTGTTTGCCATGCTTGCCATGCTGGCAGCGGCGCAGTCACAATGGGACCTGATGTTCCTGTGGCTGGTGGTGGCCTTTGTGGTGGACGGGATCGACGGACCTCTAGCGCGCAAGTACGATGTGAAAACCCATGCACCGCAGTATGACGGTTTGATCCTTGATCTGATTATCGACTATCTGACCTATATCTTCATTCCCGCCTTCGCGCTGTTCCAAAGCGGGTTGCTGCCGGACTGGACGGGCTGGATTTGTATCCTCGTGATCACCTTCACATCGGCGCTGTATATGGTGGACACGCGGATGAAGACCAAGGACAACAGCTTTTCCGGCTTTCCGGCCACGTGGAATATGCTGATTCTGGTGATCTTTGCCACCGAGCCGAATTTCTGGGTGACGCTGTTTCTGGTGGTGGCCTGCGCTATCACCATGTTCACGCCGCTGAAGTTCATTCACCCCGTACGCACCGAACGGTGGCGCTGGCTGAGCCTGCCTGTGGCGCTGGTCTGGACCGCTGCGGCGGCTATGGCCGCTTGGGTCGACTTTCACCCCGGACCCGGTGTGATACTGGTACTGGCAGCCACCAGCATTTACCTGCTGGTTGCCGGTATCCTGCAACAGGTCTTCCCGCAAAAAGCCTGAACGCCTAGACGATTCAAAACCGGATCGCGATCACACCCAGAACAATCACAAGGGCCGCAAGCAACTTGCCTGTGTCTGCCTTGTCCTTGAAGAACAGCACCCCGATCAGGACTGCAAAAAGGACGGAGACTTCTCGTAGGGCCGTGACCAGCGCGATAGGGGCGACCGTCATTGCCCAGACCGCGATCCAGTAGGCCACGACCGAGGCCAGTCCTGCAATCATTCCCAGCGCCCAAACCCTTGGGGAGCGCGGCAACACCGCGCGACCGCGTATCGCAAGCCCGCCAATTGTGAACAGGAACGCATCAAGGAAAAACAGCCACCCGACAAAGCCCGATGCATGGCCGGAGGCGCGCGCGCCCATGCCATCAAACAGCGAATACCCCGCCGTTCCAACCGCCGCCATCAACGCATAAGGGATAAGGGCGCGTTCTTCCCCGTGTGTGAAGACCCCTTTCGCCATCAAAACAATACCAAGCCCAACCAGCAGAATGCCCCCGATCTGCGTAGCGCTGACGACGTCGGGTAAGATCAACAGGCTGACCCCCAGAACAATCATCGGCGCTGTGCCACGGGCGATGGGGTACACGCGGCTGAGGTCTCCGCGCATATAGGCGATGGTCAGGAAAGACTTGTAGATCAGATGAAACAGCACCGATCCGGCAAGAAGCCACCATGCCTCTGGGGCGGGGGCCGGAAAGACCGCGATCATCACCAGCCCGATCAGCCCGTGGGCGATGGAAAGCAGCACCATGCCCTGAAACTTGTTCTCGCCGAACTTGATAATGGCGTTCCAACTGGCGTGAAGCAGGGCCGCGAACAAGACAGCGGCAAAGACAGCGACGGACATGAGCGACCTTTCAGATCAGCAGGGAATAGGCGCCTTCGCCTTGCAGCAGTTTGACTTTGGTTTCCACCCCGCCAGCGCCGGAGAACCCTCCAAGATGCCCTGTGCCAACAACGCGGTGGCAGGGAATAATCACCGGAATAGGGTTGGAGCCGCAGGCCTGCCCGACAGGTTGTGCAGGCACACCAAGCGCAGTCGCGATATCCCCGTAGGTGCGCGTTTCGCCCTTGGGGATCGCGGACATCTGTGTGTAAACCTGCTGCTGGAAGTCAGTGCCCGCAGGGGCGAGCGGCAAGTCGAAACGATCAAGCCGGCCTTCGAAATAAGCGCCAAGTTGGTCGAGCCCTTCTTGAAGCAAAGCAGTGCACAGCCCTTCCTGTCGTTTGTCCCACAACAGTTCTGTGATCGCGTCATCCTGTTCAATCAGGGTCAGGGTGCCGACAGGTGTGTTTAGATAGGCTGCATTCATGGGCGCAGTGTTCCCTGCTTTGCGGTGCTTTGGCAAGCAGGATGTGGAGGCCAGATGTATCGTTGAGAGCGTATCGCGATGGGGTGTTTCCCATGAAACTCTGGTCGATCACCCTGCATTAACGAAGCTTCATTTATGAAGCGTCTTGTATCACGCGTCTTGTATGAAGCTTCATATAAGACGCTTCAAATTTGCAGGGTCATCCTTTTAACGCAGCAATATCAGCGCACTAAGATTTTCAGATTTTAGAGGAATTGATCTCGCGACCCCAGCGAACGCTCATGGCAACGCCACGTTATTCCCGCAGGCCCTCTTCATCCAACAAGTGCCGTCCGGCGCGGTCTTCTACTTCAACAACCCAGATGTCAGGATCAAAAGACTGCTGGCGCCGCACCGCTTCGTCCACGTCCCGTTCGGCCCCTTCGGCTAACGTGACCCAGACGCGATTTCCATCCAGATCATAAGATCGCTGATAAAGCTTTGCAGACCCGTCCAAGGGCGCCAGTTTCACCAGAACCGCCCCTGCGGTGGCATCCCCGCGCGCAGTTACAAAAGCCGCAATATCCGCCAGCGCAAGGCGCCGCAGATAGGCCTTAACCCAGAACTCGGCGGTCACACGGACCACGGTTCACTCTCGCGTGTCTTTGAAATCCAGACCCATTTCGGTGAAACGTTCAGCCTCGGTCTCCCAGCGCGGACGAACCTTGACCTGAAGGAACAGATGCACCTCGGCGCCAACCAGTTCTTTCAACTCTTGCCGCGAGGCCATGGAAACCGCTTTGATGGTTTCCCCCTTCGGCCCGACCGCAATCCCCTTATGCCCTTCACGGGTCACATAGATCACCTGATCGATCCGCACAGAACCGTCTTTCTTCTGCTCCCAATTCTCGGTTTCCACCGTCAGGAAATAGGGCAGTTCCTGATGCAGACGCAGCATCAGTTTTTCGCGGGTGGTTTCCGCCGCGATCATGCGCAGGGGCACGTCGGCAATCTGGTCTTCGGGATACAGCCACGGGCTTTCCGGCAGGTTTTGCGCCAGGTACTTCGTCAGATCCTTCACCCCGTGACCCTTTTCAGCCGAGATCATGAAGACCTCCTCAAACGGGTACGCATTGGAGAGTTCCTGCGTCAGCGCCAGCAACCGCGCGGATTCCACCTTGTCGATCTTGTTGATCGCAAGGGCAACTTTGGTGTTCTTGCCAACCTTGTTGCCCAGCTCTTCCAGAATCATCCGCACACCGGGCGACATGCCGCGGTGGGCTTCGACCAAAAGAACGGTGATATCCGCATCCCCTGCCCCTGCCCAAGCGGCAGCAACCATAGCGCGGTCAAGATTACGGCGGGTGCGGAAAAGACCGGGGGTGTCGACAAATACGATCTGGGATTGATCCTCAATCGCGATACCGCGAATGCGCGCCCGTGTGGTCTGCACCTTATGGGTCACGATAGAGACTTTCGCCCCCACAATCCGGTTCATCAGCGTGGATTTCCCCGCGTTCGGCTCTCCGATCAGCGCCACGAATCCGGCCCGTGTTTCAGTCATTCTCATTCTCCAGCTGCGTCAGAACCGCCTTAGCGGCGGCCTGTTGCGCATTGCGTTTACTTTCAGCGGCACCCCGTCCACGCAGCCCGTTGTCCAACTGGGCTTCGATCTCGAACTTAGGCGCGTGATCGGGTCCGGTGCGACCCACTTCTACATATTGCGGCGGCTTCATCCCACGGGCCTGCGCCCATTCCTGCAAGGTTGTCTTGGCGTCCCGCGCGTCTTCCTTGGCCGCGTCTATCCGGCTGTCCCACAGGCGCAGGATCAGGGCGCGGGCCACCTCAAAACCGGCATCACGGTAGACAGCGGCAAGAATTGCCTCCATCGCATCCGCCAGAATGGCCTGCTTGCGCCGCCCCCCCGAGATCATCTCGGAACGTCCCATTTTCAGCGCCGCCCCCAAATCCAACTCACGGGCGATATCCGCACAGGTTTCTTTACGCACCAGCGCGTTGAACCGTGGCGCCATCTGCCCTTCAGAAGCTGCCGGATCACGATCCGACAGTGCTTCGGCAATCACAAGGCCAAGCACCCGATCGCCCAGAAACTCCAGCCTCTGGTTGTCCGGGCGCGTGGCCGAGGACAAAGACGAATGGGTTACAGCCTGAATAAGATACTCGGGGTCTGCGAATTCATGCCCCAAACGGGCACTAAAGTCACGAAGTTCGGCAGCCAGCTTCACTGGAGCGCCTTGAAGAAACGATCGCTGCGCCATGTCCAGAACGCCAGAATAGAGCTACCCGCAGATGAGAACATCACACGATCCGCGCGGCCGATCAGATAGGATTCCGGCACAAAGCCCACGCCATTGGGTTGGCGGAAGCGGCTGTCCGTAGAATTGTCGCGGTTGTCACCCATAAAGAAATAATGTCCTTCAGGAACGGTATAGACAGGCGTATTGTCCCCGCCGCGATCCCCGATGTTGAGGGTCAGATGGGAAACACCATTTGGCAAGGTTTCCACGAATTGCTCTTTGACACATTCTGCCCCGATCCCCACAGCGCCATTGCCACAGGCAGGCAAGTTGCCCATTGGACCTTGAGAATCATAGGTTTCGACAAATGATCCCGCTGGCTCCATTGGGACTGGCGCGCCGTTGATGTTCAGTTGGCCGTTCACCACCTGCACCTTGTCACCCGGCAGGCCGATCAGACGTTTGATATAATCCGCTTCGCTGGCGGGGTGTTTGAACACGATGATATCACCCTGCTCCGGCTCTCCACCGAACAGCCGTCCGTCCCAATCCTTTGCAAAGCCACAGAAATTGAAACCGCGGATACTGGGACAGGACGCCCAGCTATAGCCGTAGGTGAATTTGTTCACGAAGAGAAAATCCCCGATCAGCAGGGTAGATTTCATGGAGCCTGAAGGAATCCAGAACGGCTGGAACAGAATGGTGCGGATAATGCCTGCCAGAAACAAAGCCCAGAATATGGTCTTGAAAGTCTCTGCGATTCCGCCTGATTTTTCGCTTTTTTCTGCCATTGCCGCCGCCTGTGTTCAAATATGCTGGCTACATGGCCTGTCAAAGGGGTTTAGTCAACTGGTGTAGCCTCTATCACCACAAAGGCCTGCGCCCACGGATGGTCATCTGTCAGTGAAACATGCACCACCGCACGGTGGCCGGGTGGTGTAAGTTCATCGAGCCGTTTGGCCGCCCATCCGGTCAGTTCCATCACCGGCTGCCCGGTCCGCATGTTGCGCACGGACATATCCTTCCACGCGATGCCCATCCGCAATCCAGTGCCGAGCGCCTTGGAACAGGCCTCTTTCGCGGCCCAGCGTTTGGCATAGGTACCAACCGTATCGCGGCGACGCTCTGCCTTGGCCTGTTCAACATCGGTAAAGACACGATTGCGAAACCGATCGCCAAAGCGCTCCAGTGTGCCTGCAATCCGGTCGATGTTGGCCAGATCGGTTCCGATACCCAAAATCATTGAAAGCAACCTGACAAACGCGTCATATCCCTGACCGCGCCTCGTCCATCAGGACGCGCATCCGCAGAATCGCTGTTTCCAACCCTGTGAAAATAGCTTCCCCGATCAGGAAGTGGCCGATGTTCAGTTCTTGCACCTCCGGCAAGGCGGCGATCGGCTTTACCGTGTCATAGGTCAGCCCGTGGCCCGCGTGGACCTCTAGCCCCAGATCCGCCGCAAAAGCTGCCATATCCCGCAGGCGGGCAAATTCGGCGTCCCGCTCTTCAAACCGGCCTTCTGCGTGGGCATCACAGTACGCCCCTGTGTGCAATTCAATCACCGGCGCACCGATCCGTGCTGCCGCTTCAATCTGGGGCTTGTCAGCTGCGATAAAGATGGAAACCCGACAGCCCGCGTCCCGCAATGGCGCGATGAAATGGGCGAGTTTGTTCTGTTCCCGCGCCACTTCCAGACCGCCCTCGGTTGTGCGCTCCTCGCGTTTTTCGGGAACGATACAAACGGCATGGGGCGTGTGGCGCAGGGCAATCGCCAGCATTTCGTCCGTGGCGGCCATTTCAAAGTTCAACGGCACCGTCAGCCCCTCTACAAGCGCCTCAATGTCGGGATCCGTAATATGGCGGCGGTCTTCGCGCAGATGGGCGGTGATCCCGTCCGCACCGGCCTGTTCCGCCAAAAGGGCCGCGCGCAGCGGATCAGGCGTATCGCCCCCCCGTGCATTCCGAACCGTTGCCACGTGATCTATGTTCACACCCAGTCGCAATTTGCCCGTCGCCATCCGCCATTCCTTCCAGTCTGCTTAATCCGCCTTCTGCTGGCGCTTGGCCCGCAGGTCGTGAAACTTTTTCAGTAACGCACCTTTACGCCGGTGCTGATAAGCCGAGATCATCGGCTTGGACACAAAATACAGAACCAGCGCGCAGATCAACCCCGGAACAATCCCGCCCACCAGATAGGGCCAGAACACATCATAAAAGAACGATGTCACCCCGTGCCACGGACTTGGCGGATAACCGAACAAGGCCTTGGTATTGTCCAAAATTGTGCCCCAAGTTTGGACAACCCCGTGCTTTACCCGATGCCAGACACGGCCTTCGTGATCTTCCCCAAGCATCCACAAGCCCAACCGGTAGCTGGTGGCTGCAATGATTGGAAAAGAGATCGGGTTCCCGACAAACGTCCCGAGCAATGCCGCAAGCACATTGCCGCGCAACACAAACGCCAGTCCGGCTGCCAGAAAGAAATGAAGCCCGAAGAACGGAGTAAACGTCACAAATGCACCACAGGCAATCCCGAGCGCGATTTTATGGGGCGTATCTGGCAACCGCTTGATCCGGTGTTTCACATAGCCAAAAGCGCGCTTCCAACCCGACTTGGGATAGAAGAACTCTGCAATGGTTTGCAGCCACGTCCTTTGCTTTCTGCGTTTGAACACCCGAGATGCCTTTTGATCTTGTTGAACTGCATGTAGCGCTGTTGATACGGTGGCGCCAGAACCCGCAGATCACTCTGTCTGGCGATTTCGGTTTTTGCGCAACACCTGTGCGACGTCCGAATCAGCTTCGACCGCTGTGAGGACGTTGATCAAATGTTCCACATCCCGCACCTCTATATCAATCGTCATCCGGTAAAAATCCTGTTTACGATCAGTGAATTCAAGGTTTGAGATGTTGGAATTATGCTCTCCGATCAAGGTGCAAATCCGGCCAAGAACACCCGCATCATTGGCCATCGTGACCTCGATGGTCGCTTCCTGATCGGCCATTCTTTTGCCGTCGAGCCAGCGCAAATCGATCCAGCGTTCAAGCGAGTCTTCGTACTCTACCAACCGCTCGCAATCGATCCGGTGCACCAGCACGCCGCTGCCCCGTGTGGCGATGCCGACAATCCGCTCCCCCGGCAGGGGTTGGCAGCAGGCGCTGGTCTGGGCGAATTGGCCCGGTTCAAGCCCGATAATCCGTTCCGCCGGTTCTTCTTGGGTGAGTTCATCCACACGAACCAATTCAGGATAGAGAACCCCGACCAGTTCTGTTCCGGTCATCTCGGCACTGCCAATCTTGGCCAGCAATTCTTCGGCTGACCCGATCCCCATATGAGCCGCAGCCGTGCCAAGCGCCTTATCCGTGGCTTTCTTGCCGACCCGTTCCAGCGCAACCCGCGCCAGTTCACGTCCCAACCGCACAAAACCGTCGCGGTGTTCTTCGCGCAAGGCTTTGCGGATCGCGGATTTGGCCCGCCCCGTTACGGCAATGTCCATCCATGTGGACTGCGGACGCTGCCCCTCGGCGGTGGTAATTTCCACCGACTGACCGTTGCGCAGCCGCGTCCAGAGTGGCACACGCCGTCCGTCCACCTTAGCCCCGACACAGGCAGAGCCAATTCGGGTGTGGATCGCATAGGCAAAATCAATCGGCGTGGCGCCGCGGGGCAACTTGATCACATCCCCCTTAGGAGAGAAACAGAACACCTGATCCGCGAACATATCCAGCTTCACATGTTCGAGGAATTCCTCGTTCATGTCGTTGTTGGCCACATGTTCCGTCAATTCTTCGAGCCATTTGAACGGGTCGACAGCAAAGGGGTTCGCGGCCCGCTCGCCGTTGCGATAGGACCAGTGAGCCGCAACGCCGGATTCTGCGACTTCGTGCATCTGTTGGGTGCGGATCTGGATTTCTACCCGCTTGCCATCGCGCCCTGATACCGTGGTGTGAATGCTGCGATAGCCGTTGGACTTCGGTTGGCTGACATAGTCTTTGAACCGCCCCGGAACAGCCCGCCAGCGCCGGTGGACCAGCCCTAAGGCGGCATAAATATCGTCTTCGGATTGGGTAATGATGCGAAACCCGAAAATATCAGAAAGCCTTGAAAAGCCTTCTTTCTTCTCCTCCATCTTGCGCCAGATAGAATAGGGTTTCTTTTCACGACCAAGAACCGTGGCTTCCACACCGGCTTTCTTCAGCAGATCGCGAATGTCCTGCGTGATCTGGGGCGTGACATCGCCGGTTTCCTTGCGCAGGGTCAGGAAGCGGCGCATGATCGAATTGCGCGCTTCGGGATTGAGGACGCGGAACGACAGGTCTTCCAGTTCCTCGCGCATCCATTGCATTCCCATGCGACCGGCCAGAGGCGCATAGATTTCCATGGTTTCGCGGGCTTTGCGTTCCTGTTTGGGTCCGACCATATGCCGGATCGTGCGCATGTTGTGCAGACGGTCGCTCAGCTTCACAAGGATCACCCGCACGTCCTTGGACATGGCGAGCAGCAGTTTGCGGAAATTTTCGGCCTGTTTGTTGTCCTTGGACGACAGTTCCAGATTGGTCAGCTTGGTGACACCGTCGACCAGTTGGGCGACCTCCGTGCCAAAGCGTTTCTCAACAGCCTGATAGGTGGATTTCGTGTCTTCCACCGTGTCATGCAGCAAGGCGGTAATGATCGTGTCATCGTCCAGCCGCTGTTCGGCCAGAATCATCGCAACTGCTATCGGGTGGGTAAAATACGGCTCGCCGGAATGACGGGTTTGCCCCGTGTGCATCAGCTTGCCATATTCATAGGCCGCCTCGATACGCTCCACGTTGCAATTGGGATTATACGTCCTGACCAGATCCACAAGGACCTGAGCAGGCACCATTTCAGTATTGGTTTGAACAGAAGGCCCCATTCAGCCTTATTTCATTTCTTGCGCTTCCATCAGCGCGCGCAACAGGTTTTCTTCGGACATATCATCATCCGGCTTATCCTGCTCTGTCCCCATCAACAGTGCCATTTGATCTTCTTCCGGCTCGTCGACTTCGATCTGTGTCTGGTAGCTTTCGATCGCAGCTTCACGAAGCTGTTCTGCTGTCAATGTTTCCTCGGCGATTTCGCGCAGGGCAACAACCGGATTTTTGTCGTTATCACGCGGCACGGTGATTTCACCACCAGTCGAAATCTCACGCGCCCGATGTGCAGCCAGCAGGACCAACTCGAAACGGTTCGCGACTTTATCTACGCAATCTTCAACTGTAACACGTGCCATATTGGAAAACTCCGGCGTTTTGGGGATATCAAGAGTGCGCAAATAGCCGCTTTCATGCAGGATTGCAAGGGCTATGCGGCAGGAGTTTACCCCTGACCGACAGCGCCGCCTTCGCTGTAAGGCACTATTTCCGCAAGGTCTTCTGCATTAAAGGCCGCGATCATTTCGTCGACAGTGCATTCAAGCACCGGATGGCGCCAGTTTGAAGCAACATCACGCAAGGGAATCAGTACGAAGAGTCGGTCCTGGATTCGGGGGTGTGGCAGGATAATTTGCTCCGGAGCGCGCTTCAACTGCAATTTCAGAGGTAAATCGCGCCATTGTGAAAATGTCGCAATGTCGGGCATTATCTGGCCGTCATAATCAATCAGATCCAAGTCAATCACCCGCGCTTCCCAGCGTTTTTCGCGGGTACGGCCGATGCGCTCCTCAACCTTATGTAGCTGCTCCAAAACCACTTCTGCAGAAAGCGCGGTTTCGCAATAAACAACCGCATTTACAAAATCCGGACCTGTTCCGGCGGGGAAAGCAGGCGTGCGAAAAAACCTGCTGGTTTCAACCACAAATAGGCCGATACTTGACAAGTCATCAATTGCAGCTTCTACTATTTTTACTGAAGCGCCAATTTCGTTTGACAGGTTCGAACCCAAAGCAATTAAGCACTTTGTAAGATCTTCTCGGGCATTTTGTTGTTGCAGTAGCAAAATTAGAACCTATTTTCTGCGGAGTTTCAGCCGGATCACAACACGCCAATAACCGACACCGCACTGGCTGAACAGACATTTTGGAAGGATCAATTATGTTCTATCGCGACGAGCGTCTGGCATTGTTCATTGACGGCTCAAATCTCTATGCAGCGGCCAAAGCCCTTGGCTTTGACATAGACTACAAACTACTCCGATCGGAATTCATGCGTCGGGGTAAGCTTCTGCGTGCATTCTACTATACAGCTCTTTTGGAAAGTGACGAATACTCTCCGATCCGCCCGCTGGTGGACTGGCTGAACTATAACGGTTTCAACATGGTGACGAAACCGGCCAAGGAATACACCGACAGCATGGGTCGCCGTAAGGTGAAAGGTAACATGGACATCGAACTTTGCGTCGATGCGATGGAGCTGGCTCCGCATGTGGATCACATTGTGTTGTTCTCCGGCGACGGCGACTACCGCCCGATGATTGAATCCCTGCAACGCAATGGCGTTCGGGTTTCTGTTGTCTCCACCATTCGCAGCCAGCCACCAATGATCTCGGACGATCTGCGCCGTCAGGCCGATAACTTTATCGAACTGGACGAGCTGCGGGACGTTATCGGACGGCCACCGCGCCCCGAAGGCGAAGACCAGCGGAGCGAGCCTGAATACGAGACGGAAAACTAATAATTAAAGGCGCCTGCGGGCGCCTTTTTTCTGCGGACAACCCGAAATCGATTTTCCCGAACTGTAGCGGATATGAAATTGACCAAATGAACCGCGAAGACTTCAACACCTTTTGCGCCGCTCTCCCCCAGACCAGCCACGTCGTTCAATGGGGCAATTCAGATGTCTGGAAAGTTGGCGGCAAGGTCTTTGCACTCTGTGGCTGGAATGACGGCAGGGACGCTTTTACCTTCAAAGCGCGGCCCATCGCATTTGAGGTTCTCTCTGATCAACCGGGCATCCGTCCTGCCCCCTACCTCGCGTCCCGCGGGTTGAAGTGGCTGCAACAATACGATGAACCAGGTTTGTCCGATGACGAACTTCAGGCGCATCTGCGGGAAAGCTATGACATGGTCGTGGCAAAGTTGACCAAAAAGAAGCGTAACGAACTCGGTTTATAGGCGGTTTGTCCCGCGTTTGCCCCTAAGGCAGGTTGCTTAAGGGAACCCCGTAGCCTAAACCCGTGCGCAAAGACGAATACAGATCAGGCAAGGAACCCCTGCTTCATGGACAACCCCCAACGGGCGGATGCACTCCAGACTTCCGAAAAATCCGCACGCGACTGGGCCCTTAGCCTTGCGCAATACCGCAAACCAAATACCCGACGCGCCGTTTACGAGCTTGCCGCCAGCCTCTTGCCTTTTGTCGGCCTATGGGCGCTGGCGTGGTGGATGATTCCGCACAGCGCCGTATTGTCAGTGCTGATCGCAATCGTAAACGGCGGGTTTCTGGTCCGGTTGTTCGCAATCCAGCACGATTGTGGCCACGGCGCCTTTGTTAAGAACTCGAAAGCCTCTAACTGGATCGGACGCTGCCTTGGCGTGCTGACGCTGACACCCTATGCGGTCTGGCGCAAATCCCATTCCCACCACCACAGCACCTCTGGCAATCTCGATCACCGTGGCATGGGCGATGTACACACTAAAACCGTTGCTGAATACGCCGAGCTGAACCGCTGGCAGAAGTTTGGCTACCGGCTGTACCGCTCTCCGTTTGTGCTATTCGGCTTGGGCCCGGTCTATCTGTTCGTTTTGCAAAACCGTTTGCCGATCGGCTTGATGACGGCAGGACGCATTTACTGGATTTCTGCGATGGGCACCAATGCGGTGCTGGCGCTGATGTTGGGGCTGATCGCTTATTTCGGCGGGATCTGGCCATTGCTGCTGGTCTTTGCGCCAACTGTCATGACCGCCGCTGCCGCTGGCGTTTGGCTGTTTTACGTCCAGCACCAGTTTGAGGAAACCCATTGGGACCGGGATGAAGCCTGGAACATCCAAGACGCCGCGTTCCACGGCAGTTCCTATTATAAGCTACCTGCGTTTTTGAACTGGCTCACTGCCTATATCGGCGTGCATCATGTGCACCACCTGAACTGCCGCATCCCGTTCTATCGCCTGCCTGAAGTCCTCAGCGACCACACTAGACTGGCTCATATCCAGATCATCACACTGGCCGAGAGCTTTCATTGCGCGCGTTTGCATCTCTGGGACGAAGACCAGCGCCGCCTGTTGTCATTTGCTCATGCCAACAAACTTATCGCGGCCCAGCGCCCCGCTTAAACAGAGACCAGCATCAGGCCGCTGCCATCATGCGGCCTGCGCTTGGGACAAAGCCGTTTCCAGCATCTGTACCGGTTGAAATGCCTCTGGCGGGCATTCGTGGCTGGAGTGGCCAAAGGCGATCCGGCTTTTGACGTAATCAACCGAAATAAACGCCTCATCCATCCGCGCTATTGCCTTGCTGAACCTGTTACAAAGCAGCGCCACCTGCGCGGGCGTGGAACTGGTGTTTTGCACCAGAAACGCGCCATCCCCGTGATAGGTAAACAGGAACCCTTCCTCTTTCACGGTTTTTTCCAGAACCTTAATCATCTGCGTCAGGTAATACTGAAACCCCTCCTGACTAAGCCGCATGTACAAGCTTGGAAGGTTCTTCACCTTCAGCGCCAGAATATTCAACCGTTCGGGATGGTTTCTCTTCAACTGGTAGAGGAAATTCTCAAACGCATCTTTCGGGATCAGGCTGTTGCTGCCCGAAGTGGCGCGACCGGCCCTATCCACCGCAGCCACCAGTGCGCGTTCCATATTAGGCAGGCCAGCCGCTGGATCATTGCGCAGGTTGCGCAAGCTCGCAAGACGGGTCTCTGCCGCGTGCAGGCGTGTCTCTACCTCGTAGAACTCGAACGGCTTGGTGATGTAATCAAGCGCACCTGCCGCGAAAGCCCCTTGAATGTTTTTAACATCCCCCATCGCAGTGAGCTTCAGCACCGGTGCTGTCTTATATTGCGGCATCTCGCGCAGTTTCTTCAGCAGTTCCGTGCCATTCATCTGCGGCATTTGTATGTCGAGGATAAAGCAGTCAAACGGGACCGTAACCTTGTCTAACAGCGCCAGCGCCTCTGCGCCGGACCCAGCAGTTGCAAAGTCTTCATACCCCGCATGTACGAGAAACGCCGCCAGAATTTCGATGATCTCGGGATCATCATCCACAACCAGTATCTTCATCAGCCCACCTTGATGTCACAGAGCCGCGCACCGGAGCGCATATTCTCCGGAACCGGCGAACCAAAAACAATTTAACGAAAGACCCCTTACAATTTCTGGATACCATCTGACGGGCGAATACACGCACAGGTTAAAATATTCGGCCACTTTTCGCCCAATTTTGACACAATTTTGCCACAGTCAATCGGTGGAGCGGCCCGAATCTGGCGCGCAAAGCGGCAACATCCCACTAGCGCTACAATTAAAACCGCTGTCAGGCTCGACCAAGGGCACGGTTTCACCTAGATAAGGGACGCATCCAATCACAAGCCAGAGCCATGACAAAACTACCCCTGAACCTATACCTCGCTGCACCTCGCGGATTTTGCGCTGGCGTAGACCGTGCCATCAAAATCGTCGAAATGGCGTTGGAAAAATGGGGCGCGCCTGTCTACGTGCGCCATGAAATCGTTCACAATAAATACGTGGTGGACGGGCTGCGCGACAAAGGCGCGGTCTTTGTCGAGGAGCTGGCCGAGTGCCCCGACGACCGACCGGTGATCTTCTCGGCTCATGGCGTGCCAAAATCGGTACCTGCCGCAGCAGAGGCCCGCGAGATGGTCTTTGTCGATGCCACCTGCCCGCTGGTCAGCAAGGTCCACATCGAAGCGGAACGCCACCACCAGAACGGGCTGCAAATGGTCATGATCGGCCATGACGGCCACCCCGAAACCATCGGCACAATGGGCCAGCTACCCAAAGGCGAGGTTCTGTTGGTGGAAACCCCCGCCGATGTGGCCAAACTTTCGCCGCGCGATCCTGAACAACTGGCTTATATTACCCAGACAACCCTGTCTGTGGACGACACAATTGAAATCGTAGAGGCGCTGAGGGCGCGGTTCCCTGCAATTGTCGGCCCCCACAAAGAAGATATTTGCTACGCCACCACCAACCGTCAGGAAGCGGTGAAGGCGGTCGCCCCCAAGATAGACGCCCTGCTGGTAATCGGCGCGCCAAACTCTTCCAATTCCAAGCGGTTGGTCGAAGTGGGCAAAACCGCCGGATGCAGTTATTCCCAACTGGTGCAACGGGCCGCTGACATCGACTGGCGTGCGCTCGACGGGATCACATCCGTTGGCATCACCGCAGGTGCCTCTGCCCCTGAAGTCCTTATTAACGAGGTGATCGACGCCTTTAAGGACCGCTATGACGTCACAAGCGAGGTGGTCGAAACTGCCGTCGAAAACGTCAGCTTCAAAGTCCCCCGCGTCCTGCGCGACACTGCCGCCTGATGGCGCTGGCCCTGCCGCCACGCACTCCGCTGGCGCTGGCAACCCTTGGCACCGCCCCCTTTGTTGTAGCAGCAATCGGGGCGGCCACCGATACGGTTTTCACGCCCTTCCCGTACAGCAGTGTCGAATCCATCATCCATTTCGGCATCATCGTGCTGTCCTTTCTAACCGGCATTCTTTGGGGATTTGCGTCGCACTCCGCCAAGGGTCAGGCATCTTACGCCTATATCACCGGCGCAATCCCCGTCCTTTATGTCTTCTTCGCAGTGGTCGGAACCGACGCGGACAAGTTAGAGGCTTTGATGTTCGGCTTTCCCGCCCTGTTGACGATAGACACCTCCTTCCAGCACTCCCGCCTCGCGCCGCGCTGGTGGTTAACGTTGCGCATTCCAACAACGCTTGTAATTATCGCCTGCCTGACTGTCACACGGCTCAGCATTTGACGGGCTGTCCCGCGCCAATTGATTTCAGCACGGGTTCCATGACACAAATGCCCGACTGCAGGAGGATCGCCGATGGATCGCAAAACCATAGACGTATATGACGCCAAGGCGGGCGAATACGCCAAACTCGTCACTTCAGACACCCCTTCCCGCCACCTGCGTGCCTTTATGGATGCCCTGCCCCAAGGTGGCACGGTTCTAGATCTGGGCTGTGGTCCGGGCAACGCGGCCGCAACACTGCGCGACGCCGGATTTGGCGTTACAGCGATTGATGCCAGCCCGAAGATGGTCGAACTCGGCGCTGAACGCTACGGGCTGAACATCACGCTTGGCACCTTTGATGATGTCAACGAAACCGCCATTTACGATGGTGTCTGGGCCAGCTTCTCCCTACTTCACGCCCCGCGCGCCGATATCCCGCGCCACTTGTCCGCCATCCACACCGCGCTCAAACCGCAGGGTGTCTTTGTCATCGGCGTTAAAACCGGAACCGGCACCAGCAGGGATGCAATCGGACGGCAGTACACCTATTTCGAACCTGACGAACTGGACCGTATTTTGCGTGATGCCGGCTTTACGCCCATTGCCTCTGACAGCGGCTCTGATACAGGGTTGTCCGGTGAAACCTCCCCGTGGATAATTGTGACCGCCCATGCCTGAACTCTTTGCCTATACAGACGGTGCCTGCTCTGGAAACCCCGGTCCTGGAGGCTGGGGCGCGATGCTGATCGCCCGCGACGGCGATACCGTTCTGAAAACCCGCGAACTGAACGGCGGCGAACCGGAAACCACCAACAACCGCATGGAGCTTCTGGCCGCAATCAACGCGCTGGAGGCGCTGGAAAAGCCCAGCACCATCACCCTTGTGACTGACAGCAACTACGTCAAAGACGGGATCACCAAGTGGATCTTCGGCTGGAAGAAAAACGGCTGGAAAACCGCCGCCAAAAAACCAGTGAAAAACGAGGAACTGTGGAAGGCGCTCGACGCGGCCACACAGCGGCACTCCATCACGTGGAAGTGGATCAAGGGCCACGCCGGCCACGCCGAAAACGAACGTGCGGATGAACTTGCGCGGCAAGGAATGGAACCCTTCAAACCTGCCAAAAAGCCTGCAAAATCGAAATGAGCCCGCTCGACGCCCTCGATTTTGCGGCTGTGTTTGTCTTTGCCCTGACTGGCGCACTGACCGCCAGCCGCGCCCAGCTTGATATCATTGGCTTCGCCTTTCTGGCGAGCCTTACAGCAGTGGGCGGCGGCACCATCCGCGACCTGCTCCTCTACCAGAACCCGATCTTCTGGATTGACGACCCCCGCTACATCCTGATTGCCTGCGCCGCTGCGGCCCTCGTCTTTGTAACGGCTCACCTTTTCGAAAGCCGCCTGCGCGTGATCCTCTGGCTCGACGCGCTGGCCCTGTCTGTGGCTGTCGCCGCAGGCGCCGGTGTCGCGCTTGCCACCGGCCAGTCACCGATCATCGTCGCCCTGATGGGCGCAGTCACTGGCACAATGGGTGGCCTGATGCGCGATGTGGTCGCAAACGAAGTACCACTGGCCCTGAAGCAAGGCGAACTCTACGTCACCGCCGCCTTCGCTGGCGCAGTCGCAGCGCTGCTGACCGCCGGAGTGACCGACCACACCCTCGCGCCCCTCGCCGCCTGTACAGCCGTAACCCTCATCCTACGCGCCGGTTCCATAGCCTTCGGCTGGCGCCTGCCCGTCTACAAAAGCCGCCCCCCCAAGCAATAAGCGTCAACCCAAGGACGATTTCAAAGTTCTCCAAATACTCCCGCCGGAGGGGTATATCCTTCGTATCAAGCGCTTTCACGAACGCTCTGAGATTTAAATCGTGCTTTAATAAGAGTGCGGTAGCGTCGCAGCGCGGTCCGGAATTTCCCGGGCAGTGCCATCTGCGTTTGTAGATATTTCGGAGGTACAGTTCCCTGCCATTGTTGATCTGGCACCAAGCCACTTGTGAACTGCAATCGCTTTACGGCTGCAGCGATGGATCGTATGATTCTGCTATGAGACTTTCTAGACGTTACTTTTTGCTAGGTCTGACAACCACCACAGCCGGTGTCGTGGGCGTTGCAAGTATCAAGTTGCTGCAAAGCCAGCTGGTTGCATCCTCAAATTCACTAACCACCACGCAAGCGTATGCAGCCTTACGCGACGGGCAGATCATTCTTATTGATATACGGCGTCCTGAAGAATGGCGTGCGACAGGTATTGCACAGGGCGCGATACCTATTGATATGCGCCGAGAGGATTTCATCGAAGCGGTGCGTATCGCTGCCACCGATCCGTCGGTACCTATCGCCCTCATTTGCGCAGGCGGCGTGCGGTCGCGGCGGATTTTTGATACACTTGAAGACGCAGGAGTGACCAACATCATAGACGTGCCCGAAGGCATGTCCGGCTCTCGTGCCGGACCGGGCTGGATCGCCGCGGGCCTGCCGGTCGTAGGCTGGAGCGGACAACCATGAGGGCGCTCGCTCTTGTTTTTGCCCTCGCCGGTCCGCTTGTGACGACGGTTCCAAATGTAGCCGTGGCGTGCTCTGCAACGTCGCCCTGCGTGTTGGAGAACGGGGATTATCACATCGCACAACCGCTCGTGAACAGCCGCAAAAAGCCACCAGCGGTTGTCTATCTGCATGGTGCGGGCGGATCCGGTCGCGGTGCAATGCGCAACACCGCATTGGTAAAGCAGTTTGTCGATCGCGGTTATGTGTTTGCAGCCCCATCCGGGCTGCCGTGGCAAGGGCGGCAGGGTGGTATCTGGTCGTTTCACCCTAAACGTAACCAAGCCCGTGACGAAATCGCATTTCTGACAGATGTGCGCGATGATCTAATCTCCCGCCATAATGTGGACCCTGATCGCATTCTGTTGGTCGGGTTTTCCGTTGGAGGATCAATGACGGCCTATCTGGCCTGTGCTGCACCTGGCACGTTTGACGCCTATGCGCCCCTAGCTGGCAATTTTTGGCGCCCGCATCCCGAAAGTTGCGTGGGGCCGGTGCAGATGATGCACACCCACGGTTGGAGCGACGGAACGGTCCCCCTTGAAGGACGCATTCTGCGGGGGGATGGCATTGATGATCCCAACAGCTTGGTTCAGGGCGATATTTTCCATGCCATGACGATCTGGCGCGATACCAACGCGTGTCAGCGCCTGCAACCCAACCGTTTCTTTACCGAAGGTCCGTTTATGCGGCGCATCTGGGACAGCTGCGCCGCAGGTTCCGCGCTTCAATTCGCACTTTTTCCCGGTGGTCATCGTATTCCGGCCGGTTGGAGCGATCTGGTTCTGGATTGGTACGAAGGTCTGGACAGTCCCGCGCAAAACTAAATCTGCGCACTACTCTGCGGCGATACCTTCGGCTTGCGCGGTGGCCATGACAGCGGATTTGATCCATGCCCGCTCTGCGCGTGCGCGCGACACGATTATCGGCTCTATCAACGTGTGCGGGGTATCCATTCGCAAAGCACGCAGGGACAGTTTTTCGACGTGCATCGCGCTGAGACGCGACAAGGGAACAGCGCCAAGCAAACTGATCGCAAGTGGCAGGATCAGCACTGATGCGTGACCGTAGAACACCGCCGTACACACGATAAAACCGCAGACCGTTTCGACCCAATGGAACCGGAATGTTTGTTTCCAAGTATACCCGCCGCTGCCCCGATTTTGCGGCGACCACGCTGCGGATTTGCCCAGCACGGCGTAAACCGTCGCAATCGTTGTCTGAACCATCGTGATCGGTGCGTAAAGAACCGACAGGAAGAACTCGAACAGGACCGATCCCAAAAACGTGGTGCGTGACCGGTATGCAGCCCGCGTGTCAGCGCGTAGGCTAAAGATAATCGCGCCCAGAATTTTGGGGAATACCAACATGCCGTACACAAACAACAAATAGACCAAAGCCGCGCTCATTTCTTGTTCAGGCCAAACAGGAGCGAGCGGCGCATCCGGCGAGAAATAGGCCTTTGGTGCAACCGGAGACAATCCAAGAAAAGACCAAAAGACCAGCACGGCCAGCCACGCCGGACACATCAAGAACGCCAGCGCGCCCTGAAGCAAATGAAAGCGCGAAATGACATGGAACCCCCGCGCGGCCAGCAGCAGCAAATGCTGCATATTGCCAAGACACCAGCGACGGTCGCGCAGCGTATAATCAATCAAGGTCTGCGGTGTTTCTTCAAAACTGCCATCAAGACGCGGCAGAAAACGCACACTCCAACCAGCCCTACGCAACATGCCTGCCTCAACGAAATCATGGCTAAGAACCAGACGTTTGGCCCCTACTGCGTTGCGCAGATGGGGCAATCGTGCACTTTGGGCAAAGGCGCGCGTGCGGATGATGGCGTTGTGGCCCCAATAGTTGCCTTCATCTTGCGACCACGCATTCAGCCCTTCGGCGATGACTCCGCCGTAGACAAAATTCGAGAACTGGTTCACGCGGCTAAACAGGGTCTGCGCACCGATCAGAACGGGGCGGCTTTGGATCAAACCGGCATCGGGATCATCCGCCAACGCTTGTGTCAACTGGCGGATCGCTGCCCCGCTCATCAGGCTATCGGCATCCAGCACCACCATCGCATCATAGGCGCCGCCCCAGTTTTCGATCCAGTCAGTTATGTTTCCGACCTTCTTGTCCGTATTCCGGACGCGTCGGCGGTAAAACACGATGTCTTTAGACGAAAAACTGGCGCGCAGGATCGCCAAGGCTTGTTCTTCCTGAGCGGCAATTGCGGGGTCTTGGGTGTCGCTCAGAACAAAGAGGGTAAATTTGTCCAAGCCGGTTTTATCGTCCAAGTCCTTCAACATCGCCGCCGCGTTGCCAAACACATCGCAAGGAGCCTCATTGAAGATCGGTATGAGCAAGGCGACGTTACGGGGCAAGGACCTCAGGTTTGGGCTGGACGGTAGGACAGGCCGCATCGCCACACGTATGGCCCCCAAACAGGCGTTGTTCACTGAAAACGCAAGGTTCAGAAACGTGAGCGCCAACAAGCCGCTTACAACCGCTTCGATCAAGGTAATGCCGCCCGATGCGAAGAAATTAAACATCAAAACACACAGCGTGACGGTCAATGCAATCGTTGGAATAAACGCTGACAACCGCCACGCCAGATCACGCAGCTTTGGCGCGGTCAACATGGCCCGCGGCGGCCCATGCGCTGCAAAGGTCTGCGCAGGCATCTCCAACGGCGCCCGCGGCGGCATATGAATCGCGCCATAGTCCATCAAACGGTCCACCGATACAGCCAGATTTCGCTCAGCGGGGTATCATCAACAAGCAGTTGCGTTCTGAACTCGATCGTTTTGGCACCGTCTGGTTCAAATTTGAACGCCAGTCGCGGGCCGCCCGTTTCTGGATTGCGCTGCAATACACCGCTTGAAACCTTGCCAGCGCTGGCTTGGATCGGATGGGAGATCGCGCTGAAATCGGTAGGCATCTTCGCACCGGCATCAAAATCAATTACGACAATAATTCCCCGGTTTTCAAAGGCAGACCCAATCATGGTGTTCCGCACGGCCAACCCGTTGCCATACATGTTGTCTTGGCTCCACGTCAGGCGATAGCTGAGCGCATGGTCCGAGCCAGCACGCCAGATCTCCTTTGGTGTCCAAAAGCAGACGATATTGTCGAATACTTCCGAAGGGGTCGGAATTTCTACCAAGGTCACAGCACCCGCGCCCCAGTCCCCTTTGGGCTCAACCCAGACACCCGGACGGCGATGATACAGCGCTTCGAGATCGGCAAAGTCCCGATATTCCTGCGCACGTTGCATAAGACCGAACCCCGTGGGGTTGTTATCAATGAAAGAGCTTATTTGCAGATGCGCCGGATTAGCCAGCGGCCGCCACAGTGTCTCCCCCGCGCCATTGACGATCAACAACCCGTCAGAATCGTGTACGGCAGGGCGGAAGTCGGTAAACTTGTGCCGGTTGGTCTGATCGTATTGAAACATCGATGTCAGGGGGGCGACCCCCAGATGCTCCATATCCTCGCGCGGGAAAAGACGCGCTTCGATGTCCATCACCAGCGCCTCGCCCGGAGTGATTTCAAACCGGTAAGCCCCCGTACAACTGGGGCTATCCAACAGCGCATGCACGACGAATGCCTTGCCCTTAGCGTTAGGTTTTTCCAGCCAAAAAGCGCGAAAAACGGGGAACTCCTCACCACGTTCTTGGGCCGTATCAATGGCAAGCGCACGGGCAGACAAGCCGTAAATATTACCATTACCAATGGCGCGAAAATAACTGGCACCTTGAAACACAGCGAACTCTTCGTAGATGCCCGCACGTTGCAGTTCAGCGCGCAAACGTAGACCGGAGTACCCGAGACTGTCACCAACCGGCAGTTCGGGAAACTTGTCCGTTGTTCCGAACATCTCCATGTCAAACAACAAAGGCGCTGCGACACCGTTCTCGACAATTGATATTTCTACAGGGTGGGGAAAATACAGTCCGGGCGCGAAAACATCCAAGCGCAGGGGTACGTCTTCTTGGTTGTTCCAAAGCGCATTACGATTGTCAAACCAGATGGATTGATAATCCTCATAACTGATCTGCGTCCATTCCTCGGGCACGCTGGCCGGAGCTTTATAGGCTTGTTTGCTAAGGTTGCGGGCCAGATCAATCACATTATCAGCTTTAAACGCCACACCTGCCCCAAGCTGAAGCCCCTTTGGTGGTGCGTCTTGGGCCAACACGGGGGACGCTGCAAGCGCTGCAAGGCCCGCAATGAACTCACGACGCAGCATAAGCGGCCCTTCCTGTTTTCCAAGGCTGGGACTTCATCCATCCCGCAACATAAGCGGTGATCACCAACAACAGCATACCGAACAGGTTGACCGTGACGACGATCCACAGGTCGCGCCCGATCAAATCCATGATCACACCGTTCATGCGCCCGACCACAATGGAAACGACGAAAACGGCCAAGGATTGCTGCCCAACTTTGAGGAAAATCGCCAGGATACGCGACCAAATGCGCCCCAGTGCAGTGTCCCCGCCGCGCAGCCTGTCGCCTTTGTCACCGGCAATCACCCACCCAAGATAGGCAAGCCCCAGAAACTGGCCGTAGCGCAAAATACCGAAATCCGTTTTTGAGAACCATTGCGGGTGATCGGCCCGCCATTCCCGCGCACCTTCAACACCGAGCTCACGCACACCAATGTCCGAGAACGGCACATTTGCAAGAACCACCAAAGCCGCCAACCCGATCAGCCACCAAGATACAGGTGGTTTGGGCAACCAACCGCGCATGAATGCAAATCCGGTGAAGAACAGGACCTGCCAGCCAAAGGGGTTCAAGAACCAGCGCCGCTGCCAGTTGTCGTCGCCCACCCACGGCTCTGCCATAAAGTTAAGATATGGAATGCCCAGATATTCTGTCAGCGCCCGTTGTCCCAACACCCACACCGAAACAGACACTGCAACGAGCAGACCAAAGTGGATGCGTGCCAGAACGATAAACACCGGCATCATTGCCAGTACGACCATATACATAGGCAGGATATCAAACAGGTTGGGCACCCATCCCAGCGTCATAAAGCTCAGCAGGATTGACGGGTTTTCCCACATCTCGGATTCAACGAATAGCATCCAAAGGTTCAAATTTCCCCAATAATTGCGCGTTGTGAGGTCAAGGTTGGTAAAGTAGACCATCAAGGCTGCGGTCGCAAAAAACAGGCAAACATGCGCCCAGTAGATTTGCCAGATGCGAAACACGACACGCGCCGTCCCCAACAGCCAACCTGCGCGATCAAACGTTGCCCCAAAGGCAATCGCACTCGCCATACCGGAGCAGAACACAAACATTTCAGTCGCGTCGGAAAACCCGAACCGAGCCGGTATCCAGTTGGTGAACACATTTCCTGGCGTATGCGCGAACAAGATGATGAACATCGCCAGCCCGCGAAAGAAATCGAGCCGTACATCACGCATGGGTTTCGCTCCGCTCGCAGAAGGGTTGATCACGATAAAGCACCCACTCGATTTCCAAGATTATTCAGCTGCGGTAGCCGAAGCACCGGCAGATTGCAATTTCATGATCCGGTCTTGGCGGGAAACCGCGAAAGCATCGTCGTTTCCATCGCGTGCAGATGTGCGCGCGGACAACAGCATTTGCGTTTCTGCCAGCCTCCCCGCGCGCAAGCCCGCCTCAATCGCGAGACGTTCAAAGACATCTCGCTGTGCGTGGCTGCCCCCCATGGCCTGAAAGTAGGGTTGGGCGCTTTTGAACTGCGCAAACGCGGTACTGTAATCGCCATGCCCAAACGCCGCGAGCGCGGCTGACGTTGCCTCTCCCGGAGACCGCATCACGCGGCCTGTATCATCGTCGATCTGTGCGCTTTGAATGACCCGTGCGTTCAGTTCCGCCGCTGCTTCATGGCGGGTGTCCCCGATCAGGGCCAGCATGTAGTGCATATCTGCAAACGTCAGACATCCATCGGTGCTGCGGGTTTCGGCCAAATCGGCCAGTTCGGACCAGCGATCACTAACATCGATACCTTCAAGCTCCAAGCGCATCAACAAAGAGCTGGCATTTGAAAAGTCCCGGTAATCGTCCGTTTTCTCGTCACGGATTTTGGTGTCATAAAGATCAAGAACGGTTGCGATATCGTTTTTGCCCAGATGTAACAGGGCTTTGTGCCACCAAACATGGAACCGGAAATTGTTACAGTGGTCCCACGCGGGCGCATTGTTGTCTATCAGCGCGATGCCCGCATCTACCTTGTTGGTCATGTCATAGACATGGGCCACAGCGTGAAGGCCCCACGCATCATCAGTGCTAAATTGCAAAGCGCGTCGGCCGACGGCCTCGGCCAAATTGAAATTTCCAGCCTCTTCGAGTGCAAAAGCATGGCATCCCAGCGCATACCCGAAATAGGCATGGTCCGGCCCGTGAGCGTCCAGCACACGTTCGACGGACTGCAACATACCGGCGCGATCGCCCAACATAAACCGGATGCCGTGGGACAATTTCATGCTGATTGTATCGGTAAGGTTCAATCGGATCGCAGCTTCCATACGCAAAACGGCGTTTGCCGGCTTGCCGTCCAGCCAGTCCAGCAAGGCCATGCACCACAGCCGTTCCCGCTGCAATGCGCCGCCCTGCGCCAACAGGCGCTGCGCCTCGTCGCTTGCGGCCTGTGCGATAGCGACCATCTCGCGGCGCCCAAGCATCAAACATGCAAGGCCCTTCATCGCATGGCCCATCGCAAAATCAGGCGCACGGGCAAGCAGATCGGTTAGATGATGTCCGGTTTGGCTGCCATGGGACAGCACCCCATGTACAACCCCATTCCACGACTCCAGCGCGCTGGGATCAGAGAGACTCACATTGCAAGCGCAGCTATCAATTAACATCTAACATCCTTTGCTGGCAGTCGGAGATAAGACCTTTGCCGTAGTCCTGTGATACTCGGCGGGTCTTACAGGACGCACATCAACAGTCTGTTATATGTCGAAGCTGTGAACTTTGTGTCATAACCAGCAATTTCGATGAGACGTCAAAATCTGATCCAGTTGCGCAGTATCCGCCCCGAAACAAGGCGGCGCCAAATCATAACGCACAGCCGTGCGGGAGAACTTCAGAGGGTTTCCCAGTACCGAAATAGACCTGTCTTTTGCATCCTCGGACCCTATCGCAACGACCGCGCCACGGGCATGTGCCTTCTCCTAGGTTAATGCCTCTGCGACAGTATTGATCGGACCGCACGGCATCCCGACAGTCTGTAACAATTCAAAGATCGCTTTGCTGGTTCGGGTGCTAAACACATCGAAGGGGTCGATATTAGGGTGCCCGTTGCCGCGGCGAACGGGTATCGTCACGCCCACTATTGGGATTTTCAATCTTGCTGACGGTGGCGCCAAGGTCGCAGAGCAATTGGGTTGCTGTTGGTCCCGACAGTATCCGGCTAAGGTCCAGCAGCAATACCCCGTCGAGCGCGCCTGCTTGAGCTTTAGAATGCATCGTCATAGGCTCTTTTGTCGATTTCCACGGCAATCACGCTGAAGGTATCCACGGCTTGCGCTTTACTAAGGGCAGCGCGCAAATCATCTGCGTTTGACACGCTTACACCGTGGCCGCCAAAGGCACGGCCAATTGCCGCGATGTCGGAACGGGCGAAATCAACACCGGCATTTTTCATCTGTCGGCCACGTTGTTTCATCTCGATTAAAGCCAATGATGCATCCACAAACACAACAAAAATTGTCCTGAGCGCGTTTTCCGCCGCTGTTGCGAGTTCGCCGACAACCATCAAGAACCCTGCATCACCGCTGAACGAAACAACCGTGCGATCCGGTTCTGCGATTTGTGCGCCCATCGCCAATGGCACAGCACACCCCATCGTGCAAAATCCCGATGACTGGGTCAGCGCCTTTGGAAAGGTGCAAGTCCACATCTGGCTTAGCAAAATGCGATGTGCGCCACTGTCGGCGGTGGCCAGCGTGGTGTCGGGCAGCTCCTCTTGGCAAATCGAGATCGCTTGCGCCGGCCCCCACGTATCACCCTTCGGAAAGGCGTGCGCCAAGGCGTCTTTAGTCTGTGCGACCGCATCATCGGACCACCCGTTCAAAGGCGCATCAGGCAAGATTGCGGCAGTGGTTTGCACACAGTCCCCAATAAAGCTGTGCGTGGCCTGATGCATGTAATGGTGGTTGGGCGCGGCGGTGATATCAATCACCACCTGCGTTTGCGGGTTCCACGGGTTTTGCCAGCCCGTGCGCATTTCAACCGGATCGTATCCAATGGCCAAAATCACGTCCGCTTGCGCCACGAGAGGCAGCAATATTTCATCCGCTTTGGGTGACAAACCGGCCCCGCCCAACGCCAGATAGTGGCGTTCGTCCATCACACCTTTTGCCTTGTAAGTCGTGATAACAGGCGCGCCCAAATGCTCGGCCACGTGGCGGACGCAGTCGGCCCCTTGCGGGGAAATCACATCCAGACCCGCAATAATCAAGGGGCGCTCCGCCGCTGCAAGTGCGTTTTTAGCAACGACCAGAGCATCGGGGGAAGGCACCATCGGCAAAGCGGGCGTGCGCAGCCCCCCCGCGCCGGTTGCTTGGGCATCAGCCACAGAAATCGGCACGTCGATGTGCACAGGGCCGGGTCGGCCTTCGGTGGCGATCCCGACAGCCTTGTCCGCGATCACATGAGCCGCGCCTGCGTTCAGCGTAAAGCTGGCCTTGGTAACAGGCTCAAAAACCTTTGCTTGATCCAGCACTTGATGAGTGTAGGTTTGCGCTGTCTCAGGATCAACACAGCCCGTCAACACAATCAACGGCACACAGTCCTGACGCGCATTCTCGACCACGTTAATGCCATTCAGCGCACCTGGCCCCACTGTGGAAAGCAAGATTCCGGGCGCACCCGTGCGATGATACGCGCCCTCGGCCATGAAGCCCGCCGCGTTTTCATGGCGGCACATCACAAACCGGATCCCCGCCTTTTCCAACGCATCGAGCAATGTCAAAACCTCGCCTCCCGGCATGCCGAACGCCCACCTGCACCCGCTTTCATAAAGTCGGTTCGCTACAACATCAGCTGCTCTCATGGTCGGATGCTCCGTTCCTGTTCCAGCTTGCGATGCACTAAGCCCATCCATCATGCAAGTTGCCCCACGCAGTTGTTATCGAAAGAAGTGGCGTTATCGCGTCACCAGCTTAATATGATCCCGCTGAGCTATCGTGACTGACCGCGACGCAGGTACTGCCGCGCCCTGCTGGCCCAAGAATAGATTTCACTCTCACTCAAACGTGTTTTGAATGTTAAACACGCCCGTGGTTTTGAAATAGAAGGCCCCAACGCGCAACTTGCGCCTCTCCAAGGAATTGAAACTGTGACCTTGAAGACAAAACTCTCTATCGCCCTTTTAATCATACGCTTGAGCATTGGAGCATTTTTCGGGATTTGGGCCTCGCTCAAGTTCTATCGGCCAGAGTGGTTCGAGAACGTCTTCACAAATTTCTACGGGCTGGAATTTATCACACGCGACATGTCGACCTACGTGGGCAGCCTGCAAATGGTGATCACACTACTGTTCATTTTAGGCCTGTGGCGGACGTTCAGTTACGGCGCGCTGGTTTTGATGCAGGCTGCGGGTGTTTTAGGATCAGTGCCGAACCTCACCGCATGGACGACCTATCCCAACAACCTTATGTGGGCTGCGGTTCCTGCATTGGGTGCTGCGATCGCCCTGTTTATCTTACGCAAGGAAGACTGGCTCTCACTCGACGGATTGCGCAGCGGGCGGCAGACATAAGTATTGCAGAGGTTGTTCCCAACAGCGCAAATGCCAGCGTAGGCTCGCAAAGCTGCAACGCTGATCAGCAGCGCGAACACCTCAGGCACGGACAATTTGGCCCGTGTTTGCATGGATTGCGGGTCAAGCTGAAGCCCCCCTCCGCGCCCAACGTCAGAATGGATCACATACCCTTCGTCACGCAAAGCGCTGATGTCGCGCAACACAGTCCTGCGCGACGCGCCAACATCCTCGGCCAGCGCATCAATGGTGGATGTGCCGTTACGGCGGAGGGTGCGCACGATTGCATCGTGTCTGAGCTTTATATTCATAACCGCAGATTACCACAAATGGTGACATATTTTGGCACCTTTTCATTCTACACAAATTTCAGCAACGAAAAACAAGGAGATTGCATCATGGAACGCACCGCAGTGAACCCCTGGGACTGGTCGACCAAGCTGGGTTACAATCAAGCTGAAATCATCGAAGGCGCGACGCGGCAGGTGATCTGTGCAGGTCAGACTGCGGTGGATGGCCAAGGCACCCCGCAACACCTCGGCGACATGCGGGCCCAGATCAGTTTGGCGCTCGACAATCTCGAAGCCGTCTTGAAGGGCGCGGGGATGGACCTGAGCAATGTGATCAAACTCGGGGTTTACGCAACAGACGTGGACGAGGCCCTTAAAAACTTTGACCTGATGGGGATGCGGTTCGGCCCGCACCAGGTCTCCCCGCCTATGACGCTGTTGGGTGTCACACGTCTCGCCATTCCCGGACTGCTGTTCGAGATTGAAGCAACGGCAGCGGCCTAGCGCTTACGAAGGCGGCCATTGGAGTAAAAATCGCCAATGGCCGTCCTGTCTAGCAGATCGAATATCCAACCAGTAAAATGCGGCGGTGAGGCCTTGACGATATAACCGCCGGAGGCTTCACCCCCATAAGCTGGCTTACCTAGTTAGCCCCACCAAACACAGCGCCTTTGGTCAGGGGGAAACCGCGCAGAAAATCTTCGGGGTCCATGACACCTTTGCCGGCCCGTTGCAGCTTTAACAGATCGACGGCACCATCCCCGCAGGCCACGCGCAGGGCGTCATTTAGCACTTCGCCCGGCGCGCCCTTACCTTCTGTTGCGACACGGCTCAGAAGCAGCTTAACCCGTTGTCCATCTGCCATGCTCCACGCGCCCGGAAATGGCGAGAGCCCGCGGATTTGGCGGTCCACTTCAGATGCTGGCCGGGTCCAGTCAACGGCAGCTTCGGCCTTGTCGATCTTGGCCGCGTAGGTCACACCGTCTTCGGGTTGGGGCACGGCGTCCATCGAAATACCATCTGCCAGCACCGACAGGATCGCATCCCGCCCCATCAGGCTTAGCCGGTCGTGCAAGATGGCAGTTGTGTCCGTGCCTGAAATATCAGTGCGCGTAGTCAGCAGCACAGGGCCGGTATCAAGCCCCGCTTCCATCTGCATCACGCAAACACCGGTTTCGGCGTCCCCTGCCAGAATCGCGCGGTGGATTGGCGCAGCACCGCGCCAGCGCGGCAGCAGGCTCGCGTGGATATTAAGGCACCCTTTAGCGGGCGCATCCAACAAAGCCTGTGGCAGGATCAGCCCGTAGGCCACCACCACGGCCACATGCGCATTCAGCGCGGCAAAAGCATCGCGATCCGCCTGTTCCTTGAAATTCACCGGATGGCGCACTGGCAGGCCCAGCGCCTCGGCTGTGTTTTGCACCGGCGAGGGGCGGTCCTTTTTACCCCGTCCCGCAGGGCGCGGGGGCTGGCAGTAAACGGCGCAGACCTCATGGCCTGCATCTACGATACCTTGCAGAATAGGCACGGAAAAATCCGGCGTCCCCATGAAAACGACACGCATTACGCACGCCCTTTCTTCAGCGTCAGTTTGCGCGCTTTGGCCACCAACATCTTGCGCTTTACGGCGCTGAGGTTGTCGAAAAACATTTTACCATTCAGATGATCGATCTGATGCTGCACGCTGGTCGCCCAAAGCCCCACAAGATCCTTGCGCTGCTTCACGCCGTTTTCATCCAGATAAGTCACAGTCACTCCACGAGGCCGCGCGATTTTCGCCGATACACCAGGCAGATTGGGCGAGGCTTCGGTATATTCCCGCAGCTTTACACTGGCATCAATGATTTCGGGGTTGGCCATCCGCAGCGGCTTATTGCCTGCCTCGGACGCATCCACCACTGCAAGCCGTTGCATGACGCCGATCTGACAAGCCGCCAAACCCACCCCCGGCATGGCATACATACTGTCGAGCATGTCATCCCAAATCGCGCGAACCGCATCGTCAACCGATTCAACCGGTTCGCAAACACTGCGCAGCCGTTGGTCGGGCCACGGGATAAACGGGCGAACAGTCATGGTGTTTCCTTTTGATAATCAAGCACAAGCCGCCCTTCGAGATGATCGGCTTCATGCTGAATCACGACGGCGGCGTCGCCTTCAAACTCTTGTTGGTGCCACGCACCGCTCACGTCTTGCCACGCGAACCTGATCTGCGCAGGGCGCGTCACCTCTATCGGCGTATCAGGGATGGACAGACATTGCTCGGCCACTGTGCGGCTGTCTGTGCCAATTGGCGTTACAAGCGGGTTAACGCATACATATGGTTTCTCTGCTCCGGCCTTCCAATCTGCATCAAATACAAATATCCGCCGAAGATCACCCACCTGTGGCGCGGCCAGCCCACGCCCTTGTGCGCCGTACATGGTGTGCAGCATATCTTGTGCCAGCCGTGCCAGCGCATCGTCAAAAACCTCTACCGCAGAACACACCTGCCGCAACACGGGATCAGGATGCATTACGATCGGTAAAAGCTTCATCCGCGCGCCCGCTCTTTTTTCAGCTTCAGCATTTTCTTGGTGATCATCGAACGCTTCAGCCCGCTGAGGTAATCAATAAACAGCTTGCCGTTCAGATGGTCCAACTCGTGCTGCGCGCAGGTCGCCCAAAGCCCGTCGAACTCCCGCTCCTGCTGCTCGCCCTCTATGTTCAGGAACTGCAACACCGCACGGGCGGGGCGTTCCACATCTTCGTACATCTCGGGGATGGACAGGCAGCCCTCGTTATAGACGCTGGTTTCGTCACTGGTCCAGACCACCGCCGGATTGATCAGCACCATCGGCTCGGACTCTTCGTCCTTTCCGGTGCAATCCATCACGAACAGCCGGTGGAGCGACCCCACCTGCGGCGCGGCGAGTCCGACGCCAGGGGCATCATACATGGTTTCCAGCATATCGCGGGCCAGCGCCTGCACCTCTGGCGTGACCGCCTCGACAGCGGGGCAGACCTTCTTGAGGAGCGGATCGGGGTGTATCAGGATTTCTTTTACAGACATGCCCGCCATTTAGGATAATCCCCGCGTCCATGCAAGCGCCTGCAAAAACCGCTTGCACCCGCGCGCCCAAATCGTAGCATTCGTCAAACGCCAATACAGGATGACCGAATACATGAGCTTTGACGATATTATCGACCGCACCGGCACCAAATGCGCGAAATGGGATGCTGTGGAATCCATTTACGGGGTCTCCCCAAACGACGGCCTGCCCATGTGGGTGGCGGATATGGATTTCCGCTCGCCTGACTGCATCATAAAGGCTGCTCAGAAGCTGGTGGACCACGGGGTGTTCGGCTATCAGTCCGATTACTCCGACTATCACAACGCAATCATCTGGTGGATGAAGAATCGCCACGGCTGGGACGTAAAGGCGGAAGAAATCTTCACGACCTTCGGGCTCGTGAATGCTGTGGGCATGTGTCTGCTCGCCTACACCCAACCGGAAGACGAGATCGTTCTCTTCACCCCTGTCTATCACGCCTTTGCCAAGGTCATTAAAAACGCAGGCCGCAAGGTGAAGGAATGCCAGCTGGTAGAACAGAACGGTTCTTACGAAATGGACTTCGCCGCCTATGAAGCCCAGATGACCGGCGCGGAAACGATGCTGATCCTGTGCTCCCCCCACAACCCGAGCGGCCGTGTCTGGAGCAAGGAAGACCTGCAAAACATCGCAGATTTTGCCAAGCGTCACGATTTGCTGATCGTATCCGACGAGATCCACAATGACATCGTCTATCCGGGTCACACCCACCTGCCGATGCCCGTGGCCGTGCCAGACTGCATCGAGCGCCTGATCATGCTGACGGCCCCGTCCAAAACATTCAATGTTGCGGGCAACCATGCAGGCAACGTCATCATCCACGATCCCGAACTGCGGGCAAAATTCTCCGCAGCTATGATGGGGCTCGGCGTATCTCCCACCATCTTTGGCACCGCAATGACAACCGCCGCCTATTCCCCCGAAGGGGCTGCATGGGTGGACAAACTTGTCGCTTATCTCGAAGAAAACGCCCGTGTTTTTGACGAAGGCATCAACAGCATTCCGGGCCTGACTTCAATGCCGCTGCAAGGCACCTACCTCGCATGGGTCGATTTCGCCAATACCGGCATGGACATGGCCGAAGTGAAAGACCGCGTCCACAAGTCAGCCAAAATCGCCCCGAATGACGGCATTACCTTTGGCTCAGGTGGTGAAACCTTCCTGCGCTTCAATCTCGGCACCCCGCGCGCCAATGTAGAAGAAGCCATATCCCGCATGAAAGAGGCTTTCGCCGATTTGCAATAACACCGGCTCCGGCTCTTTTTGGTAGAAATATCCACTCCTGCGCTGCGGCTGGACGCTTTACTCACAAAGCGCATGCAAATGCCGCAGCGCAGCACTTGCGGGGCATCGCGCAATAATCTACCAATCAGCCAACCGGAATCGAAACATCATTACCCAAAGGATGCAACCTCATGAGCTTTAAAGTCCAACCAGCCCCACCAGCCCGCCCGAACCGCTGCCAGCTTTTCGCACCGGGCTCCCGTCCTGCGATCTTTGAAAAGGCGGCCGCTTCGGATGCGGATGTGATCAATCTGGATCTGGAAGACAGCGTTTCTCCAGCAGATAAGGCAGAGGCGCGCAAGAATGTGATCGAGGCGATCAACACGATTGACTGGGGCAACAAAACCCTCTCCATTCGCATTAACGGTTTGGATACTGAATTCTGGTACAAGGACGTTGTAGACATCCTTGAAAACGCTGGCGACCGGATTGACCAGATCATGATCCCCAAGGTCGGCAACGCGGGGGACATCTACGCCGTTGACGCATTGGTAACATCCGTTGAAATGGCTAAGGGCCGCAAGAAACCGATCCAGTTCGAAGTGATCATCGAAACTGCTGCCGGTCTTGCCCACGTAGAAGAAATCGCAGCTGCATCGCCCCGTATGGCCGCAATGTCATTGGGCGCTGCGGATTACGCGGCTTCTATGGGGATGCAAACCACAGGAATTGGTGGCACGCAGGAAAACTATTATATGGTGGAAAACGCCAACGGCGATGCGTCTCGCGCAACCCATCTCGGCGATCCATGGCATGCTGTCACCGTGGCCATCGTCTCCGCTTGCCGTACCCACGGCCTGCTGCCGGTAGACGGCCCCTTCGGTGACTTCTCCGACGAGGAAGGCTTCAACGCACAGGCCCGCCGGTCCGCAACGCTCGGCATGGTCGGTAAATGGGCAATCCACCCCAAGCAGGTTGCCCTCGCCAATGCAGTTTTCACCCCCTCCGAAGCCCAGATCACCGAGGCCCGCGAAATCCTCGTCGCGATGGAAGAAGCGGAAAAATCCGGCCAGGGCGCCGCCGTCTACAAAGGCCGGCTGGTCGACCTTGCCTCTATCCGTCAGGCACAAGTCATCGTAAAACAAGCTGAAATGATCGGCTAACTCACATGCAGGCGGGGCACTCCCCCGCCTGCTTCGAAAGGACAGACCATGACGGACGGCCCCAACGCAGACCAAGCGGACTTCTGGACGGACGGGGCCGGACTGGACTGGATCACCTATGAGGCGCAACTGGATGCGCTGTTTGCGGGGGCGAACCGGGCTCTGTTGCAGACAGCCACACCACAAGCCGGACAAGCCGTGCTTGACATCGGATGCGGCACCGGCGCCACCACGCGGGATTTCGCAACGGTGGTCGGCCCAAGCGGTCAGGTGCAGGGCCTTGATATCTCAACCACAATGCTCGCACAGGCTGAAAAATCCGCCACTGCGCAGGGGCTACAAAATGTAACCTTCACACGCGCGGACGCCCAGACAACCCCGCTGCCCGAAAACCGGTACGATCACGTCATCTCGCGGTTCGGGGTGATGTTTTTCGAAAATCCAGTGGCTGCCTTTGAAAATCTCCGCAAAAGCCTCAAAGATGGCGGCCAACTTACTATGGCCTGCTGGGGACCGTTCAAGGAAAACCCCTGGTTCACCCTGCCCCGCCGCGTCGCAACCGACTTGCTCTGCAACCCGCCCCCGATGGATCCACGCGATCCCGGCCCCTTCGCCTTTGCTGATACTGATTATGTTTTCAGCATCCTGACTGATGCCGGTTTCGCCTCTCAGACCGTTACGACACAAGATATCCCCCTCACCCTGCAAGGCTCCTCCGCCGACGCCGCAGAACTGTCCTCCTACATCGGCCCCGCCAACAGCGTCATCCGCGCACAAGGCGGCACAGCCCAAGACAAAGCCGAAATCGTAAGAGCCACCAGAATCAAATTAGAAGAATACGCAGACAACGGCACCATAACCGTTCCCGCAAAAATCCACATATACACAGCTCAGAAACACAACTGACGCTGGTTTCAATGTTCCCCAAATACTCCCGTCGGAGGTAAAACATCCTTCGTATCAGCGGACCAAAGTGGATTTGGCTGGGTTCGCCCCTGCGCCGATTGATACAACACTCTGTGTCAGATCGGTTCTTTCTTAAGATGCGCGACCAATTCATTCACAATCGCGGGCGGCGTCTGATCTATTTTTACGCGCGTTCCCGTCTCGTCGGATTCCAGTGGTTCGAGTGCCGCAAACTGACTGTCTAACAGCTTTGTCGGCATAAAATGGTCCCGCCGCCCCCCCAATCGATCCGCTATAACAGTTTGGGTTCCGTCAAGGTGCAAGAACGCGACCGGCCGAGTTGCCGTGTCACGGATGGTATCGCGGTAGCTGCGTTTCAGCGCGGAGCACGCGATCACCAAGGCTCCGTCAGTTTGGGCAAAGGCACGTCCGACGGTTTCGAGCCAGGGCGTGCGATCTGCGTCGGTCAACGCAATGCCCGCCGCCATTTTTGAAATGTTATCCTGAGGATGCAGATCATCGGCATCCACAAAACGCGCATCAATCTGCGCGGCAAGCGTTGTGCCGATAGACGACTTCCCACAGCCAGACACCCCCATGATCACAAAGCAATCTATCATCGCACTGCCACGGCGCGGCCAACTGCCTGTGGAGACCCGTTTATCAAGGCTCGCTTTCCAGTCAAATCGAATACTTTCAGGCGCATGACGTGGCTCCTTGGGTGATGAGATTGCAAACGATTGCTTGAGTTTTGTTATCGATAACAAGTGCTGTCAATGCAAGATACAGTCTGCAACTTTTCCCTGACGCCGATGGATTGCGGCTGTTCAGTTGTTCGCCCGCCCCTTGCCGGTTCGCCCCCCTTGCTGTGGCACCCGCAGCGAATGGACACGACACGCCCTTGGTGCAGACCAGAGCGGTAAAACACTGGAGAAATTACCGTTTCCGCCTGTCTAGAAGGGAAGCAGTCCGATTAATGACGCGCAGAGATCAGCGGCAGCACCCCATTGCAATTCTGCGCCAGCGCAGCCATATAATGCCAATCTAAAAACAACGCTGACGCGGGTGACAATGCAAAACTACCTTGAGTTTGAAAAGCCTCTGGCCGAGATTGAAGGCAAAGCCGAAGAACTGCGTGCTATGGCGCGCCAGAACCCTGAAATGGACGTGGAAAAAGAGGCTCAGGCGCTCGACAAAAAGGCGCAGGATTTGCTGGTGGATCTTTACCAAAAGCTTACTCCTTGGCGCAAATGTCAGGTGGCCCGCCATCCCGACCGACCCCAGTGCAGCGATTATATCGAGGCTATTTTCACGGAATACACGCCACTCGCCGGTGATCGCAACTTTGCTGATGACTATGCGGTGATGGGCGGCCTCGCCCGCCTCAACGACAAACCTGTGATGGTGATCGGCCATGAAAAAGGCAAAGACACCAAATCCCGCATCCACCACAATTTCGGCATGGCCCGGCCCGAAGGCTATCGCAAGGCGATCCGGCTGATGGATATGGCCAACCGCTTCGGCCTGCCGGTAATTACGCTGGTGGACACGCAGGGTGCCTATCCCGGTAAGGGTGCCGAAGAGCGAGGCCAGTCCGAAGCAATCGCGCGTTCGACGGAAAAGTGTCTCTCGCTAGGTGTGCCGCTGATTTCTGTAATCATCGGTGAAGGCGGCTCCGGCGGTGCGGTGGCATTTGCGACGGCTGACAAGCTCGCCATGCTGGAGCATTCGGTTTATTCTGTGATCTCCCCCGAGGGCTGTGCCTCTATCCTTTGGAAAGATGCCGGTAAAATGCGCGAAGCCGCAGAGGCGCTGCGTCTGACAGCGCAGGACCTTAAGGAACTGGGCATCGCAGATGAGGTAATTCCCGAACCCATCGGCGGTGCGCAACGCAATACCGAAGACACAATTAACAATGTGAAATCAGCTTTGGGCGAAATGCTCGGTCAGCTTGAAAAGAAAAAGCCGGATGCACTGCGCAAAGGTCGTCGCAAGAAATATCTGGACATGGGATCAAAGTCGCTGGTCTAAGCGGCGATTGACCGGATAACGGCGGGGTTCATCCCCGCCGGATCACACCTGTCACCGCCGCTGCGCCCAGCGCGGTAATCACCCAACCGGTGATTTTGGCGACCCAACGGATCCACCAGCCGTGCCACCCCCAAGGGCTGCGCGAAGTGGACGGCCCCCAAGCATCCTCCTGCCCGAGATTAACAATCGGCACCAGTAAATCGGCCGCATAGGCATAGGGCTGGAAGGTTTCGTAATCTTGACCCGCTCGTCCCCGTGCTGCCCAGAAGGCACCGGGATTGTCGGGATGGTCCTGTGTCGCAGAAACCCAGCCTGCAGAGATCAGGATAGGGGCGGCGGCGGGCGTCATATCCCCTGCCTCCCATGTTTTCTGGAAGTAGAACCCCAGCCCAAGGATCAACAGCACCGCCCACAGCACCACGCGTGACGGGCGGTAGCCATAGGCGATCAGGAACCACCCCAACCCGTCCCGCACTGTCATGGCAAGCCGCATACCACCGGTCGCCACTGACCTATTGGCTGCCCGTTGCAGGCGCTCCTTTTCGATCAGCACCTTTTCGGCATCTTCGCGGTGGCCGATCCGCTCCAGCACCCGCGCAAGGTGTTCGTAGGGTTGGGCGCGAAAGTCTATCCCCTCAGGGCGTCGCGCCAGCCATTCCAGACGGATTTCTACGGAAATGTCCGTGTGCTGGGCAAAGTCCTGATATTCAAACCCGTCGAGCCGGACCGCATGGCCCCCGCCAACGCCGCCCGGTTCGTCATTCAACCGGCGGGTTTGTGCGCCGGAGAAATTGATGATCCCGCCGGAAATCTGGTTCTGCTTGAAATAGAGCACGCCGCGAATTTCACAGCGGGTCAGGGATAAAGCGATCGAATTACTGCCCTCTGCGCCGTCCGCAATAGCTTTCCCGCCGTCATCCGCTGCTGAAATCGCTACGTTACGGCAATAAAAATCCTCTTCGATGTCGCCGTTGGACAGGATGATCGCACCATTGCTGTGCAGCTCGGTCTCATCCGTGTCGAAGGGATAATCGCCAAGATAAACCGAGCCCCCCACCCGAATAGAGTTGGCGAATAGGGCAGCCCGCCCGCCCCCGTCAATCTGCGCGTCGCAGATTTGCAGGTCTCCGGTGATTTTAGCCCCCGGCAAGGCAATCTCTCCGGTGCACACAAAACTGCTACGCAGATAAATCGAACCGTCAAACACTGCGTTGTCCGCTGCAATCCCCGGACACTGACAGCCGGAAAGAAACACACCACGCATCCGCGCGTTCACAAACACCAGCGTTTTGTCGATCACACAGCGCGACAGGCTTAGGTCATTGGCGCAATCCACGCCCTGAAAATCCAGCGTGCCGGTGATCCGCGCGCCGCGAATCCGGATGCCTTTGGCATGAGGCACCGCCGCAGGGTCCAGCTCCAGCAGGATCAGCCGGATCAGTCCGGCGCGGATTTCCACGTCTTCAGCCTCGGCCGCAGGACGCTCTCCGTCACCGATAATGACCCGCGCTCCAGTCTCGGCCTGTTCGACCAATCGTCGCTCTGCCACAAGGAGGGGTTCAAATTCGCGTAAACTCTGCATATGAAACAGCTAACACGCGCTTTACTCTTAAGGAAACCCTGCCCATGTCCGATCCAGTTCTTTATGCCATTGGTGACATTCACGGCGATCTGGACCAGATGCTGATGATCCACGACCGGATTGCCCAAGACATCACGGCTAACGCTGTCGGACCCCACGAGGTGATCCACATCGGGGATCTGGTGGACCGTCGTTTTAACAGCCGTCAGGTGATTGACCATCTGATCAACGGGCAGCAGGACGGCAAGCCTTGGGTGGTTCTGAAAGGCAACCACGACCGGATGATGACGCTGTTTCTGGATAACATGGAACAAGACCCGGTCCTGCGCAAAGATCTGACGTGGCTGCATCCCCGTCTGGGCGGGCTGACCACACTGGAAAGCTATGGCATCAGCGGGTTTGATCACACGCAAGAAAAGGAAATTCTGGCCGAGGCCCGCGCCAAAGTGCCCGCCGCCCACCGCGATTATCTCCGCGATCTGCCAGCCTCTCACGATACCCCCCGCGCATTTTTCGCCCATGCAGGGATTGAACCAAACACCCCCCTGCCCGACCAGATCGAAGATCACCTGATTTGGATTCGCGCGCCGTTTCACGATCACACCCGCCCTTACGAAAAGCTGGTGGTACACGGCCACACGCCAGTGGATATCGTCACCCATTACGGCAACCGCCTGAACATTGATACAGGGGCCGCCTATGGGCGCAAGCTGTCAGCTGTGGTGCTGGACGACAGTGGAGTGTGGGAGCTAACCGAACACGGCCGCGCCGAGGTTCACCGCGAAGGATGAAGCTGCACGGCACGCAGCGCTGTTCTTGAAATAAAACGCCCGCCGGATGTGTGATCCGGCGGGCGTTTATGGTTTAACCAGCTTGCTTGGCCAGTTCAAAGGCGCGGGTGAGGACGGCGCGGTCGCCGACCACATTGCTCAGCAGCAGCACCAGACGCGCGTTGAGCGCATAGCTCTCTGCCTCGCTCAGCCCTTCATGGGCCGCCAGCAGTTCGGCATAAAACCCGTCTGCATCGTCAATATTCGCCGTAAAGAGTTTTTCCACGGGCTTATCCCCCCATCGCAGTGTTCAAGGCCGCCGTAACATCGGCAGCAGTCGGATTAACCCAGCGGGCCGCGATCACCTGATCCGGCCGGATCAGATAAACCGCCTGTTCCGCTGCGCCCAGATAACGCTCGGTGATCAGATCGTCCGGTGCCACTATCACATCCACCAGATCAAGATTCAGTCCCTCGGGTTTGAAGTCCGTGTTCACCGTAAACAACTGGAAGCGACCGCCGATCCGGTCAATCAGCCAGCCCTGATCCGTCGGCGCATCCGCCAGCGTCGCCCCAACACGGGTCCGTTGCGGCAGGATTGCATCATCCGCACCATTCAGGGACGATCCGTCATAAACGCAAGGCAGCGACAAACGGCCCGAGTTCACCAGCGGGCGCATCGCATCGGTGTGTTCCACCAGATCCAGAACGCTTTCGCGGAACAGTTTGGCGATTTCCGTCTTCGGCGTCATGAAATCAGTTGTGCGGCTGGAGTTCAGGATATTCTCATCCGCCCCGTGCTTGCGCTCTTCCTGATAAGTGTCGAGCAACCGTTCTCCGGCCTCACCCTTAATCACAGCGGCGAGCTTCCAGCCCAGATTGTCCACGTCCTGAATGCCGCCGTTGCACCCGCGCGCCCCAAACGGCGAAACCTGATGGGCGCTGTCTCCGGCAAAGAAGACGCGGCCGTGACGGTATTCATCCATGCTCATGCATTGGAAGGTGTAGACGCTGACCCATTCAGGTTCAAACTCTACGCCCTCGCCCAGCATCGCCTGCACTTTGGGCATGTAATATTCCGGCTGCACGACAGCTTTGCGGTCGATGTCCCAGCCAAGCTGGAAGTCTATGCGCCAGATGTCGTCGGGCTGTTTGTGCAGCAGCACTGACTGCCCCCGATTGAACGGCGGATCGAACCAGAACCAGCGCTCGGTCGGGAAGTCCGCAGTCATTTTCACATCGCAAATCAGGAAGTTGTCTTCAAATACGCGGCCTGTGAAATCATGGCCAAGCATACTGCGAACCGCAGAACGCGCACCGTCGCAGGCCACCAGATAGTCCGCTTCAATCTTGTAGGGGCCTTCCGGCGTGTCAATTTCCAGTGCAACGTGGTCGTCATAGGACTCCGTTGAAAGCACACGGTTCTTGCCGCGAATTTCAATCGGCGCGCCTTCGGCCTGTGCAGCGCGGATGCGTTCGACCAGAAACTTCTCAAAATAGGGTTGTTGCAGGTTGATGAAGGCGGGGCGTTTATGACCCTCTTCCGGCAGCAGGTTGAAATCGTAGATCTGCCGTTCATCACGGAAGACGCGGCCCACGTTCCACACGACGCCCAGATCCACCATCGGATCGGCGGCCCCCATGCGGTCACAAATTTCCAGCGTGCGCTTGGCAAAGCAAATGGCGCGACTGCCCACGCCCACCCCGTCGTGGTCATCCAGAACCACGCAAGGCACGTCTTTCAGCCCCAGTTCCAGCGCCATTCCCATGCCAACCGGACCACCGCCCACAATCACCACAGGGTGGCGTGCAGGGCTGTCCGCATCCTGATCCGCAGACCGTGCATAAGGGTACAGCGTGAACGCTGTTTCATATCTTACATCAACCATGGGTCACTCCCAAAAGGGCGCGGCACTGGGCACGCGCCCGTCCTCCAGATAAAAATCGTCCAGTTGCGGCGGATCAATACCCGCCGCACTTAGCATGCAATGCACCTGCCCGCGGTGATGCACCTGATGCTGCACCAGATGCAGGACCAACCAGTCGAGCCGCTCCTCCCGCGGACCGTCAGGCCGTTCTGTCACCCGCGTTGCGTGCAGATCGTCCGCGTTCATCCCCTTGGCAAATGCGATAAATCGCGCATCCGCTTTGGCCTGCGCCTGTTCCAGCGGTGGCAGGGTCGCATAATCTTCACGCGCATAGACCGCGCGTCCCTTGCCACCCTGTTCCAAAGCATCAAGGTAAAACAAATCCACCTCGTAAATATGGTTAAGCGTACGCCCCACAGACCCAAAAAATCCCGGACGCGCCGCCCAGAGCGCAGGCTCGGACAGCGCAGAACAAGCGCTGTACAGCACATTGTTCGCCCAGGCGTTGTTCTGCGCCATTTTCACGAAATGCTCTGTCACCCGCGGGGCACCAGAATGAAGGGTTGGGCCAGTACCACCAGCATCAACAGGATTGTCACCCAGATCAGCTGGCGCCGCTCTGTCGCGACTGACGGATCACTGAAGAACCCGCCAAAGGCGCGAAAGATGTGGCCCATCCAGACAGAAAAACCACCACCCGTGCGATCATGGGCCCGCATGGACTGGCGCGTCAGGCGCCCCAGCATGCGGAACATCAAGAAGACCCAAACGGCAAAAACGATGCCCATTAAAGTCAGTATTGCAATGTTGAGTGGTGGCATATCGTCCTCCTGTGATTAACCTTGCAGCGCGTCCCACATGTCCAGATCGCGTTGTGCGGTCCAGATACGCGGATGCGCGATGCCACGGGCCTCGTCATAGGCACGGGCAACGTTGAAGGGCAGGCAATGCTCGTAGATGGCATAGTCCTTGAACTTCGGATCACAGACCTCGCGGCACGCATCCCAAGCGTCTTTCAACGTGCCATTGCGCGCCGCAACCTGTGCAACCGGCTTATAGGTGCTGTTGACGAAATCGCGGGTCAGCTCAATCGCCTCATCCACGGCTTCACGGCCCACAAGCGCGTCACCGCGACCCGGTGCAATGGATTGCGGGTCATAGGCTTTTACGTTGTCGAGCGTATTGCCCCAATCGCCAAAGTAGCCGTCACCGCAATAACAGGCAGAGTGTTTTTCAACGATGTCGCCTGTGAACATAACCTGCTCGTCCGGCACCCAGATCACACTGTCACCCGCTGTATGGGCGCGACCGATCTGTTTGATCTCAACTTTACGGTTGCCCAGATACACAGTCATGGAATCGCTGAAAGTGGTGGTCGGATAGGTCAGGCCCGGAATGCTCTCATGGCCTTCAAACAGGCGCGGGAAACGTTGAAATTCGGAATCCCAATCTTCCTGACCCCGTTCCATGACCATACCACGAGCCACGTCGGACATGATGATCTGATCCGCGTTAAACGCCGAAGCACCCAGCACACGCACCGCATGATAGTGTGTCAGAACAACGTGGGAGATCGGCTTGTCGGTAATCTCACGCACTTTTTCGATGACCATATTGGCCAGACGCGGTGTTGCCTGCGCCTCTACGATCATGACGGAATCATCACCAATAATCACACCGGAGTTCGGATCACCCTCAGCGGTGAACGCCCAAAGGTCCTTGCCCACTTCGGTGAAGCTGATCTTCTTTTCTGCCGTATCGCCTTGCGATGCGAATGCCTTAGCCATTGTCTTGTCCTTACGTGTTCTGTCCTGAAACCTTACGGCTTCAATGTTCCTAAAATACTCAAACCGGCGCCCGTTCAGGGCGCCGCACTGCCTTACGGGAATTTCACCGCTGGCAGGATTTTTCCGGCACACTCGCCAAAGCCGATAGTGAACCCGTCACCCTTGGCCGCGCCGCGCAGAGTGACCGTGTCACCATCTTCAAGGAAGGTGCGGGTTTCGCCGCCATCCAACGTGATCGGATTTGCACCCGCCCATGTGATCTCCAGCAAAGCGCCACGCTGATGTTTTTCCACACCCGAAATCGTACCAGAGCCGAGCAGATCACCCGCGCCCATTTCACAACCGCTGCTGGCGTGGTGGGCCAGTTGCTGTGCGGAGGAGTAATACATCTCGTTGTAGTTGGTCCGCGAAATGATGGTCTCGTCCTTGGCTTCAGGGGCCAGTGCCACTTCCAGATCAATGTTATAGAGCATCGGGCCGGGTTCTTGCAGATAAGGCAGCAACTCGAACTCGCGCTCTGGCGTGTTACAGCGGAACGGCTCCAGCGCCTCTTTGGTCACAACCCAAGGGCTGATCGTGGTGGCAAAAACCTTGGCCTGAAACGGGCCGAGCGGTTGGTATTCCCACGCCTGAATGTCCCGTGCGGACCAGTCGTTCAGCAGCACATAGCCAAAGATCATCTCGTCGGCTTCGGCCACGCTGACAGGTTGGCCCATCTTGTTACCGGACCCAACAACCGCGCCCATTTCCAGCTCAATATCCAGTCGCTTACACGGACCAAAGGACGGCACAGTATCGTTCGGGCCTTTCAACTGGCCGTTCGGACGGTGGAAATCTGTGCCCGACACAACCACGGTGCTGGCGCGGCCGTTATAGCCGATCGGGATGTGCAGCCAGTTCGGTGGCAGGGCATTTTCCTTACCACGGAACATCTCGCCCACGTTCTGGGCGTGGTTCCGGCCCGCATAAAAGTCGGTGTATTCGCCAACAACGAATGGCATCCCCATGTCCACGTCGCTTTGAGCGATCATGGCGGCGTTGCGCAGGTCTTCGTTGCCGGACAGCGCATCATCGCCGCCCTCAGCCAGCAGGTCCATCAAACGCGCCCGAACGGTTTTCCATGCGTCGGTGCCAAGATCCATGAATTCGTTCAGGAACGGTACGTCAAACACAGGGTCTTCGTCGCCTGCATTGATAACGCCTTCGCCTTCCAGCACGCCCAGATCAACGATCATATCGCCAATGGCCACACAGGGGCTGCCCACGCCGTCTTCATCCAGATACACGCCGTAAGGCAGGTTGTTCAGGGGAAACTGGCTCTCGGCGGAGTTCGCAGACTCCACCCAACTTTTCTTCAAACCCAAGGTTCTCTTCCTTCTTTTGCGCGACCCGAGAAGGGCCGCTTGTTCAGTCTTGCGAGGCGCCGTCCGTGTCAGAGCCGCCCTTCGCATCGTTTCTTGATCGCTGCTGCATCCAGCCGATGCACCAGACAACACCTGCCACAAGGCACAGCAGACCGGCGGCGCCGATCAGGCCTTGCAGGTGCAGGCTCAATCTTTCAAGCCGGGCGTGCCATCAAACTTCTTCTCCAGCCCGTCCCAGCAATCCACATAATCGTCCTGCAAAGGCGCTTCATCCGCGGCAAAGCGGGTCAGCTGCTGGGGGAAGCGGGTTTCAAACATGAACGACATGGTGTTCGTCAGTTTCACCGGATCCCAGCTTTCTTTGGTCGCATGCTCAAAGGCATTGTTATCCGGCCCGTGGGGCAACATGCAATTATGTAGACTGATCCCGCCGGGGATAAACCCTTTAGGTTTCGCGTCATAGACACCGTACACATTGCCCATTAGCTCGGACATGATGTTCTTGTGATACCACGGCGGGCGGAAGGTGTTCTCATTGGCCAGCCAGCGCTCGGGGAAGATCACAAAGTCGATATTCGCAGTTCCTTCTTCAGCAGTCGGCGCGGTCAAAACGGTAAAGATCGAAGGATCGGGGTGATCAAAGCTGATCGAGCCGATGGTCGCAAAGGTGCGCAGATCGTATTTGTAAGGCGCGTAATTGCCGTGCCATGCGACCACATCCAAAGGCGAATGGCCGATTTCGCAGGTGTGGAACTGGCCGCACCATTTCACCGTCACGCGGCAGGGTGTTTCCTTTTCCTCAAACGCGGCGACCGGCGTTTTGAAGTCGCGCGGATTGGCAAGGCAGTTCGCGCCGATTGGCCCGCGATTTGGCAGGGTAAACTTCGCGCCGTAGTTTTCACAAACAAAGCCCCGTGCCTGACCATCGGGCAGTGACACTTTGAACACCATGCCGCGTGGCAGCACGCAGATTTCCAGCGGCTCCAAGTCAATGATACCAAATTCGGTGAAAATTTTCAGTCGGCCATCTTGCGGGACAACCAGCAGTTCAGAGTCGGCGGAGTAGAAATAATCATCCTCCATATCCGTGTTCGCCAGATAGACATGGCTCGCCATGCCGACCTGCGTGCCAACATCGCCCGCCGTGGTCATGGACCGCATACCGGTCACAAAGGTCAGTTTTTCATCTGTAAATGGCACCGGATCCCAGCGGTACTGACCCAAAGAGATCACGTCGTCGATCACATGAGGCGCGGTTTTCCAGTAAGGCATATCCACCTTTTTGAACCGGCTGACGTGTTTCACGCTCGGGCGGATGCGGTACATCCACGACCGTTCCAGCGTGGCATGGGGCGCCGTAAAGGGCGAGCCGCTCAGCTGTTCGGCGTAAAGTCCGTATTCCACCCGCTGGGGGCTGTTGCGTCCAACAGGAATCGCACCGGGCAGCGCCTCGGTTTCAAAATCATTGCCAAAGCCGGGCATATACCCTTCGGTCACACCGATATTCGATGCGGCCTGAACAAAACCCTGCGGCTGTGTCTGCTTGTTCATATCAACTCTCCCATGGGCGGATTCGGTTAGGCGCATTCTATCGTTGCAAATGCAACGATGTCAATTCCCGAGTTGAACCTCGGCCTTCGCGGTTGCTGGAACCTCCAGAACAATCCAGTCCCATGTAACCCCCGCAGCTGTGTTCTGCGGCTGGATCGACGCTGTGTGTTTGTGACAAATCGTGGACAGCCCAATGCAATGAGCCTTCGACAACAGCAGATCCGCGCGCCCGCCATAGCTTGGCCGCGTAATGGGCGCCGGACCGTTGCGAACCGAGATCACCAACCGCGCGGCGGGCGCAGCCAAAGACCACAGCGATAAAAGTGCTGCTTCCCGCTCCGTCAGTTTAAGGTGGTGCCAAACGCCGTTCAGGATCAGCACATCAAATTGCACGCCTGACTGCCGCAGTTCTGCCAGTTCCGGCAGTTTGTCCCCGCTCCATGTTAGATCCAGACCGCCGTGCAGCACCTGCCCTGCCCGTCGGAACCCTGCCACCGGCTCGACCGCAGTCACGCGGTATCCCGCCTGCGCAAACCACGCGGCGTCCCGACCGGTCCCTGCCCCCACGTCGAGCACACGGCAAGGCGGCGCGGGTAGAAAATCCAGAACCGGCGCCAACACATGCGCCGGGTCCAGCGCTTCGAACCGGTCGATCAAACTTTCCGCATCCTGCACATAGCCTGCCAGAACCTCCGTCTGCGGATTATCAGCCAAAACGATCCCCCTCTTGATCCCGATGCTCGCCCGTCGCATACTCATATCACTTGCAACGATATCAGGCGACCGGATTTGTCCCAATTTTCACTCGATGATTTTCTGCCCTATCAACTCGCCGTGGTTTCTGCGCGGGTCAGCCGCGAGTTCTCGCAGATCTACGCGGAACACTTTGACATGAGCGTTCCAGAATGGCGGGTGCTGGTGCATCTGCACAATGCCGGACCTGTTTCCATCCGCGAAATTCAGGCCCGTGTGGATATGGATAAATCCAAAGTCTCCCGCGCGGCCTCCCGTTTGGAAAAGGCAGGGTTCCTCACCAAGGAGACCAACGCCGACGACCGCCGACTGTTAAAGCTGGGGCTGACCGAACAAGGCTATGCACGGATGGAACAGATCATCCCGCTAGCCAATGAATTCGAACAACGCCTGCTAAAACGGATGGGCGCGGACACTGACGGTTTTCGCGAGACACTTCTCAAACTTCTGAAAGACGACACATGACCACCACGACCCTTTATGATTACTGGCGGTCCTCTGCCGCATACCGCCTGCGCATTGCCTTTGGCATCGCCGGAATCGAATATGACGCAGTGCCAGTGGACTTGCTGACTGGCGCCCATCAAAGCGCGGAGAACCTCGCGCGCAACCCGCAGGGACTGGTGCCAACGGTTGAAATTGACGGCACGACGATGACCCAGTCCCTTGCGATTATCGAATATCTCGGGGATGCGGGCCATCACAGCTTCCTGCCCGAAGCGCCGCTCGACAAGGCCCATGTTCGTGCCCTGTCTTATGCGATTGCGATGGAGATCCATCCGGTCTGCAACCTCTCGGTCGCCAAATTTGCGGCCAGTCATTCGGGTGGCGAGATCACGATGGAAAGCTGGATGCGCCAGTTCATCCCCAAGGGTCTGAAAGGCTTTGAGGATATGCTACGCGGTGAGGGCACATACTGCTTTGGCGACAGCGTGACACTCGCCGATCTGTGTCTCGTCCCGCAAATCTATAACGCGACCCGTTGGGGCGTGGATTTAACCCCCTTCCCCAAAACCCGCGCAGCCTATGCCGCGCTGGAGAAACTGGACGCGGTGCAAGCGGCCCATCCAGACAATTGGCAACCGGAATAAACACACGCGCGGAATTTGGATATTTGAACCAAAAAGAGCTGTAAAGCGCAGGGCTCAGAGGCTCTTCTTGGGGAAAATATCCAAACCTTCACTTACGCCACGAATGGCGGTCAGACGTGTTGACCGCCGTTCACTTCTATCTCTGTGCCTGACACATAAGCGCTTGGGGCGGTGCATAGGAAATAGATCACATCGGCCACTTCCGAGGGCTGTCCAAGGCGGCGCATGGGCAGGCCTTCGACAATCTTTTCCGTCCCCGGCGACAGGATGCTGGTTTCCACCTCCCCCGGCGCAATCGCGTTTACCCGCACACCGAGCGGTCCGAAATCATGGGCCATCTCCCGCGTCAGCGCGGCCAGCGCAGCCTTTGATGTGGCATAGGCGGCTCCGGCAAACGGGTGGACCCGCGCACCGGCGATAGAGGTCACATTCACCACCGAGCCTTTGGCAGCGGCGAGTTCCTGTTGCAATCCACGGGCCAGAACGACTGGTGCGAAAAAATTCACGTGAAACACATGCCCCCAAGTGCGCAGGTCGGTGTCCATTGTGTTCAGCCGTTCGCCCTCGGGGCCTTTGGGGGAAATTCCTGCGTTGTTCACCAGCGCATCCAGCCGCCCCGAGGGGAGGCGTTTACGGACCCGCTCCACAGCTTCGATGGTGCTTTCGGGGTTGGAAAGGTCAACTTGGATATGGTTTTCCTCACCCCCCGGCCAAGGGCAGTGTTCCGAAAACGGTTGGCGCGAACAGGTCAGCACCCGCCACCCTTCGGCGCTGAATTTCTTAACCGTTGCATGGCCTATTCCACGGCTTGCTCCGGTCAACAGCAGGTTTTTGCGTTCCATTTCCACGTCCTTGTGATTTTACAGGGAAGGTATCCCCTTGGCGCGTGGGGCGCAAAGGGTTAAATCAGTTCAGACATTACTTAGAGGCCCCCATGGAGAAATCAAAAGCCGTGAAGCGAGACAGTATCACCACCGCAAAAATCCTGTCCGACGCCCTGCCCCATATGCAGCGGCACGATGGCTCTATTATCGTCATTAAACTCGGCGGCCATGCCATGTCCTCGCCCGAGGCGATGGCCTCGTTCGCGCGGGATGTGGTGCTGATGCGTCAGTGTAACGTCAATCCGGTGATCGTGCACGGCGGCGGGCCGATGATCAACGAGATGCTCAAGAAGCTCGATATCCCGTCCGAGTTCGTCAACGGCAAGCGGGTCAGCGATGCGGCCACTGTGGAAGTTGTCGAAATGGTGCTGTCGGGCAAGGTTAACAAATCCATCGTTCAGGCAATCAACGGCCAAGGCGGGCGGGCTGTCGGAATTTCCGGCAAGGATGCCAACCTGATGGTCTGCACACAGGCCGAAGGCGATCTGGGTTTGGTGGGTGATCCGCACACCGTGGATGCGACCGTTGTGCAATCCCTTATCAACGACGGCATGATCCCAGTGATTGCGCCGCTTGGTGCGGGTGCGAATGGTGAGACCTTCAATGTAAACGGCGACACCGCAGCCGGTGCGATTGCAGCCGGACTGCACGCTGATCGTCTGTTGCTGCTGACCGATGTGGAAGGCGTAAAAGACGCTGAGGGCGATGTGATCACCAGCCTGACTGCCGAACAAGTAGAACAACTGACCCGCGACGGGGTGATTGCCGGTGGTATGATCCCCAAAACCCAAACCGCACTGGATGCGGTGCGGGGTGGCGTGAAGGCGGTTGTTATCATGAACGGGCAACAGGAAAACGCCTGTCTGCTGGAGCTGTTCACCACTTATGGTGCCGGCTCTATGATCCGCGCTTAGATGGGCGGGGAAGCTGGCATACGCCTTACAGTCTTTATCGGGCTGTTTGCGATCCTTGCACTGGCAGAGCATTTTTTGCCGCGTCGCAAACTGCGCGCAGCAAAATCACGGCGGTGGGTGACGAATTGGGGCATCGTCCTGATTGACACCGTCACCCTGCGTCTGCTTGCCTTTGCTGTGCCTGCCCTTGCAGTGGGCGCGGCGATTGATGCGGGGCAGCGGGGGTATGGGCTGTTTAACCAGACGGACTGGCCTCTTTGGGTGGAGTTCATCGCCGGATTGCTGATCCTCGACTTCCTTATCTGGGCGCAGCATCTGATCACCCACAAAGTCCCGCTGCTGTGGCGGTTGCATCGTGTCCATCATGCCGACACGGATTTTGACGTAACTACGGCAATCCGTTTCCATCCGGTTGAAATTGCCCTGTCGATGCTGTTGAAGATCGGCGCAGTTTACCTGTTCGGCCCTGCAGCGGTGACGGTGATTGTTTTTGAAATCCTGCTGAACGGCTGTGCCATGTTCAACCATTCCAACCTGAACCTGCCTCGCCGTGTGGACGCGGTACTGCGGCTGTTTCTGGTTACGCCGGACATGCACCGTGTTCATCATTCCGACAAACGCAGCGAGCATGACAGCAACTATGGGTTTTCCATATCGCTGTGGGACCGGCTGTTTCGCACCTACATCGCCCAGCCTGAAGCAGGGCATGAGAAGATGACCATCGGCTTGCAGTGGCAGGACGACAAACCAACGCGGCTGGGCTGGTCGCTGAAACTGCCGTTCCGCCGCAGATGAGCTACGCCGCCGCTTGTACCGCTGCCAAAGCGCAAGGGCTGGATGTGCTTGGCGGGTTTCACGGCGGGGCAGAAGATGGCCTGCCAGAAGGCTGCGAGACGCTTCTGTTGCTGGGGCCCGCGCAGGATTTCTGGCCCCTGTTCCAGCAAAGCCCCGAGTTCCTTGATAGCGCGCCCGATCCCATGGACCGCTGGTCGACACGGGTGATCGGACAGCTATCGCAAGACCTACAGGCAACACCGTTTATGCCGTTCGGCGGCCCACCCTATGCCCCTTTCCTCAGCTGGGCGATAAAGACCCGCCGCGCGTGGAGCTCTCCTGTGGGGATGCTGGTACATGATACGGCAGGGCTTATGGTGTCCTTTCGCGGGGCGCTGGCGTTTCGCAGCCGACTAAGTCTTCCGGCGACAGGGAACCGCCCCTGTGATAACTGCACGGCAAAACCCTGCCTGTCCGCCTGTCCGGTGGATGCATTAAGTGCGGCGAAGGGCTATGATACGATGGCGTGTCATGGTTATCTTGACACAGCAGAGGGGCAGTCCTGTCTGTCCACAGGCTGCATCGCGCGCCGCGCCTGTCCGGTCAGTGACGGCGCCAACCGCGATCCGGCGCAATCCGCGCATCACATGAAGTATTTTCACAAACCCAGAGTATTTTAATGAAAACCTTAATTCTCACCCGCCATGCCAAGTCCAGTTGGGACGATTTGAACCTGCTGGATCATGAACGCAAACTGAATGCTCGCGGGCGAGAGGCTGCCGGAACCATCGGGCGCTGGCTGACGCAGCAAGGGCATGTGCCGGACCAGATCATCAGTTCGGACGCGGAACGCTGCAAGGAAACCTGGGCGCTGCTATCGGCAAACCTGCCTGACACGCCCGAACCGAGCTTCCACCGCAGACTGTATCTCGCCGCGCCTGTGACCCAATATGAGGCGCTAAAGCAGGCCAAGGGCGACTGCGTAATGATGCTGGGGCATAATCCGGGGATCGGACAGTTTGCCCATGATCTGCTGTCACCTGACGCCATACCGGACCACCCTAAATTCGGGCTTTACCCGACAGCGGCAACCTTGGTCGTAACCTTTGACATCCCCGATTGGTCCACGCCGTTCATGGCCACTGGGGAGGTGGTCAATTTTGTCGTCCCCCGAGAGCTGGACGCCTGAACACCATCGAAGAAGAAGGACGAGCAGCTATGAAAAATACGGATGACATTTGGGATCTGGCGGACCGGCACAGTGAGCGGTTCATCACCCTGTCCGACGCGGTTTTTGACACGCCTGAAACCCTTTACACCGAGTTCAAATCGGTTGCAGCCCACCGTGAAAGCCTTGTGGAACAAGGCTTTCGCATCACCGACAACGCTGGTGGCCTGCCCACTGCCGTGATCGGGGAAGCGGGTGAAGGCGGGCCGGTGATTGCCATCCTCGGAGAGTTCGACGCCCTGCCCGGCCTTTCGCAGCATTCCGGCGAAACCTCCCCCCGCGCGATAGAGGACGGTGGTCACGGCCACGGCTGCGGCCACAACTTGTTCGGTGCAGGGGCCTTACTGGCTGCAACTGCACTGAAGGATTGGATCGAAGCGAATAACATCAACGCGCGGGTGCGCTACTACGGATGTCCTGCGGAAGAAGGCGGCGCGGCCAAGACCTATATGGTGCGCGAAGGGCTGTTTGACGATGTGGATGCAGCAATCAGCTGGCACCCTGCGCCCTACCTCGCGGTCAATCAGGAACCCAGCCTCGCCAATGCACGGATCGACTACACTTTTTACGGCACCGCGTCCCATGCGGCGTTTGAGCCGGACATGGGGCGCTCTGCGCTGGATGCGGTGGAATTGATGAACGTGGGCGTGAACTATATGCGCGAACATATGCCCGACGCGGCGCGGGTGCACTATGCCTATATGGATGCCGGTGGTGTAGCAGCGAATGTGGTGCAGGCTCGCGCAAGGGTGCGTCAGTTGATCCGTCACCCCAACCTGCCCGGACTGAAAGACCTGATCGCCCGTGTCGACAAGATCGCAGAAGGTGCGGCGCTGATGACGGAAACGCGGATGGAAAAGAAAGTCTATTCCGGCGTATCGAACCTGCTGCCAAACCGTCCCTTGGAAGACGCCATGCAAACCGCAGTAGAACAGCTCGGCCCCGTGCCCTTTGATGACAAAGACCGCGCTTTCGCTGCGGAAATTCAGGCCACCCTGCCCAAAGGCGCGGTGCAAAGCACACTTGCCTCGATGGATTACACACCTGCCGCTGATCAGGATATTTCCCTGTGCGATTTCATCCTGCCGCTGGACCGGAACGGCGTGGTCCGCGCAGGCTCTACCGATGTCGGGGATGTCAGCTGGGCGGTGCCAACAGTGCAGCTTTGGGGGGCGACCTGGACACTTGGCACCCCGTTTCACACATGGCAGGTGGTGGCCCACGGCAAGACCGGTCTGGCCCATAAGGGAATGATCCATGCCGCCAAAGTCATGGCGGGCACGGCGCGGATGTTGATCGAAAATCCCGAGCTTCTAGCCGATGCGAAAGCGGCCCATACCGCCCATCTGGCCAACACGCCGTATGAATGCCCGATCCCCGAAGAAACTGAACCGCCGATCGTGCAACCGTCCTGAAACGAAAAAACCCCGGCCACTGGCCGGGGTTTCTTTTTGTCGTGCTGAGGTTCGGGTTAGTGACCCAAAATCTGGCTCAGGAACAGTTTGGTCCGTTCGGATTTGGGGTTGTTGAAGAACTCTTCCGGTTCGTTCTGTTCCACAATCTGGCCCGCATCCATAAAGATTACGCGGTTGGCGACCTGTTTGGCGAAACCCATTTCGTGGGTCACACACAACATGGTCATGCCTTCCTCGGCCAGTTCCACCATCGTATCGAGAACCTCTTTGATCATTTCGGGATCGAGCGCCGAAGTCGGTTCGTCGAACAGCATGATGCGTGGTTTCATGCACAAGGAACGCGCAATAGCCACCCGCTGCTGCTGACCACCCGAAAGCTGGCCGGGGTATTTGTCAGCCTGCTCGGGGATCTTCACCTTCTCAAGGAAGTGCATCGCGATTTCCTCGGCTTCCTTCTTGGGTGTTTTACGCACCCACATCGGTGCCAGCGTGCAGTTCTCAAGGATCGTCAGATGCGGGAACAGGTTGAAGTGCTGGAAGCACATGCCTACCTCGCGCCGGATTTTGTCGATGTTCTTGAGATCGGACGTAAGCTCGATCCCGTCCACGATAATATCGCCCTTCTGGTGTTCTTCCAGACGGTTGATACAGCGGATCAGGGTGGACTTGCCCGAACCGGAAGGACCGGCAATAACAATCCGCTCCCCCCGTTGCACAGTCATGTCGATGTCACGCAGAACGTGAAAGGCACCGTACCACTTGTTCATCTTGTTGATCTGGATCGCAATCTCGTCGGAGACCGCCATCTTGCTACGATCAATTTCACGATCAGTTGCTATTTGAGACATATTGGAGGCTCCTAACTAGTGGCCGGTCTTGAGCTTGCGCTCGAGATACATGGAGTAACGGGACATGCCGAAACAGAAGATAAAGAACATCAGCGCGATGAAGCCGTACAGCTCCCATACGATGCCGTTCCAGTTGGCGTCAGCGCGGATATTAGCGGTGAGTCCGATCGGGTCCAGCAGACCAATGATCGAAACCAGCGTGGTATCCTTGAACAGACCGATAAAGGTGGACACGATCCCCGGAATGGAAATCTTCAGCGCCTGCGGCATGGTAATCAGCCGCGTGGCCTTCCAATAGTCCAGACCCAGTGCATCCGCTGCTTCGTACTGACCGGTAGGCAAGGCTGCCAGACCGCCGCGCACCACCTCGGCCATATAGGCCGAAGCAAACAGCGTCACCATGATGATCACCCGCAAGATGATGTCAAACGTCGTGCCAGGCGGCAGGAAGTAGTTCAACAATGTCGAGGCCACGAACAGAAGCGTGATCAAAGGCACACCGCGAATGAACTCGATAAAGCCCACACAGATTGCCTTGACGATCATCAGATCCGATTGACGCCCCAGCGCCAGAAGGATGCCAATCGGCAGGGACAGTGCGATACCAGTCACTCCGATGATGATCGACAACATGAACCCACCAAACTTCGCAGATTCAACAGGCTCGATTGCCAGCGGGATCACTGAAGCCAGCCCGTTTGCCACAGGTGCCGCCAGCAGCAACCACCAGATGACCGGCACCAGAATTGCAGCGATCACTCCGACCAGCGAACCGGCCACACGGTAAAGCACTTCGAAGGCAACATAAGCCAGAACGAAGCCCGCAACCGCAACGATAGGTGTCCAAAGCGTGCCACCCCAAAGCAGCCAGAAGGCCAGAAATGGATAGAGCACCGAAAACCACAGCATCTTGCGTGGCAGGTTGGGATAAAGCACCGGTGCCAATGCAACGAGCATCAAGACGAAAGTCACGTTAGCACGCCAGTACAGCTCTGCCGGATAGAATCCGTATATCAGCTGCAAATAGCGTTCCGCGATCACGGACCAGCAGGCTGCGCCGTGGGCCAGACCCAAATCGGCAACAACCTCGCGGCACTCCTTAAGGGAAGACGCAGTCCACGAACCGTACCAGACCCAAGGCAGGACAAGGGACAGCACGACCCAGAGGAAGTAAACGGACAATAGCGTCAGAACCGTGTTCAGCACGCTGGAAAACAGATTATCCCGCATCCATCGGACTGGCCCTGCCGCAGTTGTGGGGGGCGCTTGTTCGGGCAGCATCGTGTCGCGCACGTAAGCTACCGTTTGTGCATGAGTATCGCTCATATCAACGCTCCCTCAACTTAACGGATTCATTGTACCAGTTCATTACCGAGGAGATGATAAGACTGATTGTCAGGTAGATCGCCATCAGGATCAGAAGACTTTCCATCTCTTTGCCGGTCTGGTTCAGCGTGATTCCACCCAGCGTCCCTGTAACGTCCATATACCCCACAGCAATCGCCAGAGAGGAGTTTTTGGTCAGGTTCAGATACTGAGAGATCAGCGGCGGAATGATAACCCGCAGCGCCTGTGGCAGGATGATCAGGTTCATGGTGCGTCCGGGGCTTAGGCCAAGGGCAGACGCCGCTTCGGACTGGCCTTTACTGACCGCCATAATCCCTGCGCGCACGTTCTCGGCCACGAAAGCCGCCGTATACAGCCCAAGCGCAAGGGTCAGTGCAATCAGGGAGTTGCGCATGTAGATGCCACCCTGAAAGTTAAAGCCTTTCAGCGCCGGCAGTTCCAAACCGATCGGACGGCCCATAAGGAAGTATACCAGCAGGGCCGGTACGAAAAAGATTGCCAGCTTGATCCAGAAGTTCGGCAGGATCTGACCCGTTGCCTCTTGCCGTTTGCGCGACCAAGACCCGAAGACGAAGATGCCGACGATGGACAGCAGGAAGACCACAACCACAGCCATGGAACCGGAATACATTTCCGGTTTGGGAATATAAAGCCCCCGGTTCGTCAGCGCGACGGAATCCCAAAAGCTCATGGACGCGGTGGCATTGTCGCCGCGAAACGCTCGTGGCGCGGGAAAGGATTCAATAAAGATCGCCATTGTCAGAACGATCCACAGCAGCACCGGAACATTGCGGAAGGATTCGATATACACTGTCATAAGCCGTGAAACGACCCAGTTGTTTGACAGACGCAGCACCCCGATAAACACGCCAAGCACGGTTGCCAGAATACACCCCAACACCGCAACCAGCAGCGTGTTCAGCACCCCGACCAGTGCCGCACGACCGTGGGACATCTGGTTGTTATATTCGATCAGTTTCTGGTTGATATCATACCCGGCGGCTTCCCCGAGAAAGCCAAAGCTCAACGGTTTTCCCAAAGCTGCGAGGTTCTGCGCAGCGTTGTTTAAAAGCCATCCAACCCCCAACAAAAACAACACCAGCGCTACGATCTGAATCGTCATAGAGCGATAGCGGGTGTCATAAATTAATTGGCTGAGTTGGAAGCCGTCCTTTGGAGGATCGGTGGTTGCAGACATGTGTCCACGCTCCCTTGTTCTGTCATTGAGGTAGCAACTTCCAATTCCACGAAATGCGTGGCGAACTGGTTGCACCTTGTTTTTGTATAGTTCGGAATGATTCCGGCTTTGGCCGGAAGAAAACGGGCGCAGCCTGTGCTGCGCCCGTTCTTAAACTTAGCGGAAAGGAGGCGAGTAGATCAGGCCGCCATCAGTCCACTGTGCGTTCAGGCCACGGGCCAGACCGATTGGAGTGGATTCACCGATGTTCTTAGCGAAGATCTCGCCGTAGTTACCACCAGCAGCAATCGCATTTTTAGCGAAGTCTGCGGACAGACCCAGCTGCTCGCCGAGGTTGCCTTCAGTGCCCAACAGACGGTTGATCTCTGGGTTGTTGCCAGCTTGCATCGCGGATTCTTTAACGTTCGCAGATGTCACACCCAGCTCTTCAGCTGCGATCAGTGCGTTCAAAGACCAGCGAACAATGTCAGCCCATTGGTCGTCGCCGTGACGTACAAGCGGGCCCAGTGGCTCTTTGGAGATGATTTCCGGCAGCAGTGCGTGATCTTCTGGGTTCTCAAAAGTGGCACGCGACGCGGCCAGACCGGATGCGTCAGTTGTGTATGTGTCACACGCACCTGCAAGGTACTGTTGCAGCGCTTCTGCGTTTGTCTCGATCGGAACAGGCTCGTAAGAGATGTTGTTTGTACGGAAGAAATCCGCGAGGTTCAGCTCTGTTGTTGTACCTGTCTGGATACAAACAGTTGCACCGTCCAGATCCTTGGCAGAAGAAACGCCCAGCTCTTTTGGAGCAATGAAGCCCTGACCATCGTAGTAGTTTACACCAACAAAAGTGAACTTCAGGTCAACATCGCGAGAGAATGTCCAGGTCGTGTTACGAGCCAGAATGTCGATCTCACCGGAAGCAAGTGCTGTGAAGCGTGTTTTGCCGGTTGTCGGAGTGAATTTAACGGCCTGTGGATCACCCAGAACCGCCGCTGCAACTGCGCGGCAAACGGCTACGTCGAAACCGTCCCAGTTGCCGTTTGCGTCTGCTGCAGAGAAACCTGTGAGACCTGTGGAAACACCACATTGCAAAAAGCCTTTGGCTTTTACGTCGTCGAGCGTTCCGGCAGAAGCGAAGCCAGCAGTCATGGTGGCCGCGGCAACAGCGCCGAAGAATGTTGTTATTTTCATTTTTACCTCTTCCTGATGAACCGCCTATGGTCAGACGGCTTGCTAGGAGTTTACCCAGCTTGTCTTACTTGTCCGGCATAGCCGGAAAAGTAGCCCCCATACTGTGAGTAGGAGCTTGTCAGGTCAAGGATTTTATATCCTTTAAAAAGCTGCGAAAGTTTACCCTCGGTAAGTTATTAGGTCAGCCTTTGTGACTATTTTAAGAGAGGGTATTTCCCTGCTTTTCCAGCATCATTGCAAAGCCGAGGGTACACTTTCAACTTCCGGCAAGGGCGTAAGTCAGCAAGCCTGACCTATACTTTGCCTAGTGCAAGGTTTTACGCACTGACAGCAGTAATTTTTCGGCAAGAAGGAAGGCCTGACGCTTGATTTCGCCAGCCTCAGCTGCTTCGTCATCTACGCCCCACTGCTCGGCCTGCCAGATTTCATCGACCCTTGCGACCTGCCAAGCCTGTTCTGCAACCATGTGTTGATGGGACACAGCAAGGGCGAGCACCAGAGACCCCGATATTTGAACCAAATCGTGAAAAGCGGCCAGTTCAAACGGGTCAAATGTCTCTACAGCTTGCCGCAGATTGGCCACCGATTGATTCGGTTGCTCCACTGGAATCACCCCTGATGTCACCAAAAGAGGCGCTTTGAACGTCAGGCTTGCCCAGTTCAAAGGGGCATCCCACTGGTCGGCCTGACGGGCAATCAATTCTTGCGGGTGGGTCGACCGGTAACACAGCAAATCGTTTTCGCCATAAGCGGCAAGCATATCGACAACAGCCGCCATTTGGCCGCCCATTTTATCCACGGATACATTCGCCCAGCGGGTTGCTGGCATGGCTGTGGGGCTCAGTTCTCCGCTGGCATCGTCCCATTCCCGCGCAACCAAATCTGCAGCTTTTCGTGTCGGCAACAACAAGTCGCGCTTTTCGGGTGTCTTAACCGTGCGCCCGTCAAGCTGGATCACGAAGCCTGTGTCCGCTTCGGTCACATCAACTGTGCTCCAGAACCGTTTCTTTTTTGCCAGTGTCATCGCAGGTTACTCTTGTTCTTCGAAAGGATCTGACGGGGCTTCTGCCGGATCAAAGCCGAAAAAGTCCCAAGTTTGCGCCATATGGTCGGGCAGTGGTGCGGTAAACGTCATCTTGGCCCCGCTCACCGGATGGGGAATCGCCAACGAGCGTGCATGCAGGTGCAGCTTGCGGCTTACAGAGCCACCCAGTTGCGCCCCCCACCCATCGCCTTCGTTCACTTGACTGTTCGTGCCATATTTTCCGTCACCGATGATCGGGTGTCCGATTTCAGCCATATGCGCGCGCAACTGGTGCGTCCGGCCAGTGATCGGCACCAGACCTACCCAAGCTGCCCGCTGGCCGACGGCCTCGATTACTGCGTAATCCGTTGTCGCCCGTTTTGCGCCTTCGGTTTGTTCAACCTCGTCGGGGTGAATACAGTGCATCCGCTCCCCAGCGCCATGCGGCCCGTGACCGGCGGCTTTCACCAACCCATAGCGCACAGTCCCCATCTTCGGGAAAGGACTGCCCGCAACCATGGCCCAGTAAATCTTGCGCGTAGTGCGCAGGTGAAAGCTTTTGGCAAGCCCTGCAGCCGCGCGACCGGTGCGCGCCATCACAAAAACGCCGCTGGTGTCCTTGTCCAGCCGGTGCACCAGCTTGGGCTTGGTATCCATCCCAAAGCGCAAAGCGTCTGCCAACCCGTCAATATGGCGCGTCTGACCTGAGCCCCCCTGAACGGCAAGGCCGGCAGGCTTGTTCAAGACGATAATATCATCGTCGCGGTAGATCACGCTGTCCTGCATCAGCTTGGCATCCGCATCCGAGATCACCGCCTCGGGTTTGGCCGCCACAGTTCCGGGATCGGGCAACGGCGGTATGCGCACCACTTGCCCCGGTTGCAGACGGGTGTTCGCCTTGACCCGGCCTTTATCCACACGCAGATCGCCCTTGCGGCACATCTTCTCCACACGGCCCTGACTGACATGGGGAAACATCCGGCGCAGCCAGCGATCCAGTCTCTGTTCCGCAGCATCTTCCGCTACAGCAATATGTTGCACACCACTCATGACAGCACCGCCCGCATAATTCCCATTCCGGCAAACAGGGCAGCGATCCCGCCCAACACCGATCCTATAACATATAGGGCAGCCAAGCCGCCCCGCCCTTGTTCCCATAACAGGATCGCATCCAGAGAGAACGCAGAAAACGTCGTAAAGCCGCCCAACACGCCCGTCATCACGAAAGGCGCAAAGCGTGCATCTCCGGCGCGGTGCAGAAACCAAACGGCAAAAACACCCATCAGGAACGATCCGGCCAGATTGACCGCGAACACACCAACGGGCGCACCAGCACCCACCAGACGCACAGCGCCCTGTACGGTGCCATAACGCATGACAGCCCCAAGGCCACCACCGATGGCTATTTGAAGTAAACTATTCATTCAGACCCCTGCGCTTTTGCACCTGTATCTTACAGATCCATTCCGCTCGCGGCCATCGGGACGTTCAGGCGCCCTTACCGCTTCTCTGGTCCGCCTCTACAGCAATCTCGACAATCTGTGCAAGGCCTTCAAATCTGTCGCGCTCACTGTCCGGCAGATCATTGAGGCAAAAAACATCCCCGATCCACTTGGTCCACTCTCGGGTTTCCAGCGCAGCCTCGCGCACAACAAAGACCGAGGCCACTTTGTGTTTGCGGATCAGGTGGTCCACCTGCCCTACAACCACTGGTTCGGGCCCTTCGAACAGTCCTACAAGGTGCTGGCCGGAAAGCAGGAAAAACCCACCGATCCTACGATCGGCACAACGGGCCCATATGTCTTTTTGAAGCGGCTCTACTTGTTCAGACGAGAGCCGCCCGTGCAAACGACACGTAAAAAGAATCTGCAAAGTCAATTCATTATCGGGCAATACAAAATCGAATCGAGCCCCCTCGGAATACACGCTACCTTTCACCATTCAACCATAGGGTCACAGTATCTGCAAACCGGAACGCACTTTTTACCCAAGGTTGTATCACGACGAAACGGCAACTAAACCCTACCGAGAGTCACCCTAACCGTCCCTGTTCCGGCTTGTTCGCAATTTGGCAAAGTACTCGGTTCGTTTCTTTAATTCCCGTTCAAATCCGCGATCTACAGGCACGTAATAGACCCCGTGTTTCATCCCGTCCGGAAAGTAATTCTGCCCTGAAAATCCGTCCTCGGCATCGTGATCATAGGCATAACCAACCCCGTAGCCTTCGTCCTTCATCAACTTGGTCGGTGCGTTTCGAATATGTTTTGGCGGCGGTTCCGATCCAGTTTTTTGCGCCGCCCTGCGCGCCTCTTTATAAGCCTTGTAAGCCCCGTTCGATTTCGGGGCGAGCGCTAGGTAAATCACCGCCTGCGCCAGTGCCAGCTCCCCTTCGGGACTGCCGAGCCGCTCATATGTCTGCCAAGATTGCAAACAGACCGCCTGCGCCTGCGGATCGGCAAGGCCAATGTCTTCAACCGCCATACGGGTGATCCGGCGAGCCAGAAAACGGGGATCTTCACCGCCATCCAACATGCGACACAACCAGTATACTGCCGCATCCGGATCAGAGCCTCGCACCGATTTGTGCAGCGCAGAGATCAGATTGTAATGTTCCTCGCCGGATTTGTCATATTTCGGCGCACGGCGCGAAAGGCGTTTGGACAGACCATCCCGTCCCACCTTCTCCTTCGCATCCCAAGCAAAGCACTGTTCCAGAATATTAATCAGCGCACGACCATCCCCGTCCGCCATCTCCAGAACCGCCTCCCGAGCATCGGCAGTAAGCGGCAATGCGCGCTGCACTAGTTGCTCTGCCCGCTGCGCCATCAGCTCCAGATCCGCCAGCGTCAGGCGTTCCAGCACCATCACCTGACTGCGGCTCATCACAGCGGCGTTCAGCTCAAAGGAAGGATTTTCCGTGGTCGCCCCAACCAGCACGATCGTACCGTCCTCCATATGGGGCAAAAACCCGTCTTGCTGCGCCTTGTTGAAACGGTGAATCTCGTCCACGAACAGCACTGTACCTCGGCCCGTCTGCCGCCGTAATTTTGCGGCTTCAAACACTTTCTTCAGATCAGCAACACCAGAGAAAATCGCGCTGATCTGGACGAATTCCATCTCGGTCTCATCCGCCAGCAACTTGGCAAGCGTCGTCTTCCCCACACCCGGCGGCCCCCAAAAAATGATCGAGGACAACCGCCCGCTTTCCAGCATAACCCGCAGCGCGCCATCCTCGCCCAAAAGGTGCTGCTGGCCGATCACATCCGCAAAGTGCCGGGGGCGCAGGCGATCCGCCAGAGGCGCGTTTTTCGCAGGCGCATCTGCCTGTCCAGCCATGCCATCATCCAGTGCATCAAAAAGATCCGCCATTGCGTTACCCGCCTCAATTCAATCTATGCCCAGTTTGGCCTGCAAACCCTGTCGGCGCAATGTAGCGCTGCTTCAATGTTCGCCAAATACTCAAAGAAAAACCCCGCCAGACCAAAACGGCCTGACGGGGTTCCTACTGTCCCGAATTTTATCGGTTTTTATTCGTCTGCTGCTTCCATTTGAGCAGCAACGCGGGCTTTGTCAGCCGCGCCTTTGGCATCTACGTCACGATCAACAAATTCGATGATCGCCATAGGTGCCATGTCGCCGTAACGGAAGCCGGCTTTCATGATGCGCACATAACCGCCTTGACGGTCTTTGTAACGTGGGCCCAGAATGTCGAACAGTTTGGAAACGTACTGGTCTTCTTTCAGCTTGGAAGCGGCCTGACGACGGGCGTGCAGATCGCCACGTTTCGCCAATGTGATCAGTTTTTCCATGATCGGGCGCAGTTCTTTTGCTTTTGGCAAAGTTGTTTTGATTTGCTCATGCTCGATGAGCGAGCCTGTCATGTTCGAGAACAGCGCTTTACGGTGTTCATGAGTCCGGTTCAGGCGACGGTAACCACGTGCGTGACGCATTTTAGTTTTCCTTCTCTATGCTTTGTCCGGCGAGCCTGCGTGGGTCTCGCACTCCTTGGGGCAGAATTACCCGATATGTTCCCCGCCATCTGCGGGCATTTTGCGACCGGCGGACCAAAGCCCGCCAATCGCGTATTCCGTAGGTCGGGCTTCAGCCCGACACACCTTAAAACTGGTCTTCGTACTTTTTAGCCAGATCTTCGATGTTGTCCGGTGGCCAATCCACGATATCCATACCGAGGTGCAGACCCATGCCGGTCAGAACTTCTTTGATCTCGTTCAAAGATTTCCGGCCGAAGTTTGGTGTACGCAGCATTTCTGCTTCGGTTTTCTGGATCAGATCGCCGATGTAAACGATGTTGTCGTTCTTCAGGCAGTTTGCAGAACGCACGGACAGTTCCAACTCGTCTACTTTCTTCAGCAGCAGCGGGTTGAATTCCAGATCGTCTTCTTCTTCCTGACGGGAAGCGGACTCTGGCTCGTCGAAGTTCACAAACACGGACAGTTGGTCTTGCAGAATACGTGCAGCATAGGCCACAGCGTCTTCTGGTGTGATCGAACCGTCAGTTTCCAGTTTCAGTGTCAGTTTGTCATAGTCCAGAACCTGACCTTCACGGGTCGGTTGAACATCGTAAGACACTTTCACAACAGGCGAGAACAACGCGTCGATCGGGATCAGGCCAATCGGCGCATCTTCCGGACGGTTCTTGTCAGCTGCAACATAGCCTTTGCCCGTTTCAACGGTCATTTCCATGAACAGGGACGCGCCGTCATCAAGGTGACAGATCACGTGATCCTTGTTCAGGATCTGGATGTCAGCGGTTTCAGAGATGTCACCAGCGGTAACAACGCCCGGACCTTTGGCTGCAATGGACACGCGTTTGGTGCCTTCTGCTTCCATGCCAACGGCCACACCTTTGAGGTTCAGCACGATGTCGGTTACGTCTTCACGTACACCGGCGACGCTGGAGAACTCGTGCAGTACGTTATCGATCTGCACGGATGTGATCGCAGCACCTTGCAGGGACGACAGCAGGACACGCCGCAGCGCGTTGCCCAATGTCAAACCAAAGCCACGCTCCAGCGGTTCAGCAACACAAGTTGCCTGACGCAGCGGGTCGCCACCTGGTTTGATGTCCAACTGATTAGGGCGGATAAGCTCTTGCCAATTCTTGTGGATCATAAGTCCTCCATTCCTGTTCGCCGATCGGATCCGATTGATCGGGAACGCCCGAGGGTATTAACAATAACGCGGGCCGATCCAGTGAACCGGCCCGATAAATCTTGACGCTAGGCTTAGACCCGGCGGCGCTTAGGAGGGCGACAGCCGTTGTGGGCGATCGGTGTCACATCGCGGATGGATGTGATGTTGAACCCAACAGCAGCCAGCGCGCGCAATGCGCTTTCACGACCGGAACCCGGACCCTGAACTTCAACTTCCAGCGTTTTCACACCGTGCTCTTGCGCTTTTTTGCCAGCATCTTCAGCAGCCATCTGTGCCGCATAAGGTGTGGATTTACGCGAGCCTTTGAAGCCCATTGTACCAGCGGAAGACCATGCGATTGCGTTGCCTTGGGCGTCTGCAATCAGGATCTTTGTGTTGTTGAAAGAGGAGTTAACGTGAGCAACACCAGTGGTGATGTTCTTACGGACCTTCTTCTTTGCGCGAAGTTTTTCACGTGCCATAGTTCAAGCCCTCCTTATTTCTTTTTGCCGGCAATCGCGCGGGCTGGGCCCTTGCGAGTACGTGCGTTTGTGTGTGTACGCTGACCACGAACAGGCAGGCCACGACGGTGACGCAGGCCGCGGTAGCAACCCAGGTCCATCAGACGTTTGATGTTCATGGAAACTTCACGACGCAGATCACCTTCAACGTCGAGGTTAGCGTCGATGTATTCGCGAATTTTCAGAACTTCCGCATCGGACAGTTCATTGATCCGGCGGGTTACATCCAGACCGGTTTCTTCGCAAATTTTAGCAGCGGTGGTGTTACCGATGCCGTGAATATATGTGAGGGCGATTGGGACCCGTTTGTGGGTCGGCAAGTTAACGCCGGCGATACGTGCCAAGGGCTCTTCCTTATGGTTGCGATTCCGTAGGTCCGGAACCTTTTTTCACAACAAAAGCCCAACACCACCACGGCATCGGGCCAGTCCTATTCAAGGATTAGACGAATCACTGTTATAAGCAGGAAATGTCCGATTCCTTAAGGAAGCTGTGCGATACACGCCGTGCCGGATAAGGTCAACCCCTCTGACACAGCCATCCCCTTGCCAGAGCGCGTTTTGGCGCTATCCAGCCCCGCAAGACATCCATTCGGGACGCCCCATCGTAAGATGCTAAAAAGCCGCCTGCAACGGCAAGCGGCTTGATACTATCAGCAGTTCAGTCGATCAGGCGTTCGACAGCGCCCCGTCGATGGAGCCTTTGACTTCGTCAATTGCCGCGAGGCCGTCGATGGTCTGCAACTGGCCCTTGGCGTAGTAGTAGCCGATCAGAGGCGAGGTGTCTTTATAATAGGCCATCAAGCGGGTCTTGAGGCTGTCCTCGTTGTCATCCGCGCGGCGCTTGAACTCGGTACTGCCGCATTTGTCGCAGACGCCCTCTTTCGCCGGTTTCTTGGCTGTGTCGTGATAGCCTGCCCCACATTTGGCGCAGGTGTAGCGACCGGTGATGCGGGACACGAGCGCCTCGTCGTCCACACGCATCTCGATCACTGTGTCCAGCGACTGGCCAACGCTTTCAAGAAGCTCGCCCAAGGCGTCCGCCTGTGCCAGCGTGCGCGGGAACCCGTCAAAGATAAAGCCGCCGTCCGCTTCTGCTGTTTCCAACTGTTCGCGGATCAGGCCGATCACGATCTCATCAGTAACCAGTTCGCCGCGGTCCATGACACCGGCAACCATATTGCCCATCTCTGTGCCGGAAGACCGTGCCGCACGCAGCATGTCGCCCGTGCTCAGCTGCACCATATTCCGCTCTTCCACCAGCATCGCGGCCTGTGTTCCTTTACCGGCGCCCGGTGGGCCAAGCAAAATAATATTCATGTAGATTCCCTTCATATCGCAGCACGGGCACAGCTATAGCCCCATTTGCCGCCGGGCGAAAACAAGAAACGTATACTTGCGCATACACGTCGCAGGCAACGGATGCCGAAGAAAACCCAGCGCCTGCAAAGAAAAAGGCCGCACAGGGTTCTGCGCGGCCTTTCAAACTGTCAACGAAACGTTACGTTCCGAGGGTTTAGCGCCCCCGACGACCGCCCCGTGCTTTGGTGCGGTTCTTGCCACGCAGCTTGGATTTTTCAATCAGGCTTTCGTACTGATGCGCCAGCAAATGGGACTGCACTTGCGTGATTGTATCCATTGTCACCGACACAACGATCAACAAGGACGTCCCGCCAAAGTAGAAGGGAATCGCCAGTTGCGAGCGCAGGATTTCGGGAAACAGACAGATCGCCGCCAGATAGGCAGAGCCAAGCACAAGGATACGCGCGACCACGTAATCAAGATACTCTTCGGTCTTTTTACCCGGACGGATGCCCGGAACGAAGCCGTTCTGTTTCTTCAGGTTGTCTGCAACGTCATCGGTCTTGAAGGACACGTTGGCGGTGTAGAAGTAGCTGAAGAACACGATCATACCGACAAAGAACAGCAGGTAGAGTGGCTGTCCCGGCCCGAAATAGGCCAGCAGCGTGTTCATGAACGGGCTGGTTTGCGTGCCGGAGAACGTAGAAATCGTTGTCGGCAGCAGCAGCAGCGCAGAGGCAAAGATCGGCGGAATAACACCGGCTGGGTTAATCTTGATCGGCAGGTGGGACGACTCACCGCCGTAAACCTTCATGCCAACCTGACGCTTGGGGTACTGGATGTGGATCTTGCGCAGCGCGCGCTCCATGAACACGATAAACGCGATCACAGCCACAACCATCACCATAACACCAACGATAACCGCAGGGGACAGCGCACCGGAGCGACCGGAAGCAAAGAACTGCGCCAGCGCGGCAGGCAATTCAGCGATAATACCAACGAAGATGATAAGGGAGATACCGTTACCAATGCCCCGTGCCGTGATCTGCTCACCCAGCCACATCAGGAACATGGTGCCCCCGACCAGCGTGATGATTGCAGGCAGCTGGAAGCTCAGGAAACCGGGGTTGGTCGCCAGATCACCAGCCTCAAGCCCGCGGGACATGCCGTAAGCCTGAAAGAACGCCAGCGCCACAGTGCCGTAACGGGTGTATTGGTTGATCTTCTTGCGTCCGGCCTCGCCCTCTTTCTTCAGCTGTTCCAGTGACGGAACCATCGCTGTCAGAAGCTGGACGATAATGGAGGCAGAAATATAGGGCATAATCCCCAGCGCAAAGATAGCCATCCGGCCAATCGCACCGCCCGAGAACATGTTGAGGATACCGCCAACACCCGTTTGCGCACCCTCCACAAATTCCCGCAGCGCACCAGCGTCGATGCCCGGCACGGGGATAAACGTCCCGATCCGGTACACAATCAACAAACCCAATGCAAAGAGGATACGAGATTGCAGTTCTTTCGCTTTACCGAAGGCACCCCAGCTTAGGTTGGAGGCCATTTGTTCAGCAGCAGAAGCCATGAACGTCCCTTTCATATAGTCGCACACGCGGCGTCCCGGGTGATGCGTCAAAAACAAAACGCCGCGAGACCAATCAACTGGGTCGCGCGGCGCCGAAAAACTTGATCGTGAGTTATGTAAGCGGCAGGTCCACCGCTCACAAGCCCAATTCAAGGGTTTTGACTTTTATTTGAAACGCCGGACCGTGCCAGCGTTCCAAATTACAGCCAGAACACTTTAGGCGTCAGCGTCGGCTTTCGCAGCCTGCGCAACGGTCAGCTTGCCGCCAGCCGCTTCAACAGCCGCTACAGCAGTGCGCGACGCGCCAGTGACTGTCAGGTCGATCTTGGAAGTGATTTCGCCCTTGTTCAGGATACGAACGCCGTCTTTGACGCGACGCACCAGACCGGATTCAACCAGAACTTCTTCTGTGATCGGCTTGCCAGCGTCGATTTTCTTCTCGTCGATGAACTTTTGCAGCAGGCCAAGGTTCACAACAGCATGTGTTTTTGCATTGATGTTGTTGAAGCCACGCTTAGGCAGACGTTGGTACAAAGGCATCTGACCGCCCTCGTAACCGCCGATGGATACACCCGAACGGGATTTTTGACCCTTGATACCACGGCCACCCATTTTACCTGTGCCGGAACCCGGACCACGGCCAATGCGCTTGCGCTTTTTAGTTGCACCTGGATTGTCTGAAAGCTGATTCAGTTTCATTGTCGCTATCTCCTTTTGCCGGAACTACCCCCGATGAGCGACAAAGGGGCAAACACGGCGTTACGATGTGATTCTGGAAAGGTTCCCAGATTGGTGGCGTATAGAGGTGTGGCACGCACAAAGCAAGGGCCATATAAAACCCGTAGGTCGGGCTTTAGCCCGACACCCCCAAACCTCCCCAGAATCCCCCTCAAACCTTACGCGCCACAATATACCGGCTGATCCCCTTCCTCGGATACGTCCCGCTTTCCACCAACTCAAACCCTGCATCGCGGATCATTGTTTCCAGCTCCTCGACCCCAAGATAATTCAGAAACGGTGCTTTTCCGAAAACCTGCATTACCTTTATCAACGGTCCAAACAGCCAGCGTTTGGGTTTCAGGCATCCGGTTTTGCTTATGAACACCCCACCTTTATCAAGTGACGCTGCCAGATTTCCAATCATCGCCACCGGATCCTCCGCCAGATGGAGCAGGTTCAGGGCAAGGATCACATCCGGTGCCTCGGGCAGTGTTAGGGGTAGGCTTACGTCCACCGTGCGAAACTGCGCGTTTGTCACACCATCCACCTCGGCCTTCTCCTGCGCAATCGCTACCATCTCGGATGATATGTCCGTGCCAAGGATCGCTCGCACATTCGGCGCCAGCAACAAGGCGGTGGAACCAGTACCGCATCCGACCTCCACAACATAGTCGGTCGGTTTCAAATAGGACTTCGTCCGGTCCAGCGTCTTGTGGTAGTTTTCCATGTCCGAAATTGGCCGCTTTGCGTATTTGCGGGCGATACGGTTCCAGAACTGTTCTGCGTTTATCATAGTGCGCTCCTGCTTTGCGCCTCTTTACCTATACATCAAACGTCAGGAAATTGCCAAAATTCGCAGGGGTGATATACATATTCGTATGAATGGATTGCCCCCAAGCTTTGACTGGAACCACGCGCGCGCTTTTCTGGCCACCGCGCAGAGCGGATCGCTCTCGGCGGCGGCAAGACTACTTGGTCTGACGCAACCCACGCTCAGCCGACAGGTGGCCGCGCTAGAGACCGAACTCGGTCTGACCTTGTTCGAACGGGTTGGACGCGGGTTGGAAATCACAGAAGCCGGACGCGAGATGTTGGTCCATTTTGCAGCGATGGGCGAAGCGTCGGAAAAAGCCACGCTCGCGGCATCTGGGCAGTCGCAATCCGTTGAGGGCCGTGTCAGCTTGTCTGTGTCGGATATAATCGCCGCTTACATCATGCCAGAGGCTCTTGTCCGTTTGCGCCAACACGCGCCGGGCATAGAAATTGAACTTCTGGCGGTAAACGGAATTTCGAATCTGCAAAAACGCGAAGCGGACATCGCCTTGCGTCATATCCGTCCGCGTGAACCCGAACTGATCGCCCGAAGCCTTGGCGATGCCAGCGGTAGGCTCTATGGTGCCACGCCCTATCTGGCGCACCTAGGAGCGCTGCGCAGTCTGAAGGACCTGAACGCCGCACGTTTTATATCTACAGGCGACCCCGAAGAATTTCTGACCTACCTGAACGCGCGGGGTTACTGCCTGACAAGGGCCAATGTGGCCTATTCCAGCCCCAGCGGGATTGCCGGATGGGAGATGGTGAAACAGGGGTTGGGGCTTGGTGTGATGATGTCTGATCTAGGGGATCATGCAGAGGGGGTTGTTCCGGTCCTACCCGACTTTACAACCGTGTACTTTCCCAACTGGCTGACGACCCACCGTGAATTACACACCAGCAAGCGTATCCGCATCGTGTTCGATTTCCTTGCAGATTACTTCAAAGAAACCTTCACCCTAAAATGAAAAACGCCCCCGCAAATGCGGAGGCGTTTCAGTAGGTCGCGTAGGTCGGGCTTAAGCCCGACTTAACACTTAACCTTTTTCTTCGATGATCTCGACCATGTGAGGGATCTTGGCGATCATGCCACGAACCGCTGGAGTGTCTTCCAACTCGCGTGTTTTGTGCATTTTGTTCAGGCCCAGACCGATCAGCGTTTGACGCTGTTTTTCCGGACGACGGATCGGAGAACCGATCTGTTTTACAACAATGGTTTTAGCCATGATCTTATACCTTCAACTCTTCAGCCACATCGCCAGCAGGTGCTTCAGCGGGGGCGTCTGTTTTTGGCAGAATGTCGGAAACTTTCTTGCCACGACGTTGTGCAACATTGCGCGGGCTGGTTTCTTTGCTCAGACCGTTCATGGTTGCGCGGATCATGTTATACGGGTTGGCCGAACCGATGGATTTGGACACAACGTCCTGAACACCCAACATTTCGAACACAGCACGCATTGGACCACCGGCGATGATACCAGTACCTTGTGGTGCAGTCCGCATCACAACTTTACCAGCGCCGTGACGGCCTTCCATGTCGTGGTGCAGGGTACGACCTTCACGCAGTGGAACGCGGATCATTTTGCGTTTTGCAGCTTCGGTTGCCTTACGGATCGCTTCTGGAACCTCTTTGGCTTTACCTTTGCCGAAACCGACGCGGCCTTTTTGGTCGCCAACAACGACCAGTGCAGCAAAACCAAAGCGCTTACCGCCTTTTACTGTTTTGGACACGCGGTTGATCGCAACAAGGCGATCTTGGAATTCGGGGTTCTCGTCGCGATCGCGACCCCGACGGTTGTCATCTCTAGCCATCATTGGCCTCCTGGGTAGTGTGGGGTTTCCCCCGAATGTTCCAATCCTGGTGGGACGTCACCGTCCCCCGGATCATCGAGGTGGGCCAGAGCGGCCCACCTACTGATTTTAGAATTTCAGACCGCCTTCACGGGCTGCATCTGCGAGCGCTTTTACCTTGCCGTGGAACAGGAAACCGCCACGGTCGAAATAGCAGGTTTCAACACCGGCTTTTTTCGCACGTTCTGCGATTGCTGTGCCAACTTTGGCAGAAGCTTCGACGTTGTTTTTGCCCACAACACCCAGATCTTTTTCCATAGAGGAAGCGGATGCCAGTGTTACGCCATTTACATCGTCGATCAGCTGTACGCTGATGTTCTTGGAAGAGCGGTGTACGCTCAGACGGGGGCGGCCAGCAGCCACCTTCCGCATTTTGCTCCGGTTGCGCATACGGCGCTTAAGGAACAGAGTTCTCTTGCTAATAGCCATGTTATGCGTTCCTTACTTCTTCTTACCTTCTTTGCGGAAGATATACTCGTCTTTGTACTTAATGCCTTTGCCTTTATAGGGCTCTGGCTTGCGGTACTGACGAATGTTTGCAGCAACCTGACCAACAACTTGCTGGTCGATACCTTCAACAATGATTTCAGTCGGCTTGGGCGCTGTTACAGTGATGCCTTCCGGCACTTTGTACTCAACGTCGTGGGACAGACCGAGCGCCAGCTTCAGGGTGTTGCCCTGCATCTGCGCACGATAACCAACACCGTTGATTTCCAGCTCTTTTTTGAAGCCTTCGGTCACGCCTGTTACCAGGTTCGCGATCTGTGTCCGGCTCATACCCCATTGCTGGCGTGCCCGTTTGGACTTGCCACGAGGTGTAACCAGCACACCGTTGTCTTCAACGGAAAGCGTTACATCGTCAGTTGCCTTGAAGGTGCGCGCACCTTTCGGGCCTTTTACTTCTACGGTCTGGCCAGACACAGAGGCTGTTACGCCGCTGGGCAGCTCGACCGGTTTTTTACCAATACGAGACATCTGTCACCCCTTAGAAGATTGTGCACAACACTTCGCCGCCAACATTGGCTGCGCGTGCTTGTGCGTCTGACATAACACCCTGAGATGTCGATACGATGGAAACGCCGAGACCTTGACGAACCGCAGGGATGTCCTTGACGTTCGCATAAACGCGACGGCCAGGGGTGGATACCCGCTTGAGTTCTTTGATCACTGGTACACCGTCGAAGTATTTCAGAGAAATCTCCAGCTCGGGGTGACCGTTGACGCCTGTACCGGCTTCGTAACCGCGGATGTAACCTTCGCTCTGGAGCACGTCCAGAACCCAGCCACGCAGTTTGGAAGCAGGTGTTTTCACTGTGGATTTGCCGCGCAGTTGTGCGTTGCGAATACGTGTGAGCATATCACCGATAGGATCGTTCATATGTACTTCTCCTTACCAGCTCGATTTGACCATGCCAGGAATCTGGCCGTCAGACGCCAATTGGCGCAACGCGATCCGGGACATTTTCAGTTTACGATAATACGCCTTTGGACGACCGGAAACTTGGCACCGGTTGTGAAGACGAGTGGCGGAGGAATTGCGGGGAAGTTCCGCAAGTTTCAGGCGCGCCTTGAAACGCTCCTCCATAGGGAGATCCATGTTTGTCGCGATTTCTTTCAGCGCGGCACGTTTGGCAGCATATTTCTCTACCAGACGTTGACGCTTCAGTTCGCGTTGGATCATTGCAGCTTTAGCCATGATGTTTTCTCCTGTCCGCGATCAGTTTGTGAAAGGCACGTTAAAGTGCTTCAACAGACTTTTCGCTTCCGCATCTGTGTTCGCATTCGTGTTGAAAGCGATGTCCATGCCCCACATTACGTCAACTTTATCGTAGTCGATTTCTGGGAACACGATGTGCTCTTTCAGACCCATGGCATAGTTGCCACGGCCGTCGAAGCTTTTGCCGGATACGCCGCGGAAGTCGCGGATACGAGGCATTGCAACTGTGACCAGACGATCAAGGAATTCATACATCTGATCGCCACGCAGCGTGACTTTCACGCCCAAAGGCATGTCTTCACGAACGCGGAAACCAGCGATGGATTTCTTCGCCTTGGTAATCACAGGCTGCTGACCGGCAATTGCGGCCATATCAGCTACTGCAGAGCGGATTTTCTTAGAGTCGTTTACAGCTTCACCGACACCCATGTTCAGCACGATTTTCTCGAGCTTTGGGATCATCATGTCGTTCTTGTAACCGAACTCTTCTTTCATGGCAGCGCGGATGGAATCCTTATACGCAGCCTTCAGGCGTGGAGTATAATCAGCCATTGATCACTTCTCCCGATTTTTTGGCAAAACGAACTTTCTTGTCGCCGTCCATTTTGAAACCAACCCGTGTCGGGCCGCCATCTTTAGGATCGATCAAAGCAAGATTGCTCAGCTGGATCGGCATCTCGGTTGGTACGCGACCACCCTGAGAGTTCTGTGTCTGGGCTTGGTGACGGATCGCCACGTTAACGCCAGAAACGATTGCCTTGCCAGTGGACGGGTTCAAAGACGAAATCTCGCCCTCTTTGCCTTTGTCCTTGCCAGCCAGCACGATGACCTTGTCACCTTTACGCAGTTTAGCAGCCATTACAGCACCTCCGGCGCAAGAGAAATGATCTTCATGAAGTTCTTGGAACGCAGTTCACGGACCACTGGGCCGAAAATACGTGTGCCAACAGGCTCACCAGCGTTGTTCAAGAGAACGGCAGCGTTACCGTCGAAACGGATTGCTGTGCCGTCTTCACGACGGACTTCTTTGGCGGTGCGCACAACAACTGCCTTGCGAACTTCACCTTTTTTCACGCGACCGCGTGGAATGGCTTCTTTCACAGAGACAACAATAATGTCGCCCACGGAAGCGTACTTCCGCTTGGAACCGCCCAGAACCTTAATGCACTGAACACGGCGAGCGCCGCTGTTGTCAGCTACTTCAAGATTGGTCTGCATCTGGATCATGGTAGATACTCCGACCTTTGGGGACCTAAATGCAGTCTAGGCCCCAGGGTTTCGATTAACTGTTGGTTACAGCAGAGCCTCAGGAGGCGTCTGACAGAACTTCCCAGCGTTTGGTCTTCGAAACTGGCGCACATTCCTGAATGCGGACTTTGTCACCAATTTTGAATTGCTCATTCGCATCGTGAGCCCGGTATTTCTTGGACTTACGGATGGTCTTTTTCAGAACCGGATGCGTGAAACGACGTTCAACAGAAACTGTTACAGTTTGTGCATTCTGGTCGCTGGTCACAGTGCCGGTGAGGATACGCTTAGGCATTGATCACACTTCCTTATTCAGCTGCTGCTTCAGCAGCTTTTTGGTTCAAGATTGTATTCACGCGCGCAACCGAGCGGCGAACAACGCGTACACGTGCAGTGTTTTCCAGCTGGCTTGTGGCCGCTTGAAAACGCAGGTTGAACGCTTCTTTCTTAAGATTGACAAGCTCCGTACGAAGCTCATCCGGGGTTTTGCCCCGAAGTTCGTTGGCATCCATAGCCATTTCCTTTTTTCAACATCATTGGCAGGCCGCATAGACGCATACTTTCGCATGCACATACGTCACCCTGATTCCAATGGAGTGGATGATGAACGCGCTCTATAGGTTGGATAAGGCGGGCTGGCAAGCCTTTTATCTTGGGGCCGGTGCCACGCCCCTTCTTAACGGGACTTTCACCGCTGTGCAATCCTGCGGAAGCGGCAGTCAGATGCGAGCCGCTTGCTGAAAACAATCTATTTCCTTACCGGATTTCTGCCCTTCGAAATACTCGGCAAGGTAGAGTGATCCAACGTTTCCGCCGCTTGAATTACTTTTAGAAAATTAAGGTTACGTTATGATTTACGGCTTATTGAATTTACTGGGCGCTGGTCTCTGTGATTGACAGTTCGAGTGATTCCGGAACAACGGAAACCGAAGACACAGGCGATACGCCGGTGATGGAAGACGGCACGCTGACAGGCACAGACGGTGTGGTTATGCAGGACCTCGCCGGATTTGAAGGTGTGAAACAGGTTATTGCTGAAGGCGGCGATGATGTTGTGACACCGCCTGCGGATGACACGCTGCTTGCGGAAACCGAAATCTACGGCGGCGGCGGGGATGACCTGTTTGATGTGACGATCAGCTATGGCAATCTGCATATTCCGACTGGATCAAGTGATGGCGCACAAGAAGTGGCGAGCATCGGTGACTTTAACGGAGAACAGGATTCGCTGGTGATTAACCTTCAGCGGGACAGCGAATATTCCGATGGTCCCGTGAATGAGGATACGACCTATACCGGCCTAAGCGTTGAAGAAGGCGGAACAGTGGATGATCCGACCGCGGCGGTCATCCTCAACTTCGTTAATGCCGGAGGCGATCCCTTCGATGTTATCATCGCGCTGGAAGGCGGTCCCTTCCCTGCGGCCTCTGACATTACCGTCAACTTATGATCTTGCGGCAAGGGGCGCGGTTTGCCCCGCCCTGCCCTAACCAGCGGCCCGTTCCGCCGCGCGACGTGCCAGTACATCTTCCTGACGCAGCCATTTGTATTTCTTGTCGCCAGCAACGGTCCCCCAATACAACGGTCCGCCAAAGCGCCAAGGGTCAAGGATGATCGATTCTTCCATCGTGCTGCCGATACGCCCGATCAGAACTGTGGAATGATCAATCCGGAAGGCCACATCAGAGTTGGCAATGGCACGGTGCAGTTCCAGCGTCTGGAAATTCTCAGCCGCCAGTCTGTTTTCCGTATCTTCGGCCCAATGCCAGCACAGCCCGCGCGGGCGAGTCCCTGCATTCACTTTGGTGTTGTGGATCAACGGCGGGTCGGTGATCCCGTATTCCACCGCCAACTTGCGGGGATAGTGAAACGCGATATAGGCGGCGCGGGCGGCCTCCTCTGGGTCAATATTCGGTCCCAACGCAAGGATGCTCGCCTCCAGCGCGGCGACTTCGGATTGCTGCACGGCAGGCAGACGATCCGGCGGCGGTGTGCCACAGGCCGCAAGGAACAGGGTGAACACCAGCGCGAAAGCGGAAAAGAAACGGCTAAAAATGGAACTGCCCCCAAGTCTTGGTCTTTATAATCTCGATAGATTTCGGCGCAGGCTAGCAATCCCCTGCCAACCTGTCGAGAGTTGCCGCCATCACAAAACCGCCAATTCGGCAGGCTCAGTCCGCGTCAACCAGCGCATAGTTAAAGCTGACGGAAATACGTTCCTCATCGGACATATTCATTGGCACCTCATGGCGCAGCCAACTTTCCCACAACAGAACGTCCCCCACCTTGGGCGCCACATAATGGAACGGCTTCATGCCCGTTGCCGCGTCCTTCTTGCGGGTCGGTGCGGCCATCATCATCGCCAGACGCGGGTCTTCAAATTTGATCGCACTGGCATCTGATGGCATCGCCACATAGGTTGTGCCACTGATCGCGGAATGGGGGTGGATGTGGGACGTATGGATCCCCCCTGTCGGCAGAATATTGATCCAAAGACTGTCGAGCCGCAGGGCGCGCCCTTCCAGATCAAAGGCCAGATCTTCAGAAAATGCAGCCACATGGGCATCCAATGCAGCGACCAGATCTTTGAAGATTGGAAAGCGCCACGGCAGATCGTCTAGGCTCGCGTAGCTGGTGTAACCGGGGAAATCATTCTCCTCGCACCAGTCCTGTCCTGCCTCGTCATCCTCGGCGATGGACAGGCAGGTGGCCTCCAGCTCATCAGGGTTAATGGCAGCGCCAAGCTCGGTCAGCTGGGCGCGGTAGAGGCGGGTCACGAAGAGGGAATCAATCTGGCTCATCCTGTGTGCATAGCGCAGCGATTGGCGCGGGCCAACGCGCTTTATCGGGCGGACTGTGCGGTTTTGCGCGACGATCCCGTCAGAACCGCTGCAAAGCCGACCAGCAGGACCATCACACAAATCTGCAAAAGCTGCTCGTATTTGTGGCCCTCGATCAACAGCATGGCCACCAGTTCGTTGCCCCGCAGGAAATATGCCGCAGCGCCAAGCATCGCGGCCGCGAAAGCTGCCAGATAGGCCCAAGCCGCAATCTGCCGCCCGCCGATCAATCCAACCAGCAGCACAGGCGTCAGGAACATGGAGGCCGTGCCAGATACCGCCACCGCGTCAAACAGGCTTTGATTGCCCCAAAGCGTCAGCGCCGCGCCAAGCATGGCAAACACCAACATCGCAATCCGCCCGCTGGCAATGGTGCGACGGGCGAGCCCGAGCTCCTCCACCACCAGCCGCGCGGCGGAAGACAGCGCGGAATCAAGCGTGGACAGGGCCGAAACCAGAAGCGACACCATCAGGGCGCTGAACACCCAAGACGGCAACATCTGTGCCCAAGTCCCAAGAAGCTGGTTTTCATAGGCCGCCCCTTCCAGCGCCGCCTGAATACCAAAGAGCCCGAAAGCGACGATACACAGGGCAGAAATCCAGAAAGCGTGCAAAAAGCTGCGCCGCGTGGTTTGGGGATCACTGACAAAGCCGCGATCCATCATCACCGGATCATGAACCGGATAGGAAAACACCTGCAAGAAGGCCACCAACAGAAGAACCCAACCGTTGTAGCCACCAGACACGCCAGTAGCGGTTAGCGTTTCCATCGGATCAAAAAACGCGCTGGTCACAAGGCATATAAATGCCGCCCCGAACACCACCAGAAACACTAGCATCTGAACCACATCACTGCGCAGGGCAGCGCTTAGCCCGCCCCAAGCGGAATAGGCGAGCGCCAACAATCCCACCGCGATGACTGCGTAATCCTGATAGCCGGACATTTCCGGCAGCACTGCCGTGAAAATCAGTCCCACCACAAGCAGATTGGCAAATACCTCGGACAACAGCCGCAAGGCGATCACCAGATTATAACAGGCAGTGCCCTGATTGCCGAACCGGTCTGTTAACCAGTCCTGCACCGACCGTGCGCCGCTTGCCCGCAGGCGCGCCACAATGAATCCGCCGGTCAGAAAAGACCCGTAATAGGCCGTGTAGGCCAGCACACCGGCGATACCGTAATAATACCCGAGGATTGCCGCGTTCATCAGCGATCTGGCAAAAATCCACGTCGTCACCTGACTGAGCACCAGCGTCCAAAGCGCAGGTTGCGCCCCCGTTCCGGTCTGCCCGCCATAGAAGCTCGCGACGGTAACCCGTCTAGGGGCTGCCAGAAGGCTTGCGATGACAATAAGGGCGAAAATTCCCAAGATAGTATAGGCCTGCATGGCGTTCTCCGGCGGTTGCCTTATTCGCCTAGCAGGGTCTGTCATAACGCTCCAGTAACGTCACGGTGAACGGATTGAAGTCTTTTTCGTCCCTAGGTTTTGCTGGCTCTCGTGGAAGACACCTCTGGTCATCTGTGTAAATCGGGGGCAGTGTTAACCTATGCCTATTAAAGAAACCTTTCCAATTGACCAGATCCGCGTTCCGGTAAAACGTAAGAAGACGCTTGAACCGGCGAAGGTGGACGCGCTGGCAGAGGATATTCTGGAAAACGGCCAGATCACCCCGATCCGCGTGCGTGAAGGCAAAACCGGCGGCTACGTCCTGATAGAAGGCTATCACCGGCTGGAAGCACTACGTGCGCTCGGCGAGGAAACTGTAGAGGGCTAAGAGGTGCATGCTCGTCTGCATTAACCAAACCGCCCCCCAATAGACACGAATTAATTTAAAATACCGAAGACTATTATGACGAATACCCCCCAAACGCTCGGCGAAGCATTGAACCGCCTTACCATCACCCCCCCAGCCCCGTGGCACATCGCACTGCGACGGTTGGCCATTCTGCTCGTCAGTCTGATTGCAGCGATTTTTGCTTATAAGGTCTTTCAGCACAAAGCCGCACCGCTGATCGCTCTGGCCGTTACGCCCCTGCTGTCAATGCTCTTCCCGCTCCGGCACAGCCAGCGGCGGCACTGGTTGTTAAAACTTGACAGGCACGGCTTGCTCCAACACTTGCAGTTGGACGCCAAGACCGCAGTGTTCGATGGAAGCAACATTTATCATCTCGGCTTAAAGCAGAACGTCGGCCCGCTTCCGCTGCGTGCATTGGCAGACCGGTTGCGCGAAGAAGGCTACCGGATCGTCTGCTTTTTTGATGCGAACATCTATTTTACCCTGCGCGACAACGGGAATATTCCCCCTCGCAGCGGCAGGTTCCATCCCAACATGCTGTGCGATGCTTTCGGGCTGTCAGCGCTTGAAATTTACGTTGTTCCCAAAGGTGTCCAGGCCGATAAATTCATCGTCGAAACCCTGTCTCATCTGCCCATATCCTTTGCCGTCACAAATGACAGGTTCCGTGACTACGAAGCACAATACAGCCTGCTGCGGGAGAGCAATGACTGGCGCAAGGGTGTCACCTTGAAGGGCGGCACCATCCAGCTTTACCAGCATCGGTTCAACCCCCCGCTGGAGCTGTCGGCCCAAAAGCGAAAAACCCCCCGACCGGCAGGTCGGAGGGTTTAAAATCCTATCGTAGGTCGGGCTTCAGCCCGACACCACTTACCAGTCTTCGCGTTGAACGACGCGGGTTTTAACCGGCAGCTTCATTGCAGCAAGGCGCAGGGCCTCACGTGCAACAGCGTCGGAAACACCATCGATTTCAAACATGATCCGGCCCGGCTTAACTTTGGCTGCCCAAAATTCAACGGAACCTTTACCTTTACCCATCCGAACTTCGGTAGGTTTTTTGGTTACTGGCAGATCAGGGAAAATCCGGATCCAAACACGGCCCTGACGTTTCATGTGACGTGTCATCGCGCGGCGAGCCGCTTCGATCTGACGTGCAGTGATCCGCTCGGGTTCGATAGTTTTCAGGCCATAAGACCCAAAGTTCAGATCGGAACCGCCTTTGGCCAGACCGTGGATACGGCCCTTAAACGCCTTGCGGAATTTGGTACGCTTTGGTGAAAGCATCTCTCTGTCTCCTTAGCGACGAGGTGGACGCGATGGTCCGCCTTCTTGCATTTCAGCCTGACGACGTTCACGGGCGGATGGATCGTGCTCCATGATCTCGCCTTTGAAAATCATTACTTTGATGCCGATGATACCATAAGCTGTCAGACCTTCGGCCCGTGCATAATCGATGTCCGCACGCAGTGTGTGCAGCGGAACGCGACCTTCACGATACCATTCAGTCCGCGCGATTTCAGCACCACCCAGACGGCCGGCACAGTTGATACGGATACCAAGGGCACCCATACGCATCGCGTTTTGAACAGCGCGTTTCATGGCACGACGGAAAGACACACGACGTTCCAGTTGCTGTGCAACACTTTCGGCAACCAGCTGCGCATCCAGCTCTGGCTTGCGAACTTCAACAATGTTGAGGTGCAATTCAGAGTCTGTCAGGTTGGACAGCTTCTTGCGCAGTGTTTCGATGTCAGCACCTTTTTTGCCGATGATCACACCCGGACGAGCCGAATGGATTGTCACGCGGCATTTCTTGTGCGGACGCTCGATGATCACACGTGCGATACCTGCTTGCGCGCATTCTTTCTTGATGAATTCGCGAATTTTCAGGTCTTCGTGCAACAGATCGCCGTATTCTGCCTTATTGGCATACCAGCGGCTGTCCCATGTGCGGTTGACTTGCAGACGGAAGCCAATTGGATTGATCTTCTGACCCATTATGCTTGCTCCTCTGCTGGCTGACGCACCAGAATAGTGACTTGTGCGAAAGGCTTCAGGATGCGGCCATAACGACCACGTGCCCGAGGACGTCCACGCTTCATGACAAGGTTCTTGCCGACGTAGGCTTCTGCAACGATCAGTTCGTCAACATCCAGACCGTGGTTGTTCTCTGCGTTGGCAATCGCGGATTGCAGCGTCTTGCGAACGTCTGCGGCGATGCGTTTCTTGGAGAACGTCAAATCGGCCAGAGCTTTTTCAACTGGTTTGTTGCGGATCAATTGCGCCACAAGATTCAGCTTTTGAGGGCTGGTTTTCAGCATACGAGAAACGGCAAACGCTTCGTTCTCTGCTACGCGACGGGGGTTCTTAGACTTTCCCATGGCTTACTTCCGTTTCGCTTTTTTGTCCGCAGCGTGCCCGTAATAGGTGCGCGATGGGGAGTATTCACCGAACTTCTGGCCGATCATGTCTTCTGACACGTTGACGGGAATGTGCTTTTTGCCGTTGTAAACGCCAAAAGTCAGACCCACGAACTGTGGCAGGATCGTCGAACGACGAGACCAGATTTTGATTACTTCTTTGCGGCCGGATTCCCGAGTCTTTTCTGCTTTCTTAAGCACATAAGCATCGACAAAAGGGCCCTTCCATACTGAACGAGGCATCTGTTAACGACCCTTCTTCTTGGCGTGACGGGACCGGACAATGTATTTGTCCGTGGTCTTGTTGCTGCGGGTGCGTGCACCCTTTGTAGGCTTACCCCAAGGCGATACAGGGTGACGACCACCGGATGTACGACCTTCACCACCACCATGCGGGTGATCAACAGGGTTCATAACCACACCGCGCACGGAAGGACGGATGCCTTTGTGACGGTTGCGGCCAGCTTTACCGAAGTTCTGGTTGGAGTTGTCGGGGTTGGAAACCGCGCCAACTGTGGCCAGACATTCCTGACGAACGAGACGCAGCTCGCCCGAGGACAGGCGGATCTGTGCGTAGGAACCGTCACGACCAACGAACTGAGCGTAAGTACCAGCAGCACGGGCGATTTGACCGCCTTTGCCTGGCTTCAGCTCGATGTTGTGGATGATTGTACCAATTGGCAGACCTGTGAACGGCATAGTGTTGCCCGGCTTCACGTCAGCCTTTGCCGAAGAGATCACCTGATCACCAATAGCCAGACGCTGTGGTGCGATGATATAGGCCTGCTGGCCGTCTTCGTATTTGATAAGTGCGATGAACGCGGTCCGGTTCGGGTCATATTCGATCCGAATTACCGTGGCCGGTACATCCATTTTGTTGCGTTTGAAATCAACGATACGGTACAGGCGTTTCGCCCCACCGCCCTTGCGACGCATCGTGATCCGCCCGGTGTTGTTACGTCCGCCGTTCTTGGTCAAACCCTGTGTGAGGGCTTTGACCGGACGGCCTTTGTACAATTCCGAACGGTCGATCAGTACCAGTCCACGCTGGCCCGGCGTCGTTGGTTTATACGACTTAAGTGCCATTCTTACTGTCTTCCGTATATAGCGCAGGCAAACGAGCCTGCTATGGTTAAGGACCCCGAAGGTTCCAGAGTATAGGCCCCCGAAGGTGCCCGAAGTGCGGTTGGCAAAAAACTGTTCGCCAAAAACAACAACGCCCCAGACGAATCTAGGACGGTGCAGATGGTGGCTTTTAGGAAAGAGGCGGCTTTGGGTCAAGGGTTAAAGGGGAAGAGCCAGCTAGAAACAAGCCGTGCCAGCGCCGACCCGCGGGGTGGCGCTCCGCACGTCAATGACGACCCCTTTATCCCGCCAAATTCCAACATCCTATCAGAGCCGCACCGAACCCATCCATAGCGCCGCCCCAAAGGGGCGGGTCGGCGCTGGCACGGTGGCCTGCGGCCTTGATTCCGCGCTTGAAATAAATCTTCTTTTAACAGCGTAGCTCTCTTTTACAGCTTGAACTTCTTAAGTTCCTCGTAGTTCGCATCTGAAGCGATAAATGTTACTAAGAATTCAACCCATCTATCAGAATAGGTATAGTCACCATGTGCCTCGTGGTAGATACAATAGTCTTTGTTTGTATTTTCAGGCTGAGCCACACTTGGCCTTGGTCGAATATCAAACTTCCTCCAAGCTTGTGTATGATTGTGCATTGTAAATGCCCTACCAGATTGTTGCCGCACCAAATCTGCGGCAACACCTGCTTTGTTTGGATAAAGTTTGTCAGAAATCTCGTTCTTTATTAGAACTTTACGAACTTCTTCCGCATCCTCGTCAGTTGGATGGACAAACTTGATGTGAGACTTTGACTTAGTTGAATTCTCAAATGTGTAGACTACACGGAAACGGTACTCGATGTCTGACAACCGATCTTCACCTAGGCCGTCGTCGATTTCTTTTTCCAATGCGCTGATATGTGCTGGAACTTCATATTTTTGAACTTGAGTGAGTTGATCAAAGTCCATTTTGGCAAATTGTAGGGAAAATGATAAGTCGTTACTCAGCGCTTTGTCAGCTCCAAATAGTTCGCAGATTGTTTTATCAAAGTTCAGGCAACACGCTTGAAAAATGGATAGAAATCGAATGTCTGACCGTCTGAAAAGAGTGTGTTCAACAGTATCTCTTATCCTTTTAAGGCTTTCTAGATTATCCTTTATGCCTTGGGAAATAGGGCAATCACTTCTAGTTGTCATTTGGCTCAGCAGTAACGATCGCCCATCGCTTTGAATAATAGGAACGCCTTTTCGCTCATAATATTCGTGTAGTAAATATGTCCAAGCTATGTTGGCCTGTACCGCAAAAACCTCGGCTTTAAATCTTAAAGTTGGGCTATTGAATACTTGAACCGCCAAAAGCATCGCTTCGCGAGCTCGGATTAGTCTTTCATCTTCATAAAGATTCAAGCCGGTCTGAGGATCAAAAGCCTTTTTTTTCAGCTTGTAAAATTCAAGCGCCTCATCACTGGCAGCTACAATTGTATTATCCCGCTTGACTTCTGTAATCCGCGCCGAATTTATCGTTGCTTTGCGCCCAATATTGACGAGGGCTTGAATATCTTGATTGCGCTCACTCTTTGCCAAAAAACCTTTTACAACCTTTTTTTCTTCAGCAGTTAACGCACCTTCTGCTCGCCTAATCATTATTTGCCCCAAAAAATATTTTCAATATTCCAACAAACATGCTTTAGCAGAGAATAATATTCAACTTTCAAGAGAGTAATTTTTAGCCCCCCAACAAAAAAGCCCCGGCTTCACAGCAGGGGCTCTCTCAATTTCAAACCGTAGGTCGGGCTTCAGCCCGACACACGCAAGATCGGCTTAAAGACCGGTAGACACGTCGATAGTGTTACCTTCTTCCAGCGTCACATAAGCCTTTTTAACGTCTTTGCGTTGGCCCAGTTTGCCGCGGAACCGCTTTACCTTGCCTTTGGTGATGGTTGTGTTCACAGCCTTCACCTTGACATTAAACAGGCCTTCAACAGCCTCTTTGATTTGCGGTTTGTTCGCGTCGATTGCCACTTCAAAAACAACAGCGTTATGCTCGGAAGCCATTGTTGCTTTTTCGGTGATGATCGGCTTGCGGATCACGTCGTAGAGTTCAGCTTTATCGCTCATTTCAAACGAGCCTCCAATGCTTCAACGCCAGCTTTGGTCAGGACCAGAGTGTCGCTTTTCAGGATGTCATACACGTTGGCACCTTGGCTTGGCAGAACGTTCACACCGTCGATGTTGCGGGCGGCCAATGCAAAGTTTGCATTCACTTCCGAACCGTCAACGATCAGCGCGCGCTTCCAGCCGAGGTTTTTAACAGCCTTCGCCAGATCACCGGTTTTGGCAGTTGCCATATCGGCGTTGTCCAGAATGACCAGTTCACCAGCAGTCATCTTTGCAGACAGTGCGTGACGCAGTCCCAGCTTGCGGAACTTTTTGGTCAGGTCGTGTGCGTGGCTACGAGGTGTCGGGCCTTTGTAAACGCCACCACCGCGGAAGATCGGAGCCGAGCGAGCACCGTGGCGTGCGCCACCTGTACCTTTTTGGCGATAGATCTTCTTGGTGGAATAGCTGACTTCGGACCGTGTCTTAACTTTGTGTGTCCCTTGCTGGCGTTTGGCCAGTTGGTAACGCACAACACGGTGCAGAATGTCTTTACGTGGCTCCAGGCCAAAGATCGCCTCGTCGAGGTCGACCGAGCCCGCTTTACCAGCGTCCAGTTTGATCACGTCGAGTTTCATTCTCCGCCTTCCTTCTTCTCAGCGTCAGCAGCAATTTCTGCTTCGGCAGTTTTCAGAGCAGCTTCTTCAGCGGCAGCAGCTTCGGCAGCGGCAGCTTCGGCTGCTGCGGCTTCTTCAGCAGCGGCTTCGGCAGCAGCTTCTTCAGCGGCTTTTGCAGCAGCAGCAGCGGCAGAGCGCAGTGCGGCAGGCAGAATGGCACTTTCAGGGAACGGCTTCTTGACCGCATCCTTAACAGTAACCCAGCAGCCTTTGGACCCGGGAACCGCGCCTTTGATCATCAGCAGACCGCGTTCGCTGTCTGTTTTAACCACTTGCAGGTTTTGGGTTGTCACGCGGGCAGCACCCATGTGACCGGCCATTTTCTTACCTTTGAAAACCTTACCAGGATCTTGACACTGACCCGTGGAACCGTGCGAACGGTGAGAGATGGACACACCGTGTGTCGCCCGCAGACCACCAAAGTTCCAACGCTTCATCGCACCGGCAAAACCTTTACCGATGGATGTACCGGAAACGTCCACGAATTGACCCTCAAAGTAGTGATCAGCGATGATTTCTTCGCCAACTTCGATCAGGTTTTCAGGGGACACGCGGAATTCCGCGATCTTCCGTTTTGGTTCTACCTTAGCAGCAGCAAAGTGACCGCGCATCGCTGCGGATGTGCGTTTTACTTTTGCAGCACCGGCACCCAGCTGAACAGCTGTGTAGCCGTCTTTTTCGCCAGTGCGTTGTGCAACAACTTGCAGGTTTTCCATTTGAAGAACGGTTACAGGAACCTGTTTGCCGTCCTCCATAAACAAGCGGGTCATGCCCAACTTCTTTGCGATAACTCCAGAGCGCAACATATTATTCATGCCCCCTTAAAGCTTGATCTCGACATCCACACCAGCAGCAAGATCGAGCTTCATCAGCGCGTCTACTGTTTGTGGAGTCGGGTCAACAATATCAAGCAAACGCTTGTGTGTACGGATTTCAAACTGCTCACGAGATTTCTTGTTCACGTGTGGACCACGCAGAACAGTGTATTTCTCGATGTGGTTAGGCAGCGGGATAGGACCGCGTACCTGCGCACCAGTCCGCTTGGCTGTGTTTACGATTTCCTGTGTGGACGCGTCCAGCACACGGTAATCAAACGCTTTCAGCCGAATGCGAATGTTTTGGCTTTGCATATTCATGCCTTTCAAGATTGAGAGGAGGACCGGGCACCATTGCCCAGCCCTCGTCGAACCGGTTAGTTAATTAGTCGTTGATTTTGGAAACAACGCCGGAGCCAACAGTGCGACCGCCTTCGCGGATCGCAAAGCGCAGGCCTTGTTCCATAGCGATTGGGGCGATCAGTTC
>NZ_BMKA01000009.1 GCF_014643735.1 Neptunicoccus cionae
AGCAGGTCGCCGCAATAGATGGTGTCATCATCTTGGAAATCTCCTCTCTTTTGATTGTGCGCCAAACCTATCCGCTAAGCGCGACCTCCTGCATGGAAACTTCTACGATAGGGACTACTGCATGGGCAGCGACGACCCCGCCAACGTAGCTGTGACGCGGCGGGTTCTGACCGTCCTACATGCATCCGAATACTAAGTGAGATCGCCCTTCGGGGCGGTTCCACAAGGCGCAACCCGCGCCGGAAAGGAGGTGAACATATGCCAAAGCAACGATTGCATGAACTGCGCCAAGAAGCCGTTCAACTTATCAAAAAGGGAGGTCTCTCCGCCAAGATCGGCCTCGCCTTTTTGAAAACCAACGTTGGGGCCTAAGCCCCCTCGCCTCACCCCTCACGGGGTGGGGCATCCCTACCAATCTCATCAAAGAAAATCAAGGAATGAACCTATGAATGACCAATCTCAAATCACCGCAACACTTCAAGAAATCCCTTTTGCCGACCTGCATATCTCTGATCTGAACCCGCGCAGTGTCGTCAATGAGGCCAGTATTCTCTCCTTGGCGGAAAACATTAGCGCCTACGGACTGATCCAGAACATCGCAGGATTTGCCGAAAAAGGTGGTATCGGCGTTGTTGTCGGTGGACGCCGCTACCGCGCCTTGGCCCTATTGCAGGACGATCCCCGCTTTCAGACCATCACCGTCAAAATGGCACCCGATCAGGAAACGGCACAGTTTTGGGCCACCAGCGAAAACGCACAGCGCGAAGCTTTGCACCCCGCCGATGAAATCCGCGACTTTGGTGCAATGGAAAAACGCGGGGCGACCGTGGCTGATATCGCAATGGCATATGGAGCCACCGAGGCGCATGTTTACCGCCGCCTTGCCTTGGCCAATCTACCCGATCCCGTCATTGATGCCCTGCGCAACGGCGAAATCAGCCTGTCAAACGCCGCCGCCTTCACAATCAGCGACGATGGAAAGCTCTCTTTGGAGGTGCTCGAACAGGTCCGAAGCCAAGGTGAAAGCGATCACCGCATCAAAAAGATGCTCAAGCCTGACGCCGTGAAAGACAGTGACCGCCGCGCCGTGTTTGTTGGACTTGATGCCTACAAAGAGGCAGGGGGCCGCACGGGTAGCGATCTATTTGCCGAAGAAACGCTTATCGATGACCCTGCAATTTTGGACGAATTGTTCGGTAAAAAATTGGAAGCAGCTGCGGCGACATTGCAGGGCGAGGGCTGGAAATGGGCTGAGTCCATCGGTGACAGCTACATCGGCTGGTATCAGATCGATGAGATGAAACTGTCCCGCATCTACGCCGAAGGAGGCACTCTAACCGATGAGCAGAGCGAAGAATATGAGGCTTTGGCGGAACTGGCCGAAGCTGACGATTTGAGCGATGAGGGCCACGTCAGGCTGCATGATCTGCAAACGGTCTTGGACGGGTCGTTTACCGACGCGCAAAAAGCCCATGCAGGTGTCTTGGTCTACATCGACAATCGTGGTGCATTGCAGGTTGAGGCAGGTCTGGTAAAGGGCGCAGACAAGAAAGCCGCAATTGAAGCGGGCATTCTGGCCAAGTCCAACCACGCAGGCAGCACTGGGACCAAATCCCCGATCTCGCAAAAACTGGCGGTTGATCTTGAACGCATTACAACAGGGGCACGTCAACATGCTGCCCTGCGCGATCCAGAATTGGTGCTGGCACTCTTTGCCTTCCAACTCTCTGGTAAATCTGGCTACTCACGCGTCTTTGGTTTGCGCAAAGACGAGGTGCCAAACGTCCCGACAACTGAAATGTCGGGCTATGGTTTGGACGAGCGGCTGACCAAGCCGACCCCCTGTGCCAAGTACGGCAGTGACATGGCTCGTGTGTTTCGCGCCTACAAGGCCAAGGGTCCAGAGTTCATCATGGAGGAAATCATCCGCCATCTTGCGTCTCTGCTGACGGTGGACGCCGATCTGGCCGAGGTGATCGACAAGGCGGTTGAAACCAATATTCGTGACAATTTCACCCCGAATGCCGAGAACTTCTTTGGCCGTGTCGGGGGGCCATACCTGACCCAGCAATGGCGCGACCTGTTGGACCTCAACGAGGATCATCCGACCGCCACGACATTCGCCAAACTCAAAAAGGGTGAGAAGGCCGAAAAGTTGGAAGCGCTCTTTGGAAATGGCGATGTGCGAGAGGCGTATGGACTGACAGAGGCGCAAGCCGACCGTATTGCTGAATGGTTGCCCGAAGGCATGGCCTAGACAACGTGGCAGGGCGTTTGCGAGCCCTGCCCTAAGTATCCTTGTGGTGAGGATCAACTGGCTCCGCTACGGCGGGGTCCTTTTTGCTTGATATCACTTCTCGGGAATGATATCATCTGAAGGAAAGGAGACCTACAGTGTCCCAGATTTTAGTTCGCCAGTTGGCCCCCGAAGCACACCGCGCGTTGAAAGCCCGCGCACATAAGCTGCACCGCAGCGCGGAATCGGTTGCCCGCGAGATTCTCGAAAGTTCTCTGTTGCCAGATTCCGGTCTTGGCTTTGGCGACCGGATGGCTGCGTTTTGGAGTGATGCCGACCTTACCGGCATTGACCTTGAGCGAGACAAAACCCCCTACGAGCCGATTGACCTGAAATGATCGTTCTCGATACCAACGTTGTTTCAGAAGTCATGAAACCGGCACCCGACCCGTTGGTTTTGGGTTGGATCAATCGGCAGGCCGAGGACGCATTGTTTGTAACCACGGTTACGATTGCCGAAATCAGCGCGGGTATTCACAAGCTGGACACTGGCAAGCGTCGTGACGATTTGGACCGCCGCTTGCAGGACATGGCGCAGTTGTTCAAAGGGCGCACTTTGACCTTTGACCTGGGTGCCGCCATGCTTTTCGGACGTATCATCGGGGAAGCACGCCGCAACGGTCTGGCAATCGGCTTTCAAGACGGTCTGATCGCTGCCATCGCGTCTTGGCGAAAATGTGCAGTGGCGACCCGCGACGTTGCTCCGTTCGAGGCGGCGCAGCTAGACGTTATCAATCCATGGGAGGCAGACGATCCCATCCCTGAAAACCAAGAAGGTGACGATTGATGTCGCGTGTAGTGCTCGGCTCCGAGGCCACGGTCGAACTGATACGGTCTATGAGGGCAATAGGCCACTTACCGACACCGTCCTACGTCGCTGATCTTGCGCAAACAGTGGGCGACATGTGGCCAGACCTAGCGCAAGGAGCACACGGACGCTTTGAGTTTGAGGTTTTTTCGCCTCCCCTTTTCATTGGGTTTTCCCTGTCCGATACCGACTTTGAAAAAATCCGATCCGACGAACCTCTGGTCGATCAGCGCCGTCGCCGCAAAGCGATGCAAGCGGTGTTCTCGATGTTGGACCACGACGCCGACATGCCAACAATCGCAGACAAAGGGCGCATCAATGTGCGGCGGGCAACGCCTCGCGAGATCAACGCTGAGGGTTTGGATTTCTGGAACGATAACGTTACAGAAATCGAGGCAGGCCATTTGGTCCTGCACGAGCTAAAACCTAAGCTGCGCAACTACGTATTAGACCCTACTGAGCAAGTTGGATATCGCATCGCTTTCAATCGGATTACACCCTTCGCTCAAGGCGATATTCCGGTTCCTAATCTGGCGAACAAGAAGGTCATGGTGGTGAATTTTCACTTGTTGACGATAGACGGTGAGCCTGTTGCTGTTTCAGAGAACACAACCGCACGAACCTACTATCTGGATGCCAAGGGTCGCGCCGATCCCGACGATCATGCACAGATGTTCCAACGCACATTGAGCCGGGCTTTTTCCGGCAAGCATGTCAGCCGTGCGCTGGATAAAGCCGACAAGATCAAAAACGCTGACCTTTTGACTAGAAACAAGCCGTTTGATGCAAACGACTACCCCTTGTTCTTCGATGATGTTATTCGCTTTGAGGTTCTTGGTGAAAAGTCGGCGCGGTGCAAAGCCTCGTTGCCTCGTGTTCCCGCAGACTCTCGTATGGGACCATCGCGATAATGAATACTGTGCTACATCGGGTCTCTTTACACAGATACCAGCAGCGCGGCCTGCCCCGCTGGATGTGTCGGACCCTCGCTCTTGGCTTGATCAGCGCTTTTGGCAGGGCCACCACCTCAAAATAATTGCCCATTGTGGCAGGGCGTCACCCCACCACAATGGGCCTGCGCTATTCGCGCGGAACCGCTATCGCGGGATCAGCACCAGCTCTGACGTCGCCCGCCCTGATATGCCCAGGCCAGACCTTCGCCGGTCAAAATATCTGCGAGGTTTTTCCCGCCGATTGAAAACCGCGCCAACCCGCGGTCATATCTGTCCCGACCTGGTAAAATAACCAGATCGAGTAATTGGCCGGATGCAACTAGGTCGCGCACTCGCTTGGTCGCAGCATTGCCAAGCGCCAGCTCAAAGTCACATTTCGCGTGGTAGGTTTCTGGTGTGTCATAGCCCACTAAGCGGAAGCGTTGTCCTTCAATGTCCAAAGTGTCGCCATCTATGACGTAGATTGAGGCCGGTCGTACGGGTTCGGCTTTGCTTGCCACTGGCAACACTGATCTGTTCAACAGCACGACCGCCAAAACGCACCATGTGCCGCCTTGGCGGTTTTCGGTTGGGTTTCGCCGTTCAATATTGGTGGTGTCTGTCATACCTTGCTCGCAATCCCCCCGCCCCGCCGGTTTTCCTTCAGGGTCTTCGGCCACACACGCATGAGTTGTCAGCGCATGACCTTTCGCCTGTTTCGGTTCTACCGAAGATCCTCGGTCCCTTCTAGGGGTTGGGTCTCGCCTCGGCTGTCCTAGCGATTGCCGTAAGCGTTGCTGTCATTGCGCTCGCCACCAACTACTTTGGTTCTATCCGGCCCCCAAAAACTGAGCGGCCAGGTTCCCAAGTATCCCCTTGGACGTGTTTCTCAAACGGAACATTGCTCAGTCTTCTCTTAGCGACCGGAACGGGCTACCGCCCTCCCCTTCAAACAAAAAAACGGCTTCCAACCGATATAAAATATTGCTAACAATATTATAATATCGTTCGGACCCTCCGCTTTTTCGTTTGATCGCATCGAACACTGGCATGACCGTTTTTTATCGAAGCACTCTCACCAAGGAGACACCACAATGAGAACCTTTGCAGAATTTCAGATCATGGGCCGCGTCGGCAAAACCAAAGAAGTCGGCAGCACCCTTCGGGTCAGCATCGCCGCCGAGTATGGCCGCAAGGACAACCGGGGCGAGTTCCAGTCCAACCCCTTCTGGAACGAAGTGACAATCTTCAACGAGAACGTCATCAAGTGGGCGAAAGAAAACGTCAAGCCCGGCGACATTGTTCACGCGCGCGGGACCATCCGCCAGACCCAATGGGAAAACACAGATGGCGGGACCGAATACGGGATCACGATGGCAGCGGATGACTTCGACAACATCACCCAATCGGTGAAACGGTCGATGGAACGCAACCAAGACTAACGACCGACTAGGCGGGTCCCACGGCCCGCCTTACACTCCGGTTTCCGTGTCAGCCGAAATTCGACCTCACTAGAGTGGGCCCGATGCCGAAATACAAGAAAACCCCCGAACGGTTCAAACATTCAGACCTCAGAGGCCAAAGACCGCCTTGGCGTCTGCGAAGTCGGATAGGTCCATAACGCCCCTAGCTCCAGATTGACGGACGTCATCGATCGAAAAGGCAATCTAGGCGTATTCAACAATCGCTTGCTTCATTCGCGTACAGCTAACCTCGAAGAATTCCTCTAGTTCGGCAACAGTGGGTAGGCTCACTCTAACAGGTGCATTCCTGAATCGATCCTTTTCGCGGTCTTTGTCCCTCATGCTGCGAAGCTCGCTAAAATCGATGACAGCGCTGTTGTCGAGTGCGACGGTTTCTTCAAAATCCGCCCAGTCCACTATACATCTATGAGCGAGAACAAAGCCTCGTGGGTGTTTCAAAAAACCCGCCCAAGCGCGAATTAGCTTTTCAGATGCAGCCTCAGTGTCCGTCTCGTAAGGTATCAAATCCCGGACATACTCTCGTAGAACGTCGAGTCTAAGAAGCAACACCTCCGAAAGTTCCTCGCAAGCTACGGTCGATCTTGGCAATGACAACAATCGATCCACCGAATTCACTATCGCAGCAACATTACAAGCCTCTGCAACATGAGACACCGATGTTCCGTCCGCATAACGAATTTCTATCGCCCCTGGTGCGTTCATGCATTCGTGCAGATTGCAAATCAGCGGTTCGTTAGATGCTGGAGCCTTTAGTTTGGCTCTGAAACCCGCCTTGAGTGTTCTGAATTCATCCAGCGAATACATTTGATAACCCCGATGAGCAGGCTGTGCGCTTGTGGCTTTAGTCGTACTAACCCTTGTAGGTGAATTAAAGAAACTTCAAAAGCTGCCCCTCGCTACCTTGCAGAAGCTTGGTGTGTATGGGTTCTTTGCCGTATCCGGCGCGAGGGTCCGGGTTTTCATGTTGGGTCAGTTTGTGACGTGAAGGTCATAGTCGTCTGACGTTTCACATGGCCCCTGCCCCGGCCTTTTTGGCCGTGTCACCGCGCCCTAGTCTTCAGCCGGCAGACCGGCTTTCGCCCAGAACGACACGCCTCTGTGCGTGCTGATCCAATAGTCCTGGTCGCGTCTCTCCGAGCCGCGATCCGTCCTTTGTCTCATGCCCTGCCCAGAGTCACGCCGATCTGCCCATTCGGGTGACGGTCGCATGGGGCATCGGATCTCGGTCGATCCAAAATTTTTCTTGGTGACTTGGGGTTCGGGCGAGCCGAACGCCACAGCGTCACGTCGCTAAGGGGACTTCGCCCCCTCGCGCGGTCAACAGGAATAGACAGGCCCGTGTCCTCGCCTTCGGCTGCGGGCCGCACCAAACCTGTCGATTCCTGTTGCCCTTGCTACCCCCCACGCTTCGCCAGCGGGTCAGGTTTTCAGGAGCAGCCGCTTTCAGCGGTTGTCCAAAAAACCATTGCAAAGGGGCAATGACCCCGCCCACACCACGAAGGACTAAGTTTATGGCAAAAGTCGATATTAAACAGCACGTCACAGATACGATTGTCGCGCAGATTGAGGCAGGCACACCGCCTTGGCGCAAACCGTGGACTGGTGACGCGGCTGGCGCGTGTTTCCCGTTGCGGCACAATGGCGAACAATACAAAGGCATCAATATTCTGATGCTTTGGGCGACTGCCCATGTGAAAGGCTATAACTCAGCGCGCTGGATGACTTTCAAACAAGCGTTGGAGTTAGGTGGATGTGTGGAAAAAGGCCAGAGGGCCACGAAATCGGTTTTTTATGGATCGCTTGAACGCAAAGACGAGAACGCCGCAGAAGGTGAAGAGGGAAAGCGCAAAATTCGGTTTGCCAAAACCAACAATGTTTTTAACGCTGATCAGATCGACGGCTTGCCCGAAGAATACTATGTGCGGCCCGAACCGCCCCGCGATCTTGGCACTGTCGAAGACCCCGCCCTTGAAGCCTTCTTTGAGGCGTCCGGCGCGGAGATTGTCACGTCGGACAAACCGCAGGCCTACTACAGCCCCGCCAAGGATCACATCCACATGCCGCCGATTCAGACGTTTTATGATGCGTCGGGGTATTATGCCACGAAGGCGCACGAGTTGACGCATTGGGTTTGCGGAGAGCCGCGCCTAGCGACCCAAAAGGCCAATGTGACCAAGAAAGAATACGCCTTTGACGAATTGGTGGCTGAAATTGGCGCATGTTTCTTGTGTGTTCAGCTTGGCGTTGAACCGCAGTTTGATCAGAGCGCGGCCTATATCGAAAAATGGCTTGAGGCCCTGAAATCGGACAAGGACATGATTTTCAAGGCAGCAGCAGAGGCGCAAAAAGCGTTGGATTACATCAACGATCTTGTCAGCAAATCAGAAAGAAGGGCGGCCGCATAGGTTTAGTGAGTGTCGGCCCAAGGATGATAGGCTAATCCTACTCCCTGTTGGCTTATCTGGCCGATACCTGCCCCAGCCTGCAACGGCGGGGCAGTTTCTGTGCCGGTGGGGGTGACGCGGCAGGGGAAGAGCTGCGCCCGCCCCCTGCCCCGCCCTGCGCTTCGCGCGATGGCCCTACGGGCCAGATCACAGGCAACTAAACGGCAGGGGGACGCCCAGGTTTACTTCATGGATTTCGTCACCGACAAACACCGCAACGGCGTCATGGGTCCGAAATCCTGTTAGCAATGGTTCCCAAGCCCCGCCTTTGTTATCGGCTTTGGAAACTCGGCCATAGACCAAGGTGACTTGAATTGTGATCAGATCGGGAAAACGGAACGTCACAGGCACGTTCATTTCCAGTTCGGTACCGACGCCGACCATGACCGCGCTAGCCGTTGTTCCATAGACAGAATTAGGGTCGCAAATCAACGACAGCGAAACGCTACCATCAAGTGCCTGATAAAGATCAACGCCGCGTTCCACGCTGTGTTCCCAGGCAGCGGCAGAGAGCGGAAGGAGGCCAAAAAGCGTGCCAAAAATCAGAGATTTACGGAAAAGCATAGGCCGGGTCCTTTCTTGGGAGACAGCCTAGCAATTTTTCCGTCCGTTGACCAAGCTGATCATCCGCGATCGGCGGCTTTATTCGTACACCACATCCGTCTTGCATCCGTCCTTCCACATTGGCACCCGCTCACCCGTGTTCCATTCATAGAGCCAGCCCACCACTTCGCGCGTTTTTCTGTCCAAAATTCGTATTATTGGCTTCGCTTCGAGCCTCTTGTTGTGTGCCATGGGTTTTCCTCTGTCTGCACTGAGAACAGCACTTCCCCTGCCCGAATTCCTTAATTGGAAAAGGGTAAGCGGCTGCTTACCCCTGAGTATGCGCGGAGCTTGAGAGGATGGGGGTGAAACCAAATCGACGGGGTTGGTGCGGCCCGCAGCGCAAAGCGCGAGGACACGGCCCTGTCTATTTTGTTTCAGGGGGAAGGAAGCCGAAACTCCTTCCCCCTTCAAAGGATTATTTGCGCGGCTTGCCGCGCCTTCTATCAATACTTGCTGTTCAGTTCTTCAATGACTTCATCGAGGCACGACCAGAATAGTATTTCAAACTGTCCGCGCACCATCGCAGCGTCAGAGGACAATCGCAAAGGGTCCTGTTGATTACGTAGCCTGTCAATCATGGCAGCATCTATGCGTTTGCTGCTACGGTATCCCTCGCGCATGGGTCCACGCTCTGCTTCTGGTTTGTCGACAAACTCGGGCTTTGGATCGAAGCGTTCGATTGCTCGCCGTCCGGCGAGCGCAATGACATCCTTCTGAGCAAGTCCTTTGCCTTCGAGGTCTTCTAGCTTTTTGTGCTGTTCGACTTTTACAGCGGCGGTGAGTGTGATTTCTCGTTTGGAGCCGGGATGCTTTGCGGGCTCAGGCGCGTCAGTTTTCTCTGGTTCTGCCGACTTTGTCGGTTTAGCCTTTGGTTTCCGTGTCCTCGGGGCAGGTACCGTTTTTTCCGTTTGCTGGGCCGGTTCAGATTGAGGCTCGGGTGCAGCCTTTGGTTCTTGAACCTCTGGCGGCTTATTTGTTGGGAGCCTCGTGTATTCGGTGAAATCCGAAGTATATGACGGGTCTGAACCTGAGATTTTGGGTTTCTTCTTCCGTGCCATCAGCTGTCCCCTGTCAGCGCATCAAGAATGGAAGATGCTTCTTCAAGCGCTTCTTCAAAGTGCTTCGCATGAACCCGCATCAACGGGTTTTTGCTTTCGCGGCGGGCTTGGGCAATGGAGTGAATGAAGCCATCGGCGGCAGCGTCCTTATGCTGTTTTCGCGCCATGAAGTAATCGTCCAAGACCGGAAAATTTTTCAGGGCTTTTCGCTCAACTTCTGTTTCGGCTTTGCTCTGTTTTGGAGGCACCGCCGACAGTACCACATGGAAACTTGGTAGTGCTTCGGGATCGTCGGCCCGCTCGCGTAGTCCAACATACCAGTTGAACGTGTCCGTTGTAATTTCCAGATCGTCATCACTTAGCATCATCGGAACAACGATTGCGTCGCTTTCAGATGCCAGATCATCGGCCCAAGCACCAGCTGCGCCGATTGTGTCCACGAACACATAATCCGCTGTGTTGCTTTGGTAAGCTTCTTCGGCCTTTTGTTCCAGCTCACTGGCTTTTGTTAGCGGTTCTATTTTGAACAAGGGGTCATTCAGTTGGAGTTTGGTTGCCCATCTTACGAGTGCCTGCTGTGGGTCGGCGTCGAAAACAAGGCAGCGTTTGCCGCGTGACATGGCGGCGCTCACTAGCGCTCGGGTCAGCGTTGTTTTTCCAGCTCCACCTTTTCGGGTCATGACCGAAATGACCTTCATATTTTCGTTTGGCATGTTTCTTGACCTCAATCGTGTTTCTTGTTTCGTGGATCATGTTTCGCGTGCTGTGTTACGTGCCACATGTATCGTGTAGCATGTTGCTGGATAAGTGTTTCGTGTCAACTGTTACTTGTGGCGTGTTGCCTGTCGCATGTATCGTGTTGCGTGTATCATATATCGGTAAGCATGTTTCCTGTTTCCTGTTTCCTGTTTCCTGTTTCCTGTTACGAGTAGCAGGTATCGTGTTGATTGTTATTTGTAGCGTGTATCGGGCGGTGTGTGGCATGTATCGTGTTACGTGTTACGTGTGACGTGTTTCGTGCTTCTAGACCCACGCAAAGCAGCCGGAATTCAAAGAACGAGGGTAGGGCAGGGGGTATAACATCGCGCCTGAGCCGCGGAGCGCCCCGTTAAGGCACCATTCTCTCTTGCCGAGGGGAGGGGGTGCGGAAGGAGCACGGAGGCCGCTCAGCGGCCATTATACAAGATCGGGCCGTCACCTTCGGTTTATGGCCGGTCTCGCTCCTGGCTCGACAACCTCACCCCGAGGGTTCGGTTTGCAGCGGAATACAATTCACTTTTAGCGGCTTTGACAATATTATAGTGGTAGCCACATTATTATAATTGCGTCAAAGCCTAAGTGATTGTATGAAGTTGGCAGGAAATAGGGAGTGTATGTTCGCAATGGCTAAACGCCACCGCTTATCTGATTTGGAGCGATTGGAAATCGTCCGTGAATCGCGAAGAGGCGTCTCCGCTCAGGTACTTGGGAAGCGTTTCGACGTTACGCCGAGAACAATCCAGTACACAGTTCGCAAGGAACAGATGCGAAAACGCGACAGCGGCATTAGGACTGCACAAATCGGAACAACTGTAACACCAGAGGAATTGCGAACCTTTGAGGCGTTGCTTGGGCGGCATGGGGTCAACAGCCGATCCGACGGGATGCGGCGATTGATCCAAGCTGCAAATGGGATTCTCCAGCCGGACGAATACCTGACCGACGAGCTGAAGGGCTTTCGTGCGGCCCTTAATCGTGTCGGGAACAACGTCACGCAGATCGCCAAACGAATGAATGAGGCCAACAACAAGGGGATTAGGCCCCCCTTCGGGCAGGCAAGTTTGGCCCAGATGCGCAGCCTAACTGGGTTCGTCCTGGATTTTGCAGATCAAGTGGACCTTCTGGTTCGGCGGCGGACAGATAGGATCAACCTGTTGGTCAACGAGGCGTTGAAGGAGCTGGCCGATGGCGAAGAGTGATGCAGTTAGTGCTGTAACCGGCGAGATTTTCCGTGAGGGTTGGAGCCGCGTGCGCGGTTCGACGCAAGGGTTGGGCGAAAAGCGCAAGCAAATGACAAGGGCGGCAAAGGGCCACCGAGCAGCGGTGTTCAAAGCCATTCGGTCTGGTGGCACCCACACTAAGGGCCAGCTTTCCAATCAGCTCGAATACCTCACGAGTAAATCATCCTTCATCGTCGATAGCCGCAGTGTTCTCGATGGAAAGAAGCAGTTGAGTGCAGACGAAATCAAGTCTGTTGTAGATCGCTTCTCGAGCCGTTGGGACGAAGGTTTCCGACCAAAGATGGGTCACACTACGCACATGCTCATGTCGTTTCCCGTTGGGACAAAGGGAGCAGACGTGCGTGACATAGCATCCGCCGTAGCCGAGCGGTTTTTTGCAAACGATGAACGGAATTTTGACTATTTGATAGCGGTTCACGAGGACAGGGCGCACCCTCATGCCCATATGGTGCTGAACCGGCGTTCCCAAGAAGGTGAATATTTCTATCTCGGTCGAGATCACCACTTCAACTATGACGACTTCCGAACCGCGATGGTCGAAGAAGCAGAAAAATTTGGGGTTCGTCTTGAGGCAACCCGGCGCATCGATCGCGGCGTTCTGACCTACGCACCCAAAGCGGAAGAGATTTACGCGGCCAAGGAAGAAGGTCGCGAACCCAAAGCCCGTGAAAGGGTCGGACGTGACCTGGACCGCGCGTTGGCGGAAATCGCAACCACGTCCAGGATTTACCGCTCGTTGGCCGCAGAGGCGTCAGCTGAGAACCGGGAAGACATATCAAACGCCTTGATCCTTGCCAGTGAAATGCTGGGGCAGGGCGGGCAACTTGAACAGAATGGAGAAGTTTACATGGAGACCCAAGAATCCTTTGACGATCTGAGAAGTCGTTTTGCAGAGCGTGCAGAGAGGGTTGAACAGTTTGTCCGTGATGCACCGGATGCAATGAAGGCCAAGTATGAAAAGCAATTGGACGCGATCTATCGCAACGTCGCTCACATGCAGCCTGTTGGCGTCCGTTCTGCGACACTAAACGATGCGGCGTCAGATACGGGCGTCTATTCCGAGGCGAATATCAACAAAAACGCTGTTGCCTCCATGCGGGAGCCGGATACGCGAGCGCAAATCGAAACGGCTTTGCGTGGCACGGGCATTTCATCTTCGGCGGTAATCGCGCGGGTAGAGCAGGGGGCCAGCAATGCGTGGCTTGAGCAGCGGTGGATGGCCGACGACCTGTCAAAGATTGCAAAGAACGAAGGATTGAATCTTGAACGGAAAGAGGACTTGGCAATCGCGGCTGAAAAGCTGGATCAAGTACATGTCCAGTTGGGCCAGACTTTGGAACGGGTCGAGGTTCTGCGCGATGATGGCGTCATTGAAGTGGACGCCCTTGCAGATGTGGACGTGAACAGCCCCGAATACCAAGAGTTTCTTAGGGAAGAAGCAGAGCGGCAAGATAGCGTGGAACATGCTGCCGAAGACAACAGGCTTGTGGCAGGTATTGAGAGAGCCGAGCGCGAGGGCATTGCGATACAGGACCGCGAAGACGCGATTTCAGAGAGTGTTACAGCGGAAGTTGCCCGTTTACGTGGTCAAGGCTATTCAAATGCGCATATCGCTGAGCGTAGCTTTGACATTGAGGATGCAGTTACACGGCGCATCGACGACAACCCTGAACTTGTGGGTGTTTCGCCGGACGATCGCCGCGCTTTTGAAGCCATGGAAGACCGGTTTGCCAAAACTGACTTCAACTATGGCTATTCCGACGACAGCGACGCCAGAGAGTACGGGCGTGAACAAGTCAAAGTTGCCAACGGTGATTTCAAGGCGTTTGCGGCGAAGTCTGCGACCCACGCGGCGCTTGCGTCGAGGGCATGGGATAGAGCCACAGATATTATTCGACCCCCAGAAGGATATGTGCGCGAGAGCGACCGCATAGTTGTCGAACAGCGCGTTGTGGCATCGCCGGAGATTGCCCGCGTGATCGAACATGAGCGCAACGACAAAATCAATTCACCATTCTCCGACGACCGCAGCCGTGAAATTTATCGTGGAGAGATCGAACGGGAACTTAACGACGAACGACTTGAAGAATTGCGCAACGGTGACAGCGAAGCGCTTTCGGAGCTCATAGATAATAGGCTGGACCGTCTCTACGCCGCCAAAGCCTATCTGCAATCAGATGAGGCGACCTCGAGTAGTGAAGCGACCCGCGAAGTCGTCTCGGAGATTGCCGAGGAAGAATATGATGCGCAGCGGTTGAAGCATGTCCACGCGAATTCCGAGAAAGGACAGACTCATGGATAAGGGCAAAATCGCGGTCGGGATTTTTCTTCTGACCATTTTGTCACTGATTTTCGGGTATGTCGTGGCGACAGCGTTCCTGACGTTCCGAGACTATGGCATACGGGCCGATCTGGACTTTTGGTTGTTGGCCCAAAACTACCTTGGGATGCGAACATATCGGCCAGAGGACTTTCGCCTGGTCAATTTGATCGTCGGCGGGTTCGGGCTTGCTGGTCTTCTTCTCAGCGCCGTGCTGTCAGGGAACGCGCTGACTAAGTTTGGCAGAACCCAATGGCAAAAGCCTGCACACATGCGAAAGAACGGCTTTTTCAATACACCCGGCAGCGGGTTTATCCTGGGCAAGTTGGGTAAGCCAAAGAGTAACAAGGCGATGATTAGCTCGAAAATCTATCCACATGCGTTGATCGTTGCGCCAACCGGTAGAGGTAAAACGACCGGCTTTGTTATTCCGAACCTGTTGACCTTCAAGGGGTCTGCCGTGGTGCTAGACGTCAAGGGTGAAAACTTCGAAGCGACCGCCCGTCATCGAGCGTCACAAGGTGACGAGATTTTCCGATTTGCACCAACCGACTGGCATGACCGGCGTAGCCATCGGTATAACCCCTTGCTGCGCATCGCAGAACTTGAAGATTCAGATCGGCAGCAGATGGAATTGCAGTTGCTTGCATCGTTGTTTTTGCAGGCTGACAGCGACAGGGTACAGGGTCTCTTGAAAGGCGGTATTGATCTCTTTGTCGCTGCCGGTCTGTTGGCGTTCGAGCGCGGCCGGCCAACTCTGGGCGAGATTTACCAAATCAGCGCGAGCGGTGGCAACAAACAAAAAGAGTTCATGAAACGCCGAGATGAGGTGCAGAATCGTGCCGCGAAGCTGATCTTTGAGCGGCTGGCATCAACCAACAACGATACGCTGACTTCCTATGTGTCGTTGTTGATGACTTCCGGCCTCGATCAATGGAGCAATCCAGCGATCGACAAGGCCACGCAGGTTTCGGATTTCGATTTCAGAACCATCCGCAAGAAACCTTTTTCCGTTTTCCTTGTGGTCTCGCCCAACATGGTGAAGCCACTGGCGCCTCTGATCCGACTGTTTTTCTCTGACTTGATTTCATCTTTGCAGGACAAAGAACCTGGTCCGGACGAACCTTGGCCAGTCATGATCATGCTGGACGAGTTCAACCGTCTTGGAAAAATGCCGATTGTTACAGACAGCATTGAAACGCTGCGCTCATATAAAGCCCATCTGGCAATCGTCACCCAAACGATCCCGGCCCTAGATGAGATCTACGGCGAAAACACCCGCCGTGCCTTGCAGGGCAACGCAGGTGTGAAGCTGTATTTGACCCCATCTGATGAAAAGACAGTCGAAGAACTGAGCAAAGCTGTTGGCAAGACCACCAAGCGGGTTGTCACACGGTCTCGCTCCATCGGGAGAAACCCATTTGAAGGCCGAAGCATGTCGGAACGAACGGAAGAAACGTCGTTGCTGCCGGAGGATGAAGCAAGGAGGTTGCCGCTCGATGATGTTATTATCGTTGTGGATGCACAAATGCCGATCCGGGCGAAGCGCATCAAGTATTATGACGATCCGTTTTTCAAGTTGATCAGCGAGGCGCAAACAGGTGGGCTGCCGTTTCCCGAAACGACACTCACGACTGATACAGCACCGGACGTGGCCGAGACTGGGCTAGAGGCTCCATCCGCGCCCGCTCCGATGCCCGAAGACGGGGCAGGGTCCGAGGTGGCGAAAAAGGCCGATAGGACCATCACAGACAGGGATGCGTCCGTGGCCCTTACCAGCAACCAGCCTCATCGGGCTACGGTTAAAACCTCGGCGCGAAAGCGCAAGGCGAAGGCTGTTGTTCAGGTGACACGTGACTTTGAGGACCGTCAAGGCAAGTTCAATTTATCTGTGCAACAGCGGCTCGATATTCCCGATCCGGCGGTTGTCTCAGATGCTGATCTTGGAGCGCTTGATGCGGCTACAAACGAGCTGGCCGAATTAGAGGCGGTAATTGTCGAAGAAGGGCAGGGGGTCCAGAAAACTTACGCTACAGCGTGAGTATCCTCGAAAGACAGAAGAAGGCCCGCTGATAGGCGTGCCTTTTCTTGTTCTTCAAAGGCAACGTGTAGATCAACTGGATGCTCCCGTATGGTCTATTTGCCTTTCAACCGATCAGACCGGGCCAGCATCCGCTGCATTTGCTGGCCGGTGCCGGTTGTTTGTGGCGGTGGTGCAGTTGGTTTCATATTGGCTGATTGGTGCCGACTTGTTGTCTCAGCTGGACGGTTTATCCCCATCGCTTGTCGAGTTCGAATTGCGATCACCTCGGCTCCGCTCGCGGTACCGACACCCATACGGCTGTATGCCTGTTGGCTACCACCCAATGCCCGTCCATAGGCATAAGCTCCGCCCATGCCGCTTGTAAGCGCGGGCATGACGATGTTCCCTGAGATTGCACGAACGATAAATGGCGTGGCAATAATGAATCCCTTCGCCATCAGGACCATCATGAAAAAGGGGATTAGTGCGCCGATATTCGATGCACCTTCGGGATCACCTAGCTCGCCCAAGAGCGCACGTGACACACCCGTTATCGTCGCAAAGACGCCCGCAACAACGATAGGATACAATGCAAACGAAATGAGTGCAGATAGCCAGCGGGCGAAATAGTCTTTGGTGACCTCAAAGAGCGTCAGAAAGATCATGATGGGGGCCATGCCTATTAGTAGGGCGATCATCAGGCGGGAAGCGACGAGAATGAACGCAGCCAGGCCGCCGAGGATAGAAAGCAAAAGGACGCCGAGAATATCGAGCATCGCACCCGCCATCCAATTCAGTTCTGAACCTGCTGCGTTGAGATAATCACCTAGGGATGCGATTAGGCTGTCAAATTCTTCTGCGAATGTTCCGGACGGGCCGGGTGTGCCACCACCAACGGAGGCCACGAGTGCGCCCGCAATGCTGTCAATGCCGTTGAGAATTGCTGTGGAAAAAGAGTTGAATTGCGTCCAGTTTAACGCAAACACCCCGACTAAAGTTATTTTCACCGCAAGCCAAAACGCCGTTCGCCCATCCATCGACCTATACTGATAGGCCATGTTGATGAACACCATGACTACCAAGATGATCGAGGCGAGGTTGATCAGAGTTCCAACAGTTGCTGCCACGGATCCGAACTGGGTTTCGGCAGCAGTGTTCAAATAGCCTTCGGCTGTTTCCACAAAGTACGTAACGACACTCATCTAGGTTTCCTCACCAGTTGCCTTGGTGCTCACATATTGGCTTCGCGATCTTGCGGTGTTCGTTGGCAAGATTGCGATACTCCTCCGTCCGTTCGGTCGCGCCCCAACGGTCTAAGTCGGCATAGGCTTCGAGGAACGTAGTTTCGACATTTTCCCAAGTGGGAAACCTGGTCTCACAAGAGCAGTCCCCGGATTCCGCGACAGCTTGCATGCTCTGGGCGCGATACATTTGCTGGATCAGCACTTTATTGTGAGCTTCACGCAAAGGGATGCGATCAACCCATTCGGGTTGGGGTGGTTGATCTGGGCAAACCCTTGGCGTCTCGCTTCCAATCGTTATCGTGACCTGAGCCGATACCGGTGTGACACTTACGAACCCAGCAATAAGAGCGGTTGTCACAAAGAAACGGATCATGCCGCTTCTCCGCTGCTCGTTGTAAGCTCAGCGATTTCGCGCTTCAGGAAAGCCGTAACGCTCCGTGAGTGCATATCGGACGGCACAACGGAAACTAGCTCGTAACCTGCTGCACCCCACTCTGCGAGTGTTGCGCGCATTTGGGCGAGACCCTTTTTGCTGGCCATATCAAAGACCAGAAATTCATGCTCAAACTGCTTCATGTTTTGTCTCCTTCTTCAGGCGTTCCGGGTAGGTAAAACTCCGTAATCCCGCGATCACCTTTATGGCGACCTGCTTGAATGATTACATCAATCGAGCTTTCGATATATTGTATCATGTCCCTGTAAGTCATTGGCACATCAGTTTTAAGTGCGGCAATTGCTAAGCGCTGAACCGCCAGTTGAGGGGTTTCTGCATGAAGCGTCGTCATTGACCCGCCGTGACCGGTGTTGATTGCTTCTAGGAACGTCATGGCTTCCTGGCCACGCACCTCTCCCAACACAATCCGGTCAGGCCGCATCCGAAGGGTTGAGGTGAGCAACGTGTCCGCCGATTGTGCTGGAACGTCTCGGTTTGAAATCAGCGTGACCGCATTAGGCTGCGATGGCAGCAATTCGGCAGCTTCTTCGATAGTAATTATCCGCTCGTCGTCTGGCACGTAAGCGAGGATCTTCCGCGCGGCGACGGTTTTCCCCGTGGAAGTGCCGCCCGATACGATCATGTTCAGCTTGTTTTCCACACAGAATTGCACGGCAGCGTAAATGTCGCCGCCTTTTACGACTTCTCGCAATTCACGGTTTCTGGTCTGCCGATCCACTTCCAAACTGCGTTCTGCGCCATAGAGAAACTTGAGTTCAATGTCGTCCAGCGACAGGGTGGAAAAGAAGCGCAGAGCGATAGAGTATCCATCCCTCACAGCAGGCGGTTGGATCACCTGTGCGCGAATTGGACGCCCGCGATAAGTCACGCTTACAGAGACAATCGGTTTGTCTTTACTCATCGTCGTGCTGGCGGCAGATGCAATCTGGTTTGAGAGGTCTCTGATTTCCGTCTGGGTAAGAACGGTTTCAAGACGACTCATGAAGTGGTCGCCGTGAAATTCGCCCCACACAGTGCCATCAGGATTGACGCAAATTTCAATCACATCATCCCGCTTGGCGTCCGGAAGCTTGTCCAGGCTTTGTTGGAGATAGTTTGATGCCACTTAGAAAATCTCCAAATCGCGATCAACCATGACTGTGATGCGCGAAGCCTGATCCACATAGATCACAGGGCCAAGGGCGAGATAATCGCCAATCACGCTATCCGTTGCATCGGCAAGATCGTCACCGACGTCTTCCAACACCTCGGCAGAGGTTTCGTCTTCAACCTGCGCTGCCGCCGCGCCCGGTAGGGCGCTTATCAGTGAAATTAGTGCCGCCGAACCGAAGCGTTCGCTAAACCGAGTATCCACGAAGCCGGTTGCGCCGGACCGGCCGAGCTCATCACCGCCGAATGCGCTAATCACTACCGTCTGGTTGTTTGGCATGATGATCCGGTCCCATGCGATGGTGACACGTTTTTGCGCAATCTCAGCACCTGATTGGTATCGACCGATCAGCCGTGACCCGCGCGGGATCAAGACCCTAGATCCATCATACGAGTGAACATCCTCAGAAATGATTGCGCGCACAGCGCCGGGAAGGGAGCTGTCCAATGCCGTTTCTGTCACCGCTTGGATCATCGTGCCTTGGACGACTGTGTTTGACGGGTTGGCGATTACTTCAGCTTGAGTGACGGGTGACGGCAATGCCCCGTTAACAACGAAGTCCTGCACTCGGCTGAGCGTTCTTTCTGTCAATTCAGACGAGCCATCAGCACCAGTACCACCTCCGAAGGCGATGGTAGGTGATTCAATTCGAGCCTGTTGAAATGCCATTTCGGCTTGGCGGCGTCTTTCTAGTTCTGCGAGGCGGCGCGCTTCAACGTCGTCCATAGTCGATGGTATCGGGGCAGGGGTGGGAGCCTGCAGTTGAGCAAGCTCAAGGTCCATGCGAAGTTTTTCCAATTCGCGATCCCGCTCAGCGAGCGCATCTTGGAATTGCTGTTGGGCGGCTTCTGAAGATTGTTGTAAAGCTGCGATCTGTTCGGACAAAGCCTGCATAGCCTCTGCTGCCGCCGTGTTGTCTTCGGCTTCAGGCTCCGGTGCGTTCTTGATAGCTTCGATCTGGGCTTGCAGTGCCGCCAGTTGTGCCAACAGATCTGCATTGGGTTCAACTTGTGTTTCAACAATCTGAATCTCTGGCTCAGGCGGCGGCGGCGGGACGAATGGGTCAATCTCGCCAAATCCTTGACCTTCTGTCTGAAATTCTTCGGGTTGTGCCGTGGATAACGATGCTTCTCCGTCCCCCTGCAAGCTCAGGTAAGTGAAACCACCCAAGAGGGCGATACCTGCTGCGCCAGCCGCGGCCATGGCAAGTGACGGTTTCTTTTTAGCCGCAGCGGCGGAACTGCCGCCTTCCAAGGCCGCCAGCCGTTTTTCAAGATCGTTTGTGTCGCTCATGATCCTGAGCCTCCTGCTGTGGCTTGAATGCAAACGACTTCATCACCGAGGCGAAGAACCCATTGCCGACTGACACCCGAAACGCGCATTAAACCGTGTTCAACCTGCTGGCTGTTGACCGTCCGTTCATTGCTGCCTGTCGCCCGGAAAATGGCCGGGACCGGTGCGCCGCGCGCAAACCGGAAATAAGTAAACGTCCCATCATCCCAAACAGATGTTGGCGTGAACTCTTTTCTGTCACTGACTGCGTAATTGTAATTCGCTGCCTGTTGAGCGACTGTATTCCTGCCCGTTGCGTTGTCTTGAGGATACCGAAACTGCACCACGTAATAGGTCGGTGATGAGTTCTCTTGGACATTGAAATAGTAGCTGCGACGGTTCGTGTAGACAGTAATATTCGTGTGAACCCGGCGAGCGTTTGGTTTGACAGCGAAAGCACGGCCACCGGGAACACCATCGAGCTGGAAGCCTTCGGTATCACCGGCAATGATTGAGCGAATTGTTTCGCCTTGCCCAAATTCTATGGACGTTACGTGGGTCAAGCTGACGCTTAGACGGTATACCTGACCTTCCTGATAGGTCGCGATGCGAACACGGCGATCATTGCCCCCAGCACGAGGAATGGCTTCTGCAAACACGGGTTCCGCCGCAAGGGCCAGAACCAGAACCAGAGACAGAATGATTGATTTTATTGCCTTCATGTCAATTTTCCAATCTGTCTGAGCGGATGGCATATTCAATGACTGTGAAACCGAAGGGGTTGCTCCATACATCATCAATCGAGCGACGTTCTTCAGGCCGGAACTCGAAAAGCAATGTCGCGGTGAAAAGCCCGGCCTGAACACCTTGAGGCGAGGTCAAACGCTTGCGCATACGAACCTGAGCGCGGTTCGAGCCGATTCGGTTGATGCTGAGAATTTCCACATCAAGACGACTATTCTGGCCGTACACTGTTGGCGGATAGTTCGAGTTGGCACTATCCCAGAGGGAGCGCATGGAGGCTTCGGCCGCACGATCCGAGCGTTCAAGGATGCTGCGGACACGCAGATCGTTGTCGAGCTGGTTGTATGTTTCCCTATCGGTCACATACCGGAACACAACCGACTCAATGACGGCTTGATTTTCTGTCACGCGAACAGCACCAACCGATGCGTTGGGGAGCGCCATCCCTGTTTCTGGATTATAAGGCACAACAACCGGGTCAGGGTCTACATCGAGGATCGCCACAGCCGCAGCCGCAAGGCACCCTAAAACGCCAAACGCCAATCCCGAAAGCCCCAGCTTTTGCCAAAACTGTTCACGTCGTCGAGCGCCGTAAATCAGTTCTTCCTCAATGATTTCCTGTTCAATCGTCACGTCATTATCCCTTGATTAGTCAGCCGAAAGGGTCGGCAATGTGAAGTCCATGAATTGCTGTTCTTCTGCCAATGTTGCGGCGTCGAGCACACCGGCTTGACCTGTCCCAACGGTTTGCACGGCTTCCAACTGCCATTGGGCCACGAGAGCGATTGCCAGTTCAGCAGTGACGCGGGTGTTCAGATCAACGCTGTCTTTCAGCTCTTCCATATCGCCAATCATGCCAACGAGACGATCAACCCGTTCGAGGGACTGACCGGCTTCCTCATAGCTGTTTTGGGCGGCGGCAGACATCATCGCACCTGTCGTGGCCTGCTGCGCGGTGCGTTCAGCGCCAGCAGCACCGCTATTTGCCATTTCCGACAATGTATCCTCATTGAAACCGGCTTCTTCCAACACGCGCGTCATTTGGGTTTGAATGCCCGATGCACCATTTCCCGCAAGCTGCGACCAGTCGCCGTTCTTGATCGCTTCAATGGTCGAGAGAATATCACCAAACTCCTGATCCAAAATGCCGTTCAGTTCTTCCTCAAACTGCGTTGTGATGATTTCAGGCAGTTCCATGAGGCCCGTCAGGGCGGCATAGGTCTCTTGAAGCTGGGCGTATTGTTCGCGCAGCGTATCAAGCTGGGCCAGCGCTTGTTGAAGCTGCTCGTTTTGCAACACCTCATCTTCGATCATCTGCCGAAGTTGCTGGATTTCCTGCGCGATGTTCTGGGTATCGACAGTTGGGACACCCTGAGCATACGCTGCGCCGCCCCCAAGTAGGCTGGGCGCAGCTACAAACCCGATTGCACCGAGAACGGTGGCTGAGATGGTGGAGCGCATGAACACCCGTGTTTTGACGAATTTTTCCATTAGTCGAGTTCCTCCAATGTGAAGTCCATAAATTCCGATTCCTTGAGTTGTGCAGCTGCCATCGCCAGTTCTGCGTCACTCAAAGGCCGAGTGCGTGCAGCTTTCAGGCGTGTCAGCACCGCAACGAGGCGGACCAGTTCTGCCCGCGCATATGAGTTGAGAGCCATCGCCTCTTGAATGTCCTGCGTCTGCCCGATCCGGCGAACGATGTTCTGGACATGCAAGGCCGCTGCTTCGACATTCTGCATTGAGCTGTTGCCATAGAAGCTGGCACCGGCCCCAGAGATTGACAGATTCGAATTTGCAAGAAGGGCAGGGTCAATGGTCCCAAGTGCGTCGATACCGCCCACACGGGTCAGATATTCATTGTATTTGCGCGGGATCACTTGCACGTAGTGCTGTGTTTCCTGAAATGGGGGAACGCCGCCATAATTCTGGACGTTGCCTGGTCCGGCGTTATAGGCCGCGAGCGCGTGAATGATGTTGCCATCAAACATACGCAGCATTTGCGCCAGATACCGTGCTCCACCTTCGACCTGCAAATACGGGCTGTCGTAAAAGGCCGGGTAAATGCCAAGATCGCCCGCCGTTCCGGGCATGATCTGCGTCAGGCCGAAAGCACCTACCGGCGAACGAGCACCGATAGTAAAGCGGCTTTCTTGCCAGATGAGAGCTTGCAGAAGGCAGCGCCATTGAAGGACCGATAAACCGGCGCTTCCAACACCACTCAAACCGTGGGTCTCCAGTGCTACGCGAATGATGAGTTGTTCAATGTTCTGGTTTGCATCACCGAACATCTGATCCCCGGCTGGATTGTTATCGACCGCCGCATACAGCGTATCCGCCGATTGTTCAGGCAATTCACCATCTTCGAGACCAGTGACCATTGCAGGGATGTCTTGCCCACCAAAACTGGATTGCGCATCCAAAATCTGTTGAAGAACCGAAAGCTGTTCTTCCTCGATTTCCGCAATAGCCTCAGCAGTCGATAAACGTTCACGTTGGGTAGCAAGGTCTTCTTCACGATGAGCGTTCGCGGCTTGGTTTCTAATAGCCAAACCCCCATCCACGGTAGGTACGCCTTGACCCACCGAGGACGTGGCCCAGATCAGGCCAATCGCTGTGTATGTGAGGGCTCTACGCATTACTGTCCCCGAGGGCCCGCAGGAGCGGCGAGGGCCTCGAATGTGCAGTTCTTCATGGGAGCATTGCGCGTCGAAACTGTTGCGTTTGACTGCGCTGCAAAGCTAAGCGATTCAGACGTCAAATCGTGTTTGGCTCGGGTTGTGGAGCCGCCATCAAAGCAGTTAGCCTTCGGTCCCTGATAGTTTGTGCAGGCACTCAGAGCGAGTACGCCCAAAAGAGCAGTTATTGTCAGTTTCATTTTACTCTCCAGAAGTCCGGTCGCTGGCGATAATCGGCACCCACCAGTTGTTCACCTTTTTCCATCCCGCCGAGGATGGTTAGAAGCGGCCCAAGGGCGCTCAGATCAGCGTTTATGACGACTGATCCGTCATCGTCTCTGACCAACCCAAGCCGCGAGTTGCTGCCGGTGTTCAGCAAGACATCTAGTTCCTTGTTGTGCAGGTTCAGCATTGCGTAATCTGACGCATTGGCCCGAATGTTTGGGAGCAGGATTTGCGTCGGCACAGCTTCAATGATTGTCTTGCCCGTGCGTGTTTGTTCGAGCTGGCTGGCATATTGTGTCATCATCACGACCACAGCATTTTGTTTCCGCGCGGTAACAAGCCAGTTTGACAGGCGCTCTGCGAAATAGCCGTTGTCGAGTGCCTTCCACGCCTCATCAATGATGATGATCGTGGGCTGGCGATCCTCAATCACTCGCTCTACGCGGCGGAACAGATACGACAGAACGGCCATGCGCTCTTTTTCGCTTTCACTGTCCAAGATCCCCGTCAGGTCGAAGCCTACAACGTCGCCATCCAGTGAGAACGTATCTTCTTGGTTTTGGCCGAATATCCAGCCGTAACGTCCCTCAGCAGTCCATTCTTGCAACCGATCGTGCAGATCGCCACCATCATCGACAGAGACGAACAACGAAGACAAGTCTTGCCAGTTTCGAAGCTCCGGATCGGAGACTGTTGCGTTCTGACGAACAACCTCTTGAATGCGGTTGGTCTGAGAGGGGGTAAGCGGCTTGTCTGTGCGGTAGATAAGAGAGGCGAGCCAGTCAGCAAGCCACGCCTGCCCGCGTTCGTCAATCTCCGTCCAGAGCGGGTTCAGTCCCGTGGCTTCACCCGCCTTGACCGCTGTATAGCGACCACCATTGGCGCGAACCGCCATTTCCATACCGAGGCGATAGTCAAAGACGAAAAGTCGCGCGCCTGCCCTCCGAGCCTGCGTCATAAGGAAAGCTGACAGTACCGACTTACCTGAACCTGGACGACCCAGGATCAGAGTGTGTCCGCCAGTCGGCTCTTTGTCGGGGGAACCTTGCTCATGGTAATTAAACCAGTGAGCAGACCGTTCCGGTGTTGGGAACATCGAAATCGTGGTCCCCCAAGGCACCTCATGACCCTGCTTTCCAAGCGGTGTCCGATGGAAGGCGGCGAAGTCTGCAAAATTCTTATTGGTTACCGCCGCTTTCCGGCTGCGCTTTGCGGAGTTGCCGGGGTGTTGTGCAAAGAAATGGGTGCGTGCGGCGAAGGCTTCATTAACCATGTTGACGCCTTCGGTAGCAGCTGTGTTGCGGACTTCCCCAGCAATCGAGTCAAGGTTTTCAAGCGTGGAAGCAAAGACGGTCACCGTCATGTGGTGGTCCCCGAAGCTGAGACGCTTCGATTCAAGATCGTCCAACGCCTCGGCCAATTCGGCTTCCAGAGACACAGCCCCATCGTCAGCGGCCCGCATTAGACGCTGTTGTTTCTTAATTCGGCCTGCCATGAGGTTGCTATTGATCGGTGTGAACGAGTGCGTGACAACCATATCGACCGGCAGGTTCAGTTCATCGAACATCGTGCAAGACGTTTTCGCAGGGTAGTTTTTGATGGCGAAGCTTGTGCCATACCGCGAACCGACAGCCCCTTCTGAAACCTCAAAAATCGTGCCGCGAAACGTGATCCTTGAATTGGCTACATCTTGCGCCAGAAAGCCGTATTTTGAGGTTGGATAGAGCGGAAGTTCTTGCCCGGTGTTCAGGCCACCCAGAAAGCCAAGCAGCTCACCTTTTGAAGCTGACAAAAGCCGGGGATTCATGTCTGCAAAGGTGGATTTGAGAAATCCAACAACTTCACTGACACGACGCATCCGCTTTTCAGTCTGGGCCTTAATTGCAGCGATGGATTTTTTCGCACTGAACGGCAGCTTGGAGGTCAGGGCAGGGCGGTGCAAAATCGTCAGGGTGAGTGTTTTGTCGCGCAGCCCGCCATCTTTCAGAAATGCAGTCCATTTTTGATCGACATGGGCCGCAAAGTCGTCACCCTTAAGAGCCATCAACGCCGGGTCGATGGCCTTTGAAACCTTGTGGACATAAAACGAAAACTCAGGGCCGATCTGCGAAATGATGGAAGCAAACAGGGCGCGGATTTTGTCAAGATGATCGTCGTCGGTCGTGTAGCTGTTCACACCTTCGAGGCGAATACATTGAAATAGTTCGCTTCCGCGTGTCCTGACGGTATAATCATCGACCAAACTCACATACGGAAGCATGTGGGCTAGCTCTTTTTCCTTTTTTACCCATTCAGGCAGCAACGTCATTGGATCGAAACTTTCATCACGGGGCATAGCTGTTTCCTCCGTGGATATTCCTGTTTGGGGTAGGGGGTGTTTCCTGCAACGTGATTGCTACAACATCTAAAAAATTAGGGTCCCAATCCGCGGCTTTCCACAGAGCGGGATATGCAAGGGCCGACGCGAGAGCGACGCCCCAATGCTGAACCCACAAGAAGACGAGAACAGACCAGAATAACCAGACCATTGCGTACATGATGGGCAAGCCCAGCAATTTGGGAGGTCTTACGAGGCCAATGAAAAGACGGGACTGTTCTGCCATCTTACCAGCTCCCTATGTGGTCCAGATAGCGGCAACGATCGTCGGCGCGGCTGCGATACCGGCGATTGCGACAACGACCCAAAGGGCTTGCCGAAAATCGAGAATGCCAAAGAGCCAAGACAAGAAGACGCCGATCAGAGCGAGCGTGCCGATCACGATACCGAGGGGGCCGGTAATCGCGTCAACAATGCCTTGCAACAGTGTTTGGACAGGTGACAAGTCGATGGACTGTGCCAGGGCCGGTTGCGCCAGAATCAGCAGCACACCGCACAGTGTCACCATATTGGTAGTGGTAGGCTTCATGAGTTATCTCCCTCTAGCCGGTTGAACACGGCCAGCACGCGGCTGACGTGGTTTTGGGTTTCCTGATAGGGCGGAATACCCGCGTAGCGCGTGACTGCATCAGGACCGGCGTTGTATGCCGCCAAAGCGTGTCGCGCGTCCCCGAATTGGACCAGCATCATCAAGAGATACCGGGCCGATCCATCGAGGTTCTGTCGCCAGTTGTGCGGATCAACGCCAAGATCGCGCGCGGTTTCTGGCATAAGCTGTCCCAAGCCAATCGCACCGACGTGACTACGAGCGTTCGTCTGGTAGGCGCTTTCAATTTCAATGTTGGAGCGGAACAGAAGTCGCCATTCGGTTACGGACAGGCCAGCACGTCGCAGGGCTGGGTGGCTTGCGTAGCGCAGCGCCGTCTCATCAATGGCAGCAAGAATTTCGGGGCGTCCACGGGCAGCGCGAGCCGCAACCGAAGCGACCCGAGGGCCAGCGCCACCCGGCGACGTATCTTCGTTGGCACCGCGGCCAAAGAGTTGAAGACCTTGAGAGGCGGTGCCTTGCCCCACCCCATCATTGTAATTTCTTGCGAAGTTGCTTTGCGAGGTCGATGTTTCCAGCGAGCCATCGCCTCGCATGACCAGCACCATAGCTTGCGCGTTTGCGGTGGTGCTGATCAGAAATAGCGCTGTCGCGCTAGCTGTTGTCAGTGTCCAGAGCGTTGTCCGTGAGGATGTGGGTAGAACGCCTGCCCTCAACCAATGGAATATCGACGTGTTCGAAGCCCATCCCCTGCATGAAAGAGATAAGTCCATTGGCAGTCTTGAAGGCCCGCGCAGTAATTTCGTCTTCTGGCGTGGCTCGGTTTCGGGCAGAAACAAGCAGCTTCTCATACGTGTGATCTTTGTTGACCACACGGATGATCCAGACCCCATACCAAACCGCAGCTTTTTTCGTCGCTGTGGTTTTGCATACAACCTCAGCTTGATATCCGTTCTGGATGAGAGATCGGAGTAATGTTTCGGTAACCACATTGGGCGCTTCTTTATGTATGTCTGTCCCCACGTTTGCGCTCTCTTTTCAGGTTGGCAAACAGGGCCCCTCCTCGGGTACCCTGCTACTACAATATTATAATACGACCCTCAAGTTATAGTATTGTTACTTGAAGGAAGACGGTTTCTACGCCACCTTTAAGCATAAGCAGCGAATTTTTCCAGCATCTAAGGGGGCACAGGCATTGCCACTCATCAGAAAGCTCACCTACGGCCTTACAATATCGTGTGTTTTTATAGCCTCGATGGTGCATGCGGGAACCTGTTATGCCCCGGATCGACCGTTCGTTCCGGCAGATCCGGACACCGCCAAAGAGTATGCCGACTTAATAAAACGGGATTTCGAGACCTATATCAACGACGTTCAAGCATACTTCCGGTGTTTGGAGATTGAACGGGGCCGTGCGTTCACCGAAGCGCAGGAGGTCAGCCAAGAATATGGAGAATTTGTTCAGCGTGATGGGCAATAATCACCGGCTTGCGCTGCATTGATCTCGGCAGCGCCGACTCCTGGGTCACTGTATTCACGGGCAACGATGCGATCTCAGCTGGTATGAAGGTGAGCGACAAGTCCTAAGCGATCATTGGCCGTGCTTGAGCAACCGCTTCAATCTTAAGCCGGCAAACATGATGTGAGGGGGCATCGCCAACGAATAGTGACCGCAGTTGAGTTCCAGAATATCTGGGCTGCCCCCAGTCTCCTTCAATGTCTGAATGAATCTCTGCGATAGCTCTGGCATTACCACTTTGTCACGCTTTGCCAGCACAAGCTGAAGATCGAGATCAGATCGTCCCAACCTATGAGCGTGATTTTCCAAGTTGAGGGGTCCCCACGCCCTTCTGAGATCGGTAAGATCAATCTCTGACTCTAGGCTGTCGCGTATTAGCCGTGTCGCGCGACCAGTCCAGACCATATCTGCCAAACTTCCGGCCGTCAGGAAAAGCGAGGCTTTCGTTACAGCCGGGTCATGCGCCGCGACCAACCCAGCAACCCACGAACCTAGACTCATCCCGAGAACTGAAATCTCCTTGTATCCTTGGCATTTCAGCCAACGAATGAGTTTCCGGCCATCCAAAACGGCCTGCCTGACAGATTGGATCGTTCGACCGATATTCGAGCTAAGCATATAATCAGCATGCGTCGAGTCGGGACGGCTGCGTTGGAAATGATAGGGCAGCGCAATCTCGACGACAGTGATGCCGCGCTTCGAGAAGAAGTTCGCAATCTGACGTTGCTGCTTGCTTGCATTCCAATGGTGAAAAACGACTAGCGCCTTATCCAATGAACCGCTTTCCGTCACCTTCGACCAGACCATATTGTTCTCTTCGGTGTCGGTTGAGACGTCCGATGGAAACTTGATCCAGTCATTTTTCAAACTGAACTCAAAAGCTGAATCGATTGGTTCATCAAAGAAGGCTGGATCCTCGACGGCCTGGTCTGCAAGGTTACAAAGCTCCGCGATGCTACCTACCTGCTTTTTGCCTGGAAACGCGAGTTCCGCATCAAGGACGAAATCGGCCACTTTCTTTAGTTCGTTGCCTCGCTGTACGCGCCGTTCATCCCACCGATCCAGCCAATTATGATACACTTTGACTGTCTCTCTGCTCTACCGCGTTCCATGTTTCGAACCCCGGATCAAACAGGCCGTAAATCGCGATTAGCACCGCTACGCTCAGTAAAATGGAGAAGCCCGCGAACACACCGATCAGCAAATAGCTGGCCACTAGTATAGCTACGGTCGTTACCATCATGCCCATGAGGACATGAAACTGACCGCTCGCGCCCAATCGGGAAGCGCCATACAGAAAGACAAAAACTGTCGCCAAAACGATAAGAAGGCTACTGAAATGGTTCGGTGCACTGTAGTCGGTCAAGCTGTGGATTTCATCGCCTGTATTGAAGATCGAAGTCATGTCTCCAACCAGCCAACGTACGATGTTTGTCCCGCTGGATGCCAAGTAGGTGCTTTGCAGCTTCATGCAGATCGCAATGAAGATCCCCAGAACCGTACATCGAAAAATCCCACGCATCACCCGAGCACCAACTGTATTGGCTTCGTGTTGATGCTCAGCTTTTTGCTTATCGTCTGACCCCGCCAGAATTTTCTCAAAATCCTGGACCACCGTATATAGCAATATGAGGCCCGCGAAGAACACATAGAAGCAGACGCACATGTAAAAATATGCGAAGCCTGTGAACACGATCTCTTCCGGAACGGATATAACTTCTGGCTGCACAAGCGCCAACGAGCCCCAATCAGGGGCAATGCTACCAGCTCCTTGCACCAACGGAAGCAAGCGAACCCCGATCCATTGAAAGACACCCGCAAACAGAAAACATATCAAAAAGACCGCCCAAAACGTACAAGAAGACGCTTCTACGTTGCGCGCCCAAGTGTCGGAACTATCCATCCGGTCGGGGTGAGCCACAAGATGCAAGCGCCCTTCATATTTCCAAAAGACCAGTAGTTCTGCGACAATCGCAAAGAACAGCGGCATGAACACCATAAACAGAAATGTCCAATTGGGTGCCCAAATAAATCCTACCTCCTTAATGTGGCCATCCAGTGAGTCAAAAGTTGCTTGATGGATGCCGAGAAAATAGGATGAGAACCCAAGTGCGACGGCACCGGCAAATACCGACGACGGTAAGTTCAAGGGAGACCCGCCAAACAAGGATTCCGATGTTCTCGCCAGACTAAAACGCTGATTCCGGCGGTTGGCGTCGTCTCGGGCCCTATCAGATTGTGGGACTGACGTACCGTCGGCGTGAACGGGCTGCGCCAAATCTGGCACCTCCGGCGCATTGCTTTCCTTTGCGTTTCGCTTCTCGCGCCTTTTGGCCAACAAGCTTGATCGCGCCGCGCTAAGCTCCGCCTGCCATTCGCTCGTTGCCTCTGGGTCGTTGCAGCCGAAAATCCGGGCCAGCCATCGAATATTTTCAGAGCTAATACCCTTCTCGTTGTCTTGAAACCACAGTTGCACCGTTCGCAGCTCGACCCCAGCACCGCTAGGATCAATCTGCGTGATGGCTGCTGCAAGAAGATCAGGTGTCCATGGACCTTCAGGAAACCCGTCACAATCCACAGGTCGACCCGCACCTGCCGAGGCTAGGTGCTTAAACAGTTCCTTAAAGTCCCTATCGTTTCTCTCCGGGCGCAGAAAATATTTACCGTTCTTTGTCAACTACTTGCAAACTTCTGTTTCGTTTCGCTTCGACCCCATTCGTTTCATATCGTGCTTTTCCACCCTTTAGAAGTGCAACCAGAGCGCGCAACTGGTTCGAGCAAGAACCAGCCGGAACCTTTCGGCGGCGACATAGCTGCTCAACCATTCATCTGAGGAAAAACAAATGTTGGAAAGTACCACCTGCGATCGGCTCGATCCGCAAACCATTGCCCTATCTGATGCAATCAACGCACCAACGGGCCAAAAGAGACTACATGCAACGCCAATCAAGCGCATCCTGGACCGCCACTCGCGGGAGGTGGTTGGATGGCTCTATGTGTGGAATACTGGCGCTCAAGTTCCGATGTGGAAGGATGGGCGCAAGAACGATGTCATCTATGAGTAGCATCGCGACCTTGGCCCACCTCGTGGCATTGGACCGCCAGTCACCGAAAGTACCGGCATTGTTGCAAAGTCTATGAGTTTCGCAACGACATTGTGCCGCTATGAAAACAAGACATACGAATTGGTGCACATATCAGATGCATAAGGGAAGGTGTTTTGATGATGGTATAGAAACTGGATAGGGTAGGGTAGGGTGGTCCATCACTGACCTGAAACCTTGCTGCCTTGGGTGCGTGGAAAGAATCCCGCAGGCAAGGTAGTCGATTGCTGCTCTTGGCCCCGTCACCGCCCTTCGTTGCAAAAGTGCCTACTTCTGCTGCTCTGGCCGCATCAGCAGTTTAAGGCCGCCAAGTCCACGAAGACCGATAAAGCTTTCGTCCGTTCCAGTCGGCGCTTGTCCACATATTGCGCTTAGGATCACCACCAAACTTCGACTTCTCGTTAAGCTTCTTGTAAACGGCTGGAGTAATCCTCGTTGCGACGTCGCTAGAAAGAGAGTTCATACGCGCAGCGTGGTTTGCCGCACTTCCGACCCATACGAGATCGTTGTTGTTACGTATTCCACTTCTAACGACAAGCATATCAGATGTATCAATGCCGACAGTATGGCGCAGAGAGAAGTTTGTTGAAGTATATTGATTTTTTAGTGCTGGGTTAATTACCTTCTTGACCAAATAGTTGATCTGCATCCCCGTTTTAGCGGCATCAGAGTTCTTGCTGTCACCGATAAAGACACCCATCACCCGATCACCATCGAAGGATCGAACTTCACCACCGTTTAGGCGGATAGTCCTCGTCGCACACAGCAAGAATGCTTTGTACAGTTCAGCGGCAAATTTTACGTCGTACTGATCGACAATCTCCGTTGAGCCGTCCATGTCTGCGTAAAGTACGGTCGCAGAGATAGAGCGGCCAACATTCGACAGCCCAATGTCTTGCGACTTTGGAACAACTTGACCTTTGGTCTCAGTCCAAGCCGTCGTAAAGATTGCTCGGACGTTCTCGTGCATCTTGTCCTCAAATTCACTCACGTCTGTTTGAGCTCCTTCGCAAATCTCGATCTGCTAACCAAGACATCAAAGCCAGCCCTGCGAGAGAAAGATAAATTATGGCGACTCCCCACCATTTTTGCTCTGGATTCGAACTAAAATTCCAAAGAAACGGAAGTGGCTGCCGTGTCCCGTTAACCGAGAATGAAAGGCTAAAAAGGGTCTGGACTGCCTGAGCAATCATGGCAGTTCCCGAAAGCCAAAACATGTTTCGATAAATAAAATCTGGGTTCATTCTTATTGCAACGAGAGTGCCGGACGCGCCAGCCCCAATGGCAAACAGGATAGCCACCCAAACCGGAGACCCACCAAGTCCGAACCAAACTCCGCATAGGACTCCGACTACCGCTCCGAACACAACCGACGCCCATGTCCATGTGGTTCTGGATGAGCTCTTTCCGTCACCTAGTAACCTAATGTTTTTTCGGTTCATGGAATCGACCATGTCAGACAATCGCTCACGAAACTCAGCGTTCTTCGACATTAGATCTCTGAAATCATGAGCGGAGATGACTCGGGCCTCCACATTCGGTGTACTCACAATAACATCCGCAGATCGAGCCGATCCTGGCTTCATCGCTGCCATTTCCCCAACGGTTTCGGTTGCTTCTTTGGAGTCGATAAAATTTGAGTTGATGTATACCCCAACTGAACCGAACAATAAGAAATACACGTCGTCAGCGTCATCGCCCTGTTTCAGCAAGACGTGACCTTTCGGGAACCGAACCAATTTAGACCGGCTAACTATATCTTTGGCCAGTTCTTCATTGTTAGCAACAAGCTTGCTCCGGCAGATGATTTTGTGGTGTTTTTCCAACACGGATTCCAAGAGATGATCATTCTCCTCGGGTGGCGCTAGCTCTTCTATTTTCTTCTTTCTAAGCAAGTCTCTATCTCTTCCAAGTTTGAAATTTTTAGTCGGTAGCTACTCTTATTGCGCATCGCTTCGCCCTCGATCTCCAGAGGATCAAAGCCGTAGAACCTAAGATAGTAGAAGATCATTGCCTTGCGGACTGGGAGCTCCAGACAACCATCGATCATACTATATTCGATTTCGACCTGTTCTTTCTGTCTTGCCGTAAGTCCCGGTTCCGCTTGAAGTTTCATCTTAATTAATTGATGCCATTGCGTGTCTGGTCGAAGATCTGGGCATTGGTTACTCGACACGTTGGCAACCTCAATTCTTGAAAGCACAAAATCTGAGTATCTGTCTTTCTCAAGATCGAATGCACGCATGTGCCACCTGTGACCGTCGCTTGCCAATGCGTGTGGACAAAGCGTGCGCGCGCCTTCTGTGTCTGAACTCAAAGACACGTATTTGACCGTCAAACATGTTTTTGCATCGATGGCCTCTAATACGGCCCGAAGAACTTTGGAATCCATCTTACGGGACGCAACGGCAACAGCATCAAATTCAGGAACTGACGCTGGCCAAATTTCGTTCGCCGTGCGGTAACCGTGATGATGCATTTCAAGTTGATGAAGGTACTCCGCAGCTTCGCCGCCGCTGAAGACAGGTTTGAAGTTCGACCGAGAAACGTATGTCCGGCGGCGTGTGTCATAAGCCATGTTCTTGGGTGCCAAGTCCAAGTAGGAAGTCAAATCAAGTGTAGCCTGCTGCGGCGATATCTCGAACTGCTCAGTCAGCAGCTTCCGTCCAACTGCTCCCTCCCACATAAGCTGAAATTCAATGAACTGGTAGCGCCTACGCAGGCTCGGCTTGATGCCTTCATGTTTCATGTCTGGTCTCCCTACGATACTTTAGCATATTGACATTTAATATGGTAGTCCCAATATATAGAATGTAGTTATAAAATAGGCTGGCTCGTGCTGGTCTATCGCATTCAACAGAAGGAATGAAAAATGTCGTGGAGCGAACCCGAGGCGCGAACCCGAATTGAGAAGCTTGTTAGGGAAGTACCTGATGTGGGTGTCCGGCGTTTTGAGAAATACCTTCCGCTCTACGAGGCTGACAAGGCCCTTATGACGGCGCGAGATCAGCAAATCTCTCCGCCGCTATTTAGTCTTCCGCGAGGCAAAGCGGTCGTCGTAGACACTGTTCAGGTCTACATCGCGATTAGTAACTATGATGAGTACCGGCTGGAAGAAGGCCGTGAAACGGAAGCATCGCATGATCGTGCGCTACGTCTGCTTCATCTCTACTATAGCGCTGCAGATCGGGTGATCGAAAAGTCGCCTGCGCAGCGTGTCGACTTTCACAATGGTCGGGTCCACGCGGTTGTGCTTGAACTAGAGGAGGGTGGCATAAGTCGCGACACGCTGGCGCAAGCAATGGCCTTCATTGAAGATTTCAAGCAGGTCGCCCACGCCGCCAACCAGCAGTTAGCAAACGGAGAGTTCAATGCGGTTTTCCGGATCGGAGTTGATGTTGGCACCTGTGTTGCAATCAACAATGGAACTGGCTCTGAACAAGAACCCATGTTCTTGGGGCGACCAGCCAACCACGCGGCCAAGCTTGCTCACGGGGACGAACCTGGCGTTTATGTAAGCGATGCAGTGCGCAAAATCTTGGGGCAGCCTGAACTCGGAGTTCTTGAGCAATTCAGAGGCCTTACCGATGTCGAGATCGCTACTAATTCTGCGAGACTGTCAGATGGTGAAAGCCTAGAGTTCGGGGTGCAGAACCGTCAGCAGTTCACGGACGAAGTCGTCGGGAACTGGCGCAAGGAAATCGCGAGTGGTGATTTTCCAGACTTTACCGATCCACGGTTCGTTTTCTCCTATCAAGAACCTCCGCTGAGCGAGATCGACTATGCTGAACTAATGCCCAGTAAGTCGATCAGAATGCCCTTAGTTTCGATGTATGCTGACCTGTCTGGTTACACGGACTATATTGATAGAGCTGTTGCAACCGGAGGGATTGGTGAAGCGGTTCGCGCACTCTACGTCATGCGGCAAGAGTTTCAGAACGTAGTTGAGGAAGATTTTGGTGGCCGGAAGGTTCGCTTCATCGGTGATTGTATTCATGCGCTGATAGCTGAAGGATCCGAGAATGAGACGAGCTCACGCGATACCGTCGCCTCAGCTACTCATTGTGCAGGTGGGCTTCACTCTTCGTTCGCTCTTTGCCAATCGATCCTCGGAGGTTTGGACAGTCTTGGCTTAGCGGTCGGCCTTGAACTTGGCCCAACTCCGATTTCACGGATTGGCATTCGCGGGGACCGCTCGGTTCGCGTGGCCTCCAGCATCGCCACAGCGCGCTCTGAGAAAATGCAGAAGGACTGCGAACACAACGGTGTGAAGCTTGGTGAAAATGCACTTGCTGCGGCACCGGTCGCTCTTGCCGATATCCTGACTGAAGGCTTTGCGGCAGAACTTGATTATGGAGATGTAGCTGTGTGTTTGGCTGCGCCCGCTCCTTCATTGGCAAGCCCTACTTACGCCCGCGCGCACGTCCCGTCGCCAACACCGGAACCACGCGCACATTTGAAGACTGAATGAACTCACTAGCCCTCCTCATCCGATCGAGCCCAAATTGGGTCGAAGTTCAGGAACAGAGCTTCGATGCTGCTGGCATAGTGGCGACACCACCTTTGCAGGGGGGCAAGCAGCCTAAGACTTTCTTTCTGAGACTGCGTCCCTCTTCTAGGGGAGGGGTGGCCGTGTATGAGCAAGCGTCTTCAAGGCAATGTCCCGGCTTTTGCCCTGAGAGACACATCAACCCAGACAGTAGCTTCTGCGTCTTCTATGGTTCGGAAGAGCGAATATCGGATACCGGACGTGCTGAGACTTGGTGGTCGCACCTCGCCCAGTTTCTTGAATGCCAAGTATTTGCGGAAAAAAGAGGCGTGTGGCCGCTGCGCTCGGGATTAAGTCATGGAGATGCTGCAGATCACCAAATCGCCATGGAAAACATTGCCGATAATCATGGCTGGGGGGATGAAATTCTTGAAGGGATATTTCGTCGTCGTGGGTGGCTAGCCGATAGGCTGCCTCCTGCGTCCAAAGACAAGAAAATGGTTCTTAATTCGCGCACGCCGTGTCCTCGCGGTTGTCGCTGGAAGCATAAGTTGCTGCGGAAGCGATCATGCCAGATAGAAGCGTGTTTTGTCGGATGCGGAAGGCAGCACAAACCAATTCTCCGTGCGGATTGCCCTAATCGACGTAGCGTCGAAGACATCGTTCTTCATGAGCATAAACGCCGAAAGATCGAGCAAGACGCGATAAAGCACTTTTTTCAGAAGGGACATCGGTGTTGTGGTACGATGCAGCACTGTCCGCTCCGTGATTTGGAAGAGGCTGCCTAGGTATTCATCGAGCTTCACTGAAGCAGGTTACCCTTTGGTTGAAGAACCTTAATAACTATGTGCTAATACCACTGGATTTTCAGGGCCATTATATACAATGTTCGCGATATATGTTCCTTATTTGTTCTGTAAACGCCATTCAGAAATGTCACTGGCCGTGCAAAGCAGAAGTGTCATCAAAGGCGCTAACGGTAGCAAGGCTTAGCAGCCCGAAGACCTCATATATCGCAGGGTTGGTAAGCCTTGCGGGGTCTGGTTATAGACCAAGCTTGCGACGCTCTTTCTTGTTGTAGAAGGCTTTGATGCCTTCTTCGCGCATGAGCTCTTCGAAGGCGCGCCAGGCGAGGACATCGCCGAAGAAGGGCGGGCTGTCGGAAATCGTCAACGTTCCAAACTGGTTCTCTACGGACAGGATCCAGCCGGGATGGATGCTGGTCTTATAAATCTCGACGTCGAATGATGCCCGTCGATGGTCACGATCTGTGTGTAATCGGAGAATATTATATCTGGGTCGTCTTTGGTATCCATGCCACCAATCTTGGGGCTATTCCGCCACGTGTACAATCTTCTTCTTGGCCCGTGATCCTGACGGCCGCCCAGGCGTTTTACCGTTTGGCTTGTAGCCCATCTTCTCAGAATTTGTCCTGACCGGGTATTTTGGTGGGGCCTTATCTTGCATCTCTTTGATGTACTCCAGCACGGCACCAAGGCACTTGTTGTCGGTGATGGCGGCGTGCGTCACGCGTTGATCCATGTCGAAGATTTTGTAGGGCAGGGATCGGCCTTTTGAGCGCACCTCAAACCGCCCATCAACAAATGCATAAGTGTCCACGTATTTACCGACCAGACCGCGTGTCACATCGCTTTCTTCCAGCATGATCCGCTTGCGGTCATAGGAGAAGGTCAGTTGTTTGCCGACATAGCGTGTATCGCGCCAGCATAGCACATCATCGAGCCGATCTGGCTCGACATTTAAGGCGCGGTGCAGGTTATCGGACTTGGCAGGAGCCTTTGCAAACTGCGCGTTGTGACGCTCCTTAAAGCCTTGCAGATAGGCGTTTCCGGCTTCCATATCCGAAATACTGGCAAGCCTCAGTTCCTTCACCAACCGGTCCTGTAGAGTCCGGTTGGCACGCTCAACGCGACCCTTGGCCTGACTTGAATTGGCGCACAGAATCTCAACGTTCAGCTGGTTCAGCGCACGCCCAAACTGGGTCATACGCGCACCACCTTTGGCGTCTTCCTTGGCCACGCGAAACACCGTGTGCTTGTCGCTGTAGAATGCGACGGGACGACCGTGATTGAGCAGATAGCTCTCCAGTGCTTCGAAATAACTGAACGTGCTCTCGGATTTGACAAACAACAACTCCATCAAGGTGCTGGTGGCATCGTCGATAAAGACGAGCAGGGTGCAGGGACCAGAACGATCCTCAAACCAACGATGATCCGAGCCATCGATCTGGATCAGCTCGCCGAAACATTCCCGGCGTAGACGCGGCTGGTGGAACTGGCGGCGCTGCTTGCGAGACAGCCAAATGCCATCTTCAACCATCCACTTCCGAAGCGTCTCGCGAGAGACTTTGAAGCCATGATGTTCGGCCAGCATCTCAGCCGCCAGTGTAGGCCCAAAATCCGGGTACTGTTCCTTGATCAGACTCAACGCATAGTCGCGTTTGGCTTTATGGATCTGATTGTTTGGAATTTTGCCACGCGATTTGTGCCGGATCGCCGCTGCGCCATCCTGACGGTATCGCTTGAGCAGCCGGAAAACCTGACGACGTGTCAGGTCCAGCATGTTCGCCGCGTTGTCGACGCTCAGCCGGCCATCATCGACCTGTGCCAAAACTTCCACACGGTTCAACTCGCGCTCGCTCATAACCACCCATCCCATGTCCGCGCATCCTCACATCGTTTTGCGAGGAGAGTGACACTTCTGCTTTGCTCATGGGTGACATTATCGCTTTGCGGGTACATGTTCTTTTCGCATAATCTATCTTATGTTAAATATTGACAGTTTTGGACATCTTTTTTGAATGGTTTTTCATTCAGCCGCAACTAAATCCGCCGTGTCGACAACGCCGTTTCTACTTACGAGTGCCACGCCAGCCACCGCTAGACCGATACCGAAAATTACTGCGGCACTTAGCGTTTCATTATAAAACAGAACGCCCATGGTTAGTCCGAAGAAGGGAACAAGGAAACTAAAGGCATTGGCCTGACTTAATGCGACTTCGGACAACACGGACATCCACAACACGTAGACCAAAGCGGACCCAAGTACAGACAGGGTGATCAGGACCACGATGAAGGAAATAGACCAGTCAATCGCCAGCGGCGTTTCAGTGGATGCCGAGAGGATCGCAAGCGGAACCGCCCCAATTAGAAACTGCCATCCGATTGTCATCAATGGGTCTACCGTGGCGGCGATCCGTTTCAAAACAATATTGCTGACAGTGATGCCAAGTGCTGCAAGCACGATGTAACTGACACCGATGATATAGTTGGATTGCGCCCCAGCAAAAAGGCCTGGCGCTGCAATCATGACAATACCGGAAAAACCTAACGAAAGGCCAACTTTGCCCCGAAGTGTTAACCGTTCGCCAAGGACGACACCTGCAAGGCCCGCAGCGAGCAACGGTTGACTATTGGCAATGACGGTCGCGATCCCGGGTGAGACCAATTCAGCTGCGTGAAACATGCCGAGAAACCCCAGGCTGGTTGCCCCAAGGCCAATTAAAGCAAGCGTCGACCATGTGCGAACACCTTTCGGGCTTGGCCGTCCAAGGGCCATAGCAAGACCAACTAGAATAAGTCCGGCAATGAGCGCACGTAGCGTCGCAAACGCAAGGTGCGGCGCGATTTTTATGCCGATCGTCAGCAGTGGGAAGCATGCAGCCCAAAGTATCATTGCCAACAGAATCTTCGCTAAAATGATGGCGCGCATACAAACTTCCTAAGTGATAGCGGGATTTCTTTTGGGTAGACCCAAGGGAGATCCTCAGCGTCGCTGTTTTGGGTTTGATTTGTACCGTTAATATTGTCGTCCAGTGTCAAATCTTAGGATACATCAATGTTCATCCTGTCGATCCGTTTCGGGGGCCGCGTTAGTTTTGGACACTTCATCAGGCTTCTTTTTGCCGTGCCCACCGTGCCCACCATGTCCGTGACCGAACAAGTGCATGGCAATCATGCCACCGCCGAAGAGAACGAGAAACCAGTTTTCTGCGAGCCATTGCATGAGTTTTCTTTCTGTTTGAAGTTTTCGAAATGGTGGGCTGATCTCAGCGCCTTTGCCGTGCGGAAAAGTAGTTGAACAACGGGCCAAAGATGAGGGCAACGAACCAGCCATAGGCAAAGGCTTCGATGAGTCCTAGGCCAAAGCTTGACCAACTAATCCAAGTGACCCACGGAAATAGCGGCAGCCATGCCTTAAACATTGTGGCTCCGGTAAAGATAAGTCCGAATGCCACGCAGATTGCAAAGGTGATTGCAAAAAATGCACCAAGACTCCATCCGAGCGCCTTGACGGGTATTTGGGGGGTGGTGGCAATGGTCATAACATCTCTCCTTCTGTGCAGCGCTTAGTGTCCGATGGACAGGATAAGCGCTTTCAGTAAGGTAGACGTATGTGCCGCAAGAACATTACACAATTGACCGCGGAAATCTGCGTTATGCTTTCAAATACAAGGTAAGTTGGTTTTTCGACCTAGCAACTGGATTGCGTAGCTTTGTTTTGGCAGCCTCCCGGCGGGCAAGAACAATCACTAAAGCCGTCTTTGCAACAGCCGCCGCAGTGGTCCAGCAAACTGTCGCGTAATGCCGCGCGCGCACGGTGGAGCCGCACACCTAAGGCCCCGACAGATACACCAAGGTCAGCGGCAACGGATCGCCGGTCGTCGTCTTCAATATCCACGCGACGTATCAGATCACTTTGATCCGGGCGCATGAATGGCATGAGCCCCGTTACACATTGGCAAACGTGGTCGAATTCTTCGGCTCCGTCTTCGCTTACGTCCGCCGTTTTCTGTTCATTCTCGAAAGCGGCGCTAAGCCTGCGACCACGCCCGATCTTGCGGTAGTGATCATTTAAAGTAGAGCGCAGGACCGCATAGAGCCAAGCTGTCAGTTTGTCGGTTTCACGCAGCTGGTCTTTGCGTTGCATGACCCTGATACAGAACTCCTGCAAAACATCCTCGGCCTCGGTTACGTTTCCCAATCGCTTGACCAGAAAACCAAGAAACATCTTCCGGTTAACAGAAAGCGCCTCAACAGAGGGGTCAGTCGTCGGTAGGACGTCGCCGGAAAAATGATCGTCATTGCTCAATTGACCGGACCTCTCTTAAAATAGAAATGTGGCCCGTGCGCTTGTCAAAAGTGGCGGCACAAGACCCACCAAGTTGTAGTCCAAAATCAGCAGAAATGCAAATACCGCGTTAGCGCCACAGGCCCCAACTGATCGCGAGCGCCGCCGCCAGTATGACATCAATTATGATGCAGAACGGGACATACCACTTCGGGACATCCGTCAGGAAATGGGATTTCCTATAGTGAAGCATGTCCCAAACCGCGTGTCCCGCCAAACCAAACGGAATGATCCAAGGCGCTATGACCAATCCACCCAAAGCAAGCACCCCAAAGGTAATGGCAACGGAGACTTCTGACACGAAAGCCTGTTCCTGGCCATGTATCACAGTAAATCCAACATATATGCCCGCAATGAACGCTAGGGTTAGGGCCGCTGCCGCAACCGACCAATCCATCGGCAAAAGCAGGTGTGGGACGCTGACCGCAAGTGCGACGATCAGACCACTCCGCATCGGATGGTTTCCAATAAACGTCAGCATGTCACATGCCCTCCATGGCATGATCTTTGTCGTCGGATGGGGCGACATACCATTGTTTCAAATATATCCGCTGGAACACAAAAACGGCCCCAATAGCGATGGCTGCAATGAAAACAATAATCGGGTCCGACCCCAGTTTCATCACGGTGAATGCTGCAAGAACAACCGCGTCAAACGCCAGTGCGCACATCAGAATGATGCCGTTCGCGCCAATTTCATGCCGCAAGTGCCGGAACACGCCCCAGTGCACCAACATATCCATGACCAGGTAAAAGAACGCCCCAAGTGACGCGATCCGGCTGAGATCGAAAAAGACCGCCAAAATTGATGCCATCACCACGGTATAAACCAAGGTGTGGCTGCGAACTGGACCAGACATTCCGAAATGCCGGTGCGGGATCATTTTCATGTCCGTTAGCATCGCCAACATCCGCGAGACGGCAAAAACGCTTGCCAAAACACCAGATGCAGTCGCTACGGCGGCCAAAACAACCGTGAAATAGAACCCCGCTTGGCCAAACGCAGGTGCGGCGGCTTCGGCCAGTGAATAGTCTTTGGCGGCAACGATCTGATCAATGGTCAGGTTGGATCCGACCGCCAGTGCAACCAACAAATAGATCACAACACAGATCGCGATCGAGATCATGATCGTGCGCCCTACATTGCGGTGAGGGTCCGTGATTTCCCCGCCGCTGTTCGTGATTGTTGTGAAGCCTTTGAACGCAAGGATCGACAACGCAACAGAGGCCACAAATCCGGTCGCGTCAAATCCGGCCCCACTGCTGCTGGCATTCGGGAAACTGAACCCGCCAGCCCACAATGCGACAATGCCAAACACCGCAATGCCGCCAATTTTCACGACGGCCATGATAATCGACAGCAGGCCCACTGATCTGTTGCCCGAGACATTCACAAGAAAAGCAAACAAGATCACGCCGACGGCCAAGAGAGGAACCAACGGGCCGCTGGATATGTCAAACGGGCGCAGCACATAGGTCGCAAATGTCCGTGCCACAAGGCTTTCTGAAATCACCATTGAAAGCGCCATCAACAAGGCGGCCGCCGCAGCAATCGCACCCGGCCCGTATGCCTTTTGCAAAATCATCGCGACGCCACCTGACGACGGCCACGCATTGGACATCTTGATGTAACTGTAGGCACTTAACGATGTGATGATCGCGCCCAATACAAATGACAGCGCAAAATATGGTCCTGCCAGCTGGGCGATCTGACCAGTCAAAGCAAAGATCCCTGCCCCGATCATGACCCCCGTCCCCATGCCCACAGCGCCACTGAGACTGATCGAGCCTTTGTTCAGGTCTGTATCGTTCGTATCAGCGCCGCTGTGGTCATGTTGCATTGGATATCCTTGGGTTTAGATTTTTGCACTGCGCAGCCGTAGTGCGTTGAGCACAACGGAAATCGAAGACGCGCTCATGGCGAATGCTGCGAACATTGGGCTGATCAATATTCCGAAGAAGGGGAACAGAATGCCCGCAGCGACCGGAACACCTGCAGTGTTGTAGATCAGTGCAAAGAACAGGTTCTGGCGAATGTTGCGCATCGTCGCACTTGCCAGCTTGCGCGCACGCACGATCCCGTCAAGATTCCCTTTCAACAGGGTAATCCCTGCGCTTTCAATCGCGACATCCGCACCTGTGCCCATCGCAATACCGACGTCAGCCTGTGCCAAGGCAGGTGCATCGTTCACGCCATCACCCGCCATCGCAACTTTTGCGCCAGCTTCCTGCAATTCGCGCACGATACGCGCCTTGTCTTGCGGCAGAACGTCGGCACGGATTTCGTCAATCCCCAGACGGACACCGATTGCCTTGGCGGTGCGTTCGTTGTCGCCCGTTGCCATGATGATCCGGAAGCCCAGTTCGTGCAGCGCTTTTAGGGCCGCAGGTGTGGTTTCCTTTACAGGGTCCGCAACGCTGACCAGTCCTGCAATTTTGCCATCAAGAACGACAAACATAACTGTTTCGCCTTCGTCACGGCGCAGGTTGGCCTTGTCGATCAAATCCCCGCCTTCAAGGCCCATATCGGTGATCAACGCGCGGTTACCAAGTGCTACGCGCTTGCCATCAACAACACCTTTCACACCCTTACCAGTGATGGCTTCAAAGTCGGTTGCCGTGACCATGTCAACGCCACGTTCCTGCGCACCGCGCACGATTGCCTCGGCAAGCGGGTGTTCTGACCCGCGCTCAAGTGATGCGGCAAGGCGTAATACCTCCGCTTCATCGTGGCCAGCCTCGGGCAAGACGGCAACTAAAGTTGGCTTGCCTTCAGTCAGCGTGCCGGTCTTGTCGACAATCAAGGTATCGACCTTTTCAAACCGTTCCAGCGCCTCGGCGTTTTTGATCAGAACACCCGCTTGCGCCCCGCGACCAGTGGCTGTCATGATTGACATGGGTGTCGCCAGACCAAGCGCACAGGGGCACGCGATGATCAGCACCGCAACCGCAGAGATCAGCGCATAGGACAGTGCAGGTGCCGGACCCCAAAGCGCCCACGCAGCAAAGGCAAGAACCGCCACCAAGATCACAATCGGCACAAAGTACCCTGCAACTTGATCCGCATATTTCTGGATTGGTGCGCGGCTACGTTGCGCGTTTGATACCATTTCGACGATTTGGGACAACATCGTATCGGACCCGACCCGGGTGGCCGCAATCACAAGACTGCCCGTGCCGTTGATCGTAGCACCCGTGACGGTGTCGCCTTCGACCTTTTCGACAGGAACAGGTTCGCCTGTGATCATGCTCTCGTCGATGGACGATCGCCCTTCGGTCACTGTGCCGTCCACCGGAACCTTGTCGCCGGGGCGCACACGGACGTGGTCCCCAACAAGAACATCCTCAAGTGGGATTTCTTCTTCAGTGCCATCTTCGCGAATGACACTTGCGGTTTTGGCCGCCATATCAAGCAGTGCGTGGATCGCCTTGCCTGTGCCTTCGCGTGCGCGCAATTCCATTACCTGCCCCAACAAGACCAATGTGACAATCACGGCGGCGGCCTCGAAGTAGACGCCGACATTACCGTCGACATCACGAAAGCCGCTTGGAAAAATGGACGGCACAAGAACAGCAACGATACTGAATATCCACGCGGCCATGACGCCCATAGCAATCAACGAGAACATGTTGAGGTTCATGGTTTTGAAGGAGTTCCAGCCCCGTACAAGAAACGGCCAACCGCTGTAGAGTACGACAGGCGCGCCAAGGACCAGTTCGATCCAAAGCGTGGCGCGTTCTCCAAATATGTCGCGGACAGGCAGACCCAGATACGGGCCCATTGTCAGGATCAGCAGAGGGATTGTCAAAATTGCCCCAAACCAGAACCGGCGCGTGAAATCGACAAGCTCGTGGCTGGGTCCGTCGTCCATTGTTGCCGATTCCAACTCCAGTCCCATTCCGCAAATCGGACAGGACCCTGCATGCGGCTGGCGCACGTCTGGGTGCATCGGGCACGTGTAAACAGCGCCGTCAAATCCGGCAGGAACACCATCCAAATCACCAGCGGGCACCTTTTCGGCCCCATGATGACCGTGGACTCCATACCCTGTATGTGCAGCGGCGTCTGCCTCTGCCTTTGGCACCAGATGCATACCGCACTTGGGACAATCCCCCGGCCCGTCTTGTTGAACTTCCGGATGCATGGGACAAACGTACAAGGACGTATCAGCGGGTGAATGTGAGTGTTGCATGATGCAGACGTTCCTTAAATATGCTGTCTTTGCGACAAGACGGCTTGCCGATTTCTGTTGTGATCCAATCAAGGAAACCCAACCATTTAATGTCCCACACCCTCGACCACGACGATTTGCAAGGGCTCGGTTGTCGCTTGGTCAACGTTCATTCTGCAGGAGCGGCCCACGATGATACGGCAAATTCGCCGAGCTCGAGAATACTGGGTAAATGGTAGAGTTCGAGGGCGAGCGATGCAAATATAGCCAGACCCTCGGTTTTCCATACAATATCACCCAAGGCCGCATCCTGGACCGTCAGGATTTAATCCGAACCAGCATAAGCGCACGCTGTGTCTGCGTTTTCTTCCGTTTGGAAAGTAAAAGCAGATAACCCGCTGCTATGGTCAGAAAAATCAAAGTCATTGTCGTGTTCCTTCACTCAGAGAACTGGGCTTGTTGGTCCGCAATTATTTACCGCAGCAGCTGTGGGATTGATCTTTAGTTGGGTTAGATGTGGGTGCGCCTGACAAATCGGCGGTCTTCGCACGCTGGTTATCCACGGTTGCGCTGATCGTCTTAGACGACGCACAGCAACAGCCGCCTTGTGCCGGCTGAACGGTTTTTTCGTGTGGTGTTATATCTGTTCTCATGTCTCATATCCTTTGGCCAAAACGGTGTTGTATAAAGTAGACGTTCCATCCCGTAAGGCATTACAAAATTAGTTTGAGAAAATTAGTGCGGCCTGTGATAACCGCAGCTTGTCGGTCCATCCTGCGATGGGCCGACGAACAATTCGCCGATGTGTGCGTTCAGGGTCTGTCGTCCAAACTTTAGTCGCTTAACCACTTCCGTCAAACTTATCTCTAGCCTAATTGCGACGATCAGAAGTGATATTCCTTCAAGATCAATCGCTCGGACGATTAACGCCTGATCCAATGGAAGTATCGGCAATAACAAATCCAGGCAGTCGCAAATCACGACTTTCATTTCATCGTCTAACTGTGTTTCTTGATGTATGTTCATCGCATGCTCCAGCGCGGGATCTTTGTCGAAACGTAGACGTTAACAGTGCCAATCCATTACAGGTTCGCCAGAAGTTGGAGGCCTTTGGGTGGAACTCGTAGCGCTTAGCGCATTCATTCGGTCTAAAAGATTGGGTCAAAGCGCAATCCTTGTAATGTTTTCGCCCGACATGCGTCTTCTTATCAGAAGCAACGTGTTCAGCTTTGGAAACGAAGCACGGAGTGCAAAAATTTGTGGAGAAAATCATGACTGATGCGGAAAAATCAGCCGAAAGGTGCAACCACCGCAACGGGACGACTACGATTCCAGTTCGCCGCGATTTTTTGTATTTTGCTACGGCAGGAGCGGGTGCCGTAGCCACCGGTGCTGCGGTTTGGCCACTCTTGAACTCAATGAACCCAAGTGCCGATGTCACCGCGTTGTCCACGATCGATTTAGATCTGGAGGGCATCGAAGTAGGCACACGCATTACACTAACCTGGCGTGGCAAACCGCTTTTTGTAGATCACCGCACGCAAGAACAAATTGCGTTGGCGCGGGCCGATGACGGTGCTGACCTGATTGACCCGGCACTGGACTCCGAAAGGGCACAACGCCCTGAATGGCTGGTGGTCATAGGCGTTTGTACGCATCTTGGGTGTGTGCCTCTGGGTCAGAACAGCAGTGAACCGCTTGGCGACTGGAAGGGTTGGTTTTGCCCTTGCCATGGATCACATTACGACACTGCGGGGCGGATACGCAAAGGTCCTGCCCCGCGCAACCTTGATCTGCCACCTTACGAATTCGTGACCAATTCGTGGCTACGGATTGGCTGAAACGACACCAAAATCGCAGTTTGGTTGTTGGTATCGGTAGTGGCTTAGAGCATATCGAGGACCACATAAGCGCGAGCGTATGTACCGTGAGAATGTTCCATCAGATTATTTGCCGACAAATAAGTGGAAAAAATCCCATCCGAAACTTACCGTTCTTGACCGGTATTTAGGACCATCCTTCAGCATTTATTGATAAATGACAGCGCACATCTTGTTAAAAGGCTATCAAGATTAAAGATACGGCTTTGTCACTCAAACTCAACCATCTGCTCTTCAAAAAACGAAATCGCTGAATCGCTGTCCCATTCAGCTGGCCCGGGCTTGCGACCTATTTCGCGTCCCTGAGGGTCAATCAGAAGGGTTGTCGGCATCGCAAAAATTCCAAGCTTGCGCATGGCTGATCCGGTTTGGTCTATGAATATGCTGTCCTCATCGAGACCAAGTTCTTGATAGAGGCGGAGCACGCTGGCGCGTTTTCCGGCATCGGTAGAAAGGGCAACGACCTGGAATTGTTGTCCCCCGAGTTCTTGCTGCAAACCCTGCAAGTCGGGGAGTTCCTTGCGACATGGCGGACACCACGTTGCCCAGACGTTCAGGAGAAGGTATTTTCCTTCGAAATCCTCAAGCGTAAACTGCTGCCCTTCCAAATCTTCAAACGCGATTTCTGGGATTTCTTTAGGTGTCGGATGAATGCCGAAAACGAACCTTTTTCCCTCTGCGAATGTCGTACCCGGCAAGATTGCAAGCAACATCACGAAGGGAAGAAACCGCTTTATGAATTGTTTCATTTCAACTCCTCCGTTCGTGCCAACACCGTGCGTATTGTCGTCCCGCCTCTGGGTTGGGTCACGGATGGGTTTGTGGGTTCTGTCCAGGCGATGAACACGCCCTCATTGCCAAGTGTCATTCTGGGGAAACCGACTGTTCTCCCGCTTGGGCTGATCGCCACGACTTCGGGGCGTACGCAACCTTCTTGCGGTTTGACGGCACAGATCAGAATTGCTTCACCCTGCACTGTTTGTTTGACCCAAGTCACCAGCGCAGAGCCATCTTTCAATTGTATGACGTCGACCCTACCGGACGGTGCACTGGTGTCAATTTCCAGCGCTTTCGCAAAGGTTATGCCATCATCGCTTGAAAACGCGACTTTGACCTTGGGAATATCATTTGCCGCGGTGAACCACGCCACAGCGGAGTTGCCATCTACCGTATCAATCGCGGGGCCGTTCACGGGGCAGCCTTCGATGTTCCATCCGTCTATGCTGACTGGTTGCGGGGTGGACCATCCCTGCGATGTTTCGCGCACGATTGATATGTCCCGTATCTCTTCGAGCGACCGGTCCCTGTAGACGACAAGAAGTTCGTTATCGCCGGTTACCGCAGCGGAAGTCTGACAACATGTACAGGTACGCGCGTCGAGCAATAGATCCTCTCCCATGGAGCTATCGGCCGAAAATTTGCGCATACGCAATTGCATGGCGTTATCTGCAACATCTTGTGACGTGTAGGTGTCATAGCTCTGCCCATCCAACCAGATCACCGAAAAACCGCCGCCATCGTTTGGCAGCAGTGTCGCGAAACCGTGCTGGCGTTGTGAACGATCGTCGTGAGGAATGATTGGTGTTGACCAAGTCACACCTTCGTCCTGTGAAAAGGCGATATTGATATCGTAGAAATAGTCATCATCACCATTGGCGCGAAGCCAATGCGCAACAAGCGAGCCATCTTCCAAAGCGATAGCAGATGGAAAATCTGCCCAATTTACGAAGAGATCATTCCGCTCAACCACGGTTTGTGGCCTAGACCATTCGGTACCATCAGAAATTGCGACTTTTACTACAAAACTGTCTCCTTGAGGTTCAGTCCAACTCATCAGCACGCGACCATCGTTCATGGTGGAGAGAGATGGCTCACGTGCCCCTTTGGTCACAGGCGGAGATAGTTCCTTGATAGAAGAAAAAACTCTATTTTCAGCATTGCTATCAGAAGCGCCGAGCCACAGAACGCACAACGATGCAAGCGCAGATCTCAGAAATTGGGTGAGCTGTTGGCATTTCAGTTTCATTTGCTCACGATCACTTCCCTTGGCTTCAGCACTCTTACCGTAACTATTCCACTACTTCTGGCCCAACTGAGACAAGATATGCCCAAATGTCTCTGGCATCGTCTACTTTTTTCAGCTTGAATCCCATCTTGGATTTAGCCTGCTTGTCGTCCAGGTAAACTGCCAAAAATTTCTTTGGGTCCGCAACGTAGCTCATGAAATCAGTTTCGCTCCACGCCAAACCACTTTCACCGGCCTCAACGATGGAACTGCCGTACTTGTCGCTAAAAACTGGGTCGGTTCCCGCAATGCGATTATACAGACCATAGAGGTTCGGCCCAACGGCGCCACCTTTTTGAATCACGTCGCCACTTGTATCGATAATTGAATGGCATGCCTTGCATCTCTTAAAGACTTTCTCGCCTGCGTTGGCATCACCGGTTGCATGGCCATCAGCAAATACTGGCATCCCCAAAAATGCCAACGCAAGTGTTGTAAACATAACAGATTTCATTCTAGCCTCTCCTTTGGTTTGTTTGGTTTGGATCTTCATCCGGATTTTGGCGGGGCTCAGTTTCGATCTGATTGCACGACCACTTAATGTTTTGGTTGACCTTCCGGCGCGGGAAGCTGTTAAACAACCACTGAGATGACAGGAGCAAACATGACAAAATTTTCCGTGCCACAGATGAGTTGTGGCCATTGCAAATCTTCGATCGAGAAAGCCGTTGCATCAGTGGATGCGGATGCTGTCGTCGACGTTGATTTGACAAGTCGAGAAGTCTCAGTACGAAGTTTCTCCAACACTGGGATGTTGATCGAAGCCATGAAGTCTGCAGGCTATGAAGCACATGTCCTGTCCTGATCGCGGGCGTTGCCGCTGAAACCAGCTGGCCCGAGAATATCTTGCGTTTAGTAAGAAGACGCGGTTGCATGACTTCAATTGATCCCATTTTCTCTTTGTAGTGCGCGCACATAGGCCACGATATTCAGAACGTCTGCCTGTGACACATTTTCAACGGCAGGCATGTTACCAAATTTCCAATGATGAGCGCGAACACCGTTTTTCGCGGCCAGCACAAAAGCCATATCACCGTGGTGGCCAGGTTCGTAGATTCTATGAACCAAAGGCGGGGCAATACCATCCCTGCCCTGTGCATTCTTACCGTGGCAGGTAGCACAAACGGCATCATAGGCGCGCTGCCCAATCTCTTCTTGGTTTGAGAACGAAGCGGGCACCTGGACAGTGACAATCGCACCGTCCGCCAGAGTCGCGGTTCCGCGTTTTTGGGTGTCTACGTTGGGGCTTGCTGATAACGTCAAATACCATACCGCTGCAGCCAGCGCGACCAGTGCAAAGAATATTGCTCCCCGCCTCATTTTTGTTCCTCCTTCCAAAACGGGTCATTATGTTTCATCCGCGTAACATTGTCAGTGACGGTTCTCGAACCTTTACCACTTTTATGGGTCGTGGGTTTTTCGAGAAGAACAAAGTAATCTCGTGATACCGGATCCGGGTGTCTTCCAAGGTTTGATAGTAGCGAAAGAGTTCTTTCAAAGGCGCCGAGAAGTCTTTGTGTGCGGCCAACACAGCAACAAGCGCTCCAAGGCTGATCCGACCCTCAATCACGAAGTAGCCACCAAGAGAATAAAACAGAAACGGTGTGATCGCTGTCAGGAAGTTGTTCAGGGCTTTAATGAAAAATTTCAAACGAAAGATTTGCCGCCTGACGACCTCTAACTCCCGAAAATTCTTGCCGGCTTGCTCAAATCCCGAATGACAGGATTGCTCGGCGCTTAGCTGATCGCTGAGTTGCTTGCCCAGCAGTCTGACTTCTTTGATCCTCTTGCGCGAAAGTATGTTGACGCGGCGTTGAAGTCTAGGGAGCAAGATCAATTGTATGGGCAGTACGGTTAGCGCTGCAGCACCCAAGACCGGATCTTGCATGAACATAAACAGGAGGATGGTCAGCAACGTACCACCCTGCAAGATTGGCAATGTGATCACATCCGCGGCAAAACCTCCAACGGGTTCGACCTCTTGTGCAAGGATCGGGATGATTTCACTTTGTTTTTGCGCTTCCACATCATTGCGCCATTGCCGATAGATCAGCAGCCGGAAACGACGCAAAAATCGTTCAGCCACATAACCCTTAAAAACGTTCAGTACATATTTGTTCAACCCATTCAGGCTGATCGCCATCAGATAAAGGCCGGACAAGACCATCAGCAGCGTGACTTGATCAAAGCCATACCCGAAAAACTCAAGCGGGAAACGCTCTGCATTCAAGGCATTATTCACAATCTGTTTAGGCAGCTCCAATGTGACATAAAGGATCGGCATCGCAACCAAACTGAGCAAAATCATTAATACCTGTTGCTTTCGAGTATACTGCAACACCGTCTTGAAAAGACTTGTATCCAGTCCACGAACTGTTTCTGGCTGTGGAACATAGACGTTTTTCCGGCTCAATCGACGAAGGATACCGGTTATGGTCAAATACAAAACAACGCTGACAAGCATCGCAGGTACCACCACAAAGATTACATGGATGAAAGGGTGGATCCAGTCGGGGGCTGTTTCGTCATACTGATAGCCAACGAATGCAGTGAAATCGTGGAGCAGGTCATGATATCTGTCTAGGAGAGTCACTCTAAACCTTCAATTCTCTCGCGTAGGGGCCAAGTGATCGTGAACCATGATCACACCCCACATCCCAGCCTCGCGATGGCCGGGGATCAGGCAAGCGAATTCCATGTTGGTGGCATCGGAAAACTGCCAAACAAGCTCTTCTACTTCACCGCTCCTGATTGATACAGAATTGGCATAATCATGTTCCATGTCTGGAAATTTCCGCATCCAGTGTTGGTGTTTTGCGATTTCGTCGAAGGAGCCCAACATGAACTCGTGATCAAGCGCTCCAGAATTGATTATGATAAACCGAACGACCGAGCCGCTCGCTATCTGGATCGCATCAGGTTCGAAGAGCATATATCCGCTCTGTGTTTCTTTGATATTCACCTTAATTATTCTATCGACTGGAACTCCGTCATTTGGTTTTCCCATAGGTTCATGTCCGGGCGTTTCGTAAGGCCGCTCGTGTGGCTGACCCTTCGGTGCGGCCTCAGCATTCCCAGCCCACGTAGGGAGAGCGACAGAAACAAAAGAAATGCATATCAAAGTCAGCAGCTTCATAATTTGCGTGATCCACTGGAATTTTAACATTTTGCTGCGCTCACCCTGTTGACCGCCGCTTGGATAAATTCGGGAGGTTAAGGGGCACTGAACCTATCAATGCCCCTCCATTCCGCGCTATTTTAGTTGAGTAACGGTCAGTTTCCCTTTGACTCGATCAGCGACAAACTCGATATTCTGACCTTCAGACAAACTGGCAATCATTGCTTCGTCAGCACGAAACACCATCGTCATCGCAGGCATGTCGAGGTTGACCAGTGGGCCATGAATGATGGTCACTTTTCCAGCCTTGGCGTCGACTTTCTTGATTTTGCCAGACGTGTATTCCACGTCAGCCTGCGCCATCTGCTCGCCGACAGCAACTTCGCGGTGCATGCCGGACTCGTAGTGGCCAGGGATCAGGCAAGCCGCTTCAAACGTACCGGCATTGGCAAAAGTCCACACCACTTCACCAGATGCGCCAGAATCAAGGCGAATGCGATTAGGATCGTCATGCTCCATGTCCATTTTTGCCATCTCGATCTTGTGCTCGGCATTGCGCTCCACAGTATCAAGGACAAACTCATGCTCTAGCTCGCCTTCGTTCTTGATCTTGAACAGAATGGTCTCACCTTGCTTGATATTCATCTCTTCGCTCTGGATCAGCATTTCGCCGTCATCGTTTTCGAGCAGAATGACATCGATTGTACGATCAACCTTTGCTGAATCGCCCGGCATACCGATCATCATTTCCGGTGCTTCGGATGTTTCTTTCTTGGCATGACCGGCATCTGCAAAAGCGCCTGTTGCGAATGCAAATGTGATAGCGGTACTCAGAAGTAGTTTTTTCATTTTTTCGTCCTGTTTTTAAGTTTGGTAAAGTTAAGACAGAGGGCCAGTTAGCCCTTCTGCGTTGGTTTAGGTGTCAGTAGTGTTTTTGGGCTTTTGTTGGAGGCAAATTCGGGAAGTTCGCCTGTCCATTCGTAAGCCATCTCACCCGGAGGATTTTCGTACCACCCGGGATCTTCGTAATCGTCCGCGTCGATGCCATCCCGCACCTTCACAACCGAAAACATGCCGCCCATCTCAATCGGTCCATACGGCCCCCATCCTGTCATCATCGGAATGGTGTTGTCTGGAAGTGGCATGGACATTTTGGCCATGTCCCCCATTCCAGACATGCCCATAGGCATGTATTCGGGCTGGAATTGCCGGATTTTCTGGGTGAGCGGTTTCTTGTTCACGCCGATGAACGTGGGCACATCATGCCCCATTGCGTTCATCGTGTGATGTGACTTGTGACAGTGGATAGCCCAATCCCCCAGATGTTCTGCCACAAACTCGTAAGCGCGCATCGCGCCTACCGGAATGTCGATGCTAACCTCGGGCCACTGCGCTTCAGGCGGCACCCAGCCACCATCGGTACAGGTGACCTTGAAGTCGTAGCCATGCATGTGGATGGGATGGTTTGTCATCGTCAGGTTGCCGACGCGAACGCGCACCTTGTCACCTTTGTTCACGACAAGCGGATCAATGTCGGGGAAGATCCGGCTGTTCCAGGTCCAAAGATTGAAATCCGTCATCGTCATGATGCGGGGTACATAGGTCCCCGGATCGATGTCGAAAGCATTCAGCATGATCAGGAAATCACGATCCACCGGCATGAATGTGGGATCCTTGGGGTGGACCACGAACATGCCCATCATCCCCATCGCCATCTGGGTCATTTCATCGCCGTGGGGGTGGTACATGAACGTTCCGGACTTCACCAAGTCGAATTCATAGACGAAGGTTTTGCCCGGCGGGATGCTTGGATGGCTCAACCCGGAGACCCCATCCATGCCTGAGGGGAGAATGAGCCCGTGCCAGTGCACCGTAGTGCCTTCCGGCAGCTTATTGGTGACGTAGATGCGCACCCGGTCGCCTTCGACAGCTTCTATCGTCGGGCCGGTGGATTGGCCGTTATAGCCCCACAAATGCGCGATCATGCCATCGGCCAGCTCGCGTTCGACCGGTTCGGCCACAAGGTGAAATTCCTTCACGCCGTTGTTCATCCGGTGTGGCAGGGTCCACCCGTTCAATGTGACCACAGGTGTGTAATCCGGGCCAGAACTGGGACGCGCGGTGATCGCCGTTGCCGCACTGTCCATCTGCGCGGCCTCGGGCAAACCCATGTTCAGGGTTTGACCCCAGGCTTTCGAAGAGACCAGCGTTGCACCTGCCGCGCCGGCTCCGAGTAATTGACGTCTGTTCAACATGTCAGTTCCTTTCAGTGTCCTGCGCCGCCACCGGCGGCAAGTGTCGCGCCTTCTCCACCAGCACCACCGCCATCGCCGCCGCCATAGATCGCAGCGGTCAGGTCAGCCTGAGCCATGTAGAATTCGCGTTTTGCATTTGCCGCTTCCAGCGATGCGCCAAGTTTCTCCCGCACATCTGTCAGCAGCTCGAAAGTGTTGGTGATCATGCCGTTGTAGGACAGCAGACCCTCTTCTTCGACGGTCGTGCGTAGCGGCACCAGAACGTCGCGATAGTGGCGGGCGATCTTATACGCGGCGTGATAGGAGGCTTCAGCACCACGCGCTTCGGACCGGACGTTGACGGCTCTTTCTGCCAGCACGTTGGCTGCTTGCAGGTACGACAATTCCGCCTTGCGCATCCGTGCCTTCCCGGTGTCGTAGATAGGGATTGCGAACTCCACCTCCACCTGAGGGGTGGTCACGGTCTCCGTTTCTCCGTCCTCAATTTCCCGCTCCGCTTCGAACCCGGCAATGAATTCGAGATCGCTGATAATGCGAGTCTGATCAGTCAGACCAAACGCCTTGGCCTGTGCTTCCAGGCCAAGTTTGGCAACGCGCAGATCAACCCGATTTCGCAATGCTTTCGCTTCGATGTCAGTCACACGGCCGACGGAACGCGGCAGCGCAGGAAGGGCATCGGGCACATAATAGTCGACTTCGGTGCCCCAAAGTCCCATGAGCCTGGTCAGCTGCTCTTTGGACCGGGTAGCATTCAAGCGTGCCTGGGCAAGTTGTCCGGCGAGTTCGGCATTGAATGCCTGTTCACGGGCCTGCCCGGCTGTGTTGAGCGCGCCGGTCTCGCCAAGCCTCATCGCCAATTCCGATCCGGCGTCAGAGGTCGCTTTCGCACGGCGCAGATAGCTCACGGCCTCGAAGGCGGCTACGGCATCGACCCATGCCTTCCGCGTCTGATTGGCCAGCGCGAGTGTGTCGTTCACCGCGTTGAGCTGTGCCTGCCGGAAGCTTGCGTCAGCAATGGCCACACGTTGTTTACGGGTGGTGGCATCGAGTACGTTCGACCGTATCAGTCCTTCGATCGCTCTGTAGGCACCCAGTTCGGGCGCACCGATGCCCAATACACCAATCGAAACGATCGGGTTTTCCGGGGTCGATTGCTGCCAGGCCTCAGCGGCGGATAGGCCGACATTCGCATAAGACGCCTGCAACCCCTTGTTGTTCAGAAGCGCAACCTGAACGGCGGTGTCCGCCGAAATGGTCTTGCGGTGCACCATTGCGTGCACCTGCTTCTTCAAGGCCTCGTTTTCGGCCTGGGTTTCGGCGAAGGCTGTCCGTTTGCCGATGGCTGGTGTGACCTGGCTGGAAATATTGGCGAAGCCAGCTTTTGGTTCCGTGTAGATGCCCGGCACTGCTGTAGCACAGGCACCCAAGATTAGCGGAAAGCCGAAAACCAGCGGAAATTTCGATACCCGCATCAGTTGCCCTCCGTCTGTTCTTGATTGACGGAACGCCAGTCGCGGGGACCTGTAGGGCCGCGATAGGTGTAGCCCGCCAAGGGGTCCTGATAGCTGATCGGTGACGAAACTGCCGCGTTGACGACGGCCTGTTGGGTCGCGACGGACGGCAAGGGGGTGGGCTCATAGGCGCATGCGCCAAGCCCGAGGGCCGAAGCCCCCACAAGTAGATGAATTTTCATGAATAGTACCTGACTGATGAACTTCGGACTTACGCACAGCCGTGCGTAAAACGAAGACTCCGCTAAGAGCCGTAGATCAGATCAAGAACTGGGGAGGCCGTAGAAAACCCGATGAATCAATCGAGTTTGTTTGAGCATGAAGCATCAGATATACTTCATTTGTCGCTTGGTCGACCGAAAATACATCGGTGTCCGTGATCGCAACGGAGATACAGATACCATTGCAACACTCGCTTGATGCCTGTGTCTCATCAGCCGTTTCGGTTGCAGCTACAGGCATGTCATGCAGTGTCATTGCACCGTGAGCCTGACTGTCGACTTTATGATCGGAGCTTTCAGTCGCAGCATGTTGACCACCGTGCATACCAGATGCAGCATGTGACGCGGAAGGAGCAGAAAACACCAGCGCAATGGCGAACGACAAACACGTCAGTGCCCTTATCCATGCTGAAATCGTATTTTTCACTTTCATTACACACCTTTGGGGCACCCTTTATCCCCTGTCAATCCATCCAGCGCTGGAAGGTTTCCAACTTTTTTGTGAGAGTGGCGTAGAACCGCTGACCTTACTGGCACTACGTTCAAGATGAGAACATCTTACCAAGCATCCAGAAACCCATCACGAACATCATTATGTTTTCTGTAAGCGATATGAATCCCAACGGGACGTTGCTGGCCCCACCTACGCATGCACATTTAAGCTCTCGCTTGTCGATATAGACCGCCTTTATAACCGACACCGCGCCGATGCAGCCTATGAAGATGGCAACAGGAGCCGATATCCACGTCAGCGCCCCTGCGGTCATCAAAATACCCGCGATCGCCTCACCGAATGGATAGACCTTGCCGTAAGGAACCCAGCGTTGCGCCAGCAGATCGTAATTCAAAAACATGGTCGAGAATTGTTCAACGTCCTGAAGTTTTTGGACAGCCAGCAAGCACATCGAAAGTGAGATAAACCATTCAAAAGCGCGCAGGGTAAAGACTGTATCAAAGCTGTACCAAGAAAGCGCAAGCGCAATCAGAAATGCCATCCCAAATATCGCGATGATGGGCTGGTAGGTTGTATCAGACTCTTCGTCATCGGGATCGTCCAATCCAAAATGGATGCGCAGTGCGTCATAGCCCCCTACCCGCTCACCATCAATGAAGGTCTGGGGCGTAGTGTCTACGCCATGTTTCTTCATGAACGCGTCAGTCTCGTCACGGGTGGTCAGATGATGGTCTTCGACATCGAAGCCATGACGCTGCAGCAAATCCTTTGATTTCAAACCGTAAGGACAGGTATGGTCGGTCATAACCATGCGATAGAGCTTTGCGATTTTGTCGGATTGATCCTGTGGCATAGCAGTTTCCTCTATTTTCCGTCGAGTTCCGGCGTTGCAGCAGGGCCGCCTTCCAAGTCCGCGATCAACGCTTTCATCTCTGCGATCTCAAGGCGCTGTGCTTCTATGATGCCATCCGCAAGCCCGCGCACGCGCGGGTCTGAAATATTGGCCCGTTCACTTGTCAAAATCGCAATTGAATGGTGAGGGATCATCGCCCGCATCCACGATGTATCATCCACAGTCGTCTGGCTACGCACAAGGAACACAGACACAGCAAAAACGACGGCACTGCCCAGGAATATCGCGATGTTTGCGCGACGATTTCTATACATACCCAGCATGAAGCCGAGCATGATCAAGGCCATTACCGCCCCCATATAAATCGCCATGTAACTGCGCGTTTCGCTAAAGAAAACGTGATCCAGCGCATAGGTGTTCAGGTACATCAAGCTAAACATCACCACTGTCGATGTGATGATCATTGCGAAAAAACGCCAGTAGGACATGCAAAGTCTCCGTAATTTTCATTTGTTATTGTGTTAACCAGATTCCAGCGCTGGAATGTTCCGTTATTGTTTTGAAATATTTTCTAGAGTCTGTAAAATAGGGCAATCTGGACGGTCATCCCCTGCGCATTCCTTCACAAGATGGGTGAGGGTCTTTCGGATATCCTGCAGGTCCGCAATCTTGCTTTCAATTTGTGTCAGATGTTCTTTTGCGATTGCCTGGACATCCGCGCTTGCCCGATCCTTATCGTCCCAGAGTGCCAAGAGATTGCGGCAGTCTTCTATCGTGAACCCCAATGCGCGGGCGCGACTCAAAAAGGCGAGCTTGTGCATGTCGCTGCCGCGAAAACTGCGATACCCGTTGGGATCACGCAATGGGGTCACCAGACCGATATCCTCATAATAGCGGATGGTTTTTGGCGGCAACCCCGCACGCTTGGATACGTCTCCGATATTCATGTTGAGATCCCTATTCTGCGGGTGCTGAAACAAGTTTACGATTTTGGCGGGCGTTTGCGGCGGACTCAGAAAGTTCAGGCGCAACCCAACGCAAGCGGAGTGCATTTGACAGCACGAACACGCTGGACAGGGCCATGGCCCCCGCCGCAAGTGCGGGTGACAGCATCAAGCCAGCGACCGGATAGAAAACGCCGGCCGCAACCGGGATCAGCAATGCGTTATATCCAAAGGCCCAAAACAGGTTTTGGCGAATATTGCGCATGGTCCGTTGGCTGACGTGCAAAGCGTTCACCACACCCTTCAAATCGCCAGACAGCAACACGACATCTGCCGATTCTATCGCAACATCAGTTCCCGTGCCGATCGCAATGCCAACATCTGCGCGGGCAAGTGCCGGGGCATCGTTGATACCGTCACCAACAAAGGCAACCTTGCTCCCACCGGTTTGCAGCCTTTCGATCGCTGCGACTTTGCCCTCTGGCAACACTTCCGCGACCACCTCGTCGATGCCCAGTTTTGCTGCAATTGCCTGCGCTGTGGCTTCGTTGTCGCCCGTTATCATCGCAACCTTAAGTCCCAGATCATGCAGCGCGCCGATTGCCTCAGCTGTGCTGGCCTTGATCGGGTCGGACACAGCAATGACCGCAGCAAGCTGCCCGTCAATAGCCGCGAAAAGGGGTGTTTTACCCTCCTGCCCAAGGGTTTCGCCAACACTTTTAACAGCGTCCAAATCGATCCCTTCACGGGACATCAGCCGATCGGCACCGACAAAAACTTTGCGGCCCTCAATAACCGCACTGACGCCAAATCCAGTGATTGAGCTAAAATCGTCAATTGATGCGAGTGCCAGACCGTTCTGCTTTGCATGTCGGACAATGGCCGCAGCAATCGGATGCTCCGACATAGCCTCGACAGAGGCGACAAGGCGCAGCACATCGGCCTCCTCGAACCCTTTGGTGATCGTCAGATCCGTTAACTCCGGATGACCCTCGGTCAATGTTCCGGTCTTGTCTAAAGCAACGGTCGTTACATCGTTTAACGTTTGAAGCGCGTCACCGCGCCGAAACAGCACACCCAATTCGGCGGCGCGGCCGGTTCCGACCATGATCGACGTCGGCGTGGCCAAACCCATTGCGCAGGGACAGGCAATGATCAGAACCGCCACTGCCGCCACTAATGCAAAACTGAGCGCGGGGTCGGGCCCGACCAATAACCATGTCAGAAATGTCAGCGCCGCGACGCCCATCACAGCAGGCACAAACCAAAGTGTGATCCGGTTCACGAGGTCTTGGATGGGAAGTTTTGCCCCCTGTGCCTCTTCGACCATGCGAATGATTTGGGCCAGCATGGTATCGCCGCCCACCTTTGTCGCACGAAACATAAGCGCACCGGAACCGTTGATCGTGCCGCCGACAACCTCGGCGTCCGCCAATTTTTCTACGGGGATTGGTTCTCCGGTGATCATGCTTTCATCGACATAAGACGCACCTTTGACGACGACACCATCGACGGCAATCTTTTCACCTGGACGCGCTTGGATAAGGTCATCTACAACGATATCGTCCACAGGCAATTCGACCAATTGCCCGTCCCGTTCCACCTGCGCTGTCTTGGCCCGCAGACCCACCAGTTTGCGGATCGCCTGACCTGTGCGCCCTTTCGCGCGTGCCTCGAGAAAACGACCCAGCAGGATAAGCGTCACAATCACTGCGGCCGCCTCAAAATAGACGACACGCGTGCCATCCGGCAAAAGCGACGGGGCAAAAAGCGCGACTGTGGAAAACCCCCAAGCTGCAGAAGATCCTAGGGCTACAAGCGAATTCATGTCAGGCGCGCCTTTAAAGAGCGCCGGAAAACCCTTGAGATAGAATTGTCGCCCCGGCCAAGCCAGAACAACGGTGGTCAGAACAAATTGTATGCCCCAGTTGACGCCCATCCCCAGTGAATTCATGATCCAGCTGTGAAGAGCCGGGATCAAGTGGCTCCCCATTTCGAGGATAAAGACCGGCAAGGTGAATACTGCAGCAACCAGTGTCATCCGGCGCAGATGGGCCGCTTCTTCCACTTTGCGATCGTTTGTCGCGTCTGTCGCTCCGGGATCGGTGACCAATGTCGCTGGATAGCCCGCAGCGCTCGCAGTTTCGGCAATGTCCGCAGACGATACAGCAGCGCCCAAAACACGCACTGCCGCTTCTTCCTTTGCGAGATTAACCGTAACAGAAACGACGCCAGGAATCGCAGATAGCGAGCGCTCGACCCGCCCCACGCACGACGCGCAAGACATGTTTTCGATGCTGAAACGATAGGCCTTCAGTTCTGCAGGATAGCCCGCCGCGTCCAGCGCGGTGATCACGTTTTGAGCATCAAACGTGCCATCGGCGGTTATTGTGGCCGTTTCAGACGCCAGATTTACATGCGCCTGAGAGACGCCCGTTACCGCGCTCAATGCTTTTTCCACACGGCCGACACAGGATGCACAACTCATCTCTTTTATGCCGAACGTGAGTGACTTTTCGCTTTCCATAGTGAGACCTCTTGCTCCGGATAACTTTAGAGATAGAGGTTCCAGCAGGTGGAAGGTCAAGGCTTATAAGGTTTGGTTTCGCAATATTCGCCCAATTCACTCGGGGACGAGGACTGCTATCTTTTCAAGTAGGGCGCCGCGCTCGATAACACCGGGGATTATTTCGTCACCCAATACGAACGTCGGCGTTCCAGTTATACCCAAGGCTTCTGCCAAACGCAGAGAGGCAGCAATGTGTTCGTTCACGAGGTCTGATTGCATGTCTGTTTTCAAAACTTCGAGATCGAGCCCCACATCGCCTGCAATTTTCATAACGCTTGCTTCAACGGCTTGCCCGTTCAATGCCATCATTGCCTCGTGAAACTGCTGATATTTACCTTGGTTTCTCGCGGCAAGTGACGCGCGCGCCGCAACTTCGGAACCGGGCCCTAGGATCGGGAATTCACGATAAATAATGCGGACATCCTTGCTTGCCTCCAGTACCGCTTTGACCTCTGGTGCAGCGCGGCGACAATACCCGCAGTTATAGTCAAAGAACTCGACAAGTGTGACGCTGCCATCCAAGTTCCCGAAGATCGGGGCATTCTGTTCGAAATCATCGCGCAACTCAGACAGGGCGTCAGTCTGCGCTTCGGCGAGCGCCACATTTTCACGTTCCTGAAGGATTGAAAGCGCTTCGATCAGAATTTCGGGTTTTTCCAAGATCGCTTCAAGTGCGAGACGCTTGATATCGGCTTCATTGAGCTCTTGTGCAGCCACAGTAGTGAAAGAAAATGCTGCTACTACTGTTGCAAGAACAATTTTTGACAGGCCGCGTCGCGCTGATAACATCTTGAATCCTTCCTAGGATTGAGGGGGATCCGGGGGTGATTGAGTTATCTTCCCCAGGAATTCTTCTGCTGAAAAGCTATCAAAAACACGCTGATCTCGCCAAGGCAGTGTTCTAAGTTGCGGGGTACAGGATCACACGGGTGTCAAGCGGGACCTTATCATAGAATTGTACTATCTGATCGTTCACCAATCTGGCGCACCCGTTTGAGACTGCGCGGCCGATAGTGCTTGGGTCATTTGTGCCATGCACGCGTAAAAAGGTATCGCCGCGACCCGGTTGAAAGAGGTAGAGGGCCCGCGCACCTAGAGGGTTGCTCAGACCGCCAGGCATTCCATTCCGTAACGGCCCATATTTCTGAGGCTCACGACGCAACATGCCCGGGGTCGGTGTCCAACTGGGCCATTCCTTCTTTGCCCCCACATAGAATTCTCCGGCCTCATAAAGACCCGGACGACCAATCCCGACGGTGTACCGAATTGCAGTATTATCCGGTTGGGTCCAGAACAGGGCAAATTGGCTTGGAACGACATGGATTTCGTAGGGAGCAGCGCCTTCTGGGATGCTTACTACTTGAGGCAAGTACTCCGGCGGCAAATCATACTTTGGCAGCACTATATGAGCTGAAACCGGTTGACTGGCCAAAGCACTGACAGCCCCAGCGGCAAGGAGGAATTTTCTTCGTTTCATGAGGCTATGGCTTTCGGATAGTGGACGTAGAATGAGCCCTGGTACACGAGCTCAGACTTTAACAAGTCATGCGGAATCAAAACAGTTTCACTTGTGTTCCTACTTCGGCCAAAGCGAACAATTCTTTGATATGTTCGTTGTAAAGACCGATGCATCCGTTCGACGATTGGCGGCCAATCTTCCGCGTGTCCCCCGTTCCGTGGACGCGATAATATTGCCATGAAAGGTAGAGCGCATGCGTGCCCAAGGGGTTGTCTGGACCGGGTGGAAAATAATCCGGCCAATCAGGGTTGCGGATTTTCATCGAAGGGGTGGGACGCCAGCTCGGCCCTTCCACTTTCTTGATAACGCTGGTGTATCCGCGTTTTGTCAGTTCTTCAGACTCTGGAACGCTGGATGGATAGAGCTTATAAACGCTTTCATCCTCTGAACAATATTGCACCGCCCGGGAATCGATGTCGCACAGGATTGCTCCGTTATTTAGGTTGTCAAAATGATCCCTCCAATTTGAGACAGCGAAGGACGAAATATTGCGGCGCACTGGTGGTGAAGCAAGTGGTGCTGTGGTTTGCGCGGTTGCAACGCCCGTTCCTAGGAACACCCCACTTGCGGCCGCACCGAGCAGTGCTCCACGACGTGAAATAGATGAGTCTTTGACTAGCTTCATGATGAATCCTTCGTTCTTGCCTGTTTTCGTTGGTTTACAACCTTCACCCACTGGAGCTTCAAACAACTTGTAATCACAAAAGCGTGAGGGGAATGATGGGGGGGGCGCAGGTCAGCCAATCACATTTGTCTTATGCCCCATTATCTTGGAGGTTACACAAGCACGTCCGTGGCTATAGGATGCAGTGGTCAAAGCTTATAGTGAGATCATTCGCGCTATGATGGCTTGCATAGGTTGATCTGGTCCTAAATGAGCTGTTCAATGATGAAAGAGGGAATGCAGCTTTCGCTCGCGTTTCCAAGGAACACTACGACATCAAAAGGAACGGTAAGAATGAAATTTAGCACGAGTGGTCTTGGTTTTGCGATACTGGCGCTTGGAGGGTGCGCTGATTTTGACGGCCAAGCAGGCACCTCAACCGACGGATTCATCAAAGAATTGCCAGAAGGTGTTCTTGAAATAGCCGCGCCGTTCCAAGATTTGAACGCCGTTCGGATTGAGCCGACAGACGGATGCTTCGTTTATCGTTATGTCGGTCCCGTTGAGACAACCTATTTGCCGTTGAGATCGAAAAGGGGCAACCCAATTTGTACCAGGCCGCAAGGGGTGCCCGCGACTGGTTGATACAGGCGCAGGCATGAATTATCTCGATAATATTAGGTGCAGACCGGCTGCATGCTTAGCTCTGTGCGGTGATTCGATCTTCAGGCGGATACAAGAACGCTGTCGATCCAGTGGATACCTGATCATAAAGCCCATTGATGTGAGCCATAACCATACGCACACATCCTGAACTTGCGCGTCCTCCAATCGATTTTGGACTGGGTGTGCCGTGGATGCGCAAATACGTATCGCGATTGCCAACAAAAAGGTAAAGCGCCCGGGAACCAAGCGGATTGGTAGGCCCTCCATCTACCCCGTCGGCGACAGGACCGTAAACTGACGGTTCCCGCTCGATCATCGCAGGTGTAGGCGTCCACGTTGGCCACTGGGTTTTTCGCCGGATCAAATATGTGCCTGGCTCGTATAGATTGCCCTTAGCAATCGCAACGCCATATCTCATCGCTGTTCCGTCGTTGCGGATATGATAGATATAGCGTGCGACGGCATCGACATGGATGTCACCCGGCGTAAGGCCGTCGTTTGCCTGCACGAGCTGAGGAAGAAAACGTGGGTGAAAGCCCCACGGATTGGACGTAGAAGGATCATAGTTTGCTGGCGTTACTTGTGCATCCCAAGCCGACCACTTCGATCTATCAGATGTTGGAGCGGCCAATGCTGCCTGCGGTATAGGCGTCGAGAACAATGCGGTGGTTGAAAGGACAAAGTGGCGTCTGGTTAACATAACAATGTAACCTCCTAGTTAGTGTAATGGGAAAACATATGTCAGTGACCGGATGTAATTCCAAGTGGAACCAATCACATGTTCGTGCAAAGGCTATGGTCGCAACGTCCTGTTTCCTGTTTAAAGTTCCTTGGAGATGCGCCCAAAGGGTCCAATGCACCACCTGCCCCACTTGCGTTGTTCATTAGAAGAACCTTCTGGTCGCCCTCAGATATTCTGCATAGGCGTCACCGTATTTTTCCAACAACCAAGGCTCTTCCGAAAAGGGTGCCAGAGCAAGCGCCACAATGCCTGTGATGATCACCGGCCAAGACATAATCGAAGCAGAAAGGATTCCAATCCCAACAAGGATCGCGATATCTGCCAGATATTGAGGGTTTCGGGAATATCTATAAAGGCCAGTGGTTCGCAGAGATCCTTTTGCTCCGCTCGTCGCCGCGAAGCCAAGATGAAGTACGCCAGCCCACACCACGACATTCCCAAAAATGAGCAGGACCAGCCCCAATCCCCACCGCAAGAATGCAGGGACATCCAAAATGCCCCATTCGACAAAGCCTATGAAAATTGCTGAGCCGAAGCCGATACAAGTGAGAGTCCAAACCGCGATCCGATGCATCGCTGTCGACTGTTCGGGCGGCCAAACAAGCTGTTTTGGTCGGTAAATTGACCATGCCAAACCAAGAATCAATAAACTGTTGGCAAGGCACCCAAGTATTGCTGCAAGCACTGTGAACTCATTCATGGCCATACCGTGTGGCCTCTTCGTGCTTGTCGCATGATCGCTCGAATTCCAGTGTCGAATGAGAAATGCCGAACTCCTCTTCCAGGCGGGCTTTGATTTTCTTCTTCAGAGTCTCCAGATCGTCCCAGCGTGCGTCCTCGATCACCACATGAGTGTCGAGCGCCGCTTGATGTTCCTGCATTTGCCAGAAATGCGCGTGATGCAGTTCTTCGACGCCGTCGATGTCCTCAATGGCCGCAATCACAGCGTCGATGTCCACATCCGGTGGACTGCCGAGCATAAGTGTCCGAATAGGTCCGCCGATTTCGGTAAAGGCGAGCCAAAGTATATATGCAGCGATACCTATGGTAATTGCCGGATCAACCCAACGGATATCGTAGAGCAGGATCAGAACGCCGCCGACGATAACTGCGACGGATGCCAAAGCATCACTGAGGTTGTGCAAGAACAACGCACGGATGTTCACGCTCCCCTTTTGCATGGAATACGTGAGCATCGCGGTGAGCGTGTCGACCGCTAAAGCGATGCAACCAAGAATTACGACTGTCCAGCCCTCGATCTGCGGTGGATCCGCGAAGCGCATTGCACCCTCGTAGACAAGATACATCCCAATGATAATCAGCGACGTGTAGTTGATCAGCGCTGCAACGATTTCGATCCTGCCATAGCCAAAGGTCATCTTTGCATCTGCCGGGCGGCGGGCGATTTTGCGCGCGCCAAAGGCGATGACGAGTGAGGCCATATCCGAGAAGTTATGTATGGCATCGGCGATCAACGCGAGGCTTCCCGAAAGAATTCCGCCAACGATTTGAGCAACGGTCAGCAGACCGTTCGCCCAAATGGCGACTCCAACGCGACGGTCTCCCGACTGCGGGTCTATTCCGTGATCATGAGGCATTCAGTGCCCTTCTCTCAATATTCAGGACCATCCCATTGCCCCTCCCTTCGAAGACAAACTTAGGCGCCTAACAAAAAGGTCGCTGGTCATGGCCAGAAGCCCCTCGGTCGCGAGTAAAATTGCGGAAACAATTGTTAACGGAACAGCGATGATGACATGAAACATTGGAATTGCAGTTATTACCCGCAAATGGAGCCAACTAGCGGTCATGACGATCCAACCCCGCCTTCACGAACAAACTGTACAGAATTGGTTTCAGCCATCGGGATCACTGGAACAACCCCACTGCGTATTCGTCGCACGCGGGCATTCATCCAGTGACGGATCAGATATCGATAAAGCAGCCCACGAAGACCTCCAAAGGATTGTTGATGCTGCGCATAAAAGTCGTCTGGCGTGTCGAACAGACCAAGATCGGCGTTAATGCCGGTTTTTTGGATGAAGGTATCTGTTCCGCTCCATTCGATGGATGGTGAAGAAAGGCGGTCTGTTCCGACCCCATAGCCACACAGACTGTCGTTATCGCGAACAAATCTGTCCTGAAGAGCAGACAAGACCGCGTCGTCCAAAATAAAGCCTTCCAGATTGATCCAACGCCCTCGATGCAAGATTTCCACCCAGCTATGAAGGATGCTCTCAGGCGCAATCGGATAGATGAGTTCTGGTACGATCCCACGCTGCAAGGATTTATGGATTGTGAAGCCGTGCAATCGACAAGGGATGTCGACCGCACGCAACAAAGCCATCAATAGCGTGGCCTTGGTGTTGCATTGACCATATCCGTCACGCAGTACCGCTGAGGCTGGCATGTCGTCTGCAGCATTGTAGCCAAAAATGATTTCGTTGCGCACGTAGTCGTAGGCAGCACCAATCCGGTGGAATTCGTCCAAAGACAACCATCCGCGCTCACGGATCAGATTTGCGATGGCGTCCCCATCGAAATCGAGTAATGGCGAAACGCCCAGATGGGTCTTGTTGTCTTCATTCTTCATAGCTCTATCCGACGCATCGTTTGCGATATTCGAAAGATAGGAGCTACAGTGCCTAGAGGTTCAAGAACTTTCTTCCATTCTTATCACGCTCCGATTTCATCATGATTAGTTAGACATTCAGAGTGATCTCGCAGCACTTCAAGAACCTTGCATTCGGCAACGCTTTCGCCATCACACTCGGCAACCATCCGTTTCAACTCCTTCTTGAGGGCCTGAAGGCGTTTGATCCGCTGCTCGACCTGGCGAAGTTGTCGCCGCGCGATAGAATCCGCCTCTGCACAGGATTGAGACGGGTTGTCCGACAGGTCCAGAAGTTCGCGGATTGAGTCGAGCGAAAAACCAAGTTGACGCGAGTGTCGAATAAAGGCGAGGCGATCGAGATCTTTTTCATAATATCGCCGTTGCCCACCTGACGTCCGTCCGGCCTCGTTCATCAATCCAATCTGTTCGTAGTAGCGGATTGTTTGAACTTTGGTTCCAGTCTTCCGCGAGAGTGTACCAATTGCCAGCATGTGCATTCCTTTATCTAAAGTCACTGTAGCTTATCAAAGTTCTAACTCGCTTGAAAAGCCAAAGGTTTCACAAAGTCGTGACATAATATCCTACCAAGCATCTTTTTGCTTGAACCTCTATCAGCTGTAGCTTGTATCCCCCCCAAGAGGTGACTTGTTTTAAGGGCGAAACTGGCAATGACAAATGTGCGGATAATTCTCTGGTCCATAGTTGCGGTGGCGATCGCCATTGTTGGTGGTTTTTGGATATCAGAGCGTGGCCAGCTACCGGTTGCAGCCACTCGCCTGCCTGCAGCGGAGACTGTTTTGGCTGATTTTGAATTGACCGATCACAATGGCATGGTGCAAACCGACGAAGATTTCCGTGGGCGATGGATGCTCGTCTTCTTTGGGTTCACCAACTGTCCGGACGTCTGCCCCATGGGCCTGGCAACAATCGCTCAGGTAATGGACGATCTGGGCGCAGAAGGTGAAGCAGTACAGCCCCTTTTCATCACAGTTGACCCGGAACGGGACACGCCCAGTGTTCTGGCCAACTATATCCCACAATTTGGCCCCAGCATCCTCGGGCTAAGCGGCCCGCAGGAACAGACCCAACAAACTGCCAAAGCTTTCAAAGTCTATTATCAGCGCAATGAGGATGAATCTGCACCCGATGGATACACCATGGGCCATACTTCATCTTTTCTTTTGTTCGATCCGCAAGGCGAATTTGTTCGAATATACGAGTACGATTTGGATCCTTCTCAGATCGCCTCTGACCTTCAACAAAGGATTGGATCGTGACAATGGCTTCCGATCCATCAACGCCAGACAGTCGGTCAGTAACGTTCCTGTTCGCGGCTTGGTTTCTCGCCTTGGCCGCTTCACTTTCCGTTCTGTTCATCGGTGAGGTATTGGGCCAGACCCCGTGTCATCTTTGTTGGTTGCAGCGCGCCTTCATGTTCCCACTCGCCGTCATCCTTGGTATTGCGGCATGGCGTTCCGATCTGTCCATCTGGCGATATGCGGTGCCGCTCGCCGTTATAGGCGGTGCTATCGCGCTCTATCATTGGCTGCTATATGCTGGGGTCTTGCCCGAGCCGATTACGCCCTGCACCGCCTCCGGACCATCTTGCACGGATGACGCAATGCTGATCCTTGGCCTGCCAATTCCCGCTCTCTCCTTTTTGACCTTCGGGGTAATATCTGCCCTGCTCCTCCAACTTCGACGGATTGCCTCATGACACGCAAAACCCTTGTTCTCGTAACCCTGACCGCTGTACTGGCGCTTTTCGCCATCGGTGCCTGGTTTGTCTCTCGTCCTAACGTGACCCCGACTGCGACAGCCGCTCCTATTGAGCAGCAAGACCAACTCGTTCGCGCTTACTCGCCTGTTTTGGGCCGCAAAGACGCTCCGGTGACGATTGTAGAATTTTTTGACCCAGCCTGCGAGGCGTGCCGCGCGTTTCACCCGATTGTGAAACAGATACTGGCGGATAATCCCGATGATGTCCGCGTGGTGTTGCGGTACACGCCATTCCACGGGGAAGGGTCTGAGCTGGCAATCAAAATCTTGGAAGCAGCAAGATTACAGGATGTCTTCATGCCCGTGCTTGAAGCGCTGCTGGAAAATCAACCGACTTGGGCATCTCATGGTGCGCCAGCCGCAGAACAGATTATCCAGATCGCGGCGACAGCAGGTTTGGACGTAAATGCCGCCGCGACCCAGATCAAATCCCCAAGTATCGTCGGTATCCTCAATCAGGATCGGGCCGATGTTAAGGCAGTTGGGATCGAGGGCACCCCGACCTTTTTCGTCAACGGAAAGCGATTGACCGACTTCGGTCCAGATCAACTGATCGCGCTTGTACAGGCAGAAGTCCAAGCTACTGCAAACAACTAACATCAGATTGGATAACCCTGACAGTGAGACATATTACAAATACCTTGCGCTGCCTGTCCTTCGGTCTACTGATGGGACTTTCCACAGTTTCTGCAGCGCAAGAAAACGCAGGCGATATCAAGATCGTTGTTGAACAGCCATGGGCGCGTGCCAGCATTGGAACTTCACGCCCCGGTGGCGCGTATCTGGCGCTTCGGAACGAAGGAGATGTACCAGTTTACTTGGTAGGATTGCGGGCCGATATCTCGGCGATGGCTTCCATCCATGAAACCCAGACGAACGACGAAGGTGTCAGCCGCATGGTGCCTGCAGGTGACATTGAAATCCCAGTTGGAGGAACGCTGGCACTCGAACCGGGTAGCTATCATATCATGTTGATGAAATTGCAGTCGCCACTCGTGGAAGGCGAGACTTTCCCGATGACCCTACTCTTTTCGGATGGGTTGGAGATTGAAGTTGTAGTGCCTGTCCTGCGTATCGGCGCACGCGGCCCTGAAGGCTGACGCCAACATGAAACAGATTGGTAAAATCTTGATTGCCTGCGGCTTGGCGATATTAGCCGTTCTTTTCATCGGATGGTGGCAGGTTGATGGGCCGGGTGCGGCGTCGGTGCCGGGAAAACGTTCCCTACCGCTGACAGAAATGGACTTTGAGTTGACCAATCAGAACGGGGAAGCTGTCGGCCCGAAAACGCTCATTGGCCAGCCAAGCCTTGTCTTCTTTGGCTTCACCTATTGTCCTGACGTCTGTCCAACGACGCTTTCGGACATTTCCGCGTGGCTCGACGAGATTGGGCCGGACGCAGAGGCCCTTAACACCATCCTCATTTCCGTGGATCCAGACCGAGATACCGTCGAAGTGATGGCCGAATATGTCTCCTACTTCCATCCACAGATTCAAGGTTGGACTGGTTCAGATGTCCAAGTCGCCTCTGCTGCGGCAGGGTTTCGCGCAGTCTATGAAAAGGTGATGCGCGAAGACGGCGACTATACGATGAACCACACAGCAGGGGTTTTCCTGTTCGACGCGACAGGTCGCTTCGTTACCACGATCGATTATCACGAACCGCGCGAATTCGCCGTGCCTAAGATAAGGCGCGCAATGCAAAGCCAAGACGAGAGGCCAGAAACTTGAGATTGAAATATTTCGTGCTGGGAACAGCTGTCAGCGCAGCTGCTATGGCGTCGCTGACCGCCAGAACCATGATGACACCGAACGCGCCAGCTCCGGAAGTGATGGTTCGGGCTGCAGAGCTTTCGCAACCACCAGCAGAACCCTCTTCTTTGGATTTATCCGTTACCTTTGCAACAGAGGTGGTTAACAGGAATGCTACTCTGGCCCCATTGCTTCATTCGTCCGATTTCACTCGGCCTGATGAGCTGACGGCAGTCACACAAGCTCTTGCTATCCCAGCTTGGGAAGCGACGGTAACAGATGGCGATACGCTTGAATCAATCCTAACCCGCGCCGATATGGACGCACCGCTGCGGGCCGAAGTAGCTCTTGCCATTGCTGCAGAATACGACTTGCGCAGATTAAGACCCGGCCATCAGCTGCGCGTCAATTTTCAGCCCAACGGGTCCCCGTCATTCGTCGCTTTAACAGTCGATGAAGGTGTTCAAATCGAAGTCACACTCGATGGTAAGGTCGCTGGTCGCACTAGACCCCCCGTCCTTACGTCTGTCGAGCAAGCAGGTCAGCTTGTCGTCAGCGGATCCATTTATACTTCCTTGGATGCAGCCGGCATTCCTGCTCGCTTTGCGGTCGATCTGGCCGAAATTTTAAGTGATGCAATCGATTTTCGGCGAGATCTTAAAGGCGGCGAGAAACTCAACATCCAATGGGCACAATCGGTCCTTGCTGACGGGTCGAAAGTTGGGCAACCGAAGCTAACCTACGCGGCTCTTGATTTAGCGAAGGATATATTTGAAGTCGTTTGGTCTGACGAGGATAGCGGCAAGGCGACTGTCTATCTGAATGGGGATGTCCTGCGAAGAATAGCACCACCTGTAAAGGGCGCGCGCCTATCTTCGGTTTTTGGCCGACGCAAACATCCAATTTACGGCAACGTTCGAATGCACACTGGTGTCGATTACGCAGCCGTTAAAGGGACGCCAATCAGCGCGACCGCACCGGGCCGGGTTTCCTTTATTGGATGGCAGAACGGATATGGCCAAGTGGTGGAGATATCTCACGGCTCCAACACGATGACCCGGTATGCCCATTTGAGCGCCGTACCCAATGGATTGAAAACCGGAAAGCGTGTTCTTGCTGGAGAAGTGATCGGTCAGGTCGGCAAGACAGGTACGGCGACAGCTCCTAACTTGCACTACGAAGTGCATGTAGACGGGCGTCCGATCGACCCGCTTGGAAAGGAACTGATCGCCTCGGTAGAAAATCCTGATACCGCGGGTGCGTCAGCGCTCCTTGAGAAAACACGCGCGCTGTTTACAGCGACGCTCAGCGACGAAATATGAACAATCGAATTGGATAACGCATGCTCCCCAAAATTGAACTGATCTTTGGCGCTGTGCTGCTTGCGACCGTGTCAACGGCCGCCGCAGCCCAGACGGCCATTCAAGTCGCAAAGACGCGCGGCTGCGGATGCTGTGTGGCTTGGATGGACAGACTTTCAGACGCTGGTTTCTTACCGGAGGGCGAAAATATTGGAGGAGCACTGATCCGTTTGAAAATGGATCGGGGTATCCCTGTTGCAATGTTTTCATGCCACACCGCAACGGTCGAGGGCTACACGATAGAAGGGCATGTGCCACCTGCCGACATCACGCGTCTTCTTGAGGAACGCCCGGATGCAGTCGGTCTTGCTGTGCCCGGAATGCCAATCGGCTCACCCGGCATGGATTTTGGGGAAACTTCCGACGCCTATGATGTCTTTCTGGTGAAAAAGGACGGTAGCACCGAGATATTCTCTTCCTATCCGGCAAATTGAACATGGAGGCGCTCACGACCCTATCTCCTATCGCCTTGGGCTTTTATGGAAGCCTTGCAGCTGGTCTTATAACGTCCGTCGGTGCCGTTCCGGTTCTCTTTGGCAGCACTCCCTCGCGAAAATGGCGCGACATCTCTCTTGGCTTTGCCGCAGGGGTGATGCTGGCGGCTTCGTTCTTCTCGTTGATCATTCCAGCGCTCGATGTTGCTGAAATTCGATACGGGGATGGGGCGATCCCGGCATTGATCGTCTGCGTTGCGATCCTGCTTGGGATGGGGGCAGTTGCCATTATGAACGAAGTGATCCCGCATGAGCACTTCAGTTCAGGGCGCGAAGGTCCTGAGGCCGCATCTCTGCGTCGAGTTTGGCTATTTATCATAGCAATCACCATTCACAACGCCCCAGAGGGTCTGGCCGTTGGGGTCGCGTTCGGCGCGGACGGGTTTGCGGGGGGATTTCCAGTTGCATTGGGTATCGGATTGCAGAACGCGCCAGAAGGACTGGCGGTCGCGGTTGCATTGCTCGGTGAGCGATACTCTGCAAAACGGGCCTTTAGCATCGCAGCTCTCACTGGCTTGGTTGAGCCTGTCACCGGCTTTCTTGGTGCTGCAGTTATCGTGGTTGCTCAACCCCTTTTGCCTTGGGGTCTCGCCTTCGCGGCGGGCGCTATGCTCTACGTCATCAGTCACGAGATCATCCCCGAAACCCACCGCAGTGGACATCAGAAACAAGCAACGACCGGGTTAGCAGTCGGTCTGGTTGTCATGCTGTTCCTCGACGTTTGGTTAGGCTGAAACATGGCAATCCGTTCTCTGGGAATTTGTGCAGCCGTCATTGCATTTGCTGCCGACCAAGCGTCAAAAGCATTCCTGCTTATAAATGCAGAAACGTTAGCCGCTGGCGTCAATGTCGCGCCCGGTTTCAACTTGGTTTTTCACCGTAACACCGGCGTTACCTTTGGTCTTCTAAAGGGCACGCCATGGTGGGCGCTAGCTATCGTTGCGACCGCTGTTGTCCTGTTTCTGGCCATTTCGCTGGTACGGTCGACTGCAATAAGTGAAGCCGTTGCCTATGGTGTGGTTATAGGTGGTGCTCTTGGAAATATTCTGGATCGCATCCGCTTCGGCGGCGTAACTGATTTTCTGGATTTCTATATTGGAACGACACACTGGCCTGCATTCAATTTGGCAGACGTGTTTGTGGTTTGTGGCGTTGGTCTTCTGCTGATCACTGCTGGTCGGGAACATGCCGCCATAAAAAAAGCGCCTGAGTAGAGAGTGAGACCCTCAATTAGCATTTCCAGTCTTGGTCCAAGGTTTAGGACGAACATAGTCCCGCTTATCGTTGCAATTGTTCTCGGGGCCGGTGTTGTTTTTGCGCTACCGCCGTTCTCAACTCCGTTTGTATTGCCCATCTGTTTTGGTGGGCTGTTTTACCTCACCACCAGCAAGGCCCGAACAAGAGCGTTTCTTACCGGATGGGCTTTCGGCTTCGGCTTTTTCCTGTTCGGACTGTCATGGATTGCGGAGAGCTTTTTTGTTGATGCTGAACGTTTCGGTTGGATGGCCGCTCCTGCAGTGATCGCACTGGCAGGGGGGCTTGCGCTCTTTCCAGCGGCGGCGATGGTGGTTTTCGCCGCGACCAAGACGACAGGGGTATCAGGCGCGCTTGTCTTTGCTGCCTGCTGGTCTGGGTCCGAATGGCTGCGCGGCACCATTCTTACTGGCTTTCCCTGGAACCTGATTGCTTACGCATGGGTCGATTACGATGTCCCGCGTCAGATGGCGGCACTATTCGGCAGCTATGGTCTAGGGTTGCTCACAGTGTTGCTCTCTACCCTGCCCACCGTGATTTTCACGCGAAATCGTCGACAGAGTGGGCTTGCAGCCACGATGTTTGTCATATTGGTCGCGGGTATATGGATAAATGGTGAAGCCAGTCTGACCGGTGAAGATCAGAAAACCGCGGCCAATGTTAGAATTGTTCAGGGTAACATCCCACAGCGGGAAAAGTGGGATCCAGCGTTTCGCGACCGCAATATCGCCCGTTATCTGGATTTGTCTGCTCAGCCGGGCCAATTTGATATCCTGCTTTGGCCCGAGAGTACCTTTCCTGGATACCTCGAAGAAGATCAGTGGATGCTGGGAGAGATCGCGAAGCTTTTGACTGATAGTGCCGTCCTGTTAACGGGGGCGCAAACGCGCGAAAACGTTGACGGTGAACAGCAATACAAAAATGCGGTTCTCGCAATCGATTCAACAGCTCAAATCATAAACCGCTACGCAAAGCACCACCTCGTCCCGTTCGGCGAATACGTACCCTTTCGAGACCTCCTGCCGCTTAGGCGGCTAACTGCTGGATTGGGTGACTTCACGCCAGGGTCCGGGCCGAAGACGTTTCGCATGCCGCAACTGCCCGGTGTCGGTCTATCAATCTGCTATGAAGCAATCTTCCCCGGAAAAATAATAAGTTCGAAAGAGCGGCCTGAATGGATTTTCAACGCCACGAACGACGCCTGGTTCGGCGCATCAATTGGCCCGAACCAGCATTTGGCATCTTCAAGAATGCGCGCCGTCGAAGAGGGGCTTCCCTTTATCCGCGCAGCCAATACCGGCATTTCCGCCATCATAGATGGTAATGGTCGCCTGATTTCGCATCTCGGTTTGGGCGAGACCAATATACTGGACGGCGCTCTGCCTGCGGCGCTCTCACCAACACCATTCTCGAGCTATGGACAGATGATGCTCTGGTTGGTCTTTGCAGTGAGCCTAGCGATGGCGGCATTACTCAACTTTAGAAAGGACAGCGTATCATGATGACGATAATAGCAGCTTTTGCAGGAGCCATATGGGGTGCGTATCTTGCGAAGAAGCGCGGTGGTAACAAGAAAGACATTGCTCAATACGCAGTGAGTTCCGCAATGGTATTTGGCCTTTTCGCAATGGTTGTCTCAATCATTCTCTTAAGGTTCATTTGAACAAAGCTGCAGATCTTTACGAAAATCTAGGCGAAGATGTCGATTGGCGTTCCGTCACGAACCATAGCGTAAATATCTTCTATCTCGCGATCAGATACTGCAATACATCCGGCTGTCCAGTCGGGTTTGATCGGGTCAATACCCGCTCGCGGCCCGCCATGTATAAAGATATCTCCACCAGGACTGCGGCCCTGTGCGGCTGCATAAGCAATATCCGCTTCATTCGGATAGGATATCCCGACAGACAGATGGAACATGCTGTTTGGATTGCGCTTGTCGACAGTATAAGAGCCTTCCGGTGTTTTTCCGTCACCTTCAAACTGCTTGGGACCCGCGGGTGCAAAGCCGAGGTCAAATTTATACGTCTTCAGCACCTTTGAATTGTTGTAAAGGAAGAGGGTTCGATCGCCCTTGAACATCTGCAAGCGCGTGACCTCTGGACCGTTATAGGTTCGAAACTTGTTCGCGCAGCCAGCCAAAGTAAGAGCCAACCCACCCAGAACGGCGAAACGGCGTGTTGTACGTATCATTTTTTGCTCGACCTCTTTTTCTTATTGGCTCAGTTAATATTTGCACAAAGGGGTTTTTGAAATCAATGCCCATGCACCAAGGCACCCTGTGCCATCGTTTCTCCAATTTTCTCGCCCCCTGATGGGTCGGACCGATCCTTCTTGGCCCGAAGCAGCCTCAGCGCGTTGGCTACGACCAGCAGGGAAACGCCGACATCCGCAGCGATGGCACCCCACATCGTTGCCATCCCGAAAGCTGTTAAGCCGACGAACAGCGCCTTGGTGGCCAGTGCGATGCCAATATTCTGATGAATGATATTCATGGTTCGGCGCGAATGACCGACGAGCCACGGTACCTTGCTGATATCGTCCGTCATCAGGGCGATATCGGCGGTCTCGATGGCGGCATCCGATCCGACAGCACCCATTGCAATCGCGAAATGTGCCCGCGCCATGGCCGGTGCATCGTTCACACCATCGCCGATCATCGCCACGACATCGTAGTTGGCAACCAACTCCTCAATCGCCGTCACTTTGTCCTCGGGCAGCAGCTCTGCGCGAACTTCGTCAATGCCGACCTCTGCCGCGACGGCGCGCGCTGTGCGCTCGTTGTCACCGGTTAACATGATGATCTTTTTCACCCCTTGGGCATGAAGGAGTGCCACCACTCCCTTTGCATCCGGCCGAATGCGGTCGCGCAATTCGATCAGACCCAGCAAACGATCCCCGGACCCGACTGCGACAAGCGTACTTCCCGCTCCCTCAATTCGTTCCAATAGGTCACGAGGAATGGCATCACCCACGCCTTTTTCGGTGGCAAAACGGTCGGAGCCCAGCCAGACAGATTGCCCTTCCCAAGACCCCTCTACGCCGCGACCCGGTACTGTTTTCGTGTCGCTAGCAACCACTTGTTTCAATCCGTCGCGTTCACCACGTGCAAGGATAGCGCGTGCCAGCGGGTGGGATGAGCGGGCTTCCAGCGCGACAGCGGCGCTCAAGAGATCACGTTCTTTCGTGTCACCCAAGGGATGCAGGCCTGCGACTTCCGGTTCACCCATGGTGATCGTTCCGGTCTTGTCCATGGCCAGCGCGGTTAGGCGTGAGGGTGCCTCGACATAAGCGCCACCCTTGATCAGAACACCGTTGCGTGCCGACGCCGCGAGAGATGCCACGATGGAGACAGGCGTGGAGATCACCAGCGCACAAGGGCAAGCGATCACGAGCAGCACCAGCGCATTATAGAACCAGTAATTCCATGCCCCTGAAAACAAAAGTGGCGGCACGATTGCAATCAGCACCGCCAATATCATGACGATGGGCGTGTAGATGCGTGCAAATTTCGTGACCCATTGTTCAACCTCGGCTCGGCGCGAATGCGCATCGCCTACCATGCGGATGATCTTCGACAGGACGGTATCGCCAGCGGCCTTCGTGGCCTTGACCGTTAGCGTCCCGTTACCATTGATCGTACCGGCATAGACCTCGTCGCCGATTTCTTTGGCGACCAAAGCGCTTTCTCCTGTGATCGGGGCCTGATCGACATCGCCGCGACCTTCAGTCACTTCTCCATCGAGTGGGATACGATCCCCGCCCCGCACAACGAAGCGATCTCCAATGGTAACCTGAGCCGCAGGAACATCGGATTCCGAACCATCGTCACGAATAACGCGTGCCGTCGGTGGTGCAAGATCGAGCAACGCCGAGACCGCATTTCGCGCACGTCCCACGCTCCAAGATTCCAAAGTTAGCGACAGGGCAAAGAAGAAAGCGACCGTCGCCGCTTCAAAGAATTCACCCAGTCCGATCGCACCGGCCACGGCGACGATCATCAATAGGTTCATATCCGGCGACAACCGGCGCGCAGCCGACCAGGCTTTGGGCGCGACCAGCCAGGCACCGAACACGATTGCCAGCAAAAACAGACCCATCTCGATCAGAGGCATTGAGGTTTCGCCATGACCAGAAAACAGCCGCAACGCACCCCCTGCCCCGGTCTCAACGATATGGTAGAGGAATCCCGCCGCCCACAAACCGCCGCTCAGACCTGTGAACAGACGCTGGCGGGCGAAATGCTCCGCCTGATCCGCTTCAGCGCTTTCGGCGTTCCACATTTTCGCGCTCATGCCGGTCGAGCCAACGATCTTGATAATTTTGTCATCGCTAAGCGGCTTGGCGCCTTCGAGGATGGTCATACGCCCATTGATCACGTCGAAAGCCAGATGCTCACTCCCTCCGACCTCCGGCCCGACAACCTTGCTCAGGATCGCAACCTCGTCCGCGCAGTCGAGGCCATTTACGCGAAAACTGCGGCCTGAATTTGGCGGCGGCGCTGGCTGCGCCAATGTATCCGCGGAAGCGCCGCAGCAAGTATCTTCTTCGTGACCGTGAGCGGCATCATGTGGCATCTTGGCGTCCTTTCACACTTTTCCTTTCCGGTGTAGGAGCTTCAGTAACTAGAGGTGCAAGTCAAAAGTTTGTATATCTAAAAAGGTGAACGCGACCGCGCTGGTCTTCGAAAGGTCCCGTGTTTCAAGAACTATAGCGCCAGTTCCATGAGTGAACGCGCATCCCAGCAGATAATCCCTTAGAACTCAGGATCTGCACCGCTCACTCAGATCTATCCGATCGTCGAAAGAATGGGAAAGGTGCCAAGCAGCCAATACGCAAACCGCGAAAGCTGCCCGGTGATGACAGCAACGCCCATAACGACCATGGCAATCCCCGCTCCCATGTAAAGCCAGCGTCCCGCTTTGCTGATCCCCCGGATGCGCGCTGCGATAGCATCGGTAAAAAGCGCAGCAAGCAAGAACGGGACACCAAGCCCTGCCGAGTAAATTGCGAGCAACGAGACACCGTTAGACATCCCGCCTGAGGTCGAACTCAGCGTCAGGATCGCACCGAGTATGGGACCAATGCAGGGTGTCCAACCAAAGGCGAATGCAAGACCCAGCACGTAAGCCCCGAATGGACGTCCCCCCGGAATGTTGAGGTTCAACCTGGTATCACGCGACAATGCCGGAATGCGGAACACGCCCAGCATAACCAAACCAAACAGTATGATGATCCCACCACCAAGATAATTGAGTTCAGCCCGCCATGTCAGCAAAAGCGATCCGAGCGCGCTGGCACCGGCCCCAAGGGCGATAAAGACCGTCGAGAAGCCCAGAACGAAACAGGCGCTTAACCCCAAAGCTCCGGCCCGTGCCCGCATCCCAACCTGACGGGTCGTGCGCAGACCGGGCTGACCGGCGATGAAAGAGACATAGCCAGGCACCAAGGGAAGAACGCAGGGTGACAGAAACGATATGGCCCCCGCCAAAAAGGCCGCAAGGATACCAATACCCGAAATATCCATCGCTATAACTCATCTGCTTTAAAAGGACGCGAGGCCCACCAAAAGGCCGCTATCGGGATAACGATCCACTGCAAGACGGGCGACAGTCCCGCATCAAGAACTGGAATAATTGGCATGAGATCCGAATAGGCCCAGGCCGCACGGATCACAATATTCAGCCATTCACTGAACAGCGTGTAACCAAGGCCGAATGCAACAGTGAGAACAGTCACCTGCTGGCGTGTCTGTCGGGCGAAGGGCCAGCCTTGACCGGCCAGCATCAACGCCAGCATGAGCGCACTCATCGCGATTAGAATGTCTCCCCCTGTACAATGAAGCGCCGCGAAAACAATCTCGCCCCAGCTGCCCTCATTCCAGATCGTATAGAGCGGCATGTGCGCGAATTCCCAGATCAGGTTTGCGGGAATGATCACTGAAAAATAGCGGCGCAGGGCGCGCAGTGAAATTTGCGCTCCGTGCCTGCCAATTGACCGGGTGGACGCAAGGCTCATCGAAAAATACCACTCAGCCGACTCCACCAGCTCGTGCCAGTGCCGCCCTTCATGCAAAGCCCCAGTCCGCACATGACGCCACAGGGTGCAAGCGATACAAGGATCGGCGCAAGCCCTGCTGCGGTCAGCCATCCCCAATTCAGGGCCATTCCGCTCCCGATCATAATGGTCACACTAACAAGCAGTAAGCGCCTGCGCGTTATCCATTGCGGCCGAGGGCCAATGACTGACGCATCCTCGCTGCCAGTGTCATGCTGTGAAATTTGAACCATCTGGTTGCTGCCTTTTGATGTTGGGCGTTCGATCATTCCAGTTGCTGTAGGGTCAAGGTGCCGTGATGAAATTCAAACCGTTCATTCGATAAACCCCCTCAGGAACGCTATCATCTCAGGATCATCCCATTCCGCCGGTCCGACAAGCCGCCCTAGTTCCTGACCTTGTCTATTGATCAGGATTGTCGTTGGTAAACCAACCGTGCGTAAAGCAGTTGCTGACAACATGGTCTTATCGACATACGTTTTCAGATGTTTCACACCGATTTCATCATAGAACTTCCGTACAACCGGCGTTCCGGCGCGGTCGATAGAGAGGGCAACAACCTCAAAATTGTCGCCGCCGAGCGTCGCCTGCAATGCGTCTAACGTCGGCATTTCTTCGCGACACGGAATGCACCAGGTGGCCCAGACGTTTACCAAAAGCACCTTGCCTCGCAGCGATTCCATATCTTTGCGTGTGCCGTCCTCAAGCAAGAAGCGCACGTTGATTACGGGTTGCGGCTCGTCATGCAGCGCAAAACCTTGCGGCGCTGCAAATGCGCCGGTGACCCACACCAGGAAAAGAACGACTGTCAGTTTCAGCGAAGTCATTGTGCTACCTTCTCAGGGGTTGAAGATTTCAGTTCGCGAACCATCGGCATGATTGTGTCTTGCAGAATTGTGCGTGTAATAGGCCCGACATGGCGATAGGCGATGGTTCCATCAGCGGCGATGACATATGTTTCGGGTACGCCATAAACACCCCATTCGATGCCGACGCGGCCATCTCTGTCCGCGCCGATGCGGGTATAGGGGTCACCCAGTTCATCCAGCCATGCCCGTGCCTGTTCGGGCGGGTCCTTATAGTTGATACCATAAAGCGGTACCTCGCCAATTTCGGCAAGCTCGATGAACAGCGGATGTTCCGCGCGACATGGCACACACCAGGATGCAAACACGTTCACCAGTGAAACATGCCCGGCCAGGTCTTGTGTCGACAACCCGTCGTCCCTGCCAAGGACGGGGGGGAGCGAGAATTCTGGCACAGACTTATCAACCATTGCCGAGGGCAGCGCGTCGTCACGGTTGAACAGCCCCCAAGCGAAAAACGCCATCAGTACAAAAGCGACAGCTGGCGCCACGACAAGACCTGAGACGCGATACCACGGCCGTTTTTGCTGCATTGATTTGTCCGCCCCCCTCATTGCTGTGCCTCGATGTCGGCACGCGTTATATCTTCTTGCGCAGCCTTCTCACGATCGGGCCATGTGCTCTTGATGTAATCGAGGATCGCTTCGATATCTTCGCTCGAAAGTGTGTCTGCAAATCCTGGCATGTCGCTTTCGTACCCGTTCCCGACAATCGCCGCCGTTCCCCGTGTGATGATGTCTGTCAACACGCGGTCGGCATGATGCCAGGTATGTCCCGAAGCATCGTGAGGCGGTGCTGGTAGCCTTCCGTTTGGCAACCGCGAGCGCCAGTCGGGCTGGCCCTCCAGATTTGCGCCATGACAACTTGCGCAGTTTTCCTGATAGAGTGTCTCACCCTTCAGAAGTTCAGTATCTTGCGCTGCCGCCGCGCCAGCCGCCGCCAATGTAAAGACCCAAAGGCCGAGCCACTTTATCATTTTTTCACCCACCTTCTTCGGAGCCAGATGCAGAATAGCGCAATCGCGGCGAGCCCGATCAGTATCAGCAAGACACAAAATGACCAGATCAACCCCATCGACAGCAAGCTGTCACCACTGGCAGCGCCGCTACTACGCATCATCTGACACTGTTATTTCACGCCATCAGAGCGGATATATTTAACCAATGCGATTGCCGCGAGCACCAGCACAGCCACGATCAGCAAACACACGAGACCCATACCGATCATCATGCCGCCGCCCATCGTTCCACCATCCATCCACATGTACTTCATCCTTTGATTTGTTCTGGGTTGTGTCCGGCACGGTTTCGCGCCGGACAATTGGTTTGCCTATTCGACCGCATAAACTGTGGGGTCCACGCCTTCTTCAATGGCGTAAACTTTGAATGGCTCTTGCTTTGCGCCGCCCATACCGGGTGATCCCATCGGCATCCCTGGAAGCGTGACGCCGGCGATGTCGGGTTTTTCAGACATGACCTTGTTGACCACATCAATGGGCACATGACCACTGATCACATAATCCCCGATAAAGGACGTATGGCATCCCTGAAAGTCTTCCGGAATACCGGCATCACTGCTGATCTGCACTAGATCATGGGTTGGCTTGACGTCTACTTCAAAGCCATTTTCACGCAGGTAATCAGCATAGCTCTCGCAACAACCGCACTGGGGGTTTTTGTACAGCGTGACCGTTTCGGCGGCCAAGGGAGCTGCGTTCAGGCTCATTGCCAATACGGCGGCACTTCCTGCAGCAGCCAGACTGGTAAATCCGAACAGTTTTTTCATGATCTTCTTCCTTTTCTTCCGTTAATTCTGCGTATTTTTAAGTTTTTGTCGCATCCAATTCGACGCGGATAACCCCCATCATCCCTGCGGCCTGATGCTCCATGATGTGGCAGTGAAACATCCAGTCTCCGGGGTTGTCGGCCACAAAGGCGATGTCGACCTTTTCCCGCGGTGCCATCATGACAGTATCTTGCCACTCGAGGTACTGTGTCGCTTGCCCGTTTCGAGCAATTACGCGGAAAGTATGGCCGTGAAGATGGATCGGGTGCGGCCAAGCGGTCCGGTTCTCCATTTCAAGGATATGTGAAGTCCCAAGCGGCAGTGTCAGCAGCGGGTCCATAATCGGCCCGTTCGCGGCCTTTCCATTGATGAACCAAATGTTGCCTTGGCGCATCTGACCCATCATCGACCCCATGCCGTCGCCCATCATCATCTGGCCCATCATCCCGCCGTTAAAGACAATCTGATGCCGAGTTGCCTTTTTGATATCGGGATCAGCCAACGGGTTAGGCGCAAGAACCATTGACCAGTCCGGCACCGATTGGCGCAGAGCCTCAGACCCATAGACAAAATCGACCAGCCGGAATTCGAGGTCTTTGTAATAGACGTCGTTCACGCTCAGAAGATCGCCGGGCTTTCCAGTGAAATCGATCACAACATCAACGCGCATAGCGGGTCCAATGACGATAATCCCGTCATCTGGCGCGTGCGGCGCAACGGGCTGGCCGTCCATCGCGATTACCACAGGATCAAGATCGCCAAAATCCAACCCGAATATCCGGGCATTCGCGGCATTGATCAGGCGCAGCCGAATACGTTCACCAGCCTGAACCGCCATGCGATCAGGTATTTGGCCATTTATCGTGACAGTGTTACCGATCCGACCGCCATGCATAGCATCGCCTTGATTGCCGAAATCATTCGAGAGCTGACCGTCGTTTGTCATCCGCCAGTCATCCAGCATCCAGGTCACATCACGGTCCACGCGGATCGGCTCAGCCTCTTCAACAATCAGCGGACCGTAAAGGCCGCGACCCAACTGTTCGAAACTGCGTTGATGCGGGTGGTACCAGAATGTTCCCGCATCCAGAGCGTCGAACTCATATTGGAAATCACCATTAACCGGAATCGGATCTTGTGTAAGAAACGCCACTCCATCCATCGCATTTGGCGTACGAATGCCATGCCAATGAATTGTAGTCTCTTCCTCCAGACGATTTTCAGCCAGAACGCGTATCCGGTCGCCTTGACGGACCCTGATTTCCGAACCGGGAACGGCACCGTTATAACTCCAGACGTCAGTCAAGCCGTATGGTGCAGGGCGCAGCCCGGCCTTCGAGGGTGCAGCGCGCAAGCGAAGCGGCTCGTCGGATTGCTGCGCTACCGCTGCCCGCATTGGCGAGAGTGGCGATAGAGATGCGAACGCCGCACCGGTGCAAAGCACGCCCCTTCGTGTCATTGGAACTTGTTTGGTCATCGAGACTTTCCTGATCTAAATTGGGGGAGCACACAGCCCTACATGGGATATGCACCGCTCAGTCTCCCTGCAGATTGCAAGGCCGAGAACGTATTAGATCGGAAGTTTCGGGGGGAAAGGATCGAGTGCCGGTGCTGTCCCTATTGGAAGCAACAGATCAATGCTCGACCGCATGAGACCGAATGGCTTAGAAAATTGTGTTGAAGATATCTGCGGCGCAATCATTGCAGATGAACCGCCCAGGCCGCAGGGCACAGTACATCCACTGTCACAGATGATGCCCGCACCATCAGTTGACGGGCATCCCGCACAAGTCTGATCCTGACCGTCCATCTGCATTGCCATGCTGGGTTCTTTGGCCGAACCATATTCAGGCGCAACTACCACGCCAATAGTCAGGATAAGAATCAGGAAAAGGTGCAGTACTGGTCTCATGAGAGCACTTATGCAGCCTTCCAGTTGGTGGAGGTCAAGTGCATTTTGGTAACTTGAGCGTGACTATGTGAAATGAAGGTCGAAAGATCAAAGGTATCAAGATTCAAATTGACCTCGCTTCATCCATTCCACTGTTTTGTTACGTTTGAAGCTGAACCAGCACCACTCTTGCTATGTAGTGCGGGCGCAACTACCAGAATGTTGCTTTTTTGAAAGATTATCCGTGAGCGACATGCTTGTCGTGAGATTGCGGCACCAGAAAAGCAGTGTTTGCGTTTCAGTTTCGGTGGGAGTTTTCACCACGCGCCATCATCATATGATGTTCTTTGTGGTGACCCGCCTTCAAGTGCCGCCACGCAGTGAACTCTGTGCCACGAACAAAGTTGATCGAGCGGCGCGTCATTGCGGGCAAGGGATATAAGCTGTCGATCAGGCTCAACGCGCCAGCAATGAAATACTTCGCCTGCGGCGCGTATCGGACCGATTGGATGCTTGGCTGGACCTATTTGGTGAACCAACAAAAGGGGAATGGGTGCATATTGCTGATGCTACAGGTGAGTCCCCGTCTTCACTTTATAGGGAGCTTGCCCGGAGGCATCATTGAGTCCTGAATCAACTCAGCCTTTGGAGGGGGCATTCATAGCGGAAAGGGAGTTTAATGAGGTCCCAATAAATGGAAATATTGAAGGTAAGACTTTAGCAGCGTTGTGCCAGAGAATTTGTTTGCCAGATTATAAAACCTTTCAACGTTGAGATTACATATGAGATTATAGGGGCTTCCACCTTGATCAGGGTAAATTTTTGTAATCACATGCTAACCAACTAGCCCATTCATCGGGGACAATGCCTTATTTTTTAATGTGCGGGTCATCAATCCGTCCAGCATGCTCGAGGCCCTCGCCACGGCGAAACTTTCTTGGTGCTATTTCAAAATGGGGAAATTGTATCACGGCCTGCACGCACAACTTCGAAAGTGATATGTATCGCGTGGTGAAATACATAGCCTTATGGCGCTCTGCGTCTTATGACTTCACGCGACCGCCTTGCTCACAACATTCTAGACCGACGCCATGCAATGGGCATCAGTCAGGAAGAACTTGCTCACCGGGCGGGAATAAGTCGGGGGTACATGGGCCGCGTCGAGAACTCAAAGTTTTCCGCGACGCTCGACTTGCTAGATAAGATAGCACGCGCTTTGGAAATCGACCCAATGCTGTTGTTAGAAAAACGCTGACGAGGATGCTAGCTGACCCTCAAACTACACCTGTGCTATTCTTTGCCCCCACACACGACGCCAAAATCGGTGTTTTTCAGCTTGTTCCGCACTGTCTCCCACCCTGGGCTTTTGCGGATATCGAAACCGTTCTCCGGAAGCAACAAACCGTGTGGGGCCGACTTCTTTGAACGGATCGTGGACCGTTTTTCTGGGGCCTGCATCTACCATTGGGTTTGGTAATCGGGCGCAATTTTGGTGTTTTCTCCAGTTGAAGGCAAATCTCAGAAAGAGATTGAAAACATCTGGTCTTTGGGCCATTAAACGATATTATAACATCGTGGACGACTTATAACCGAATAATCTTCTGTGGAGGAGACATCCATGCTGAAAATTTTCCGCACAAGCGCACTGGTATTGGTAACTGCATGCGCTAGTTTTTCTGTGGCCCCCGATCGCGCCCAGGCTCAGTCATATCAGATTGATTGTGCGATCCTGCTTTGTCTATCTGGCGGCTGGCCCGCATCGGTTCCTTGCGCTCGCGCCCGCGCCGAATTTATCCGCCGTATCACGCCTTGGCCTGTTGAACCGCCCCTGCAAATCTGGCGTTGTCCAATGGGCGCGGCATTCGACGTTGATCCATCAACTCAGAACGCCGAGCGCATTTACGAAATCCTGATGAATGACAGCACCCCATTACAGTCATTTCCAACTGCAGCACTCACGGACTATCAGGTGGAATTGCAGCCTGCCGTTCTTCGCAGGAGCGGCGGACCCGCAGTACGCTTGCCCGAAAACTTCATGGTGCAGCTTGTTCAAGACTATCGCAGCAGCAACCAAACTGCGGACATCGACATAAGCGGCGGAGAATTCAATTTCGTCCGCTCGATCCGTGTGTTCAATGTGCAGTATGCATCACAGCGTCGTGCCGGTCGTGATGACGAATGCAGGCGCGGTGCCAACGTCACCAAAGGGCTGTATGGCAGGCAAGGCGACTTCGCGTGGCACGGTTCGTCTGTCTCGGAGCTTCCAGCCGCTCATACCGGCATGGAAGGCTACGGCAGCGATTGCCCTAACATTAGTCACAGATCTGTCTTCGTCGATTGGCGTGACTATCAGGGCAACTATGGCTTTGAGCAGGTCAACTACTAAGCCTTGTGCTGTTTCGGCGTGACGATACTATAATTGTGACAGGTATCTAAATATTGTATGCCTGTTGCCAATCAGAAGAATCGACAATCGATTCTCAGACAGGCAAAAAAGGAGCAGTAACCCCCCCAAAAGCAAACCCCCGCAAGGCATCAACCTAACGGGGGGTTTTTGATAAAGCCTAGGGACGGCAATCCCGAATAAGCTCCTGAAGTTAGCTCTGATTTTATCATCAACAAAACATCGTCGGCAAGCAAAAACGCATTTGTGCGATTGTTCAAATTGCGGCTTGGCCTAACTCTTGGAAAAGCCACAAGAATTAGCCCCAGACGCAAGACCTAGCACCACTCAGACCACTATATACGAGGCCTTGTGTGCTAGGTTCGACAGGATGAAAGGAGGAAATGAACTCTAGAAAATAGAAACCCCCGCAAGGCGGAAACCTAACGGGGGGGTTCTGAAACCAAAGAACGCCAATTCTTCAGTAGATCATCAAAGCTGTTGATCTCGGTTTTACCACCCCCTCTTCGAGCTGGCAACAAAAAACGCATTTGTGCGAATGATAAAGATTTGCCCGCCGCCGCCTTGCTTCACGAACGAGCAAGGACAGAACAATGACTGACAGGACTTTCCCGACACTACCTCAAGGGCATCAACGATTTTCCGTTGAGCAGCTTCTTATAGAACTGGCCCCTGCCCTCGGGCTGCGCGGAGGTCGCCTGCACGCACTGCTTTACATGATGAAGCAGACCGCTCCGGGTGACTGGACAAGGCCAGATCGCGAGCCGGTGTATTTTGCACCCCAGGACCAAACCGCCGAAGCCCTCAACAAGACTCGTCGCGCCCTCTACGACGACGAGGCCGCTCTTGAAGCCGCGGGCCTGATCGAGAAACGCGTGAAGGGCAACGGATCCCGTTCACCGTTTGGCGGTTGCGGCATCGTTTTTTCCAGATTGATAGCCTTGGTTCCCGATCTTATGCACCTAAAAGAGCAGGTGGCGGCTGAGAGACTGCGCCGGAAAGAGCTGCGCAACCGTCGCAGCACATACGTCCGCCACATTAAACGCCACCTGAGAGACGCCACAGATTCCTCCCTGGCCCATCCCCGCCTCTTGAGCATCATTGAGGTGTTCGACGCTTGGCCCGAGGCCTCCCGTCTCGCGAACATGCAGATTGGGGCGCTTGAGCACCACATTTCAGAGGCGCAGGCCCTGTGCACAACCTTGGATGATTTCTTTGAAACACGTCGAGATTCTACCGCTAAAGCGGCAGAAAACTTCCCGTGCTTTATACAAGAGAACAACCAAGATAACTTATCTGTAATCTGTAACGCCAACGTAGATAAAGGGAGCACGGGCAAGCCCGCGCACACTGAACTTATTTGTTCGGAGCCTATCGGCCCCGAAGGTTGCTTAGAAAATAAGTGTGGGGCTGAGAGTGCAGCGCGCAATACCCAATTTATCACCCAGTTGACCCCAGAGCGCATTTTCAAGCTCGCCAGTAGCGACATGCAGGCTTACATTCTGGCCTGTCAGGGTGAAATCCCCACCCTTCGTGAACTTCACATCATCGACGCAGCGACCCGGATCATTCATCCGCTCGGCATCAATCACGACGCCTGGATCAAGGCCGTCAACCTCATGGGCGATGTGGGGGCAGCCCTTTGCGTCTTGCTGATCGATGCCAACAGAAGTCACCCAACAACGCCGGTTCGCAATCCGGGCGGGGCGCTGCGTGCCATGACCGCCCGCCACAAATCCGGCAAGCTGAACCTGGTCGGAAGCCTCATTGGGCTTGCGCGGCGGCGTGGTCTGTAATGCGCTTGTCCGGACAGAATATCTCGCGCAGTGCTGTTTCAACCAGCCCCTGCAAACCGCCCGATTTAGGGGGTTTGCCCCCCAAATTCGGTCGGCAGATCGCGTTTCTCGTTGATCCCGTGCCTGACGATACGCATCTGTGTCGACGAGAACGGTCTGAGAAGCGCCCGTGCTTGCTCTGGCGAGCCTGTCAGCCAAATTTTGTAGTCCGCAGGGTCGAGGACCACCGGCATCCGTCCTTTCGCATGGATAGGCCGTACCAAATCATTCGCCGCTGTTGTCACCATCGTATGCCGCAGGCCTGTTTCGCCCTCCCCGCGCAATTCTTCACGCTCGATGCGCCAAAGTCCGGCTATCGCAAAGATTGGTCGCGCATCCGCGTTATCCGCCGCCATGCCGAACCAGAAATCCTCAGCAGGCTTTTTCCCTTTCGTCTCGTTGAAGCTCGTTGCTGGAACCAAACAACGGCGGTGCAAAAAGCTGTCTTTCCACAGTCCCGTCGCCTTCCCGAAAATGCTGTCGTCTCTCGCATTATTCCAAGCGCGAGGCTTGATCGGAGATCCATCACGTTTGGAAAAATTTGGGGTCAAAAATCCCCAATTCATTTCCACCAGCTCGCGCCCAACGTTCTCCACCTGCCGCACGACCGGCGCCGGATAGTTCGGGTGGATACTTGGCCGGGACGGCGCATTCCCGAGGTGGTCCTGTTCGGATTCAATCTGAAAAAGTCGGCGCATGGCCTCAGCGGTCGCAATATTGGCATACAAATTGCACATCGGTCTGTCCTATAGTCCGGCCCACCTCCGGATCATCTTCGCCACGCGCGTTGCTTCAGATTTGCGGAGGGTCTGGTTTTCGATCCGAAGGGCTTTGAAAAATGCGCCGCAGAGCATCGGCCCCTTTTCTATGTTCTGACGAACATAGAGCAAGGCCGCCAAAAGTTCTTCACTTTCTACATCCCTGACTGCGCATTCAGCAGCGGCCGTCTCGACCAGGCCAAGCACTCGGCGCAACTCATCCACGATCAGAATTTCCTCTGACCAGTCGCCACCAAAGGCGACATTTCGAAGATGATCCTTGCGTTCCGCCGTGAGAACAAAATAAGAACATTTGTCCTCTTCTTACAATCGGGAAATCCCTACATGACGCTGATGCGCTCATTATACATTGATATGAATAGCTTTTTTGCGAGCGTAGAGCAGCAGGAAGATCCGGCGCTGCGCGGAAAGCCTGTCGGTATCACCGCAATCAGCGCCGAATCCGGGGCCTGCGTTGCCGCCTCTTATGAGGCGAAATCGTTTGGCGTCAAAACCGGAACGCGCGTGTTTGAGGCCCGCCGCATGTGTCCAGACATCGTTTTCCGCTCAAGCCGCCATCGCCTCTATGTCCGCGTGAACCAGAAAATCGCCGCCGTGGTGGACGAACTGGCTGAACTCGAAGCCATCCGCTCTGTCGATGAGTTTCAGGTTGCCCTGGGTGGGCAAACGGCAGAGCTGGCCGCTGCGCTGGACCTCGGCCGACAAATCAAGGCCGCCATCCGCAGTCGCGTCGGATCCGAACTGCGATGCTCCATCGGCATTGGACCAAACCATCTTCTCGCAAAGATCGCTGGCAAGCTTGAAAAACCCGACGGCCTGCAATGGCTTTCACCCGACAACATGCCTGACCGTATCGCACACCTGAAGCTTGACGATCTGCCGGGTATTTCTCACGGCATCAAAGCCCGGCTTTCTCGCGCAGCGATCTGGGGTATTCCTGAGCTCTATGCGCTCGACCCGCGCCACGCCCGCTTGATTTGGGGATCCGTTGAAGGCGAACGGTTCGTCCGGGCCTTGCAAGGCATGGATATTCCTTTGTTGCCGACCGTGCGGAACGGATACGGCAATTCGAAGGTTCTCGCGCCCCACTATCGTCCGCCCCACGCGGCAATGCTCGTGGGGCGTTGGTTGATTGAAAAAGCTGTAGCACGGATGAGACGGGACGGGTTTTGTGCGCGGCGATTGTCCCTATTCATTCGCTGTTCTGATGACCGGGGATGGTCGCGCAAACAGTCGTGCAATGCGAGTCAGGACACGCGCCTGTTTTTGTCGATATTCCAAACTTTGTGGAACGGTTTGCCGCTTAGGTCGGGCGTTGTCATTCTTTCTGTTGGCGTCCATTTGGGCGACGTCATTGCACTTGCAGACCGTTCCGGGGAGTTGTTTTTGCCTATGGAGCCAGGTCGGAAGAATCGTGACGAGAAATTGGCCCAAGCTGTCGATCGTTTGAACCGTCGATATGGTCAGCGCGTCGTGACATTTGGGCTTCAACAAGATCATCCGGGGTTTTTCGAAAAGGGATAATTTCCGGCGTTTTTGTTGGTTGCCCTTGGTCGTTAGGTTTTCGCAAGCTGCGTCAGAGGACCCCACCTGACGGCTATGGTTTGCCGCGCTTTTCGAACCAACTTTGACAGAACTTCACAAAGTGCTTTGCCGGGTGTTTGGGTTCGATCTCTTCCTTGCCGCACCAGGCACGCCACTCGCGCTCGATCATGCGCACATCCCAACCAGGGGCGGCCGTTCGAGCATCGTGGTAGGCTTCAGGGTCTAGCCTGCCCTCGAATACCTCCACCATCGGGACCGGGACGGTCCCTTTGCTTCGAAACACAACGATGTTGCCCTCAAGCGAGGGGATATAATCTGGAAAATGGCCATGTTCTGCGCTGTCGGAGATGATGTTGGTCACCAAACGCTTGAACTCTTTTGCTGAAGAATGTGAACCGCATTTGAGATGCAGTTTTTCTAACCCGATGCGCCATTCAGCTGATTTTCCGCAATGTTTGCGCGCAATTTCATACATGCGCCGCTCTAAAGGCTTTTTCAGTCTGAAATAGTCCCGGCTGATCGTCAAAACTTCCTTGGCCTGGATGGCGTTAAAAACCCAATCCGACAATGTGACCTGCACATCCTGAAGAGCGCCATCACTATTGCGACGGATAGTTTTGGCGCTATCGACCAATCCAAACACTTGCCACTGCCGCTCAGAGCCCGTGACGATATTGGTCTTGATCGATGTGCCACGCAGCCGCTCAAGAGCATCTTCTGCGCGTATATACGCACTGCCCCCTACCGGCTTGCCCGTGGCCACGAGGTAGTCGATGATTTTGAAGCTGACTGTCTTGGATACCTCCTTGCCGTCATTCAAAGCAGCGATCAGCTGAGAGATGCAGAAAATTAGGATATCGCGATCAAACACCGTCGCCATACCCTTGGCGGAGGGCGTGATTTCGATGAAGTTATCGTTGTTCTCATAGCGTCGCGTTTGATGGTCTGGCTTCTTTGAGATGGAGAACACAGGGTGCTCCATTCCAGCCATGTCGCTCTTAGGAGCTGCATCAAAGATGTCGCAGATGAACAGATCCGGCTGCTGAAACCGGTCTGGTAGCAGCGGATTGGCTAGACGCTTCGTTGGCTTATCACCCACCGCTCTCATTTGATTGTCCTATCACCCACCGATTCGCACCCTCATTGGCTTATCACACACTATTGGCTTATCACACACCGCGTCAATCCCTTGGCTTATCGCCCACCAAGAGTCAATTTTTATTGGCTTATCGCCCACCAAGCCAACGCTCAGTCATCGGTGTAATAAGGCATTACATCATTGGCCTGTGACACACCGAATCTTGGCTTATCACCCACCACTTGTTGGCCTATCACCCACTAAAGTTTTTGTAAGCCATTGTTTTTAAATAATGAATGTGAGTTTTTAGATTCGTAACCCATATAAATAACCCATATATAACACCAACCCTTCATGGACTGAGTGATCCAAACCAGTGTACTGCTGGTTGCCAACGATGAATTGCTTAGAAAGCTGTGGTGATGAAGCATTTAGTTTGGACACAGCGTACGGTAATTTGCCGTACACTTGACACGTACGCCTATTTGCCGTACGTAGGATCCAACGAGAGGCCTTAAGATGTCCTTTCCCGTGAACCGTTTGCTGAAAGGAGACTATAATGTTGGCGTTTCAAGACACGACAAGTGCTGTCAACGAGCCCAAGAGCGCTCGTCTGGAATCACGCACGCAACCCAGTGTAAAAGCTGACATTCTCCGAGCCGCGACCCTAAATGGCGTGGACATCAGTGCTTTTGTGGTCAGTGCAGCCTATAGTGCGGCACGATCTACCATTGAGGCCCATGCGATCACCGTGGTAGAGAGCGAGGCGGACAGAAACGCATTCTTTGATGCTCTGGAAAACCCACCCAAACCAACCAAGCGACTGGCGAATGCTTTCGCATTGCGAAAGAAACTGATTGCGAATGCCGACTGACCCAGCAGACCAACCTCCATTTGAAATCCAGCCGTTCGATCACAAAGTTCATGATCGAGCGGCTTTTTCTTGTGGCGTCCCACAAATTGACAACTATCTCAAGCTGACCGCCAAAAAAGGCAGCAAGGCAGATGTTGTCAGGGTCTGGGTTGTCATAGACGCCAAAAGCCAGATTGTCGGCTTCTACGGCATCAATATGCATTCCGTTGATGTCAAAGACATGCCCCCCGCCTACGCAAAACGGGCGATGAACCACGGCATGCTACCGGCCGCCTTCATCGCAATGATCGGTGTTGACGCAAACCAGCAGGGCAACGGCATCGGCAGTGCTCTTGTGGCAGACGCTTTGAGCCGGATCGCACGGGCATCAGACGATATCGGCACCTGTGTCGTTATGCTTGACGTTTTTGATGATGGAGAGGCCGCAGCAGTCGCCCGGCGCAAATCATACTACGAAGACTTTGGCTTTATTCCGCTGCCGGACCAACCCCTGCGTCTCTTCATGCCAATTGCGACCATACGCGCGTTGTCGGGCTGAGCGATGAATGATCTGCGCCACATGGACCAAATGACGCTCAGCGACACCAAGCTGTACCACCTAATTGATATAGGACCGGACGAACTGCTCAGGGGTCGCAATGCCTGATATTCAAAACGCGCGACACATCGGCATGCGCCGCGCAGCGGCCCTCGCGAACTTATCGCTTGATCAGCAACTGGACCTGATCTGCGAGGGCCTCCCTGCCCTCATGGGCAGTGTTCAAAGCCTGTTAGATGCGGCAAAAGAACTCTCGGATCATCCGCGCAGTGCGGCAATCCTGAGCCGGAATGCTTCAGAAGAAATCGCCAAAATACTCATTTTGGTCGATTTGGTCAGATGTCCCAATCGTTTGCGTGCTTCAAAGACGAGCGCGATGATCAAGTGGTTTTACAACCATCTGGCGCGCTTGATCTATGTTGAGGCCCAAAGCTGGAAGCCAATGAGCGTTCAACAACTCCAGGACTACATCGATACGCGCCGCCCCTCCCACTATCTGGAAGGTGCGATTGGTGAGTACATTCTGCCAAACCACGAGGTATTTCAGCGAGAAAGCGACATGTACGCCGATATCATATGTCATGACGACGGCACCTTGCATTGGCATGACCCAAACGAGATGCATCGCAATTCTGACCTACCCTTCGACTTTCTTGGCGAATGCAGCGCGCCACGGCCTTGGCAAGTCTGTGTAGCCTTGCGTGATTTTGGCCTTTTTACGCGCGAAGGCCTGGGCATCATGTCGGATGCGTGGAGTAAGACAGATTTCCGCGAGGAAGAAACCTGGCATGATGCGAAGGCTAGAGTTGAAGAAATGTTGGTTGCTTGCGAGAAAGCCGGGGTGATCGCAAAGCACGCCCAACAGGATCAAGTCAGTTGTTTGTATAACAGCTGGCAGATGCCGATGTATCATCTGGAATTCTCTCAGATAAATGTTTCCTTGGACGAACTAAGAGCTCAACAAGAGCGCAACCTTGCGATGGAAATGGGGTATTGAAGGCTCCTTTTTGATAAACTGCCTTTGAAGACTACGGTTTACGTGGCCCCTGCCCCGCCCGATGGCCGGGTCACCGCGCGTCTCAGGTTCCAGCCGGCAGAGCGGCTTGCACCCAGAACATCCCCCACCAATTCACGCTGATCCAATCGTCAGGCCTGCGTCTCGTCACCGAGCCGCAGGCTTCCCTTGTTTCATGCATGTCTTGGTATGGGCTGATCTGCCCTGCGGGTCACGATCGCTGGTGCATCGGATCTCGCCCGATCCTGATTTCATGGTCCTTTCGGGGTTCGCGCAAGCGCGATACGCCGCTCCAGGACGATTGCTTTAGAACCCGCTGGGTTCTCGCGCACGCAACCCCAAAAGAGCAAAACCGTGTCCTCGGCTGGCGCCTGCGGGCCGCACCACTTTTGCGCTTTTCGGGTATGCATTTGCTCACTCCGGCACTTCGCCAGTGGGTCAGGTTTTAGAGACGACGCCCTAAAGGGCTTTTTCTCAAAACCAGACGACCAAAGGGGCAAAGACCCCATCCACACCACAAAGGAGTAAGCCCATGGGCCTCGATCAATACGCATATATCAAACACGACGATGGCGCTGACGACGACCGCGCCGCCGATTTCGTATGGCGCAAACATTCCAAGCTGCAAGCTTGGGCAGAGACGCTCTTTACCGCCAAAACTGGTCAATCAGCCGACAAGCTGAACTGCGCAGAACTGGTGCTAGAGGCAGCAGACATCGACACCTTAGAGGCACTTGTCAAACAAAAGGCCCTTCCAAAATCCGATGGCGGGTTCTTCTTTGGGCATCAATTTCAAGATGAAGCCGCTGACGAAAACGCAGCCCAAGACCTCGCATTCTGCGCATGGGCGAAAGATGTAATCACCAACGGTCAAACCGTTGTTTATTCGTGCTGGTGGTGAGCGTCATGACCGAGCAACAAACATTCAGCGCGACGGCCCTAGCAATCGCCGAGCAAAACGACCGATTTCGCACCACTTGGGGCGCAGATTTCAGCGTTCCCGGCCAGATCGTGATGACGCGCGGCGTGGCAGACCTGTCACCAGCAGCCAAAGCCATCATCATGCAGCGGGTTCAGACGTTCTCGGTCTTTAACGAGGATAACGACCCCTACGGCGATCACACCTTTGGGGCCTTCGAGTTCGAAATTGCTGGCAATACCTACAGCATTTTCTGGAAAATCGACCTGCATGAGGAAATTACATTTTCAAGTCCTTTTCTTTCTGTGCAACGCTGGTTTGGCTCCTCGATTATGCTCACTCCAGTGGCATCGACTTGCATACGGTGGGCG
>NZ_BMKA01000010.1 GCF_014643735.1 Neptunicoccus cionae
ATCCGAAGGTCGCCGAAACCTGTGGACATATCCTAAATAGAGGCACAGAAATCGCCAAAATAGGCCAGAAGCGGTAATTTCTCTTTTATTAGGGTACTACGACACAAGGAGACCAGATCGAAGCCGCCGTCACGGCGGCCAGGATTGCGAGCAGCAACGGAAACGGTGCTATATTTGCGCCGCTCGCCATGGGTGGAGCAGGGGGGCTGCGTGCATCTGGTTCTCCGGACGAACGATTGGCCCGTTGGTTGGCGGGGATGGAGAGCGCTGTTCTAACGGCGATGCGGCATCTGGATCAGACTGAGGCTTGGACGGTTCAGGCAGAGGCTGAAATGGCGCCACTATCCGGCAAAACCCCTCCCGCCTTACGAGCTCTCTTTGCAGAATGGCCCCTTGTGTCTGCTCCAATGGCTGAGTCCCAGATTGGTTCCAGCCGCGCAGCCGTGCAGCGAAACCTTGCCTTGATGGAGGAAAAGGACTTGGTTCGTGAGGTGACAGGGCTGGGGCGGTTTCGAATGTGGCGGATTGCAACTTAGTATTTGCCTGGAATGTGGGCAGAAACACGCATAAGCGCGCTTATGGCAAATAATGCGCAGGGACCCGCTGTATGTTGTAAAAGCGAATTTTACGTCCCAGCACTTTGTCGATTGTGTTTTAGAGCTAGCTCCATCCATTCGCTTCCAAATTATGGGTGTTTGCATCAACCAGCCATCTATTTGGTCGGTGCGTTGGGTTTCGGGATCACTTTTTGAAATTCAATTCATTGGCGAGCTTTGAGGTTTCTCGTAATTCTGCCAGAGCTTCCTCTCTTTCTTTTATCTCGGCGCGAAGCTTATTTTCGAGGATTTTTGATATCCTTGCCCATTCGCGAAGCTGCGCTCTTGAGCCCCTGTTTTTATATATTTCTAACCAAACTCTTATATCTTCAAGCTTCATTCCGAACCGACGACCTCGCAAGATCAGCTTGAACCGCGCGATCTGTTTGCGATCATAACTTCGTTCACGCCCTTGTAGCGTGGGTTTGAGAAGTTCGAGATATTCGTAATACCGCAGGGTTCGGGGGGTGACGTCGAATTTCCCGACCATCTCTTTGAAGGTGAGCGTTTCGTCATCGGACTTGTTCATGGCGTCACTCCGTTCTGATATATGGTCGTGTTAGCGTCTCGTCGTCTAATCCTAACGTGAACTGGCGAATAACCCTTTGCTGGTTTTTCGATATGCGGACGGCGAATCCCCTGAAACCCGCCGGAAAAATCGCGACAGGCTGGCAGTTTCCGAAAAACCGAGGCGATCTGCAACTTCAGCCAGCGGTAACTCGGATGTATCAAGAAGCTCCCGTGCGCGGCGCAAGCGCACGCTATCGATAATCTGGCGATAGCTCATCGACTGACTGGCAAGTTTTCGATGTAAAGAGCGTTCTGACAAATGAAGCGTTTCGGCCACTTCCGGCGCATTGGGAAAAACGCCGCGCACCTGCATCAACACCTGATAAACCGAATTTGCTGTTCCGGTATGCTTGGGGCCGGTTTCAAGCATATTCTCGCACAAAACACGATAGTTTACCGCAAGAAGGGCATTCGCCAGCGGCAGTTTCAGCGCGCCTGTTCCAGGATGAAAGTGAATGCAACTGCGCGGTGCGCGATACACGATTTCGGTTTGCCAGCGCGCTTCTAGGTTCATCCAGCCTTTCGGGCGGTCCAACGGGCATTCGATCAGACGGATGGGCAGGTTTTCTTGACGCAGGTCCCGGAAGAAGGTCGGGCCGGACCCAAGCAGCCGTTCATGAACAAAATCCAGAAGATCGGGCGGTACATACTGGTCGTCGGCAACAAACCCTGTTGCAAAACCTTCATCGTCCTCTGTGATGTCATATGCCAGCAGTGCGTATCCCAGCCCCTGCATTTGCGTGAAAACCCTCAGCCCCGCTGTCACATTCTCTGAAACTAGCGTGGCAAGCCCGATAGGGCCATACGAGATCAGGCTGTAACGCAGACCGGTGACAAAAGCGACACCTTCAATATGCGCTGTACTCCGGCAAAAGGCACGCAGGAATGTGAGTTCCTGAATACCGTCCAGCGTGCCCCATGGATCCGAGAGAAGGCTGAGCTGCAAACCTGCTTCTTTGAGCAATGGGTCAGGATCAATGCCGTGTTCGATCAGCACGTCACACATGAACTGGATGCTATGTTTGGGAAGACGCAGGTTTTGGAGCAAGCCCACCTTCATGACGATGACCTCAAAATTCTACTGATGGGTAAATAATATCGATTTGGCAGAAAATGTCAAATTTGTGGCGTTTTCGGACATTCCCTGCCAGTCCTAACCCTGCGATGCTTGATGCAAGAGATGGGGGAGGGTTAGGGACACGGTCGCGATCAGATGCACTTTTGCGCCATTTGCAAATCCATGATTTGTTACCGCCCGATTGCTGATCCGACGTATGATAAAACCCGCCAAACTTGCTGATAGTATTCTGCTTTTCCGGGAACGATTTATCCCGGGCAGCGCATCATTCGCCTTGCAGGAGAAACTTCTTGGGGCGTGAAACCGGGAGGAAAACTATGAAACGTCGGAATTTTCTACGCAGCGCCGGGGCGCTAACTTTGGCCAGTACCTTGCCTGCGCCAATGGTTCTGCGGGCCGCAACGCCCGAAGATTATCACATTGCGGGCATTCTGTCTTTCTCGGGCGCATACGGCTTGATCGGCAATGACATGCGCAAAGGCGCGGAACTTGCCGTGGCCATGCGGGGTGGCGAATTGTTGGGCAAAAAAGTCCGCTTCAGCTGGGAAGACGATGAAACCAAACCCCAGCCCGCCGTACAAAAAGCAAGCCGGCTGTTGGCGGAAGGCACGCAATTGATGTTTGGCGCGGTCAGCTCAGCGTCGACTCTGGCACTGCAAAGCCTGTCCACACAGCGCAAGGTGCCGCATCTGGTCACGATTTCCGCAGACGACAGCATTACCAAGATGGACGGTGCGCGTTACTCATTCCGTACGTCCAACACGTTGGCCATGGAAATGAACATGTGTGTTGAATTCGTAAAGAAACGCGGGATCAAGAGAGTATACGCGGTCACGGCTGATTATCAGGCCACGCGCAGCGCCTTTGACGACTTTGCCGCAAAAGCAAAAGCCGCCGGTGTCGAGATCGTCGGGAATGACTTTGCCCCGCTTGGCAACCGCGACTTTTCGGTCATCATCGACAAGATGGCGCGTTCGGACGCCGATGGTATTCTGGTTGTGGCAACGGGCAATGACGGCGTCACCTTCTGCAAGCAGGCAGGTCAGGTTGGGATGGGTCAGAACAAAGTGCTGTTCGGCCCCGTGCTTCAGGATGAAATCTTTGCAGCCGCGACAGGCGAGGCCGCATTGGGCGTGAACTCCGGCGTGCGTTATCACTTCTCGCTCGACAATCCGGCAAACGCCGAATTCGTGACGGCCTACCGTGACGCAAACGGTGACTACCCTTCGGCCTTCGCGGGCGAGGCATTTGACGGTCTTCGCTGGTGGATGGATGTCATCGAAGCGACTGACAGCTGGGATGTGGAAACCTGGGTCGATGCATTTGAAACATCGGTCTATGAAAATTCGGTCGAAGGGCGCAAGGAAATGCGCGCTTGTGACCATCAGGCCAAACAGGTCGGTCTTTGGGGTGAAGTTGTGAAGGGCGAGGCACCATTGCCGGACCTCACCATGAAAATCACCGAAGAGTTTTCGGCAAATAGCCTGTTTAGCGACTGTTAATCGATCCTCCCTGAACTGGGCGGCGCTGTTCCCTCGCGACATGCGTCGCCCGCTTTTTTGGGGTGAAACTGAGGAACCCTGAATATGTCCATTATCGTGATCGGGCTGAGTCTCAGCTTTCTGCTGTTTCTGCTGGCAGCGGGCTTGACCCTTATTTTTGGCATGTTGGGGGTGATCAACTTTGCCCATGGCGCGCTTTATATGCTTGGCGCGTTTGTCGGGTATCAAATTGTTCATATGACCGGATCGTTCTGGTTGGGACTGCTGTTTGCGCCGCTGATCGTCGCCTGTGTTGGTGCGCTGATCGAAATTTTGGCGCTGAAACAGGTCTATGACCGCGACCACATTTTTCAGCTTTTACTCACTTTCGGATTCATTCTGGTCATCGACGACGCGACAAAGATGATCTGGGGATTTGACTATAAGCAAGTGCCGACACCAGAAATCTTCATGGCACCGATTTCCATGTTTGGCAGTCAAATACCGTCATACCGGCTTTTTGTAATCGGTTTTGGTGCAGCGGTTTCTCTGGCACTGTTCTTGCTGCTGGACCGTAGCAAATGGGGCATGATTATTCGCGCCGCCAGTTCCGATCCGGAAATGGCTCAGACACTCGGTGTAAATGTAAACCGGGTTCGCACCGGCGTCTTTGCGCTTGGTGCGTATCTTGCGGCTCTTGGTGGCGTGGTTAGCGCACCGTTGGTGCCGATCGAACTGGGCATGGGATTCAGCGTTATCATCGACTGTTTTGTCGTGGTGATCATCGGCGGGCTTGGGAACATTCGCGGCGCAATCCTTGCGTCGTTGCTGTTGGGCATGACGCGGGCGGCCGGATATACCTACGCAACTGAATGGGTCGAACTACTTACCTTTGCCCTGTTGATCGGAACGCTGATGTTCCGGCCTGCGGGCTTGTTTAGCACAAAGGGGCGTTCGGCATGACACGCAGGATTATCGGTCAGGCCCTGATGGGCATTATTATCGCAGTTATGATTATCGTTCCGTTTTTTGTGCAGGATGAGCAATGGGTGAACCTTGTCAGCCTGATCCTGATCTGGGCCTTGTTCGCAATCGGCTTTGATCTGGTCTTCGGGGTGACAGGTATGCTGTCATTCGGCCATGCGGCGTTGTTCGGGGCAGGGGGTTATGCGCTCACAATCCTCACCCTCAGCTATGGCGTCGGTTTTATACCGGGCCTTTTTGCAGCGGCGATTGTCGGAGCGGTGCTGGCTTACCTGATGGGGCTTTTTGCGCTTCGGGTTTCGGGGCTTTTTTTTGCACTGCTGACACTGGCCCTGGCGCAGATGATGTACATCCTTGCGTCCAACAAGCTGCGCGCAATCACCGGCGGATTGGACGGTATTCCAGGCGTGCCGCGGCCTGACTTGTTCGGGATCAATTTCTACGACAACCACAACTATTATGGGTTTATCGTGGCGGTTTTCCTGATCGGACTGGCGCTGATGGCATTGCTGCGTGGGTCGCCATTCGGGCGGGCATTGCGCGCGGTACAGGCGAACGACGTGCGCGCCGCGCAACTCGGATACAACGTCCATAGCTTGCGCCAATCGGCGTTTATCGTTTCGGGTGCGTATGCAGGTGTTGCAGGAGCCCTGCTGGCATCGTTGATCTTCTACATCTCTCCGCAAATGCTGCATTGGTCCACATCGGGCGACGTTTTGATCATGACCGTGCTGGGCGGCAAAGGCACATTGCTAGGTCCGATTCTTGGCGTGGCCTTGTTTGAATTACTGAAAGAAGAACTGAGCCAAATCACCCAATATTGGTACGGCATCCTTGGTCTGGTGTTCATTTTTGCCACCATCTTCCTACGCAACGGTATTGCCGGAATGTTCCAAGGTGATCAGGACGAAGGAGACATGCAATGACTGCCGGATCATTGAGTTGCAACGATATTCAGGTCTCCTTCAGCGGGTTGAAAGCTGTCAACGGTGTGACGTTCGACTTCCAGCCGGGTCAGCTTTACGGGATTATCGGACCTAACGGTGCGGGCAAGACCACGTTGATGAATGCGCTTTCGGGTCATGCCAAGCTAAGCGGTGGTCAAGTGATGCTGGACGGGCGCGATGTAACGGGCCTGTCGGTGCATAAACGGACCCGCATCGGTCTGGGCCGCAGTTTCCAGATCACCAAGATCTTCGCCGGCATGTCGGTGCTTGAGAACCTTCAACTTGCTGCTTTTGCGCATCTGTACAGGTTGCAGCCCTTCTGGCTTCCGGCGGGCCGCTTTCCTGCAGTCAGGGAACGGGCCGAAAGCGTTCTCGAAGAGATCGGCCTGACGGTGATGGCGCACCGCCCCGCCGAAACCTTGTCTCACGGCGATCAACGCGCATTGGAAGTCGGGCTGGCATTGCTGAGCAACCCATCGGTCCTGTTGCTCGATGAACCATTGGCCGGTGTTGGACATGACCAGATCGGGCCTGCGATGGAGCTGATAAAACGGATCGTCAAGGGCCGCACCGTGCTGCTGATCGAACACAACATGGACGTTGTAATGCGGGTCTCCAGTGCTTTGGTCGTGATGGTTCAAGGGCAAATTCTGGCGTCTGGCAGCCCTGAAGAAATCCGCGCAAACGCCGAGGTGCGAGCGGCTTATCTGGGAGAAGAGGAATGAAGCTGCTTGCGTTGGAAAGCTGCAATGTCACTTATGGCAAGGCGCAGGCGTTGCATAGCGTGTCGATCGAAGTCGCACAGGGCGAAGTTGTTTCGCTGATCGGGCGCAATGGCGCAGGCAAAAGCACCATTCTCAAGACGATCATCGGTTTAAAGCAACCGGTTTCAGGGCGCAGAGTCTGGAAAGGGGACGACGTTACCGCGCGACTCCCGAACCAACTGGGCCGTCTGGGCATTGGGTATGTCCCCGAAGACAGGCGCATTTTTGACAATCTGACAGTGCATGAAAACCTGCGCATCGCAACCGTCATGGGACGCACTGGCGCATGGACCGAAACCCGGATTTTTGAAATGTTTCCGGTGCTGCTTGATCGCGCGTCACAGGCGGGAAACACGCTTTCGGGCGGCGAACAGCAAATGCTGGCGATTTCGCGCGCGCTTTTGACTAATCCGGAACTGTTGCTGCTGGACGAACCGACTGAAGGCCTTGCCCCGCTGATCGTTGATGAATTGGTCGATTCGATGCGGCGGATCAACGAAGAAGGTATGACGCTTTTGCTGGTTGAACAGAACCTGCGCGTGCCGATGAAATTGGCCCATCGACAGTACGTTGTCGACAACGGGACCGTCCAGTGGAGCGGCACGACAGCAGATTTGCTGGCCAACCGCGAAGAGATCGAAAAGCTCATCAGTGTATGAGTTCAGACTGGCAAGGCGGGAAAATCCCGGAAACCAAGATAGGAAACCGTTATGCGTGTGATCGATTTCTTCGACAGGGGTGTCGCAATCAACCCTAACGTGATCGCTTTGGAAGATGCTAAAATCGGCCGGAGTTACGGCGAAGTTCAGGAACGCACATATCGTTTCGCCAATGCCATCACTGCCGAAGGGTACGGACGCGACAAGATGGCCGGCGTTTACAGCCCCAACTGCGTGAGCGGCCTTGAAGTTATGCTGGGCTTGTTTCGTGCCGGCACGATCTGGGTTCCCGTCAATGCCAAGAACGGCGTAGAAGAAAACGCGTATATCCTGGATCATAATGATGTGGAGATTCTGTTTTATCACAGCGATCTTGCACCGGCGCTGGAACAATTGCGTGAACTTTGCCCAAAGATACAAAAATTCATCTGTCTGGATAAACAAGACGGCGCGGCACCATGGCTGGAAGACTGGATGGCCGCGGCCCCTTCAACCGATCCCGATGTGCCGCTTGGCCCTGATGATCTTGTCGGAATTTTATCCTCTGGTGGGACAACGGGGCGGCCCAAGGGGATCATGCTGACGCAGTTGAACTGGACCACGCTAATCGCGAACTATTATGCCAGTTTTGATGCCGGACCTGACCCTGTGCATTTGCTGATCACGCCTATGACCCACGCGTCAGGGGTGCTTGCCATTGCGTTGATGGCCGCTGGTGCGCGCAGCGTCATCCTGCCGGGATTTGATGCCGCCAACGTTCTAGACACAATTGAAAGCGAGGGAGTGACCCATCTGTTCCTGCCGCCGACCGCCGTTTACATGCTGTTGTCGCAACCGGAAGTTGCGCAACGTAGCTTTCCGTCATTGCGGTTCTTTCTTTATGCCGCCGCACCTATGGCCATTGACAAGCTGCGCCAATGCCTGAAGATTTTTGGGCCGGTCATGGCGCAGTGTTTCGGACAAGCAGAATCGCCGATGTTCTGCGCGCTGCTGACGGCAGAGGATCACAATGTTATCGGAGATCCGGCCCGCGAACACCGGCTTGCAAGTTGCGGCAGGCCCGCACTTTTGACACCGATGGCGATCATGGATGATGACGGTAACATTATGCCGCGTGGTGAGCATGGTGAAATTGTTGTGCGCGGAAATCTGGTGATGAAGGGGTATTACAAAAACCCCGAAGCAACCGCAGAGGTTTCCCAGTTCGGTTGGCACCATACCGGCGACATCGGGTATCTGGATGACGAGGGTTACCTTTATATCGTGGACCGCAAGAAAGACATGATCATTTCGGGCGGCTTCAACGTTTATCCCTCGGAAGTCGAGCAGGTGATCTGGTCGCATCCTGCCGTGCAGGATTGCGCGGTGATCGGTGTGCCTGACGAAAAATGGGGTGAAGCGATCAAGGCGGTGATCGAACTCAAACCCGATGCAACGGTGGAACCCGAAGCAATCATTGCATTGTGCAAGGAAAACCTTGGCAGCGTAAAGGCCCCCAAAACGGTTGACTTCTGGGATGAACTGCCGCGCAGCCCCGTTGGGAAAGTGCGCAAAAAGGACATCAGGGATACGTTCTGGCAGGGGCAAGCGCGCAGAATTTAGGGAGCAGAATTATGAACATCGCGTACATTTTGACACAGTCCGCGCGCGCCTATTGCGATCGACCTGCCGTCTGCTTGGGGTTGTCGACGTTCAGCACCTACACCCAATTACAGGACCGCAGCGCGGCCTTGGCCGCTGCGCTGAAACAGCGCAATCTGGTAAAAGGTGACCGTGTTCTGATCTTCATGGGCAACCGGCCCGAATATATCGAGATCCTGTTTGCCATCTGGACTGCCGGATGTGTTGCCGTTCCGTTGAATGCCAAACTGCACCCTAACGAAGTGACCTATATCCATGCTAACTGTGATGCCGCACTTGCCTTTACCGACCGGCCGGAAGACGTCGAAGGGTTTTCAGCAGTCATTGCGGTCGGTGGACCGGAATATAATGCGGCGTTACAAGCGTCAGCGGATTTGCAGCCTGCACACGCTGCGCAAACCGATCCGGCATGGATTTTTTATACCAGCGGCACGACGGGCCGCCCGAAAGGGGCGATACTGACCCACCGCAACCTCTGGACCATGACCACGAGTTTTCTGGCCGATATGTGTCCGGTTACGGAAATGTCGGCGGCGCTGCATCCGGCACCGCTGTCTCATGCGGCAGGGCTGTTTATGCTACCGTTTGCGCAGCGGGGCGCGGCGAATGTTGTGCCGCAAAGCGGTGGATTCGATCCGCATGAAATCGTGACGTTGCTGCATGAATATCCCCATTCATCTTTTTTTGTCGCACCCACGATGCTGACGCGTCTGACGGCCTGTCCTGCGCTTGACACGGCGGCCATCGAAAACCTTGATCTGTTGTTCTGCGGCGGTGCGCCGATTTATGTCGCAGACCTGCGCCGGGCGATGGCGCTGTTGGGCAACCGCATCTGGATCGGATACGGACAAGGCGAGGCACCATGTACGATCACTTATCTACCACCGCATATATTGAGCTGGGAAATTCCGGATAGTTGGCTGGGATCCGTCGGCATTCCACGCACCGGCGTCACGGTCTGTGTGGTGGATGAAACAGGCACACAATGCCCCCCAGATGTCGCGGGCGAAGTGATCGTCAGTGGCGATGTGGTGATGGCGGGATACTGGGGCAATGAAACGGCAACGGCGTCAGCCTTGCGGGACGGCTGGCTCCATACCGGCGACATTGGCAGCGTGGACGCCCACGGTTTCCTGACGCTCAAGGACCGGTCCAAGGACGTGATCATTTCTGGCGGGTCAAATATTTATCCGCGCGAGGTCGAAGAGGTGCTGCTGCGTCATTCCGGCGTGGTCGAAACTAATGTTGTTGGCCGCGAGGAGGCCGAATGGGGCGAGGAAGTCATCGCGTTTGTCGTGGCAGAGCCGGGCGTGACCGCACAGGCGCTGGACCGTTTTTGTCTGGATAACATAGCGCGGTTCAAGCGACCCAAGGCCTATTGCTTTGTTCTCGAACTGCCCAAAAGCAGCTACGGCAAAATACTTAAGACAGAGTTGCGCCAGATGCTGACCGACCCCGATACACAATTCGAAAAACCATAAAAAAGGAGACCCAAAATGACTGCCATTATTGCCGGTGTCGGCATGATCCCTTTTGCAAAACCGGGCGCATCGGCACCTTACGACGAGATGGGCGAGGTGGCGATCCGTCTTGCACTGGATGACGCCGGTATCGCGTTCGAAGACGTGCAACAGGCCTATGCCAGCTATGTTTACGGCGACAGCACAAGCGGGCAGCGTGTGATTTACCGCGTGGGCATGACGGGCATCCCGATTATCAACGTGAACAACAATTGTTCGAGCGGTTCAACAGCGCTTTTCCTCGCACGGCAGGCTGTCGAAAGCGGTGTGGCAGAATGTGTGCTGGCGGTGGGTTTTGAACAGATGGCCCCCGGTGCGTTGGGTGTTGTCTTTCCCGATCGCCCGTCACCGCTGGCGGAATTTGATGCCGCCACGGACCGGCTGATAGGGGACGTCGATCTGCCGATGACGCTTCGGTATTTCGGCGGTGCGGGCAAGGCGCATATGGAACGATTTGGTACGAAGATGGAGACATTCGCCAAAATTCGGGCCAAGGCTAGCCGCCATGCCGCGAACAACCCACTCTCGGTTTTCCGCAAGGAGATGACCACGCAGGATGTAATGGGTGCGCAGGTGATCTGGCCCGGTGTAATGACACGGCCAATGGCTTGTCCGCCCACCTGCGGCGCTGCGGCGGCGCTTGTGGTGTCCAAAGGGTTCGCTGAAAAAATGGGCCTTGATACAACTGTACAAATCCGCGCGCAGGCAATGACAACGGATAAACTGCTGGACCCTGAAACCGGCGACATGATCGAAGTGGTTGGCGCCAGGCTGAGCCGTGATGCCGCGCGCATGGTCTATGAAAAGGCGGGCGTGGGTCCTGACGATATCGACGTGATCGAATTGCATGACTGTTTCGCGCAGAACGAATTGATTTCCTACGAGGCCCTGGGGCTATGTGCCGAAGGTGATGGCGAAAAGTTGGTCGATGATGGCGACAACACCTTTGGCGGGAAATACGTCACGAACCCGTCTGGTGGTCTGCTGTCAAAGGGGCATCCACTGGGTGCTACGGGGCTGGCACAGTGTTTTGAGTTGACCAACCAACTGCGTGGAAAGGCAGAGAACCGGCAGGTCGATAATGCGCGGCTTGCCCTCCAGCATAACGTTGGGCTGGGCGGTGCGGCGGTTGTTACACTTTATGAAAGGATTACAGCATGACAAAACCACCAATGAGAGATCGTGACGATTTCGGCGTGGCACTTGTCACCGGTGCAGGTTCTGGCATCGGACAGGGGATTGCTTTGCGGCTGGCGGAGTTGGGCGCGAGGGTTGTTGTCACTGATATTGCCGAAACAGGCATAGCCGATACGGTCAAGCAGATCGAAGCGGCAGGTGGTACAGCGCTTGGGCAAAAGCTTGATGTGTCGGATCCGGCATCGGTGAATGCGGCATTTGACGAGACGGAACGCTGGGACAAATGCGTGGATGTGCTGGTGAACAATGCGGGTATCGTCGGGATTAATCCGTTCCTCGATTTTCCTTTGGAAGACTGGAACCGCGTTATGGCTATCAACCTGACAGGCAGCATGTTGTGCGCGCAACTTGCTGCGCGTGAAATGGTTCGTCAGCGATATGGCAGGATCATCAATATCACGTCGGTCAGCGGCATCCGCGCAGGGGTCGGGCGCACGGCTTACGGCACGTCCAAGGCGGCCTTGGTGGGGCTGACACGCCAGATTGCGCTTGAAGTTGCGGCGCATGGCGTCACGGCAAACGCGATTGCACCGGGCGCCATTACAACTCCGCTCACCGAAAGCACCTATACCGAAGAAACTGTTGCGCGCCTGTTGCCGATGATTCCGGCGGGTTACATGGCCGACCCTGCGGATATCGCGGCGGCAGTTGCCTATCTGGGCTCGCCTGATGCGCGATATGTGAACGGTGAAACACTGGTCGTTGATGGTGGATATGTCTGTGGCGGCATGATGCAGACTGGCTCGCTGGATCTGGGCACAAAAAGTTCGTCCTGAACACAAGGTGTCGCGCGGCGAGGCATTTTTTCATGTCGCGCGCATCATCGGGGAACGCACTATCTTGATGTCGCCGGATTGCTGATTCTCCGATCAAATCGGACGGGAGAAACCGACAACCTACAAGCCTATGTAACCTAACGTAAATTAGTTCTTGATTTGATTATATATTTTTGATTACTTACTGGTAAGTAAATAGAAAGACGCACGCATGACTCAAGCGAATGTACTGGTCGAATACCGTGGTCCGGTTGCGTGGCTGACGTTGAACAGGGCCAACAGTCTTAATGCACTTTCTGTCGACCTCATTGGGGAACTGCGCGCCGCGATAAGAGAGATCGCTGTGGCAAAACAGGTGCGCGCAATTGTGCTGACGGCTGCGGGGCGTGCGTTTTGCGCCGGTGCCAATCTGAAGGAAGTCCTCGCTGGTCTGGATGATGCCGATACGCAAAAGGGTGATTTTCTTGACGCTATCGGCGCGACGTTTCAAGCGCTGCGTGATTTGCCGAAACCGGTGATCGGCGGGCTGAATGGCATTACCGTTGCGGGCGGGCTGGAACTCGCGATGTGTTGCGATGTGCTGATTGCGGGCGAGAGCGCCAGAATTGGCGATGCTCATTCGAATTTTGGTGTGTTCCCTGGCGCAGGCGGCGCTGCTGTCTTGCCGTGCCGGATCGGACTCGCAAACGCGAAATACCTCTTGTTTTCGGGCCAAAGTCTACCAGCGCGCGAATTGATGCGCATGGGGCTGGTGCAGGAAGTGGTTGGTGATGACGCGCTTGAAGCGCGGCTGCACGAGTTCAGCCAGTTGCTGGCGACCAAAAGCCCGCTGGTCCTGTCGCAGATGAAGCGGGTAGCCAATGCATCCATCGAAATGACGCAGGTGGAGGCGCTGAAACAGGAACTTGCCGTGCTGCGCGAACATCTGAAATCCAACGATGCGGCCGAAGGACTTGCCGCATTCGGTGAAAAACGAAAGCCGGTTTTCACCGGCACATGAGCGGAGATTGAAATGACAAAAATTTACATTGCCGGGGTCGCGATGACCAAAATGGGACGCCTCGACGGGGCAACGGTAAAGTCGCTGACCTGCGAGGCTGTCGATGGCGCGATGGCGGACGCCGGCATTGGCAAGGATGACATTCAGGCTGCCTACTACGCGAACACAACACAGCGACATCTTGAGGCGCAGTTGATGATCCCGGGCCAGATCACCCTGCGCGAGATGGGATTTGAGGGCATCCCGATGGTAAACGTCGAAAATGCATGTGCCAGCGGGTCAACCGCGTTGAACCTTGCGGCTCAATTTCTCAAAGCAGGCGAGGGTGACGTGGCTTTGGCCGTTGGGGCCGAAAAAATGTGGACAGGTGACAAAGCTAAGATGTTCAGCTTTTTCGATGGCGCGTGGGATGTGTCCACCGTTGAGGAAAATACCGAAAAACTGATGGCGCTGGGCAAAGGCATCGACGTGCCGAATGACACCACTTCGGACAAGCCGTTTTCAGTCTTTATGGCGATTTACGGAGCGTTCGGGCTGGCGCATATGCGCACGTTCGGCACGACCCAAAAACAGATTGCTGCGATTGCAGCAAAGAACCACATGCATTCGGTTGAAAATGAAAAGGCGCAATTCCGCGCGCCTTATACCGTTGACGAAATATTAAGCGCACCACCGATCACTTATCCTTTGACCCTGCCAATGTGCGCCCCGATGAGCGATGGCGGTGCCGCTGCGGTTCTGATGACCGAGGCCGGATTGAAAAAGTTCGGGATCAGCCGGGATCGTGCCATCGAAGTGCGCGCCAGCGTGATCCAGACCGGATCAAACCGCGCGCCGGAGGATTATGAGAACCACCTGACCGCGATTGCGGCACGGCGGGCATATGAAATCGCCGGTATCGGTCCCCAAGACGTATCAGTTGCCGAAGTGCATGACGCAACAGCGGTGGGTGAGTTGATCCAGATCGAAAACCTTGGGCTGTTCCCATTTGGCGAAGGGGGTGCTGCATCCGAGCGCGGTGACACCTCCATCGGCGGGCGGGTGCCGGTGAACCCGTCGGGCGGGCTGGAATGCAAAGGCCACCCGATTGGCGCGACTGGGTTGGGCCAGGTTTACGAACTGGTATCGCAACTGCGCGGTGAATGTGGACCTAGACAGGTCGAAGGTGCGCGGATCGCCATCGCGGAAAATGGCGGCGGTTTGATCGGTATCGAAGAGGCCGTGGCCTCCATCCTTATTCTCGGGCGCTAGGAGCGAAAGATGTTCAAAACCGAAGAGCAGATAATGGCTTGCGATTCCTTGCGCCGGTTTCTGGATGACCAGATCGAACCGGAATACCTGAAGGTTAAGGATGCGCCGTTCGAAAAAGAAGTCATTCAGGGTTTCATGACGCGACTTGCCGAGTTCGGTCTGACATCGGCCCCGCATCCCGAAGAAGCGGGCGGTATGGGGCTGGATTGGACCACCCACCTGATGCTGTTCGAAGAGGTTGGTGTTACGGCAATAGATATCGCGCTGCCCATTCTGATCAACGTGGTGGCAGGTGAGATTCTGCTGAAGCTCGGGTCTGATGAGATTCGCAAAAAATATATCGGTCCGTTGCTTGCCGGTGAAATTACCGCGTCGATGGGCATATCGGAACCAAATGTCGGGTCCGATGTGGCCGCTGTCAAAACCCGAGCGCGGCGGGACGGCGATGACTGGGTGATCAATGGCGAAAAGACCTGGATCACCAATGGTCGCTTTTCGGATTTCCTGATATGCACCTGCGCCACCGATGAGGGCCTGACCCATATTCTAGTGGATCGCAAAGAGCATGGCTATGAAACCCGCGACATCAAAAAAATGGGTCTGAACGCACAATCCACGGCACAGATCTTTCTTGATGACGTGCGTGTGCCGATTGCAAACACGATAGGCGAGGTCGGCCGCGGCTTGCAGCAAACGCTTGTGGTGTTTGAACGGGCGCGCGTTCACATGGCCATGTGGGGAATCTCCCTGGCACGGCGCGCGTTGGAAGAGTCGATCAGATATGCGCAGGAACGCAACCAGCACGGCAAGCAGATAGCGGGTCACCAGCTCATCGCAGACAAGATCGCCGTAATGGCCACAGAGATTGATGCTGCGCGGCTTTTGACCCTCCGTGCCGCTGGCATGATCGACCGCGGCGAACGCTGCGACAAGGAATGTGCCATGGCCAAATGGTACGGCACGGAAATCGCAGTGAACGCAACGCGCCAAGCAGTGCAGATCCACGGTGGCAATGGTGTCACCACCGATTTTATCGTCGAACGGCTGGCGCGCGAGGCCATTATCGGGCCGATCCCGGACGGGACTACAGAAATACAAAAATTGCTGATCGCACGGACGCTTACCGGCGTGCAGGCATTCAAATAGGAGCGGTCATGGAAATCGAAGGCAAGACAATCATCGTCACCGGCGGGGCATCGGGTCTTGGCGCGGCGACGGCGAAATATCTGCGAGCACGCGGTGCCAAGATTGGTATTTTCGATATGTCGCAGGGCGCTGGCGATGCGCTGGTCAAGGAACTGGGTGCTTCAAACGCAATGTTCTGCAACGTCGATGTGACCGACGATGAAGGCGTGGACGCGGCAGTTGACGCCGTGGTTTCAAAATTCGGTGCGCTGCATGGGTGCATCAACTGCGCCGGGGTCGTCAGCCCGATGAAAGTGATCGACCGTGACGGCAAGGCCGCGTCGCTCGACACATTCCGCCGCACGGTTGATATCAATCTTGTCGGCACATTCAACGTAATGAGCAAAGCTGTTCAGCGGATGTTGTTGAATGAACCCGAAAACGGCGAAGAGCGCGGTGTTGTTGTCAACGTCTCCTCTGGTGCTGCGATGGAAGGGCAAATCGGCCAGCCGGCTTATTCGTCGTCAAAGGCGGGGGTGATGGGCCTTAACCTGCCTGCCGCGCGCGAACTGGGTGCCAAGGGCATTCGCGTCAACGCGATTGCACCCGGCCTGTTCGGCACGCCGATGGTCATGTCGCTGCCCGACAACGTGATCGCAAACCTCGAAGCCTCTGTCGAAGCGCCCAAGCGTGTCGGCCGGATGGAAGAATTCGCTCATTGCTGCGCCTTTCTGATCGAGAATTCATATATGAACGGCGAAACCGTGCGGCTTGATGCTGCCACGCGCCTGCAGGCGAGATAGGGCGATGCTGCAACGCTCAGGTCCCCTCAAAGGTGTACGCATTGTTGAAATGGCAGGTCTTGGCCCTGCGCCGTTTGCTGCGATGCATCTGGCTGATCTGGGCGCTGAAGTGGTGCGCATCGCGCGGCCCGGTCAGAAATTTCCGTTGCCGATTGATGCGAAATACAATCTGTTCAACCGCTCGCGCCGCAGCCTGACACTTGACCTGACAAAGGCCAGAGATGTCGACCGGCTCTGGCAGTTGATCGAACGTGCCGAGGTGCTGATCGAAGGGTTCAGGCCGGGCAAAATGGAAAAGCTGGGATTTGGTCCGGAACAGGTGCAGGCGCGCAATCCGGCCTTGGTCTATGGCCGATTGACCGGATGGGGACAGGAAGGGCCGCTGGCACATGCAGCGGGCCACGACATGAATTATGCCGCCATAACCGGTGCGGTTTGGGGTTTGGGCGATGCGGACCGCCCGCCACCTGCACCGATGAACCTGATCGCGGATCAGGGCGGCGGCGCGATGATGCTGAACGTTGGTATCCTTGCAGCCCTGACTCATGCGCGCGCCACGGGGCAGGGGCAGGTGGTCGATACGGCCATGACGGACGGGGTTAACCTGCTGATGACCATGCAGCACGGGTTGGTCGCATGTGGCGCTTGGTCTGATAAACGGTCTGGCGATTTTATCAACGGCGGCGTTGCGTGGTATCGTTGTTACGAAACGGGCGATGGCAAATATGTGTCCGTTGGATGTCTCGAACCGCAATTTTTTGCCGAACTTCTGGCACTTCTGGGCCTCACAGACGATCCGCGCTTTGCCGATCAATACGCACCCACCGCGCAGGCCAGTATGATGGACGCGCTTACGGAGATTTTCCTGACTGCGACCCAACAGGAATGGTGCGATATTCTGGAAGGCAGCGACGCGTGTTTCGCACCTGTGGTTTCTCTGGCTGACGCATCGGATCATGCGCATAATCGCGCCCGGGGCAGCTTTGTCACAGTAGGTGGCATCGAGATGCCGACGCCCGCACCGCGATTCTCGCGAACACAACCCGACACACCGACGACCGGAGATGCGGGAGAAATCAGCCTTGATGAAATCCTTGAACACTGGGGGAACAACGCATGACTGCCTTGTCTTTTGCCGATGCGATGCAGCTTTTTGTGGTCGGCCTGTCACAAGGGTGCCTTTATAGCCTGATCGCGATTGGTCTGGTGCTTGTGTATAAGGCGACTGAGCAGGTGAATTTTGCCCAAGGCGAATTCATGATGCTGGGGGCATTTGTCGGGTATCAGTTCATCGTGCTGATGGGGATGCCCTACTGGCTGGGTGCGATGTTGACATTGGTCTTCATGGGCGCATTCGGCTACGGCGTCGAAGCGCTTGTGGTGCGGCGCCTGACGGGCCAGCCGGTGTTCACTGTCTTTATCCTGACGCTGGCATTGGGTATCGCGCTCAGGGCGGTTGCAGGGATAATTTGGGGGTTTGGCAACTATTCGTTGCCTGCTCCGGTTGATGGCAATCTTACACTGGGCCCAGTGATCATTTCTTGGGCCAGCGTGTTGTCGATTGTTGTCACCGCGGTTGTCGCCAGCGCGCTGTACCTGTTTTTCCGTTACGCTCGGCAGGGTGTCGCCATGCAGGCGTTGTCCCTGAACCAGTTAGCAGCGTTCTACATGGGTATTCCTGTGAAACGGCTGACATCCTCGATCTGGGCAATGTCCGCGATCTTTGGCGGGATTGCCGGACTGCTCCTGGGGCCAATGACGTTGGTTTCGACGCAGATGGGTTTTATCGGGTTCAAGGCATTTGCAGGGGCAATTGTCGGTGGTTTCGGCTCCATCCCCGGTGCGGTGATCGGTTGCTTGCTGATCGGTGTGACGGAACCGTTTTTCGATATCATGTTCCCGACCCTCAAAGGAATTGGTGCCTACTTGATCATGTTCCTTGTGCTGTTGATCCGTCCGCAAGGCCTGCTGGCCCAAATTTATGCAAAGAAGGTCTAAGCCATGCGCGTAATTTTTCGCAAATCCTATGTTCAGGACATCCAGCTTTTCCGCGACCGTGGACAGGCATTCTGGTATCTGCTGTTTGCCGCGATCGCACTGGCCGCGCCGCTGTTTCTGGACGGCTATTTTCTGGATGAACTCTCATTCGTATTCATCTATGCTATCGCGGGTCTCGGGCTAATGGTGCTGACCGGATTTTCCGGGCAGGTGAGTTTCGGACAGGCGGCGTTTGTCGCAATCGGTGCCTACACTCACACGATCCTGCTGACCCGTTACAGCGTGCCGTGGCTTTTGTCGCTGCCGATAGCGGCATTGGTGGCTGGGCTGGTCGGGTTGGCCGTCGGACGGATCTGCGGAAAGATGCACGGGCTGTATCTGGCGATTGCCACGCTTTCGATTGCGATTGTGACCGAACGGCTCATCGGTGGTGCGGGCGATTTCACAGGCGGTCATCGTGGCCTTTCGGTGCCGGAAATCAATATTCTCGGGCTGGCCATCGACGAAAGCTGGAAAGTTTATCTGCTGAATTTTGTCATCTTCGTGGGTTGTATCCTGATCGTTCGCAACCTGACACGCACAAGGTCGGGTCGCGCCATGATTGCGATCCGCGACTCCGAAGTGTCGGCGCGGGCGTTGGGAACCAATGTGGCCTTCTTCAAGGCATATGCGTTCTTCATCTCGGCAGTTTTTGCGGGCCTCGCGGGCGGGCTGCTGGCGCACGCCTTCTTCTACATCACGCCGGAAACCTTCGGAATGGGGGAATCCATCCGTCTGCTGTTGATGATCGTCGTCGGCGGGATCGGAACCATCCACGGCGCGGTTTTTGGGGCGTTCTTTATCGTGCTGCTGCCAACCGTGTTGAGCTGGGTCAAGATCGTGCTGCCCAGTGCAGTCGCCACGTCCGGCGGTTTCGATAGTCTTGCATTCGGTCTGATCCTGCTGGGGTTCATCCTGTTCGAACCTGACGGACTTTATGGACGCTGGACCAAGATCCATCACTATTTCAACGTGTTCCCGATGTACAAGAAGCGCAGTTTCCAGCGTCAGAAGACATTCCTCAAAACGGAGCGTTTAAGATGAACGGGTTGGAGATAGATAACGTATCGCTTTCCTTTGGTGGTTTGAAAGCGGTGGATGGCTTGAGCTTTTCAGTTGAACCGGGGTCGGTGTTCACCATCATTGGCCCCAATGGCGCGGGCAAAAGCACGGTGTTCAACCTCATCTGCCGGATTTACGATCCGTCGCAAGGCGACATCCGGTTCAACGGCAAAAGCCTGCGAAAAGCGAAATCCCATGAGGTAATCAACCACGGCATTGCGCGGACGTTCCAGAATATCGAACTGTTCGAACATGCGTCATTGCTTGATAACTTGCTGATCGGGCGCATCCGTCACGGCAAATTCGGGCCTCTGAGTGAGCTGTTTTTTACCCGTTCGCAGATGCGTCAGGAACTGGCCCACCGCCGCAAAGCCGAAGAAATAATCGAGTTTCTTGATCTCGAAGGCTACCGTCATGCACGGGTTGCGGATTTGCCGTATGGCGTGCGCAAAAAGACCGAAATGGCCCGCGCGTTGGTGTCGGAGCCAAAGATCCTGTTGCTGGACGAACCGTCAAGCGGACTGACCAGCGAGGAAACCGACGATACTGCTTTTGTGATTGAAGATATCCGCGAGGTCCTGGGTGTCACCGTTGTTATGATCGAACACGACATGAAACTGGTGAACAAAGTTTCGGACATGGTGCTGGCCATCAACGAAGGCCGGTTTCTTGCAAGCGGCAGCGCATCCGAAGTTCAAAGCGATCCCGATGTTCAGGCGGCATATCTGGGAGGGCAGGCAGCATGACCGAGGTACTGCGCGCCAGCAACGTCGAAACGATGTATGGCAGGGTGATGGCCATTCGCGGCATCAGCCTGACGGTCAAGGAAGGGTCGGTCGTTACGGTCATGGGCTCCAATGGGGCGGGCAAAACGACGATTTTGAAAACCATCTCCGGCGCGCTTGATCCGTTCAAGGGGCAGGTGGAATTTGAAGGGCGCGATATCACCGCGCTTGACCCAGATGTCATCGCGCGCGTCGGCATCGCCCATTCACCCGAAGGGCGCGAAGTGTTTTCCCTCTTGTCGGTCAAGGACAACCTGATGATGGGTGCCTATTGCCGCAAGGATCGCGATGAAGTGGCGCGTGACTTGGAAAAGGTGCTGGGCTGGTTTCCCGTGCTGCGCACCTTTCTGGAAAAGCAGGCGATCTATCTATCTGGTGGGCAACAACAGATGTTGGCTTTGGGTCGCGCGTTTATGCAGCGTCCGCGCGTGATGTTGCTGGACGAGCCGTCGCTGGGCCTGTCACCGCTCCTGATTTCCGAGATTTTCCAGATCATCAAACGGATCAACGTCGAAGAAGGCGTGACCATGTTGCTGGTTGAACAGAACGCCAGTGTTGCGCTGCCGGCCGCCGATTTCGGGTACGTCCTTGAAACCGGCCGGATCGTTATGGAAGGTGAACGCGACGTTCTCATGAAAAGTGCTGACATTCGCGAATTCTACCTTGGCATCAAAGCAGAAAGTGCGCGCGGCGACCGCCGCTGGAAAGCAAGAAAGACGTGGCGATGAACACAATGCAAGACCAATCCACCGCAGGATGGACGCCGCCGCCGGTCCAGATTGACGGCTGTGACACGTTCTCCAAACTGTTCCGGCAGAACTGCAAGAAGTTCGGCAACAAAATCGCAATCCGCGAAAAGGATTTCGGCATCTGGAAAGAATTCAGCTGGCTGGACTATTACGCATCCGCGCGCAGGGTCGGGTGTTCACTTATGGCGTTGGGCTACCGTGAAGGTGACGTGGCCGCGATCATTAGTGAAGACAACAAGGAGTGGGTGTTTGCCGACCTTGGCATCCAGTGCATCGGGGCCACGACTCACGGGCTATATCCTACTTTGCAGGAAAAGCAAGTTGCCTATCAGTTGAACGATAGCGGAGCGAAGGTGCTATTCGTTGAGGATGAAGAGCAGCTAGATAAGTATCTGGGTGTGGAGGACCAGCTTGATCATCTCGAAAAAGTTATCGTATTTGATATGGAAGGGTTGCGCAGTTTCCAGCATGACAAAGTCATAGGCTGGGAAGAATTTCTCGCACTGTCGGACGCTAAAATCGAAGAACTGAGCGTTGAATTTGAGCGCCGCGTTGATGCGGGCGATCCCGAAGATATCGCAACGCTGATCTATACGTCCGGCACAACCGGTGCTCCCAAAGGTGCCGCGATGTCGCACCGCTTCTTTCTAGCGCAATCGGATAATTACCCCGAATTGCCGCTCGGACCGGGCGATGAAGTTTTGACGTTCCTGCCGCTGTGTCACGCGGCCGAACGGATCCTGTCTGTCTGCGTGCCGATCCGTCACGGCATAACCATCAACATCGCGGAAAGCGGCGATACATTTGCCGCTGACATTCAGGAAGTCGCGCCAACATTCATCTTTGCGGTGCCGCGCGTGTGGGAAAAATTCTATTCCCGTATCAATTTTGTGATGAATGATGCCACCGCATTTGGCCGGTTTGCCTATGACCAAGCCCTGAAAACGGCTGGACGCAGGGAGGCATTGATTGCTGCGGGAAAATCTGTGCCGACGATGCTTAGGCTTAGGCATAAGGTGCTGGACTTTCTGGTGCTTCGAAATATCAGGGTCGAACTGGGACTGGCGCGCGCGCATACGATCGTATCGGGTGCGGCACCGATTTCAGCCCGACTGCTCAGCTGGTTCAATGCCCTTGGGGTGACAGTACAAGAGGCATATGGCCAGACCGAAACCGGCATTGTGACTGCAACCATACCGGGCAGATCACCGATCGGTTCCATCGGCCGGGCAATGCGCAATGTCGAAGCGAAACTGGCCGATGACGGTGAAATCCTCATTCGCTCATCCAGCAATTTTTCGGGTTATCTGAACCAGCCTGAAAAGACGGCGGAAACCGTGGTCGATGGCTGGGTCTATACGGGTGATGTTGGGACGATGGATGCCAATGGTGACCTAACTATTCTGGACCGCAAGAAGGACATCATCATCACCGCAGGCGGCAAGAACATTACGCCTTCGCAGTTGGAAAACGAGCTCAAATTCTCGCCCTATATTTCTGATGCGGTGATCATCGGGGACAAGCGCAAATACCTGAGCGTGCTGATCATGATCGACCACGAAAACGTTGAAAAATACGCGCAGGAAAAGCGTATCCCGTTTTCCAACTACAAATCCCTGTGCGCAAACACCCAAATCCAGGACTTGATCGAAGGCGAGGTGGAACAGGCGAACAGCGGTTTCGCGCCGGTCGAGCAGGTAAAGAAATTCCGGCTGATCGACGTACTTTTGACAGCCGAAGACGACGAGCTGACTCCGACGATGAAGCTTAAGCGCAACGAGATCGAGCGCAAATACAAAGACCTGATCGAAACGATGTATTGAAACACCAAAGGGAGAGACCAATGAAGAAACTAGCAACAGCACTTGCGTTTACCGCAATGACAGCCACCGGCGCGATGGCCGAGGGGCTGCAGGGCGTGACCGACGACATGATCACGCTTGGCACCTATACGGACCTAAGCGGGCCGTTGGCAGTCTGGGGTGTGCCCGAGGCGAATGGCCTGCGCATGCGCGTGGACGAGATCAATGCGGCGGGCGGCATTCACGGTCGCCAGCTTGAGATTATAATCGAGGACACGCAATATCAGGTGCCCCGCGCGATTCAGGTTGCAAACAAACTGATGCGCCGCGACCAGATTTTTGCGATGGTTGGCGCGCTTGGCACACCGATGAACCTAGCGATCATGCCGCAACAAATTGAAGCGGGAATTCCCAACATGTTCCCGATGTCGGCCGAGGTCGAGATGTATGAACCATTGGATCCGATGAAATACGCATTTTTTCGCAGCTATACAGACCAGTTTCGCGCGGGCGTTGCATACTTCAAGGAAAATGGTGATTTCTCAACACCCTGCATTGCGCAACTCGCAAATGAAGCTGGTGAATCAATGGCGCTTGGCGTCACGCAGCAATTGGCAGAGTATGACATGAAAGTCGCGGCCAAAACGGAGCATTCGGCAACCGAATCCGATATGCTCTCGTCTGTAACCACATTGAAAAACGCCGGTTGCGATATCGTGTTTCTGGCGGGTGGGGTGCGCGATACAATTCTAGTTGTTGCAACATCTAAAAAGCTTGGTTTTGAACCGACTTTCGTGACTGGAATGGTGTCCTATATGGATGCAGTTGCGACTGCCGCTGATGGCGCGATGGATGGTCTATATCTGGTATCGCCTTTTGTTTTTGCGAACGCAGGAGACTCCGAAGGGGAAGCAAAACGTATCCTGGAGAGTTACAGCGAAATTTACGGTGAAAAGATGGCCCCACAAGCGCAGCTTGGTTACGTTTTCATCGACCTGATTGCCGTGGCGCTCGAAGCTGCTGGTCGCGATCTGACGACCGAAGGATTTCTGGCCGCAACCGAAGCGATCACTAGCTATGTTGATCCGATCGGCGGCCAGTCGGTCAGCTTTGGCCCGGAAGACCATCAGGGCATCGAAAGTCTGATTATGGCAAAAGTCGAAGACGGTAAATGGACTATTGCGGCCCGCGGGCTCGACTACTAATCTGTCAGTGATAAATGCGGGCGGTGCTTCGGTTCCGCCCGTTGGTTTTGAAAGAGTAGCTTTGACTAGAATCCATTGGCACAAAAAAACCAAAGATGCCAAAGGCCAGCAAAAGCTGAAACGGCGGGCCATGCTCAATCTGGCCGCGCATTCGTTTTCAACAGTCGGATACAAACAGACATCGATGGATGACATCGCAGCGGCACTCGCAGTCACCAAGCCCGCGCTTTATTATTACGCCAAAAACAAAGAAGATATCCTGATGCAATGCGCCCGCATCTCGCTGGAGCGGGTCGAGCTATGCTTCACATCGGCAAAGGAAGTTCAGGGTAACGGGCTTGATCGTATCCGCGTATTCTTTAGAGTCTATGCGAACATGGTTGTGAGCGAATTCGGCTCTGCCTTGATGCGCGAAGCGCGGCGCAATCTGACCGGAGAAAATCAGAAGAATTTGCGTCAGACAATGATAGACGGTCAGAATTTTCTTGAAAGTATTATCGCAGAAGGGATCAAAGACGGTTCTATCCGCGATTGCGACTCAAAGCGCCTCGCACATGTGCTTTTTTCGGCCTTCAACCAGATGCCGATCTGGTATAATCCGAAAGGGCCGCTTAACCCAGAGAGTATTGCAGATGAAATGCTGGAACTAATCATCCATGGCGTGGGTGCGAAGAATACTTGATTCTAAATTTGTTGCCTATTCAAACAGCGCCGATTTTATTAAAGATTTAACATAAGATGGACTCTCGGATTTTTGAAGGAGCACTTTCATAATTAACATAAACTTCATTATGCGAATCTATCATGTACGCGGGCACATTCTAATCTGGGTTGCGAATTTTCCCCTATCTTGCTGGAAAGCAAGGAGAATGAAAGATGGCGCATACTGAGCTAAACGTGCGTGAACGACGCAGGATCGAGGATATGCTGAATGCTAAGATGTCAGTCGGTGAAATTGCCGCTGATATTGGCAGGCATAGATCCACCGTCTATCGCGAGATCAAGCGGAACTATTACCACGATGAAGAGATCCCGTATCTGAATGGGTATTACGGATTGAACGCGCAAGACTACGCAACGGATCGACGCGCGCGGCGGCGCAAGCTAGTGCGTTTGGATGAACTTCGAAAAGCCGTCATCACGCAGCTTAAAGAAGGATGGTCGCCCGAACAAATCGCAGGCCGCCTTAAATTTGAAGGTCAAACAATCCGTGTGAGCCATGAGACGATCTATGCCTACGTTTACGGCCCCGATGGCCAATCCAGAGAACTTGCCCGTTACCTGCCAAACCGCCGCAAGAAACGAAGGCCGCATCATTCGCGTAAGCCACGTGGCCTTGTGTTTCCACCGGATCGATCCATCCATGAACGCCCAGACTACGTTGATGGCCGGGAGACGTTTGGCGAATGGGAAGGCGATCTGATGATCTTTGAACGCGCCCAAGGCAAAGCAAATGTTGCCTCTCTGGTAGAACGTAAGACCCGCTTTGCCGTCCTATTCCGCAACAACGACCGGAGCACGACGCACCTGATGAACCGGCTGATGAGCGTGATGGAACGCGTCCCCCAGCCCGCTCGCAAATCCATCACCTTTGATCGTGGGATTGAGTTCAGGAATTGGCGCAAACTGAAGCCAGGGATCGGAACGGAGGCTTGGTTCTGTGATCCTCAAGCCCCGTGGCAAAAGGGTTCTGTTGAGAACCTGAACAAACGTGCGCGCCGTTACTTGCCACGCGATGCGCCTGTAGCCGCGTTCTCAGATCGAGATATGAAGTCGATCTGTGACCGCTTGAACGGCACCCCCAGAAAGTGTCTGGGATGGCGCACACCAACCGAAGCCTTCAGAGAAGAACTAATGAAACTGAGATAGCGGAAACCGTCGCAACGACACTTGAGTATCCAGCGGGTGCGCGCTACCCCCGACTGCGACTCTTGTTAGAAAACAAAAGGCGCAAGATAGAAGGTTGGCGGTACGCTGGGGTGCCGGTGAACGTGATGGCGCTCGACCATATTCCGCGAGTTCAAGCGCAATCCTTCTCCGATCCATGCATCCCGCTGGTCGAGGTGCCATAGAGTGTCACGCAGCATCTATTGCGGCATCTCCCCCGAAATCCGTTTGAGTCCGGCAGCGCGGGGATCATAGTGATAGCCCGTTATTGTGCCGTCCCTGATCTTTTCGACAGCGTCGTTGATTACAAAGAGAGGAACGAGGAACCATTCTCGCGGGACCACAGGCCTTCCAAAGCGATCCATGATCTCGATCTCGAGCCGTGCAGGTTCGAAAATGCGGTGGATCAGGTTCTCCAACTTGGACCGATTGATGTTGTAGAGCTCGTATGTCGCGACCACCTCGACATTCGCCATCAGAAACGTCGGCTGCAACTGCGCGCCGGCGATCCGCTTCTCGACGCTCATATTGGTAACGCCGATCTTGTGCACCAGTTCCCGGTTTTCCGTGACGAGTGGATGATCGGATTTGCTGCGAAGCACATAAATGATCCCGCTCGCCTCATCACCATCGATTGTCTGGTCCGAAAAAAGTGGGCCTGCCGATGGGTCAGTGATTCGGCGTCCCGCGCCGTCCTTGTTCAACGCGCGCTGGAGCGAGCGCATCAGCATGTTGCTCTCGGTGCCGTTGTCAAAAATCACCCGCAGACGAGCATCGGTACGACCTTGCTCATTCGTGATGGTCTCACCCTTTTCAGTAACATAGGCTTTCTGACCGCCGACGATGAAAAAGCGGCCCTTCTCAATCTCGGCTTTCATCTCGAAAGGGCGGGTCTCCCGCAAACCGCTATCCAGTTCTTTCTGGACCATCTCGAACAATGGCTTGAACTTCGAAAAATCTTCGCATTTTTCGCGATTGGCGACCTCGTCGGCGGCCTTTTTCTCGGCTGTAGAGCGGACATGCTTCAATTCTGTGAGTGGTGACTTGGCTACTTCTACGCCCAACTCAGCGAGCAGGGCATCGTCTTCTAGATCTTCGGCGCCCGACGTTGAGGCCGCAAAGGTTTCTGCAAGAAGACCTTGCTCGTCCAGTGGGGCAAGGAGATCGCGGCACTCCTGCAAGTCGCGGATCCGATCAAGACGCACGGCGTAGAGGCGTTCAAAGATATCAAGATCCTCCCCGTGTTGGGGAGGCTGGCCATGCTCCTCTGCAAATCGCGAGATTCCCTCAAAACCTGCGACGATGCGTTCTTCGCGTGGTGTGCGGCTGAGCTGCTTCTTGACTTCGACCTCGACGCCAAGCTCAGCAAGGAGGGCATCATCTTCGTCGGTGAAACTCTTAGCCATTGGCAGCTTCCTGCTTCATGCGCGCGAGATAAGCCACACCTTCGGCCATTTTCTTTTCCCACGGGTCCGGTGAAGTAATCGACGGCAGGCGGCCTCGCTCTTGCTTGAACTTGACGGCTCGCTTCGCAAGATCGCGCGCCTCATCCGGTGACAGTTGCACTTTTTTCGCCGAGATGACGGCCTGGACCTGCCGAAGGCTTTCCTCGCTCATAGTCTTTGCCAGAATCGAGTAGGCTTCGCCGAACGGGTTGATGCGATCAATCAGGTCGATGTCGAGTTCGCGCACGTCCATTGCGAATTTGCGCACCCCGTCGATCAAGGCGGTATTGCCGGTTGTTTCTGTGTCATCGCGGTTCGACAGCGCGATCTCTTTTGCCTTTTGGGTCAGGTTCAGCGCAGCAACTGCGTGTTGGCGCACCGCTTCCTGATCCTCTGCATCTAGCTCTGGGAACCTAGCACCGACAATCTTGCCCATGCGGACCTGCGTCAGTTCCTCCGGCACCAGCTCTTCGTCGAAGAGACCCCGTTCGATCGTAGTCTTGTCCTGAACGAAAGCTGTGATGACCTCATTGAGGTCCTCTTGGCAGATGCGCTTGGCTTCCTTGCTCTTGGGTTCGACCAGGCCTTTGATTTCGATCTGGAACTGCCCGCTGGCCTCGTCGAAGCCGACGTTTTCCTTGTTGGGATCATAGCCGCCCTCACCGTAATCAAACCCTTCGACAGGGCCACTTTTCACGGTCTTGGGTGTGAAGTTGAAACGCGGGGCCAGCACCTGTTCCATCAGCAGGCTCGCTGCGATCGCTTTCAGTGTATCGTTGACTGCCTCGGTCACGGCTTCGGCCGCGGCGTCGGGCTCCGCGATAAGGTTGGTGAAGCGCGCGCGCATCTTGCCCTCGGCATCGCGGGTGGCACGGCCGATGATCTGCACGATCTCCGTCAGGCTGGCGCGATAACCCACCGTCAGGGCGTGTTCGCACCAGATCCAGTCAAACCCTTCTTTCGCCATCCCGAGGGCGATGATGATGTCGACATGGTCGCGGTTGTTCTTATGCGCAGGGTCCTTCAGTGCGTTGGACACCTTGTCCCGCTTGGCCGGTTCATCATCGACCAGATCGGCGATGCGCAGCACCCGCTCCTCGGGCGTCTTGACCAGCTGAAAGCCTGTGATGGGATCCGCTCCCTGCCAATCGCCCAGGGCGTCAATGATATGCTCGACCTCGCGATGCTTGTCCTTGGTGCTTTCGCGCGAGTTCACGTTCGGGATGTGAAGGATCGTCTTCTCGGTCGGATCCAAAACCTTGAGAATGTCGTCCGCATAGGACCCGGAATAGAAGAAATAACCGATGTCAAGCGTCTTGAGGTATTTGTAGCCATTCAATTGCTGATAGTAGGTATAGGTGAAGGTATCGAACTTTGCCTCATCTTCGGGCGACAGAACGGCTTCGGCATCGCCGCGGAAATAGGACCCGGTCATCGCAACCAGATGCACCTTGTCGCGCGCGACAAGGGCGCCCAGATGCGTGCCCAGCTTATTATCAGGGTTGGCAGAGACGTGGTGAAACTCGTCTACCGCGATGAGCCGATCGTCAAACGCTTCAATCCCGAACTTGTCCACGGCGAACCGAAAGGTCGCGTGGGTGCAGACCAGAACCTTGTCGTCGCTCGCCAAGAACTTGCCGACAGCGCCCACTTTGCCATCATCCCCGCCGGGAGCGTTGCACAGGTTCCATCGCGGTTGCACGGTCCAGTCTGCCCAGAAGCCGTACTTGCTCAGTGGCTCGTCGTTGAAGCTGGACCCGATGGATTTTTCTGGCACCACGACGATGGCCTGACGCAGGCCCTGGTTGTATAGCTTGTCGAGTGCTATGAACATGAGCGCGCGGCTTTTGCCAGATGCCGGCGGCGACTTGATCAGCAGGTATTGCTCGCCCCGCTTCTCATAGGCACCCTCTTGCATTTCGCGCATGCCAAGCTCGTTCGATTTGGTCGAGCTTCCATTGGCCGCGTAATTGACAGAGACGGAAGGAACTTGCTTTGTCATGATGTTTTCCTTCTGAGGGGCGCAGAATCATTCGCTTTAGGGCAGGCAATCAAAACCCGATCAAGTAGCGATACCGCACCACGCCTATCGTAACAGTATGATTTATATGTATTTTCCAATTTACGCCCTCTAGCCCACATACGCACAATCAAAACCCGATCAAATGTTATCCCTGTCACGCCCATGAGGGGACATAGCCAGCACGAGGGCGTTCAGCATCCGCAGGACGGATCAGACCAGCATCCAGCGTTGCGCGAATAACCCGCGACGCCTGCGCAGCGTTCTGGTCGTCGATGCCGAGCCGCTCCCGAAGTGTCGCGTTCGTCATCTTCTGACCGCCTACGTATTTGAGCGCGGCATGTTGGTAACACGCTCGCACGGCTTCTTCCGGTGTCATGTCCGCAAAGCGGCGTGGTGCAAACAGAACCACGCGCACGGCGTCTCCCTCCATGCGGAAATCCGGTGGGGGCAACTGGTGTAGCTCAACCGCCGAGATCACCTTGTCGATGCCGGTGCCTTGTTCTTCGCAAAGTTTCATGCGCCGCATCAAGGAAGCAAGAGCTTCATTTCGGGAACGCGGGGGCGAGTCCAAAAACCGGTCGGGGCTAACCAAGGGGGCGCCCGGGTTCGTGATCTCCATGCGATCGCTGAATAACTCGATGAGTGGACCGGCACCGGTGATCGTCATGTCCTGGTGGATCAATGCGTTGGCGATCAATTCGCGGATCGCTATCGACGGGTAGAGCGGACGCTCCTCGCGGAATGCTTTACCAATCAATTCGTTGCGGGGCAGAAGGCCGTCGATGTAATCCACCAGCCCCTGAAATCCCGCTGCATAGCCGCGCTGGCCGTCCTGGCGGTGGCTCACGTCATCTGCACGTCCGGTGCCAGCATAGGCCACGAAACGAACCCCTTTGCGCTCTACAGAGGGGCCGAAATCGGAAAGTTTCTTGGCATACAGGATTGCGCCCAGATTGGTAATGTTCCAGCGGTCGCTTACATCTTTCTGGATCAGACGATCTGCCAATAGCTTGTCGAAGATCCCCTGCCTGTTATCCGGCAAGGGCTGGCCCGTAAGATCGAAGTAGTTGGCGTAATTCAGCCGCGCAAGAACGTCGTCGCCGGACAGGAACTGCGCCGCGACGCCTGTCTCCCAAGCGTAGGGCTGCAACTTGCTCCAGAGGGCACGCAGGCGTTCCGGATGGTCGGACAGGCGCGGCGTGGCACTGCCGATGCGCAAATAGGCGGTCCGGTCAAACTCTACCGGAGCGGTTGCGGCGGCGGGGATAGTCAGCAGGATCAGGCGCTGCCCGTCATGATCGACCTCTTCGAACCGGAACTCGATGCCCGGCTGGAGGTGGTTGGCCACCCACAGTTCGAGCGGCTGCCCCTTCTCCTTTTTCACGGTCGGCTCGAAACTCGTGCCGACAACCGCATGATCGCCGTCTCGCACCCCCCAGACCACATAGGCATAGTGCTGATCGGCCAGCCGTGCAGCATTGGACAAGGCAGAGATCAGCTTGCCGATCAACGGCCCGTCGGCATTGTTTTCCTTGAACTCGATCCATGTGGTTTCCGCTGGTTTGGCACGCAGATCGTCCACCAACCTGCGGGTGCGTTCCGCGCTCATGACAGGGTCAAGGGTCATAGTGTGTCCACTTTCTGACCCACCACGCCTGGGTAGCGTTTGTCGTAGGGGCATTCCTGTATTGCTCGCCGGCCCAGGTCGTTCGGCTTGGCCGGGCTACCGTTGGTGGCATAAATAATCGAAATGGAGGGAAAACCTTTGATCATTGACCTCTCACCCGCTTATCAAAACGTCTTAAAAATATGCGGGCTGTGATCAGGATTATTTGAAACCGAAAAGCACAATCTTCTTCATCTGACAGGCCCGGATGGCTGCCGTGCGGATGCAATCTTGCCCACAACCCCAATACGTACGCAGGTTTGCCTCTGTCGTTCTCCCACTCATTGTATTCGTGAAGTAGGAACGGTCCCGATTTTGTATCTGCAAGATATTGCCTCTTTGCGTCATCGCTAACCTTAGGATCACATCCAAAATACTCCGCAATTTTGTCCAGCAGTTCCTGATAGAAATCTCTGATCATCGCGTTGGCGGAAGACCAGTTCCCTTGCGAAAAGTTCTGAATCGCTTGATCCAAATGCCCCTTGGCGGCGCCCAACCCGTGCCGACCAAGTAAGGCCTCAATTTCGCTGGTCGCCTCTCGAAAATCTGTCTCAGGTACATCCTCAGGCAGCATCCGCCTGAGAACAGTCTGTGTAATGACCCTTGGAGCGTCATCGAAAATGGAAGATCTGCCCATTGGGTCTGGAACCTCCTCTTCCACAAGTGTGAAGCCATCCATTTTCAGACCAGCAAGAAGACGCAACCAGACATCTGGCTTGTTGCGCTTGCTTTGCTCGGATGCCGTAATTGCATGCTCAATCATGGCTCTGCTTAGGTCACAGTTTCCGTTGACCGTCGGAACAGAACGTCCCCCCATACTGCTTCTTGCGAACCGAACCATTTCAATGGCCTTCGATGCTACCGATCCAGAACCACAGAATTCGTCAACACCCCACCCTAGGGTGAGAGACGAGAAAGCGGTTTGTGTCGACATTTCAGCAATCATCTCGCCCGCTGCCATCAACGTCATGCTGTTAAAGTCGCTCATGCGCTCACCTTCGTCGTCATCTTCGTGTACATCTCGAACAGTTTTTCCAGCCGTTCGGTGTCGTTGCGGAAACGGCGGCCGATGTAGATGCGTTCCAGCACCTCGTCGTTGTGGTCATGCGCTGCGCGGAGGTTGGCGGGCATTTTTTCGGGGTCGTAGAGGTCGGCGATGGTGGCGGGGAAATGCGCCTCGCGGGCCAGAAGGATACCTTCGGCCGCCGCTGTCAGGTCGGCGCGGTTCTTTTCGGTCAGTTTCGGGACGGGGAAGGTGTTCCAGCCCATGGTGTTAGAGTAGCGATATCGAGTTTCCAGCTTCCCGCAAACCGTGGCGATCCAGACCAGATGCAGGCGCGAGGCGATCAGCGCCATGTTCCAGAGCGGGGCATCGTATAATGCGAGAGCGAGATTGGATACGCGAACGTCACTGGGCATCAAGCCACACGGCAGGTATTCTCGACGTTCAGAGGATACGCTTGGAACGACGATGGAATTTACTTCTCCAATGATTGTTCGCTCGAACTTGTACGGCGTCAGCAAGCCCGCTTTGCCGCGCTCGCTCCCACCCTGTCGGTAGATTCGAATGCGCTCCAAACGTTCCGCAATCGGAGGTATTGAGAATGCAAGTTCTGCTTGGTGATCTTCAATCCAAAGACAATATCTTTGTTGCCCATTGATGAACTCGCTCGATCCTACAATTGGCTTCACGAGAGGAGATGCCTGAGGGAAACCTTCCAAGAGATCGTTCGCTTCGTCAGGCGACAGTAACAGGTTGCCCTGATCCCGCGGTATGTTGCCGCCGAACATTGTCGCTATCTCTGCAATTGGTTCAGAGGCACGTTCAACAATAATATTGGCCCCTTCGGTGAGGTATGCATTTATGGCTTCGACTGACTTCATGAAGTCAGCTCCATAAATAGCTTTGGACCGTTCACCAACAGCGGCGATCCCAACGATCACACAGGTGACCTGAGCATTCTTGCTCGCATTATTGCCCCAAAGAAAGTTCTGATGTCCGAAAAATATTTCTTGTCCGTTCTGAAAAATTCGGGGCCAGATCAACGGAACTTGGACACCTTGGCAAATCGAGTTTGTAGAAACAAACGCGAAACAGCCGCCATACTTGATGAAGTCCGATGCCTTCCAGAACCAACCCGCGATGTAGTCAATTGCACGTACTTTTTTGTTTCCTGGTAGCAGCGCGTTCAGATCGTCCTTTTGCTCCTTGGTCTGATATTTGTCGCCGACATAAGGCGGGTTTCCGCAAACATACGTCTCGCCTCCTTCATTCGCGAAATCGATCTGCGCCTGATCCAGCGGCGACATGAACAAGTCATCCGCTTGAAACTTCACCCCCGTCCCCGTGGGCGGGCAGACCGACAGCCAGTCCAGCCGCAGGGCGTTGCCACAGGTGATCCAGTTCTGCGCGTCTAGCGGCAGGAACTCGGCCAACGCCTCTTTCTGGCCGCGATAGGTCACGTCGCATTGATATTCCGCGATGATCAGCGCCAGCCGCGCGATCTCGGCCGAGAAGTCGCGTAGTTCGATCCCGCGATAGTTGGTCAGGGGAATGTCGGTGCGGCGCAGCGGCTCGCCCCGGCGCTTGTTGATCTCATACTCGATCGCGCGCATTTCCTTGTAGGCGATCACAAGGAAGTTGCCCGACCCGCAGGCGGGGTCGAACACGCGGATCTTGGCCATGCGGGCGCGCAGATTGGCCAGCTTGCGGGCGTTGTCGCCCGCCGCCTCCAGTTCTGCCCGCAGATCATCTAGGAAGAGCGGGTTCAGCACCTTCAGAATGTTCGGCACGGACGTGTAGTGCATGCCGAGGACCGAGCGTTCCACCTCATCCGCGACGGCCTGGATCATCGAGCCGAAAATATCGGGGTTGATCTGTGTCCAGTCGAGGCTGCCGATATGGGACAGGTAGCGCTGCGCGATCTTGGAAAAGCGCGGCACATCGGTGCTGCCCGAGAAGAGGCCACCGTTCACATAGGGAAAGGTGTCGGCCCAGCGGGGCAGCTTGGCCTCGGCCCGTTTGGGGATGGCGGTGTTCATCGCACGGAAGATCTCGCCGATGACTTCGTGCGTGTTCGACCCGTCGCGGTTCGCCATCTGGTCGATGGTGGCGGTGAACAGGTTGTCGCTGACGAAGATGTCGGTGTCTTCGGCGAAGAAGCAGAAGATCAGCCGCGCCATGAAATGGTTCATGTCGTGGCGTTTTTCGGCGCTGCCCCAGTCGGGGTTGTCCTTGATCAGCTCGACATAGAGCCGGTTGAGGCGGCTGGTGGCGCGGATGTCAAACGCACTTTCGCGGATCTGCTTGACGGTAGAGATGCCGGCGAGCGGCAGGAAGAAGCCGAAGTGATCGGGGAAATCGGTGTAGCGGCAGGCGATGGTCTCGCCGGTGGTGATGTCCTCGGCCTCGAGGTCGATGCCGTCAGTGGCGAGGATGAACTTCGCCTTGGCGCGGGAGGTGGCAGGGCTTTCGCGCAGGGCGGCGAGGGTTGCCGCGATTTCGCCCGGGACGCAGGTCGCAAGGTGGATGTTGTTGGTCTGCAGGACGCCGCCGATGTCGGACTTGTTCGATGCGCCGGTGCGCAGGCGCTTGATTGTCGTCTCCTTGTTTCCGAAGGCCATGAGGAAGGCATAGGGGAACTCTGCCGCATCAAAGGGCTGCTCGGCGAGTTCGGAAACGGCTTGTTCAATCTCAACGGCGTTCATGCGGTAGTCCAGGGGTTGATCAGGTCGATCTCGCAACCCTCGAAGTCAGGCGTGTTGCGCGTGGCGACGGAGGCACCACGGGTGTGGGCAATTGAGGCAATCTGGCAATCGGCCTGGGTGATCGGTCGCCCGGCGGACCGTCGTGCGGCGGAGATGGCGGCATAGGACTGCGCGGCGGCGCTGTCGAAAGGCAGAATGCGCCCCGCAAGGTCCTCACGCAGGATGCTGTCCACTGCATCAACCAGCGCGGCGCGCCGCTTGCCGTTCCCCATGATCGCGAGGCCGTAGCGCAGTTCCGCTTCCGATATCGAGGTCAGGTAGACGTTGAGCCCGTCCTGCGCCGACAGCCATTGCTCGACCCTCGGCTCGGGAGCCGGGCGCAACAGCTCAGAGAGGACATTCGTGTCGAGGATGATCATGCGTCAGGCCTGGTCGAACGCGGGCGGTTCACGCATGGCTTCACGCTGCGGAAGGTCGAGATCAACGCCACCCAGAGGCGCGACCCGCTCGCGGATGGCCGCGGCAAGATCGTGGGATGGCTTCGCTTCGCCGACAACATGGCGCAAGATCTCGCGCGCCTCCTCTTCCATCGAACGGCCGTGCTCAGCCGCACGGATGCGAAGGCGGCGCTTCACGTCATCGTCAAGGTTCCGGATGGTAATGCTTGCCATGATCTCCTCCTGATAGGAGTGTAATCATCGCAATCAATGCGATCAAGGCTAATCGCTGGAACGCATGGTTTCCTCAGGGTGGGCAAGCCGACGCTGTCAGCTCGCGATCTTGCTGATCACCGCAACTGTTATACGCATCATCAATGTTGCAATAGTATATTTTCGTATGTATGCTGGGTGAAGATTGTCAAGGGTCCTTGCCATGCGTTTCGAATTCAAAAACCTCGCTCTGGCGGCCTTTTTAGCTCTCGCCTTGTCCGGCCCAACAGTTCCCACGCAAGCCCGCGCCCAAACCTATCCGATCGACTGCGCCATCTTGCTGTGTTTGTCCGGTGGCTGGCCGGCTTCTGTGCCATGCGCACGCGCGCGGGCCGAGTTCATCCGGCGCATCACACCTTGGCCGGTGGAGCCGCCGCTTCAGATTTGGCGCTGCCCCATGGGTGCGTCTTACGATGGTCCTGCCAGGTCGCGCCCCACGGACCGGATCTTCGATGCCCTATATGGTGGTTCAGGAACCCCACCAAACTCTTCAACCCCGCTTTTTGATCAGGCAGCCGAGGCAGGCGGAATGCTCGGGCTGAAAGGCTCCAACGCGGCTTGGGACAACCTCGTAAGGGCTGATTACGCCCTCCAGCTCGTAGAAGACCGCGCCGACATCGATATCAGCGGGCCGGAATTCAATTTCGTGCGCTCTATTCGCGTCTTTGACGTTCGTTATGCTCGCCAGCACGAATCCGGGCGAGATGGCGACTGCAACCGCAGTGCCGTCGTTGTCCTCGGCACCTACGGGATCCAGGGCGATTTTTCCTGGAGGGCGTCGTCACCCGCAGCGCTGCCTGCTGCGCATGCCGGTCTCGAGCGATGGGGCGAGCACTGTCCGAGCATTTATCACAGATCCGTCTTCGCGGAGTGGCGTGACTATAGCGGGAATTACGGCTTCGAGCAGGTCAATTACTGACTGTTGAGGCGCCGCGACGTCGCACAGAGCCTTGTAAAGATTAAACCTGTAACGCAGGCACAAGCACACAATCGACGGCCATAAAGGCCATAGTCTTCCATGTCAGTCGTCGCGACAGGGCAGCTGCGTGAGAGACGCGAAGTCGATTTCAGCTTTATCGGCATCGCTAAGATCCGGGTAAATCCTTGAGACGCGCTGTGGGCCATGCATGTCCCACCGGATTGCCAGAGCACCTGTGTTCCAGCGATATACCCAGCCGACAATGGTTTTTTCATCGGCTGCGATCAAATTGGCGATCGCGACGCCTTCACCGTTATCATCGTTCACTGTTTACTGACTTCCTGCACTGTGGCGCTTAATTTGCGGCATGGTGTCATAAGGCGCTCACTTGCGCCGCAGGCCGCACATGGTGGATGTTGGCTAACTGCTATTCCTTGAGGAAGCTGATCTCACGAGGGCACACCCCAAAGCGGTACTCCTCAAAATGCATTGTTCTCAAATTCTATGGTCGGGCTCCGTGGCGGCTTCGACGATCGCCAGAACCTCGAACGGGTCAAAGCCGATGGCACGCGCCAAAACGACCAGCTCGACAACGTCGACCCGGCGTTCGCCGCTTTCGAGGCGGGCGATAAGGGACTGGTGGCATCTGAGCCTGTCTGCCAGGTTTTTCTGACCAAGGCCCGCTTTGACACGGGCGTCGACCAATGCCTGACAGAGTGCCACTTGTCCCTTGCTTCTGATTGTTTTCGACACGCGTCACATACCTTTTGTGACGTCGCTAGCGGATGAAATCCGTTATCTAAAAAGTAGATATTTGAGGGTGTTATCGGCGTCTGGTTTCCACGGGGTGCAAGTCTGGTGCATGCCCAGTGGCCCATCAATCCCCCACCAGCTCCAGAAACCGACCATAGTCCTGACTGACCTCACGGGCTTCCTCAAAAGCACGCGCACGCTCCTGCTCGAGGCAGCGGAAGTAGCTCTGGATATCCTGAATGTAATCTTCGAAGTCGCCGCGGATGATATCCGCATAGTCCCGCGCGGCCTGCGAATCGCTTGGCAGGAAAGGACGGGATGGCGCAAAGCAGGATTCCGCGAAAACCAGCTCGGGAACGCAGATTAGAAGGACCATAGCTTGCAATGGGAGCAGGCATGTCAACCTTGGGTTTCTCAAACCTGTTATCTCCTTGATCGCAGACACTGGCCGTGACTAGTGTTTGCGTGACCAAACTACAGCTAAAGCACGATATTACATCTTGCGGTTGATAGTATACTATCGTAACTCTGGGCTTCAAGTAGGAATGCCCGGGGTTGCGCCATTGGAGAAAGCGTGAGCCGGGCCATGAACTGGGACATCGAAGCACCAAATGTGGTTACGGAAGCCAGGTTCCGCGAGCTCGTGGAAAGCGGCTATAGCGCAGAAATCCTGTGCCAGGAGTCGGCACATAAGAAAGGCCCCAGCTATTACGGGGTCTGGATCATGCGCGTTGTCTCTGATGACGGCGTGGAAAAGCTCCTCGTCACCGCCCGCACGCGGACGACCTACAACGATATCAAGATCCGCGAGTTCAAGACGATCTCCGGCGTGGTGTCTTTCTTCATTGGCCTTGGCTTTGCGCATGTCGACCTGCCGCTTGAGGCGGGTACAAGCCGCACGCATAAACTCGCCCCGCCAGACAAAGCCCCATCAGACTTGGGCACTGGCAACTAACCTCGTCTGTCTCTGTCTGGTCGCAGCACCTGCCTCAGCGCAAATGGTCCTGATCATGGAGAGCGACGGCTCTCTGACCCCGTCGCGGTCTCAGAGCGGTTTTGCTCGAAACTACAATGACGGCGTTGGTCTGGGATCGGCGTCCGATGGTTTGGCCATTCTTGGTGAGACTGAAGCAGCTTCCGAACTTGACTCGCTGACGTTTGCGGCACTCGCCCAGCCAGTACCCCTGCCCCGCGCAGACGTTCTCTTGGGCATCGAGGCAACAGCCCTGCGCTATGTCGGCCATCCCGGCCTGCGCCGCGCGGGACTGTCCGTCACGGATTGGCTGGCTCTCTACCGGGCCAATATCGAGGTGGAAAGCGCCTACAGGCAGAATGCCGTCTCGAGCGCGGGCGCCATTGGTCTGGGCCAATTGATGCCTGCTACTGCCCGAGATCTCGGTGTGGATCCTCATGACGCGCTGCAGAACCTCGACGGCTCCGCCCGCTACCTGACAATGATGCTGGAAAGCTTCGGCGATCCACATCTGGCGCTGGCAGCCTACAACGCCGGGCCGGACGCCGTACGCCAGTACGGTGGCATTCCCCCTTACAGAGAAACCCAGAACCACGTAGCCCGCGTCATGGCTGTCGTGGCCCGATTGGAAGGATCAAATTCATGATGTCCCAACCTTTTTGGAAATCATTCCTCAAAACACTTATCGGCAATGTCACGAGAGCGCGCAGCGCGGCAGTGCATTGGCGATACCGCTTTTTCCAAACAAGTTGGTTTTCAATCCTCTTTGTCGCCTCGCTGGCGCTATTCCTGCTGATTGCCGAGCCCGCCCTCGCCCAGAGCATTGATCTCTCCCCGATCCAGAGCCTGTTACAGGGCATCGTCGATGCGCTGACCGGCCCACTTGGCGTTGTCATCGCGACGCTCGCCGTTCTCGGGGTCTTTCTCAGCTGGTTCTTCAACATCATCGATCTGCGCCAGGCGCTTTGGGTGCTTGTCGGGATCGCCGGTGTCGCCGCCGCCCCCACCATCGTTGCTGCGGTCTTTGCCGGTGGCTGAGCGCGCACCTCTCTTTCTCGGCCTCGTGCGCCCGCCCAAGCTTCTGGGCCTGCCCATCATGTATGCGATGGTCTGGCTCTTTGGCTCGGTGCTCTTGTTCGTCTGGGTCCAGCACATCGCGGTGCTGGGTTTCGCCGCCCTGCTCTATCCGGTGCTGTGGAAGGCCGCGGATTGGGACCCGCGTTTCATCGACGTGATGATGACGGCCCTGCAGGAGACACCGCCCACGCGCAACAGGTCCATCCATGGCGGGGACAGCTATGCGCCCTGATGAAGCTCGGGACGCTGCGCTCGATCCCCGAACAATGACGCCAGACTGGTATGCGCGCGAGACCCGCCTCGCGCATATGCTGCCCTATGTGAGCCTCGTTGACGACCAGACCGTGCGGACCCGGGTGAACGAACTCTTCCGCTGCATCCGGCTCGAGGGGATCAACAGCTACACGACCGAGGATGCCTATCTCGACAAGGTGACGGCGCTCTTTGCCCGCATCGTCGCGCAGCTCGGGCCGGAATTCAGCTATTACGTCCACAAGGTCTCCAAGGCCATCAGACCGGATCTGGACCCGATCCGTGAGGACAGCTTCGCAGGTGAGGTTGACCGGCGCTGGCGCGCGAAACTCGAGACCAGCGGGCTCCGCGACAAAACACTGACGCTCACCGTCATTCACCGCCCGCCCCCGAAAAGCCTCCTGCCGTTTCTGAGCCGCAGCGCCCCGGACCGCCTTAGAGAGGAGACCCGCAAACGCCTGCAGCGACTGGGCGAGGCCGTGAACGTCTTCCTCTCGGGCCTCACCGAGCTCAAGCCGCGGCTTCTCTCCGCCGCATCTGGGGAGTTGGTGGGATTTTTGGGCGCGCTCAATACGGGCACCGAGCTGCCGCTCTACCCGGCAAACACCTACGGCTTTCTGTCCTTCAACGTGGCCAATACCCGCGTGACGTTTCATGGCGATCATTTCGAGCTCTCTGAAGGCGTCGTGGGGCATCGCTACGGCAAGAGTTTCACCATCGGGGAATACTCGGAAGGCACCTCCTGCACCATGTTCGACATGCTGAACCTGCCGGTCGACATGATCGTCACGCAGTCCTTCACGCCGATCAATTCGAACCTCATGGCGGGCCGCATCAAGCGGCAAAAGCGCCAGATGCAGGCGAGCCAGGATGCGGCCCTCTCGCTCCTGGAAGCGCTCGACATCGCCGCCGATGATCTCGAGGCCAAGCGCCAGAGCTTTGGCGAGCACCACATGGTCGTGACGCTCTTCTGCGACACGCTCGAAGAGCTGCAAACCCTCAGCGCCGAGATCGTGAATGCCGCCGCGACCGAAGGCGTGAAGATGATTGGCGAGCGGGTCGCGGCCAAGGCGCATTACCTCAGCCAGCATCCCGGCAACCAGTCCAAGCGGGTGCGTGCCAGCGCCGTCACCAATCGCAACTTCGCGGATTTCGCGGCCTTTCACCGGACACAGCTCGGCAAACCCGCCGAGAAAACCCCATGGGGCCGGGTCGTCACTTATTTGCCCACGCCGGAGCAGAGCGCCTACCGGTTTTCTTATCACGAGCAGGGATCGCCCGACAAAGAACCGACCAGCGGTCATACGCTGATCATGGGACGGCCCGGGTCGGGCAAATCGGTGCTTTCGGCCTTCCTGATGACCCAGGTCCGTCGCGCAGGGGCGCGGATCTTCGTCTTCGATTACCGTCTTGGCATGGAGATGGCGGTCCGCGCGAATGGCGGGCGCTACGCGTCCCTGAACGCCGGTCAGCCCACGGGCCTCAACCCGCTCTGGACAGAGACCGATGCCCGCGGCACCGCCTGGCTCTCGGACTGGCTTGCCACCCTGCTCTACCGCGCTGACAAGCCCCTGACGCCCGCACAGACCAACCGCATCCAGGAAGTCGTGCGCCAGAATGCCCAGGCCTCCAATCCGGCCCTGCGGAACTGGCGGGATTTCGCGTCGCTTTTTGTGTCCACCGATGATGGCGGCGATCTGCACCAGCGCCTGCTCGAGTGGTCTGAAGACGGCCGCTATGGTTGGATCTTCGGGCAGAGCCTCGAGGACACGTTCTCGCTCAAAGGCGATGTGGTGGGCTTCGATCTGACCGGCATTCTCGACAGCGAGGCCGACAAGGAACGGATGGCGGTTCTCTCCTATCTTTTCCGCCGGGTCGAGCGCGAGATCGAGGACCGCCGCCCCACCATCATCGTGATCGACGAGGCCTGGAAGGCGCTCGACAACGCATATTTCGCCGAGCGGCTATCGAACTGGCTGGTGACCGCGCGCAAGCAGAACACCGTCGCGGTGATGATGACGCAATACGCAAGCCAGCTTGAGCGCACCCGGACCGGCAAGACCATCGTCGAAGCCGTTCCGACGCAGATCCTGCTGCCCAATATCCGCGCGCAGCCTGCGGATTACGCCATGCTGAACCTCACGGAGAAGGAACTCGACGTCCTTCTCAACACGGGCAGCAACAGCCGCTTGGCGCTGATCCGCGACGATCAGGGCTCAATCGTCGTCGATGCCGATCTGAGCGCCCTTGGACTCAATCTCACCATTCTTGGCGGCATGGAGAAAGGCGAAGCGCTTGTTGGGGCCGACTACCGCGACCGCCCAGACTTCTGGAGGCTTTCATGATTCGTATATGGCGTATCGAGATTTCACCAATAAATCCTGCATCGTTTTTCGCGTTCGAGCGAAGCGAGAGGCAGCGAACAAACGATTCAAGACAATCTCGAAACGCCAAATTGTTGGCTTTGGCTGCGCTCGGCGCGCTGGCCTCCTGCACCCAGTATCGGGAGCCGCAGGCCAATTGCTTTTCCTTTCTCGCCTCGACGGCAGCGACAGCCCAGGATTGCCACTTCGCACCGCTCGGCGCGCCGGAGGGCGACGTTGAAGTCTAGCCTGCCTCATATCCTCGCGTTTTGCCTGCTGCCCGGTCTCGCCTTGTCTCAAGGCGTGCCGACCAATGACAGTGGGCTGACCGCGCGTGACATCGTCGAGACTGGCGATCGCGAGGCTGACTTGGCCGTTCAGGCGGACAAGCTTGCCGTGCGCGAACTCATTGCCGAGATCGAACGGGAGCAGCTGGAAACCCTCCGACGCATCCTCGATGCGCAGACCAGCTTCGGCGGTCAGGGACTGCCCGCCATGGTCTCGGGGCTGGAAAACGGCAGCGGCGATCCCGACCGCGCCGTAGAAGCCGTTTATGGCACGGGCGAGATCGATCCCAATCCCGGCGGTGCGCAGATGTTCGGGGATGCGTCTGAGACCATCGAGCAACTCATCATCCGCGTGGCTCAGGAGACCAGCGGCTTTGCGGGTGTTGGCCGCGCAGGGCTCTCGCCCGTCCAGTGGCGCGCGTTGCTGCAAGCGCTGATCTGGCAGGAAAGCCGGTTTACGATTGGGGCACGGTCTCCCGTCGGCGCCTATGGTCTCACCCAGATCATGCCGGGCACCGCCAGCGATCTCGGCATCAACCCGGAATACTATGACAGCCCCTATCTGCAGGTGCATGGCGGCGCGCGCTATCTCGCGACTCAGCTCAACACATTCGATGGCAACATCATCAACGCCCTCGCGGCCTATAACGCCGGACCCGGCCGGGTTTTCGAGTATGGCGGCGTGCCACCCTTCCGCGAGACCCAGCACTACGTGTCGGTCATCCCTGAACGCTACAATCTCTATTTGACCCGTATCGGCGGGATCGATGCGCTTGGCACGATCGACCCCGCGCTTCTGGCCAATGCCAACCTCTCAATCACCGGGCACGGCGCGGCCTTCTATGGCAACAACTCGCCCGCCGCGATCAGGCAAGCCGCCCTGCGTATTGCGGATATCGTCGAACGGATTTCCGAAACGGAAGACGTGCAGGAAAGCATCGCACTCAACACCTATGCCCGCGCCGAACTCGGGCGCCTCGTCGCTGCCCGCATCCGGCTTCAGGCCGCCCGCACCCGCGTGCTCTCCGCCGGAGAGCTGGCCCAGGCCAGCGCCCGCATGGCCGAAGGCGCGTTCATGGATTTTACGATCAGGGAGATTGAATGATGAGACGGAAGTTTCTGAGAGCGGCCTTGGCCACAACGCTTGGAATTGGCCTGCATCTGGGAGCCCTCTCCCCTGCCGCAGCGCAGGGCGTGCCCGTCGTCGACACCCAGAACATCGCGCAAAGCATCCAGCAGCTCCGGCAGATGATCGAAGACGAGATCCTGCAAAACGAGCAGCTGGTCCAGCTTCGCGAACAGCTGGCCACCCTCACGGATCAACTCGCGGAGCTGCAAAGAACCTATGAAGCGCTCACCCGCCTCGCCGAGCTTCCAGAAATCATCCGCACCGAGATGGAAGACGAACTCAATGGCCTGCTCGACCAGGAGTTCGGGGACATCCTCGCCACGATTGAGGCGATCAAGACTGGGGATTTCTCCGGCCTGTCCGGTTCTGGCGCAGGCGAGATCGAAACCCAGATGGACCGGGTGCTGGCCGACCTCGGCTTTGACGAGGACACGCTCTCGGAAATGGCCACCAGCGGCAATCCCGGGGCCAACCGTGTGGCCACGCAGGCAACAACCGGCGCGCTCGTCTCAGCCGCCGCCCAGAACAGCTACGAGGACGCCGGCCAATCGCTCGAGCGGGTCGACCGCCTTGTCGGACTCATCGACGACATGGACGAACTCAAGGAAAGCATCGATCTCAACACGCGCGTGACCGCGGAGCTCGCCATTGCGCTGGTCGCCATGTGGCAACTCGAAGCGATTCAAACCGTGGGCGATGGCACCGGCGGCGTGATCGATGCCGCCACCATCGCCGAGGAGCAGCGCTTCATGGATTTCACGCTGCCCGAGCTGCGGGCCGAGTGAGTGCGGGGTGTGACGCGTGGCGAGTGAACAAGAGATCATCGAGGAAGAGCTGGTCTACGGTGCCCTGCGCCGTGAACGGCTTTGGCAGCGTCTTGGCCTGATAGGCCTTGTCTTCGGCATCATCGGCTGTCTGAGCGCGGCAGCTGTCTCGATCCTCGATGTCAATCCGCCCCCCGTCGTTGTCCCCTATGATCCCGCCACCGGCTTTGCACTCCCCGAAGCATCGGTGGGCGCTTCCTCGGTGACCGCCAACCAGGCGATCATCGAGGCGGAAGTGTTCCGCTATGTGACCGACCGCGAGGTCTACAACCAGCTCGACAACGACCTGCGCATCCGCAGCGTCCTGCGCCGCTCTGACGGGGCTGCCGAGAGCGGGCTACGCCAGATCTGGAACAGCGCAAATGAAAACTATCCGCCGACCGTCTATGGCCCCAATGCCCGGCTCGACGTGGAAATCCTCAGCATCAACCGGATCGGCACCAACCGCGCCACGGTGCGCCTGCGCAAGCGTCTGACCTCCATCAACGGCACCCAAACCGGGCTCTTCACCGCGACCCTTCTCTTCGAGTTCCGTCCCGAAACCCGTCGCTCCATCGACGAGGTCTGGACCAATCCATTTGGGTTTACCGTGCGCGAATATTCCATCCGCTCCGACAGATTGGAGAATTAGTTTGATCAATAAGTTCTTTGTTGCTGCCATATTTGTTTTGCTGCCCGGCCTTGCCTTTGCCGAAGCGATCCCGCGCGGTGGTCCAAATGACAGTCGTGTGCGGCTGGCCACCTACCAGGAAGGCCAGGTCTACCGCCTCAGCGTCTCGCTCACCCATGTCACCACCATCGAGTTTGGAGAGGGTGAAAGCATCCGCTCGATTATCGCGGGCGACACGGAAGGGTTTGAGATCGATGGCGTCCCCGGTGGTCAGGCATTCGCGATCAAGCCCGTCGCGCGCGGTGTCCATACCAATGTGACCGTCTACACGAACCGGCGCAGCTACTATTTCAACGTCGAGGAGGTCCGCAGCCCCACCTTCTATGTGGTGCAGTTCCGCTATCCTGACGACGCTGCGCGCCCGACCCGGGCCATCGCGGCCCAAGCGCCGAACTACAACTACGGTGCCAGCGCGCGGACCGAGTTCACACCAACCCGCATCTGGGATGACGGGACGTTCACGTATTTCGCCTTTCCAAGAAACGCGCCTGTGCCCGCGATCTTCCGCTACGCGGGCGGCCGCGAGCGCACGGTCAACACGCAAACCCCTGAAGACGGCGTGATCCGCGTCAGCGGCGTAAATCGCCAATGGGTCCTGCGACTTGGCGAAGAGGTGGTCTGCATCGAGGCGATCCCGCCCGCGGAGGCCACCTCATGAGCGATACCGGGAACACCGAGCTGGAAAAACGCCTCGCCGCCCTTGAGAAAGGCAGTGCCCGCGCCCCCACGGCGGCGCAGCGCCGGTCGCCCCTTCTCGCGCTGATCGTGGTCCTCCTCATCGGCGCGGGTAGTGCCCTGCTTTATCTCCTCTCACAGCCCGACGAAGAGGTAGCCTTGCCAACGGCCACCCCAGACGTCTTCCAAAACGAGGGGGACGGCTTTGGCGCCATCGAGACCTTGCCCCCGCCCGAGCCCGAGGTTGTTTTCGTCGCACCTGATCCGGTTGAGCCCAACACCGAGCTTCTGGCGCAGATCACCGCCCTGCAGGCTCAGATCGAGGAATTGCGCAACGCGCCCGAACCGGTCGTCGAGGAAGACACCGCCGCCGCAGAGGCGATCGACGCGCTGACCGCTCAGATCGCGGCGCTGCAAGCTGCCTCGGAAGCCGCACAGCAACGGTTCCAGGACGAACTGACGGCGCGGGATCGCAGCCTTGAGCAACTCCGCATGGATCTGGAACTGGCCCAACTCGAGGCCAGCCGACCCCAACCCGCCCCAGCGGGCCCCACGGAAGATGAGCTGCGCGCACGCGAGCAAGAGCGACTGCGCCGGGAGGAAGAAGCCCGGCGCATGGCCGAGCTGGAGCGCCGCGCCGCGGAGGAACGCGCCTTCCAGGAGCGGCGCATCGCCTCGCCCACCATCGCGTTTGGCGGTGCCTCCGGAGCGAATGAAACGGCTCTGACCGAACGCACTTTTGGCGAGGTGACGGATTTCGTGCTGAATGGTGCGTTGCCCTCCACCGTGACGCAGGCCCAGGTGATCGCCAATCCCTCCAACACGATTTTACAGGGCACCATGATCCAGGCCGTCATGGAAACCGCCCTCGACAGCTCCCTTCCCGGCCAGACCCGTGCCGTGGTGTCCGAGGATGTTTACAGCGTCGATGGCGCGCGCCTCCTAATCCCGCGCGGATCCCGTCTCATCGGGCGCTACCGCGCCGGCGTCGATATCGCGCAGCGCCGCGTCACGATCGCCTGGGACCGGATTATCCTGCCTGACAATCAGACCGTCCAGATCAGCTCCTTCGGGGGCGATGAACTGGGCCGTTCCGGTGTCACAGGTTTCGTGGACACGCGCTTTGCCGAGCGTTTCGGGTCGGCCGCCCTGATCTCGCTGATTTCGGCTGCACCCAGTGCCGCCGCCTCCGAGGTCCAGGATGAGACTGCCGCCGACGCTCTCGAAGACGTTGGCGATGATCTGGCAGATGCCACGGACAGCGTCATAGGCGATTACCTCTCCATCGGCCCCGTCATCTATGTCGACCAGGGCGCCCGCGTCACGGTCATGGTCGACCGCGATCTGGAGATATTCTGAGCCCATGTCGCTGAGCTATCTCGAAACCTCGCTCGACCGGATCGACGCCGCCGCCCGCGACGACGTCATCGAGATCTGCATCAACCCTGATGGCACCTGCTGGGGCGAATTCCAGGGTGATCACTTCATGCGCGCGCTGGACCAGAGGCTGACGGGCGTTCAGGTCAGGGACCTCGGCAACCAGATCGCGTCCTCTGCCAACACCACGATGAGCAAGGACCGCCCCATCGTCTCGGTCTCGATCACCTATAAGGGGCGCCCGATCCGCGCACAGGTCATCACCCCGCCCGCCGTGCTCTCGGCCATGTCGATCAGCCTGAGGTTCTTCTCAAGCCTGCCACTCGAGGGCATTGCGCTCGATTTCCTCTACGGAAAAGAGCGCAAGCTTGAAGACCTGCGCGTGGAAAAGAAGCGCGCCTTGCGCGCTGTGGTGGCCGCGGGTTTGATTGATGATGCGCTTGCCTTCTGCGTCGAGAACAAACTCAACATGATCGTCTCGGGTGGCACCTCCACCGGCAAGACCGTAGCCGCGCGCAAGATCCTTTCTCACGTGCTAGCCGAGGAACGCATCGTCACCATCGAAGAAGCCGCCGAGCTTCTGCCGACCCAGCCAAATGCCGTGACCCTCATCGCCAATCGCGATGCGGAATTCCAGACCGCCGATGTGCTTCTCACCGCCACGCTGCGCATGCGCCCCGACCGGATCATCCTGGGCGAGGTCCGCGGCAAAGAGGCCATGACCTTTCTGGAAGCCATCAACACCGGCCATGGCGGCTCGATGACCACGCTGCATGCCGAAACCCCGCAATTGGCCGTGCAGCGCCTCGCGATTGCGGCCCTCAAGACCGAGATCCCGATGACCTATGCCGACATGATCCAATACATCGAGAATTCCATCGACGTGATCATCCAGGCCGGTCGCCATGACGGCAAACGCGGCATCACGGAATTCTACCTCCCCGGCGCAACTGAGATTGGAGCTTCCCCATGAAGACGTTTGAATACGATATCCTGTCCTTTCCGGTGAAGAAGCAAAAGGACTACGACGAGATGCGACGTGTCTTGAATCAGCGCGGCGCGGAAGGGTGGGAGGTCATCACCGCCGAAGTCGGCGATTACGGCTACACCACTTTCTTGAAGCGTGAGACTGGTACAATGAAGGCGGCATCGGAATGACACAGACTATTGCAGTCGCTGGCCTGCTCTTGATCTTTGGCACAACTGCTGGCGTAGCAGAGTGGAACCTGATCCCAACGCTCGACAACCACCCAAATGTTTGCCCAGACCAACCACCCGAGCCGGAATGGATGCAGAACATCAATGTGCGCGAATCCTACAAGCGCCTTTTGATCCAACAGATATATCGGGCTCAAAGCATGGAGCGCGTCGTAGACTCGCAAAACTGCGACTGTCCCACACGGTATCCAACTTGGGAGGACGCCGTACGCTTCTACACCGAGCGCTATGCTTCATCTGAATACTGGGACGTTGTCGAAGCGACGTCCGAATACCGACGGCAGGCAAATGAACTGCGCCGCGCCGCCATGCCAATCTGCGTAGCAGCTGGCAACTGGTAGCAATCCATGAGTGTCGTCACCTACTTCGTGGAAACGTCCGAAGGGTATCTAGATACCGCTGCCGAAACTCAGTTTGGTGCGGTCGCAGCAACGGTCGGTACGTTGCTGGTTCTGGGCACAACACTAGTTGTCATTCTGGTCTTCATCAACATGATCTACCAGTATCGCGCCATGGACGGCCGAACTGCCTTTTGGCTGGCCGTAAAGGTCGGACTGATAGGGGTCTTCGCGGCCAACTGGGTCCAGTTCAATGCGCTTGCCTCAGCAATACTGAACGGAATCGACAGCATTGCCGGGGCCCTTGTGGCTTCTGTCGGCGGCGGATCACCTGGCCCGTCCGGTACCTTTGCAGAGGAATTTGACGAATTGATTGCAGCGCTCGGGGACTATCTGAATGCTGCGGGGTCCGAGCTGAACTGGATGGCCGGTGCCTTGTTGGACACACTCGGGGTTCTGCTGCTCTCGATTCTTGGCGGGTTGGCGGCGTTCATTGTTGTGGCGTCCCGGCTCATGATCGCTCTGCTAATTGGCATTGCGCCAGTGATGATTTTCTTGACCCTGTTCGAGGTGACCAAGGATTATTTCGCGCGCTGGTTATCCGCGTTCATTTCATTCGCGATGTATCCGATCGTCGTCGCCGGAGTGTTCGCGACGATCACGGGGGTCTCTCGGGCGCTTCTTGCCGAGCTTGGCGACCCGGAGGGAGCCTCGAACATAGGGGCCCTTATCCCATTTTTCATGATGGTGCTGATGGCAAAGGGTTTCATCATAGCAACGCCTTTCTTGGTTCGTGCGATTTCCGGAAACATCATGATGCCAGCGCTCTCTGCCGGGTTCGGTGGCAGCTATGCATTTGCCCGAGGGCTGGCAGGTAGCCAACAGGTTTACAACCGTTACGCCATCGGTGGTGCGACGGGGGCGGAATACGCAGCCCTGCGCGCGCGCCAATTCTTCGGTGTGCAAGCGTTGCCAAGCCGACCCAATACTGCCGGAGGACCAACTGCGGCTCGTCCGGGTGACGCAAACGGAACAGGTGCCCGAATGCTGGCACAGCTTTCAAGACTTGGTAGATTGGGCAAGCGGTGACAGACCGGTGCTAAAAACTTGCCAAAACAGCAAAGGGTTTGCCTGGGGCTTTTGTCATAGCTAACTGCTTGATCCTTCTCGACGCAAGGCGAGCGGCCAGAAACGACATCGTGTGATTGCGGCGGTCGGTTTTCTCGGACCTGACAGGACCACAGGCGGATCAACATAATAGGGAAAATGTCAAGGTAGGGGTGGGCCGGCGTCAGCCCGTCGATCCCCTGCCCTACCTATGCTCAAAGCGAACTCGGCATAGACGTTGGGGTTGCGGGATTTCTATAGCTACTTCATTTCTATAAAATGAAGCTGACTTAAGCGACGAAAATCAACATTACCGGCCATACGCAAATCTAGGTGTCCAGCTTGCAACAAGCTTCTCTTCCTCATCCTCAACTTCATAGGGATCCTCGGGGAGCATGTCACTCGACAGGACTGTCAACGTATAGCCATAACTCCCCAGACCTACGATCTCTTCCTCAAGCGCAATCGTCTTCTCTCCACCAAACCATTCGGCCAGGCGCGTTGAACCACAGATGGACTTCCGATTTGAGATGTTTGCTGCCTCGGAATTGAAATTCCGCGTCGCAGTGTAGGGAAGGGGATCACCCTTCTTAAGAAAACGCAGGCGATCCAGTCGCTTGAAGCTTTCTGACATAAACCCGTAGGCAATCTGAGTGCCTTGGCTCACAACAACAGCCATAGGATATGGCGCGCACTCGGCAGCTCGAATTGCTGCCGATGTAAGCGACGTTTCAGCTTCCCCTGCCAAGTGCAGAATTCCTTCAAGACCAACCGACGCCCCGTAAAGGGCTTCGCGTGTAAGGCGCGTGGGCATAAGCAATCCTGATGCAAAATGATCAGCTTCTATCTCAATGGAATTGTGCCCCTGCGTGAATCCCGCCTTGGAAAAGTGAACCGGGGCTGTTTTCAGTATCTCTTCGGGATGTCCTTCAAGGAAATAGTGCCCAAGTTCATGCGCTACGGTGAAGCGCCGAAAGCCCTCACTGCGAATGTGAGTAGCATATATAATGCCAACACCATCATCGTTAAAAACAATGCAGCCACTCATGCCTTCACGGTCAGGCTTCTTTGCCTCTACTACAATGGCCTCATCTTCTGCTACCTTGAAAGGATCAATGGGAAGCGTCTCGAACCCGAACTGGCTTGCTACCTGTTCGCCTTTCAGTCGAGACATCTTGAGTCTGAACTTACTCACTTCTCGCGATCCTCCCGCCGCCTCGCAAGTGTGTCGATCATCAGTTGAATGCTTTCACGATCAGCATGATTTAGGCTCTCTTCATTCCTGAATGCTGTCGTAGACCCCTTGATGGTGTCCGCCCTGCCCAAGAGGTAGTCGGATGACACCTCAAGTGCTTTGGCCAGCGCGCGAATGTTAGCAAAGGACGGCTTCCGGCGGTTCGCTTCAAAGTGACCAATAGCAGCGGGCTGAAGGCCAGCTATCTTTGCAAGTTCTGTCTGGTTCAGTTCCCGTTGCTCGCGAGCGGTACGCAATCGGGCAGCAAAAACGCCGTCAGTTTCATCGGCAGTTGACACTACGATTATAAATCCTATATTATGACGATATCGTAGGAAGTCTTGTTGGGCCGTTTGGCCCTTTTCTTTGGCGGAATGTCCTACGTTTTCGTCATAAAAACTATAACGGACTGGGATTTTGGTCAAGAGAGAATCGACCATTTCGGCAAAGTCCAGAGAGAAGAGGAAAGGAAGGAGGTGAACAACATGGCAAAATCGAACAGCGAAGTAACGAGCGCGAAGGCTGCATCGGCAGCTTCAAAAGTGCTCAGAAATCCGAAGTCCAGCCCGGCGGCAAAGACAGCGGCGGCTTCTGCGCTTACGCAGCGTCCGAACAAAAAATGACTCTGAAAAATTGGGGTGCCTGGTGATACCCGGCACTCCTCCAAACAGGGATGGCACAAGCCATACTGAAATTTTTCTTACCAAGGAGTGCCTCGAATGGCCGACAGACAAGTAACCGCATCAGGAAAAGACAAGGACGGCGACATCACCAAGCTTTGCAAATCAGGCGAAGCATGGTCCCCGCGCCAGAAGACTGATGCGATCCGCGATATCGAAAACGGCACGCATACCTACTACGTCCAGCAGGCTGGCACGTCTCGTGTCAACATCACCGTGGTGAACGGAACGACCGGCAAATACCTTCGCTCGACCGCCGATAAATCTTCGAGCAACAACTTGGACAATCTCCCTGATTGCTAAGCCTATGACCCTACAACATCAGGGCTCGCAGATAGCATCTACCTCTGCGGGCCCGTTTCAACCCGGCGTCCTTGAATGTCATAAAAAGAAGGATATTACCTCATGCCACAGGATCATCAGATCACCTGTATTATCCCAGACGGCGCGGACTCTGACCGGCGTATTGACAGCATCGGTGGGGCCACTGGTTCCAAGAGTGGTGGTCCTTGGTGCATTAAGCTCGACGCTGCCATCAAAGGTATCGAAGACGGCACTTGGCGTTTTTGGACCAGCGTAAATGGCAACTCGGTTTGGGTCATCATCGCTACGCGGAACGGAAAGAAATACCTGAAAACCGAGGCCGATGGAGCCGAACCGAATAACCTCTTGAGTCTGCCGCACTGTAACTAGGCCTCGATTCAGTCCAAGAGAGGCGGTCGAGGCGTCACCGCCTCGGTATGTATCAATGGCCCCCCGATCACAGGGTCAGAGGCTGCGCCTTCGGCTTCTGATCGAACAGAATCACACGCCGCATGAGCCATGCGGCAGGAGATCGGATCCGACTTTTTTGACAGAAGCGTTGACGCTTTGAACCGAGTATTAAATATTGAAACAAATAACGAACGAGCCGCAACCGAGCATGCCCAAGAACATCCTAATATTTTCCGACGGGACCGGCCAAGTCGGTGGGCTACGACCCGACCAGCGACTATCGAACGTTTACAAGATGTATCGCGCGATGCGTCCCGGACCATCTTCGCCAATCGACCCGAAAGAACAGGTCTGTTTCTATTCCGCCGGTCTCGGTGCGGGTGAGGTTGGGGGCTTAACGCTCCGGCGGATTAGGAACATCCTGTCGGCGGCGGTTGGGACCGGGATCGACGAAAACGTAATCGATTGCTACGAGAAGATCATCTCCTACTACGAGCCCGGTGACCATATCCTTCTCTTCGGATTTTCGAGAGGCGCCTACACCGTCCGTGCCGTTGCCAACGTGATGAACCTCTGCGGTGTCCCGACAAGGATGCCGGACGGATCGCCGGTTCCGCGCTTCGGACCGCGGCTGAGGAAGATCGCCAGCGATGCCGTGAATTTCGTCTACAACCATGGAAATGGCTACCCACGCGGGCAGAAGCCCTATTACGAAAGGCGTGAAGAGCTGGGTCGGCGGTTCCGGCAGAAGTACGAAAGTTTCGTGCCGGATGCGGACGAGGACGTCCAAGGCAACGTCCAGCCGACGTTCATCGGCGTTTTCGACACAGTCGCCGCACTTGGAAACGCGCAGGTAAGCCTGCTGGCTGGCGTCGTCGCCTTTACGCTCTTTGCCGCGTTCGGTGCGGCACTTTGGTTCTCTTGGCCCTGGTACGTCTGGCTTCCCCTTCTCGGCTTCCTTGGTCTCATCGGATTCTGGTATGCGAAGCTGAAGTGGTCGCAGTGGAAGTACTTCTCACCGGACGAGACGAAGCCACTCAGACTGACCCGTCTCGCCGACTGGCCTGCGATCTGGAAACACGGCCACTACGCTAAGTGGAGTCTTGAAAACTATGACCAGTGGCTCGATTCCGATGTCGGCCACGCCCGTCATGCCCTAGCGATAGACGAGCATCGCAAGAACTTTCCCCGCGTGAAATGGGCAATGGCGGCTGAAGCTAGGAAGACCGAAGGCCGTGACCCACCTTGGTTGAAGCAAGTCTGGTTCGCTGGCTGCCACAGTGACGTTGGCGGCAGCTATCCCGAACCAGAGTCCCGTCTCAGCGACATCGCGCTCAGCTGGATGCTTGAAGAACTGAAAGCATGCGTGCCTGATGTCCAAATCAACGATAACAAGATCTACGTCATGTCCGATCCGAGGGGCATGCAGCACGAGGAAACATTCATGTTCGCGTACGGTCCGATCCGGCGGCGGTGGCCGGTTGCGCCGCGCGTAGTAAGCGCCGCTTTCCAGCTCCATCCATCGGTCTTCGAGCGCCTTGAAGCTGGGCCGGTTTCACACGTAGGAGAGATGCGACCTTACAGACCCGAGCAACTCCGTGACCATCCCTCTACGAAGTCTTACTTCGATGATGGAGAGTGACCAGATTGGTCGTCATATCGGCGTGGAAAGGTTGGCCAGTATCGTAACCGCTGTGAGCGGCCGGCCCCTAGCTGAGCTTTTGGTCGACGCGCAACCAGCGGCAGCTTCAAGGCCACAGCCGCGGACCAACATCACATGTCTTGATTGCACTTCTTATTCATCTCCGATCAGAGTGCCGGAACCAATCCACCAACCTATTTCCTTGGAGATGCCGGTTTGAAACACAAGCGCCTAGATCTAGCATCAGAGATCAAAAGAGCATCGCTTCCGGCTGGCCTTCCGGGCTTTCTATATCCGGTCTTCGAAGCAGTCTCCAATGCACTTCATTCGATAGAAGACAAATATACCTTGAGCGCTCACGAAGATGGCTTCATCAGGGTTGAAATTGACATCGATGCGAAAACCATTGTGGTGGAGGATAACGGAGAGGGATTCAGCGCTGCCAATCTGGACGCTTTTCTGACGCCGTTTACTGGGAACAAGTTACGCCGGAACGGAAAAGGGTTTGGGCGTTTTGTTTCCTTCAAGATATTTGACAGTGTATTCTACGCTTCGCCGACGAAATTCTTAGACGGAAGGGTTGCCAATGCCGTTTTCGAGTACTTGCCGCTTGATCAAGACGACAACCTTAAAGAGTTGAACAGCAGCGAACATCTAGCACCACACAAACACGACACAGGACTTACCGTCAAGTTTTGCAATCCGAAAGACGAGTACCTCAAATATTTCGATTTTGCCAATGAGGCAAAAGAGGATGACTATACTGAAGAGGAAATATTGATCGCTCTTCTGGATCATTTTCTTCTGGAGTTCGTCCAGAAAAAGACGCCTCAGAACTTCTTGTGTGTAATCGGCGGCGCGACTTTCAACCTCTCCGATTATTTCACGGAAAGCGTGACACAGCGTGACCAGGACACCGTTTTGTTTGAGATAGACGGCGAGCATGTCGAATTTCATCTCCGCTACATGCAGATCGATGCTAAGAAATCGAAACGTCACAGCCTTTACTTCTATGCGGACAATAGAGCGACAAGTGACCTTGAAAACATTGCCAAAGGGCTCCGGGACACGCCTTTCAATGACCAGAAGCGGCGGTACAACTATCTCGTTTCAGTAACCAGTCCCTATTTCAAAGCCACTCAGTCTCGTGATCGAATTGAGAACCTTGGGATTGAGATTCAGCATCAAGGCAAGCAAAGATCACTGAAAGACGCACTTGCTGTCGAAGCAAAGGCTCGTATTTTAGAACTTGAGCCAATATATACGGGTACAAGGCGTGCGACGATAAAGTCGAACGTCGAGGAGCTGATTGCGCTCGACCCTGTCCTTCGACGAGGTCTTGGAGGAAAAACTCTTGATGAATTCGTCAGTGAGAGAGGTATCACAGAATCAAAAGAGCAGTTGGCGCAAGACCTGTTCGTCGAGCGGCTGCGAAGCAAATTCGACTTTCGGAAGATAAACTCAAAGACGCCGCTAGAGGAACTCCAGAGGGTAGTCAGAGATAACATCCCAGCCGATGCAAAAGAGGCGTTGGCCGTTTACGTGGCCTATCGGAATGACGTAATCAAAGTGCTTACGGAAATGCTTGATCGCAGGTCTGACGGGTCTGTGGCCAAAGAAGATGCCGTCCACGAGTTGATTTACCCCAGGTATAAGGACAGCGACGAGATCGACTACTCTTCGCACAACCTGTGGCTAATCGATGACGACCTAGCGTACGCGGAGTATATCTCCAGTGACCGGACCCCAAAGGGCAAGCAACGCGAAAAAGGATCGTTTGCTCACGACATATTGGTGAACAACGAAAAAGAACTTCTTATTGTTGAAATGAAACGACCACATAAGAAGGGATTTGCCGCCGTCGAAAACGCAGCCAAACCAACTGACAATCCGGTGCAACAACTCATTTCACAGATCGGAGAAATACGCGATTTTGGTGGCGTGACGACGAGCGGTGACCGAAAAGTTGAGGTCTCTCAAGATAATATGGTGCGGGGCTACGTCATAGCCGACTGGAACGACGATCTAGAAACATACCTTAAAGACAATGACTTCAAGATCACGAATTTCGGAGGCCCAATGGCCTACAAGTACTTTGACACGCGTAACATGATTATCGAAGTATTGGCTTTCGACCGACTGAAAGACCGTGCCGCCAAAAGAAACATGGTGTTTGTCGATATCTTGGAGGGTAAGACAAATTATGCTGGGCTTCGGATCAGTCGCTTGGCAGGCGAGTAAGCAATGTCACTTGGCCTCGTAGACCTTTGCGTCGAGCTTAGCAAATGTCCAGACGCCGCCCCGTCCGACAGACACGCCATGCCCGCCACCCTATCGGGCAACCAGCTTTTCACCACCGTCCTCTCGCAGCATCGCTTCCATTTCATCCAATCCATCGACAGCAGAGCGCATCTGCGCCTCATCATCCACGCCCACTGTCTCGGCATCCACAACCTGGCCCCCAAAGTCCATTTCTATCTGTCGCTGTTCCTCGGCGATAACGGCTTGAACGACGGGCGCGGTTTTCTTTGCGTCGATGTCGGTTTGCCCTGAAGATTGGCCGCGGCCCGCAACGTGGCTTGCGCTGTCCACAACCGCGTCAGTTTCAGGTCCACTTGGTCCGTTCGCAGGCGGTGTCATCGGCATGGCACGCACACTCAGTGGGAGATTCCCCTGCGGGCCACCTCCCCCCGGCTTCGGAAACGGCAGCTCCCCCGTCTGTGCCGCGTGGATCGCCTTGAACAGCCGATCGTCGAAGTACTGGATCCGCTTTGCCCGGACCGGCATCTGGGCATCGATCACCATGACAATCTCGTCGAGGGGCAGACGGCGCGCTTCATCTTCGGGCAACAAAGAGCTTTCTTCGGTCCGTGTGGATTGGCTGCGGCCCTCGAAGGGGTTCTTACCGATGGACTGCGAACGCGTGATTACCGTCTTGGTGGTCTTGCCAACCGCCTTGCTCAGCTCCTCGACGGTTTTTTCATCCGAAGGCGTCAGGTAGAGCTTCACGCCCGCGTTGCCCTGCAGCGCACGGCGGGTGTTCTCGCCATAGATTTCATCGAGGGCGGGGATCGTCTGCGTGACCACGGCAAGGTGACCGCGATAGGTTCGCAGGGTCTCGATGCTCTCGACCACGATGGGCATCTTGCCGAGACGGTTGAACTCGTCGAGCATGATCATCACTGGCCACGGCTCGTCTGGCCCGGGATCCTTTTCCTGCATGGCCGAGAGCAGGTCGGAGAAAAACAGCCGGATCAGCGGCGCGAGGGGTTTGACCATCAGCGGCTGGACCACGAGATAGACCGAAAAGGGCTTCTTGCGGATTGTCCGGAAATCAAAGTCCGACACCGCCGTCGCCTCATCGATGGCCGGGTTCTGCCACTGGTCCAGCCCCGAGGTCATCAGGAGCGAGACGTAAGAGGTCAGCGTATCGTTGTTGGTCGAGGCCAGCCGGGTGAAGATCAGCTTGGCGGCCCGGTTATCCACCTCGTGGCCGCGCGCGAAGTATTCCTTCTGCTTGTTCCCGCCCGACGCCGCGATGCGGTAGATCTCGCCCAAGGTGGGGCGCTTGCGCTGGAACGCCAGCAGGCCTGCTGCCACGAAGAGATCGATGCCGCCCTTGAGGAGGCCCTGCACCCGGTCATTGTCGCTCTGCAGGAACAGCGTCGCGAGAAGCTGCAATTCCATCTGCTGGCGCGCGGGATCTTTCAGTTGATAGATGCGCAGGAGCGGGTTGTAACGATGCGTGCGCTTGCCCTCCCAATCGGTGGGGGCAAAGCGATAGACCTTGTCGCCTTGGGCTGCGCGATGCCGGGCCGTGGCCTCAAAGCACTCGCCCTTCACATCGAGCGTCACGGCAGAGCCTTGCCAGGTCAGCAGGTTCGGAATAACGAAGCCCGTGGTCTTGCCGCGGCCCGTGGGCGCCACAATCAGCGCATGGGGGAAGACCTTGGAGCAAATGTAATTGGCGCGGGAGCCGGGCGGCCCAAGTTTGCCGAGGATGAACCCGGTCCCGGGCGCCCCGAAGAACCCATTGGCCTTCATCTCGCGCGCGGTCTGCCAATGGGTCTGGCCAAAGCGTGTCAGGGCGGACCCCGAGAGGGCGAGGCTCAGCATCAGGCCGGCGGCGGCAAAGCTGCCGATGATCAGGTGAATAAGTTGTGCGTCCTCCGGGCGGCGATCGAGGATCGCCAGATAGTTATGCGCGATATAGGCAAAGTCGATCTCGGCCCCGAAGCCGATATCCTGGTAGGTCAGCACCGCGGAGGCGATGGTATAGCCCATGGCGGCGGTCACCAGCGTCACAAGCAGGACGCCCGTGGCGATCCGCGCTTTTCCCATGGAGGCGCTCAATGGACCTGACCCCGCTCGGTCTCGCCATCCACGTCTGTGGTGCGGTGTTTTTCGTATTCGGTGTCGGCAAGATCATCGACCACCTGGCGCAAGGCCTCCGTGTTGGCCGTCGCGGCATCCGATTGCAGGTAAACCTTGGCGACATAGAGCCGGTCGAGGCGGTCCTCGAGAACCTTTTCCAGCGCATCGGCATCGCCGGATGTGAGGCGGCCCAATTGGCGGTCATCCAGCACCCGCGCGATCTCCTCGCGGAAGGCGTCCCGCTCCGCCTCGGTCTCGAAGGGCGCGGACAACTCTCCCGCCCGCTCATGGTCCAGGACGCGCGCAATCTCGCCTGCGAGGCGGTCGGACCGGTCAAACTGCGGTGCAGTTTCACCGCGGGCTGCGAGGAGTGCGTCGCGCGTGCCAGACCCAAGCCCCTCGCGCAACTCGTTTTCGCGGCGGACCTGATTGATGACCTCCGTGTCGCGGATCTCGACGACGGCCGCATAGGTCGCGCCGAGCCCGCGGGCGAGGTGGGACGGCATGTCCGGATAGCGCGCGCGCAAGTCATCCGTGACAGCATCTGCAACGGGCGTGCGGAGGTCGCGTCCCTCCATGATCCGGTCGACTTCTCGGGTGATCTCGCTGGCGCGGGCCGCATCGGTGATGGTCTCCCTGTAGGGCTCAGACCGGTCCATCACATCGCCAGGGCGTGCAAGCAGCTCCGGGTGTGCTTCGAGATACGCGCGCTGCTCCGTCTCGATCCGGCGCTCCGCTCGCGATACAACCTCCCAATCCCGGTCCTCAATCTGCTGCGCTGTCAGGCCGTCTGCGCGCATCTCCTGACGGATTGTCCCTTCCATCGCCCGGACCGCGCCCTCATGATAATGGAACCGCTCGCTGTCCGGTTCCGCTTCCATGACACCATCCCGGCGCAGCACCTGTTCGCGTTCCAGCAGCGTGCCGAGCGCGACATGCACATCGTTGAGAATGTCGCGCGCCTGTTCCAGATCGGCGCGGCGCTCGAGGTTCAGATCGCGCGCCTCGGCCACCTTAGAGAGATCATCTGCGATCCATTGATGCTCCAGCGCGGCGCTCGAGGCCCCGGTTTCGATCCGGGCCACCACTTCCGATGTGCTGATCCCGGTGCCCCGTAGTGCTACGTCAATGCGCGATCTCAGATCGGGCTCTGCCAGACGCTCGCGCTGGCTGGCGTCGATATTGGCTTCGGAATAGATCCCGCCCTCCGAGGGAGTCTCTGACAGCGTGGATGATCGCAAACCGAGAGGCTGCATGTGCTGGACCTGCGTCTGGATGTCGATGAGGCGTTTTTCCAGCACGGGACGTTCCGCGTCAGACTTCTCGGCGATCATGCCCTGCACTCGCGCGAGCTTTTCCGCATAGAGGCTTCTCAGATCCTCGAAGCTTTGATCCTCGGCCATATACACATCTCCTGTTCGGTCCATCTGTCCGCCATGCGCCAGCACCTCGCCCGCGCGGAAGAGTGCCGCGGCGATGTCTGCCCGGGCCTCCCGGGAGGCCTCTGCGGCAAGCGAATGGTAGACGGTTCTGGTGTTGGCGATCTCCGCCAGCGTCCGGGTCAGGTCGGCCCCCACACGTTCCCGCTCGCGGGGTGCCCGCCCCTCTTCTTTCGCCGCATAAACCTCGCTGGTGCGGGCCGGGTAATGCACGACGCCGCGATCCACCCGCCGCGTGGCCTCCAGCCGCACACCATACTTCTCGGCCTCCTCGACCATGGCGAGGCGGAAGTCGTCATAGTTGAAGCGGTGGTTGCGCCCCAGAAAGAAGAACTCGCCTTCCTGCGAGCGGCGGTTCAGCACCAGATGCGCATGGGGGTGATCCCGGTCCTCATGCACCGCGATGATGTAGTCGAAATGCCCCGCGTCGGTCTGGAAGAACCGCTCGGCCACATCCGTTGCGATGTCGCGCACATCCTCCCCGCGCGTGCCGATGGGGAAGGACATGAGCATGTGTGTGGTCTGGCCCAGCTTGGGCTTGAAGCCCGCATCCCACCGCTTGGCAAAGCGCTCGGTCAGGTCCTTGATGTCGCCCGCCTCGAGCTTCGCCTTGCCATCGAGGAACCCGCTACTGTCCACGATATGGGTGGACTTGGTCGTGAGGTAATCGAGCTGGTTTGCGAGCTGCGATTTGGTATGCGTGCCGCCGCCCCGGATCGCCTTGAAGACCGCTGGCCGGTGCCCTGCAGCCGCGCGCACAAGCTGGCTCTGCTTGGCGACATGCAGCCCCTGCATCGAGCCCCGGATCCGGCTCCAGCCGTCCCGGAAGACCTCGCCTGTGACAGCGTCAACCGCATCATTCAGCCGCATGGGCAAACTCCCTCAGCGCGGCCGTGGCCTGCAGCTGCATCGCGTCTCGACGGCGGCGCAGGAGCAGATCGATCTCGTCTGCAGAATCCAGAATGAACCTCGCCAGCCCGCGCATCTGCGCAAGACGCAGTTCCGTGAACTCGGCACTCGTGCCTCCCATGGCCCCCTGCCCTTGCCGGTTGGCCTGCGTCATCTGCTTGGCGATCTGCGCGACCCCATTGCCGACCTCGTGCAGCGAGGCGCGGTAGCGCGCCATCTCGGCCGCCATCTGCGCGTCCGGAACGAACACCCCACCCGCCGCCTGAATGAGCCGCCGCAGCCCCTCGGCCCGGCTCTCGATCCCCGCCTTCGCCAACACCGCGTCGAGGACTGCGAGCTCTGCAGTGGTCACCTTCACACTGACAGCGGAGACCGGGATCGCAGCATCCACTTGGCGCTCGGCATCGGCTTTGAGCGTGTACTGGATCGCCCGCACCGAAACGCCAAACCGTTCCGCCAGCACTGAAGTGGAAACGCCTTCCGCAGCTTCGCGAACGATCTCCATGCGGTCCGCATCTGTGAGACGTTTTGAGCGCGACATGCGAAGAAAGACCCCCTATTTCCTGCCACCTTCATACAAGGCTGCCCCACCATACGATACTATATCCGACTGTCAATAATATACTTACGTTGCTTCTGGTCTCCGCAGCCTTGTATTCCGCTTCAGGCCGCGGCCCGCAGGGACGCGGCCCTTCTGCCCTCACCACCGGGCAACCCACCTGACCCAAGGGTACCGTCCGCCTGTACCGCCCGAGGGTCTGGCCGAACACGCATGTGTTCGGACGGAAACGCGGGCGGGCGCAAACCCCACCGACAGGGCGGACAGGCAGGGTCAAGGAGGGCCAGATTTGGCTTGCCAAATCTCCGCCGCAAAAACCGGCAGGCCCCGGCCTGACTGTTTTTGCGGATGGCCCCCTTGAGGCTGGCTGGACGGTCTGTCGCGATCTCTTTGATCTTGGCGGCGTTCGACCCACGAACGCGCAGCGACCGACACCTGGGGGTCGCCACCGGCAATCAACCCCGCCGGTGACGGCGTCCCTGGAACAGGGACAGGGCCGCCTGACGGCGGCCCATCCTCGTCAGAGGATTTAGTCCTGCGGTTCCTTCGAACTCGGCGGGAACATCACCAGCTCCGAAACCGCGACCGGAAAGTCGAGCTTGAGGCTGAAGAACTCCGAGCCGTCCCCGTTGCGGGTGTTGCGGAACATGGCACCCACGCGTTGGAAGCGAGTGCGTTCCTGGCCGTCATTGTCGGTGAACTTGACGGGAACGGTGGCGACGTAGTGGTTGGTCATTTGGGTATCTCCTTTTTGCGATGGGGATCTCACAGCACGGGGGCAAGAGGCCCGGTCGCAAGCGCAAATGCGGAGGGTCCGCGCCAAAGGCGTGGAAGCCGTATTTGTGCTTGCCGGAGCGAAGCGGAGGGCACGGCCGGACCGACCCCGTGCGATCCACATCAGTGAGCAAAAAGGTGTGACTCGGATGGCCAGTCCCATCACGCAGACGCCACTGGCCTCGTTCATGTCGAGGCGACGCGCCCGGTGGGTTCACACCGCCACATACGGGGGCCATGTTCCGGATTGCCATCGATCTGGAGGGGCTGCTCTTCTGCCTCAAGCTCGGCTTTTAGAGCGAGGTATGACTGCGTGGTGAAGGTCCCTCTTTGCGATGACCCCAAGCCAATCCACCGGGTATGGGTTGCTGGCAGGGGACCCGGAAACAAGGGTTCAGGAGTAAAGGACAGTGTCGGGCAGTGGTCAGTTCAAGAATTCTGCGAGCGGTCTGCCAGTAGCACGAAGCAGAGCAACGATCATCGCCTCGACTATTACGCGCCCAAGCTTTCGAGGATGGACTTCGTCTCCGGCATGCGCTTCAGCGAATTGTCGATGTGTGCGCGCCAGCGCGGGCCGACCTCTAGTGCGGTGGCATAAGCCTGGGCCAGATCATCAGGGCGGTCCTCGGCCATTGCCTCGATCAGGAAGGCCGCTTGCTCTCGATCCTTGGCCGACTTGAGGCTGCCGGCCCCGTCACGCCGCCGATCGGCGATGATCAGCTTGTGGATCGCATAGCGCTCTGGACGCGGGACCTGCACGAGAATGCCGGATCGATAGATCGCCGCCGCATGGATCGGCTCGGCGATCAGGAAGTTGAGATAGTTCAATCCTTGGGCGTTAACGCCCAATGCTGGCAGATCCCGGATGGTCTCATCTCCGAACGCCGGAGTGAGAAACTCGACCAACTGGCCACTGCCACCCTGGGCCCATCGCCAAGTCCGACCTTGGTCAAGAGCCGGTAAGGGATCAAATTTGAGTGCCGCGAAGGTCTCGGCCAAACCCGGATCGGCCTGATCCTGCAAGGCGACGCTGAGCTTCTCGAATTGCGCGATGTCGATATCGCCGGTGTTGGCCATGCCGCCCAGGGGCAGGCGGACGCCAAGCTCGCCTTCATAGAGCCGGAACGCATTCGTCCCGACAATCGTACCGCCCAGCCGGAAGGTCCCGGCACCTGCCATTGCGGAGAGGATCGAGCCGGTCGCCCGGTCGGTCGGCGTCATGCCTTCGGCGCGCAAGAGTCGGACCAGCCGCGACCGCTCAGCCTGTCGGTCCTTGGCAGTCGCGCGCAGCTCCTCGATACGCTCGATGCGCGCGCGCGTCTCATCACTGTTTTCGCCGATATAGATGAAGCGCATCTCGGTTCCGACACGGCGGGCCGCGTACCAGTAGGCCTTGTCGCCGCGCTCTTTAAGCGTTGGTTTGCCCTCCACACCGGATAGGGCGTCATCCTTCAGGAGCCGCACCAGATCGGTGTAGGCGCTCATCGCGATACTGCTAAGAGGGGTCATGCCTATCATTTCCAAATTTTGCTTGGCACACATATACCTATCAAAACAGGAAATTGCTAGGCAAGGCGAAAAATAGACTTCAGCGATGCGCGCTCCGCACCTCAAGACCACCCCGAAACCGGACACCAGGAAACGCAAAGGCCAGGCCCCCACTGACACGTCTCTTGATCAGCGTTGAGCGATGAAGCAGCGACACCCGCCTCTGAGAAACGAAAAAGGGCCGCGCCACGCGCGACCCTCTCAGTTCATGTCTCCGAAGTCTTCTTCGCCGGATCGGCGACCCGCATGACCGTCAGCCCTTTCGCCTCGGCCTTCTGCCCGAGGTTCAGCGCCACGCCATTGCCGCCGAAGAGAACAACCCCCGTCGCGGCAAACTTGTCGTCCAGCAACTCGTCGTTGCACTTGAAGGGTGCCGCCCGCCCGTGTGCAGACCAGCGCGGATCGAACCGGGCCTGCGCGACCCCACGCGCCCGGGCCCACCGGGCCGCGATCATCTCCGCCCCATGCTTGCCACCCTTGTGGCAGAGGAAGATTTCCTGATTGCGGTTCTGTTTGATCCGCTCGCGAACCTTGTCGAGCGTGTTGAAGATCACATCGATATCGGTCCAGTCGGTCGCGCCCGAGACGATCAAGGGGACCCCCTCGACCTTCGACTTCGCAGCCGTCTCGCGATCATGCTGCTCCAGGAGCTGACGGGCCTCGAAGACGGCCCCGGTCTCTTGCGCCCGAGCGCTGGCGCGTGACCCTGCCGCCGGGATGAAGGCATGGCCCGTCTCGATCTCGTAGCATTCCGCCGCCGCCTCGCTCATCACCTCGATGGCGCTGACGATCTCCCGCAGGTGCAGGAAGCGGGCTTGCGCTTCTTCGAGAGCAGTTTCAGCAATCTCCGATCCATCGTGGGATTTTGCCAGGGCACCGATCTTGTCGGCGGTGCGATCCACTTCCTTGCCAAGCGCCACCTTGCGCCGCTGCAGGATCGTGGCGAGCCCGTGGGCCAGCGGTTCGATTTCTGCCTCGAGGCCGGTGCTGCGCAACTGCCCGAGCAAGGTCTCGAAGGTTTCGCGGATGATGCTGTCCTTCAGGATGTGATCTTCCGGGATCGGCAGATGGGCGTCCTTCTCGGTCAGCCCGAAAAGCTCGATGGTCTCGTAGGTGTTCGCTTGATCGTAAGCCATGTTCATTCTCCAGATATTGGGTTCGACCACCACGTGAGTGTGGTGGCATGGCCGAATGTCTGGTTTCCGAATCTGCCCGGGTCAGGGACGGCGCAGCCGCCGGCTTGCCGGGCGCAAAAGTTTTCCGAGCGCAGCACCCGACACATGCGCGCGCTCACGCACGGGTTCACTCCGCGCCACAGGCCCCGCCCTCGTCGAAAAGTTTTGCGATCCTTGAGGCGGGCTGATTTGGGGGCCATCCGGAGGATATGCTTCCGCGCTCATGTGTGTGTGTTTTGACGGTAGGTTTGCCCGACACGAGCAGGCAAACGGCGCGAGCGGACGCGGAAGACGGATGGAGCGGCGGGATCGTTTTGCCCAGCAAAACAGACCGCAGCGCAATCCGGCGGAGCGGCCGGGGAGCGACGTGCTCGCGAGACGGGCAAACCGGGATGCCGGGTGCTGCGCCGCGGTGAGGCCGCATGGCCGAATGCGCGACGGACCGAAGGGCCGTTCTCACCTGCGACACGCGAAGCCGAACAGGGGAGGCCGCAAGGCTAAACCAAAGAAAAACTTGGCAACAAGTTCCTTCAAGCAAGCCGAATAAACAAGTTAGTGTCTCGCAAGGCGCCTATTGATCTCCCTGATGGGAAGTCTGCATCTTGGGTGATCACGAACCGCTTCGAGACCCGACATGAGGAGGGCGGTCGAACAAACCTCGTGACGTTCCATCTCATCGAAGACCCACAAGACGCCGTGCATCGCGATTTCTTGGCGCTCGGCCTCAGCCCTGAGCGCACCGTCTCCGGTAAGGAGAACCCAATCCCTTCCAGCCGCCAGGCAAAATGCAAAGACATCTGGCGTCGATAACATAGCTTTCGCCCGCTTCAGCTCTGTCGCACGTGCGGTTTCTTCTGGCGTGAGCTCTTCCACTCTCAGACCCAGATCGATCAGATCAGGACCCATCCAGTCGAGGAGTTCCGCTTCATAAAGAATATCTGGGACAACAAAATCATAGGGGAGATCAAAGAGCCTCGCCGTCAGCGAGGCTCTTTCAATGTCGATCAGGACGGAGGTATCAGAAACAAGAACTTGCACATGGGCACTATGCCATGTGGTCCAACCGTTCTTCCAGTTCTTTTACTCGTATTTCGAGAAGCTCAGCCGCGCGAGACAACCCAATCAATCCCTCGGAGAGGGCACGAAAACACAACCTCTGAAAGCGGTCCGGTTCTTCTCGCTCCCACGGAATGGAATTTGGCTCCTCGAACGGCTCATCCCGCCAACCACGTTGCTTATAGACCTTGAACAGGCGCGCAAAGGTTGCCTGGTTGATAATCTCCAAATCCTTGCATCGATACGTCAGCGCTTGAATGCTGACGCCAAACCGATCCTTCAGACTAATGAGCTCACCAATGCTTATGTCCGTTCTGCGGGCACCAATCTCCTGCCGTAGCACTTCTGCCGGAACGAGGAATGCACCAGCAAATCGATTTGCGGCGCGTTCTGAATCGCACCCTTCGGCGACTTTAAGAACCATGTGGCCCAATTCGTGAGCTAAACTGAAGCGCTTCCGCTCAGACCAGGTCTTCTTCTTGATCATGATAACACGGGCGGAGTGATGCTCTTTTCGACGCACTTTCGCCGCAAGCCCGTCAATCCGATCGACATCCAAAGATAGCACTTTGATCCCGTGCTCCTCGAGGAGTTCGGCAAGCATTGGAATCGGGTCATGACCCAGCTGCCAAGAAGCACGCATGTTGCGAGCCGCGTCCTCGGCATCACGAACATCGGCCACCCAATAGGGTGCTTCGTGCGGGGCATCCCATTCCTGGCTCGAAAGATTCAGCAAGCTTTCGACAGCTAGGTACTTTTCAACCATATTGAGCGTCTTGGCTTCGATCGTCGCGATCTCTTTGGCTGACGAGCTGGCTGACTTGCGAAACTCAACGCCCTCCAACTCAAGCTCATCATCGCTGAGCAGGAAATCCACAGAGACGCCGAGTGCTCGGGCAAGACTCAGCAGCACGCCCGATCCAGGCATGCCTTCATTGCGCTCGTACTTGCCTATGGCTTGAGCGGACACCTTGTTCTCCATGGCATCGGAAAGTGCACGTAGCGAGAGGCCAGATGCCGCCCGGGCTCCTTTGAGTCTCTTGCCAATCATAACGTCCTCCCAGTGGGTGGTTTACATTTCACCCATATGATTGATATTTTGTAAACTACAACGCTTGAAAGCGCGGCAGATTGTCCCTAAGTTGTAACACGAAGCCAAAACGAAGGCAAATTTGTAAACCGCCAAGTCGCCCCAAGAGGCGCTGAACAGGCAAAGAACCGAGGAAGCAGCCATGAACGCACCGTTTGCGGGCGACCTGCCGAAAGGAATTCAGAAGATTACGGCACTGCCGGACCCCGGTCTGGCAGAACTCTGGGACTCAATCATCGTCGAAGCCGAGATGAAGGAGCGCCTGCTCTCTCAGGCGGTGCTAAATTTCACAATGCGACCAAAGATGAGCCGAGCCGTGTTGCCGCTCCATGGCGTCCTTCTCCTGGTTGGCGCACCCGGGACGGGCAAGACTTCGCTCGCGCGAGGGTTGGCCAACCGAACAGCGGCGGCTTTCAAGGGTGGAAGCTTTCAACTGGTTGAGGTGGAAGCGCATGGATTGACGAGTTCCGCCATGGGGAAAACGCAACGGGCGGTTTCTGACCTTTTTGCGCAGACCCTCTCAGAACTTGCTAATGCAGGTCCGACGATTGTGCTGCTGGATGAGGTGGAAACACTTGCGGTCGACCGGTCTAGGCTCAGCCTTGATGCCAACCCTGTTGACATTCATCGAGCCACGGACGCCGTACTGGTACAGCTCGACCTGCTGGCAGAATCTCACAAAAACCTGCTATTTGTGGCGACCAGTAACTACCCGGAAGCCGTGGACGATGCCTTCGTTTCCCGATGCGATCTGGTACTTGAAGTACCTCTTCCAGGGAAAGAAGCCTGCAAGACGATTTTGCGGGAGTGTCTCTTGGGGCTTGGCAGCACCTATCCTGAGATTGAAGAGCTGACCAAGGACCATGGCTTCGATACATGCGCCGGCGAATTCGTCGGTCTTGACGGAAGGGCGATCCGAAAAACGGTTGCGAACGCGCTCGCCTCGAACACTCAGGTGGCACTGAACCCCGGCTCGGTAACACTGTCTCAGTTGGTAAAAGCCGCGAAATCAGCCCAAATCAACAAAAAAGCAAATCGGGGGAAGTGATGGCAACTGTAACCCGCAGAACATTCCGGAGCTCACCGCATCGCGACGCCGTGGCCACATGGGCGACCATCAGCGACTTGCTCACCCGGACAAATACCGGCGCGCAACAGGAACTCGGCATTGTCGCTGGCATTGCAAGCAGCGTTATCGCGGACAAAGCCTGCGAAAACTCACCAATCATTGTCAGCTGTGAGGGACCGCAAACGCGCATCTACTGCATTTACGACGACGATGCGATCGATGGGTCGGATGCAAACGAAGACGTGCTCGGTTTTGATCCGCTGAAAGGTGATTGGTCGATTTCACTGCCATGTGAACCCGATGACCTCGATTGGGTCCAATCAGCTCTGAAACAGAAGGGTGAGCGCATCACGGCCCGCGACAAAACTGAAACCAAGAAGCAAGACACCATGAACAGTTCGCAAGGTGCGGCGCTCGAAATTGATCTCGAGGGGTTGTTGAAACCATGACATCGGTCATCACGTATTCCCGCACCCAGTCCGTCACGTATGTGGCCGACAACGTCCTAAAAAGTCTGAAGGATATCATTAGGCTAAGCGGCATGAACCCGGCCAACCTTATGGACACGGCCGAGAGCAAAATGCGGGCACTGAAGACCTGGCTAGGCACTGGTGATCTCGAACGGATTACGCTGGAAATCTACGATCCCAGAACTGACAAGCTAGTTCGCAAGTGGGATATCGAGGTGACATACAGCTGGTCGGCCGGAGACGGATCGTTTTACACCGACACGGATCAGTTGAGGTTTGCAATCAAGAAAGCGGGGCTTGCGCCAGAAAACGCCGCATATCGCGTGCTCCTTTACACCAGAGATGGCAGGCCAGACGTCGAAGGTTGGAGCCCCACGACAGCCCGCTCCACCGATGGCATGGTTCGCCAAAGTCTCGGGTCCACAATTGAACACAATGGATTGGGCGCTTCGGCGTCCTATTGGAGGCAGGCATCATGATTTCACTCCCGGACGCATTCAAGAAATTCAAAAGCCGAATGGAGTTGAACGAAAAGGAGCGGCAGAACGCATCCAAGCGTCAGAAAGAAGTCCGCGAACACCTGGATGCCGCCTTTCGGATTGACCGCAGCTTTTTGACAGGAAGCTATGCCCGCTGGACCAAAACCAAGCCACTGAAGGATGTCGATATCTTCTTCGTTCTCGGAGAGGATGAAGAACACTATCGAGACAAACACCCCGACAAGATACTGACCGCGTTCCACGACACGCTGGTTGACGTTTATGGAAGAAGCGCCGTCAAAAAACAGGGCCGCTCCGTGGGTGTGGACTTTGGTGTTGTCGTCGATTCCGACGACAACACAGATTATCGGGTTGTAAGCGTGGATACTGTGCCCGCATTCGCAAAGGGAGACGACTACGAAATCCCAAACAACACAACCGGGAAGTGGATGGGCACAAACCCCGAAATTCATGCACAGAAAGCCGTCGAAGCCCACCAAGCCTATGGCAATGAGTGGAAGGGCTTGGTGCGCATGGTCAAGTACTGGAACCAGAACAGCCGCCACGGAGAAAAACCCATCAAGCCGTCCTTTCTGATCGAGGTGATGGCGATGGAATGCCTTCATGGTGGTTGGGGAGGTTCACACGACCGCGAAATCCAAGCGTTCTTCGCGACGCTGCGCGACCGAATTCACGAGGATTGGCCAGATCCGGCCGGGCTCGGGTCTCCTGTTAGCGATCGAATGGACGCGGCGATGGTAAAGCGCGCCCAGACAATTCTGGATCAGGCAAACCGCGACATCGCTGCCGCAATCCACTTGGCGCGCCAGGGAAAGAACGGAGACGCTCTGAAAGCGTGGCGCGCTTTCTTCGGACCAAAATTCCCGCTGTCTTAGAAGGAAAAATTAATGGCTGAATGGTCGCTATCACAACTTCTATCGTCGTTGCACGAGGATATTCAGCATCGGCTGTCGACAGCGCGAAAGTCGTTCAAGCATCCTGTTGCGAAAGGAGATGCCAGCGAAGCCATATGGATGGGCATGCTCGCCCAGTACCTGCCCGAAAGGTATCAGGTCGCAAGCGCACACGTGGTGGACAGCCAGGGAAACTTCAGCGACCAGATTGATGCCGTGGTCTTTGACCGCCAGTATTCGCCATTCATCTTCACGTACGAAGAACAACTCATCGTTCCAGCTGAGAGCGTCTATGCAGTATTCGAGGCAAAGCAGACGGCAGATGCCGGTCTTGTGAAGTATGCCCAAGACAAGGTCGCATCTGTCCGAAACCTGCATCGGACCAGCCTACCAATCCCGCATGCTGGCGGGGTCTACCCACCAAAACAACTCATTCCCATCATTGGCGGGCTTCTGACATTCGAGAGCGAGTGGAAACCTCCCTTGGGTGCATCGTTCGAAAGGGTCCTAAACGAAGGCGAAGATGATAGACGGTTGGACATCGGGTGTGTTGCCTCCCACGGGCATTTTGTGTTCGACGAAGACAAGGGTTACGACCTGGTTGAGGGTGCGAAACCGGCAACTGCCTTCTTGTTCGCGTTGATCTCGCACCTCCAGTTCAGCGGCACTGTGCCGATGATCGATATCGACGCCTATGGAGATTGGCTGACCAAATAGTTGCCGCAAAGGTTCTCTATCTGCGGCCGTCAATTCAAGGGCGTATTTCGGTCTCATCGGGTTCATGGTTCTCTCCGAGGTCGGTGTTGCCGCCTCATAGTGGCGTCGGGGACTGGTGCCTCAAAACGGTCCGCTGCGAGGTCGCCTGGGGTCAGGCGCATCGACATTCGACAGCGAGGTCATCCTGCCACCGTCCCGATGGGACGTCTTTACACCCGGACGGGCGTATTCGGTTTTGAGCTATCTCATGCGGGCAGCTCCTCTTTGGTCCAGGCGAAGGTCGTCCCGTCGCGCCAGATGCGTGTCAAGATGACAGCCAGCTTTCTGGCCGTTGCGACGATGGCTTTCTTCATTCCCTTCCGCGCGACAAGCCGCATGGCCCAGGCTTTGAGGGGTGAGAAGCGCGACACTCGTTGGATCAGGATGTTGGCCGCTTCGTAAAGCAGCTTGCGCATTGTGCCGTCACCGCGTTTGGAGATGCGCCCCGACCAATCCATTTCGCCGGATTGATATCGCCTCGGGGTCAGTCCCAAATAAGCTCCAACGTCTGTTGCTTTGCGGAAGCGTGTCACATCATCAATCGTCGCGATGAAGCGCAGGCTCACGATCGGCCCAACGCCGGGAATGCTGGTCAGCCGCCGCGCCAGTGGGACGTCCTTCGCAAGCTGCTGCACCTTTGCGTCAATCGCTGTGGCTTCAAGACAGACAGTTTCATGCACGGTGATCAATGAGGCGAAGATCATCTCCAAGCTTGGTTCGCCCTTTATTGCCGCCCCAAGCTGGTCGCGGAAGCTCTGTCGGCTATACCCGGCATTTACCGGCCCAAGTCGGATCCCATAAGCCTTCAAAAGTCCACGCACTTGGCCTTCAATATCCATCCGGATGCGGATCAACCGCTCTCGTGCCGAAAGTATGAGGCGCAACTGATCGCTCGCCTCGCTCTTTACATGAACTTCACCATACCAACCCGTGCGGGCCAGTTGCGCCAGACCGACAGCATCCGATTTGTCAGACTTGTTCATCCGCGCTGAGAGCACTTTGTGGGCGGCGCGCGCATCAATGCAGACAACCGGCGCCCCCCGTTTGGCCAATTCCCGCGTCAACCAGGTCGACAGCGGGCCAGACTCGTGCACGATCTTCTCAACATCACCAACCGCTGTAGCGATGGTTCGAACAATCTCATCCGGATCGGTCGGGCAAGTGCTCTCAAGAATGATCGCGCCCGTATCATCCACAATACAAAGCGCACTTTGCTCTTGCGCGACATCAATTCCAACGTACCGTTTCATGGTGGTTCTCCTGTGGCTCTGAAGTTTCATCATCGACACTAACGATGTTCGAAACCTCGAAGCCGGATTCGCCGCAGATACGCCATGTCCGCTAACGTGTGCCGCATCGCAGTGGGCCAATCGCTGCTGAGTGGCAGATTCGAGCCGTCCATGATCTGACGATCCGACCGCAGATGATGGCTCCCGGTTCCGCAAAGGACACCTCCTGCGCATCGCTGTTGCCTGCATATCCCCGGCGATTTGCGATTTTGACCCAATTCCCTCGCCAGCTGAATCAACTCACGAATTACCAAAACGGGGAGCCGGTTTATCGTGATCTTACACGGTGTTGCCAGGCCGCAGGGGCATGGTTTCTCGCTCGGGGCGCTTCAAGGCTTCGGCAAGTTTGCGAGCATTGTCGTCAATCGTGCCGTGCCAGAGCTTCGAGACAAACGCCCGGGCGTCTTGCACCTTCATGTCGTTCAGCGAAGAGGACAGCGCCATGAAGAGCTCGTCCTCGCTGATGGTGGACGCACGGTGCATGGCGTCCGCGTAAAATGACGGATCGTTCAGGACCTGCTCGCTCAGCGGCATCAGCGCGAGGTTCTCTTCCGGTATCGCCATGAAGATCGTGTCCTGCAGGTCGGTCAGATAAGCACGCCGCGATGTGGACACCGGCTTGCCCGCCGCCTTGGCCTCTCTGTATGCCAGCCTTGTCGTCTCGAGCTTCGACTTGGCAAAAGACATGATAACATCGCGCTTTCGGGCGGGTAGCGCGAATTCGGTCCAGCGCTCGATATGGGCGGTGAGGATCTCAACCTCGGCCGCGACATCAAAGTTGTCAAACCATGGAACCGTCCCTGATCTCGCCGCCACGCGCCCGCCCCCGATACTACGTTAATATATTATTGTATAGCAATCGCACCAGATTGCAAGCGGGTGGGCTCCTTCACGCAAACGGACATGGAAAAAGGGAAACCGTGATCCCACGGCTCCCCTTGCTACTCGAATGTTCAAGCCTCGTGATATGATCAGGCGACCAGCGACAGCCCCGCGCCTCCATCCTGCGGCTGCTCACCACCGTCGATGAACGGGATGATCGAGAAGGTCTTGCCGCCGCGCTGTTCTTCGTTCTGCACGGCGTTGACCCGCAGATCGCCATCGGGCGTGTTGATCAGCAGCGACAGGTAGTCATTGCCCGTGCGGCTGCTCTTGGCCATCCAGGCAGACCCGACGCGGATCGGCTTGCCGCGGGGCGAGCTGACCTCGACCCGGTAATCGGGATGGGTGTCCTCGGACTTGTAGTCGTTCTCGATCAGCATGAAATCGAGGTCGAACATCATGTTGGCGATGTAACCCGCGAAGGCGTTGTCGGCGTCCATCGCGGTCAACTCGCCCGAGATTGAGCCGGATTTCATGAGGCCGTTCGAGACAAGCGGGATGATCTCGAATTCGCCGCTCTGCGCCGCACGCGCCTCCTGGGTCTGCACCGCATTGACACGGAACGGGCCGAGACCCACGTCGATCTGCATCGAGATGTAGGGGTTGCCACTGGTATTGCCGGTCTCGTTCCAGGCCGTACCGATGCGCACCTTGCGGCCCGACTTGTTGACCGCGGTCACGTCGTAATCCGGGCTGCGCGCGGACATCTTCGGGCGTTTTTCAAGCTGGATGGCGATATCGAAACGCGTCGAATGGATCACGCCAGAGTATTGAGCGGCTGCGGTCTCGACATTGCGGGTGAGGGTTCCTGCGAACATGGGATGGTTCCTTTTGGATTGGCCGGTGCCTGACGTCCTTGCCAGCGCATCCGGGATTGCTTTTTCGACCCCTCCTGGGATCACAAACCAGAAAGCTCGCTTTCCTTTCTTCCCAACCTTCAGTTCAGCGCTGGTGCCTGAGAGATTGTGCCACCTCCCCGCCGTGTACGACGCCCCTCCCCTGCCCGTCTGGTCTCAAATGGCTGTCCTGGGTATTCTCGTCGCCCTCCTCCGGTCCCGCGATGAAGAACTCTGCCTCATCCCCGTTCAACCGCTGCCCGCTGCGGTCGGTCAGCCCGATGGTGCTGCCGTTCGGCTCAAACGTGATCAGGTACTGGCCGAATCTGTCCTTGTGCACGCGGTAGCCGGTGTTGGCCCAATGTACGGTCTGACCTGCATCGATGGCGGCTTTAATCTCTTCGAGTGTCATGATCGTCCCCTCGCCTATTCTGCTGCCACTGAAGTTACGTCCCGCGTGGCGTCTGGTCCGGTTCCAACAATCCGGGAGAGGATGCCCAATATGTCGACACCGTCCCCATGCGGCAGGAACACACGAAGCTGGAAGGCGATGATCTCCGTGAAACACCCCATGGCCTTGAGACCCTCGATCATGCCCTTGTCGGCGCCGCACAGCTCGAGGCGCACCTCGCCTGCCACCCGACGGCGGGTCAGGGTCAGGCCGTGGCCCAAATCGACCTGGGCAGTGGTGCCCAGGGCGGCGGTCAGCATTTCTTCTGGGGTTTGTGGGTTGGAGACGAGGAAGCGTGCGCGCAGCGCTGCCGCCCCTTCCTCGCTCAGCGTGCGGCCGATCATGCTGGTTCCGCCGTCGGGCGTGACCCGGTAGATGCGCTCATTGGTGGTCGGGATGTCCTTCCAGATCGGCAAGAGCAGCCCGGTCAGCAGGTAGAGCTTGGTCGTGGTGGTTTTTGGCAGAGCAGCTGCTTCATCATCCCAGAGCCGGATGAATTCGGACTTCCCGATCTTTTCCCAGGCGGAGGCTTCAAACCGGGTCTCCTCGAGATAACTGGACCCGTTGGGCCGCACCGCCTTGCGCATCAGTGTGACGATATCCTCGTCATACATCTGCATGGGCCGCGCCGAGACGAGCGCCGCGCGGCCAGACGCGCGGTTGACCATCGGCTGTTTGTCCGGATCGCGCGAGAGCGCTTCATCCGCGGACAGCACATGCACCGGGTCCGTCACCTCGAGCCCGATGATCCGCGTCACCGCGCCGGATTTCGGGCAGGTCCAGAGGTCCTCCGCCCCGACCTGTTCGATCTTTTCGCCGCGCAGGGTTTCGACGCCGAGATCGAGCGTACCCGCCGCCCGCGCCCGTTCGGTCTGATCGGCGATCCGCCTCATGAACTCTGTAAAGAGCGCGTTCTGCATGTGGATCGGCAGCGCCAGCACCCGGTTGAGGAACCGTTGGATCGGGGGAAGCTCTTCGAGCAGCACCCCGTCCTTGTCGATCAGCCGCAGGGCTGTCCAGTCGGTGAAGCTCTCGTAGCTCATCGCGGCGGCGCGTCCGGCGGCAAGATCGGCGTAGTAGCCGCGCAGCGCCGCCCGCGCGATCGGGCTTTCGAGATTGTCCTCCTCGCGGAACATGCCTTGCGAGCCGGTTTCTCGCTGGCCCTTGGTGAGCGCCCCCAGCTGGTCGAGCCGTTTGCTGATCGTCGAAGTAAAACGCTTCTCGCCATGCACATCCGAGGTGCAGACCCGGAAGAAGGGCGCGCTGACCTGGGCCGAGCGATGCGTGCGGCCCAGCCCCTGGATGGCGGCATCCGCGCGCCAGCCGGGCTCAAGCAGGTAGTGCCGTCGCCGCTTCTGGTTCTTCGCGGTCTGAGCTGCATGATAGGACCGGCCCGTGCCGCCCGCATCGGAGAAGATCAGGACATCCTTCTCGCCGTCCATGAAGGCTTGGGTCTCGGAGGAATTGCTGCTGGCGGCGCGCTTCTCGATGAAGAGATGACCGTCCTCGGCCTTCAGTGGCCGGATCGATCGGCCCGTGACTTCCGCCACGGCCTCGTCGCCGAAGGCCCAGAGGATCTGATCGAGCGCCGAGGGGATCGGCGCCAGCGTCATCAGTTCCATCATTGCCGCATCGCGCAGGGCGAGCGCCTCGCGCGAGACGACCAGCGCGCCGGTCTCGTCGCGCAAGGGTTCCGCAACCATGTTGCCGTCGATCTCGACCAGCTTTTGCGCATGGATCGGGAAGGCCTGCTCAAGATAACCCAGCACGTAGTCGCGAGGCGTCAGGGCACCCTCAACGAGTTCATCCTCCGGATCCATGGTCTCAAGTCGCCGCTTCAACAGGCTCTCACCCGTCGAGACCACCTGGATGACGCAAGCCTTGCCTGCCGACAGATCTTCCTCGATGGCACGGACGATGCTCGGGGCCTTCATGCCCATTAGGAGATGATTGAAGAACCGTTGTTTCGTGCCCTCGAAGCGGGACTTAGCCGAGGCGCGTGCGGCGGAGGCATTGGTCTCGCCCGAGGCGTCATTGACGCCGGTGGCAGTCAGGGCTGCCTCGAGATTTCGGTGGATCGTGCGAAACGCACCCGCATAGGCGTCGTAGATCTCGGTTTGGGCCGGGGTCAGCGCATGTTCCAGCACGTCATATTCCACCCCGTCAAAGCTGAGCGCGCGGGCCGTGTAGAGCCCGAGCGTCTTGAGATCGCGTGCGACCACCTCCATGGCAGCCACGCCGCCGGCTTCCATCGCCGAGACGAAACTCTCGCGGCTCGGGAAGGGGTATTCGGGACCCTGACCCCAGAGCCCCAGCCGCGCGGCATAGGCGAGGTTGTGCACGCTCGTCGCCCCCGTGGCCGATATGTAGAAGACGCGGACGCGGGGCGCGGCAAGTTGCAACCGCAGCCCGGCGAGGCCCTGCTGGGAGGGTTTGACCCCCCTGCCCTGCTCGGACCCGGCCGCGTTCTGCATGGCATGCGCCTCATCAAAAGCCAGCACGCCCTCGAACCCGTCACCCATCCAGTCGAGGATCTGGCTGAGCCGTGTGGTACCGCATTTGCCCGCCGAACGCAGCGTGGCGTAGGTCACGAAAAGGATGCCGTCACCCATCGGGATGGGCTGATCCGGTTTCCATTTCGACAGCGGCTGAATGTCGGCGGGCGAGCCGCCGAGATCGGTCCAGTCGCGGATGGCGTCCTCGATGAGCGTGGCGGACTTCGAGACCCAGACGGCCTTACGGCGTCCGGCGAGCCATCCCGCGAGGATCAGCCCCGCACATTCGCGGCCCTTGCCGCAGCCGGTGCCGTCACCGAGAAAGTAGCCGAGGCGATAGGAGCGCGCATCCGGGTCATGATCGGCACGCGTCAGCTTGGTCTGGTCGTCATCGATGGTGAAACGCCCTGGCAGATCGCACCCATGGGCATCATTGGCCATGATGATGGTCTCAAGCTGCGCCTCGGAGAGGTGGCCCTCTTCGATAAGGCGGGCGGGCAGCCGCAACGGCTCGGTGGCCTCATAGGATGGCACCGGCGGCGCGACCGAGGCCATGGCGATGCTTTCAACGAGCGGCGTGGGGTGTTCCCGTGCGCCCATGATCTCGATCCGCTGCGGACGGTAGCGCGCATAGATGTCCGAGACCGGCGTGTTGTCGCGCGGGGCCTCAAGGCTTGTGAAGTTGAGCGGGATAGCGGCATTGGCCCGGGGTTTGGAGGCGGCGACAGCACCGGCGGCGGTCTTGCGCGCGACAGATGCTGGAACGACCGGCCGCCCGTGAGAGATCGCTGCCGCCCGTTGGGCGGGGCGCATCTCGGGCCGGCTCGCAGCCACGGCGTCGACATATGGCAAGGCCTCTTGGAGATCGTGCACTTCGGTGCGGATCAGCTCATCCTCTTCCTGCACCTTGTCGAAGACCAAGAGCTGGGTCTCCACTGAGGTGCCGAGCTTGCGATACACCTGCCCCGGGAGGGTCAGCGCGAGGCGTGGGGTCAGGAGCCCACAGGCGCGCGACCAATGCGCGGCATCACGGTCGGGTGTGAACCCAGGCGGCATAATCGCCACCAGCCGCCCCCCGGGCGCGAGGCGCTTCGCGGCAGCGATGAGATGCTTGGCGGCGATGTGCTTGTCCCTTGAGCGATCGACCGAAGAGGCAAAGGGCGGGTTCATGACCACGACATCGGGCAGGCTCGGGGTCTGCAGAATATCGTCGATATGCTCGCCGTCATGACCCGTCACGTCGCCCCCGAAGACGGCCCGCAGCAGGCGCTGGCGAAAGGGATCGATCTCGTTGAGCAGAAGCTTGGCACCGGCGCGGGTGGCGAAAGCGGCCAGGGCGCCAGTTCCGGCGGATGGTTCGAGCACGGTCTCGCCCTTGCGGACCGCAGCCGCCCGCACGGCCAGGGACGCGAATGGCAACGGCGTGGAGAATTGCTGCAACCGGATCTGCTGCTCTGACCGGCGGGTTTCCGTCAGGAGCCGCGAGGCGAGCAGCTTTGCAGCGGCAATACCACCCTCGGTGCCGTCACCACGCAGCAACCCCTGAACAGCCGCAGCCTGCATCATGTCATAGGCCATGCGCCAGTCCCACGCGCCACTGGCATCGCTGCCATGAAACGCCTCCCGCATGATACGGGCAAGCGCCGAACTGCGCAGGGGCTGGTGATCAATCTCCGCTCCAATCTGCCTCAGAGCGGTGGAAAGATCGGGATCGGAGAAGGTAAGAACTGGGTTTGTTGGGGTTGGCTTGGCCATGGGGTTTGTCCTTTGGATCAGGGTCTGAGTTCCAAAAGACAAAAAGCCCCCTCTACACTTTGTAAGAGCAGAGAGGGCTCGAAGGAAGCGCCGGTGCCTGATGGTCTAGTCGTTCAATCCTCCTGCCCCGCCAGGAACTCCGCCAACACCGGGCTGGCCGCGCCCTTTGCGGAGCTGAGGAGCACCGATCCAGTAAGCGAGGCTTTCGACAGGCGCACGAGACCGCGCGTTTCTTCGATGCGGTAACAGCGGCGTTTCTGCCGACCGCGCCTGTAGTGGGTCACGGTGACGATCTGGCAGGTGCTGCCATCGGTGAGCGTCACAGGGGCGGCGAGCTTGATCCTGTCACCTTCCTCGTAGTCCGGGATCGCAGCCCAGTCCCGGCAGCGCCGGCGCCAGGCATGGGCATAGCTGTCGGGGTCCTTGAGTTCGGACAGCAGGGCGAGGAGGTTGAGCGGCGCGCGGGACTCGATGGGACCAACGCTTTCCTCCATGTCCTTGTAGCCCCAGCAGCCGTCATCGTATCGGGTGAGGAATACGGCACCGAAGGTGATGGAGCCGTCAGGGTCTGTGACATAGGTCGCATCCTCGACCGGAGATCCGTGGGGGTTTGTGACCCTCGCTGCCGCGTACCAGGTTGAACCCACCTTGCAGGCCTTGAGCAGTTCTGTCTTTCGGATGTCGGTCTCGAAGGTACAGAGCCGTGTCATTTCCGCTTTCTCATCCGCGTAGGTCTGGACTCGGCGGTCGGTGTAAAAGAGCCATCCCACTATGCCGCCCTCCGATCATCGAGCTCCATCAGCGCATCGAGCGGCACGCGATAGGGCTGCATCGTGTCGAAATCCTCGCAATTGCCGCAGTTCTGGACGATCGCGAAGGTGTCACAGGCATCCTTGAGGATGACTCGGAAGGTACCCCCGAGACCCGAGGGCACATCATAGGCTCCGCCGATGAGATAGTCCGAGGCCCGGCGCACGAAGACGCGGATGCTGTGACCATCCGTGGCGAGCCGGATCGTGCCCTGCCCCCGGTCGATGAGCACCTGCACGTCGTCCAGGATGTCCGTGTAGAACTGCCCGGTCAGGTCGCGAAACGCCATGCGGCGCTGCGCCATCCAGTCGGTGTCCCGAAACGGGTTCATGCCATCGGCAAAGGCGAAGGAGGGATCCGCCTGCTCGGTGGTGACAATGCGCGTGGTCGTGCCGTCGATGCCGTTCGAGCGCAGATGCACGCCATTGCCGACGATGAGGATCAGGGCGGGCCTGTCCACGGGTCCGTTCCAGTTGGGAAGGAAGGTCTTGCAGGCGCGCGCATGGGCGATCTGCGCCGCGACGGCGGAGGCGGAGAACTTGAGAATAGCCATGGGGATGTCTTTCTGTTCGGTGTGGGAAAGGGTCGACCCGCGCGGTGGTTGAGCCTTGCGCGGGTCGAGGGGGTCGCTCAGGCCGCTTTCGCGACGTCAGTGTCAGGCTCCGAGGTTTCTACCGTGGGCGCTTCGTCCGTCGCGCTTCCGACGGTCTGCATCATCGGCGGGCACCAGGCGGCCACCGCGGCGCGCTGCGCGTAGGTGAGCGTGGCGAAGGGCTCGGCGAAGAGCTTGTCGCAGAAGGCGACGATCTCCTTCTTGCTCGACGAGGCCAGCGTCACCGCCTCCTGGGCAAGGCCCAGATCTTCTCCGAGGATTTTCAGGAGCCAGGCCTTCTTGAAGCGGTTGAACAGAGCCGCGTTCGGCGTCCAGTGGGCGCGGATGTCGGGCATGATCTCGATCTCGAAGTCATGCATGAGGCTGTCGCGCCGAGGATCCCGCGCGAAGCAGGATTGCGTGGTGCTTGCGGTGGCATAGGCGACAAGCTTGGCCTTCTCGCCTGCCTCCAGCGCGCGGAACGCCGCGAACTGATCGGCGGGCGCGCGGGTGTCATCGAGCCAGGACAGATCAAGCGCATCATGCGCCGCGGCCGCCTGCTCGAGCGAGGTGCCATCGATGTCGTCCATCTTGGCATGGCTGCGGTATTCCTTGCGGGCTTCGACCTTGATCGCCTGCGTGACATTCATGCCGCTGCCCAGAACGTCGCTCACCAGCTTGAAGAGGGTCAGATCGAGCGTGGCCTCGGGCTGCAACGCCATCGCGGCGCCAAGGGCCATCGCACGTTCGGTCTTGAGATCCTCGGCCAGCGACACCGGATAGGTGATCTCGCTTGGGTCGGGCTCGTCCTTGCCGGTCTGGTTCCCGGAAGGGCTGCGAGACGCCTCCTGCTTGTCCTCAGGGCGCACGAGGCCCACATGCAGCGTCACCTGTCCACTCGACCACGACGCAACCACGCCTGCGCGGGCGAGATCATCGGCGCTGTATGCCTCCTGAAGATCGCGTGCTTCGTCTTCCAAAGCGTCCACGCGTTCGTAGAGGGCGTTGTAGGCATCGTCCTCGAGGCCCTCATCCTCCATTTCGCGCTGCAGTTTCTCGAGCTCGGCGGTGATCTCATCCACGCGTTTCTGGACGGCCTCATCCGGCTCGACGGGGCCGGGGTAGACCCGGCCATACTCGGCCATCGTCGCGTAGTCATAGCGGATCATCGCATCGGCCCAGGCGAAGCCCATCTTCGCGCGCGCCTCCTCGGCGGCGACACCGAGCTTCTCGAGCAGGATCGTCTCGACCAGCGCGGCATCCTCGAGCACCGAATGCTCTTCCAGAAGGTCAGCCGCAACGGCGCCACCCCGTGCCTCGTAGTCCGCGCGCACGAAGGCCCCGATATCGTCGCTGACCTGCACGCCGCGGGATTTGAGAGCCTGACGGACGGTGTAGGCCTGCAGATAGCTGTCTTCCGTCGTGAGCGCCTCGAAGACCTCCTTCTGCACCTCCTGACTCGGATGCTCGGCAAAGGCCTTCATCGTATCGAGCGTGATCGCTTTGGCCCGGGCTGCGGCGCGGATGTCAGGGTGAATGAGGCCGTAGCGCAGCCGCCCCTTCACGGCGGCAACGGTGGTACCGAAGGTCTTGGCGATGGTCTCAGGCGTCTGGCCGTCGACCTCCATCATCCGGGCGAAGGCCTCGAACTCGTCGATCGCGTTCATCGGCGCCTGGGTGATGTTTTCGGCGAGCGACAGGGCCGTGGTCACGTCGCAATCCTCCGGCACAAGGCGGCAGTCGACCTTGGTTTTCGCGGTGACCCCTTTGGCGGCCTTGTCCGCGACCAGCTCCTTCAGCGCGGCATGGCGTCGGCCGCCGGCAAGCACAGCGTATTTGCCGTCGATCTTCTGGACCAGGAGCGGCTGCAGGAGACCCAGAACGGCGATACTGGCTTTCAGATGCGCGATGTTCTCGGAGTCATAGGTTTCCGGGGAGTTACTGCGCACGTTGGCGGGGTGGGCAGTCAGATCGCCAATAGCGACGGAGACGGGTTTGAAGCTTGCGGTCATGGGATGTCCTTTTCGATGGGTAGGGTGCGGCCAGCGCGACCTGCTGCGCGACCAATCCCCGGGTTCGGGGATCAAAAGGACAAAAGGCCCGCTTTGCCTTTTGAGGGGGCAGCGGGCCTTAGGAGGCTGAGAAATAGGTCTTGAGGCTACCCCTCGCCTACCAGTCGCGCGCCATCATGATGGTCAGCACACGCATGGTGGTTTCCGGGTTATCCGGGGCCTCGGCACCGTAGCGAAAATCGGAATCTGACTCATAGAAGTTTCCATGCAGGAGGTCGCGCTTAGCGGATAGGTTTGGCGCACAATCAAAAGAGAGGAGATTTCCAAGATGATGACACCATCTATTGCGGCGACCTGCT
>NZ_BMKA01000011.1 GCF_014643735.1 Neptunicoccus cionae
AGTATCCTAATTAAAGGTACAATGCCACAAATAGAGGTACAAGCAGCCATTGAAAAGTCAGGGAAAAATTAGCCTCTATTCTCTTTAATTAGGGCACAACGACACGAATTGTGGAAAAGGCGTTGATGTTACTCAAATTTGAACTTGACACCCATAAAATTAGACCTCTACGTTTATGGTGGAACGGCAGGAACAGAGGAGGCTCCCGTCATCCATGAACACAATCTGGAGGAACACCATGTCACGAATTTCATATCCGACCGACCTGCGCACGCAGGCCAGAACTTGGGCGCTCTGCCTAGCCCTGGTGGCTGGCCTTGCCGCCCCCGCCATGGCGCAGGACAAGACGTCGTTCAGAGAGCACAGCGGTGTATTGCCCGATGGTACGTCCTGGCTTATCCGTGTCCCCGCAAACTGGAACGGACGGCTGCTACGCGACCTTGATTTCGCTAGCTTCATCCATGTTCCTGGCTTCGCCCCGCGTTACGACGATCTGTTGGCGCGCGGCTATGCCTTCGCCGGTCTGGCCCGCCATCCACTGCGGCTCTGGCAGTACGATCCGCAGCGCGAGATCCTGAACCTCGAAACCGTGCAAGACACGTTCACCAAACTCGAGCGCGAGCCGGACATGGTCCTTCAGTACGGATGTTCCGGCGGCGGTCTCGACAGTCTCGCCTCTGCGGAAGTCTACCCCGACAAGATCGACGGTTCTGTCGTGCTTGCCGCCCATACGCCGGTCTGGATCATGAGCAGTTTCCTGGATGGCTGGTTCGCCATGCAGACCCTGCTGGGCGAAAGCTATGAGGCCGCTGGGCACGGTCCGGCCAGCGATCTCGCCATCGTCGGCCTGCCCAATGCCGGAGCGGGTGGCGAGCGCAGCCTTGACGCGATCCGTGCGTCCTGGATGGCCGCCATCGAAACGGCGGGCGAAAGCCCGGAGGGCCGCGCGCGGCTGGCGCTTGCCTTCGCCATCGGACAGTGGTCGCCGTGGATGGTCGAGGGGACCGAACTACCCGACACCGCGGATGCCGGCGCCATGGCCGACATGATCGTGGCCTCGGCGCTGCGCATCGGCGGTAATGTTGGCGGGTCCTCGCGGCTTCTGTTCGAAAACGCCGCATCGGGGCAGCAACTTTCCGGGAACGAGGGGGTCGACTATGCCGCCTTCTACCAGAATGCCGCACCCGCGATGGCGCGGACGGTTGAGGCGCTCTACGAACAGGCCGGTTTGGACCTTCAGGCCGACATTGCCAGGATCGACGCCGCCCCCCGCATCGCGGCCTCGGATTATGCGCGCGATTTCTGGGCCGCAGACGGGCGCACGACGACCGGCGATCTGCAGGTTCCGGCGATCCGCATCCACATGCTGGGCGACTGGGCCATTCCCTACACGCTGATGGAAGGCTACGGCGCGCTGGTGCAGGAGCAGGGTACCGGCGATCTGTATCGGCAGTCGCTGGTCCAGGGCACGGGCCATTGCGAGTTCACGGCTGCCGAAAGCACGGCCATCGTCGAGACCCTGGTCGAACGGATCGAAACGGGCGCCTGGCCCGAGACATCGCCCGAGGCGCTGAACGCCGCAGCCGAGGCGCTGGAAACCGGGAGCGCCCCCCGGTTCATCGAACACGGTGATTGGCGCGTGGCAGCCTATAACCGGCCCTGGGTTCCGGCAGAATGAGCCGATGGGGAACTGGCGCTGCGCCGGTTCCCCCACAGGTCCGGTGGCGCAAGTCATTGGTGGACCGTCGCCAACGCGCAGTGGGCATCTCTGGCGAGGGCAAGTGTTCCCATGTCTGGACGACCCCTGCTGCGCAAGCTGGGAATTGACGCGCCTATGCCGAAAGCAGTCATGTCTACGGCCTTTGTGGTGCGGTCTAGCCGCTGGCCCAGATGAAGTCCGCGGATCGGGTCCCAATCAAAATTGCGCGCTTTCTGCGCCTTGACCCCCTGGGGTGTCCCGATCCCCGGTTCGACCGGTTTGTCATCTCTTCTCAGCTTCACGCATTCCGTCAGCGGTTCCGCGCTCAGGAGACAGGGGCCGCGTAGATCTCGTTGCGGCGCAGGAGCGCCCAAGCGATCCGGGCAGTCTTGTTGGCGAGCGCGACCGCAACGACTTTCGGTCGCTTGCGTGCTTTAAGCCCAAGCATCCAAGCCTTGCCGGCATCGCCCTGCCTTGCAAAGCGAAGCACCGCAGTCGCGCCGGAAACGAGCAGTCGCCGGATATATCCATCACCCTGCTTGCTGATCCCGGTCTGTCGATCCTTGCCACTGCTTGAGTTCGCCCGTGGCGTCAGGCCTAGCCAGGCCGCGAACTGTCGTGCCGAGCGGAACAGGCTCGGATCCGGAACATTTGCAGCAATTGCGCTGGCGGTGATCGGTCCGATACCGGGAATGGTCGCCAGTCGCCGGCTCGTCTCGTGCGTCCGGTGCCACTCGAGGATCCGTTTCTCCAGGGCCTCAGCCTGATCGGCAATCGCCTCCGCTTGGCAGATCAACGCATGGATGGCAGCCGCAGCATGGTCAGGCAACTGTCGCGTTGCCCTTAAATCTGAGACACGACGCGTTCGGGGATATTTTTTGCCCTTAATTATGAGATTCCACTGCCATCGCGCCTATGCTTTTCGCGCGCTGCCGGGCGATGTAATCGACCGCGGCAAGCAGACGTGGCTCCTTATCGAAGGCGCGCAATAGAGCAACCCTTGCATAGTCGTCGATGCCGGAGCTTGAGATGGCCGCTTTGACCAGTGGACGGGATTGGGCTGCATCAATTGCAGCAAGGCAAAACAGCCTTACTTCCAGCCTGTGGCCCTGAAGAGCGTATAACGGATCTCCGCGGAAGGCCTTTAATGATATGGCAAAGGTGACCGCGCGCATTGCGCGCCGAAATTGCTTGGAGCTGCGTAATCGCGCGGCGTATTCAAGCCGCGCGGCGCCGTTGCGCGCACGATTTATCAGCTTTTCGGGCATCTGTTCGCCACTGGCCTTGCCGAGCGTCGGCACAAGTCTCGTCCCACAAACCTGGCAGTCGAATGCCCAGGCTCGCCTCCAATGCTTGAGCGAAAGGCCCTCTCTGGAACATTGCAGGCAATGCTGGAATGGTATCTGGGCCGTCAGCGAGGCTTCTCGTGTCGTCATTGCTGGGAAGGTCAAAGATCGCACAACATCTGGGTCAATCCGTGCGGCGTTGGCAATCTTCGCCGCCGCAGCCGCGTCGACGTTGAAGTTCAAGGCGGTGCCATGCGCGGTATCGATTCTGAGATGAGCCAGTAGTTCCGCATCATCACAGTAGTTGGCCGCCGCCAGCCTAGACAACCAACCTGACAACAACTCGTCGGGCAGCGGCGCGACAGTCTTGGGCAGCGGGTGCGGCTTCACACCCCGGACTTCTCGAGCCGCCGATGGGGGTTCGCATGGCGCGACCAAACCGGCGTCCATTTTGCGATTGCGTCATCGGTGATGCATTCATCACCTGTGACAATGGCGTCGATGGAAAGATCCTTGATCAGGGCGAAGATGCGCGAGGTCACCCCGCCGGTCAGCGCAAGTATCTGCTTTAGTGACTTGACCTTCAGATTGGATTTCTTCTCGAGGGGCATTGCCGCGATGAGTGTCTGGATCATGTCCGAGAACTCGGCGTCGTCGCGCCAGTTTGGAAGGTGATGTTCGTCCAGCCGCCTGGCAAGCTGGATATCACCACGGATGGCATCGACGGCCTCGCTGACCCCCAGGCAGACCAGCGACACTTCGAGTTCATTGCTGAGATACCGCAGAACATTGAGAAAGCGGCGCTGTTCGCGGTGGGTCCCGGCCAAGAGGTTGTGGACTTCGTCGATCATGATCATCCGCAGGCCAAGGTCGCGCAAGAGCGCGACGACACGGACTTCGAGGGAGGCCACATTTTGAGCGCGCGCGCTCAGTGCCGTGGCCGGTGCCCCGACGGTCGCCAGGATGTGCAGATAGAACCGTCGTTCGTCGGGAGCTGGTGGTGCTTGTAACAGTAACAGCGGCGTTCGCGTAATTCCCGATGTTGGGTCATATTCCGGTGCATATCTGCGCGAAAGATTGCGGGCGATCATCGTCTTTCCGATCCCGGACGCGCCATGCACAAGAAGGCCAGGCATACGGGTTTGCCTTGGCGCTTCGATCATACACTGCAAACGGTCCAGAACTTGTTCGGCCCGCGGAAAGCCAATCCAGATATCCGATTGAATGAGGGTGATCCGACCGTCTTCCTCTGTTTTTCCTGCCCTCAATTCACCATCTCTCCACCTTGAACAATGGGCGCGATGTATCACCCGTATCGATCGCGCGCAGCCCTTCGGTTGTTGAGACGGCCGAGTTGGCGCCCTCCAATGTCCCTTTTCTTTCACGGGATCGGCGTTCGGCCCTCGTCAGGCTCCGGCTTTCAGACTCGATTTGGCGTTGCTGTCGGATCAGCTCAGCCAGGACCAGCTCATTGGACCCGGACTTGCCAAGGGCACGGGCATTCCTCATGGCTTCGCGATATTCCCAGAGCGACACAGGCGGAATTTCCAGGTTTCGGTACCGAGCTTCGACGTATCGGTCATTATCCAGTTCGACCCAGATCACCGAGAGGTCGCGAGGGTCGTAGCGGACGACCACCTTTCCATCCCCGCGCCCGATGTGGCCTGCAAGCGCATCGGACCAGTACCGTATCTGGAACAGATGGATGCCGTCACGCCTGACCTTGCGCAGTTCACTTGGCAGAAAGCTCACCCGAAAGGCTTCAATCTCGAAGGGGATATCGCCCATCATTTGCTCTGAGAGCGCCTCCCATTTGGCAACGGGCGTGCAGCCAAGACTTGAATGAATGCTGTTGTTGTAGCGGCAGATTTCCAGAGCAAACCAGCGATCGAAGTCGCTTAAGGTCATCGTGGCCATGCCCTCGGCGTCATAGTCGCCCTTGGCCACGACCGAGGATTGCGTTGTTCCAGGCAACAGGTGCACGGCCCCCATCATCGTGCCGATCAATCGTTCGATGTGCCCTCCGAAATGAGGACTGCCTGGCGGCCGATAGACCAGATCGATCCCCCATTCTGCACATGCCGACCGAAAGGCATGCGACCGGAAATCGCGCCCGTTATCGACGTGGATGCTATGCGGTTTACCCTGCGCGGGCCAAGGAACATTGCGCACCAATTCCGCCAGAAGTTCCGCCTTGGGGGCCACAGCCTGTGTCAGGCAAAGCGCCACCGACAGACGCGAAGGTGCCTCGAGAGAGGTGTAATATCCGGTCACCATCCGCGTTGCGACGTCGATCGCCAGCGTGACCCAAGGCCGCCCAATTGGTTTGCGTTCAAAACTGTCGACGAGAATGATGTCCGCAGACGTATGGTCGATTTGCACGACCTCCAGTGGCCGGTTTGCCTTGTTGTCGCCTACGACCGGCGCAAATTTCTGGCGGGCCGCCTTTGCGCCTTCGCGTGCCTTGGCAATTTCACGGGCATCCATTGCATCCAGCCTGCGCTGAACCGTCCGACGTGTCGGCGGTTGCAAGCCCTGCTGCCAGCACGCGCTTCGGATTTCTGTCACGATGCGCGACAGGCTTGGGCGTTCCCGCCGTAAGAAATAACGGCGAAGATGTTCTTCGATCACCGCTTCCACCTTGCCGGATATCAAGGTTGTACCAGTCGGGCGGCCCCGTTTCCGAGAAGCCAGCGCGCTGGTGCGCCCACCCTCTTCGGCCAGACGCTTTATCCAGCGCCAGACAGTCGCCCTGCTGACACCAAGCTCCCAAACGGCGTCATTGATGCCTCTTTCCAGACTGCCAGTTCCTTTGAGATATGCCTGAACAAGCGGACGCAGAACGGCCGCCCTGCGCGCCTCCTCAGCACCAGCGGCAACGAAGTCTTCGCGATCATCATCCATCAATATTTGCCACACGAAGCTGCGAACCCTGTCTCAGGTTTAAGGGCAAAAATATCGGATTTAAAGGCAAAATATCATATTTAAGGGCAAAGCAAGGCCGTTGATTTCGTTGGATTTCTCATCTCACAATTAAGGGCTACGCGACACCAGGCCTTCGTCCATCAGACGATAGATCTCGGTCAGCATGGCGAACTGGATCCGGTTCACAAGAAAGCCTGGACGTTCGAGGATCGCGACACCGACATGTTCGATGTTCTGCACCAGCATGCGGCTCCATGCCACCAACTCCGCTGGCGTATCGGCCGCATGGATCAACTCGATTACGGGAACGATATGACCCGGAGTAACATAGTGAATGCCCATCATCCGCTCTTTGCGTGTCATTTGAGCGGCGATGTCGGAGATTAGGAAGGACGAGGTATTGGTCGCCAGCACCACGTTTTCCGGACAGATCCTTTCGAGTTCCGCGAACAGGGCCTGTTTGACTTCCAGGGATTCCTGCACTGCTTCATGCACGAGGAAGACCCCTTCGATCGCGCTCGCAAGATCCGGCTCAAGTGTCACTCCGGCTAGCATGGCCTCCGATGCATCCGAATCCTCGACCAGTCCTGCCGCGATCGGGCGGGCCCGCTCTACGTAAGTGTCAAGCATGGTCTGATTGCTGTCGCAGATCACCGCATCATAGCCGTGATGCGCATAGAGTGTCGCGATGACACATCCCATGAATCCGGCCCCGACGACGCAAATCCTACCGGACCCGGGCGGCTCCGTACCGAACGCAAATTCCTTCAAACTTTCCTCCTCCCTTCAAATGGTATGAACCTTCGACTCTTCTGGACGACAGGCTTCTAGCCGACTGTATCACTCGAGCCGCTGCGATAGCCGCGCAAGGATCAGGAATGTTCCGATTGTGCGATGCCGAGCGGTCTCGGGTCCAATACGCAAACGTCGACAATATATATGGCTATGGTTATGATTTAATGCCGGGCACTCAATCAATAGAGTTGATTCCTGAACTTGCCCGACTGATTTATTGTGGTTTTGGTATGCTTCCGAGCCATCAAACCGGATGCCTGACACGGGAGAACAGGAATTGCGCAAAGATCGGCCAGAAGAACCGAACGACACGCCGTCGAAAGACTTGCTTCGGTCGCGCAATCTCACGCTGCACAAGCTGCACGTCTTTTGCACGATCGCCAAATTCAACAGTGTAACCCGCGCGGCGGAGTATTTGAATATTGCGCAACCCGCAGTAACCGCCCACCTGCGCAGTCTTGAGAAGAGCCTTGGTGTCAAGTTGGTGCGCAAGGCCGGGCGCAACATCGAACTGACACATGCCGGGCGTCGCACTCTTGCCTGGGCGAAGGAAACTATTCAGCGCAGCTCAGATATGTTTCTTGACCTCGCAGACATCAAGAAAGGTCTGATTGGCCGAACGCGGATCGCCTCGTCGATGGTGGCCGGCACCTACAAGTTGTCTGAAACTATAATTGCGTTCAAAAAGGAATTCCCATCGGCCAGGATTTCGGTGTCGATGGCCAGCCCCTACCTGGCCACGGAATCAGTTCTGCTTGGGGATTGCGACTTCGGTATCACTTTGGTTGATCACAATCGCGACACCTCACGGTTGGAAATCGAATTGCTCTGGCGCGAGCCGCTTTATCTGGTGGCCGCGATAGAGAGCCGACTGGTCGGCGATGTCGCTTACATCGATGAGCTAGGGACATTGCCGCTGATCACCCCGCCGAAGGGGCAAATGGCTCGAGAACTCATCGATGAGGTGCTGCGCGCCGCTGGGGTCGTGAGAACCAACAGCGTACTGGCCTTCGGGCATCCCGAGCCGATCTTAAATGCGATCCGCGCCGATGTCGGGGCCGGTTTCGTCTTCAAGAGCGCATTGCCGAGGGACCCAGAGGTGTCAGGGCTTCGCCTTGTGCATACACCAGAGCTGGAAATTGCGATGCCGCTGTTCCTGGTCTACGACAAGAAGACGGTGTTCTCCGCGCCGCAAATTCAGCTCATGGACCGAATCCGTCAATCCTTCGCCGAGCCTGCATGATCATGGACAGAAGGCTCCGCGCGGGGGACGACACTGCTAGCCACGCAAAGGACGCCCTCCGAAAGGCGCGACGATGCGGTCAGTGGGACATGAACACCGGCACTTGGCTGTTCCTGATGACTTCGTGGGTAACGCCACCGAACAGGTCTTGTGAGAATTTGCTGTGTTCGTAAGCCCCCATCACGATCAACTTTGCCCCCAACTCGGCAGCGGTCCGTTGAATAACGTCGGCTATGCCGTTCTTGCCTTTGGGGCGCTCGACCTGTTCCACGTCAACACCATGGCGTTGGAGGTGGGTGACAATGTCTGTTCCTTCGGGCATTTTCGGCAGGCTCGCGCCAACGCTCAAGATCGTGACCTTGCGCGGTCTCTCCTCCAAGATCGTCATTGCGTCGTTGAGCGCTCGGGCTGCCGAGCGCTTTCCGTCCCAGGCGACGAGAGCATGTGAACCGAGTTTGTCAGTAGAGTATCCATTGGGTACAACAAGGACTGGGCGGCCGCTTTGTAGTGCCATAAGATCTGGGTTCACAGCGCGAAATTCATCGGTAGGAAGGTTCGATTGGTAGCCTGTCACCACAAAATCAAAATTACGTGCGATTTCGGGCAAACTTAACTTTCCGATCTCGCTTGGCATAACAAAACGCGACCGTTCGGCCACTCCTGCCGAAGAAGCTTGCTCCTCAAAAAAGGCTCGAGCAGCTTCGATTTTCTCATTTCGCACATTTCCGAGCTTGTCGAGAAGTTCCTCGGTCAGGCCGAGAACATGTTCGAAGTAGGAAGAAGTGCTGCCATAAACCGCCGTCAGCCATGCATCGTGCTTGGCCGCAATTTTTGTCGCATGACCTACGCCACTCGGGAATCCAGCACTCCCGGAATGCGTAATAAGGATATTCTTGATGCTCATCTTCGCCTCACTGATCGAACGCTAAGACATGCTATCATTTGACTACTTAGATGTCTATGTTTTTTGCCGCGCTTCAAGAGATAGCTAGGTCGCGATAACCGCCAGACATACTGCGTGCCGTTCAAGCATGAAAGAGGCCACCCGGATGTTCTCCGGGCAGCCTCGCAGTGATCCGTATATGCGTGTCCTGTTGAAGACGGACGACGAGAACGGCGTCAACCTTTGGCGTTTGCCTCCAGTTTCCACTCGGACATAACTGGGTCAAGATTGAACAGTTTCTGCGCGTTTCCACCTAGAATGCTCCGCTTGGCCTTCTCGTCCAAGAACGGAAGGTCATAGATCGTGCTCGGAAGATCCATATCCCAATGCGGATAGTCGGACGAATAGAGCAACTGCGATTCTGCGTTTATCATCTTGAAGGTGACTTCCAAGGCTTCGCGGTTGTCCACCAGCTCCATCGGCTGCGTAGAGTAGTACATCTCACGCATGTAATCGCTGGGTTTTTTCTTCAAGAGCGGAGCATCGGACGTACGCATCATGTACTCGTTGTCCAGCCGTTGCATCAGGAAAGGAACCCAAGCCAGACCACTTTCGATCCACATGGTTTTCAGCTTTGGAAAACGCTCGGGCATGCCGTTCATAACCCAGTTGGTCATGTGGATGATGTTACAGAAGCTGAAACCAAGCGCGTGAACTGAGATAAACTTGTTCAGCTGTGCCAACGAGGTGTCGGCCCAGTGATAAGCCGCGTGGAAGCCAAGAGGCATTCCATGCTCTTCCAGTTTGGCATAAATACGCATGTTTGCGCTGTCATGCACTGGCCGCTTGAGATACCCAGTCGAAAGGAACCCAACGACGCCTTTCTTTTCGGCGAACTCGTCAATCATCTTCTCGGCTTCGTGCGGCTCGTTCATGGGCAGATAGACCATGGATACGAGGCGATTGTCTTCTTCAAGAATGCGCTCGCTCAGCCAACGGTTATAGGCGCGGGCCATTGCCACCTCGACCTCGACTTGGGGGTGCGTTGCCAACAACAGCATTGGGGTTGGGAAAAGGCACGCCATATCCGTACCCATCGCGTCCATCCAGCGCCGTGCCAAAGTGATGTCGCGGTGTGGTTCTTCGGGGACAATTTCCTTGTTCCGACCCGCATAGCGCGTCACGCGCCCAGCCATGTCCTGCGAACCGATCGCCTGCGGAATAAGGCCGGCGCGGCCAACGTTACCGGCTGACAAGCCAAGATGGCGCATCACCGGGTCGTCCATGTATTGCAGGATTTCCGGCAAGGCCTCAGTCTCATAGTGGTGGCTGTCCACATCGCAAATGAAGAAGTCTTTGTAATTACGGTCTTCCGCTTGCTTACGTGCGTTCTTCAGCAGCTTGCTGGTGTTAAATTCCTGTATCGCCGGATCGTTATCCGAGCTGTAGTTCATCGTGTTGCCCGTCAAAGACATTTTATCTCTCTCCCCTCGTGTTACGGATTCAGCGTCTGCCACATGCCCAACTCGAACACCGCCATATCGGCGGCATCGAGAATGCCGGTCGCGGCGATGGCGACAGCTGTCGCCGAGACATCGTTGTCTCGTGGGAATGCGGGCAAGCCGTCATTGGTTTCGCGAAGTTTCGCATATGCGGTCACAGCGTGTGAAAGCAGCGCCTGAAGTTGCTCGGCGCGCAGGCCACTGCTTTCGGGGTTGCGCAGTGCATTCAGGACAGCATCGACCGATGCCTCCAGAGCAGGAGCTTCAGCGGCTATCTGGTCAAACTTCGACATAGACCTCACCTCCTCTTTCCACCACGTTGTAACGTTTCATTTTGTACTTTGGATCGCCAACGGCTTCGCCCGTCGCAATCTTGAATTCCCAGCCATGCCACGGGCAAACGAAATGCAGTTCGTCTTCGTTGAAGGTCTGCCGGAGCGCGCGCTGCTGGTCGTCGAGTTCGACGCAGACCTGCGGCATCTTTAGGCCTTCGCATACCGGGCCACCTTGGTGCGGACACACGTTCTTATATGCAACGATGTCTCCTTTGTGCCGAATGACCCCGATCTCGACCCCGTCGACCTCGCAAATCTTTGCCGTCTTGTCGCTCAAGTCCGACACCGCACATAGCAATCTTTCTGGCATCTTAGCTCCTCCGTCTGTTGCCCAGTCTTGCTTCAAGTTAGTAAGATTGCCTTACTATAAGAGTGGCTTTAGAATTGTCAAGAAATAAGACATCTAAATTAGGGGGGCGCAAATCGTGCCGCAATCACCTTCTAGGAAACGTGGTCTTGGGGCGTCGCTCCGCCTGGCGCATCATCTTTATGGTAAGCTGCTGCAGGAGCAGTTGCGCGAAACCGGGCTCAGCATGGCGCAGTACATTCATCTCCGGTGCCTGAGAGAGGAAGGCAAACTAAAACAATCCGAGCTTTCCGGGTTGCTGGGCATCGAAAAGGCGTCATCTACACGCGTACTGGACGAGCTCGAAAAGCGAGATCTTATCACGCGTAACCGCAGCCAGTCCGACCGGCGCGTGGTTCATGTCGACCTGACTGACACAGGCCTTCGAAGGATCGATGGCGCAATGAAATCTGCGCGTCTCGCGGCAGATCACGCCTCGGCGGGATTTGAACCCGACGAGTTGGGTCGCCTTTTCGCTGCGATGGACAAGCTTCTGGATAATCTCGCAAGCGTGTGTTGCCAGTCCCGCTAACCAAACCTTGGCGCAAGGGCGAGAAGTGTCACACCGGTCGCGGCCAGTGCAGACGCCAGGTAGAATCTGGGACCTGGGCGCCGTTCGGTTTTGAAGATATGGCCTGCGAGCCAGGCGGCAAAGAACATCTCGATCGATGACATGATCGCGACGACGGTCACATCAGTAAATATAAGCGAAAAGAACAGCGCCACTTGTCCAACGGTCATCGAACCGCCAGCCAGAAGTTGCCACCCGCTCGGCCGCTGAATTCGCCAGGACAGCGCGTTGCGCGATTTGAACCGGAACACCCAGGAGACCGCGAACCACATTAGACCCGTCATCGCACCGATGAACACGCCGGCCAGAGGGTCTGGCAAAGTCTGCATCGCGAGTTTTCGGGAGACGAAAGAGCCACCATATCCGGCGGCCGACGCTACGGCCATCGCGCGGCCCTTGTTCCTCTCTAGAGGGGCGGGCTCTCCGACCGCTAAGTCAGAAGCCGATTTGACAGAAGCGCGTGACATCATGACCACCACGCCGCTGGTAACCAGAAAGAAGGCGATGACCACAGGTGTGGTGATGACCTCACCCAGCAGAAAGAACGCCAACAGCGCCGCAAACACCGGTATCAGGCGTCGGATGAAACCGGTCTCGATGGCTCCGGCAAGCTCTACGGAGCGAAACAGCGTAAGACGGCCGACAACGTTGCCAAGCACCCCGGCTGCAACGAAATAGGCCACACCAATGAGTACACCGCGTCCAAGTTCCGGCATCGTTGGACCCAGGAGCAGCCAAAGCGCCCCGGAGACAACGGCGGTCATCAGCACAGAGATAAGAACGTCGTTGCCGCGGCCCTGAACCGATTGGGAGCTCTTGGCAATGGAAACCGAACTCAAGGCGTAGCAGAACGCTCCGAACGCGGCCAAGAGGCCACCGAACCCCGCGGTCATCGCGCCTGTCGGCGCGGATTGTTCCTGCTACTCGTCATGGGCCAGCAACTGATCCAGGAAGTGGCCTGAAGACATAACCTCGCGCATTGGCAGCGTCTCCTGCTGCTCCATCAGCTCGGTAGAATAGGTCAACCCTTGGCCGTCCCAGAACCACCAATAGATGATCTTGCCTTGCTTGTCGCGAATCGGCATCCGGAAAATCGGGAAGCTTCTTTCCGAATGCGGAATGTCCGACCTTCCGGCAAGCGCGTGCTTCAACCCTAACCGATTCAATACCCCCGTTAGGGGGACCATGGCTATCGGTGCGGGTTTTTCGGCCAATACAGTCACATTGTCGGGCCGGTGTTCGTAAGACCCCGGGAGGAACTTGACCACGGGAGGATAGCTCGGGTGGGTATGTGTGAGCTGTACGTAAGCCAGCCCCTTCGTTGTTTCGACCTCGACGATATCTCCGGGTGCGTACTTTTCCATTGTGGCGCTCCTCTTAAAGGCTGTAGGCTTCTAGGGTCGAGGGATGGAACAGTTCTTCGATCTCCACCCGGCGCGGCGACAGTCCCTGACTCGCGTGGTAATCCAAAAACTTGTTCAGGACATGGGCGTTGCCGCCGACGCCATAGCTCCAGGGGTCGTCACCCATTAGCGCATGCACGCGGTTGAGATTATCCTCGACGAAGGGCATCGTTACTTTCGTTGCAGAGGTGTCCGACAGGGCCTCTTCTGCTATTAGCTTCGATTGCGTGAACGCCTTGAGCAGGGCGGCGGGTAGGAACGGGTATTCCTCGGCGAGGCTGCGGCGCACCCCAAGAACATGCATGATCGGAAAGATCCGGGTCTTTTCGAAATAGGCTTCGGCCGTAGCGATGCTGTCTGCAAAAAGCCGACCTACGTGCGGATGCCGCTCGGCGAAACAACGCGGCCAACGCGGGCCGACGAAGCCGTCGATCTCACCGGCTTCGAGCATGCCATTCAACGTGCTGCCGACCGGCGCCTCTTCCATGCGGATATCGCCGGGTAACTGAACCTTGATCTTTTCGGGCCGGCCCGGCGTATCCATACCGCCGCGCACCCAGATGATGTCGGAGGGTTTGACACCGTATTCCTCTTCGAGAATGCCGCGCACCCAGACATTGGCGGACAGCTGGTATTCGGCGATCCCAATGCGCTTGCCCCTCAGATCCTGAGGCGTTTCGATTCCTTTGTCGGTTCGAATGTAGACAGAAGTGTGACGGAACGCCCGGCTCAGAAAGACCGGGATCGCGACATAGTGCGGATTTCCGCGGGCGACCGAGATCGAATAGGAGGACAACGAAATTTCGCTGATATCGAAAGCTTCGTGGCGGAACGCCCGGAAGAACATTTCCTCTGGGGACAGTAGCATGGGCACGGGATCGACACCGTCTATCTGCACTCTTCCATCCACAATGGCACGCGTCCGGTCATAATTTCCCATGGCAAGGGATAGTTTGAGATTGCTCATCCAGTTTGTTCCTCCTCATTTGTTTTGCATTGTTGCCGCAGGTCGACAGGTTGGCCGGTCGAGGCGGACTGCAGGATCGCATGGCAAACCTCCAGGCTTGCCAGACCCCACGCGCCCGTCTGGACGGGGGCCTTGTTCTGGCGGACAGCGGCTACCAGTGCATCGTTCACGGTTCTACGTGGCGCGGGCCCGAATGTCACTTCGATGAAGCCACGCTCGGTGTCACCAAATACTTCAACTCCGTCCGGAGTCAGCTTTAGGTCGGCACGGTCGCAAAGCGCGATGACTGGGCCAAAATGCTCGTTGTGCTTTGCGTCGACCGTCTTACCGCTGCCGAATGTGCGCGTCGTCTTGAGGCGCGCCTCGTCATCGGGATCGAGGTCCATCAGCGCCCGCCTTGCATCGCCATAGGCGCCGGCGAGTTTTCGCTGCCCCAGCTCTCCGACGTCGTTCATCCAAATGTCGCTATCGAAATGGGCATAGCCCGAATAGGTGAGATTGGCGACGCATCCACCCTCAAAGTTCATCAGCGCCGTAAAGGCGCCTTCTGTTGGACGCTTTGGATCCCATGCCCCGGTCATGGCATAAATCTTCTCTCCCATGCCGCCCGCAAGCCGTCGGACCACGTCGATCTGGTGGATGGCCTGGCTGAACAGCACCCCTCCTCCTTCTTCGGTGCGCAGCTCCTCCGGGCGTCGGGGACGATACAGGAAGTCAGTGTAGTTAAGGGCCTGGATCATTCTCAGCTGGCCGAACTTGCCGCTCGCGATCAACTGCGCGGCCAGCTCGACCGGCGGATCGAAACTGTGGCTGGGCCCAACGATCAGGTGAACCCCCGCCTCGTTCGCGGCGGCGACCATGGTCTCGGCGTCTTCCATCGAGATCGCGAGCGGCTTTTCCACGAGAATGTGCTTTCCAGCGCGCGCCGCGGCCAGAACGTGATCTACATGCATTTGGTGCGGGGTGGCGATGTAGATCGCTTCCACAGATGGATCGGCGCATAGTTCCTCGACAGTCGGATAGGCGACACCGCCGTATTGCTCTTCGAATGCGGCCCGGCTTTCCGCCCTCGGCGCGGCCGCGGCCGTGAGCTTGACGCGTGCGTCGGCATCAAAGGTGGGGACCATCAGCATGAAAGCCCGCCCCAATCCCGCAACTCCGAGGCGGACGGGATCAGAGGTCAAGAACCAGCCTCCCCGATAGCGCGCGCGATACACAAATCATGATATGGTCGCTCTTTTCCTCTTCCATAAGCACCATGTCGCGATGGTCAGCTTCCCCTTCGAGGAGGCGGGTCTTGCAGGTGCCGCATGTGCCACTTTCACACGAACTGGATGTTGCGAATCCGGCGTCACGCAATGCTTCCAAGATCGAACGATCTTCGGGCACCGTGACGGTTTCGCCACTTTTTTTCAGCTCCACTTCGAAAGAGATATCGTCTTGGCGCACCACATCGACGGGCTTGAAATCCTCGAAGTGAATTCGCCCCTCCGGCCAGTGCCCGGAAACGGCCTTGATTTCATCCATCAGCGGTTTCGGGCCACAACAGAACACATGAGTGGCACGGGGTGTGACCAGATCGTCCCAGAAATCGTAGACCGCATCCGGAGCGCCGCCGTCATGGTGCACAATGATCCGGCCATCGAAATCTCTCATCAGTTCATCCAGATAGGCCGATTCCTCCGGACTGCGGCTGACGTAGATGATTCTGAGCATCTTGCCCTTCTTGTCGAGATACCGCGCCATCGACAGAATTGGCGTGATCCCGATACCGCCGGCGATGAGCAGGTACTTCTGAACATCGGTTAGCGGGAAATCGTTTTCCGGGAACTCGACTGTCAACTCGGAGCCGACGGTCGCCTGTTCGTGCATCGACGCGGAGCCCCCGCGCGAATTCGGCTCTTTCTTGATCGCGACAACAAACTCCTTCGGGTCGCTGCCATCGTTGATCAGTGAATAGCGGCGCATTGCGCCGGACGGAGTTTCCAAGGTGATGTGAGCACCAGGATCGAAACTAGGGAGTACATCGTCTCCAACCGGCACCAGGGTGAATTCGGTGATGCTCGGGGTCAAGTCACGCCGTTTCTCGACGCGCATCTTGATATTCTCCATGAGGTCCTCCCATTTGGTCGTGATTGTGAAATTGTTTAGATAGCTAAGTTGTGTGTGTCAACCGACCATGTGCTGCGCAGTCATCCTGAACGTTGGGCGAGCCATCGAGAACGTGCAGGTGCTACTGGTGGAGGAACCTATTATGGCCGTCGCGTTTCGACGTTGACACCTGAGACAGCGGACACGGATCGTGCACCCACAAAGGTCATGGTTCTCGTCATCTCTTCTTCAAGGATGGAAAGCGCCTGTGAAACGCCCGCCTCGCCTTGCGCCGCCAAGCCATAGAGTGGCGCGCGACCCAGCAGAACGCCCTTCGCACCCAGGGTGAGAGCTTTCACGATGTCACTGCCGCGACGAATGCCGCCGTCCAGCAGTACCGGGAACTTCCGATCCAGTGCCGCGATGATATCGGCGAGAACGTCGATCGTGGCCGGGGCGCCATCAAGCTGCCGGCCACCATGGTTCGAGACCACAATCCCATCCACGCCGGCGCGTTGCGCGTCAATCGCATCTTCTGGGCACATGATTCCCTTGATCAGCAGCGGACCTTTCCATTTCTCCCGAATCCGGCGAACATCTTCCCACGAAAACTCCGGGTTCCGCTGAGATCGTGTATACTCGGCCAGCTCGCTGTCGCTAGCGCTGTTTCCGACAAAGTCCAGGAGGTTCTCAAGTCTGGGACGGTGCGGCCCGAGCCAAACGGAGGTCAGCCAAGCAGGATGCAGAAGCCCATCGAGAACAGTCCGAGTGCCAATGCGGATTTCGTGGGCGAAGCCGTGCCGCAGATCACGTTCGCGCTTGCCGCCCACGAGTGAATCGACAGTCAGTACCAGAGCCGAGTAACCGGCCGCCTGCGCCCGGTCGATCAGCGCTTCAGCGAATTCGCCCTTCCCCCAAGGATAAAACTGGAACCAGAGGGGACCCTTGCTCCTCCGCGCGATCTCTTCCAGCGTCGTGTTCGAGGCGGTCGAAACCGTGAACCCGACCCCGGATCGTTCGGCCGCAGCGGCGAGGTGCAGATCTCCCTGGGGCCAATAGAGGCCGTTCAGCCCTGTTGGCCCTATGAAAAACGGCTTGGAGTATGTTTCCCCGAACAGCTCCAAGGTGAGATCGACGCTCCCCCCTTTGAGGATTCGCGGCGTGAGAACGATATCCGTGAAGGAACTGCGGTTCCGCCGCAGCGTCACCTCTGCTTCCGCGCCCCCATCCAAATAGTCGAACACCACCCGTGGCAGGCGGCGCCGTGCCTGCTCCCGCAAGTCTTCGATATTGATTGCTGTCGTCATCACGCCTGTCGCCCGTCGAGCAGAATCCGTCGAGGCAAGCTATGAAAGTCCGACGGCACCATGAAAAAAGAGCCGCCCAAAACCCCTTGAGGCTCTGGACGGTTCAGGGAAGGAAACATGTAGGCGGGTTACTCCGCCGCTTCCGTCTTGCTCGACGTGTCCACCAGTGTCCGCCAATCGACGTCCTTAGGATACACACCCTCGTGAGAGGCGATTACCCTTTGCGGAATCTTCGAGTCGGTGCCGATCGCCTGGCCGCCTTCGGCGACTTTCTTTGCCGCATCAGCCATGAGCCGGCGGAACTCGACAATCGCTAAGTCAGAGGCCCCAAGAATATCCGTGTGACGCTGCACGCGGCTACCCATCGAAACCCACATCACAATATCTTCGTTCGGAATGCCGTCCACGCCGGTAAAGTGGCCTTCTTTCATCCTTTCGCGGTCCTGCTTGAAGTCGTTCTCCAACGTCCGGAGAGAGCGCCATTTGTGGTCCACGTCCTCACCCGGTACGGCATGGGCAAACTTGCGCCACTCTTCGGTGGAGGGAACGTTCGGTCCGTCGAAGGCTATGAAGTGAAATGCTGTCTCATCGTCATTGATCGGCACGATGACGCTGGCGACCCGGTAGTTGTTGTTCGGCGGAATCAGCGAATAATAAGGCGCGATAAATTCGGTGATACGCAGGTAGTTGTGCGTCTGAGCGTTTTTGATTGGCTTTCGGATCGCCGCGTAGTGGAAACCGTAGCTCGTGGTCTCAGTCTGCATACGTGGGGATTTGTCGGTCGACGGGCGGTACCATGATTTGTCGTCTGCCGCGGCGCCCTCGACCCGTGCCGGAACCATATTCGACGAATGGAGCGACGACGAGTGCGCGCTGTCGATCTGACCCTCGTGGATCTGCGCCCAGTTTGCAGGAACGCGAATTTTCAGGATCGAAACCGGGGTGTCTTCGGTTGGCGCAAAGGCCGGCGGCTGGAACTCGGGCATGTCGTCTTTCTCGCCGAGCCAAGCCCAGACGAAACCGCCCCACTCCCGCACGGGGTAGGAACGATGTTTGACCTTGTCCATCAATGGACTGCCTTCCGGCTCCGAAGACATGGCGACGACATTGCCTTCGACGTCCATCTTCCAGCCGTGATAAAGGCAGCGCAGCCCACATTCCTCGTTTCGGCCATATACCAGAGAGGCCTTTCTGTGCGGGCAAAGCTCATCCAGCATTCCCAGACGACCCTTGGTATCCCGGAACGCGACATAGCTTTCGCCGAGAACTTCGACTCGAAGCGGTTTGCCGTCCGACTCTTCAACCTCTTCGATCAGGCATACGGGCGTCCAGTGTTGACGCATGAGTTGCGCCATCGGGGCATCCCCCGTTACGCGTGTAAGCAGTTCATTCTCTTCGGGTGTAAGCATCTGGGCTCCTCCAAGGGCATCCGACTCTTTCAGTGGATGAGTGGTTCTCTACCGCTCAACTATTCTTAGCTCTCTAAGTTTTGTCTGTCAACGTAACCTGCCACTTTTTTTGCCTGCGTTGTAGGACATGACCTCACTTGTTGCCCGAAATAGCGGGTTCTGAACTAGACCAATCTGACGAGATCGCCTGACCGAGATACTTTCGCGCAATTGTGCTCCGGAACCTCCCCGACAGCGGCTTGCCGGGCCCGTTACTGAGGTGCCATGGCAGCCAGCCTGCGCATGAGTCGCGGCAAGCGCGCCATCTCGCTTCACCGTGTGAGCCATAAACGCAATCTATTGCCCAGAAACGGCGCAACGTAGACACCGTTCACTCCGGTGAGCACCAGCGCAACAAGGAACAGAGACACCGGACCTGGAAGGTTTTGCGTGAGCGGTTGCAGCGCGTAGTAGATAAGGATCAGCAAGGGATAGACACCCAGCATGCTGGCCACCCAGGCCTTCCAAAAACGTGGCGCGGTCGATGGGTTCGGGTCCGTACCGCTGGCTGGCACCTGGTGTCCTACAGTCACCGAAGCGAAGCTCAGCCTCTCTTCGAGATCATGGCCCAAGGCGGCCATTCCGTCTCGGAGCGAATCGGATGCTTCTTCCCCATGCAAGGTCACCGAGAAGATGATCTGGTCAATGCCAGTCTGATTCTGTAGGGACATGTGCGCGTCAAATCGGTTCCAATCTAGGTGATCAAGAGCGGCATCGTTGATCGCCTTCGCGACGACCGCGGCCTGTACAAGGGGTGCTCTGATGGAAACCGACAGCTCGGAGATCGCGTCGGTGCCAATACAAAGCTGTTTTGGCCCAAGTTCTTCCGGCCCCCGTGTTTCATTCATTTCCTGAACCTCGACATACTTTGCGCCGGTTGCGAAGTGATCAGTTCCCACCTATGGAAGTAGCCGCCTGTGTTCCGCGTCATAGGCCGACCGGCCCGGACCAACCTTAAAAATTGGCCCAGGCCACATGCCGTCTCTGGGTTGAATCCCTCGATGACTAGACTGCGCTTCAATCGGGTCAACCTGCTGAGACGCCACAGCTAGGCACTGTCGACGTGGGCGCTTTCTGTCGTGAAAGCGATCTGCCGGATTAGCATTGCGACAATCACCAAAATACAGATCGCGGATACCGCCAAATATGGGCTTACGGCGCCAATCGCAGCGATGGGAAGTATGCCCCTTTCGATTGCAGTGAGTTGCGTCTTGACCAAGCCTTCCAGAGAGGCTGCGACCGCGAGGGCTCCGGCAAAAGCACCCACGACGGCCAAGGTGTTTGCCAGGGGGCCAAGTTCTAGGAGGATACCTGGGTTCCACACGAAGGCGAAGGGCAGCAGGAAGCCGACGATGGCCAGCCGGACTGCAGAGAACGCGATCTTGAAGGGGTCTTCGTCGGCAATCGCTGAGGCCGCGATTGCAGCCACGGCAATCGGTGGCGTCAGTGCCGAGAGAATCGCGTAGTAGAGCAGAAACATCTGGCTGGGCAACGTTGGGAAACCAAGTTTCGAAAGCGCCGGACCTACTAGCACGGCTGCCAGGATATACGCACTGGGCGTTGGCATCCCGAGACCGAGAACAATCGTGACGAGCGCGGCGATAACGAGCGTCAGCAATGGTTGCATGTTGCTGACAGTCAAAATGACGTTCGCGGATTTCATTCCAAGGCCGGTCATCGACAGGCCGCCGATCACAAGACCAGCTGCGGCACAAGCGCCTGCGACCGGCAGGATTTGGAGCGTAGTTGCCCCCAGCCCTTCCACCAACTGCCACAGTGACAGCCGTGTGTCCTTCAGGATCATCGCGGCCAGGATGGTTACCAGAACGCCGACACCGGCTGTGAAGGTCGGGGAATACCCCAGAATGAGGGCGACGATGATGCCGATGATCGGCAGCAGGAAAACCCATCCGGTCTTAAACGTTTCCTTTGCTGAAGGAATTTCGTCCGCGGACGGTCGCAGGTTGTGCTTTACTGACCGGAAGTGAACCTGAGCGAAGACACCAGTGTAGTAAAGAAGCGCCGGCACCAGAGCGGCAAGCACGATGGTGTTATAAGAGATGCCGGAATACTCGGCCATGATGAAGGCAGCCGATCCCATGATCGGAGGCATCGCGCTACCACCTGTCGACGCCGCAACTTCAACCGCCCCCGCGAACCGCGCCCGGTATCCGAGACGCTTCATAACCGGTATCGTGATCGACCCAGTCGCAACAACGTCGGATGTCGGGCTCCCGGACATCGTGCCGTAGAGGCCCGACGAAATGATCGCGATTTTGGCCGGGCCGCCGCGCGCATTGCCGGTCACAAGCGCTGCAAGGTTGAAAAAGAAGTCCCCACCGCCCGCTTTCGCTAGGAAAGTTCCGAACATTACGAACAGAAAGACATAGCTCGCAACAACCTGCAGCGGCACACCAAAGAGCCCATCGGTGGTGAAAACCAGAATATCCAAGAGATAGCTAAACTCGCTGACGCGATGCCCGAACGGCGGCGGCAGAAGGTAGCCAAACAGGTTATAAATCAGGAAGAGGACGACAACGCCGGTCAGGCCTAGGCCGGTGGTCCGGCGCGTCGCTTCGATGGTCAGAAACAACAAGGCTGAGCCAAAGAAGAACTGATCGGTGGTGAATTCGTCGAGAAGACTGATCCGGTCCGCAATCGCTCCCGAGGTCACGTAGAAGTACACCCCTGTGGCCAGGCTCAGCGCAGAGAGAAACCAATCATAGATCGGAATGCTGTCCGGCGCGCGCGAGGTCGCGCCGATCGCAAGGAAGAGAATCGTGAAAATGCCCGATACGAACAGAATGCCCTGAATGAGCGGATCGGAGATGATGAAGAGGTTCGAGTGGATTACCCAAACCGCGAATGCCGCCGCCAGAACCATGACGATGGTTCTCATCGGCGAGCCTAAATTTCTACGACGACCGGTTTCTGTAAGCGAAGGAAAATTCATGTAGACCCCGTATAAGGCAGAGAAGAGAAAGAACCGCGATGTATGGGCCGCGCGATGACATGACGTGACATCTCACGTAGCCACCGCGGGGCATTGCTCTGTGCAGTCGATGAGTGGGCCGGCGCGTGTCGTTGCAGCGCGCGCCGGCCGGATCGCGGGATCGACCTTAATTGAGCAGACCCAGTTCTTTGTAGGCACGCTCCGCACCAGGATGGAACGGCAGCGTGGTCTGCGACGTCAGAAGTTCCGGTGTGAGCGCCTGCATCGCCTTATGCACGCCGCGGATCTCGTCGATATTGGACGCGATGCTCTTTGCGAGCATGTAGCCAGTTTCTTCTGGCAGTACGTCGGAAGTGATCACCATCGCACCCAGTGCGAGCGTGACGACATCTTCGGTCTGGTTCTTGTAGCTGTTGGCTGGAATTGTGAACGTGCCGGTTCCGAAACGCTCGTTGGTCGCAGCGATGATGTTTTCGGGAACGCTGAGCAACACGACGTCATTGCCCTCGTCAACTTTACGGAACGACGAATGTCCGATGAAAATGCCGTTGATCACCATATCGGTGCGGCCGTCTGCAATCAGATCTGCTTGCTGTGACGAACCACCGCGGACAAGCACGCCGCCATTGGACTCGATCGTGGCTTCGTCGTAGCCCGCCTCTTCGAGCATGAAGGTCGTGATGTTGGCGACGATGTTCCCGGCATTGTTGTTCGCAACACGGATCGCCGCGCCGGACGTCGCGAGGTCGTCAATGCTGTCGATGCCATATTCTTCGGCAAGAGACTTCTTGATGAAGAAGTGCATCGGCGCCCAGTTGTACATGTAGCCGATGGCTTGAAGGTTCTCGATCGGCGCGTCAAACGGTTCGTCCCCTGCGAGGGCCAGCTTGATCTCGGCATCATGTGCCATCCCCAGGTCGGTCCGTTCACGGCCCAGAAGGCCGATGTTCGCAAAGCCACCCCCGGTGGCCTGATAGGTCACCACGCCGCTCGGGTCATCCGCCTTGACGGCACGGTCAATACCAGCGCCCAGAAGCGACCAAAGCCCCGAGGGATTGCCGCCTGAAAGGGTCACATTAACGCTTTCTGCGGAAGCAGCGCTCGCAAGAACCGCAAGGCCGATCGATGCGGCAACGGCTTTGATTGGAAATTTCATGTCTTCCTCCCTGTTTTCAGTAGACATCTAATATTAGATATCTATCTTTAATGCCAATAGTCTATCCACTCGCACCCGTCAACCCTGATTGAAGTCGAGATTATTGTTCAGCGAAAGCCACTCAGGTCATAGTTCCTGACGCGGAACACGCCGAAGCCGTGTGTCCGGCGTAGGTGCTTTGTCGTGACGCACTATCAACCCGTGGAGCCCCGGAGCAGCAGGCCTCAAACCCCCGCCCCCATAGGCTCTCTATGTCCGCCACCGCCATTGAATGGCCCGCGCCGGACCCTCGGCACGCATGGCTCGCGATTCAGTTTGCTGTGTTGCCCTTGGTCGGGGGAACACGGACCCCTCTGGCGGCCGCATCCTGTTCGTCATTTTCGAGGTTCCGGATCATCACGGCAAGTGCGTGTCGCAAGTCTTCCTGAGCTTTCTTGGACAGTCCCGCCATCGCTGCATCGTTCACTTCGAGCGCCAGAGGTTCGAGAACGTCGCGCAGCTCCAAGCCCTTCCGCGTCAGAAACGCGTGCTGGCGCCGTTTGTTGCCCTCGACGTTGCGTCGCTCTATGAAACCCAATTCTTCCATTTTGATGAGCGCGGTGTGGGCGGTGGGTTCGGTGAGATGCGCCCGGTCGCTCAGTTCGCGTTGCGACAACCCGTCTTCCTGCCAGAGGATGCGCAGGAAAATCCACTGACCGAACGTAACATTTTCCGTTTGCAGTCGAAGTTGAAGCGCCCGGTTGAACCCGCGGGCCGCCAGTCGTACCAGCCGGGCCATGCGCTCGTCGGGTTGGACAGGTACGTGGCTTGATTGCTTTTCTTTCATCGCATCGCTCACGGCCTGTCTCCACACATGGTTTTTATCCAAACAGCGCGCCCGCCCGGACTTGATAGCTAAGAACTCCAGAGTTGTGGCGCGCGCAACATAGGTGCCGAGCCTTGGTACAAAGTCAAGACATGGAAGCCGGGGTGCCTATCGTTGGGCCCGAGTATGGACTTTCTTCCGGGGTGGTTTTGCCCCTGTGTCGGGATTGTGCGCCGGTTGCTTTCCAGTACGCGACCATCATGCGCCGACACCTGCCTTGCACCACTGTGCCGCACAGCGCCGGGCAACCGTTGTGTAACGCCTCCGGCAAACCCGGCGCGGTTCACGGCCATTCAATAGGTGCAAGGAACATAGGCTCTGCAGTTCGGCTGTGCACACCGTTCGCGCGGAGGGGTTGGTCAGTTCAGATCGTTCAACTTTTGTCGCCAGCGTTCCACCACATCGGGGTTCCTGACATATGTCGGCAGATCACCTTTCATGATGCGTGTTGCGTTTTCGACGAGGACGTCGGGCATGACCGTGTAGAGATCAATGGTGTGGCCCAGGATATGCGGGGTGAGGATCACCCGGTCGAGGCCGCGCAGCGGGTGGTCGGCGGGCAGCGGTTCGGTTTCCGTCACGTCCAGCCCCGCACCGGCCAGGTGTCCTGCTGTCATCACCCGCACCAGCGCATCCTCGTCAATGAGACCCCCGCGCGAGGTGTTGATCAGAACCGCATTTGTCTTCATCGCGCGCAGTTCCGCCTCGGCAATCATGCCTCGCGTCTGCGCGTTGAGCGGCACATGCAGGCTGACCACATCGGACGTGGTCAGCAGCGCGTCGCGCTCCACCAACCGTACGCCCGCGGGTGCGGTGTCAGGTGTCAGGAACGGATCGTGCACCAGGATCTGTGCCGGCTCGAACGCCAGCAGTCGCTCGATCACCCCGGCCCCAATCCGGCCAGACCCGATCAGGCCGATCGTCCGGCCCCGCACCATCCGCGCATACATCTGCTGCGGCCGGCCCGCATTTTCGCGTAGCAGGCGTTCGGATTCATGCAGCCGGTACAGCAGCACCAGCATCAGCATCACTGTCGCCTCTGACATCGCCAGAAAGTTCTCGGGCGTTGCACCATTGGCCACGATCAGACCACGCGCGGCACAGGCCTCCAGATCGACCGCATCCACCCCGATCGTCGGAAAGACCAGCGCCCGCAGCCGTGGTGAGGCATCCAGATCCGCCTCGCTCAGCCGCGACCGCGAGCTGGCCACGATGATATCAACGTCCGACAGCAGCGCCTGCCGTTGCTCTTCCGTCAGCCGCAGCGGAACACCCGGGGTGATCTGGGGGCCGCGAACGACCTCCCAGCCTTCGGCCCGCAGCCGATCCGTTGCGGTGTCCAACACCTCTTCCAGCACAGGATCCTGCGCAATATAGATCTTCGGGGTCATCATCAGTCGCTCCGCGTCAGGCCAGCGACCATGTTGGGGTTATACCCCGGCTGGACACGTGCATCGATCACTACGCTCTTGCCCGCGCGCACCATCTCGACGCCCTGTTTGATCGCCTCGACCAGCTCGCCCGCGGTAAAGACCGGGCCGATCCCTTCGCAGCCCTGCGCCCGCGCAACTCCGGCAATGTCGATATCCGGATCACCGATACGCTGGCCGATCCACTTGTTCTCGACCGGGCGGTTGCGGGCCACTGCCACGCGTTCCTGGTGCACCTCGTCATTGTAGAACGAGCGATTGTTCGACACCACCGCCAGGAACGGAGTGCCATAATGCGCCGCCGTCCAAAATGCCGAGGCCGCCATCATGAAGTCGCCGTCCCCAAGAACCGCAACAGGCAGCCGGTCGCTGTCTTTCAGCGCCAGCGCCGCCCCGATCAGCATCCCAGGACCCGAGCCGATCCCCGCGCCGCCATCCGAACCCAGGAAGTCCAGCGGATGACGGAAGTGCCACGCCTCGCCCGCCCAACCCAACGGCCAACGCACAAAGCTGGCACAGACACCTTCCAAACCTTCGCCAAGCGCCCCGGCCAGCGTCATGATATCAAGCTCAACATCTGCATCGGGGGCGTTCAGCGCGGGTTTGACCGGCAAATCACCGGGCATCTCGCCCGCCCCTACACCCAGGGCATCGGCAATCGCATGCATCGCAACATCCGGGCCACAGGCCAGGTGCAGATCCAGCGCAGGCAGCGCCTGATGCTCCATCCCCCAGCCATTGTGCAGCTGATAATCCAGCGACGCCTGGATCACCTGCGCCGTCACTTCGCCCGCCAGTTTCAGCGTACCCGCGACATCCAGCCAGTCCAGACTCAGGATCACATCGGCCTCGCGCAGCACCGCGCCCGCCGCGTCGTCGATGAAGAAGGCTGGTTTACCCCGATGCCGCGGGTGATCCGTCGGGAAAGACGCCCCGATCCGGATATCCGTCAGAACCTTCGCCCCCAGCCCCTCGACAAAGGCCACACGCCGCGCCCAATCCGCCGGATCGCGCGACACCCGCCCCGCCAGCACCACAGGCGCCTTGGCGTTCTTCAGCAGGTCCGCCGCACGTGCCACGCCTTCGGCCGAAGGAGCCGCAGGCAAAGGCGGCTGGTAACGCGCAAAATCCGGCAGCGCCGGGGCCTGCGCGTGCTGCTTTTCCTGGATCGACACATCAAAGTTCACATAGGTCGGCCCTTTCGGCTCGCTCCGCGCGATCACATCCGCACGCAACATCGATTCCAGCGCCGCCTCCATCGAGCCAGGCTGATCGTCCCATTTCACATAATTCCGGATCATCGACGCCTGGTCACGGCAGGTATGGAGCCAGTCAATCCAAGGACGCCGCAGCGCCGCATCAACCGGCCCCGTCGCACCATAGATCAGCACAGGAACCCGATCACACCATGCGTTGAAGATCGCCATCGTCCCATGCATCAGACCCACGTTGCTGTGCAGAATCACCGCCAATGGCTCCCCCGTCACCTTCGCATAGCCATGTGCAATCGCAACCGCATGCTCTTCGTGCAGACACAACAGCATCTGCGGATCTTCATTACCAAGGTGGTTCACAAGGCTGTCATGCAAACCCCGAAAGCTCGACCCAGGGTTCAGCGCAACATACTTCACCCCCAAACCTCGCAACATATCCGCAAATACATCGCTACCCCAAACTCCCAAACTATCCGACGATACTGGGCGCTCAACCTGATACAGCCTGTGCTCTGTCATGTGTTTTGGCCTTTCCTTATGAAGTGTTGATGCAGCAGCGCCCCATTTTGAAAGGCGTACGCAATAGGTATTTATTGCCCGCCGAAAGGGCGGGCATTTTGCATTTCAGACGGTCTGGAGCGGTTCAGAGGATCAGAAATCCAAACCGAAATCGACGGTCCCCGCCGAATGGGTCAAAGCACCGGAGGAAATATAATCCACATTTGCCGATGCGATTTCGCGCAAACGGCCAAGGGTCACATTCCCGCTGGCTTCTGTCTTCGCCCGCCCGTCAATGCGCTTTACGGCTTCGGCCATGTCTTCGGTCGACATATTGTCAAACATGATGACATCTGCGCCCCCGGTCTGAAGCACCTCGTCCAACTGATGCAAACCGTCGATCTCGATCTCGACCACGACCATGTGACCCACATTTCGCTGAACGGCTTCCAACACCTGTTTGATGCCACCAGCCGCTGCGATATGGTTGTCCTTGATCAGGATTGCATCGGACAGGGAAAACCGGTGATTGTGGCCGCCGCCATGCAAAATCGCGAGTTTCTCGACAAGCTTCAGCCCCGGTGTGGTTTTGCGTGTACAGGTGATACGTGTCTTGGTACCCGCAAGTTCCTGCACATAGGACGCTGTCAAAGTTGCCGTCCCGGACAACCGCCCGGCAAAGTTCAGGGCAACACGCTCTGCGGCAAGGATCGACGCCGCCGATCCCTCTATACGCATCAAGGTATCGCCCGTTTTGCAGGCCGTACCATCCGCGACAACAGTCTCGACAATAAGATCGGGATCAATCAGCCGAAACGCCAGAGAGGCCACCTGCATCCCAGAAACAACCGCGTCCTGCCGTGCACGCATTTGCGCCTTGTAGCGCGTGCCTTCAGGCAGAACGGAACGGGTTGTCACGTCGCCTGCTGCACCCAGGTCCTCCACAATGGCGTTCCGAACCATAGGTTCGAGGATGATATCGGGGACGTTCGCAACATTGCTCATTATTTTTCAGATCCTTGTCGGTTTGCAGAAAGGGTAGGAAGGGATGGTCTCATCCCGGCCAAAGCAATCAATAAAGAAAAAGCTTTTGGATCCCAGACCCCGTTCGCACATTACCTCTGCACCGGGTTACTGACCCGACAGATTGATATGCACATTCTTTTCATGGGTGAAGGAAATCAGCTCGCCAATACCTTCTTCGCGCCCGATACCCGATTGTTTGACCCCACCGAACGGGGCACCAAGGAAATGCCGGCCAACTTCGTTAACCCAAACAAACCCGGCCTCGACACGAGCAGCCGTGCGATGAGCCGTAACCAAGTCCCGAGTCCAAATTGCGCAGGTCAGCCCCAGCTCAAGTGCGTTGACCTCGTTCAGCATGGAATCTTCGTCCGACCATTTGCGGACCGCCAGAACTGGCCCGAAAATCTCTTCGCGAGCGATACGCATCTGCGGCGTTACATCCGCAAAAATCGTCGGCGCAACGAAGTTCCCCTGTGCCAGCGCACCTTCGGTCACTGCATGGCCGCCGGTTACGGCCCGCGCGCCTTCGCTCTTGGCGGATTCGATGAAGTCCATGATCCGATCGAACTGTGTCCGGCTGACGATCGCCCCCATCGTGGTCTCCGGCTCTGTCGGAATGCCTGGCTTGTACCGTTCGACAGCCGCTTTGAGATGTGAGATGACCGCATCGTGGATGTCTACATGCAAGAAAGCGCGGCTCGTCGATCCGCAAGATTGCCCGCACCAGCCGAAATTCATGCCGCCGACGATCGCATCGGCGATCTTCTTCGGATCGCTGTCCGGATAGGCGATCAGCGCGTTCTTGCCGCCGAGTTCGAGCAGCACTGGTTTGACGGTGTCGCTCGCGCTGCGCATCACCGCCCGGCCCGCGGGTACGGAGCCGATGAGTGTGACCTTGGCGACGTCGGGATGTTCGGCCAGCCCAGCTCCTGCCTCGACGCCGCCCGGCAGAACATTGAACGTGCCTTTAGGCAGCAGGCCATCGATGAGCTCCGCCAGCCGCAGCGAAGACAACGGAGCCTGAACCGGCGGCTTGATGATGACGGCATTGCCTGCGGCCAGAGGCGCTGCCATCTTTCCGCCGCAGAACATGAACGGATGATTAAAGGCAAGAATCCTTGCAACCACGCCCATCGGCTGGCGTAGGGTCATGTTGATGCGCTCTGGTCCCATAGGGATCGTATCACCCTTCATTTCGGTCACAAGACCGGCGAAAAACTCCATCTGCGCTGCCGCAATCGCGGCGTCGCCGCGCATTTCAGTATAGGGGTTGCCACAGTTTGCAGCGTCCATCATCGCCAGTTCATCGCCATGCTTTCGCAAGAGATTTGCGATTTCCTTCAGGATACGTGCGCGTTCCAGCGGCACAACATCCCGCCATACCTCGAACCCTTCTTTCGCTGCCGCAACCGCCGCATCGACATCGGCGCGACTTGCCGTCGCAACCGACCCGATCCGCTCGCCGGTTCCTGGGTTGAAAGTGTCTTCGTACTTTCCCTCTAGTGGCGGCACCCATGCGCCGCCGTAGTAGAGATGGGCTGGTTCTTGAAGAGAGAGCTTCGCGTCTAGTTTCAGATTTTCCATCTAAGGTATCCTCCCGGCTTGAGGCCCTAATAACTTAGACTTCTAAATAATGTCAATCAGAGAACCCGCCCGAGGGCCGATTGGACGCCAAGCAAGTGCGGCAAGTATGTTTCAATCGTCTGCTTCGGTGTCCAGCCGGCAGACGACAAACCGATATTGAGAGCAGCGACGGTCAAACCCTTGCGATCATTCAGCGGAACAGCGATTGACCGTAAACCCGTTTCCACTTCCTGGTCCACAAACGCATATCCGTCCTCTCTCGCAGCATCGATCCGGCACAAGGTCTGAACTGGGTCGAGTATTGAGAACTTGGTCCGCGGGGTAAGGTCCGAGCGTCTGACAAGCAGGTCAGCCTCTTCGCGAGGCAGCGCAGCCAACAGAACCCTTCCCATCGAGGTGCAATGGGCGGGGAGTCGTGACCCAGGCATGAGCCCGATGGACATCACACGTTTCTGCGCCGCGCGCGCGATATACACGATCTCGGTCTCATCGAGCAGTGCCACGGAACAGCTTTGACCAATTTGCTCGGAGAGTTGGTCAAGCCAAGGTTGGACAATCTGCGAGAGCGGTAGGGAAGCAAGTGCGGCCACTCCGAGCCGTAGGATGCGCGGGGTAAGAGTAAAAAACTTACCGTCATAGTCGGCGTAACCTTCGCGGTGGAGCGTCAACAGTACGCGTCGCGTAGCAGCGCGATCCAAGCCACTGGCGACGGCAGCTTCGGATATCGAAAGACGCGGGGATGTGGGTCCGAAGGCTTCGATCACTTTCAGCCCCTTGGCGAGGGAGGCGATGTAGTCGGTGGGCTTGTTCAACATGCGAACACTGATATTCACAAATTGAACAAAGATCAATATATGAACATTTTGCTCGCTACGGCGGTAATCTAGGGATACTTCGAAGGGTATCTAAGGAGGATCCTGATGAACAAAACATCGCCCAGCCTCGCTGACGCGGTTTCGGATATCCCCGATGGCGTACAGCTTATGATCGGTGGCTTTGGAGGCTCCGGAGCCCCGATCGAACTGATCCACGCTTTGATCGATCGCTTTCGCGCCACCGGCAGCCCCAAGAATCTTACAGTGATCAACAATAACGCGGGAAACGGCGCGATCGGAATCGCCGCGATGATCAAAGCGGGGATGGTCAGGAAGATGATCTGCTCTTTCCCGCGCAGCTCCAACGCCGAGGCATTCAACGAAAAATACCTGGCAGGCGAAATCGAGCTCGAGTTGATCCCGCAGGGTACGTTGGCCGAACGCATTCGCGCGCGCGGAGCAGGCATTCCCGCTTTTTATACGCCTACGTCTTTTGGTACCGAGCTTGCCGAAGGCAAGCCGACAGAGACGTTTGACGACAAGATGTACGTGCAAGAATTGTGGTTGAAGGCCGACTTCGCCCTGATCAAAGGCCATGATGGCGACGAGACCGGCAACCTTACCTATCGTTTGGCTGGCCGGAACTTCAATCCGTTGATGGCGATGGCAGCCGATCGCACGATTGCGCAGGTCTCCAACCTCCGCGCACCCGGCTCCATCGATCCTGAGGCGGTAGTCACCCCCGGAATTTTCGTCGACAAGATTGTCGAGGTTCCTGCGCCTCAGCAAGAAGAAGTACTCGTGCGTAGGGGGGTGGTCTACTGATGTCCGGTTTCAATTTAATGGAAGACAAACTGACGAACGCGCAGATCGCGTGGCGTGCCGCTCAGGATATCGAAGATGGTTCCTATGTGAACCTCGGTATCGGATTTCCCGAGATGATCGCCAAGTTCCAGCCTGATGGCCGCGATGTAACCTATCATACCGAGAACGGCGTGCTGGGATTCGGAAAAGCCCCTGCGGAGGGACAGGAAGACTGGGATCTTATTAATGCGGGCAAAAAGGCGATTACATTGAAGCCCGGTGCATCCTTTTTCCATCATGCCGACAGCTTTTCGATGGTGCGCGGTGGCCACCTCGATCTGGCCGTTCTTGGCGCGTATCAGGTCGCCCAGAACGGCGATCTGGCGAACTGGCGCGTAGGCACCAAAGGCGTGCCGGCCGTGGGTGGAGCAATGGACCTTGTGCATGGGGCCAAGCGTGTGGCGGTTGTAACTGACCATGTAACCAAGGATGGCGGCCCGAAACTGGTCGAGGCCTGTACTTTCCCGCTGACAGGCGTCGGGTGCGTGACCCGCGTCTACACCTCTCTGGCCGTGATTGACATCGAAGATAGCAAATTCGTGCTTCGTGAAAAACTGCCGGGCATCACTTTGGACGCCTTGCAGGCGGTGACTGGCGCGACGTTGCACATTGTTGGCGAAGTTGCCGAACTCAATGTTCCCGAGGGAATCTCATGACTGACGTATACATATGCGACTACATCCGCACACCAATCGGCCGCTTTGGCGGTGCGCTTTCCTCCGTCCGCGCTGACGACCTTGCCGCGATTCCGCTTCGGGCCATTGCCGCGCGCAATCCGGGCCTCGACCTTGCCGCGATCGACGAGGTGATCTTCGGCTGCGCCAATCAGGCTGGCGAAGACAACCGCAACGTCGCCCGCATGGCGCTGCTTCTCGCAGGCTATCCCGAGACGGTGCCGGGTACGACGATGAACCGACTTTGCGGCTCGGGTATGGATGCGGTCATCACTGCAGCTCGGGCGATCAAATCCGGCGAGGCCGAGCTGCTTGTCGCCGGAGGGGTAGAGAGCATGTCGCGCGCGCCATTCGTGATGCCCAAGGCCACCTCCGCCTTCTCGCGGGCCAATGAGGTCCACGACACCACTATCGGCTGGCGTTTCGTTAACAAGCTGATGAAGGAACAATATGGCGTCGACAGCATGCCCGAGACGGCAGAGAATGTGGCCGAAGATTTTGGCATCTCGCGCCCCGATCAGGATGCCTTCGCCTTGCGCTCGCAGCAGAAAGCGGCCAAAGCCCAAGTCAATGGCCGTTTGGCCCAGGAGATCGTGCCGGTTACGATCCCGCAGCGCAAAGGTGATCCTCTGGTCATCGACACCGACGAGCATCCGCGTTCCACGACTACATACGAAGGCCTGAAAAAACTTCGGCCCTTCGTGAAAGCCGATGGCACTGTGACAGCGGGCAACGCCTCTGGCGTGAATGACGGGTCTGCCGCTTTGATCCTTTCGACGAAAGAAGCTGCCGAAAAGCATGGGCTTAAGCCGATCGCCAGAGTGCTCGGCGGGGCAACCGCCGGCGTGGCGCCGCGCATCATGGGCTTCGGCCCGGCTCCGGCCTCGAGAAAGCTTCTGGCGCGTCTTGGCCTGCGCCAAGAGGAGTTCGCAGTGATTGAGCTTAACGAAGCTTTCGCCTCGCAGGGCCTCGCCACGTTGCGTAATCTTGGGATTGCTGATGATGACGTGCGTGTGAACCCCAATGGCGGGGCAATCGCGTTGGGTCATCCGCTGGGCATGTCGGGTGCGCGGATTACTGGCACCGCGATGCTTGACCTCAAGCCTGGTGAGAAATCGCTATCCACCATGTGTATCGGTGTAGGACAGGGTATTGCTATTGCGCTAGAAGCCGTCTGACTGGCTCAACGACGGGCGCAATCCTCTTCAACCCGCCGGTGCAGAAGCCGCGCCAGCAGATCGGCATGGCTGTCTTCGTCGAACGTGAACTTGCGTGTCAGACCAACCGCCCCGGCCATGTAATCCGACTTTAGATCGAGCGCAGCAAGGCTGCCGCGCGCAATTTCCCGCGCCACGACGCCGCGCGAGATGAACCAGAGCATCTCAGAACCTTCGAGAAGCGTTTGCGCCGCCGGCAGGGCCACCGTCTCGAACACCGGTGTGAGATCGGATAACCCCATCGCGGCAAGGTATTGATCCACGCTCTGACGAATGATCGCACCGGGGTTGGGCAGGATGAGGGGATAGCGTAGCAGAGCGTCGGTCACCGGCAGATCCAGCGCTGGATGTCCGGCGCGCGCCACCAGCAAGATCGGCTCGTCATAGAGATACTCGAAAGACAGGCCTGCCATGTCGGCTGCCCGTGGCATGCGCCCGACCATAAGGTCAATCTTGCCGCCGCGCAGTCGTTCGAGCAGGTAGTGGTTCGGCCCAGTGATTATACCGATCCGCGCATCCGGGCGCGCCTGCGAGAATGCAAGAGCGACCGAGGGGAAGAACCCACCGGCCACGGTCGGCAGCAACCCAACCTTCACCAGCCCCGCCGCCACCTGCCCCGACAGGTCGCGCACCCCTGCCTCGAGGCTTTGCAGCGCGGCGCGGGCATGAGCACGAAAATTCTCACCTGCCGGGGTTAAGACGGCCCGCCGCCCTGTACGCTCGAAGAGATGCGCGCCAAGCAGCCCCTCCAGTTCCGAGATCGTTTTTGACAATGCCGGCTGCGACACGTTCCGTTGCCGCGCCGCAGCAGAGATTGTTCCGGCTTGAGCAACGGTCAGGAAAGCTTCGAGATGGCGCAGTTTCAGACCATTAGGTATATCCATTTGGTTATAGCTTTTGGCCAAGATCATATTTTTGTAAAGGGAAAAGTTATGCCAAATTATCGGCAGGAGGATACCATGCAGGCATTGAAACGCGATTGGGGCACCACGCATCTGCGCGCCACTGACGGCGAAGGTGTCGCGCTTGTCTTCATCAATTCGCTCGGCACAGACCTGCGGATGTGGGACGATGTCGTCGCGCTTCTGCCCGCGGGCTGGTCGAACTTGCGCATGGACAAGCGCGGTCACGGGCTGAGCAGTACCGCGCCCCAGGGATATGGCATTCCAGAGCTGGCCGAGGACGTGCTGGCCGCGATGGACCATATCGGTCTCGCTCAGGCGGTGATCGTCGGTTGCTCCATCGGCGGGCTGATCGCGCAGCACATCGCGCTCATGGCGCCGGATAGGGTGATCGGCTTGGTGCTTTCGAATACCGCCCCAATGTTGGGAAATGCGGATAGCTGGCTGAGTCGGATCGAGGGTGTACGCACTAATGGCATGGCGGCAATGGCAGACGGCATCCTACAGCGGTGGTTCGGCCCCGATATGCTTGCGACTCTTGAAACCGATCTGTGGCGGGCGCTGCTCACCCGGACAGATACGGAAGGCTATATAGCCACTTGCGCGGCGATCGCCGGCACCGACATCACCGACCGCCTTCGCGAAATCACCCAGCCCGCGCTGGTGATCGGCGGCTATCACGATCAGGCGACGCCGCCGGACGTGGTCGAAAAGCTCGCCGCCGCCCTGCCCCGCTCCGATTTAGTCATGTTCGACCGCTCCGGCCATCTTCCTGCGGTAGAGCAGCCAAAGGTATTTGCCCACACCCTGATGAATTTCGTGGAAAGGATCATCCCATGACAGAGACGTTCGACAAAGGCATGCAAGTGCGCCGCGAGGTGCTGGGCGAGGCCCATGTGGACCGGGCAGAGGCAGGCAAGACCGAATTCGACTTGCCGTTTCAGTCGTTGATCACCGAAAGCGCATGGGGAACTGTTTGGGCGTCGGAGCGGATCACCCGACGCGAACGCTCGATGTTGACCCTCGCACTGCTGGCCGCGACAGGAAATTTCGAGGAAATTCCAATGCATATCCGGGCTACCGCCAATACCGGTGCCTCGAAAGCGGATGTCGCCGAGGCGCTGCAACACGTCGCGATCTATGCTGGCGTGCCGAAAGCCAACCACGCGCTGAAGCTGGCCAAGCAGACTTATGCGGAAATGGAGGAAAGTATCTAATGACTGACCATGGACCACTGATTCCGCGCAACCGCGCGATCCACCCCGAGCCCTATGATCCTGGCTACAAAACGAGCGTCGCGCGCTCGCCCTTCCTGCCGTTGCTTTCGATGGAGAGCACTCCCTCGGAAGAGACTGGTCCGAGATTCGGCCACACGAAGCTCGGCGCGCTCGACAACAACCTGATCTTGAACTGGACAAAGGGTGCTGCTCCCGCCGTGGGCGAAAGAATCCTGGTGCATGGCCGCTTGCTGGACGAGATGAACCGCCCGATACCGAACGCGCTAATAGAGATCTGGCAGGCTAATGCGGGTGGGCGCTACCGGCACAAGAAAGACACCTATTTCGCACCGCTCGACCCAAATTTCGGCGGCTGCGGTCGGACCATCACGGATGAAAACGGATACTACGAATTCTTGACCATTCGTCCAGGGGCTTACCCCTGGCCTAACCGTGCCAATGACTGGCGTCCGATGCACATCCACTTTTCGATATTTGGCCACAGCTTCGGCCAAAGGTTAATCTCGCAGATGTATTTCGAGGGCGATCCGCTCATCAATCACTGCCCGATCGCCGCGACCATCAAGGATCGCAGCCAGCTCGACCGGCTGGTCGCGCCGCTCGATTTCTCGAAATCGCGCCCACTCGATTTTCTCGCCTATAAATTTGACATTGTTTTGCGGGGTCGCCGTCAGACCATGTTTGAAAACAAGCTGGAGGGCATGTGAAATGGTTCAGAAACTTGAAACACTGATCGAAAGCGCCTCGCAAACGGCGGGTCCTTATGTCCATATCGGCCTGATGCCTACCTATGCGGGAAACGCAGGATACTATGACGAAGAGATTGGCACCACGCCCTTTCTGGATGAAAGCAAGGCCAAGGGTGAGATCGTTGAGATCGTTGGCTCCGTATTTGACGGCACCGGCTGGGCGATGCGAGATGCGTTGATCGAGAGCTGGCAATGCGATGCTGGGGGCGTGTTTCCGGGCGATAAAAGCGCCGATCCGGCCTTTACAGGCCATTGCCGCTTTGCGGCCGACGCGGAAAGCGGCGAGTTTACCTTGCGCACAGTCAAACCTGGCTCTTACCAGGGGCGCGGTGGAGTCGAGAGCGCGCCTCATATTTCCCTTTGGGTCGTCGCACGTGGGATTAACGTAGGTCTCAATACCCGGATCTATTTCGAAGACGAGGACAACGCCAATGACCCGTTGCTGATCCGAATCGAACAGCGACCACGGGTGAATACCCTGATCGCCAAGAAAACCGGCGACGGCAAGTACCGCTTCGACATTCGACTACAGGGCGAGGGCGAGACGGTTTTCCTCGACATCTGACCAGATCGGGGAAAGCGGCATCATATAGATTGGTCATCCCGCGCTTTCGGCGCACCATAAGGAGCTCGCTATGAGCGCTTCAGTGTTTGAGAGTCCGTGGCTATCCGGTCTGTTCGGCGATGACGCTATGGCAGCGATCCTCTCTCCGGAACGGCATCTTCAGCACATGCTCGCCTTCGAGGCGGCATGGTCGCGGGCCTGTGGCCGGGCAGGACTGATTGACGCAACTCTGGCCGAGACAGCTGCACAAGCAATCGAAGTTGCCAAACCCGATCTAACCGATCTTACCAAAGGTACGGCGCAGGATGGTCTGCCGGTGCCGAGTCTGGTCAAACAGCTTAAGGCTATCGCACCTGAAGAAGCCGTCCACATGGGCGCTACTTCTCAGGATGTGGTCGACACCACGACAGTCCTGGTTCTGCGAGAGGCTTCATTGCTCATCACCAACAGATTGATTGAATTGGAGAAATTCCTCAAGGAGCTAGAAGAGCGGTTCGGGGATGAACCGTTAATGGGGCGCACAAGAATGCAGGCCGCCACGGTGATCAAGGTACGTGATCGGGTTCTACCCTGGCGCCTGCCTTTGGCCGAGCATCGGGTGCGGCTGGATCAAATCCGTCCCCGTATCGAGCGGGTACAGATTGGCGGGGCCTCCGGCGACCGCAAGGCTCTCCGAAATAAGGCGGATGAAGTTGTCGCCGATGTCGCCAACCAGCTCGATCTTGCGCCGACTAAAAAGGCCTGGCACACGATGCGTGACGGGATTGTGGAATATGCGTCTCTGCTTTCAATGATTTCTGGCACTCTAGGCAAGATTGGGCAGGACATCGCCCTCATGGCGCAGCAAGGCATCGGTGTGATCGCGATTTCAGGAGGTGGTACCTCGTCCGCCATGCCTCACAAGAACAACCCGATTGCTGCCGAGCTCTTGGTGACGTTGGCACGGTTCAATTCGGTACAGGTCTCGGCTATGCATCATGCCTTGATCCATGAACAGGAACGGTCGGGTGCAGCCTGGGCTTTGGAGTGGATGGTCCTCCCCCAAATGCTGATGGCAACCGCGAGGGGGTTGGGTGCATGCTGCTCGCTCAGTCAATCAATAACAAGAATTGGTGAAGCGGATACAAAAATTTAACAACTATCTTGTTTGATGGCCGTGTTCCTTCGCAGGTCACAAACTTTGTTTGTTCCGATGGAGATTTGCAGCCGGGTATACGTCGTCCGGTCCATGCGAAGCTGGTTGCCGTCTATGGATTGACCACTCAAAGCCCCAACAGTTTCGGCAGGTCAGCCATATCGGTTAGCCGTCGCGCACCGAAGACGTTCTCTGGATTCAAAGCTGTCTTCGGGAGGTAGGCAAAACAGGTCATCGCAGCGTTGGAGGCCGCCTCGAATCCGCTCATGCTATCTTCGACTACCACGCAATCCTCTGGCGCAACGCCATTCATTTCGGCCGCATGCAAAAACACATCGGGCGCGGGTTTGCTGGCGCCGACATCATAAGCCGAAAACATATTTCCTTCGAACCAGGGAAGCAGCCCCGACCGTTCCAGTGTGACACGCATCTTTGCCAGAAGCCCATTTGAGGCTACGCAGAGCGGAATGCCAGCCGACGAAATCAACGTCACCGCCTCACGGGCGCCCGGGATCGGCTCGACCTCTTTTCCGAGGGCTTCGAGAACTCTGTCGTAGAAGTCGTGTGGCCATTTCGCAGGAAGGCGCAATCCCCTTTCGCTCACATAACGTTCGACATCATGTCTGCTCTTGCCGACGAACAAGCCGTGGCATTCAACGAGTGACAAGCTTGCGCCAGTCGAAAGCAAATAAGCGTGCAGCACGCGATTGAAGGTCGGCTCGGAGTCTACGAGCACACCGTCACAGTCAAAAATCACGAGTTTCGGTGCGCGTCGCGAAATTGGCAAATCCAGTTCCCGTCCTCCTTGTTTGAGAATAATCGCCCAAACTGCTTGGACGATTTCATGCTATAAGCCGCGCTACACCCGGTGTCACCCACCTCCAAACGTTCTGCCATGCGCCGTCGCTAGGTCACTAATTGGTGACTCTCCTTCGCTTGAGCCGGCTGTCCCCAGGCCTTTTTTTGAGGAAGGCAACTGAAGGAGGCCCTACATAAGTCTGACGTGAGATCCGAGAAGAGTATTCACTTGGTCTTCTCTTGAGTTTGAGATCAAGAAATGGCCGATACGCATCGAATTGTCGAGCCGACTCGGAACGCAGAAAGCCTGTTTCAAACTGGGCCCCGACGCCGAGACCGACTCGCGTTCAGGCGAGGTTGGCTTCGGCAAATTCGTAATTCGCCAGGTTGTCGAGGAAGTTGGTCACATAGTCGGGCCGCCGGTTGCGGAAGTCGACGTAGTAGCTGTGTTCCCAGACATCGAGGCCCAGCAGCGTCGTGCCCTCTCCTGTAGCCAGCGGGTTCACGCCGTTCGGTGTTTTGGTGACGGCCAATGTGCCATCAGATTTCTGGATCAGCCACGCCCAGCCGGAGCCGAACTGACCGTTGGCTGCGGTCTTGAAATCGGCCTTGAATTGCTCGACCGAACCGAAGGCATCGACAATCTTGCCTTCGAGTTTACCCGGGATGCCGCCACCCGCAGGCGAAAGTGCGTTCCAGAAATGAATGTGGTTCCAGTGTTGGCCCGCATTGTTGAACACGGGCGCACGATCGGCATCGCCATAGGTGAGCGCGATGATTTCTTCCAGTGTCTTGCCTTGCAGGTCGGCGTTCGCGTCCACAAAGCCGTTGAGCGCGGTTACGTAGGCCTGATGGTGCTTGTCGTGATGCAATTCCAACGTTTCCTGGCTCATCCCCCGCGCGGCAAGGGCTGCGTGGTCGTAGGTTAGGGCGGGCAATTCAAAGGCCATCATGTCTCTCCTTATCGGGTCCGGCTTGCGTCATGGTACGTGAGCGGGTAATTAAACAAGTGAAGACTTTGAAAAACAATCCGGCCAATATGTCAAGCGATCACTTGGAAAAATACCCGGATGCACCACGTGCGCCGTCGGATCGCATCCTGATGACCCTGAAGATGCAGGGCGCGTTGACCTCGTCGCAGATCGGCGAACGGCTTGGGATCACCGGTGAGGGCGCGCGCCAGCAGCTCATGAAGCTCTCGAATGACGGGCTGGTCCGCGAAGAGCGGCGCAGTGCGAGCCGAGGCCGTCCATCGACCTACTGGCACCTGTCCGAAAAGGGGCAGGCACGGTTTCCGAATACCCACGCCGGGCTAACCGTTGAAATCCTGAGCAGCATTCAGGATGAGTTGGGTGCGGAGGCCCTGGATCGGGTTATCTCGGCCAGAGAGACTAGGACACGGGCACAATACGAAGCCGCGATGGTGGGATGCGGCAGCCTGAAGGAGCGCGTCGCCAGACTGGCTGAACTGCGCTCTGACGAAGGCTATATGGCGAGTTTCGAGGATGCCGGTGACGGGACGTTCCTATTTGTCGAAAACCACTGCCCGATCTGCGCTGCCGCGCGTTTCTGTCAAGGTTTCTGCCGGTCCGAACAGGCGGTTTTTGAGCAGGTTCTGGGCCCTGGTACCGCCATCGAGAGGGTCGAGCATATTGTGAGAGGTGGCCGCCGTTGCACCTACCGGATCGGGAAGGTGGCCGCAGGCGCAGCCTGACCGGCGCCGACACCCTATTCAGCGGGGATCTGCGCCTCCTTTCGAGGTACAGAAAGCATCGCCAGAGCAAAAGCGATCACGGAACAGGCTGCGATGGCCACGATCATCGGAATGGGCGTGCCGTCAAAGAATGCGCCCGCAATCCCGATCATGACCGTCGCCGTCATGAATTGCAGTGCACCCATCAGCGCTGACGCCGTTCCGGCTTTTTCTCCATGATCTTCCAGAGCGAGCACCGCCGTGCCCGGCACGACGAGACCCAGAAACGCATAGCCGCATAGAAGCAGAACAATCATCACCGGCAGCGTTGCGATCCCGACCAGTTCCGTGATCAGCAGCAGCAGCATGACAGCCACATTCGCCGCCGTCGCAAACCGGATCATCGGCCCTAGCCCGAAGCGTCGGCTCAGATACCCGTTGAGTTGGGCGACGCCGATAAACCCTGCGGCGTTGATCGAAAAGGCGAGGCTGTATTGCGTCGGGCTCAGTCCATAGTACTCGATCAGGATGAAGGACGAGTTCGCCACATAGGCCATGAAGCTGGCCAACCCGAATGCACCAACAAAGACGATGCCGAGAAACCTCGGTTCGCGCAGAAGGCTTGCGTAGTCCCGGAGCGAGCGTGCAAGGCTGCTGTCGCCGCGCTGTTCGGGGGGGCGGGTTTCCTTGAGCGCGGTGGTCAGAAGCACAAGCGCCGCGATGGCCGCCGCCGCCATCGACCAGAAGATCGTGCGCCAACCACCTGCGGCGAGCGCAGCGCTTCCCGCCAGCGGAGCGAGGACCGGCGCAATACTGACCACCAGCATTAGCGTGGCCATGAGCTGCGCGGCCTGAGGGCCGGTATAGAGATCTCGAATGACGGCACGCGCGATCACCATTCCCGCTGCTGCGCCCAGCCCCTGAAGCGCACGCGCGGCGATCAGCCATTGAATGTCCGGGGCCAGCGCGGAACCGACCGCCCCCAGCAGATAGAGTGTCAGACCGATGAATAGCGGCAGCCTGCGGCCGAACATGTCCGAAAGCGGGCCATAGATGAGCTGAGCCAGTGACATGGAGACAAAGAACGAAAGAAGGCTTAGCTGAACGGTCACCGTGTCGGTGTCAAAGACATCCTCGATGACTGGAAGCGCGGGCAGATACATGTTGATCGCCAGCGGGCCGACCGCAGTCAGCAGGCCCAGGACGAGGGCTGTGAGATAGAAACTGCGCATGAAAGGAACCTTTCCAAGGCTGCCCATTCGTTTGGGCCGATCGACATATGTGTTGACCCGAGGACTGGCTCATCCGGCGTGTCGACCGTGACAAACCTGACAGGTCATTGAAGGCAGGGGCCCGGACCCTAGGAAACCAGGGGCATATCCTCTCCCTTATGGTCAAACGCCTCACGCGCCTGGCGGATCTGGTCATGGCTTCGGTCGGCCCAGACAATCAGCCCGGCCAGAGGTTCGAGCGCGGACCGGCCAAGATCCGTCAGACGATAATCGACCATCGGCGGTGTCGTCGGGTAGACGGTCCGCTCAACCAGCCCATCGCGCTGCAGCGAGCGCAGCGTCTGGGTCAGCATCCTCTTGGAGATGTCACCGACAACCCTGTTCAATGCGCTGAACCTCTTTGGCTCACGAGCGAGCAGCGTCAGGATCAGAACCGACCATTTGTCTCCGATACGGTCCAGCACATCGCGGACCGGACAACTTGCCGTATCAATGCCGCCTTCCGGACTGGTCTCGAAATGCTTGATGAGGTCACCGAGCACATCAGCAGGGTTACTTTGGTGTTCCCTGGTCATTTGCAACTGCCTTCTTCCAATGCTGAGCAATAGTAGGTAACTGAAAGAGACCATACCTCATATGTATACCAGAATCAAAGTAAAGGACATGTTCATGGCGGATCAGACGGCAAAATACCTCGTCACAGGTGCATCGGGCCAACTCGGCGCGCTTGTCGTTGCCGAACTGGTCGGCAAGGTTCCGGCCAAGAACGTCGTGGCCCTTGTGCGTAGACCCGACGCGGCTGCCGCTCTGGAAGGGCACGGCGTTGAAGTGCGCATCGGCGACTACGACGACCGCGCATCGCTCGAGCAGGCCTTTCAGGGCATCGACCGGCTGCTCCTGATCTCTGCTTCCGAAATGGGCAGACGTGCCGAGCAACACAAGAATGCGGTTGATGCCGCTGTGGCGGCCGGTGTTGGCTTTCTTGCCTATACCTCGGTTCTCAGGGCCGAGACGAACAGCATCGGACTTGCCGCCGACCATCGCGAAACCGAAGCGGCGATCAGGGCCTCCGGCCTGCCTCACGCCTTCCTGCGCCATGGCTGGTATACCGAGAACCAGACGGCTTCGATCCCGCCCGCGCTCGAACATGGGGCCTATCTCGGCGCGGCTGGCGACGGGCTGTTCTCTAGCGCGACCCGTCAGGACTATGCAGAAGGCGACGTTGCCGTTTTGGCCGCCGATACCATTCAGTCCGGGGCGATCTACGAGTTGGCCGGGGACGAAAGCTACACGATGGCCGAGTTTGTCGAGGTGATCTCTGCGGCGGCCGGAAAGCCCGTCGCCTATGTCAACATGAGCGAGGCGGAATTTGCTGGCGCTTTGGAAGGCGCCGGCCTGCCCGCCCCGATTGCCGCGCTGCTTGCCGACAGCGACGCCAATGCAGCCAAGGGTGCGCTGATGGATGAAAGCCACACGCTTCAAAAGTTGATCGGGCGCCCGACAACCCCCTGGGCCGAAACGGTCCGCGCCACTGAGAAGGCACTTTGAACGAATAACTCGAACAAGCATCGGGCCTTGCCTGACTGCTACAAACAACAGGAGCGCTCAATTTGGCTGAGATTATTGATTTGGCAAAAGCCCGTTATCCAGATTTAGGTCACCGCCGTGTGGTCATTGCCGGAGGAACCGGAGATGTTGGCGAGGGGATTATTCGCGCATGGGTGAAATCTGGTGCACATGTCGTCGTTCCGTCCAGAACCGATCGCAAGATCGATGAGCTGCGAGGAATCCTTTCGGATCTCGAAGGTCCGGGAAGGGTGGATTTTGTATCCGGCGACTCCGCCAGCTTCGAAGACGCTGAGGAGATGGCCAAGCGCGTCATTAGCGAATTCGGCCCGGTTACGGATATCGTTGCTTCGATCGGCGGATGGTGGCAGAAAAACCCCCTGTGGGAAATCTCGGACGAAGACTGGCAGAGCTTCTTTGTCAGCGTAAGTAGCGCCCATGTCGCGACGGTTCGCGCTTGGGTTCCCCATCTGCCGCAATCTGGAACCTACCAGTTGATCCTCGGGGGAAGCGCCCAGATGCCGGTGCCCGGCGCGTCGATTATCAACATGCAGCAGGCGGCGCTTTTAATGATGCGCAAGGTGCTGACCGCTGAACTTGGTGACCGGCTTCGCGTCGCGTCGCAGGTCCTTGGCCCAGTGGTTACACGTGCACGCGAACACGTTGATCCGAACTGGGTTGCGAATGGGGAAGTTGGGCTGGTTTCCGCCGCAATCGCTGCCGATCCGGCAGTGACCGGCGTCGATTTCGTTTCCTACGACAAGAGCCAGATGTTGGAGACCCTGGTCGCGCTGAAAGTCTACCCCGGGTGAAAGGCCTACGGATCAAAGTTGACAAAATGCCGACCTGGCAAACCACATAGAAATTGATAGTCCCGCTCGCGAGTAAATTAAGGAAGACGGCAATGAAAGCAATCAAATTCAATGAGTTCGGCGGACCTGAAGTCCTTGAACTGGTCGAAGTTGACGAACCCCATGCCGGGCCCGGCCAGGTGCGGATTGCGGTCCGCGCAGCCGGGGTAAATCCGGCGGAGTGGAAGATCCGGGCCGGGTATTTCAAGGATTTCATGCCCGTTGAGTTTCCCGCTGGCGTGGGGTTCGAAGCCTCCGGAATGGTCGATGAGGTTGGTGAAGGCGTGAGCGGCGTGGCCGTGGGCGATGCCGTTTTTGGTGCAGGTATCGGCACATTCGCGGACTATGCAGTGCTGAACTACTGGACGGCCAAACCTGATGCGATGCCCTTTGACGTGGCTGGAGGGATGACAGTCGCTTCGGAGACCGCCATTCGCAGCCTCGACTATGTCGGAGCCAAGGCGGGCGAGACGATCCTGATTTCCGGCGCGGCTGGCGGCGTCGGTTCGGTCGCGGTCCAGGTCGCTAAGGCGCGCGGGATCACCGTCATCGGCACAGCCAGCGCAGCCAAGCATGACTATCTGAGCGGTCTCGGAGCAACGCCGACCACCTACGAACCCGGGCTCGCCGACCGGTTGAAGACCCTTGCGCCAGAAGGGATCGACGCGACCCTCGACCTGGTCGGCGCGGGCAACATTCCCGAACTGATCCAAATCACCGGCGAGGCGTCGCGGGTTATCTCAATCGTCGATTTCTCCGCCCCCGAATATGGTGCCCAATTCTCGCCCACCCCGCAGGCACAGCCGGAACAGGCGCTACAGGAGGCAGCGCGGCTCTACTCCGAGGGCGCGTTGGATCTACGCATCGAAAGAACCTTCTCCCTGGATCAGGTCGGCCCAGCCCATGAACTCAGCGCTGAGGGCCGTGTAACCGGCAAGCTCATTATTGCGATAAGCTGAGCCGGACCCTGGAACAATCGAGCGAACCGCAATGGAAATCGGGCTTTTTACCTTTGGCGATATAGGTCCCAACCCGGTTACCGGGCAGGTCGTTGGCGCGCCCGAACGCCTGCGCAACATCGTCGAAGAGATCACTCTGGCCGATCAGGTCGGGGTTGATGTCTACGGACTCGGCGAACATCACCGGGACGATTACGCCGTCTCCTCTATCGCGGTTGCCCTCGCCGCCGCGGCGACACAGACAAAGCGCATCCGCTTTACCAGCACGGTCTCGGTGCTCAGTTCCGATGACCCGGTGCGGGTGTTTCAGCAATTCGCCACGCTGGATGGTCTGAGCGATGGTCGCGCCGAAATCATCGCCGGGCGGGGGGCGTTCTCTGAATCCTTCCCACTCTTTGGCTATGACATGTACGACTACGATGATCTGTTCATCGAAAAGCTGCACATGCTGTTGGAGATCAACAAGGCCGAGCACGCAAACTGGCCGGGGAGCGCCCACACCCAGCCTCTCGATGGGCTCGGTGTTTATCCGCGGCCGGTTCAGCTGCAACTGCCGATCTGGCTGGGGGTTGGCGGCACGCCGCAATCGGCCATGCGGGCCGGCACCATGGGACTGCCGATGGCGATGGCATTGATTCTGGGCGGCGAATGGAAGCGTGTCGCGCCGATGTTCCAGCTTTATCACCAGGCCGGGCATGAGGCGGGCCATAGGGCACTGCGCCTGATGACATCGCTGACAGCCCATGGTTTTGTGCATAACAGCATGAAATCCGCGCTGGACATCTACTATCCAGCGCATTCGGCGAAGATGGGCAAACTCGGCCGCGAACGCGGCATGCCCATGCAGAGCCGCGAGATGTTCGAGAAGTTTTCCGGTCCCAATGGCGGCTATTTTGCCGGTGGCCCCTCGCAATTGGCCGAAAAGATTCTCGCCGCCCATGAGGTTTTGCGTTTTGATCGGATCCTGCTGCAATTCGGGGTGGGCGTTATCGATCACCGATCCATGCTGGAGGCCATCGAGATTCTCGGCGCAAACGTCATTCCAGAAATACGCCGGGGGCTCGCGAAGGCGGCCGGTTAGGCCTTCGGATTTGGCAGTCAGGCCCGGGGTTCGTTCCAGGGAACACCTTTTTATACAAGTGCGCACCACACTCTGTATCGGCCCTGCCCGGTGATTTCGCGGATGAGTCCCATCTGAGCCATATCATTGAGATTGCGTTGAAGGGCCGCCCGGCTGGCCCCGGTTATTTCTTCTGCCATCGGCGCGGAAACCAGCGGCCATTCGGAGAGAACTTCAACCATTCGCTTCGGCGTGCGTCCCGATCGGCCTTTCAGCGCGTGCGACGCCCTGCCTTGCCACGCCTCAAGCTGATCGAGATGTCGCAGCGTAGCCAGTATCGCCGCCTCTGCCCCCTTCAAAAACCGCCGAAGCCGCTCCGCCGGATTTCCGACGCGACGGAGCCCAGACAGCCCGCCACCCGCCAGCGGCAGGAACACCGCCCCGCCCGTCAACCCGTCGGTGGCGATCCTCGCAGAAAGTACTGCTGCCTCCATCTCTGCGCCTGGCACATGAGCCAGCAGGCCGGTTGGCCCCCACAGGTATTGCCCAAATGCGGCACGACTGATCGGATGCAGGTCCCCGGCCCGGTTCATTTCTTCGCACCATGCGGCCAACTGGTCGCTGATCGGCTCACCGGAAGGATGAAGAATATGATCCACCTCAGCGGGTTCCTGGCGACCCAGGAAGTCCATGACACTCTCAGCCGACGTCACGTCGGGCATTGGCCCGGCCGTCAGTCGGCGGCAGGCCCAATCGGCCCGCGCGAGTGCCTGGTTGTCTTCCTGGACGCCACTGAGCCGCACGGCCCGCCAAAGTGACAGGCGCTCCGCCGAGATCCGTTCGGTCCCGAGCCAGCTCACGCCAGATGCTTCGATCAGCGCGAGCCGGTGCCGCCAGCCCTCTGGGGCCCGGCGCAATCTTTCGTCGAGGGCCCCAAGCTTCGCCGCGACCTTAGCCAATGATACGGCAAGACTGGCCTCCGCCTCACGCCATGCGTCAACATCAATGAGCCTGGAGTGATCTGCCCGGGGGAGCGGAGGCGCGAGGTCGTCAGCTTCCCCACTAAAACTGGCAGGCATGAACCAGAGGTCGTCATCTTGAATTGGCTCCGGATCGTAGATTCCGCGCTCGGACTCTTCGCTACCGGCTTCTAAAATATAGGGATGACGCTGCATAATGAGCAAAATAGGGACATATTGATATCTACTCAAGAGTTTTGCAGAATGCAATGTAAGATACGATAAGATACAATTATCGTATGTTGACAGAAACGACCATTCTCGTCACCCTCAGCGCATGAAACCACGGTCAAAATTACTCAGCGCGACGAGGGAGAGCCCCCTGCCCTATCGGGCTCCGCGTCTCGATGCCGAGGACCGCGAGGCGCTCAACGATCTTTACGCGCGCGGCACACCCGAAAACACAAGGAGGGCCTATGAGCGGGATCTGATCTATCTCTCGGCCTGGAAGAAAATGCGCTTTGCTGATGAACCGGCGTTGGCATGGCCCGAAAGCGAAGATGTCGCGCTGCGCTTCATCCTCGATCACAGTCGCGATCTGAGCAACGATGCACGGAAGGCCGGTGAGGTTGCGCGAGCGCTGATTGCCATAGGACTGCGCAAGAGCCTCGCCTGCCCCGCTCCCTCGACGCTGGATAGACGCATCGCGTCTTGGCGGGCGTTTCACCGGATGCGAAATCTCGCATCACCCTTTGAAGCGCCGCTGGTGCGACAGGCTCGCGCGAAGGCGCGCAAAGCCGCGGCAAGGCCCCCTGCCCCGAAATCGGCTCATCCGATCACGAGAGATTTGTTGTTGCAACTCGCCGAGGCAGCAGGTCCCGGACTTCGCGGCATTCGTGATCGCGCAATTCTGTTGCTGGGTTGGGCGTCGGGCGGCCGCCGCCGTTCTGAGATCGTCAGTCTCAATCGCCGCGACATTGATCTGGAAACCTTTGACGCCACGGGTGTCGTCTGGATCCAGCTGCCCGGGACCAAGACGACAGATGCAGGAAGCACCCCGAAACTCGTGCTCAAGGGCCGCGCTGCCCGGGCGCTCGTCGCCTGGATTGATGCGGCCGAGATCGAAAAAGGACCATTGTTTCGACGGATCACCCGGACTGGAGCCCTGGGGCAGAAGCGGTTGTCGGACGCATCGGTAAATCAGATCGTCAAACGGTTGTTGGAGACCGCCGGAATCGACAGGGATTTTGCATCCCCACACGGGCTCCGCTCTGGCTTCCTGACCCAGGCAGCCCTTGCCGGTACTCCCCTGCCCGCCGCGATGCGGCTTTCTCTACATCGCTCGCCGGCACAGGCGCAGAAGTATTACGACGATGTCGACGTCGCTGAGAACCCGGCGAGCGAGCTTCTCGACTAAATGGTCGTTTAGTAACGGCATATGAAATTGCAATCGGCCCCGTTTTCATGCCCCTGATAGGCTATGCCCGCGTTTCCACGGAGGATCAGACCCCCCTGCCCCAGTCTGAGGCGCTGCAATCTGCGGGCTGTGCCGAGATCTTTGAAGAGCACGCCTCAGGCGGCAATCGCGCGCGTCCTGTACTCGCGCGTTTGCTCGAACGCGTCCAGAGCGGCGATACGCTGGTCGTTGTGCGGATCGACCGGCTTGCGCGATCCCTGTCGCATCTGCTGGAGGTGATCGAACGTCTGGAGGCCAAGGGAGCTTTCTTCCGCTCGCTGCAGGATCCAATCGACACCGCCTCCCCTCAAGGAAAATTCACATTGCAGGTTCTGGGCGCCGCGGCCGAGTTCGAGCGCGCGCTGATACGTGAGCGCACAAAGGCCGGGCTTGCCTCTGCGCGCGCCAAAGGGCGCGTTGGTGGCAATCCTGGGCTTCGCACCAAAGACCCCGCCGCGCTGCGCAAGGTGCGGCTGGCACGACAGGACGGCTACATGGAGCGCCTGAGCGAAACCGCGCAGGATTGGGTGCCCCACGTGCGACGCCTACGGCCGGATATGGCCTGGGAAGATGTTTTGCGAATCATTAATGGCCCCCTGCCCCACGACCGGCACTGGACCCAAAGCCGCCTACTCCGTGCTGTGAAAGCCTATGTCCGCGACGGGTTTCTACCAGATGAAGTGCTTGGCCGCGCCGGACGCCGCGAAACCGATGACCGCCTGCCAGCTATCGTGGCTGCCATCAAAGGCTCGGACCCCGAAATCACACTGCAGGCGATCTGCGACCGGCTAGAATCGATGCGTGAGCGCACCCCTCGAGGCCGTACTAGCTGGCAGCCTTCCTCTGTGAAGATGCTGCTGGAGCGTGCTGAAAAGCTGGGGTTGCTGAGGTCCGCGCACTAATCGCAACCTTGTAAATCTTCCACGCCATGGAACGATTGCATTGTTGCAGCGCACTTTGCGGGCAGGTGAATGGGTTCACGAAGCGCAACAGATGTTCCACGCGCAATCCGTCGTGCATTTCCCCGCTCCAAAATGCTGGCACCCGGCGATCAGTGGGCCAGACACAAACGCCGTACTATAGACAGATAGATGATATGTCTCTGCCGGGGCGCAACCTACCTAATGCGTTTTGACCTGCAAACCCTCGACCGGGCACGAACCTGTGGTGGCGTCGAGTAAAGGTACGGTGCGCTCCCAACGGTTTCGACTTGTCTCCAGTAGCTGACAATCGATTTAGCCAAGACCGGGACAATGATCGAGGTCCCTGCCCTAGTATTTCTCGACGACGGTTCCTGAACCTGGATCTTCGGAAAGTATCAGCCATCGATCATTCTACGCGGATCATCTGAACAACAAAACTGGGCGCAATTTGCCCTCAGAGAATCGGTGACGGGAGCCATAGGTTGTGCTGAAGCAAAAACGTGGTCCGCGGTTGCTTTCCAGTGGTCTTCGAAGCCGTCGAGTGAGCGCATCGGCTTCTTTGAGTGCTGAACTTATGATCCCTGAACAATCTCTTGAACCCAGAATGTCACGGATCGCACCTCCTCCTTCTATGATTTGGTCTCATCGGATAGGTCTCGCGGTTAGGTGAGGCGTGGTTGAATTGGTCCTGTCTACGCTGTGCTTTGTGCCGGATACTGTTCCCGCGACGCGAGAAGCCGCGATGCCCCCTACCCTGCTGGGGATCATTGACGCCTCAGACAACAGGGCCTTGTGCATCCATGCGCATGAAGTGCGTTTGATCTGATCGTTTGGGCCCGGCACCCAAGTATCAATGTAGCTTTGAATGTCGATCCAATTGGGCCTTGGGTTTGCCGTAAGTCTGTCGGTGCGTTGTCCGATCCGGCCTGAGTTCGCTGTATCTCTCGCTAATCGGATTTTCGGTCAAGACACCATTGAGAAACCGTGCGCTAGCGACACCCAGTCTGCGCCAGATGCACTCGTGAACCACAATTTTGTGAGTGCTGTTAACAGCTGTTAACTCTAGAGGGTGCGTGGCTTCCCTAGTAGACCTTTGGTCCGACAGCACAATTTGTGGATAAAATCCTTGACTTAACATGGTGAATCACGGCCATTAGAGTCAAGTTGCGCAAATAAGCGCGTTCGAGCAGAGAAATAGCAACCATGTTTCAGACGGCACCAATCGAAGCGGCGTCTCAATCCGAGCTTACAAGCCAGATGGCGGCGCGTCTACACACCGCGCTCACGACGCATCTTCAACAAGCCTACGCGCCCGATCAACGCAAGAATTTGAGACTATTCAGCGCTACAGAGACTGCTGATCTTCTAGGGGTGACCGGGCAATTCTTGCGCAAGTGCCATAGCGACGGGTCCTTGCCGGAGCCTGAAGTAATCAAGAACGGACGGCGCTTCTATTCCGGTGATGAGATCCTGCAAGCGCGCCATTTCCTGGAGGCAAGCTCTCGAAAGCCGGGTAAGTATCTTCCTGGGCGTCGCGAGGGTGACAAGCTTCAGGTTATTCAGCTGATGAACTTCAAAGGTGGATCTGCAAAGTCCACCTCTGCGATCCATCTGTGTCACTACCTTGCTTTGAGTGGTTACCGGGTGCTGGCGATTGACTTGGACCCACAAGGGAGCCTCACTGGCTTTTGCGGGATTCAAACTGAACTGGAGTTTGAAGGCGCTTCGATTTACGACGCACTTCGTTATGACGATCCAGTACCGATGTCGGAAGCTGTTGTGGAAACCTATTTCCCTGGATTGCACTTGGCACCTGCCCGCCTTGTGCTGAGCGAATTTGAGACTGAAACAGCGGTCAATGCAGGGCGCGGTGTTGCGTTCTTTGAGAAGCTCAGTCTGGCGATCCAGTCCGTTGAGAGCGACTACGATGTAGTGGTGATCGACAGCCCGCCAGCTCTCGGATTCTTGACTTTGACCGGCCTCTACGCTGCGACCTCGGTCATCGTGCCGATGACGCCGAGCATGCTCGACCTTGCTTCCACCCAGCAGTTTGTCGAAATGACTTCTGCTTATCTTGGTGTGATCGAGGACACGGGCGTCAAACTCGATCATGATTTTTTCTCCTTCCTCATCACGCGGGACGATCCGAGCGATATCCCAAGTCAGCAGATCGTGAGCCTAATGCGCGCTCTGTTCCAGGATCGTGTCGTTGGGGCGACCGGACTACGTAGTACGGCTATCGGCGACGCATCGATGCTCAAGATGTCGATCTACGAGGTTGCGCGCTCCGAGATGACAAGGTCGACCTATGATCGCGCAAAGAACAGCATGGATGCGGTTGGTTCGGAGATTGCGGGAATGCTTCAAAAGGCTTGGGGGCGGTAATCATGGCAATGGGTAAAAACAAAACCGGCATCATGGCTGCGATAACTGCGGCGACTGAGGGGTCGAAAGACGGGGCTTCTGATAGAGCTCATCGAACATTGCCGAAAGGAACTATCGGCTCTGTTCGTGCGGGTCTCGGCGGCATTCAGGAAATCGACGCCAACTTGATCCTTGCTTGGGGTCCGAAAGACCGACTGGATATTGAGTTAACAGCTGTTAACAGCGCCGCACCGAATGAATCGATCAAGGATCTCGCAACCAGCATCGCTGATGCCGGGCAGCAAGTCCCGGTGCTTCTACGTCCTTCGAAGGATCGTGACGGGCATTTTGAGATCATCTACGGCCAGAGACGAATACTTGCGTGCCGCTATCTGGGGATACCAGTGCGGGCTCTGATACGGACGCTCGATGATACCGATGCATTGATGGCGAAAGGCCTCGAAAATGCCGGCCGCGCGGAGCTGAGCTACTATGAACGTGTCCGGTTCGCGCACGCGATCCTGGAGCAGGGCTACTCGCGTGCGGAGGCGTGTCAGGCTTTGGCTATCAGCAAGAACACTCTTTCGCAGCTTGAGCGTATCAATCGGCTAGTGCCCTTGGCTGTCGGTGAAGCCATCGGCGCAGCTCCAGGGGCAGGGCGCCCGAAATGGACCACACTCGCAACGGCGTTTGAGAAAGTACAACTCTCGGAGGAGGGTGTTCTGGGTGTTCTTGGTCAATCTGGTGATCTCGACTCCGACGGACGGCTGGACCTCGTTCTCAAGGAAATTGGCAAGCGAGGTAAGCAAGAACGATCTGTCGAGGAGCGCTCGCCCGTTCCCGGTGTGCAGATCAAAAGTGGTAAATCGGGGCTCTCAGTCACCGTCAAGCGGGCAGGGGAAAACACGAGATTCGCGAATTGGCTGGATCAGAATCTGGACCAGCTCATTCAGGATTCCTTCGATCGGTTCCAATCAGAGAGCCACGAAGGATAGCGGCGGTTAACAGCTGTTAACCGCCAAAACAGAGGCAACGAGCAAAAAGGAGAACGGCACCAAAAAGAAAACCCTCGAAACCGAAGTCCCGAGGGCTGCTGCGCACAAGGCGCGATTTGTTTTCACACCACAATCCTAGCAGCCCGCGAATCGCTAAACAACGAAAAACGTCTTCGGGCGAACAGGTTTTCTGTGCCTAGCTAAAAAATGAAAAAATTCAATGATGCTCCGCATGGAGCGACTGGGACAGTCATGCCTCAGAACGGTGGAGGTATGTCCAATATCAACCAACCCTCGGGGTGGCGCAAAGCGACGGCCGGACTCGCGGTCGCTGAACAGCACGCACAAGCTGGTGAAAGAGCAGCCGTGCCCAAGACACGGGCCTTTGTTGCCGTGAAACGCGTTGGTGCGCATATTGGCCTCAAGGCTGGCGACGTACTGCTTCTCGACACGCTTGGGGCCTTCACTCGGGCCCAGGACTGGGAAGAGGGGCAGCGTCCGATCGTCTGGGCGTCCAACTCTTACCTGATGGAGCAAACAGGCTTCTCGCTCTCGGCGCTCAAGCGCCATGCACGGCGCCTGGCTGAGATCGGCGTGATAGCCTTCAAGGACAGCCCCAATGGCAAGCGTTGGGGCAACAGGGACGCAGAAGGCCGTATCATCGAGGCCTATGGCTTCGACTTGTCGCCGCTCTCGGCTCGAGCCGAAGAGTTTGAGCAGCTACACGCAGAACTGCAGGCCGAGCGCGAACTCTGCCAGCGCCTGAAGCGCCAGATCACGGTTGCGCGCCGAATGATCCGCGCCAGGATCGAAGCGGCCCTCAGCGGCGCTCTGAGAGGCCCCTGGACACAGCTCTCAAGCCTCTTTGAGGATCTTTTGGACCGCCTCCCACGCCGGAACACGGCCTCTGAGACGCTTGCGCGGCTTCTGGAATGGTTCAGGGAGCTCCAGGAGCGTGTCGATGCGACCTATCTCAAGGCAGCTCGAGCGGATGAAGTTGTGGAAAACACGCCGGCAACCACTGAACAAGGGCTTCAAAAGACTCAAGAAATGGACCCCAGGGAGGTCATTTCTGATCCTCATATACTAATTACAAATCAACTTAATCCTGTAACCTGTAATTCCTCAGAAAAAGAGGAAGCGGCGAGCGTGGTGCCAAATGCGCCACCGGAAGAGCGAGTTGATAGGGAGTTGGAAGATTGGGTGGCCGAAACGCGCAAGAAGCGCGGGGCAGCTCTTGATCTGCCGACAGTCATGCAAGCCTGTCCTGAATTTGCGTCGTGGGCGCGCAATATGGGCGGATATCTGAAGGATTGGGGCGATCTGCACCGTGTTGTGGGGCAGTTGAGGCCGATGATCGGCGTTTCTGAACACGCCTGGAACCTCGCGCAGGACCGACTTGGGCCACAAATCGCGACTGCGGCGCTGGTTCTCACGTTCGACAAGCATTGCGCCGGCGAAGTGGCGTCACCGGGCGGATATCTGCGTGGGATGGTCGAGAAAGCCGGGGCAGGGGAGCTGCATCTCGAGCGCAGCTTCTATGGTCGATTGAGCGGGCAGGCTGCATAATGGGATGGGGACGCAGTTTTTGCACGTTGAGAGTTCCAGGTGGGGCATGCGGAGATTGCCGCCTGTATTCTCCGCAGATTTTGCGGCAGTTATTGTTGTCTTGACGAGATTATGCGGTATAATCTCCGCAAGGAATGCGCAAAATATGACCTACATTCACGAAATCACTGACTGGCCGCAGTTTTCTTGGGACAAGGCCAAGCTGTCTTCACAACTTGCCGCTGTCCGCCACCGACAAGGCAAGCTCTTGGGACGCATGGAAGGCCTTGGCTTTGATCTTCGAAACGAAGCGATGTTGCGAACTCTCACCAGTGATGTCGTCAAGAGCAGCGAGATCGAAGGCGAGACGCTCGACAAAGATCAGGTTCGGTCGTCTATCGCAAAACGGCTGGGGCTCGAAATCGGCGGGCTGATCCCGTCTGATCGCCATGTCGATGGGGTCGTCGAGATGATGCTGGACGCGACGCAAGCGTATGACCAACCACTGGACGCAGAGCGATTGTTCGGCTGGCATGCCGCCCTTTTCCCAACCGGGCGAAGCGGAATGACCCGGATCACCGTGGGGCAGTGGCGTGAAGGCCCTATGGAAGTTGTTTCAGGACCTATGGGTCGTGAACGCGTGCATTTTGAGGCGCCGGGAGCGGCACGGCTTGATACAGAGATGGGGCGGTTTCTGACCTGGTTCAATCAGGTCCCTGACACGGATCCTGTTATTCATGCCGCAATTGCACATCTGTGGTTCGTCACGATCCACCCCTTCGACGATGGCAACGGGCGCATTGCGCGTGCGATCGCGGATATGGCGTTGGCGCGATCCGAACGCAGTTCACAGCGGTTTTACAGCATGTCGACCCAAATCCGGCAGGAGCGGAGCGCCTATTATGATATGCTCGAGACGACGCAGAAGGGCGGGCTTGATGTCACCGCCTGGCTCAATTGGTTCCTCAATTGCCTCGACCGTGCTTTTGATGGCGCAGAGATCATTCTGGAGGCCGTGTTTCAAAAGGCGCGGTTCTGGGAGAAATACGGAACGGCCAACATAAACGACCGCCAACGGGACATGCTTAACCGCCTCCTCGATGGGTTCGAAGGAAAACTCACGACGTCGAAATATGCGAAGATCGAGAAGTGCTCACAAGACACCGCATATCGCGACATCCTCGACCTGATCGATTTGGGAGCACTTGAGAAAGATGACGCTGGTGGACGTAGTACCAGCTATTCCCTGGCAGCGAAGTGAAGAGGCTTGTCGCATCCGGTGCTCAGGACATGCACCGCATGGATTTACCAGAGAAAATTGCCGATCTGAGTTTTGCTATAATATATTGATATTATTAAAAAATTAGAAATCGTAGGTAAGACCTTGCCGATGTTCGTTGCCGATCTGGAGTTTCTGCGTGCAATGAAGAAAACTGGGGCTGTGCCGGCCCCTGAAGTTCTTTTCCCGGGCTGGTGGGGCCGGGAAAAGTGAAAGTGTCCTTCGGGTTTTGTGACTGACGGATGAGGGCCTTTGGGGTCCCTCGGACGGGTCCGGGCCGGGTTCCGGTCTGTCTTTCCTGATGAAGGGCATTCCCATGCAAACAGGTATCTTGCGCGTGCTGCGCGCGACCGCTGCCTCGTGGTGGCGACACAAGGAACTGCGCCGAACCGGCCAGTCGGCGCGGGCGCGGCAGCTCGAACGCGAGACCGTCCTGCGTGATCTCGGCTATCTCCGGCAGGCAGCGACATTGCCGAATGCCCATGTAATCTGCGGCGAGGGCGGGACGTTCATCTATCTCGGTTGGACGACTGTGTCGACCTTCGCGCCGATCGAACGCTTTCCCTTGGCCACTCTTGCGGTTGCAGGTGGCACGCCGTTCATCGATATCCGACCCGTCAACAATGTCATCGCCTTCGCGAACCTGCCCCGCGTGAAACGGGGCGGATCGGTCGACCCTGAACCTTGCGGTCCTGGCAGGTCCGTCTCGCTGACCACCTACATCGACATGGCTGAGGAGCTCGGCGCCAGGATCGTCAACGATCCACGCGCCAGTCGGCCAACCTGATCACTATCCCCTCACACCAACACTCGAAAGGAAGCCAGCCATGGCCAGATCCCGCACGCCCAAATCTGATGCCTCCGAGGTCATCACAAACGAAATCATCCGTATCATTGAGCGCGGCGTCCTGCCGTGGCGCAAGCCCTGGACGGCTGGTGGCAGTACACGTCCCCTGCGCGTGGGCGGCGAGGCATATCAAGGCGTCAACAACTTCCTGCTGACCATGCGGACCGTGATGGCGGGCTACAGCTCGCCCTACTGGATGACCATCCCACAGGCCAATGCCCTGGGTGCCAAGGTCCGCAAGGGCGAGAAGTCCTCCGTGGTGGTCTATTACGGCCAGAGCCGGAAACAGGACGAGGCGTCTGGAGACGCCGACGAGGCAGATGGTGACGAGGCCCGCGTCTTCCGTTTCCAGAAATCCTATCGCGTGTTCAACGCCTGCCAGATCGAGGGGTTGCCGGATAGCTTCCATCCCGAGCCGGACCCGGTGCCTGAGCATCCGCCCGCTGAACCCATTCCCCATATGCAGGCTTTTTTTGATGCCATCGATATCACCACCGTCTTCACGGGTAGCGATGCCTACTATCTGCCGCCGGTAGACAAGGTCTACATGCCGCCGATTACGCGGTTCCAGAACCCGCCAAATTTTTATGGGGTTTGGGCCCATGAACTGGGCCATGCCACAAAGGCGCGCCATCGCTTGAACCGCGACTACGGTCTTTCGCGGTTTGGCAACACAGCCTATGCGCGCGAGGAGATCGTGGCCGAGCTCACGTCCTGCTTTCTGGGGCAGGAACTTGGGTTCACGTCGCATACGCTCGAGATGAATGCCGCTTACCTCTACAACTGGCTGCGGGTGCTGCGCTCGGACAAGCGGGCGATTTTCAAGCACGCGGCCGATGCGCAGCGCGCCTGTGATTACCTTATCGCGCGATCGGAGGCGGGCAGGGCAGGGGAGGTCGACCAGGCCGCTTGAGGGGATGTGTGTCGGCAAAGGGAAAGCAGGCTTTGGGAAGGGTGTTTCAAACTTCTCAAAGGACAGACCCATGACCAACGCAGCACAGCCTCCGACAGACCGCCCAGACCCCGCCGTAATCGCCGCTCAGAATGACGCTTTCCGCAAGCTCGCCTGCCTCGGGATAGCACCAGAGGCGCCCATCCAAGGCCGGATGCATGTTACCCGTTCGCTTATGGAGGCCGGGGACGGTTTCATGGCCGAGGCGGTGAATGTCACGGGGGCGTTCGACACATTCGAACCCGAGAATGACCCGGAGGGCTGGCATGATTTCGGGGCGGTCGAGATCCAGGGTGAAACCGTATTCTGGAAAATTGATCTGCATGAGGAAATTACATTTTCAAGTCCTTTTCTTTCTGTGCAACGCTGGTTTGGCTCCTCGATTATGCTCACTCCAGTGGCATCGACTTGCATACGGTGGGCG
>NZ_BMKA01000012.1 GCF_014643735.1 Neptunicoccus cionae
TCACAACCGACACCGTGCTGAAATCATTTCTAGGTGCACAAATCCATCGGCTTCGCAGGTATCGTGAAGATTCTGACCCCATCTTTACTGATCATGAACGGCCCATAGCTGCCACTGGCTGGTATAGCCGATGCCGCGACGCAGCTTCACCAGACCGGCCATTCGTCCATGGCGCAGCATTTTCGAAGGATGAAGGTCGGCAGAGCGGACGGAGCTGTCGTTCGAAGGCATGAGTTAAAGGGCGGCTTTTCATGGGAAAGCGGCCGCTAGTGACTGAGTTGAGCGAGAATGGTTTTATCGATAATCTTGTCGTCATCAATCAGCATATATGCTTTCGAAAGAATAATTGAAAACGTACCATCGCCAGCGAATGGGAGGCGTGTTGCTTCCGAGTTTCTGCGTCCCGGGACAATGCACAAATATCTGTTCGACGGTCGTATTTGAATGTTCGAGGAACCGAGGTGAATCACGTAGTCATTCAACTTTCCACGAACTACCAAGAATTTCCCTTCAATGGAGCATCGTTGCGCAATAGCGAGGCTTGGAAGGATGTCTTCAAGCAATTCCTTACGGGATTGGGCACTTTGGCTGAGGTCACCGAATGCGTGTTCGTGCCAGTACCGTCCGAACCGTCCTTCAGGCCCGCCATCCGTCCAAGCAGGATCATTGGCAACGCTTGAAACAGCCACAAACAGGTCCACTTCGCGCATCAGTTCTGAGAAAACGATTGGCTCTACCTCAGTCAGCGGTACTCGATTATTTTCGGTGTCAAGAAAGCTGACTTGGTCTGTTGCGACGTGTGAGGAAATACCGGTTTCACTGGCTTGGCCATCCTCGACAACTTCAACAGTATATTCGGCTTTCAAACCGAGAGATGGGAGCGGGCGCTCGGGGATGTTGTGTCCATCAAAGTGCGCGCCCATCAGGTTGAAGCGCCAACCACGTGCATCACAAAGGGCCTTGAACTGATGCTGACGGAGGATATGTGCAGCAAAACGATTGGAATACACCTCAGTTTGGCGCTCTGCTTCCGTTAACACATACACTTCGCGATAGACCTGTTTGATGGGCTGCGTTAGGCCTGCCTGAATGATATTGCGGCGCCACGACAGAACCGTCTCAGGATCGCAATTGAGAGGATGCCAAAGACTGACGCGAGCCTTTTCCGGAAGCTCGACTGGCGCCCCATCAGGCCCAACCCAACCTGCATCGCTGGGCAATCCTGAGACTGTCGCGTCACCGCACGTCAGTTGCCAGATCAGCGAACGGGTGATTTGCCGCCGTACGGGGTGTTGCTCAAATAGCGTTCTCCATTCTTCGAGGTCCCAGTCCAAGCTGTCGACCCAACTTGCTTCCAATCGCGCGACTGTAGCCTTGCGCGCGTTCTCTATATCTTTCTGCTTAGATTTTAGTGCTTTTAGCGTTTCCGGATGGTTTTCACGTACTTGCTTAGGAATCGATTTGAGTTCTTTTCCATTAGAGCTCCGCCACGCCAGTTTTGTTTCGAGGGCAGTTACGCGAAGCGTAGCACAGTACCGTTCTAGCGCGACTTCTACGTACCCTTCTTGATTGAGCCCGAAGTCGGGAAGGCTTCGGTCTTCTAGCTCCGTGACATCGAGTCCAGCCGACTTTGCAACGCGGGCCAAACGCTGGGCGATCTGATCTCTGACAGAGGCGTATTTAATATCACGCAACAATCTTGAAAGTTCGGCAACCGCTGCAAAATTTGTCCCCATACCTTCCAATGCAAGCAGACATGCGTTGCCAAGCTTTATTGAGCGCGCGCCGATCTGTGGGACTTTCTTGAAACATACCTGACAGAAGCGACCAATCTGTGGAGCCATCTCAGGCGGTGCCAGCCAGATCAGGGATTTCAGAAGATCCAGGGACATATCAGGTTTCGACGGGTCCGGCACTTCTGATTCCAACCAAATGCTTAGCTGATCCCACAAATCGCTCACGAGTTTGGTGCGTGCCGCGCCTTCTTTCAGCCAAGTCTTGGTTGGCTTTGATTTGTCGAAGGCCTCGTTGAGGTGGCTCGCCAATGCGACACGCGAAGGTTCCTTGCCAACCCATTGCATGAGCTTCTTTGAAAATGCACCCGAAGGTAGCGAAGCGGCGCCGCCAGCGGCATTTGGGTTCAGCATCGCCTTTGCCCTAATCCCCATTTTGCGTACCGCCTGAGTTGCGTGGCCCTCTGTTTCCGTTCGACGGACAAAAGCTTCGAGTGCGCGGCGTAACGCTTTGGTTGGTGCCTGTTCCGCCAGATGCCGTTCGCAAGCCCCTAAAACTGTTGAGACCGGGAACTGGTATTCGAGGTGGTCCGTTTGCGTTGCCTTGTTGACAAGCCTGACAAGGTCTTCCTCGCTGATCTTTATTGATTTTTTTTGAAGGATAAGCCGCGCAATGGAAAAAGGTATGTCGCGGCGCAACCAATAGTCCCAACCGCCCCCGCCGCTCATACCGCGCTTGTTTTTGGCCAAAGCCGCCAGAGCAACACTGACTTGAACCTCCCTTGGTTCTTCCATCAGCGCACGCCAGCGCGCCGAGTCCTTCAAACTCTTCACCCCGTCCCATCCTGTGTTCTGCTCTCTGCGAACCGCCACGATTTCTTCGATGATCTGAGCGAGCACGGCCTTGGCTTCGCCGGTTTGGGAGGCAGCAGAATTGCGCAATCCAAGTATTGCCAGAAGGCGTTTCATCCTCCAACCAAGGGTACGAGGCGCAGGAAAGTGATTTTGCTTTGATCTGTGACCGTTAGATCTGCATCAAAGTCCTCTACCTCAAAGTCATCGAACAATACGATTACTCTCCTTGACTCGATGGCATCCAAAGCAGCTTCGATTTCCTTGGTGGGATCAAGGGCTTTGGGGCCTTTACGGTTCGGCTTGTTCAGTTTTCGCTCCAACTCGTGCGAGTGATCACCAACGAGAAATGAAGCAACTCGGTCGTGTTCTACGTGTCTGCGGCGCGCGAGATCATTCAACCGATCAACTTCATCTCGAACATGCTTCGCTACGACGTCGCGCGCTGAAATACGTTCGCTCGCCAGTCGAAGCGAGAATGCCTGCCGTTGAGTTTGACCAACAATTTTTTCGACAATAGATAACTGCGCCAACACAAAAATCCTCTACTTGATCTATCGGCGAAACATAGCGTGATTTCCATTAATCAGCCAAGTCTCAAGTTCGACGATTCTGAGCGACAAACTTTGCGGTTTCCCGACATTGGTGCAACTTGCAGCATTAAGTAGTTTGGGCTCACTGCCGACCTCAGAGGCAGCGCAGCATCATGTGATATGATGTCTTGTCAACGTCGGGTTGTCGATGTGGGAGGGCGTGGTGGATCGGAGGATCCATCATGGAAACATCAAACTTACCCGCCATCCGCGCACTACGTCCGGTCTGGAACAAAGGCCGGATCGTCGGCCAGAAACGGCCTCTCAAGCCCAAACATGTCTGGGCTATCAGAGTGCGGCTGGAACTGGCTGAAAACCATCGTGATCTGGCCCTCTTCAATCTTGCCATCGACAGCAAGCTGCGCGGCTGCGATCTGGTCAAGATGAAGGTGGTCGATGTCATGGCCTCAGGCCAAATCAAAGAACGCGCGTCGGTTCTTCAGAGCAAGACCCGGAAACCTGTGCGCTTCGAAATCTCCGAAGGCACCCGTGCATCGCTGGCAAGATGGATGCGGGAGCCGCTGATGGTCGGATCCGAATACCTCTGGCCTGGGCGTTTTCACGAACGGCTTCACATCTCGACCCGCCAGTACGCGCGAATTGTGCGTGACTGGGTGACATCCATTGGTCTGGAGGCAAGCGCCTATGGCACGCACTCGATGCGGCGAACGAAGGTCACGCAGATCTACAAGAAGACAGGCAACCTGCGGGCGGTCCAGCTGCTGTTGGGTCATACCAAGATGGACAGCACTGTCAGGTACCTCGGCGTCGAGCTTGAAGATGCACTTGTGATCGCCGAAGCTATCGAAATCTAAACGGCTGGGCCGTCGCCACAGACGGCCCTGACCAGACCTTTGGGATAGAAGTCAGCGCGCAGTGCAGTTTCACCGAACCAGCCGTTCTTGAAGCGCGCAGAAATTTAGCAAGTTGAGTGGGCCATTGCGATGCAGAATTCGCGCTTACACGGCCGCACATACGGAGGCTTCCAGAAGAATTTTCGGCTGCTCAGTTCTTTAAGTAGTCCATAGTGGCTGCCCCATTGCCGCGTTTGTCGGTCTGGCCGTTCACAACAGCGTCGTTCATGCCGGGGTGGCCTTTGGCCCACCCCCATATGGAAGTCGCACCTGTGCAGAAGCGGGCGGCGGCCATCCCGATCTCCTTCCACCATTTGCCGCTTGTCCTGTGGCAGGTTTCGTAGAGCTCTTGGCAAGAGATGGTCTCGGAGGTTTGATGCTTGGCGGCAATTATGCCCAATAACTTTTCTGCGTCGAAACCTTGCGCTTCGATGTATTGCTCGCAGTTCGCTGATAGAAGCGCCTTGCCTTGTGCGACCGCCTCAGGCTTGGCAGTGTCTAAGGCTTTTTCGATGCGAGCCTGATGTTCCTGTAATTCGGGGAATGATTTTCCCACTCTCTGCCCTCCAGGCTTGGCCTTAAACTCCTCTTTAGCTGGTCTCTCCAACTCGGCCAAGTGCCAATAACTACGCCAATGTTCACGAGGCGAGAGTAACTTGGTTTTCGGACGTAATTGTCCCGTGGTTGCCGATAATAGCTGACCGTCTGCCGCTTCATGGCGTTCCCGAAACGCGTCGTTCACCACTGTCCTTCGCAAAAACTGCCGCTTTCTGCCACTGCGGATCGATTGATCGAAAGGAAGTTACTTTCGTCCGGCGTGCCGCTGCACCATGAGCTTTGAAATTTCTTTCGGGAAAAGCTTGATTATAGGCTGCCGCCCGCTCACTATGAAATTCCAATAATGGCCTCGCGATATGGCCTGCCCGCAGTCAGGCAACCGAGAAACGTGATGACTTTAACAGCCCCGGCGCATCCGCTCGACCCAGCGGTAGAGCTCGAGATGATCCAGTGGAAACAGGCGCACTTCGAGCGAATAACTGAACAAGTGGAGAACGCTCTGCCCGATCTCATGGCGGAAATTGAAAGAACCGTCGCATCGATTTCCTCGATCGCCGCGAGCAAGGCGCAAGTTTCGCCCGACAGGCTTTGGAAGGAACTTTTCGAACCTTGGGCGCAGCGAACCGCCAGCCGCGTCGAGGCAGAGATGGACACCGAAATTGGAGCGCTTGTCTCAGCGCTCTCCGAGAAGGGCACCCGCCAAGACGCCCTGCGCGTCGCGCTGCCCGCTCTTACCGGAGCTGGCGTGCTCGCCGCTTCTCTTGCAGCCATCCCCACTGTTGTTTCGCTCGCGACGGTGACCACGACCTCCTTCATCATCTTCACCACCACGGCGATCTCCTGGCCCATGCTCGCATTGGGAGGCACCGGTATCGCCTTGGCTACGCTGACCGGCAGCCGCGTCGTTGATCGGCTCAGTGATCGAAATCGCAGACATCTCGTAGTCCGCCTCCAGGGCCGCGCCCGCATCGCGGCGTTGGGTCACGGACTTGCGCCGGGCGAGCGCTGTCTCGTGACCGATCTCCAAGCGATCACGCTACGCAGTCTCGAAGCTGAACTGCGGGCCGCTTGATGCCTCTCCTCTACGCCATCCCTCCTGGCCTCGACGCGCTTGTTTCGTCCGGTAAGGCTCAGTTGATAGGCGCGATCATCAAGGATGTCTCCTCCGGCCAAATCCTGGGGCACGTTCAGCAGACGCAAGGTTTCGTCCAAGCTTTTGCTCAGGCCGGAGGCGCAGCTGCACAAACCGGTTTCTCGCCCCTCGGGATTGTCGGGATGGTGCAGAACGAACAGATCAAATCTTCGCTCGAACAACTGCGTCAGGGCATGGCCCTTCTGCAAAATCTGCAGATTGCAAACATCGCTCTCACCGGGATCGGGCTCGGCGTGTCCATCGCCGGCTTTGCGATCATGAACATGCGCCTGATCGCCATCGAGAAAAATCTCGGGACGTTGCGCGAGGAAGTTCGCGATATTGGCAGGTTAATACAGGAGGCCGAAATCCGCCGCCTCTTCAGCGACATCCGCGCGGCGCTTAAAGACCTTGATGGCGTCGCGACGCGGACGGACCACCTCGCGATTGCAGGCGCTCTGCAAAGACAGCTTTCCACACACGTGAGCACAATCTCCGACTTGCTACGGGAAGCCATGGATCCCGCCGAGGCGACCGCCCTCCCTATGGAGCGACTGGACCTGATCTGGACCTTGGGCTCGGCAAAGTGGCTCTGCGAGGAAGCAGAGCTGCGGGCACTATTCATTTCCGAAGATCTGGCCCATGCGGGCGAATACGCTGCGCAGTACCGAGACGACAACCTCAGGTGCCTTGATCGGATGAACCCGGATGCGCTGGCCCGACTGATCGCCGCTGCCGAAAAGGATTTGGCCACGTCGATCACCGTTCGTCGTGAGGCCGCTGTGCGCCTTAGCCGTATCGCCGACGGCTTCGCCAGCGCCGTGGCCGGCCTCGGTCAGCAGCACGCACTGTCGCGAGCCCTCATCGACGGCGGAGTAGGCGGACGTGACTTCATCCTGGCCGCCTCGCGGGAAACAAAAAGCCCCTTCCTCATCGTCACACCGGAGCAGTAGCTGGCGGGCCTCGCCGCATTTGCATGCAGCCGCGGGACATCGTAACAGACGCCGGTTGTTCGACTATGAAACGACGAACCAGCGCGACGCGGAACTCTTCAATGGGTCAACGTAGCGCAGGCCCAATTCAATCGGCTACCCTCGACATTTCAATCTTGCGAGGCCAGGTGTCAGCCTACTCGTTAGACCGGTTGTCACGGAAGACAGAAGTTCGCTTCGACTTGGGGCGAGGCAAAAGAGGTTGAAAGTCCGCTTTTGTGTCCGGCCGAAGCTCTTTTGCATCATGTAGCGAAAGCCCGCTTTCCGCCATTGGTGACGGTCGCAGCAAACGGCAGTTCCGAGCCCAATCTTCTTACTGCTGCACTATTCAGGATCGGTAAGCCTCGCCACAAGGGCAGCGATCAGATCCTTCTGCGAGTGTTTCAACGGGTCTTTGATCCCGTTTGCGAGACCAAACATCAGAGCAAGCCCCAAGACCGCACAATGGATCGATGTTGCCTGCTGGCGAGCGAACAGCGGATCTCCCCCAAGGCAGTCGGCCAGGGCGCCATACATTCGGCTCGTGGTGGCATGCACCTGATCGAGCGCCCCCGTTTCCATCGGGGCCTGCATTTCGACCTTCAAGGTCTGCGGCGCTAAATACATCATTCGGAACCGATCCAAGTCACCTAAATGGAACGCCGCAACAGCCTCGACAAAGGCAGAGATTGCAGCGTTGGGCGTATCTTTACCGTCAACGGCATTCACAGCTACGTCCGCCTCCGCCGCCAACCAAGAGCCAAGCATTGCAGCAAGCAACTCTTGTCTGGATGGATACCAATAGAGTACGGCCTGTTTCGACATTCCAAGAGCACGCCCAATTGCGTCAAAAGAGACTGCCCCGAACCCATCCGACGCCAATAACGCCTGTGCGGTCTTAAGGATTTTCTCGTCCGTCTTCATCCAATCACCCGAAAATATTGACTACTTACCAACGGTAAGATATACACTTACCATTGGTAAGTAAATAAACATATGGTTTGAACGCTAAGGCCTAAAAGGAGATTTACGATGCAGGAAATCGGCTTTGAAAACCCGATCTTTGTGACCTACGCAGTTGCATCGGCCCTAATGGTCCTAAAAGTGATGGGGCAAGGTTGGATGACCGTTTACCGGATGCTTCGGAGCAACTCAGGCCTGGCGAGTCCGGAAGACCTGCGCGCTGGCCCGATCAATAAAAAACCGGACCCCTCTCAGCTTGAAGCCAATGACTACGTAGATCGCTCACGCCGCATGCATCGCAATGACCTTGAAAACATTCCGGCGTTCTGGATTGCCGGGCTGCTGTTCGTGCTGACAAATCCACCGCTTATCCTTGCCCAATTCTTGATGTATGGGTTCGTCACAGCCCGCGCGGCACACTTCGTCGCATATGCGACACGGCAGACACACGAAGTTCGGGCCACCTGCTATACCATTGGTTCTTTGATTGTCATCTATATGGCTCTCCACGCACTGATCGCCCTTTTAACGTAGGAAAAGGGCTAAAGGCGTTGAGGGGAAGTGTCACGATACTAGCAAAGCCGACTTTAATTCAGGTCGCTTCGGGTGTCATCTCTTCGCCCAAGAAATTGAAACGCTGCATCGCAGAAATCGGCACTTCTGGCGGGAAGCGGCCCTTCGCTGCGTTCGCGAAACTTGGTTTTCGCTTATGAAGAAGCGGACGTTCGGCAGCACGCGATGTTTCCAATTGCAGCGAATGGCAGTAAAGAGCCCAATTTGCGTTTTACTGCGTTGCCGCGAATGTCAGTTTCATACAACCCGTGCTTGAAATCAGGCTCCATAACAAAATGTGAACATCGCGGTGCGGGACATATGTTAACCAACTAAGGGTTGAATGGAGGTGATGATGTTGAAGCTTTTCAGGACGTCAGAGAACTTCAGTTTTTGGGTGTTGGCTTGTTCTCTAAATCATCCACAAAAGGAAGAATATTGTTTGAGTCGGTTTTCAGAAGTTCAGTTGCATCCAAGTAATATGCGACCTCGAGCAGTCATCCGGCTGGATCGTTGAAACGCTCTGGGGTGGGGTTTTTAACGCCGTACATACGATCTTTGAGGTAGATACGTGAGTCTGGAGGGTAAGGGCGCTAAAAATCACGTTTGACAATCCTCAACTTTAGATATTCATTTGCCATGAAACTTGTATGTTAGGAAAAAAATTGCGTCGACGTGGGATATTTTTGTTCGCAAGAAAAATCTTTCTTCTAAAATTTTTGCTAATGGGTGCTTGCCTTGTACTTGCTGAGAAAGTGAGTTCAGAAGTAAATATTCTAAAACCTGATTTTGTCGATGAAGTCGTCAAAGTTACTAGCTTTGGAAATGTAGTTTTTAAAAACCACGGTGAAATTCGGCTTTGGGGTCTGATCACCGAACCAACCAAGTTACGAACGCATCTCATTCATGGCCGATACGCATGCTTTTCATTAGAAAAATCTAAAGTGATTTTCGCCAAACAAAAAGAAGTCAACGCAGCAATATGTACTAATATTGATCCGATTTCAGGGCAGGCCAAATCTATGTTCTCGCTTTATAGCAAACTATTCGCGGTAAATTCAGCTCGGGAATATTGCCAAGAAACAAAGAATTATTTTGGGTCCTGTTCAGAATAATTAGAACCATCAAGTTTCATATTTAAGAAAGCAATTTTCATGGCACTTCAAGATGTACTAAACAAAATTCAGATTTCATCAAACGGACCGCCAGGATCGGACAACTCGTTTCAAATAAAGGCGACGGCAGTTTTAACAAACCTGTATGAGAATGGTGGAGCAGAAGCTCGCCAAATGCTAGATGGAATTGCTTCTAGCAGTAGAAATTATCTTATACAGTTTACAGATAACAATGCTCGTGCTGACATCGGAGTTAACAATGAAAATGGTTTAGATACCCATGTTGTTTCTATCGACTTTGAGTGGGTGGAGCAGGAATTCCTGTTCATTGATCAAAATGGCGTTGCAAAAAACATCAGTTCTGAATCTGTTTTAGCACATGAGTTAGCACATCTACATTTTGGAACCGATACAGTTGCGAATGATGACGATCCTGACGGACAATCACCAAACGAAATAAGAGACGCGTTAACATTGATGGACGCGAGTGGTTTTCCTGTACATAAAGGTTCTCAAGTATTATTAGAGAACAGCGTTCAATTGGCACTTGACGAGGGGTCAATTCGAGTAAGCTATCGCGGAGCTTCAACGAACTCTGGCGTTGACACTCCGAATGGCAATGCTTCAACAGAATTAGAAATTGGCTACGACTATACTCCTTTAAACGAGCAAACATTTGATATCGTGTTCGTAGATTCGACCAACAATATTAACGACGCGTTCGCCAATCTCGATCTAGGAAGTTTCTCATCAACTGTTGAATATCTTATCGTCCTTGGCACTGCTGACAACACCATCACCGGCAATTCAGCCAACGACATTTTGCACACTGGCAGTGGCTACGATGTGATCTACGCTTCACTTGGGAGCGATTACGTTAATGGCGGCGATGGTGTAGATATTCTAAGTTATCTGTCTCTAATCAACAGTCCCTTGGGGGCACGCCAGACAGGGATTTCGGCAAATATTACTGGTTTGAATGCAGCAGTATCAGACGGCTTTGGGGGCACAGATATTGTTCAAAAAATAGAGCAATATCGTGGGACCAATTTTGATGACACTTATTCTCTCAGCGGGAAATTTTCAGAATTTGTTAACGAAACTGGGAACGTGCAAATTACTCTGTCCGCTTTTGGTAATACATCTGTTGGAGATACAATTGATGCGAATGGCATGACTGAAACTGGTGGTGTCTTGATCAATCTTGGCCCTGGTTCGACCAATGGCTATGTGTCAAAAAATGTTGCACTGGAAAATGTTGATTTCGCTAACACTGTAACTCTTAACGATTTCGAAAACGCTATTGGCTCCGACTACAACGATGTGATCATTGGCAACGACGGCAACAATGTTTTGATCGGCGGTGCGGGTGCCGATAAAATTGATGGCGGTGGCGGGATTGATGTCATTCGGTTTGACCCAAATAGCGCAGGGGTGACAATAGAACTTCTTCCGTCATTGCCAACCCCTCCTGGTGTTGACCCCTTTGGTGGGCCAACTGCGTCTGGCGGAGATGCAGAAGGTGATCTTTATATCAATATTGAAGCAGTGCTTGGCACAAATAACGTTGATACATTCAATATTAATGCTGGCGGATTTATTTATGCTGGCGGCAGCGGAAACGATGTTTTCGAAATTAACACTAACGGTTTGGGGCCGGCGATTGTTTGGGGTGGCGGTGGGGCAGATACATACCGCTTCAACACAGCGGGTGGCGAAAACGCCGCCATAATGACCGTCAATGTTTCAAACCTGACAGAAGAAAACTTCCATCTGTTTGACTACAATGATTTAGGCCTGCCTTCAGACTTTGATTGGTCAGAAATTGATGCCATTATTTTGAATGCTGATAGTACTGATCAGATTGTCATGGACTATGGCCACTTCGAACGTGTTCTAGGCACAACAACGGTTCAACAGACAGTTACAGAAATTTCCTCTGGCGAAGAATATGGGAACTTTGATCACCTTACTCAACTTGATCTAAATTACTCAAACAACTTTGAACAATTGGTTGCTCAATACACTGCAAGCTTTCTGGGCTCGACTAACTTTAGCGTCTTCGCAGCCGCCGCCAGTTATGGAGTCTTTACAGTCAGAGAATATATCGATGACAGCGGCGTTCATTACGTGAATGCGGAAGATTACAATTTTGCAGACACGCTGAACCTTTCTACTGCCAACTTTATGAGTGCTTGGGTTGATCCGGGAAACGGCGGTCACAGATTTCGGGAACTCAGCTGGTTAACCTATTTGGTGGATCAAGATGGTGAACGAATTGATATGTGGCCGGGCAGTGACGACCCGTATCAGATAGGTGTCGAGAACTTTAGTGAAATCCCAGCGTTTTCTGATGTTGAGGATATCGGAAACTGGTTCATCCTTGGCGGCTCTTTAACCGGAACCTCATTGGTTACGACTGGTGAATTTAATGTCACACTCCCAACGATTGGTGAAATAGAAACAACCGTGCCAGAGATACCAAATCTCGAAGGCGGTGATGACTCTGGAACTGTGGCTGGATCATCTGGAGACGACACGATCGGAGTTGGTTTCATGGATGCAGGCGGTGATACAATCACCGATGAATATGCAGAATTTGTAATTGAAGCGGGCGAAGGCGACGACAATATTACATTGACACGAAGTGTAGATAGCGAGTTCTACGGGGGCGATGGGAACGATACGATCAATGTTCATTACAGCAGTGGTGCAACGTTCTACGGTGGTGAAGGCAATGACCGTTTGTTCTTAGGTGTGCGTGAAAACGAAGCCTTTGGTGGTGCTGGCGATGATTTGATATCGGGGGCTCTGAGCCACGGATCTGGCCACACGATGACAGGTGGTGAAGGAACGGACAGCTTTGTGTTCACCAATGCAGGAACGGCAGCCACCATCAGCTTGATTACCGACTTTGAAGTGGGTGTAGATAGCCTAACGGTTGATGGTCGCATCCTGAACGCAATGCACATCAACCAGATCCCTGCCGAATTCCAATACGCCCACAACAGCGATGGTAATCTGGTGATCAACTTCCAAGGCACGGCAGACGGCTTTGTTCACACCATCGAGCTTGATGGTGTCACAGCTGCGGACTTCTTCCTCGCAGAACGCATTGAGCAGCGCACTTGGGATGGTACGTCAGGCGACGACACTATGGGCATTGGCTACACGGATGCTGATAGCGACATCATCACTGATGAATACTCAGAGTTTTTTGTTTATGGCGGTGACGGTAACGATAATATCAACTTCCTGCGTAGTGTGGACAGCGAGTTCTATGGTGGGGATGGGAATGATACGATCAATGTCAAATACAGCAGTGGAGCAACCTACTACGGTGGCGAAGGCGATGACCGCTTGTTCCTGAATGTACGTGAAAACGAGGCTTATGGCGGCGCAGGTGACGATTTGATCGTGGGTGCCCTAAGCCACGGCTCAGGACATACCATGACAGGTGACGAAGGGGCTGACAGCTTTGTGTTCAACAACATCAAGCATAAAGCGACAAGCAGCGTTATTACCGACTTCGAAGTCGGTGTGGACAGCTTGACAGTTGGCGGCCAGGAATTGAACCTGTTTCAAATTGATGCCCTGCCCACTGGCTTCCAACACACCCACAATGGGGATGGTGATTTAGTTATTAGTTTCCAAGGCACTGCCACTGATTACGTGCACAGTATTGAACTAGATGGGGTGACGGCTGATCAGTTCTTCATGGCGTAGGTGCCAGCGCTGCTGCGTTCCTTTGGGCGCAGTAGCCCTTATATGTTTACCACTCGACCCGCATCCGAAAGCGGACCTTGGTCTTTGTTTCGGATGGGGTCGCTTTGTCCACAAAGCAGACCTCAGGCATGCTAAAATTCTACATGATGCACGAATGTCCGGTTTAAGGAAGCTGCGCCGCAGCGCCCGACATTGTTGTGAAAGGCAGCTAAGGGCCGTTCGCGTAACATTACAAACTCCACTTCCTGCGCTCAACTGCCGTACATTCTGGTCGCAACGAAAGTCGGTATTCCGCCCAGTGGTGTCCGACAACACGATAAGACACCATTCCCACCAATGCGTGAGGGAAGGCCGTACGAGAAGCGTAAAGTACGAGTTACCGACTGCAATGTGTAAGCATTTCTTCAACTGCGAAATGTAAGATAAAATTGTAGATGTTTTTTGTATCTGATGCACTACTACTAAGTAATATTGTGCATTAAGGCCTTGACGATATGACCGCCGGAGGCGTTGGGCCCTTGACGTGAATGCAACTGTCTCACCCTTGCGACACATCCTTTGGCAAACCGCCTGTTTTTGCGCCAGTGCGTGGCATGGCGCCCCTTTCCCTTGGATTGAAACCTGCTACATTTTGCGTAACCAAGGATATTGCAATGCCATCACTGCCCCAATCCATCGACGCAACGCAAACGATGCTGTCGGATGAAAACTATATTTGCGACAGATCACTTGCGACGCTGGTGTATCTGGCGCTGACGCTGAAACGACCTGTCTTTCTGGAAGGGGAGGCTGGCGTTGGCAAGACCGAACTGGCCAAGACCCTTGCCACGGCGTTGGGGCGGGATCTGATCCGGTTGCAGTGCTACGAAGGACTGGATGCGGCCTCGGCTGTGTATGAGTGGAACTTTGCAGCGCAGATGATCGCTTTGCGCGCTGCGGGCGATGGCGGTTTGCCCGAAGATGCCTTGTTCAGCGACAAATACCTGATCCGCCGCCCGTTATTGGAAGCGATGCAGCCCCATGAAAACGGCCCGCCGATCCTGTTGATTGATGAAATCGACCGCACGGATGAACCGTTTGAGGCGTTCCTTCTGGAAGCACTTTCGGATTATCAGGTGACGATCCCCGAACTTGGCACCATCAAGGCACCCGAACCACCCATCGTGATCCTGACCTCGAACCGCACCCGCGAAGTGCATGACGCGCTAAAGCGGCGCTGCCTTTATCACTGGGTCGACTATCCGTCGTTTGACCGCGAATTTGACATCCTGCAAGCCCGCGCTCCAGAAGCAAGCGAGACTCTCAGCCGCGAGGTTGTTGCTTTTGTTCAGGCGCTGCGTGAAGCTGATCTGTTCAAGAACCCCGGTGTGGCCGAGACGATCGACTGGGCCAAATGTCTTGTGGCGCTGGATGCGGTTGCTCTCTCGCCCGAGGTGATTGCCGACACTTTGGGCGCTGTTCTGAAGTATCAGGATGACATCGCCAAACTGGCCGGATCAGAGGCAACGCGGATACTCGATACAGCGCGCGCTCGTTTGTCCACCCAATGAGCTACAGATGAGCCGCACAAACGGAATCCTTCCGCCGCAAGGGCGTTTGTCGCGCAACATTATCTACTTCGTGCGCACCCTGCGGCGTGCGGGTGTGCCGGTTGGTCCGGCCCAAACCCTTGGCGCAATTCGCGCGGTAGAGGCTGCGGGATTCACAGAGCGGCGGGACTTCTTCTTTACATTGCGCGCCTGTCTTGTGTCCCGCGCCGAGCATCTGGACGTGTTCGAGCGGGTGTTTTCCATGTTCTGGCGCGATCCCGAATTTATCGAAACCATGATCCAGACCATGTTGCCGATGATCCAGACGCAGCACGCGCCCAAAGCCCCAAAGACTGCGGAACAACGGGCCGCCGAGGCAATGCTTGAAGGCGCACCGCCGCCTGCGCAACCCGATGTCGAAGACGCACGAGAAGAAGTGGAACTGGACGCGCAGTTCAGTCTGTCGGCCAACGAAAAGCTGCAATCAATGGATTTCGAGCAGATGTCCAACGCCGAAATGGCCGAAGCAAAACAGGCGATTGCTCGGATGAGTTTGCCGATCAAGCCAATCCGCAACCGCCGCTTGACGGCGAGCCATTCCGGCAGCCGTATCGACGCCCGCGCCACGATGCGGCGCGCCATGCGCACAGGGGGGGAGGTTCTAAAACTGCCCCGTAGAACCCAAGGTCAGCGCAATCCTGATCTGGTGGCGCTGTGTGACATTTCAGGTTCCATGTCCACCTATTCGCGGCTGTTCATGCATTTCCTGCATTCTGTTTCTGTCACCAAAGGGCAAGGCTGGGCGCAGGTGCACAGCTTTACCTTTGGCACCCGCCTAACCAATATCACCCGCAGCCTGTCCCAGCGCGATCCTGATGCCGCGTTGAAAACGGTGGGCCAGCAGGCCGAGGATTGGGACGGCGGGACACGGATTGGTGAATCCCTGGCTGCATTTAACAAAGACTGGTCCCGCCGTGTCCTGTCGCGCGGGGCTGTGGTTCTGTTGGTCACTGACGGGCTGGAGCGACAGGATCCCGAAGAGCTCGCTCGTGAAGCCCGCCGCTTGCGTCTGTCGAGCCGTCAGGTGATCTGGTTGAACCCGCTGATGCGCTGGGACGGATTTTCGCCCCAAGCCGCTGGCATCCGCGCGCTTCTGCCCCATGTTGACAGTTTCCATTCCTGCCATAGTCTGAACGCACTGCGCGATCTGACAGAAGCTCTGTCCTCGGGCGGGTCTGGCGAAAAACAACGATTGATGGGGATGCTATGACACAGTCCAATCTCGATAATATGCCTGAAGTTGTTCTTGGGTATATCAATCAGGGCTACCGCGCCGCCCTTGCCACGGTTATTGAAACATGGGGCAGCGCACCGCGTCCGGTGGGCGCACAACTGGCGATCCGCGATGACGGCGAATTTCAGGGCTCGGTTTCGGGAGGCTGCGTTGAAGGTGCTGTCGTAGCCGAAGCGCTGGAGGCGTTGAACACCGGAGACTGCCGCGTTCTGGAATATGGTGTGTCGGATGAAGAAGTCTTTGCCGTCGGTCTGGCCTGTGGCGGCACGATCAAGGTTCTGGTGGAACCTGTCGGGAACGGGCAGGGGCCATCGGTTGAGGATATCCAAGCCATCGCTGCGGCGCGCAAAGACCGCCGCCCAGTCGGTATCCAAACCAATCTGACCAACTGGCACCGCCGCTTGATCGGGCCTGCCGATGCTGGCGCGCGATTTGCGTCTGATAAATCCGGTATGGACGACGATGTGTTCACCGTGATCCAGAACCCGCCCCTGCGGCTGGTGGTGGTCGGGGCGGTGCATATTGCACAGGCGCTGCTGCCAATGGCGCGGATTGCAGGCTATGCGCCGTACCTTGTGGACCCGCGCGACAGTTTTGCCAGCCAGTCGCGGTTTCCGGGTGAAACGATCCTGAATGACTGGCCGGATGCGGCAGTTGAACAGCTTGGCCTTGATGCCCGCACGGCGTTGGTGACGCTGACCCATGATCCCAAGCTGGACACACCAGCGCTGGCGGCCGGTTTGAAATCGGATGCGTTTTATATCGGCGCGCTCGGGTCGACGCGGACCCATGCAAAGCGGCGTGCCGAACTGGAAGAGCTTGGCTTTGACGCAACGCAAATCGCGCGGATCAGCGGGCCGGTGGGGCTGGATATTGGTGCCGCCACCCCGTCTGAGATTGCTTTGTCGATCATGGCCGAAATGACCCAAACGCTCCGGCAGCGATGAAGTTCGGCCCGCTTCCCGTTCCCCAAACGCTTGGCCACACGCTGGCCCATTCCTTCCAGCGCGACGGGCTGCGACTGGCCAAGGGACATGTGATTACGCAGCAGGATATTGTCGGGCTTCATAAACGCGCCGTTCGTGAACTGACCGTAGCGCAGTTTGATCCCGACGATTTACAAGAGGACGCGGCGGCAGCAGAGCTGGCGGCAGGGCTTTCCCCGCCGATGATCCGTGTGACCCAGCCCATGAACGGACGTGTAAACCTGATCGCAACCCGCGATGGCGTGCTGCGGGTTAATGCGGCATCTATAACGGGGTTTAACACCGTTGATCCCGCCATCACCATCGCCACCCTGCCGGCTTATGCGCGGGTGCATGACGGCACGATGATCGCTACTATAAAGATCATTCCTTACGCAGTGCCGCGGGTGCAGGTGGAACAGGCTGCTGCAATGCTGACGGCGGACAGCCTGATGCTGCATCCCTTCCGCGCGAAAACCGCGCGGCTGATCCTGACCCGCACCTCTGGTTTTAAACCTTCGCTTCTGGCCAAGGGCGAAGCTGCGGTGCGGGCGCGGGCCGTGGCCTTGGGTCTGACATTGCAAGGGGTTGAAACAGTGGATCACACCCAAGATGCGATTGGCGCGGCGATCGCGCGGGCAGGGGGTGCGGATATGGTGTTGATTCTCGGAGCCTCGGCCACGTCTGATCCGAATGATGTCGCACCCGCCGGACTGGTGGATGCAGGCGGAACGCTAACGCGCTTTGGTATGCCGGTTGATCCGGGAAACCTGCTGTTTCTGGGGGATTTGCACGGCAAGCCTGTGATCGGGCTGCCCGGATGTTGCCGCTCGCCCGCATTGAACGGGGTGGACTGGGTGTTGGAACGGTTAATGGCGAACCTGCCTGTTAGCCATGATGACATTGCTTTGATGGGAGTTGGCGGTTTGCTGAAAGAGGTTCCAGCCCGTCCGCAACCCCGCCGCATTCGCAGCACCCGCAAGGCGCAGGCGCCCCATGTCCTGTTACTTGCCGCCGGTCAGTCCAGCCGGATGCGCGGCGACCACAAGCTGTTGCGCGAAATTGACGGCGTGCCGCTGGTGCGGCGTACGGCGGACCGCCTGCTGGGATCTTCGGCTGGGGGGCTGAGCATCGTCATCAACCCTGCAAATAAAGCGGTGAAGGACGCTCTGACGGACTGCCCCGCGCAACTGGTCCCCGCAAAGGATGCAGCCAGCGGTCTGGCGGCGAGCCTTCGGGCCGGTATCAACGCCCTCCCACCAGAGGCGAGTGCCGTGATTATCGCGCTGGCGGATATGCCCGAAGTTACGGGCGACGATATTGATGCGCTGATAGGTGGCTTTGATCCGGCGCAAGGGGCGCTGATCGTGGCGCCGGTTGCGCCGAACGGCAAACGGGGCAATCCGGTGTTGTTTGACAAACGCTACTTTGAAAGCCTCGCCAGTTTTAGCGGGGACAGCGGGGCGAAATCCCTGATCGAAGCGGAAAGCGACAGCCTCCGGCTGGTGCCGCGCGGCGCTGGTGTGCTGGTCGATCTCGACACGCCAGAGGCTTGGGATGCGTGGATGGCACAGTATACACGCACCTGACCGCTTGATTTATCAAGACGCCCGTGGTCTGGTTGCTGCGGGAGGATCCATTATGCCAGCGCAAAACTACGCCAGCCATGTGGAAAAAGTACATGCACAGGTTGAGAGCCGCGCGCCAGCGCGCTCTGCCATTGCCGCATCTTGGGCGCGGTCCATGTTTCATCACAGGCTGGAACCTGATCTACGCAGGCCGCATGATCTGCTAAGCCAGTCGGAACTGCGGTTTGAACAGCAGCGGCTTGACCGTTTGCTGCATATTGCCAAGCCAATCATGGAGAATCTTTTTACAGCCGTAGTGAAAACCGGCTGCTGTGTGATGCTGACCAATAAGGACAGCGTGGTCCTGCACCGCTTGATCCACGATGTCGACGAACGCTCGCTCAACGTGCTTGGCGCCCGATCCGGCGCAATCTGGAGCGAAGAACGTGTCGGCACCAACGGGGTTGGTACTTGCGCTTTGGAAGAACGCCCCGTGCTGATCTACAAGGATCAGCATTATCTTGAAGAAATCATCTGCATGTCCTGCGCCGGCGCGCCGATTTTTGATGCCAGCGGAGACCTGATCGCAGTTCTTGATATTTCCTGTGCGCGGGATGACATGCACGATAGTTTTGCGCGGATGATGGCCTCTTTGGTGGTGAGCGCGGCAAACCGGATCGAAACGGAGTATTTCCGCGCGGCCTTTGACGGTGCGCGCATCATTGTTGCGGATGAGATCACGGCCCTTGGCACGCCGCTTCTGGCGTCTGATCGGGATGATCTGGTGATCGGGGCGAACCGTGCGGCGCGGCGGCTTTACGGGTTGCAGAATGAAACCTTCGATATTCCTCTGCCACGCACCGAAATCCTGCCCGAAGAAGCTCCACCCTTGGGGTTAAAGGACGCAGAGCGGGCCGCGATCCGGCGCGCGATGGCGGCGGCGCGGGGGAATGCGACCCTTGCGGCCAAGCAACTCGGGGTGAGCAGGGCGACCTTTTACCGGCTGTTGAAAAAGCACCAGCTGTCCGCCTGACACCTGTTGTCGCAAACATGAGACAGTTTGCCCTAGGATTATAGCAGCCAAGCACGCTGCACACCGGCGGGATCGTTGACAGGTTTAAGTCTTTTGCGGTCTAATTTTCCAAACTACGGGAGGATTACATCACATGGACATGTCAGGCGAATACCGCATAGCAGCCCCCATTCAAACCGTTTGGGACGCTATTCAAAACCCCGACATCCTGCGCGGCGCCATTCCGGGCTGCGAGGAGCTGGAAAAGACCAGCGACACCGATATGACCGCGAAAGTGTCTCTGAAAATCGGGCCGGTAAAGGCCAAGTTTTCCGGCGATGTGACTTTGAAAGATATGGTCGCGCCGAACGCTTTGAAAATCGAAGGCGAAGGCAAGGGCGGGATCGCTGGTTTTGCCAAAGGCGGCGCGGATGTGCAACTGGCCGAAGACGGCGACGAGACCATCCTGACCTATCAGGCCGAAGCACAGGTGGGCGGCAAGATTGCGCAGCTCGGCTCGCGGTTGATCCAATCCACAGCGGCCAAGCTGGCGGATAAGTTTTTTGCCAATCTCAAGGGCGAACTCGAAGAAGCCTGACACTAAGAACACACATTTAAGGGCCGGTTTGCCCGTCAATTCTGGGAGGAATTCATGACAAAAGTATCAATGACCGTGAACGGGAAGGCGCGCAGCGTCGAAGTGCCCGACAACACGTTGCTGGTGGATTACATCCGCGAGAACCTGCGCCTGACGGGCACCCATGTGGGCTGTGACACATCCCAATGTGGTGCTTGTGTGGTGCATGTGGATGGACAGGCCGTCAAATCCTGCACCATGCTTGCTGCGGCTGCCGAAGGGGCAGAGGTAACAACCATCGAAGGCGTTGCCGCCAGCAAGGACGATCTGCACCCGATGCAGGTGGCCTTTAAGGAAAACCACGGTCTGCAATGCGGGTTCTGCACGCCTGGAATGATCATGGCCGCCACCGATATGGTCTCGCGCTATAAGGCAGCTGGTAAGACGCTGGACGAACCGGCCATCCGTGAAGAGCTTGAAGGCAATATCTGCCGCTGCACCGGCTATCACAACATCGTCAAAGCGATCGCCGATGGCGCATCGAAAATGGCGTAAGGGAGGGTTTAATCATGACAGATCAAGGAATTGGCGCCCGTGTCCTGCGCAAAGAGGACAAACGCTTCATCACCGGTAAAGGCAAATACACTGACGACATCGTCCAGCCAAATCAGGCTTATGCGGCGTTTGTCCGCTCTCCTCATGCTCATGCGAACGTGAAAAGCATCGATGCGTCTGCTGCCGAAGCAATGGACGGCGTTGAGGCGGTTCTGAACGGTCATCAACTGACCGGCGACGCAATCGGCAACATCATTTGCGGCTGGGGTATCACATCCAAGGATGGCAGCCCGATGAATATGGGCGCATGGTCGGCACTTGCCACTGAAAAGGTCCGCTATGTGGGCGATGCGGTTGCGGTTGTGATCGCGGACAGTAAGGCACAGGCACAGGCCGCTGCCGAGGCGGTGATGGTAGAGTACGAAGTTCTGCCAGCCACATCCAACGTGCGGGATTCCATGAAGGAAGGCGCACCGCAAATTCATGAAAATGCCCCCGGCAACCAGATTTTTGACTGGGAAATCGGCAACAAGGACGAAACAGACGCAGCGCTGGCGTCCGCCCATCACACAACAACGATGGACATCACCAACAACCGTCTGTCGCCAAACCCGATGGAACCCCGTTCTGCCGTTGCGACCTTCGATGAATCCGAAGATCACTACACGCTTTACACAACCTCCCAGAACCCCCACGTTGCGCGGCTTGTGCTGTCGGCCTTCTACAATGTTGCGCCAGAGCATAAGCTGCGGGTGATCGCACCGGACGTGGGTGGAGGTTTTGGCGCGAAGATCTACATCTATCCAGAAGAAATCGTCTGTCTCTGGGCCTCTATGAAGACCAATCGTTCGGTCAAATGGACGTCCACCCGTTCCGAAGCTTTCCTGACCGATGCACATGGTCGTGATCACGTTTCAACAGCGACGATGGGATTTGATGCGGACAACAATATCGTTGGCTTCAAGATTAACACCAAGGCGAACCTCGGCGCATATATGTCGCTGTTCTCTTCCTCGGTGCCGACCTATCTTTATGCGACACTGCTGTCGGGTCAGTACAATATCGCCAATGTTTATTGCGATGTGCAGACCTATTACACCAACACGGTGCCTGTTGATGCGTATCGCGGGGCAGGGCGTCCCGAGGCGTCCTATCTTGTCGAACGCATGATGGAAACAGCCGCGCGGGAGCTCGGGGTTGATCCGGGTGAATTGCGTCGGCAGAACTTTGTGCGCGAATTCCCCCATCAAACGCCGGTTATCATGGCTTATGACAGTGGTGATTTCGCTGGCAATCTGGATCAGGCCAAAGCCGCCGCGGATGTGGCCGGTTTTGCGGCCCGCAAGGAAGAAGCCGCCAAACGGGGCAAACTACGGGGCATGGGATATTCCAACTATATCGAAGCCTGCGGCATCGCACCTTCAGCAGCAGTTGGTTCGCTTGGCGCAGGGGTTGGCCTTTGGGAAAGTGCCGAAGTCCGCGTGAACCCTGTTGGCACGATTGAAATCCTGACCGGTTCACACAGCCACGGGCAAGGGCATGAAACCACCTTTGCACAGCTTGTGTCGGAACGGTTTGATCTGCCAACAGAGAACATCCAGATCGTCCACGGCGATACGGATAAGGTTCAGTTCGGTATGGGCACCTACGGGTCGCGCTCCGGCGCGGTCGGGATGTCCGCGATTTCCAAGGCGCTTGATAAGGTGGAAGCCAAGGTCAAGAAAATCGCGGCCCATGTTCTGGAAGCAGCCGAAGACGACATCGTCATTGAAGGCGGCGAAGTGAAGGTCAAAGGCACCGACAAGGCGATGGGCTGGCACGAAGTTGGCTTGTCCGCCTACACCGCGCACAACCTGCCCGAAGGAATGGAGCCGGGCCTAAAGGAAGGCGCGTTCTACGACCCGACCAACTTTACCTTCCCTGCGGGCTGTTACATCTGCGAGGTAGAGGTCGATCCGCAAACCGGTGTAACTGAAATTGTGCAGTTCACCGCGTCAGATGACTTTGGCACCATCATCAACCCGATGATTGTGGAAGGTCAGGTCCACGGCGGTATTGCGCAAGGGATCGGACAGGCCATGCTGGAACATGCGGTCTATGACGATGACGGGCAACTGTTGTCAGGGTCTTACATGGACTATTGTATGCCCCGCGCCGACGATGTGCCAAACTACACCGTCAGCCATCACAGCACCACCTGTCCGGGTAACCCCCTTGGCATGAAAGGCTGCGGCGAAGCGGGGGCCATCGGTTCACCGCCAGCGGTGATCAACGCCATCACCGATGCTATTGGCAACAACAACCTGTCCATGCCAGCCACCCCGTCGCGGGTCTGGGCAGCCCTGCAACAGGTCTCTGCGGCGCAAGCGGCCGAATAAGGAGTGATTGAACATGTATGATACAACTTACTACCGTGCGTCCTCTGTTTCGGACGCGACATCGAAACTGGCAGGCACCGAGGACGGCAAGTTCCTCGGTGGCGGTCAAACCCTGATCCCGACAATGAAGCAACGGCTCGCGGCACCGTCCGATCTAGTGGATGTTTCGGGGATTGATGCCCTTAAAAACATCAGCGTAGAGGGCGACACAGTGACCATTGGTGCGGCCTGTACCCATGCCCAAGTGGCTGGCTCATCAGAGGTGGCCGAGGCCATTCCCGCACTGGCAAGTCTTGCCAATGGGATCGGAGACCCCGCCGTGCGCGCCCGTGGCACCATAGGCGGTTCCATCGCCAACAACGATCCGGCGGCAGATTATCCGGCGGGCTGTCTGGGCCTTGGCGCAACAATCGTCACGGATGCGCGGGAAATTCCTGCAGACGAGTTCTTTGTGGGCATGTTTGAAACCGCACTGGACGAAGGCGAGATGGTCACGGCGGTGAAATTCCCCAAAGCCACCAAAGCCGGTTATGCCAAATTTCCAAACCCTGCCTCGCGCTATGCGATGGTTGGCGTGCTTGCCGCACAAACCGCCAATGGCGTGCGTGTGGCGGTGACAGGGGCTGGCAATGACGGTGTGTTCCGCCACGCCGCTTTGGAAGAGGCGCTCGGTGCGAACTGGTCCGCGGATGCCACGCAAGGGGTATCCACCGATGAAGGCGATATGCTTGCTGACATCCACGGTTCGGCTGAATACCGCGCCCATTTGGTGGGGGTTATGGCCGGACGTGCCGTTGACAACAGCTAAGAACTGCTAAATCACGGAAAGGGCCTTCGCCAAAGCTGGCGGAGGCCCTTTTTGTTTGCATAAGGCGGGACCGGCATGGACATCATTCATATGAAAACCCTGATCGCCGTGGTCGAGGAAAGCAGCTTCACTGCTGCGGCCGCGCGGCTTGGGATTGCCAAATCGGTCTGTTCGCGCAGGATCACCGATCTGGAAACCGATCTTGGCGCGCAGCTTGTGAACCGGTCTACCCGTTCTGTGGTGCCAACCGATCTGGGGCGGGATTATTACCACAACTGTCTCGATATTCTGGCGCGGATTGATGCCGCAAATGAGGCCGCGAAATGCAGCAGCGCAACCGTAAGCGGTCGCCTGCGCCTGTCCCTGCCGATCGCCTATACAGAAGCTGTTCTCGCTCCGAAACTGCAAGAATTTGCCTGTACTTATCAAGACGTTGAACTGGTTCTTCAATTGTCGGACAAGCGGGTGGATCTGATCTCGGACGGGTTCGACGCTGCTGTGCGCATTGGCCATCTGGATGACAGCGGTCTGTTCGCCCGCAAAATCGGTGTGACTCAACTGATGTGCTGTGCTGCGCCTTCCTACATCGAACGCCACGGTGCGCCGCGTGACATTGACGATTTGTCGAACCACGAATGCCTGCGCTACAACAATTTAACCTCCGGTTCGGAATGGGTGGCGTACAAGGGCGGCAAAGAAGTGCGCAAGCGGATCACTGGCCGGTTTTCAAGCAACTCCGGCGCATATAACAAGCGGCTGACGATTGCAGGTCTGGGTATCTCCGTACAGCCGGATTTCCTGATCGGTGACGCGTTTGAAACCGGAGCACTGGTCCCGGTTCTTGGCGATTACCAATTTCCCCAAGGCGACATCAATATCGTTTACCCCCAGAAACGAAACATGCCTGCGTCGTTACGCACCTTGATAGATTTCTTGACTGATAAGTGATTCGTTTACTTATCTTGGGTAGCAAAACAGGTTGTCGCGCGTAAACTTATATTTTCGTTGATGGATCAACCAACTGAACTTAAACACTTTATAAATTTCCTGTGACTCTATCTTGAATTGCCAATTTCCTATATAAATAAGGGGCTGAAGGGTGCTGCTTGCAACAAACATCCTAGGCAAAAAGTAAAGTATTTGATGGGTATCTAAAACTTTCATGAGGGTGATTGGGAATGGTGCAAACAGCACAAGATGTAAAAACAGGGCACGTTCTGTGGTATGATGCGAGCCGTGGATACGGTTTTATTCGGCAGGCGGACACGGGCGTGGATGTTTTTCTGCCCAAAGACGCGCTAGACGCCTTTGGGATCAGTGGCGTACCAAGTGGCGCTGAGATTGACTACAGCGCATATGAGGGTGTGAACTCTTCGAAAGTTGCGTCAATTCGCAAACTGACGGGCCGGCAGATGCTCAGCTGAGCCTCCAAAGCAAAAAGGGCGTGCCGATGACGCGCCCTGATTGCAATCTATAGAGGTCTTTAGGGTTAGTTGCCCCGCATGATCGCGGCAACACCGGTGCGGGCCACCTCGACCAGGCCAAGAGGGCGCATCATTTCGACAAAGGCGTCGATCTTTTCCGGTGCGCCGGTAATTTCAAACACAAAGCTTTCCAGCGTGCTGTCCACAACATTGGCGCGGAATACCTCTGATGTGCGCATCGCCTCGACCCGTTTTTCCCCGACACCGGCCACTTTGACCAACGCCAGTTCGCGCTCCACGCTTGGGCCTTCAACTGTCAGGTCGTGTACATCATGCACCGGTACCAACCGACCCAATTGTGCCTTGATCTGTTCGATCACTTGCGGCGTGCCCGTGGTTACAACTGTGATCCGTGACAGATGTCCCGCGTGATCGGTTTCAGCCACTGTCAGGCTCTCAATATTGTACCCGCGACCTGAAAACAGGCCGATGACGCGGGCCAGAACACCCGCTTCATTGTCCACCAGCACGGCCAGCGTGTGGGTTTCGATTTCATCACCATAGGTGCTTTTTAGGTCATAGGCGCTTTTGCGGGAGGCGCCTTTCTTGATCCGGAGTGCGTTCATTTTCTATTCCATTCTAAGCGTTGAAGGGCAGGGAGCGGGTTAAACCATCACCGCGCCGCCGGATTCAATCGCACCTTCGGTGGAGGCGTTGCCGAGTAGCATTTCATTGTGGGCCTTGCCTGACGGGATCATCGGGAAGCAGTTTTCGTGCTTTTCGACCAGACAGTCAAACAGGACCGGCCCGTCGTAGTTCAGCATCTCAATGATGGCATCGTCCAGATCGTCCGGATCTGAAACTTGGATACCCTTGGCGCCAAATGCCTCGGCCAGTTTTACAAAATCGGGGAGGGATTCAGACCAGCTGCTGGAGTAGCGTTCGCCGTGCAGAAGTTCCTGCCACTGGCGTACCATGCCAAGGCGTTCGTTATTCAGGATGAACTGTTTAACGGGCAGGCGGTATTGCATGGCGGTGCCCATCTCCTGCATGTTCATCAACCAGCTTGCCTCCCCCGCGATATTGATGACGAGGGACTCTGGATGGGCCATTTGCACGCCGATAGAGGCCGGGAAACCGTAGCCCATTGTGCCAAGCCCGCCCGATGTCATCCAGCGGTTCGGATCATTAAACCCAAGGAACTGCGCCGCCCACATCTGGTGTTGGCCCACTTCGGTGGTGATATAGCGGTCATGATCCTTGGTCAGCGCCTCAAGCCGTTGCAATGCATACTGCGGCTTGATGATCTTGCCTTCCTGCTTGTAGCCAAGACAGTCCTTGGCGCTCCAGTCGTTGATCTGGCCCCACCATTTGGTGATCGCCTCAGTCTCTGTTTTGCGGCCACGGGATTTCCAAACTTTCATCAGGTCTTCCAGCACATGGCCAATGTCCCCGATGATCGGCACGTCCACGCGGATCACCTTGTTGATCGAGGAGGGATCAATGTCGATGTGAACCTTTTTGGAGTTCGGGCTGAAGGCATCCACGCGACCGGTGATCCGGTCGTCAAACCGCGCGCCAATGCAGATCATCAGATCGCAATCGTGCATGGTCATATTGGCTTCATAAGTGCCGTGCATCCCCAGCATACCGAGCCATTTGTCTCCGTTTGCAGGATAAGCCCCAAGCCCCATCAGGGTAGAGGTCACGGGGAATTTGGTCGCGTCAGCCAGTTCGCGCAGCAGCATCGAAGCCGCCTTACCGGAGTTAATCACACCGCCGCCGGAATAGATGATCGGCTTTTTCGCAGTTTCCATCAGCGTGGCAAGCTCTGTGATCTTATCCATGTCACCCTTAACCCGGGGGTTATAGTGTCCCTTGTCCGCTTTGGCAGGCGCTACATAAGTCCCGTTGGCAAATTGCACGTCTTTAGGAATGTCGACCAGCACCGGACCAGGGCGGCCGGATGTGGCCACGTGGAAGGCCTGATGCATCGTCTTGGCCAGCTCGTTCGTGTCACGCACCAGCCAGTTGTGTTTGGTGCAGGGGCGCGTGATGCCAACGGTGTCCGCTTCCTGAAAAGCATCGTTGCCAATCATAAACGTGGGCACCTGACCTGTCAGAACGATCATCGGGATGCTGTCCATCAGCGCGTCGGTCATACCGGTTACAGCGTTTGTTGCGCCCGGACCGGAGGTCACAAGAACTACACCGGGTTTACCCGTAGAGCGCGCGTATCCTTCAGCCGCGTGAGTTGCGCCCTGTTCGTGACGCACCAGAACGTGGCGAATATCGTTTTGCTGGAAGATCTCATCGTAAATCGGTAGCACCGCGCCACCCGGGTATCCGAAGACTGTGTCCACACCCTGATCCTTCAGGGCTTTAACAACAATTTGGGCTCCACTCATCTGACGTGTCATAATCTTGCTCCAGCTTCACATCATAGGATCAGGCATAAAAAAACCCCCGATCAGGGGGGCGCGCATGGGTGTAGGAACGATTGTTACCGTTTCCGCGCCATGCGCTAAGTCACCACGACTAGAATATATACCATTTCCGTTCTCATGGCGGTGACCTTATGGAGGGCGGTTCGGAGGGTCAAGGGGCTTTTGTCAAGAAAATGTCGTTTCGACACCTGTTTTTGAAACTTTCGCAAAATCCGCAAAATTCCGACATGCAGATTCGGCCTCAACTGGCATCAGAGAATCCGCTCGGCCAATCTTTTGCATACCAATGCAGATTCGCAGGCGGTCCAAATGCGGAATTGCCAATTTTTTCATCATTGTCCGACACTAATTTAACCTTAGCTTGGCGTTTCGCTGGCATTATCCTCAATATTTACTGGCTCTAGAACGGTTGCTTTGATTATTTGTTGATTTCTTCTTTGTGTCCATTGCATGGTAACGGAGCATACGGCGGATCGCTTGGGAGAGCTTAAATATCCGTGAGAAAATGCTAAAGAAAACATGGAGGAAATCTTTATATGGAACGTCGTAAGTTTCTAACGAGTGCGGCGCTTGGTGCCGGTGCTGCGGCGCTGGCCAGCCCTGCAGTCGCGGCAAGCCACGCAAAACAACTGACAATCGTATCAACCTGGCCACGGGACTTCCCGGGTCTGGGTACTTCTGCACAGCGTCTTGCCGAACGGATCGCCGTTCTGTCCAATGGCGCATTCAACGTTGAATATTTCGCCGCAGGGGAGCGCGTTGGCGCATTTGACTCCTTTGACGAAGTCGCATCCGGCAACAGCCAAGCCTATATCGGCGCTGACTATTATTGGGGCGGTAAGCACCCTGCGTTCAACTATTTCACCTCCGTGCCATTCGGGATGTCCACACCAGAGTGGAACGCCTGGATCAAACACGCTGGCGGTCAGGCTTTGTGGGACAAACTGTCCGGCGAATTTGGTCTGAAAGCGATCGGTTGTGGGTCCACCGGCACGCAAGCTGGCGGTTGGTTCAACAAAGAGATCAACTCTCCGGATGATTTCAACGGTCTGAAAATGCGTATTCCGGGCCTTGGTGGTCAGGTTCTGTCCAAAATGGGCGCATCCACTGTGTCCCTGCCAGGTGGCCAGATTTACGAAAACCTTGTGTCCGGTTCCATTGAAGCAACGGAATGGGTTGGTCCTTACAACGACTATTTCATGAAGTTCTACGAAGCGGCAAAATACTACTACACTGGTGGTATGCACGAGCCAGGCGGCGGTATCGCCTTTGGTATGAACAAAGCTTGGTGGGAAGGTCTCTCGGATTACGAGAAAGCCATCATCGAAGCCGCTTGTGCCGAAGAACTAGCCTCATCCCACGAAGAAGCCATCGCCAAAAACGGCGAGTTTCTTGGCAAACTGGTGGATGATCACGGCGTTCAGGTCCGTGCATTCAACGACGATGTTTGGGATGCCTTCGGTGAAGCATCTGCAGAAGTGTTCGAAGATGCCCGTGCACACTCTGCGCTTGCAACAGAAGTGGATGATCACTTCCAGAAGACCTTGCGTGCCCAAGGGGCAATGCTGGCGGCCTTCGAGGGCACCTTCATCAATCAACGGAACCGTGTGCTTGGCCTGATCTAAGGCTGTCGCATATGCGATTAGGGGCGGGGCTTAGCGGCCCCGCTCTTTTCCCGTATCCAGACATGTAATCCGACCAGGCACAACAGATGCGGGCAGATTGTATGGATGCAGGCAACACCAATACTTGATCCCGGGGGGGACAAATGGCCGACGCAGAACAACCCGTCGTACTTAGAAAATATGGAGCACCAGCACCGCTGGTACGTATCTTAGGCTGGACGGTTCTAGCCTGTCTTGCAGCTTTTCTGATTAACAACATTCTTAATGTAGGCTTTGGCTATGCCCGCGTGATGGACTTTATTCAGGGGCAGGGCGGCGCTTTGGCTCTGGGGATATACGCTGGCGCCATCGCCTGTGCTGTGGTCTTCGTCCTGATGACCAAGGACGTGACATTACGATGGGACGCAAACCGGATACACCGGTTCAACCTGTACCTGATCCGCGTTTGCTTTTGGTCCGTCCTTCTGGTCGGCATCGCTGATTCCGCTATTGCGATCATGCGGGTGGAAAAGGTGCTGCAATATTTCTTTGCGGATGACACGGTGCGTTCGCTCGGTCTGTCCCGCTATGTGGGCACCTATGTGCATCTGCCGCTGATCGGGATCAGCTTTATCATCGCGCTGTTCACCCGAACGCTCGGCTTTACGTGGTTGACGCTGATGATCGTTGCCTCAGAGCTTCTGATCGTGATTTCCCGCTTTGTCTTTTCCTACGAACAAGCCCTTATGGGTGATCTGGTGCGCTATTGGTATGCTGCGCTGTTCCTGTTTGCTTCGGCCTACACCCTTTATGAAGAAGGCCACGTTCGGGTTGACGTGCTTTACGCCGGTTTCTCTGACAGAACACGGGGTTTTGTGAACGCTTTTGGGTCTTTGTTCCTCGGGGCGGCCACCGCTTGGGTTATTCTTTACATCGGGCTGAACGGAAAACAGTCCATCATCAACGCACCGCTTATGAACTTTGAAATTACCCAGACAGGGGGCGTCGGCATGTTTGTGAAATACCAGATGGCCGGTTTCCTCGGGCTGTTTGCGATCACCATGCTGATCCAGTTTGTAAGCTATTTCTTCGAAGCAGTCGCTGACTATCGCAGTGAACCGGGCAAGCGAGAACTCGCGCCTGTGGCCCACTAAGGACCGAATATCATGGAAATTCTCTTTCTCGCCATACTGGTCCTTATTATGGCCACTGCCCTTGGCTCCGGTTATCCGGTGGCCTTCGCGTTGCCTGGTGCAGCCATCATCACCATCGGCCTTGCGGCCGGTGCCGGTTATCTGTTTGACGGCAGTACCGATGCCTATTTCCACTCTGGCGGGCCGCAACAGTGGCTGTCTGCGGGGGTGACGAACCTGCGCGGTGTCTATTGGGAGGTCGAGAGGGATACGCTGATTGCGATTCCCTTGTTCATCTTCATGGGCATCATGCTGCAACGCTCCAAAATCGCCGAAGACCTGCTGGTCACAATGGCGCAACTGTTTGGCCCTGTGCCAGGTGGTCTGGGTATTTCGGTTGTGTTTGTGGGGGCCTTGCTGGCGGCGACGACCGGTATTGTGGGCGCGACTGTGGTGGCGATGGGGCTGATTTCCCTGCCAGCCATGCTGCGCAACAATTATTCGCCATCACTGGCAACAGGTACGATTGCGGCCTCTGGCACGCTTGGGCAAATCATTCCGCCTTCCATCGTGCTGATCATTCTGGCCGACCAATTGGCCAGTGCGACAGATCAGGCATCCACAGCGCGTAAAGCGCTTTATAAGGAAGCCACTGGCGAACTGTCTATGCCGTCTGTGTTCGATGTGGCATCGACCTCTGCGGGCGAGATGTTCCTTGGCGCGTTTATCCCGGGCTTGGTTCTTGTGGCGCTTTATATGCTCTACATCCTTGTCTACGCGATCATCCGTCCGGCTTCGGCCCCTGCGGTGAAATATGCGGGCAAGTTCAACGCCGCTTTCTGGGCTAATGTAGCGCTGACACTGATTCCGCCGCTTGCCCTGATCTTTCTGGTTCTGGGGTCCATCATCGCCGGTATCGCCACGGTGAACCAAGCCGGTGCCATTGGCGCGGCAGGGGCGATGATCATGGCGGGGTATCGTCTGGCAGCGGGGCGCAAGACCACCTACGTGCCTGCGATTATCGCAATGGTGTCCCTTGGTGTGATTGCCTATTGCTTGTCGAACTTTGAGATGAACATCAAAGGGATGCAAACCGACAACGACCGGCTGGGTGTGATGATCGGTCTGGCGGCTTCAGCGGCTTTGCTGGTCTCCCTGATTTGGTCCGGCTGGCGCACGTTGCGGATTGATAACACGCTGCACGGGGTGATGCTGGAAACGGCAAAAACCACGTCATTGGTCTTCATCATTCTGCTTGGTGCTGCCATGCTGACCGCCGCCTTCCGCGCTTTTGGCGGTGAGGAATTGGTGCGTGAGTTCCTGAACTCTCTTCCGGGAGGCTTCTGGACGCAGTTCATTATCGTGATGGGCGTGATCTTCGTGCTCGGGTTCTTCCTCGACTTTATCGAGATCGCGGTTGTGGTTGTGCCGATTGTTGCACCAATCCTGCTTGCCGATCCCGAAGCGAATATCACGGCTGTATGGCTTGGCGTGATGATCGGTCTGAACATCCAAACATCGTTCCTGACACCGCCCTTCGGCTTTGCACTGTTCTATCTGCGCGGGGTTGCACCGGCGGCTGTTAAGACCGTTCAGATGTATAAGGGCGTGATTGCGTTCATCTCCCTTCAACTGTTCGCACTGTTTATTGTCGGCTTCTACCCGCCGCTGGTGAACTATCTGCCCAACCGGGTGAGCTATTTGTCCGAGACCTCTCCGCCACCGCGCAATCCAAAGCTGCAATATTGCATGGAAGAATACGTGGGTGGTGTGATCGCCGAAAGCAACGGAGCGGTGGCACAGGCCGTGCAAACCGCACAAGGGCTGAACTTCTCTATCCTGCCAAACAAGATGGCCAAGACGCTTGAAACCGATATTGCTGGCGCGCAGGAAGCTTTGGACTCCCTACAGGCTGCATTCATCGCTGAAGAGGCGGTTCAAGTTGCCGGTGTAGAATACCGCCCAAGACTGCGTGTGGTCCGGAGCATCGAAAAGAAAATCCGCCACGAGGACGAGATTCTTCAAGAAGCGCGCAAACTTTTGGGTCGCTTGCAAGGAGACGACACTGCGCGGCGGGCTGAACTGGAGGCGGAAATCGCTGAGGCCGAGGCGAATATCGCCGAGTTGCAAGCCCAAGTACCGGCAGAGTGGGAAGAAACCCACACCACCTTTGCCAAGCTGACAAAGGCGGAAACCGATGCACGCAACAATTATCGCCGCAAAGCGGACGCCTCTTATACAACGGCCGCAGAAACACTTGACGCGATGGACGGGACGGCGGCCTATCTGGCACTTGAACAAGAGTTGCGCGATCTTGCGGGAATCATCGCAACCGGTGAACCCGAGGAGACAGAAGGCATGGTGAACGACCTGTCCCGCAAGTTTTCCGAGATCGGGGCAACGGACGAAGTTCGCTCGGCGCTGAGCAAGGCGCGGCGCAAGCTAAAGTCACGTACACCGGATGTAGATGCCGCACTTGAGGAATACGCCGATGCATTGGCCGCCTATGAAGAAGGCAAGGTCTGGCGCGCGGCCGCTGAAACGGAACTGCGGGTCGGTCTGGCAAGCTACCTTGATGCCATCCGTGGCACGCTGGGAACCCGCGTGCAGCCCAAACTGAACCGTGAGCAGGCGCTCTTTCTTGCGTCTTGTTCGGCAGAGCATCGGGATATTTCCCTGAACTTCTAGCGGGCTGGGCGAGTTGTTCGCCCAGCTTTCAAACAGATTATCCCCATTGGATCGAAAGGTTCGATGGGGATTTTTTTGTGGTTTGGTTGGAAAAGGGGGGGCTTGTTGTCGTTTCCTGACCGGATGAAGAGCCAGTAACAAATGTAACTTTCTGACGTTGCTGTGTTTTTTCGTTTATGACCCTGCAAATATGAAGCGTCATACAAGAAGCTTCATATAACACGCTTCATAAATGAAGCTTCATATAAGAAGCGTCGATATTGCAGGGTGATCGCAGCATGATACGCGACTCGGAAGGCGATCCATCGCGCAGCCCAATCCCGCGCGCAAGCTGATGCCACGCGGTGAACTTCTCGCAAATCCAAAAGTGAAACCGTTACTCAGTTGGCAACAGATGGTTGATCCCCACAGCACCGCCCCGCGCCAGATCAGGATCGAGCGACATCAGGATATATTCCCCCCGCCGCCACAACCCGGCCAGATCATCATAATGACGCGACAGGAAATGCCCGGACTGGCCGGTCGAAATCACATAAACCGAACTGTCCGGATCGGAAAAATCGATCACCGATCGAAAGCCCGCCGCATGCACATTCGCATAAGGTTCGGCACCTGTGCCACTGGTGCGTGCCCGCATCAATGTCTGGTCGCCTCCCGAAGTTTCCTGACGGATGTTTGCAAACCACGACAGAATTGGAACCTCGCTCAAAACCTGATGGTCATGCTGCGCCTGATGGGCCTGACCCCAGCGCCAGCTGTCAATATGGGAGCCGTATTTCTCGGTCAATTCTAAAATTGCAGCATCAAGCGACAGGCGGGCGACGTCCGCGCAGGTTTCTTCTTTTGTAGATTGCCTGATATCGCACCACACGCCTGCATTTTCCACATTGCGGTAGACCCGTTCTAAAAACACCGGATCGGGGCGGGGGAAGTGATCAGCAAGGTTGGCCAGTTCATCCCGGATCAGCCGATTTTGCAACTGGCGCATCCAAGCGGCATAGATCAGCGGTTCGGGAATATGTTCATCCATCTGACCGTTCCACGCAGCCAGCATCTCTAACGCAATCTGTCGCTGTCGCTCAGGTGTTCCGGCAGGCGCGGCCTCTCCGGTGAACCACAGCTCCCGTGCAACCAGCGGCAAAAGCGACACCGCCGCAAAAGATCCCGTGTCCAACTGTGCTTCGATAAAACTGTCGCGCGTGTGAACCTCTCGATCGTTCATCAACGAAGACAGACGCAGGAAACGGTAGGTATCCCCCCAACGGTACGACACATGGTTGGGGAAGGGTTCGTCCGTGATTTTGTTATTGGTGTTTGCAACGATGCCACTGGCCGGATCGCGCACGCTTGGATTATCCTCGAACGGCAGATAGCTGTTCCAGCGGTTTTCCGGCAGCCAGCCCTGCGAAGGATAGCGTCCCTGACTGCGGTGCTCTGGATCGCGGGCAGGCTGTTTGCCAACCATCTGCAACATCACACCATTGCGATCTGCAAGGGTCACGTTCTGGCTTGGGGATTTGAAAAAGGACAGGGCCGCTCGTGCTGCGGGAATGGATTTCGCTCGCATCAGATTGACCGCGGCAGTCATGGACTGGTCGTTAGCTTCCAGCGCGGCCCAGCGGATCGAGGTCACATGTCCAGGCGGTGTGATCGTCCCGAGGTCGTAATGGTTGGGTGGGATCACCGGCCCGTTTTCCGTCCAGCGCATCTCAACCGTGCGCGGAGGCTGATCCTTGATCCGCATCAGAACCTGTTGTGTGCGGAAAGGTTTATAGCCATCGGGCGTCAGATATTCGTCGGGATTTTCGGGGTTCAGTTTTTCCACGTAGACATCGAGATCATCCAGCGTACTTGTGGTCAGCCCCCAACCAAGCGCAGCCGAGCGCCCCGACAGGATCAATGGCATTCCCGGAATAGTTCCGCCAATCACCCCGCCGTCAGGAAAATCCATACGCGCCAGCATCCAGATTGACGGTGCCGACAGCCCAAGATGGGGATCATTAGCGAGGATCGGTTCCCCGGTGGCAGAGCGGCTGCTGGCAGCCGCCCAGGCATTACTGGCACCAGCCATATCAAACGGCGCAACAGGGTCAAGCGGATGATGGGGCGCAAGGGCTGCAAACTGCGTCGGGGGTGTTTCAAACAGATCGGCATATTCCGGTAACGCAACGCGACCTTGTCCAGGAGCATCGGGAAGAATATCGCGCACCCTGTTCTTCCCCACCGCCAGCGTAACCTGCGCGCGGACAATTTCATTGCGCAAATGGCCCGAAAGCTGCAGCGCCATAACACGCAGGATGGACAGGCTATCCGCTGGCGTCCAAGGTTCGATTTCCGGTGAAAACAAAAAGAATTCTGGTGCACCGCGGCCAAGAGCATCCTTCTGCACCACGCCAAGCCAAGCATTTACACCTGCAGAATAGGCCTGCAACGCCGCCTTAACTTCTTCGGTTTGATAAGCAAAAGACGCGCGGGACAACTCTGCGAGATCAAGCCGGCGGACGAAGTCGTCAATCTCGGCAGTTTCGGCACCAAAAAGTTCGCTCAACCGCCCCTGTGCCGTGCGTCGCAACATGGTCATCTGCCACAGACGGTCCTGCGCATGGGCAAATCCAAGCCCGAAATATACGTCCTCGGATTGGTCGGCAAAGATGTGGGGGACGTTATTGGTATCCCGAACAATTTCCACCGGCCCCTGAAGGCCGCGGAGACGAAAGCTCGCATCATAGTCAGGCAGAGAGCGGGTCGCAAAATAGTAAATGAGTGAAAGAACAAGGGCTATGATCAGGGCAAGCCCCAGAAATCCCCGCAGCAACCAGCGAAATGCAACAGCCATATAATCCTCGTATCTTGACCCGTTGGACGTAACAGTCCAAACCCGAAGTGACAATATAAGCCGCCCTTGAACAGGCGGAATTCAACAGCTTCGTTGCTCTGTGGCGACGCAAATTTCGGGAGAATGGACTATGGCAAAACTGGCGTTTCTGGGAATGGGTGTAATGGGATACCCGATGGCAGGACATCTGGCGGCCAAAGGTCATGAGGTGACCGTGTATAACCGCACTGCCGCCAAAGCCGAGGCTTGGGCCAAAGAACACGGTGGCCATTGCGCCGACACCCCGCGCGCGGCTGCAGACGGGGCCGAGGTGGTTTTTGCCTGCGTCGGCAACGACGACGATTTACGTTCTGTTGTGTTGGGCGAAGATGGAGCACTTGCAGGGATGGATGCGGGAACTGTGTTTGTGGATCACACAACCACATCTGCCATAGTTGCACGGGAACTGGCCGAACTGGCAAACGACAAAAGCATCGGTTTCATTGATGCACCCGTTTCCGGCGGACAGGCCGGTGCCGAGAATGGCGCACTAACCGTGATGTGTGGTGGAGACAGCGAGACTTATGCCCGTGTTGAAGATCACATCGGCTGTTTTGCCAAATCCTGTCGCCTGATGGGTGAGCAGGGGGCAGGGCAACTGACAAAAATGGTAAACCAGATCTGTATCGCTGGGCTTGTGCAAGGACTGAGCGAGGGGATGCACTTTGCGCAGAAGGCCGGTCTTGACGGTGATGCCGTGCTTGATGTGATTTCCAAAGGGGCAGCAGGAAGCTGGCAGATGGAAAACCGTGGCAGCACCATGTTGAAAGACGAGTTCGAGTTCGGCTTTGCCGTGGACTGGATGCGCAAGGACCTCGGGATTGTTCTGGAAGAAGCCAACGCAAATGACGCGAGCCTGCCTGTCACGGCCCTTGTGGATCAGTTTTATCACGATGTGCAAAAGATGGGCGGCGGGCGTTGGGACACCTCCAGTCTGATGCGCCGGTTGAAATAGGATCCTTCGGGGCGCTGCCCCGGACCCCGGGATAGTTCGGCCAAAAAGAGCCGCTATTGCTGCGACGCAGCGATAGCGTTTGACCTTTGCCGTGGTTTCTGTGCATAAGGGCGCGAATGGGCACATAAGCCCGCAACCGCGCCGGACTTTCATTTGATCGCCCCAGCGCATCATATGAAAAGAGAATTGCGTGAATTTCACCGACCTCGGCTTGTCAACGCCGATCCTTAAGACGTTGTCTAACAGCAACTATTCCACCCCAACCCCAATTCAGGCACAGGCCATTCCGGCTGTTATGGACGGCAAGGACCTTATCGGTCTGGCCCAGACCGGCACCGGTAAAACTGCTGCGTTTTCGCTGCCGGTTTTGCACCGTCTGTCTGCCACCAAACCTTCCGAGCCGCGCAAACTGCGCGCATTGATCCTTGCACCGACGCGGGAACTGGCGACACAGATCAACGATGCGATCTGGACCTATTCCAAGGGTCTTGGCCTGCGCAGCGCCTTTGTGATCGGTGGTGTGCCGATCCGTAAGCAACAACGTCAGCTGGCGCAGGGGATTGATATTCTAGTCGCCACACCGGGCCGTTTGGAAGACCTGATTTCGCAGAAATCCGTGACCTTGAAGCATATCGAGACTGTTGTTCTTGATGAGGCGGACCAGATGCTCGACATCGGGTTCATGCCTGCGATCCGCCGGATTTTGTCCCAGACACCGAAGTCCCGTCAAACCCTGCTGTTTTCGGCAACCATGCCCAAAGAAATCGCAGCGCTGGCGGACGATCACCTGTCTGATCCGGTCGAAGTGTCGGTCACGCCTGTGTCTTCCACCGCGGAACGGATTGAACAATCTGTTGTGCATATGGATGCCTCTGCCAAGCCGACAGCAATTTTCAAGTTGATCCAGAAACATCCGGGCAAACGGGTGATCGTCTTTACACGGACCAAACGCGGTGCGGATAAAGTGGCCAAGAAGCTTGGCGCTGAAGGCATTGGCGCGGATGCGATCCACGGCAACAAATCCCAAGGCCAGCGCCAGCGCGCGCTTGATGCCTTCCGCAAGGGGGACAAGCCGGTTCTGATCGCCACTGACATCGCTGCACGCGGGATTGATATTCGGGATGTAGAACTGGTGGTGAACTATGATCTGCCGCAAGTTCCCGAAGCTTACGTCCACCGGATCGGTCGGACAGCGCGGGCCGGTGCCTCCGGTTTTGCGGTGACATTCTGTTCGCCCGAGGAGCAAAAGCTTCTGCGCGGGATTGAAAAGATCATCAAGAAATCCATTCCTGCCAGCATGGCAGACGGATCGCCAGCGCCGGCTATGGATGCACCACGGGGCAAACCTGCGGGTGGCGCACGTCGTGGAAACGGTGGTGGTCGTGGCCGCGGGCCTGCGAAATCCGGTGATGCGGGCGAGGGGGGCAACCCTAACAAGCGCCCGTGGCACAAGCGTCGCAGCGCAAATGCTGACGGCAACGCTGCACCCAAAGGCAAACGCCCCAGACGCAGCAAAGCATCCGGGGCGCAAGCAGCGTCCTAAACAAAAGGCCGGGAGTTACTCGGCCTTTGGCAGCTCCTCATAGCGCAGCCCTGCGGCTGTGCGATTGGGGAAACCTGTCCAATACGTGTGGTCTTCCTTGAAGCTGCCATCCTCATTCGCGGACCAGACGCCATCTTTGGCGTTTGGCTCCAGCGACAGGAACGGTTCCATATCGCCGTCATTCCCGAGATATTTGCCAAGCCATGCTGTCACAAAATGCTGCGCGATGTTGTTCATCCGTGCTGTATCCCAAACCGGATCAGCATAGTGATCAAACGCCGCAAAGCCGAGATCCGCGTCCACTTCGCGCCCTTCCTGAGGCGCTGGATAAGGTGCGGCGGCGTTGTGGTTGGCATTTTCAAACGTCAAAAGCGCGCGATCCACATTCACGGCCCCTTGCCAGATAGAACGAACGCCGGGATCATAGCCGGACACATCATCCACCGAACCGGCAATAAACAGCATCGGGATTTGCACGCCCTTCAAGGTTTCTGCATCCCAGAAGCCGTAGGTCAGCCCCCAAGGCGCGAAAGCCACGGCGGTCTTGAAACGCGCATCGGGCAGGGCATTGTGGGTTTCAGACCCTGACAAATGCACGCCAAGCGTTCCGTGCGGACCGCCCCAAGCGTAATCCACTGCCGCCTGCGTGACACCGCCACCAGCTGAAATCACCGCGCCATAACCGCCCATGGAATAGCCGATCAGCGCACTGTTATCCGTATCTGCCAAACCGGAAAGGAACCCTTCGCCCCCTTCGGACAGAGCGGCGATCTGGTTGAGAACAAACTTCTGATCAATTGAACGGTTCACCAGCGTGGACCCGAATGCGGCCTTATCGGAATAAATACTGTCGGTGTGATCAATCGACGCCACCACATAGCCTTTGGAGGCAATGTTTTCAGCCAGATGGGACATCAGGAACCGGTTTCCGGGATACCCGTGGCTGATCAGAACGAACGGGTATTTCCCGTCTTTGGGCGCGGCATCGCGCATGGCTTGACCGTGTAGGTCCACGACTGTTTTACCATCGCGGATCTCGGCCTGTAGCACAGTATCTCCGGTGGCATCATCCGCTGCAGGGTACCAGACTTCAACTGTCAAATCCCGATCATAGCGGGGCATTTCCCCCGGTTTGTCCGCTGCCGGATCAATCGCCAGAATGTTGATCTGGTCTGGGTTGGTCATTTCAAGCTGACGCACGCCGACTTTGTGGCTGCCATATGCGGCCAGTGATGGCGCGTCCGGCCTTTGGGTGTCAATCCGGTTTTCCGCCATTAAGGGGGCTCCTGTCAGGACCGCAGCAGTGGCAAGAACCACGCCGAGGCTTGTCTTATTCATCTTCATTCTCTTCTCCCTAGATGTGTCCGCTTTATACGCGCGGTCTGTGAACTGTTTGTTACACGTCTTATTACACACCGGATAAGCTTGGGGCGGGGATGCCTTGTCGTCCAGAAGTTTGTATAAAAACCTTGCGTCGGGTCTTTCACCGCTGGAAAAATCTGCGTATCAGGGCACAAGCTGCTTAACCGAAGGACTGCTGCCATGCCTGTGGAATTTGACCCTGCCCGTGACCTGAAAATTGCGCCCTCCATCCTTTCAGCCGATTTTGCCCGTTTGGGAGAAGAAGTCCGCGCGATTGAGGAACAGGGCTGTGACTGGGTGCACATTGATGTAATGGACGGGCATTTCGTACCCAACATTACCATCGGCCCCGATGTGGTGGCGGCACTGCGGCCCCATTGTAAGACTGTGATGGATTGCCATCTTATGATTTCACCTGCTGATCCGTATCTTGAGGCCTTCGCCAAGGCGGGTGCAGATATTATCACCATCCATGCAGAGGCCGGACCCCATCTGGATCGCTCTCTGCAATACATCCGCTCGCTTGGCTGTAAGGCAGGTGTGGCGTTGAACCCGTCCACCCCTGAGAGCGTGATTGAATACTGTCTCGACAAGATCGACATGGTTCTGGTGATGACGGTGAACCCCGGTTTTGGCGGGCAGAAGTTCCTCCACAGCCAGCTTCCCAAAATGGAGCGGGTGCGCAAGATGATTGGCGAGCGTCCGATCTGGCTGCAAATCGACGGCGGCGTCACACCGGAGACCGCACCTCTGGCGCGGGCTGCTGGCGTGGATTCCATGGTGGCTGGCTCTGCCGTGTTCAAAGGCGGCACGCCGCAGCATTACGGCGAGAATATCGCAGCAATCCGTAAAGCCTGCGCTTAATTTGTTGAACTACGCACTGTAAGTGTCCGAAAAGACGTGCTTTTCACGTCTTTTCAATACGATCCGAGGCTTGCGATCAGGCCGAAAGCGATCAGCCACATCACAATGCCAATTCCAATATCAAGCACCCGCCAAGTGGTGGGTGTTTGCATGACTGGTGCCAGCAGTCTCGCGCCGTAACCCAGACCGAAAAAGAAACTGAAAGAGGCAAAGGCGGCTGCGGTCCCGAACGCCCATTTTTGTGAAGCTGGTTCAAACTGCGTGCTCACCGCGCCGATCAGGCCGAGTGTATCCAGATAGACATGAGGGTTCAGCCATGTGCAGGCAAAAACCACCCCAAGCGCAGGCCACAGGTCCAGACCTTTGCCAGACAGTTCCATTTCGTAACCGCCGCGCCATGCGGCAAGGAAACGGGTGGCCCCGTAGAACAGCAGAAACGCTGCGCCAAAGAGGGATAGGAAAAACGGCATACGGGGGAAGTATTCCACCATTGCGCCGAAACCCGCGACACCTGCTGTAATCAACAGCGCATCAGAGACTGCGCAAAACAGACAGATCAGAAAGACATGGCTGCGTAGCAATCCCTGACGCAGCACAAAAGCATTTTGCGCGCCGATTGCAAGGATCAGGGAGAAAGCCGTGAAGTATCCGGTAAGTGCGGCGGACAGCATTAACTGTGTCTTACCTTAACGGATTGGGCGCGACCTGCAGCAATTTCCTCTTTGCTTGGTGGCATGACCAGACCGGCGGAAATCACCAGCTTCGCGGCCGCCTCCACGTCCATATCAAGGTAGATCACATCCTCGGTCGGGACGAACAATAAAAAGCCCGATGTGGGGTTCGGAGTAGTGGGTAGGAACACAGACATCATCGCCTCTTGTCCGGTCTTTGACAGGATTTCACCCTTTGAAGACGTAGAGACAAAGGCAATCGCCCAAATGCCTCTGCGGGGGTATTCCACCAGACAGGCCTTTTCAAAACTTGCGTTTGACTGGTTCAGGATGGTTTCCACGATCTGCTTCACACCGTTATAAATGGTGCGCACGATCGGCATCCGGTCCACAAGGCTTTCGATGTATTTCAGAAGCTGCCGTCCGAACAGCCCCTTGAAACTGGCGCCGACCACGGTGGTGAAGGCCAGAAAGACGATGACGCCATAGCCGCGCCACTCGTTCGAGGGTTTATAGGACTCCGGTACAAAAGGCAGCACGCGGCTGTCTACAAAACCGACAAAAGCCCAGATCATCCAGATGGTTAGCGCCACAGGCAGCACAATGGCCAGTCCCGTCAGGAAGTTGCCGCGCACCCTGACGAACAGGCCGGGGCGTTTGCGCCGGGGAGTATTTGGTTTTCGGGCCATGGATCGTTCGCTCTATAATACAGAAGAATATCTAGGACTTCTGCAACGGGGGTGCAATCCCGCTGTGTTGGATGAGTATTTTTGGAACATTGAAGCGATAGAGGGGATCAGGCTTCGTCTGCATCCAGTGCGTCAATGTAGGGTTTGAGTTTCGGGGTCTTGGCCCAGCGGGACTTGCGTGCTTGAAATTGGGCTGTTTCGGATTGGTCTTGCAGGAACTCCGGTGTGAAATCCGCGCAGTATTCGGGCAGGTCGTTTTGCAAAAAGGTTTCGATACGATCCCAGAACGCATCTTCGCTTATGGCGGCATCGTGTTTTGACCAAAACGGATCAAGCGGAGCAGTCAGTTCGTAGAGCGCATCCTCGCGGGAGTTGGCGTAGTCTTCGTCCCATTCAAGATCCAGTTTGATACAGTCCAGCAGATAGTCGAAAATAGCCTGCACGTCCGCTTTGCGCGGTTTGAAATTGCCAAGGCTTTCGCGCAGGTGTGGTTCGCTGATCACCATATAGGCGAGCGCGCGTTCAGAAATGTCCTTGCTGGCCTGTGCCTTGCGCAGCAGATCGATGGAGAGTTTTCCATCCTCCAGCGCGGCTTCGATGCGGGTGATTAGCGGGGTTGTCATTATACGTCTTTCAGGGCGCGGGCAATTTTTGCGCCAAGGACTGCGTTGTTTTTCACAAGCGCAATGTTGGATTTGAGGGATTTGCCTTCGGTCAGTTCCACAATGCGTCCCAAAAGGAACGGCGTGACCTGTTTCGCGCCGATGTTCTGGGCTTCCGCCTCGGCCACGGCCTGTGCGATGATCGGGTTCAGGTAATCCGCGTCGATTTCAGCGTCTTGGGGGATCGGGTTTGCCACAAGTTGACCGCCTTGAAGGCCAAGGGCTGCGCGCATCTTATGGGCTTTGGCGATGGCATCGGGCGCGTTCATGCGAAGCGGCGCTGCGAGGCCGGAGACGCGGGACCAGAAGGCAGGGAAGTCATCGCTTTGGTAGGCGATGACAGGCACGCCGTTGGTTTCCAGCACTTCGAGCGTTTTTGGCAGGTCGAGGATCGCCTTGGCACCCGCACACACCACGGTGACAGCGGTTTGGGACAGCTCTGTCAGATCGGCGCTGATGTCAAAACTGGTCTCGGCACCCTTGTGAACGCCGCCGATGCCGCCGGTTGCAAATACGGCAATACCAGCCAGTTCAGCACAGATCATGGTCGCCGCCACTGTGGTGGCACCTGTGCGACCGTTCGCAACCGCGACGGCCAGATCGGCGCGGGACAGTTTCATCACGTCTTTGGCTTGTGCGAGGTTTTCCAGCGTGTCTGCTTCCAGACCGATATGGATTTTATGGTCAATGATCGCAATGGTCGCCGGAACCGCGCCATTGTCCCGCACCACCTGTTCGACTTCCTGAGCCGTTTCCAGATTGGCCGGATAAGGCATTCCGTGGGTGATGATCGTGCTTTCCAGCGCCACAACTGGGGCGCCCTGTGCCATAGCTTTGCTGACTTCGGCGGAATAAACGAGAGGTAGGGTCACAGCGGGGTCTCCGTGGATATATATTTAGAAGTATGGTCGAGCGCGAAATCGAGCGCGTCAGCACCCGTCAGTCCGCGGCTTTCGGCAACGATATGGCTGGCCATGAACACATCCCCCGCACCCGTGACCCGCAGAACCTTAACAGCAGGCGGGGTTTGGGACAGGGTGCCGGACGCATCTGCCACGGCGGCGGCGTTCGGGCCGTCCGTTACAACAGCACGGTAAAGTCCGGTTGCGGCCAGTTGGCTGGCTGCCTCGGCGGCGCTGTCGAGTTTGGTGTTCAGAAGGATGTTCGCCTCAATCAGGTTCACATATGCTGTGGCGTGGCGATGGCCGACAAAGGGTTTCAGCCGCTCTGCCTTGCCCGGTGAGGCTGGGGCAAGCCGGATGTCCGCAGCGCGGAATTCAGCAGCGGTGCTGATATAATCAAGCGTAACGCTTGGCAGATTGCCCTCGCAGACAACAAGGCCCTCGAACGGATCATCTTTGGTCCCAAGCCGTCCGTCCGACAAAGGTGCAATCACGGCGTCGGCTTGTTCTTCCAGCGAATGGGCATCGGCAATGGCTGCGATCAGCCCGTTACTGCCTTCGATCGCCATGTACTGATCGGTCGGGAATTGCTTTGAGACATGCACAAAGGCCGTTTCCATGCCCCGCGCAGTGGATTCCATCAACAATTCCCGTCCCGCCGCATCATCGCCTAAGGCGGTCAGCAGCGACACAGGCACATCATGGGCGCGCAGGGCCATAGCGATATTCATGGCAACGCCACCGGGAATGCGAATGATCCGACCGGGCACATCATGGCCCGCTTTCATCGCACGATCAGAGCGGCCAACAATGTCCCAGAGAACGGAACCGATACAGAGAATGGGGGCAGGGGGTGTCATGGCGCTCTTTTGATCTGTGGGGCGCGGGCTGGCAAGGGAAAATAGCGCCCGAGCCGATTGAATTTACCGCAAGTTAAGGAGTATAATTGCGAAGGTGCGATGATAATCAAGCAATCGGCCCGAATAATCGCTGTTCTTAGTGAAAACAGCACGGAATGACCGCCGAAACCACTTGCCAAGGGCATGTATGCCCCCTATAGCGACCTCACTTAAATCCACAGGCGGGGTCTGCGGGTTTTGGGGGAGACATCCCCAAAGCTCCAACCGGTTGGAACGGCAGGTGCCATTCCTTCTCCCGCTGAGGCTAAACCGGAAAAGGAAATTCCAATGGCTCTTCCCGAGTTCACATTGCGTCAACTGCTTGAAGCAGGCGTACACTTCGGCCACCAGACACACCGCTGGAACCCACGCATGGGTCAGTACATCTATGGTCAGCGCAATGGCATCCACATTCTTGACCTGACACAAACTGTTCCTCTGCTGGACCAAGCCCTGCAAGTAACACGCGAAACAGTTGCCAAAGGCGGCCGTATCCTGTTCGTCGGGACCAAACGTCAGGCTGCAAACGCTGTTGCCGAAGCTGCCGAACGTTCTGCACAATACTACATGAACCACCGTTGGTTGGGTGGCACGCTGACAAACTGGCAAACAGTTTCCAAGCGTATCGCGCACCTGAAAGACATCGACGAAAAACTGGAAAGCGGCGCTGAAGGTCTGACCAAGAAAGAACGTCTTGGCATGGAACGCGAGCAGGCTAAATTGCAAGCGTCTTTGGGCGGTGTTCGCGAAATGGGCGGTGTTCCCGACCTGATCGTTGTTATCGACACCAACAAAGAATCCCTTGCGGTTCAGGAAGCCAACAAACTGGGCATCCCTGTGATTGCGGTTCTGGACTCCAACTCTGCGCCTGAAAACATCGACTACCCGATCCCGGGCAACGACGATGCGGCCCGTGCGATTTCGCTTTATACCGACCTGATCGCCCGCGCGGCACTGGATGGCATGGCAGCAGCTATGGGTTCTGCGGGTATCGACATCGGTTCCCTTGAAGAAGCGCCTGCTGAAGAAGCTGTCGCAGAAGCCTGATCGGCTTTTACAATACTGATACCTCGGGGGTGTAAACGCACCCCCGACTCTTATTGCATTTAGGAGAGATGAAGATGGCTATCACAGCTGCACTCGTTAAAGAACTGCGCGAAAAATCCGGCGCAGGCATGATGGACGCAAAAAAAGCGCTGACAGAAACCGACGGCGACATGGAAGCCGCAATGGACTGGCTGCGCACCAAAGGTCTGGCCACCGCTGCCAAGAAATCCGGTCGTACAGCGGCTGAAGGTCTGGTTGGGGTCAAAGTTGAAGGCGGCGTTGGTGTTGCGGTTGAAGTGAACGCGGAAACCGACTTTGTTGGCAAAAACGCTGACTTCCAAAAAATGGTTAACGGCATCGTTGCGACTGCTGTTTCTGTTGACGATGTTGAAGCACTGAAATCCGCCGACATGGGTGGCAAGACAGTGACTGACGTTGTAACCGATGCGATTGCGACAATCGGCGAAAACATGTCCGTACGCCGCATGGCCAAAGTATCCGGCGATGTTGTGGGTTCCTACATCCACGCCGCTGCTGCTGACGGTCTGGGCAAAATCGGTGTTCTGGTTGCGCTGAAAGGCGGCGATGAATCTTTCGCCAAACAGGTTGCGATGCACGTTGCTGCGACAAACCCGGCGTCCCTGTCCGAAGAGGATCTGGACCCAGCCGTGATCGAGCGTGAGAAAAACGTTCTGACCGAGCAAGCCCGTGAATCCGGCAAGCCTGAGAACATCATTGAAAACATGATCAAAGGCCGCATGAAGAAGTTCTACTCTGAAGTGACGCTGAACAATCAAGCTTTCGTAATCAACCCGGACGTGACTGTTGGTCAGGCTGCTAAGGACGCAGGTGCGGAAATCGTATCCTTTGTGCGTCTTGAAGTCGGTGAAGGCATTGAGAAAAAAGAAGAAGACTTTGCAGCTGAAGTTGCAAAAACAATGGGCGGCTAAACTCGCTACATTGACTGCTTTACGAAGCCCTGCCTTTTGGCGGGGCTTTTTTTTGGTTTTAAATTGGCTGGATAAAGCAGGTCCGAAGTGTTTTGAACCGGGAAGAACGACCCTTCGGACCTGCGAGTCAAACTGCTTTCGCGTTTGGCTAAGATGACTGTCCCATTTTTCGATTGTAAAATAAGTGAGTTCTGTCACACATTCCGCATAATTTTTGCTGCACATCAAAAGAGGGTAGGGCGAAATGACGATGACTGGCGGAGAATTGTTGATCAAATGTCTTTTGGAACAAGGCGTTGATACGGCTTTCGGGGTGCCTGGCGAAAGCTACTTGGCAGTGCTTGATGCGCTCTACGATGTGCAAAACCAGATGCGCCTGATTACAACACGCCACGAAAGCGGTGCATCCTTCGCAGCCGAAGCCTACGGCAAGCTAACCAATAAACCCGGCATTTGTTTCGTGACGCGGGGACCGGGTGCAACGAATGCATCCATCGGGGTTCACACGGCGATGCAGGACAGTACCCCTATGATCCTGTTTGTGGGCCAGATCGGTCGGGATATGCGCGATCGTGAAGCCTTTCAAGAGGTCGATTATCGCGCGTTTTTTGGCCCAATCGCGAAATGGGCAACTGAAGTGGATAACGCAGACCGCATCCCCGAGATTGTCGCGCGTGCATTCCAGATGGCCACGTCAGGGCGCCCTGGTCCCGTGGTTGTGGCGCTGCCCGAAGATATGCTCACCGATATGACCGACGCGGCCCCGTGCAAGCCGGTAAAGCCGTTCCATCCTGCGCCTGATCCGGCCGCAGTTGCAGAAGCCGCCAAAGTTTTGAACGCTGCAAAGACGCCACTGATGATCGTCGGCGGCGGCGGATGGGATCAACAGGGCAGGGACGCCCTTGCCGATTTTGCTAAAAAAACCTCCATTCCTGTAGCTTCGGTTTTCCGCAGTCAGGATCTGATCGACAATCGCGGACCGAATTTCATCGGAGATGCCGGCTTTGGCATGGCGCCCCATATCCGCGAGGCGATCACCAACGCAGATGTAATTCTTGCAGTTAACATCCGGTTCGGTGAAACCGTGACAGACGGTTGGACCCTGCTAGATGTTCCAAATGCAAAACAGAAAATCATTCACAGCCATATATCGGCGGACGAGATTGGCAAAATCTACCAGCCCGACGTTGCAATACAATCTGCGCCTCACGCTTTCATTACCGCATTAAACTCAAAAATAACAGCTGATTACAGTGCGTATCTAAATCAAATTCAACCCAAATATCAGTCCACGCTGGCCCCCAAACCTGCCAAAGGCCCGGTAGATATGGCAAAGGTTTGTGATCACTTAAGGGACGTTCTGGATGACGACGCTATTCTGACGAATGGCGCAGGCAACTTTGCTATTTGGTCAGGCCGCTATATTCAGTATCACGGCGAAAAACGTCTTCTGGGCCCACAGTCCGGCGCGATGGGTGCCGGTCTACCGGCAGCACTGGCGGCCAAGGCTGTAGATCCCAAACGACAAGTTGTCTGTTTCGCAGGCGATGGCGATTTTCAGATGTCTTCTCAAGAACTTGGGACCATGCTTCAATACGGTCTCCAACCGATCATACTGCTGTTAAATAACGGTCTTTATGGCACGATCCGACTGCACCAGGAACGCCGCTACGAAGGACGGCCCAGTGGAACAGAAATCGTAAATCCGGACTTTACACAACTCGCCAAGGCTTATGGGTTCTGGAGCCAGCGCGTAAATAAAACCGAAGAGTTCGCAGACGCTTTCGCAACCGCAACGAAAACATCGAAGGGCGCGTTGATAGAATTGATTATCGATCCCGACGACATAGCACCAAATGTTATTTTGTCTTCATAATCCCAAGGGCTTAACAAAGCGTTACTCTGGTTAAATTCATCGCCAGAGTAGCATTTGACCGTAGTTACATAGTTTATTTAACATAATATTCATTATGCGGTAATTGCGCGCGACAAGGGCACATTCCATTTTGGATTGCATCACTAGATAAATTTCTGATGCAGATCAGGAGGTTGTGATGAGACGACCCTACCGCAAATTGAACATAGATGAACGCAGAA
>NZ_BMKA01000013.1 GCF_014643735.1 Neptunicoccus cionae
GAACTGATCGCCCCAATCGCTATGGAACAAGGCCTGCGCTTTGCGATCCGCGAAGGCGGTCGCACTGTTGGCTCCGGCGTTGTTTCCAAAATCAACGACTAATTACATGGCCGGCCCGTCCGGTTTGTGTAACTGACTGAATGAGCGGCCATCCTTCGGGGTGGCCGTTTTCTTTTTGGCGGGTGCCGCGCAAAAAGCTCAAAGATTCCTGCAACACGCGTGTAGGGAAACCGGATTTCCACCTCGGGTTAGACAAGGTGTGGCCCCAAGGCCAATGTGTCGAAACAACCGCCTCTGAATGGGTAAATCCAGACTTACCCATTGCAAAAAGACCTGCTATCCTTTGGTAAGTATTTCACACGTGTGACGTGTTTTTGGGGACTGGATGTCACGTAAAAAGAAAATCCTGGTGACCGGAGGTTCCGGCTTCATCGCAAAGCACGTCATTCTACAGTTGTTGAACGAAGGCTTTGAGGTCCGCGCATCTGTGCGTACGCCTTCTCGCGGTGCCGAGATCATGGACGCGATGGTGGCCCATGCCAAGGACACCACGGACCTTGAAAGCCGCCTTGTGTTTTGCACGCTTGACCTGAATGAAGATGCGGGTTGGGATGAGGCGCTCAACGGGTGTCAGGCCCTGATCCACACGGCCTCTCCGTTTCCGATGGCGCCACCGGCCGACGAAGACGATCTGATGAAACCCGCTGTGGACGGAACCTTGCGTGCGTTGACCGCGGCACAGGCCGCGGGAGTGGAGCGGGTGATCCTGACATCTTCGGTCGCGGCGATCTTTAATAAACGCCTCGCAGCGGGGCGCAGCCGCTACAATGAGACTGACTGGTCGGAGGCCAATTCGCCGCTGGCCACGCCGTATTCCCGATCCAAAACCAAAGCAGAAAAAGCGGCTTGGAATTTTGTGCGGGAATATCCCGAAATGAAACTGACAACCATCAATCCTTCGCTGGTGCTCGGCCCGCCGTTGGATGCTAAAATCGGAACCTCGCTGAGGGTTGTGGCGCGGATGCTGTCCGGTAAGGATCCGATGGTGCCAAACATCGGCATGGCGGTTGTGGATGTGCGGGACATCGCCCTGATGCACGTTCGTGCGTTGCAACGGCCCGAAAGCGCGGGCAGTCGGTTCATAGGTTCGGAGCGGTTCATGTGGATGCAGGACATCGCACTGTTGCTGAAGGCTGAATATCCAGACCGCAAGATCTCCACCCGACTGGCGCCGGACTGGATGATGCGCTTGATGGGGATGTTCGACAAAACTATTGCAGGGATTTTACCTTCTCTGGGACAGGAAATCCCGCTTGATAACTCCGCCGCTGCCGAAGTTTTGGGGATGGAGTTTATTGAGGCACGTCAAGCGATAAAGACCTCTGCTTCCTATTTAATTCGTGAACATCTCGTTCCCTAAGTGCAGGTTCTGCCAGTGAAAAATCCACAAAGCAGCCCGAGTGTCTCTTTGCATGTCAATGAGGGCGCCAGGCCGCCTCTGTGGATGATGCGCCTGATCTGGGTGGTGGTTGCGCTGGCGTTGTTGCGCAATCTGTTCCCGCCCAATTCTTTCACCGCAACTGTGTTGATTTTCGATTACGAACACGGCTTAGTGCGGCGCGGCTTTTGGGGTGAAATCCTGAACCTTTATTGGGGGGAGACCGTTTCAAAATCCGAAGTGTTCGTCGCCAGTGCCCTATTGACGCTGGCGGGACTGGCCGCGTTGCTGGCCGCTTTTACAAAATGGTGCGCCAGCAGTTTCGCCGGTGCGCGCTGGATGTTGTTGTTTGTCTGCTCCTTCGCCTTTTCCGCACTGATTGCCAGTACCGGTTACATTGATCTGGCGCTGGTTGGGCTTGTGTCGCTGATGCTGTTCACTGATCCGCGCCGTGCTTTGGGGGTTGCTTTGCGCTGTCTGGCGGTTTTTGCCGGAATGTTCATGCACGAGGTCATGCTCCCGTATTTCGCGGTCTTCCTCGTGTACGAAATATGGCTGTCGCGCCCGACACCACGGCGGGGCTTGATCGCCCTTAGTCCGTTGCTCGTCGGCATTGCGGCTTTGGTGGGGTTGTCGCTTTGGGGGCAACTGCCCCAAACCGAAGTGGCCGACTATATTGCCCATATCGAAGCAAAATCCGAGTTCTCTGCCGAACCGGAGGCCACCATTGTGATGGAACGGTCGCTTTCAGATAATTTGGCAATGATGGCTGAAAAACGCGGGATGCTTGACTACCGGAGCTGGATTCTGTTTGACGGGCTACCCCTGCTGGCGATGTCGCTTTGGCTGATTGTGATGAACCTGCGGCTGTTGGGAAGCAGCGCTGGCACGTTAACGCGGGTGTTGTTGGTCGGGGCGATCCTTGCACCGCTCAGCCTGAATATAATTGCGTTTGATGTGGTGCGGTTCGGCACGATTTCCGTGCTGATCGGCTTTCTGGCCGTGCTTTCCTTGTTGCGCACCGATCCGTCTGCGGTGGGGCGTCTGGACCGGATGCTGGGCTGGCCGCTGATGGTGATTGTGCTGGTGTTGAACCTTCATGTGACGGTGAACCAGATGAATACAGGCGACAGGCAGGACTACGGGGCGCCTTGGGCCATTACCAAGCAATTGGACTGGCTGCGCTAGCCGCGTTCAGGGCAAACCGCGTTCCCGCTGCTTCCCGCAAGAAAGCCGTGCCAAAAGCGCTTTCCCCTCTTGCATCAAAACCGATTTGCCGTTACGCCACCACTCAATCTGGTTCTAGGGGTTTAGCTCAGTTGGTAGAGCATCGGTCTCCAAAACCGAGGGTCGTGGGTTCGAGTCCCTCAGCCCCTGCCAGATTTTTCCACTGCACATCGTAATGCCGAGGCTTTCGCAAAACTGAGGCTTCTCCCGCTGATAACTGTTGATTCGGCAACTTTCGCGGGGATTGTCGAAGGTTGTTGTCATTACCTTGGGTCACTCAATCTTAGCGCGCGTTAACAAGTTAGAATGTGAGGCAACTTCGATCATAGTTGCAACTTAAACACAGTTAAAAGGGTTCTAACTGGGCACGAGAAGCCTCGAGCCGCCTTTCTGACACATTCGTCAGCCATTTATACAGAAAGAAATACTTGCACCGGAGCAACGGAGATTGCGACACGTGCTGATGGCTTGAGGCGGAAAAATGGCTGAATATACAGTCGGAATCTACAACTTTGATCCCTTCTTCGAGTTTTCGAAGAAGGAAGGTGAAACGTCGGTCTATGGTGGGCCTGCGAATTCTACTGGCACGGCGACGATTACCGACAATGAGGCCGGCATTAAGGGTGCTACGCTTGAGGATGATTCATCTGGCGAAACCGCAACCGCAAACGTTACGATTGATGGGAACACATCTACCGGCACTGAAGTCAGGGCTGACGACGTCTGGACCATCCAGGACATGTCGACGGGTGAAACCTTTCAGATTGTCACCTTCCATGTAAAATCTGGCGACGCGAAGGGCCACTATACCCTATCAGAAAAGCCGCTGTCTGTTGGGACGACCTACCGCATTGTCGAATTTGATAAAGACCCTGAAGTTGATTCCGGTGGTCCTGCCTTTACTTATGCGGACTACGTATCCGACCTGCGTGATGGCACAGTCGAAGGCACAGCAGGCGACGATGTTATCGATGGAACCTACACAGGAGACCCGGAGGATGAACGGGTCGATAACAACGACAGCCTGACCGAACAGCCGATTGACTCGATTTTCAGCTGGCAGGCACAAGGCGCGGACGAGCTGGACGTATCGTCTGGTGTGACCGATACGGTTAATGGCGTTCAGGTTGATATATCCTTTGTCGATGACGGCAACTCCGACACTATTTCGCTGGAGCATGGCACCCAATATGTTGGCGACGATCCCAGCTTTGACCCCACGTCCGGGATCGAAATCCGCGGTGTTGGCGGGGTAGGGAATACGTCCACCACCACAATAGATTTCACCGGTGCCGTCGGATCGGGTATGCGGGATGATGTTGAGAACGTACGGTTCTTCATCAATGACCTCGATTCCTCGTCTTGGCAGGATGTGGTCAGCGTCAAAGCCTATGATGCGGATGGCAACGAAATTTCCGTGGAGTTCACTGCTTTCGGAAACGAGACGATTTCGGGGAGTGTGATCACGGCTGGTTCCGGGAACGACACCGAAGCCGAGGCTGATGGTTCCGTCATGATCGAGATCGACGGACCTGTGTCCTATATCGTGATTGATTATGACAATCTGGGGTCAGGGGGGCAGAAGATGCTGCTGTCCGACATCCATTTTGATGCAATCCCAGATGGTGCGAATGCGGATGTGATTGACGCCGGGGCCGGAAATGACAGCATTGATGCTGGCATCGACGACGATACGGTCTTTGGCGGATCAGGTTCGGATACGATTAACGCCAGCAAAGACGACGACACGCTTTACGGCGGCGACGATGCGGATGTGTTCCAACTTGGCGACAACCTTGGCAACGACAGCATCGTTGGGGGCGAAGGCGGGACAGACAGCGACACAATCGACGGGTCTGCCCTGACCAGCGGTATGGACGTGACCTATACCGGCAACGAAGCGGGTACGATCAACGATGACACAGGCCAGATAGCTACGTTCTCCGAGATCGAAGATCTGGTTCTGACGGATCAGGATGATACGGTAGATGCCTCCGCGACGACGGAATCAAAATCCTTTTTCGGCGGCGCAGGCGCGGACTCCCTGACCGGGGGATCGGCTGCGGATACTTTAACAGGTGGCGAGGGTGACGACACTCTGGCTGGCGGCGGCGGGGCTGATACGCTTTATGGCGGTTCGGGCATGGACTATGCCGATTACAGCAGTTCCGGATCAGGTGTTACAGTCAACTTGACCACGGCAACTGGCGCTGGTGGGGATGCCGAAGGGGATGTTTACGGCGGTATCGACGGTCTGATCGGTTCGGCCTTTGATGATGTTCTGACAGGCTATGACGGTCAGGGGCCTAATTATACCAATATCTTTTACGGCGGCGCGGGCAATGATGTTCTGACCGGACTCGCCGGTGATGACACGCTCTTTGGCGGTGACGACGAAGATACGTTCATTCTTGGCGACGGCTTTGGCAACGACACGATTTCCGGCGGCGAAGGCGGTGGTGACAATGATACCGTAGATGCCTCTGCGCTGACGACCGGCGTGGATGTGAACTACACCGGCGACGAGGCCGGTACCCTGACAGACGGTTCGGATACCGCGACTTTCTCTAACATGGAAGTTCTGGTCCTAACCGAACAGGCCGACACGGTGGATGCTTCGGCCTCTAACAGCGGTGTGTCGATTGAAGGCGGCGGCGGAGATGATGTCATTGTCGGCAGCGCCGGTGGTGATTCCCTTGACGGTGGTGCGGGCGCGGACAGTATTGACGGCGGCGATGGGGCTGACACTGTCTATGGCGGGGCTGGTGCGGATACACTGTCCGGAGGCGGTGGCGCGGACACGGTTTATGGCGGCGGCGATGTCGATATGATCGACGGCGGTGCTGCGGCGGATCTGCTTTATGGTGGGGACGGCGCGGATAGCATCACTGGGGGCGACGGCACCGATACGCTTTACGGCGATGCCGGTAGCGATGTGTTGTACCTTGGTAGATCCGATCTGGCCTATGGTGGCGACGGGGACGATACCTTTACCATCGACGTCACACAGGACCAGTCTGGTCCGATCACAATCTTTGGTGGTGAGGGAGGTGAAACCGGGGCCGGCGACACCATTGATTTCGCAGGCCAACTGGATAAAGGCAGCAAAGTCATCACGGATGCCGATGATGCTGCTGGCGGCATGACCGGCTATGCCTTCCTGCTGGACGGCACTCGGGTCAATTTCTCGCAGATTGAAGGGATTATTTGCTTTGCACGTGGCACCAGGATCCTGACGCATAGCGGGGAAACCGCGATAGAGGACCTGGCCGAAGGGGACCAGATCCTGACACTCGACAACGGTTTGCAACAAATTCGCTGGATCGGGTCGCGCAAGGTACCTGCGGTCAGGGAATTCGCCCCGATTGTGATCTCCAAAGGGGTTTTGGGCAATCACACCGATCTGGTTGTTAGCCCGCAGCACCGTGTGCTGGTGTCCGGTCCTGTTGCCGAACTGCTGTTCTGTGAGCAGGAAGTGCTGGTACCTGCCAAACATCTGCTGAGCTGGGACGGCGTAAGCCGCGCCGAAATGCCGGAAGTGGAGTATTTCCACATGCTGTTCGACACCCACCAGATTGTTCACGCCAATGGCGCCCAGGCCGAGAGCTTCCACCCCGGTGAGCAGGCGCTGGATGCGGTGTCTCAGGATGCCCGCGACGAGATCTTCTCGCTGTTCCCCGAACTGGAGACCGCACCCGCAGCCTATGGCCCTTCGGCACGGTTCAGCCTGAAAGCCCATGAAGCAGAGCTTTTAGGGCAGGGCATGGCCTAAGGCGAAACGCACTGCAGGTGCACGCGGCCCCTTGAACTTTGTGGTATTCCGGCGTATCTGAACCCTTGCATGTAAAAGAGGAGCCGGACATGGCTGTTACAAATCCGATGCAGTTTGCACAGCAGGTTCGGGCCGAAGTGGCGAAAATCGTCTGGCCAACCCGTCGTGAAACGATGATCACAACCGGCATGGTCTTTGTCATGGCCTTTCTGTTCGCGCTGTTTTTCTTCGGCGTTGATCAGATTACGCAGTTGATCCTGACCACTATTCTGTCATTGGCGGCTTGAATTAACGGCTGCGACGGGGTAGATGGCCCCATCCCAACTGAAACGGCGTGCATGGATTCGGATTGTGCGCCCTTTTTCTGTCGGGCTCGGGATGCGCAAGTATCTGTATTTTAATGAATTCTGGCGGGATGTCCCGCCGTGGCAAAGGTGTCGGGCGAAATGGCGTTACGTTGGTATTCGGTTTCTGTGCTCTCAAATTTTGAGAAAAAGATTGCCGAAGCGATCAGAGAAGCGGTTGCTCTGGAAGGGCTTGAGGACGAAATCGTAGAGGTTCTTGTCCCGACTGAAGAAGTGATCGAAGTGCGCCGTGGCAAAAAGGTTCCGACCGAACGCCGCTTTATGCCGGGCTATGTTCTGGTGCGCATGGAAATGTCCGAAAAGGGCTATCACCTGATCAACAACATCAACCGCGTTACCGGCTTTCTGGGGCAACCTGGCAAACCAAGCCCGATGCGGGACCGTGAAGTTGCGGCTATACTGAACCAAGTCGAAGAAGGTGCGGAAAGCCCACGGACCCTGATCTCCTTTGAAGTTGGTGAGAACGTGAATGTGACAGACGGCCCGTTCGAGGGCTTCGCCGGTATGGTGGAAGACGTGGACGAGGAAAACTCCCGTCTGAAAGTGACTGTTTCGATTTTTGGCCGCGCTACGCCGGTCGAACTGGAATACACACAGGTTTCTAAACAAACCTGAGTGGACGGCGGGGGAGACCCTGCCATGCGGGTGAAAACCCGTTCATTTGTGGGAGGTGAGATGCGCGCGCGCAAGGATCCGCACCACGCTAACCAAAGAGCGGTGACGCGTCACCGCTTGTAGGGTGGATGCAAGTCCACCGATGACAAAGGAGGCCGTAATGGCTAAAAAAGTTGCTGGCACGATGAAGCTGCAAGTTAAAGCAGGTCAAGCCAACCCATCCCCACCTGTAGGCCCTGCTCTGGGTCAACGGGGCATCAACATCATGGAATTCTGTAAAGCGTTTAACGCGAAAACAGCCGATCTGGAGCCAGGCGCCCCATGTCCGACTGTTATCACGTATTTCGTGGACAAGTCTTTCACTATGGACATCAAAACGCCACCTGCGTCCTACTACCTGCGCAAGGCTGCGAAACTGAAGTCCGGTGCGAAACTGCCTGGTCGTGAGACTGTTGGTTCCGTGTCTGTTGCACAGGTTAAAGAAATCGCTGAAGCGAAAATGAAAGACCTGAACGCGAACGACATCGAAGCTGCGATGAAGATCATTCTGGGCTCCGCCCGTTCTATGGGCATCGAGGTGAAGTAATGGCTAAGTACGGTAAAAGAACAACTGCCGCTCGTGCAGAATTCGCTGGCAAGGAAAATGTTTCTGTAGAAGAAGCGGTATCCTTGGTTAAATCCAATGCTAACGCCAAATTTGACGAAACCGTTGAAATCGCGCTGAACCTGGGTGTTGACCCGCGTCACGCTGACCAAATGGTTCGTGGCGTTGTGACCCTGCCAAACGGCACAGGTAAAACAGTACGTGTTGCTGTATTCGCCCGTGGTCCAAAAGCAGAAGAAGCGCAGGCAGCCGGTGCAGACATCGTTGGTGCCGAAGACCTGATGGAAACCATCCAAGGCGGCAAGATCGAATTTGATCGCTGCATTGCAACCCCTGACATGATGCCAATCGTTGGCCGTTTGGGTAAAGTGCTTGGCCCGCGCAACCTGATGCCAAACCCTAAAGTTGGCACTGTGACTATGGATGTTAAATCCGCTGTAGAAGCTGCTAAAGGTGGCGAAGTTCAGTTCAAAGTTGAAAAAGCCGGTGTTGTTCACGCCGGTGTTGGCAAAGCCTCTTTCGACGAAAAGCAACTGGTTGAAAACGTAAAAGCATTCGTTTCTGCGGTTCAAAAAGCGAAACCTGCTGGGTCCAAAGGGGCCTACATGAAGCGGATCAACCTCAGCTCTACAATGGGCCCGGGTGTTTCCGTTGATGTTTCCGGCGCGCTGGAAAGCTAAGCCAACTGCGATTTTCATCAGGGGCGGCCGCATGTGCTGCCCCTGATGCGTTTAATCCCTTGGATGTCCGCCGGATGTCAGGGGAATTTCACTGGTTTTCCAAAAGAAAACGCGATCCCCGGAAATGACAGTAGGTTTGGAATCTATGCCGATCAGGCGTAGGGTGCCTTTCCTAGATTTGCCTTTCCCGATTTCCAGTCATATCTTAACCATTCGGCATATTACCGCCGGTGGGGGCTTGGCAATCCGACGTAAGGCAGTTAGGTAGGGCAACGCAGTGAAGCGTGCGATTCGTCGTGCGCTTTTTCTGCTTTCGTCCAAGACGGTGAGTGCAGGTTTCCTGCTTAATTTCTTGCCTGAGACGGTGAACGAACAAAAGCACGTGGTGGAAGCCTCGAGCGTTTTGGGAGGGAACCGTAATTAAGGACCCTAAGTGCCAGAAATGCCTCGGCAAATCTGGTGAAAACGAGCCGGAGGGCGCAAGCCTTCCATAATTTGGAGCAATACTGTGGATAGAGCCCAAAAAGAAGCGCTGGTCGGAGAACTCGGCCAAATCTTCACGGACTCTGGTGTAGTGGTCGTATCTCACTACGTCGGTCTTACAGTTGCAGAAATGCAGGACTACCGTGCGCGCATGCGTGAAGTCGGTGGTGCTGTGCGTGTTGCCAAAAACAAGCTCGCCAAAATCGCTCTTGAGGGCACCCCATGTGAAGGCGTCAAAGACCTGCTTACAGGTATGACCGTTTTTGCATACTCCGAAGATCCGGTTGCTGCGGCGAAAGCCACAGAAGCCTTCGCAAAGGATAACGGCAAGCTCGTTATTCTTGGCGGGTCTATGGGGGATAACCTTCTGGACGTTGCCGGTGTGAAAGCCGTTGCTGCGATGCCATCCCGCGAGGAGCTTATTGCTTCCATCGTTGGTTGTATCGGGGCACCTGCTTCCAATATCGCTGGTGCGATTGGCGCGCCTGCCTCCAACATCGCGAGTATCCTCTCGACGATCGAGGAAAAGGCAGAGGCTGCATAAAGAAAACTGCAAATGTGAGGCCGGTGGGCGAATACAAAAACCACACCGGAAAACACAACTTAAACTGAACGGAAATATCAAATGGCTGATATCAAAGCACTCGCTGAAAGCATTGTAGGTCTGACCCTGCTGGAAGCACAAGAACTGAAAACACTGCTGAAAGACGAGTATGGCATCGAGCCAGCTGCTGGCGGTGCTGTAATGGTTGCAGGCGCAGCAGATGCTGGCCCAGCTGCAGAAGAAAAAGACGAATTTGACGTCATCCTGAAATCTGCTGGCGACAAGAAAATCAACGTCATCAAAGAAGTTCGCGCCATCACTGGCCTGGGCCTCAAAGAAGCAAAAGACCTGGTTGAAGCTGGCGGCAAAGCTGTCAAAGAAGGCGCAACCAAAGCTGAAGCTGAAGAAATCAAAACCAAGCTGGAAGCAGCTGGCGCTGAGATCGAACTCAAGTAATTCGGCCCGAACTTCGGTTCGGCGATTTGAAAACATGGCTGGATCCGCAAATTTGCGGGTTCAGCCGCTCACGTCTGTGACAGGTGTAAGCCGATAACAGGCGGGACAACGCGTCTTTCAAGGGGCCTGATCCCCAGACCTCTTGAAAGACGCGGGATTAATTCGGGTGCGGAGGTTTGGGAACTTTTGCAAGAATGGAATTATCTCGTGTTGATGGGATCATGATCAATCGGTGCCCAACGATTGTGACTGGTGGACATATGATAAGGTGACGACGCGCATGGCTCAGACCCATTCTGGCTTTAAACGTATCCGCAAATACTATGGCAAAATTCGTGAAGTTTTGGATATGCCAAACCTGATCGAAGTGCAGAAAAGCTCTTACGATCTTTTCCTTCGTTCTGGCGATCAGGACACTCACACCGACGGTGAGGGTATCCAAGGCGTATTCCAATCGGTTTTCCCGATTAAGGATTTCAACGAAACTGCCATTCTGGAGTTCGTGAAATACGAACTGGAACGTCCGAAATACGATGTTGAAGAATGTCAGCAACGGGACATGACCTACAGCGCGCCGCTTAAGGTGACGCTGCGTCTGATCGTGTTTGATATCGACGAGGATACAGGCGCGAAATCCGTTAAGGATATTAAAGAACAGGACGTGTTCATGGGCGACATGCCTCTGATGACACAAAACGGGACGTTCGTTGTGAACGGCACAGAGCGGGTGATCGTTTCCCAGATGCACCGCTCCCCCGGCGTGTTCTTTGACCACGACAAGGGTAAAACCCACTCTTCCGGTAAGCTGCTGTTCGCATCGCGGATCATTCCTTACCGCGGGTCGTGGCTGGACTTCGAATTTGATGCCAAAGACGTGGTTTACGCACGGATCGACCGTCGCCGCAAACTGCCTGTGACAACCCTGCTTTATGCGCTGGGTCTGGATCAGGAAGGCATCTGTGACGCATATTATGACACCGTGAACTTCAATCTGGTTAAAGGGCAGAAGGGTTGGGCAACCAAATTCTTCCCGGACCGGATTCGTGGCACGAAGCCGACATACGACATCGTTGACGCAGACTCCGGTGAAGTGATTGCCGAAGCTGGCAAGAAAGTTACGCCGCGTACTGTTAAGAAGCTGAAAGACGAAGGCAAGGTCACTGAGATCCTCGTCCCGTTTGAGCATCTCGTAGGCCGCTTTGCAGCCAAAGACATCATCAACGAAGAAACCGGTGAGATCTGGGTTGAAGCGGGTGACGAGCTGACGCTTGAGTATGACAAAGACGGCGACATCAACGGCGGCACCATCCAGCTTCTGCTGGAAAACGGTGTGACCGAGGTTCCGACTCTGGACATCGACAACATCAACGTGGGTCCATACATCCGTACAACTATGGCTGTGGACAAGAACCACCACCGTGACACAGCGCTGATGGACATCTACCGCGTGATGCGTCCGGGTGAGCCACCCACCGTTGAAGCAGCGTCCGCGCTGTTTGACACGCTGTTCTTTGATTCCGAGCGTTACGACCTATCCGCTGTTGGCCGTGTTAAGATGAACATGCGTCTGCAACTGGATGCAGAAGACACACAGCGCACGCTGCGCAAGGAAGACATCATCGCCGTGATCAAGGCGCTGGTTGACCTGCGTGACGGCAAGGGCGACATCGACGATATTGACCACCTTGGTAACCGTCGTGTGCGTTCCGTTGGCGAGCTGATGGAAAACCAGTACCGTGTTGGCCTGCTGCGTATGGAGCGCGCGATCAAGGAGCGGATGTCCTCTGTCGAGATCGACACGATTATGCCGCAAGACCTGATCAACGCGAAACCTGCGGCTGCGGCTGTGCGTGAATTCTTCGGCTCTTCCCAGCTGTCCCAGTTCATGGACCAAACCAACCCGCTGTCCGAAGTGACACACAAGCGCCGCCTGTCTGCGCTTGGCCCTGGGGGTCTGACCCGCGAACGTGCCGGCTTTGAGGTGCGCGACGTGCATCCAACGCACTATGGACGTATGTGTCCGATTGAAACGCCCGAGGGGCCGAATATTGGTCTGATCAACTCGCTCGCGTCTTTCGCCCGTGTGAACAAATACGGCTTCATCGAAACGCCTTACCGTAAAGTTACGGACTCCAAGGTGACGGATGAAGTGCAGTACATGTCCGCGACCGAAGAAATGCGCTACACCGTGGCGCAGGCCAACGCGCAGCTGGACGAAGATGGCAAGTTCACCAACGATCTGGCGTCTTCCCGTCAGGCTGGTGAATACATGCTGACCCAACCGGCCAACATCGACTACATCGACGTTTCGCCGAAACAGCTGGTGTCCGTTGCGGCGTCGCTTATTCCGTTCCTTGAAAACGATGACGCCAACCGCGCATTGATGGGTTCGAACATGCAACGTCAGGCTGTTCCACTGGTTAAGGCCGAAGCGCCTTACGTTGGGACCGGCATCGAAGAAGTTGTTGCGCGGGATTCCGGCGCTGCGATCACGGCGCGCCGTGGTGGTATCATCGACCAGGTTGACGCGATGCGTATTGTTGTACGTGCCACTGAGAATCTGGAACCGGGCGATCCGGGTGTAGACATCTACCGTCTGCGCAAGTTCCAGCGCTCGAACCAGAACACCTGTATCAACCAGCGTCCGCTGGTGAAGGTGGGTGACAAGGTTTCCGGTGGCGAAGTTATTGCCGATGGTCCGTCCACCGATCTGGGGGAACTGGCGCTCGGGAAGAACATCCTCGTCGCGTTTATGCCTTGGAACGGCTACAACTATGAGGACTCCATCCTGATCTCCGAACGGATCGTGAAGGACGACGTGTTCACATCCATCCACATCGAGGAATTCGAAGTGGCGGCCCGTGATACGAAGCTTGGCCCAGAGGAAATCACCCGTGATATTCCGAACGTAGGTGAAGAAGCCCTGCGTAATCTGGACGAAGCCGGTATCGTTTACATCGGTGCCGAGGTAGGTCCTGCGGATATTCTGGTTGGTAAGATCACACCAAAAGGCGAAAGCCCGATGACGCCGGAAGAAAAACTTCTGCGTGCCATCTTTGGTGAGAAAGCATCTGATGTGCGTGACACATCCTTGCGTCTGCCACCGGGGGATTACGGTACTGTTGTTGAGGTCCGTGTGTTCAACCGCCACGGCGTTGAAAAAGACGAACGAGCTCTGCAAATCGAGCGTGAAGAAGTCGAACGCCTGAGCCGTGACCGCGACGATGAGATGGTCATCCTTGACCGCAACATCTACGCGCGTCTGCGGTCTATGGTTGAAGGCAAAGTTGCCGTCAAAGGTCCAAAGGGTGTTAAATCCGGTTCGACCATTGATGCAGAACTGCTGGAAAGCCTGAGCCGCGGCCAATGGTGGCAACTGGCCCTGTCTGACGACAAGGACGCTGCCGAGGTTGAAGCCCTGAATGCACAATACGAAGTGCAGAAAAAGGCTTTGGAAGCACGGTTTGAAGACAAGGTCGAGAAAGTCCGTCGCGGCGATGATCTGCCACCGGGTGTGATGAAGATGGTTAAAGTCTTCATCGCGGTGAAACGCAAACTGCAACCAGGCGATAAAATGGCCGGTCGTCACGGCAACAAAGGTGTTATCTCCCGCGTTGTTCCGATCGAAGACATGCCGTTCCTCGCCGATGGTACGCCGGTTGATTTCTGTCTGAACCCGCTGGGTGTGCCTTCGCGTATGAACGTCGGTCAGATTTTGGAAACGCACATGGGTTGGGCCGCTCGCGGCTTGGGTCAGAGCATTTCCGAAGCTCTGCGCGACTATCGCCGGACCGGGGATATGTCCCCTGTGAAGGACGCGATGAAAACCGCCTATGGCGACGATCTCTATGCTGAAGTCATTGAAGATATGACCGATACAGAGTTCCTCGAGGCGGCAGGCAACGTGACCAACGGTGTTCCGATTGCAACGCCGGTATTTGATGGTGCCAAAGAGGCTGACGTAAACGATGCGCTGACGCGTGCCGGTTTCGAAACCTCCGGTCAGTCCATCGTGTTTGACGGTCGCACAGGGGAGCAATTCGCCCGCCCTGTAACTGTCGGCGTGAAGTACCTGCTGAAGCTGCATCACCTTGTGGACGACAAAATCCACGCCCGTTCGACCGGTCCATACTCGCTCGTCACACAGCAGCCGCTGGGTGGTAAGGCGCAGTTTGGTGGTCAGCGCTTCGGTGAGATGGAAGTCTGGGCACTGGAAGCTTACGGCGCCGCTTACACCTTGCAGGAAATGCTGACGGTGAAATCGGATGACGTTGCAGGCCGGACCAAGGTCTATGAAGCCATCGTTAAGGGTGAGGACAACTTCGAAGCCGGTATTCCGGAATCGTTTAACGTTCTCGTGAAAGAGATCCGCTCGCTTGGCTTGAACGTCGAGCTGCTGGACGCGGAGACAGAGTAAGGCGCCCGCGCCTTACTCCCTTTGGAAATCGAGATTAGGATCAAAAAATGAACCAAGAAATCACGAACAACCCGTTTAACCCCGTCCAGGCGCCTAGAACCTTTGACGAAATCAAGATCTCTCTGGCCTCGCCAGAGCGGATCCTGAGCTGGTCCTACGGTGAGATCAAGAAGCCCGAGACAATCAACTACCGGACCTTCAAACCAGAGCGGGACGGCCTGTTCTGCGCGCGTATCTTTGGCCCGATCAAAGACTACGAATGTCTGTGCGGCAAATACAAGCGGATGAAATACCGCGGTGTGACCTGTGAGAAATGTGGTGTTGAAGTTACGCTTCAAAAAGTACGTCGCGAACGTATGGGCCACATCGAACTGGCAGCACCTGTTGCGCACATCTGGTTCCTGAAGTCCCTGCCAAGCCGTATCGGTCTGATGCTGGACATGACCCTGCGCGAGCTGGAACGTGTTCTGTATTTTGAACAATACGTTGTGATCGAGCCGGGCCTGACGGATCTGAACTATGGTCAGATGATGAACGAAGAAGAGTTCATGGACGCCCAAGACGTCTATGGCGAAGATGCGTTCAATGCAGGTATCGGTGCGGAAGCTATCCGTGAAATGCTGGCCAACATCGATCTGGAAGCAGAAGCTGAACAGCTGCGTGCTGATCTGGCTGAAGCAACTGGTGAATTGAAGCCCAAGAAGATCATCAAACGCCTGAAAGTTGTGGAATCCTTCCTGGAATCCGGCAACCGTCCGGAGTGGATGATCCTGACAGTGATCCCCGTGATCCCACCAGAGCTGCGCCCGCTGGTGCCGCTGGACGGTGGCCGCTTTGCGACGTCTGATCTGAACGATCTGTATCGTCGGGTGATCAACCGGAACAACCGTCTGAAACGTCTGATCGAACTGCGTGCGCCTGATATCATCGTGCGCAACGAAAAACGGATGCTGCAGGAATCTGTGGATGCGTTGTTCGACAACGGCCGCCGTGGCCGGGTTATCACGGGTGCCAACAAGCGCCCGCTGAAATCCCTGTCCGACATGCTCAAAGGTAAGCAAGGTCGCTTCCGTCAGAACCTTTTGGGGAAACGGGTCGACTTCTCCGGTCGTTCGGTGATTGTGACCGGTCCGGAACTGAAACTGCATCAATGTGGTCTTCCCAAGAAGATGGCGCTGGAGCTGTTCAAGCCGTTCATCTACTCCCGTCTTGAGGCGAAAGGTCTGTCCAGCACAGTCAAACAAGCCAAAAAGATCGTTGAAAAAGAGCGTCCCGAGGTTTGGGATATTCTGGATGAGGTGATCCGTGAACACCCTGTTCTGCTGAACCGTGCGCCTACGTTGCACCGTCTTGGCATTCAGGCGTTTGAACCCACGCTGATCGAAGGTAAAGCCATTCAATTGCACCCGCTGGTGTGTTCCGCGTTTAACGCCGACTTTGACGGCGACCAAATGGCGGTTCACGTTCCACTGAGCCTTGAGGCCCAGCTGGAAGCGCGTGTTCTGATGATGTCCACGAACAACGTCCTGTCGCCTGCCAACGGTAAGCCGATCATCGTTCCTTCGCAGGACATGATTTTGGGTCTCTACTACATCACGATGGAACGTGAAGGCATGAAGGGTCAGGGCATGACCTTTGCTTCCGAGCAGGAAGTGAACCACGCGCTGGACGCTGGCATTGTGCACCTGCACACCAAGATCAACTGCCGGATGGAGCAAGTGGACGAAGAAGGTAACACCATCTTTGTACGCTATGAAACCACACCGGGCCGTGTTCGTCTGGGCGCCATGCTGCCTCTGAACGCCAAAGCACCGTTTGACATCGTCAACCGTCTGCTGCGGAAGAAAGAAGTGGGTGAGGTGATTGATACCGTCTACCGTTACTGCGGTCAGAAGGAATCGGTTATCTTCTGTGACCAGATCATGACCCTTGGTTTCCGTGAAGCGTTCAAGGCTGGCATTTCGTTCGGTAAGGACGACATGGTTATCCCTGACAGCAAATGGGCCATCGTGAACGACACCCGTGATCAGGTGAAGGAATTCGAACAACAGTACCTCGACGGTCTGATCACTCAGGGCGAGAAGTACAACAAAGTTGTCGACAGCTGGTCCAAATGTTCCGACGCGGTTGCGGATGCCATGATGGGTGACATCTCGGCTATGAAAGTAGACGATGCCGGTGCCGAAGAGGAACCGAACAGCGTTTACATGATGGCCCACTCCGGTGCGCGTGGTTCCCCTGCGCAGATGAAACAGCTGGGCGGTATGCGCGGTCTGATGGCCAAGCCGAACGGCGAGATCATCGAGACGCCGATTATCTCTAACTTTAAAGAAGGTCTGACCGTTCTGGAGTACTTCAACTCCACCCACGGTGCCCGTAAGGGTCTGGCAGATACCGCTTTGAAAACAGCGAACTCCGGTTATCTGACACGGCGTCTGGTTGACGTTGCGCAGGACTGTATCGTGCGGGAAATCGATTGTGGTACCGAGCGCGGGATCACGGCTACGGCTGCTGTAAACGACGGTGAGGTTGTTGCCTCCCTGTCCGAACGCATCCTTGGTCGTGTCACCAACGAGGACATCATCAATCCGGCCACAGAAGAGCTGATCTGCCCACGGGGTGAGCTGATCGACGAACGGATGGCTGACCTGATCGAGAACTCCGGCGTTGCCACCATGCAAATCCGCTCGCCGCTGACCTGTGAAGCTGACGACGGCATCTGTGCGACCTGTTATGGCCGCGATCTGGCACGGGGTACACAAGTGAACCCGGGCGAGGCTGTGGGCATTATCGCAGCGCAGTCCATCGGTGAACCCGGTACACAGCTGACAATGCGGACGTTCCACATTGGCGGTATTGCGCAGGGTGGTCAGCAGTCCTTCCAGGAAGCCAGCGTTGACGGTACAGTCGATCTGCGGAACCCCAACATTCTGAAAAACCGTGACGGCGAGATGATCGTTATGGGCCGGAGTGTTGAAATCGTGATCTCTGACGAAAACGGTGTCGAGCGTGCGTCCCACAAACTGAGCTATGGTACAAAAATCATGGTGAAGGACGGGGATAAGGTTGCACGGGGCGACAAGCTCTATGAGTGGGACCCCTACACGCTGCCGATCATTGCCGAGAAAGATGGTACAACCAAGTTTGTTGACCTGACAGCCGGTATTTCGGTTCGTGACGAAACCGATGATGCAACTGGTATCAGCCAGAAGATCGTTACCGACTGGCGTTCCGCGCCAAAAGGCAACGAACTGAAGCCTGAAATCATCGTCATGGACGAAAACGGCGATCCTGTGCGCAACGATGCGGGTAACCCTGTGTCCTACGCCATGTCGGTTGACGCCATTCTGTCGGTCGAAGACGGTCAGGACGTGAAAGCCGGTGACGTTGTTGCGCGTATCCCGCGTGAAGGTGCGAAGACAAAAGACATCACCGGTGGTCTGCCGCGTGTTGCCGAATTGTTCGAAGCCCGTCGTCCGAAAGACCACGCGATCATCGCCGAAATCGACGGTTACGTGCGCTTTGGCCGCGACTACAAGAACAAGCGTCGCATTTCGATCGAGCCAGCAGACGAGAGTCTGGAGCCGGTTGAATACATGGTGCCTAAGGGGAAACACATTCCTGTTCAGGAAGGTGATTTCATCCAGAAGGGCGAATACATCATGGACGGCAACCCGGCGCCGCATGACATCCTGAACATTATGGGTGTTGAGGCTCTGGCCGACTATATGATCGACGAGGTTCAGGACGTGTATCGTCTGCAAGGTGTTAAGATCAACGATAAGCATATCGAAGTGATCGTGCGCCAGATGCTGCAAAAATGGGAAATCTCCCATTCCGGTGGCACCACTCTGTTGAAGGGTGAGCAGGTTGATAAGTCAGAGTTTGACGAAGTGAACGCCAAGGCGGAAGCCAAAGGTCTGGAGCCAGCCAAAGGCGGTCCGATCCTTCTGGGTATCACCAAGGCATCGCTGCAAACACGCTCCTTCATCTCGGCGGCGTCGTTCCAGGAAACCACGCGGGTTCTGACCGAAGCATCGGTTCAGGGTAAACGTGACAAACTGATCGGCCTGAAAGAGAACGTGATCGTGGGTCGTCTGATCCCAGCTGGTACAGGTGGGGCAACCCATCAGATCAAGAAGATCGCATCTGACCGTGATGGCAAAGTCATTGAGGAAAACAAAGCAGCAGCCGAAGAAGCTGCGGCGCTCCTCGGCCCTGTTGGGGATGACAATATGTCCGGCTTTGACGCCTCTGATGCCGAAGACGGCGTGATGGGCGAAGATATGGGTGTGGGTTTCGGCGAAGGCGGTGACGGCACCGAACAGCCAAGCTAACTTCCAGCTTGATAGAATTGCGAAAGCCCGGCCATCTGGTCGGGCTTTTGCGTTTCAAAGGGTGTCTATCGCCTGCCGGAATTGTTTGACGTTCACGCCAAAGCGGAACTTCAGTTTGCGGCGGTGTTCATCCTCTAGCGGGGCGAAATGCTTCGGGAAAACATCACCGGAATCGTTCGATCCGTTCTGCGTGCGCACAAACATCAACGGGTGCGGCATGGTCACAACCGGAATAAGCTGGTTCAGTTTCTGGTGGGGCAGGTGGACGTGGGTCCGCGCATCGCGCGCTGGCAGAAAGATCACTTGTGCGGGCGTCCAGTTGGCTTTTTGGCGGGTGTTGATCTCCAACCCCTGCGCCCCTTTGCGCAGCGCGTAACCGTTGGTGTAATCCAGCCCAAGCTGTTGTTTATGTTCTGCCATTGGCCGCAAACGCGGGAACAGATCGTGGACGTCCTCGATGAAATTCAACGCAACAGCATCGTCGTCATCCATCCGGAAATGGGCGATCCAATCGGCGTCATCCCGTTTGCACAGGCCGATAACCTCCTCCATCACAGCGCGGTGGTTGGCCGGGGGCCGCACGAAAACGCGCGCTTGGGGGAGATCCGCCAGCAGATCTTGCAGCCGCTCCAGATACCGGACCGGCATCTCGCTACCGACGAGCACGGCAAGGGTAAAGTCGGGGTGAGTTTGGCGTTTGAGAGCAGGCAGGCAGAGGTGTTCGAAATAGGTGAACCGCTCTTCCATCCGCTGTTTTCCATATAGATAGGCGATGTGGTCCTCTAGCGTATCGTGCTGGATTTGAAACCCTCCGATCGTCGCAAAGGAAAATCGCGTGATGCCGATGACTTGCATAATATCCTCGATCAAATTCGCCCAAGTCTAGGGGCGGGCCGCGGAATAACTCAAGAGTTTCTGCAAGGCATTTGAACTAAGTTGTTTTCACTATAAGCTACTCGAAGTTGCGTAAGGGGTGTAAAATGTCTGCGGATAAGAACCAAATCGTCGGCGTGATGCGTTTCTCCTATATTTCCAAAGGGGGGTTCGCGCACAGCCATGACAGTCAGACAGATCAGGAGGCGATGATATATGCCCCTGAACGGATGGAACGCAGGTTCCGCCTGTTTGAGGATTTTGCGCTGCGCAGCCTGAAGCACCAGACCGATCAGGATTTCAAAATCGTTGTTCTGATCACCCAAAGCTTGCCGCAGAATTACAAGGATCGCCTTCGGGATCTGGTGTCTGGATGGGCGCCCGGTCAGGTGGTGGAAAAACCTTTCATGCCTCAGTTCCGCGCAATCCGCACGTGTTACGATGCGCTGCAAGACACGAGCGCGGATTACTTCACCTCGTTCCGGCTTGATGATGATGACATGATAGACACCCGCTTTATCGAGAGGGTGCGCAGCCGCGCGGTGAAGCTGGCACAGGTCAAAGACGACGCGGCACCCGTGGTGATCAGCTTCAATCGGGGTCTTTATCTTAAAATCGGGCAGCAAAAGAACCATATTTTCGATGCTGTTGAACGCACACCCCTGTCCGTCGGTACCGCGATGATCACGCGCACCGGCGCCCATGAAAACATCTATTCCCGCAACCACCGCAAGCTGCCGGCCTTCTTCACCACCTTTTCAGACGTGGACTGCCCAAGCTGGCTGCGCACCATCCACCGCGACAATGACAGCAAACCGGAGTTCACAGGCGAAACCAAGCTTTTGGGAAAAGCCGAAGTAGACGTGCAACTGCGCACGGCCTTTGGATTGAAACGCACAGAACTGGAAAGCTGGGGGCGCTAGCCACGCCCCCCGCGATCTCACCCTCTCGGTTGCAGGGTTTCTACCATTTTGGCGAAGAAGCTTGCGCCGATGGGGGAGATTTCATCATTGAAATCATAGTCCGGATGATGGACCGGCGCGCTGTCGCCCTGGCCCAGGAAAAGGTAGGCGCCGGGGCGTTCTTCCAGCATATAGGCAAAATCTTCGGCGGGGAGGATCGGTTTTGTGTCGGCATCGACCAAGGGATCTCCGACAATCAGGCGGGCCACTTCTGCGGCCATATCGGCATTTGCGGCGTGGTTGATTGTGGGCGGGTAGCCGTATTCGAAATCAAGGTTCACTTCCACATCAAAGGTCGCCGCGATGCCGGTGCAGATCGCTTCCATCCGCTGGGCGATGGTGGCCTGCACCTCTTTTTCAAAGGTGCGGACCGTGCCGCAGATATAGGCAGTGTCCGGCACGATATTATTGGCCGTGCCTGAAACGAACTCCCCCACCGAAATGACTGCGCGGTCCAAACCGCCCAAATTGCGCGAGGATATGGTCTGCAATGCCTGAACCAGCGAGACACCCGCAATCAGGGGGTCTTTGGTGTTTTCCGGCTGCGCGCCGTGCCCGCCCGACCCGTTGATATGGATGGTGAATGTATCAGCCGCCGCCAGCAGTGCGCCCGAGTTGAGGGCAAAGGTCCCGGTTTCCACGCCTGGCATATTGTGGATGCCATAGACTTGCGAAATGTGGAAACGGTCCATGATACCTTCCTCGCACATCACCCGCCCGCCGCCGCCGCCTTCTTCGGCAGGCTGAAAGATCAGCGCCACGCGGCCCGAGAAGTTGCGCGTTTCCGCCAGATAGCGTGCCGCGCCAAGCAGCATCGCCGTATGGCCGTCGTGGCCGCAGGCGTGCATCTTTCCGGCGTGGGTTGATTTATGGGGATGGTCCTTATTTTCGCTAAGGGGCAGGGCGTCCATATCCGCCCGCAGCCCGATGGTCGGGCCTTCGGACTGGCCGTTGATAATGGCGACCATGCCGGTCTGTGCGATGCCCTCGTGGAGTTCGTCCACCCCGAAGCTGCGCAGTTTGTCTGCCACAAAAGCCGCGGTCTTTGGCAGGTCGAAATCCAGTTCGGGTATGGAATGCAGATGGCGGCGCCATTCGGTCATATCGCTGTGAAATTCGGAAATCCGGTTGATAATAGGCATGTGCAATCCTTTCGCTATGGATGGAGCCTAGCCGATTGTCTTTTCACGTGAAACAGACAGTTTGGGAACCGCTGGCGGGGTTAGCGCCGCGCCGATTGGATTTGTCGTTCGCTCAGGCCGAGCTTGCCTGCGAACCGGTCCCTCGCGCGGATCAGGCGGGGATCATCCGGCTTCATGCCCAAGGTGCGGATGAACTCTGATCGGGACAGTCTTTCGCGGGTGTCCGGATCGATCGCGGTGCCCATTGCGCGATCAATGATCTGCCCGCCGTAACTGACGTGGAACATGCGGGTGAAGTCTTTGAAGTGGTGGATGTTGTGACGGCGGGTCACGGCCACTTCGGGGGCGAACTTCCGAATGTTGAGGTGTGCTGTCATGTGATACCACTCATACCCCAGAAAGGTCAGCACATGGCCAACAAAGACAAAAGCCACCGCCATTGGCAGGGCGCTGTCAAAGCCGAGCAGCGCGAAGATTGCCCAATAGATCAGAAAACCGGCCACCAGAACCGGCAGCATGAACCAGATGGGCACGAAGAACAGTTTGGTGTTGGTTGGAAAGTCGTGGTGGCCGTAATGGCAAAGGTAAAGCAGGTCAAACAGACGCTGGTTGCGGGGCGGGGGCAGGTGGAAGATGTGGCGGTGGATGGAATATTCCGTCAGCATCTGCCCCCCGATCCCTGCGGGGATCAGCAACAGGAACAACGGCTCCCAGTGTAACGCCGTGTAAACCGTCGCAACAAGCAGGATCAGTGTCATTAGCTGGATCGAGAAGTGGCCATAGAGCAGCCGGAAACGATACCCGATAGCACGGGTTGTAGGGGACAGGGCGGGTTGATCTATGCTGGCCATATCAACAGCCTACTGCTGCAAAACCGCTCTGAACAGGGGTGACTTTGCGGTAATCCGGTGACGGCGCGCACGGGGCAGGGACGTAACGGAGTTTTCGCGCGGCCCCACTCCTGTGTTGACGGGATGACCGGTGGCGGCAAATGCTTTGCGCAACATACATAGGGGAGTAGAGCCATGGAACTGGATCAAGCTATGCAAGGGCGGCGCAGTATTCGCGGGTTCAAAAAGGAACCGGTGAAGCGCGAATTGCTTGAGGAGATCATCGCACTGGCCAACCGTGCGCCGTCTTCGATGAACACCCAGCCGTGGTATTTCCATGTGCTGACCGGTGAACCGCTGGAGGCCGTGCGCCAAGGCAATTCGGAACGGATGCTCGGCGGGGTGCCCCCTGTGCGCGAGATCGTCGACCACGGGGCCTATGAAGGCGTACACCGCGACCGTCAGGTGGAAATTGCCGTCCAGCTGTTCGAAGCGATGGGCATCGAACGGAATGACAAGGAAAAGCGGCAGGATTGGGTGATGCGCGGCTTTCGCCAGTTTGACGCGCCTGTGTCTGTGGTGGTTTGTCTGGACCGCGATCTTGTGGATGGGACCATTGCCCACTTTGATCTGGGGGCTGTGACCTATGGTCTGGTGCTGGCCGCATGGTCCAAGGGGTTGGGATCGGTCATCAACGGGCAGGGCATCATGCAATCCCCTGTGGTGCGCGAACATGCTGGTATTCCGGACGATCAGGTTATCATGACGTGCGTCGCGCTTGGCTGGCCGGACGAAAGCTTTGACGCCAACAGCGTGGTGTCGCGGCGCCGCCCCGTGGAGAACATGGCGCGGTTCGTCGGGTTTTAGGGTCTGGTGGTGCCTCCGGCTTGCGCTTTAAAACGGTCCAAGCTAACAAATGCTGTATTGGAACAGCCTGTCACCCCCACCTGTTGACAGGCTTGCCGACTCCCCTTATACGCGCGTTCACAGCTACGATTTTCTGCTTTGGGAATCGTTTCTAGCCATACATTGGCGGTCAAGATCCGGGCCTGTGCCCCGATCCTCTGGAATTTAACCGCGGTAGCCCATTCACACTCGTGCGGGCTGCCGTGTTCGCGGTGTTTGATCGACAGATCATGCACCTATTCGAGTTTGAAATAGGTAAAACGGAGTTTCCGAATGCCAACAATCCAACAGCTGATCCGCAAGCCGCGCCAGCCGAAAGTTAAACGCTCCAAGTCGATGCACTTGCAGTCTTGCCCGCAAAAACGTGGTGTTTGTACACGCGTTTATACAACCACACCTAAGAAGCCGAACTCGGCTATGCGTAAGGTTGCCAAAGTGCGCCTGACAAATGGTTTCGAGGTCATCTCTTATATCCCTGGTGAAAGCCACAACCTTCAAGAGCACTCTGTTGTTCTGATCCGCGGCGGTCGTGTAAAAGACCTTCCGGGTGTCCGTTACCACATCCTGCGCGGTGTTCTGGATACCCAAGGTGTTAAAGATCGTAAACAACGTCGCTCGAAATACGGCGCGAAGAAGCCGAAGTAAGGATAACAAGATATGTCACGTCGCCATCGCGCTGAAAAAAGAGAAATCCTGCCAGACGCCAAGTTTCACGACCGCGTTCTGTCTAAGTTTATGAATAACCTGATGCTGGACGGCAAAAAATCTGCCGCCGAGCGCATCGTCTATGGCGCGCTGGGTCGCGTTGAAGACAAGACCAAACGTGCGCCTGTGGAAGTGTTCCACGAAGCGCTCGACAACATCAAACCTGCTGTTGAGGTTCGCTCCCGTCGTGTGGGTGGTGCTACCTATCAGGTGCCTGTTGAAGTTCGTCCCGAGCGCCGTGAGGCCCTGGCGATCCGTTGGTTGATCAAAGCGTCCCGCGCCCGCAACGAGAACACTATGGAAGAGCGTCTCGCATCCGAACTTATGGATGCTGTGAACTCCCGTGGTTCCGCTGTTAAAAAGCGTGAAGACACACACAAGATGGCCGAGGCTAACAAAGCCTTCAGCCACTATCGCTGGTAAGGGGATCCCGAGCAAATGGCACGTGAATATCCACTAGAACTGTACCGCAACTTTGGGATTATGGCGCATATTGATGCGGGTAAGACCACATGTTCGGAACGTATCCTGTTCTACACAGGTAAATCTCACAACATCGGTGAGGTGCACGACGGTGCGGCCACTATGGACTGGATGGAGCAAGAGCAAGAGCGTGGGATTACCATTACCTCTGCTGCGACAACCACTTTCTGGGAGCGCACCGAAGACGGTGTATCCCCGGATTCTCCTAAGCACCGGATGAACATCATCGACACGCCTGGCCACGTTGACTTCACAATCGAAGTTGAACGCTCCCTTGCTGTTCTCGATGGCGCTGTTTGTGTTCTGGACGCCAACGCTGGTGTTGAGCCGCAAACAGAAACTGTTTGGCGTCAGGCTGACCGTTACAAAGTTCCACGGATGGTTTTCGTGAACAAAATGGACAAAATCGGCGCTGACTTCTTCAACTGTGTAAACATGATTGAAGAGCGTACAGGTGCGGTTGCTGTGCCTGTCGGTATTCCAATCGGTGCAGAAACAGAACTCGAAGGTCTCGTTGACCTCGTAACCATGGAAGAGTGGTTGTGGCAGGGTGAAGATCTGGGTGCGTCCTGGGTTAAAGCTCCAATCCGCGACAGCCTCAAAGACATGGCTGACGAATGGCGCAACAAGCTGATCGAAAACGCTGTTGAGCAAGACGACGAAGCAATGGAAGCATATCTGGAAGGCAATGAGCCTGACGTGCCGACACTGCGCAAACTGATCCGTAAGGGTTGTTTGTCCATGGCGTTCGTTCCTGTGCTGGGCGGTTCTGCGTTCAAAAACAAAGGTGTTCAGCCGCTGCTGAACGCGGTTGTTGATTATCTGCCGTCCCCGTTGGACGTTGTAGATTACATGGGCTTTAAGCCGGGCGACGAAACAGAAACACGTAACATCCCGCGTCGTGCGGACGATGACATGGCGTTCTCTGGCCTTGCATTCAAAATCATGAACGACCCGTTTGTTGGCTCGCTGACATTCACACGGATCTATTCTGGTACGCTGTCAAAAGGCGACACCATGCTTAACTCTACCAAGGGTAAAAAAGAGCGTGTTGGCCGGATGATGATGATGCACTCCATCGACCGTGAAGAAATCACCGAAGCATTTGCGGGTGACATTATCGCGTTGGCGGGTCTGAAAGACACAACAACCGGTGATACCATCTGTGCTGTAAACGATCCTGTGGTTCTCGAAACAATGACATTCCCTGATCCTGTGATCGAGATTGCTGTTGAGCCGAAAACCAAAGCCGACCAAGAGAAAATGTCTCAGGGTCTGGGCCGTCTGGCTGCTGAGGATCCATCCTTCCGTGTGGAAACTGATCTGGAATCCGGTCAGACCATCATGAAAGGCATGGGCGAACTTCACCTGGACATTCTGGTTGATCGTCTGAAGCGTGAATTCAAAGTTGAAGCGAACATCGGTGCGCCTCAGGTTGCGTATCGTGAGACAATTTCTCACGAAGCTGAAATCACCTACACTCACAAGAAACAGTCGGGTGGTTCGGGTCAGTACGCTGAGGTCAAGATGAACATCATCCCGACCGAGCCTGGTGAAGGGTTCTCGTTTGAATCCAAGATCGTTGGTGGTGCTATTCCAAAAGAATACATCCCAGGCGTTCAAAAAGGTATCGAGTCCGTGATGGACAGCGGGCCTCTGGCCGGCTTCCCGGTTATCGACTTCAAAGTTGAGTTGATCGACGGTAAATTCCACGATGTTGACTCCAGCGTCATGGCGTTTGAAATCGCAGGCCGTATGGGTATGCGCGAAGGCATGAAAAAAGCCGGCGCGAAAATGCTGGAACCGATCATGAAGGTCGAAGTGATTACACCGGAAGAATACACCGGCGGTATCATTGGCGATCTGACCTCCCGTCGCGGGATGGTTCAGGGTCAGGACACACGGGGCAACGCAATCGCGATTGACGCACGTGTTCCGCTGGCCAACATGTTCGGCTACATCAACACCCTGCGGTCCATGTCTTCGGGTCGTGCGAACTTCACCATGCAGTTCTCCCACTACGAAGCCGTTCCGTCGAACATCTCTGAAGAGATCCAGTCGAAATTCGCTTAACCGGTGCGGCGGGGTGAACCCCGCCCTACCATAACCCGTAGGGCGGGGCTTACCCCGCCACCCGCAGAGAAAAAGGAGCCATAAGATGGCAAAAGAGAAATTTGAACGCACGAAGCCGCATTGTAACATCGGTACAATCGGCCACGTTGACCACGGCAAGACGACTCTGACGGCTGCGATTACCAAGCAGTTTTCGGACCAGTTCAAAGCCTATGACGAGATCGACGGCGCGCCAGAAGAAAAAGCACGCGGTATCACTATTTCCACTGCTCACGTTGAGTATGAAACAGAGAACCGTCACTACGCCCACGTTGATTGCCCGGGCCACGCTGACTATGTGAAAAACATGATCACCGGCGCGGCGCAAATGGACGGCGCTATTCTGGTTGTGAACGCGGCTGACGGCCCTATGCCACAAACCCGCGAGCACATCCTGCTGGGTCGCCAGGTTGGCATCCCGTCCATGGTTGTTTTCATGAACAAAGTTGACCAGGTAGACGACGAAGAGCTGCTGGAACTGGTTGAAATGGAAATCCGTGAGCTGCTGAACGAGTACGACTACCCGGGCGACGATATCCCAATCATCGCTGGTTCTGCTCTGGCTGCTCTGGAAGACCGTGACGACAACATCGGCAAAGACAAAATCGCCGAGCTGATGGCTGCTGTTGACGAATACATCCCACAGCCACCACGCGCTGTTGACGAGCCTTTCCTGATGCCGATCGAGGACGTGTTCTCGATTTCCGGTCGCGGTACAGTTGTAACTGGCCGTATTGAACGTGGCGTGATCAATGTTGGCGACAGCATCGAAATCGTTGGCATCAAAGACACCTCAACAACCACTTGTACTGGTGTTGAAATGTTCCGCAAA
>NZ_BMKA01000014.1 GCF_014643735.1 Neptunicoccus cionae
ACTGCCAAACCTAGTAAGTATTCGATAAAAAAATCTCTAAACGATATAAGAATCAACCTAAAGCCGCCCAAAAGGGGCGGCTTTTGACGTTCTAAAAAGAAAAAATCTTTCCCTTACCAGATTGCCGAGAATCGCATTTCGGCTGAGCCGCTTTTTTTAAGCCGCTTGTTGCACCGGCCTGAATTTTTTACGCAGGACCTTACTGCATAAACCTGATGTTGCTCGTAACTTGTCGCTTACATGCGTAAGTTGAACACAGGTTAAGCAAATTGGATTTAAAGCAATTAACACGGGTAATCGCCTAGGCCTGTATCTTGCCTTGACCGAAATACCGGATATGCTGAGGCGCATCTGCTTAACTTGCAATTTAAAAGGAAATTCGATGAAGCTTGCTCTCTTGACTGCCACCTGTGTCGCGGCACTCGCAACCACTGCTGCCCAGGCCGAAACATTCACTATCTCGTGGTGGGGGTACAACGGCGAAAAGCTTAAAGCGAATATTGTGGAGCCATTCGAGGAAATCTGCGGCTGCGAAGTTGTGTTCGAGACCGGAAACAACTCCGATCGCCTAGGCAAACTGCAAGCGCGTGGCGGTAAAGGGGTGGATGTGATCTACCTGACGGACAGCTATTCCCAGTTGGGTGTGGAAGCGGGCACATTTATGAAGCTGGATCGTTCGCGGCTCCCTAATATTGAAAATCTCTATGAGCTCGCGCAAGATCCTCAGGGCGGATACGGACCGGCCTACAGCGTCGGGCGTGCTGGTGTGGTGTACGATTCTGCGACGGTCGAACCGATCACATCCTGGAACGACCTGTGGCGCGATGATTTGAAAGGCAAGGTAACTCTGCCGGGCATCACAACGACGGCTGGTCCTATGGTTGTGGTTCAAGCTGGTAAAAAAGCCGGTGTTAATGCGTTTGAAGATGCCGACGGTGCTTTTGAAGCGATTGAAGCGCTGAAGCCAAATTCGGTGAAGAACTACAACACGGGTTCCGAAATGGTAAACCTGATTTCCACAGGCGAAGCTTCGATTGCGATTGCGCAGGATTTCACCCTGTCTTCCTTGCAAAAAGCTGTGCCGACCATGACATGGGCCACGTTGGAAGACGGCGATATTGCGACCCTGAACACTGTGAACATTCCAGTGGGCGCCGAGAAAGTTGATTTGGCTTATAAGTTCATCAACTTCGTACTGTCCAAAGAAGTTCAACAGGTTAACGCAGAACAGGGTGTCGATGCGCCGGTTCACACTGGGGTTGAACTGACACCAGAGCAGGCTGCGATTTGGACTTATGGTCCAGAGGCTATCGCGAAGCTGAACCAGATGGATTACGCCAAGATGAACGCGGCGAAGATCGACTGGATCGACCGCTGGAATGAAGTCTTCGGGTTGTAATATTTTAACAGCATCGTTTATGAGGCGGAGCATCCAAATATGCTCCGCCTTTTCTTTTCAAAGGAAGTCCAATGTCTAACCGCCTGCGCGCATGGCTGCTTGCGACACCGGCCATATTACTGGTCTTTATCTTTCTCGGGCTGCCGGTTTTGGCAACCTTTGCCACCACGTTCGGGGATCCGAAGGGGCCGTTCTCGACCTATGCCGCGTTCTTTAATTCTCGCTTTCGTATGACCGTTCTGTGGCGCACGATGGAGGTGGCTTTGATCACCACTATTATCTCTGTCGCGATCGGTTTTTGCACGGCTTGGGTTGTCGCCCGCATGCCTGGACGGATCAAAAGCTTGCTGATCATCGCGGCTGTTTTCCCCTTGTTGACCGGCGTAGTTGTGCGGTCTTTCGCGTGGCTGGTGATACTGGGCAAAAACGGCATTCTGAACAATTTCCTCCTGAGTATCGGCGCCATAGCAGAGCCCTTGTCCATGCTGTACACGCAAGGATCGGTGATCGTGGCGATGGTTTATCTGTTTGTGCCGCTGATGATTCTGACACTTGTTGGTGTTCTGGAAGGCATTCCGCAGGATATGACCGATGCGGCGGCGTCCCTTGGGGCGACCCCTGCGGCGGCGTTCCGGCAGGTTGTCTTGCCGATGGCGGTTCCCGGACTGATCGTCGGGGCGGTACTGGTGTTTACCGGATCGTTCACATCCTATGCGACGCCGCAACTTCTGGGGGGCGAGCGTCAGATGATGATGGGGACGTTCCTTTACCAACGGGCGATGGTCACATTTGACTGGGTTGGAGCATCTACCATTGCGGCTGTGATGGTTGTGGTGACGCTGACTACGGTTCTGGTGATGTCCAAAGCGGCCCGCAAACTGAATCCGATGGCAGGGTAAGTATTATGAAAACACGTATTCACCCTGTTCTGATCGTTCTGACGGTTCTGACGTTTCTGTTCCTTCTGGGGCCGCTGGTCGTGATTATCGGCTCTGCGCTGTCCGACACGACGTATCTGACGTTTCCTCCCCAAGGGCTGACGCTGCACTGGTTCGCCAATATCTTTGAGATTTCGGCCTTTACCCGCACGATGGGCACGTCCTTTATGCTGGCAGTCGGGGGGACGACCCTTTCGATGCTGATCGGGATTCCGGCCGCCTATGCGCTGGCGCGCTACCGGATCGAGCTGCCGGCCTTTTTGGGCAACGTCTTTGTGCTGCCGATCCTGATTCCGGAAATCGTGCTGGGCTTTTCGTTGATGAAATCACTGGCGAGCGGTATCGGCCTGCCGATTACACTGGCGCTGTTGGTTGGCCATGCGTTGATCGTTCTGCCCTATACGGTGCGGGTGGTCGGGGCATCGCTGAACAGTTTTGACTTTTCCATCGAAGAGGCCGCCGTGTCCCTTGGGTGCCCCCGCATCAAGGCGTTTTTCACCGTGGTCCTGCCCAACATTCGCGCAGGTATCATTGCCGGATTCATCTTGGCCTTTATTACCTCCCTTAACGACGTTTCGATTTCGATCTTCTTGACCGGACCCGGCGTCTCCACTCTCCCGATCCAGTTGCTGGCCCACATGGAGCAGTTCTTCGATCCGACAATCGCGTCGGTTTCGGTTCTGCTGATGGGTGTCACAGTCGCCGTAATGGCTGTGGTTGAACGGACCCTTGGACTTACTTTCCTGACAAAATGACCCAATCTCTGACACTTGAAAACATCAACGCCCACTATGGCACCACGCAGGTGCTGGAAAATCTGTCGCTGCATATCGCTGAAGGAGAGCTGGTTTCACTGCTCGGGTCTTCTGGCTGTGGCAAAACAACCACGCTGCGTTTGGTAGCGGGCTTTCTTGAGCCGACCTCCGGTTCCATCAAACTCGGTGATCGCGATCTGACGCGGTTGCCAGCCCATTCGCGGGATATTGGTCTGGTGTTCCAAACCTATGCATTGTTTCCGCATCTTACAGTGCGGGACAACGTGGGCTTTGGCCTGAAGCAGCGAAATATTTCCGCCGCCGAACGTAAAAAACGTGTTGATACGATGATCGAACGGGTCGGGCTGGGCGAACTGGCCGACCGGCACCCAGCCAATCTGTCCGGTGGTCAACGCCAGCGGGTTGCACTGGCCCGCGCGCTGGTGATTGATCCACCACTGCTGATGTTTGATGAGCCGCTTTCAAACCTAGATGCAAAACTGCGGGTGGATATGCGGGTGGAAATCCGGCGCCTGCAACAGGCCAACGGTACCACGGCGCTTTACGTGACACACGATCAGGAAGAAGCGTTTTCGATTTCGGATCGGGTGGCGATTATGAAGGGCGGCAAGATCATGCAGCTCGATACGCCCGAGGTTCTTTATTCCCAACCCGCCAATGCCTTCGTTGCGGATTTTGTCGGCTTTGACAACATGATCGAAATGGAAGCGGTGGCCGAAGCTGGCGATGCGGTGCGTGCGCAAATGGCCGGCGGTGTGCAGATCGATCTGCCCAAAAGCCAGTTCACCATTCCGTCGAAGAAGTTCCTGTTCGCGACCCGTCCCGAGGGTCTGTTGGTCGAACCCGAATCCACTGGTTCGGGTATTCCGGCACAGCTGGGGATGCGCACCTATATTGGTCGTGCCTACCAGTATCATTGCGAAACTGCAGGCGGGATTGTGATGGCGAACGGCCCACAGGCAACACCGCTTGAAAGCGGAAGTGCTGCGGTACTTGTGCCTCAGCCGGAGCAATGCTGCCTGCTACCGACAGAGTCCTGATGTCTGTCATCGCAAATGCCCGTATTCTGACGATTGACGGGCAGATGAGCGAAATAGAACGCGGCTGGATCGCGTTCGACGGGGATAGAATCACAGCACTCGGCGCAGGGAATGCGCCGGGTGATCGCGGTCCGGTACTTGATGTGGATGGTGATTTGATCATGCCGGGCATGGTCAACCCCCACTGCCATATGCCCATGACCCTGTTTCGTGGTCTGGGCGAGGATGTAGACGACAGGTTGTTCCGTTATATCCTGCCGCTGGAACGCGCCCTTGTTACAGAAGAAGTTGTGGCCGTGGGTGCCGAACTCGCCGCGCTGGAACTGATCCGCGGTGGTGTCACCACGGTTGCGGATATGTATTACTTTGAGGATCGCATCGGCGCGGTTCTGGATCAAAGCGGGTTGCGGGGCGTGGTCGGCCAGACCATCGCCAACTTCGACGCCCCTGATCACAAAACGTTTGACGAGGCGTTTGCCCGTCTTGATGCGCTGGCTGATCTTTATAAAAACCATCCGCGTGTCACCGCTTCGGCGGCGCCCCATGCGCCATATTCTACCGGACTTGACGGGATGATGCGGGTGGCAGAATGGTCTGCCGCCCACCCCGATCTGCCCGTGCAAATGCACTTGGCCGAAACGGAACCGGAACTCGCGTGGGCGAAAGAGAACCACGGTTGCACCACGGTCGAGGCTGCGGATCGCGCAGGTCTGCTAACCCCGGCTCTGGTGGCGGCCCATGTGATGTACCCGACCGAATCCGATATGGATTTGATGGCAGAGCGGGGCGTTCATGTTGCCTACAACGCGCGCTCCAACGGTAAGGCAGGGCGGGGCATCGCCCCGATTACTGCGCTGCGGGACCGTGGCATTAAGGTCGGAATCGCAACAGATGGGCCAATGTCGGGCAATACGCTCGATCTGTTTTCCCAGTTTGGGCCTGCCACCATGTTCCAGAAAATCGCCGGTAAATCCCGTGGTATCCTGCCTTGCACTGATGTTATCCGCATGGCCACGATCGAAGGGGCTGCAACACTGCGGATGGCGGATCATATTGGATCGCTAGAGGTTGGCAAACAGGCCGATCTTATCCGGATTTCGCTGAGTGATCCCCGTCTGCATCCGATCTATGACATATATTCCATGCTGGTCTACGCCACGCTGCCCTCTGATGTGACCGGGACAATGGTGGCGGGAAACTGGCTGATGCAGGACCGGCAGAGCCATACGATAGAGGCCGATAAGGCGCTGTCCGATGCATTGCAGGTGGCCAAACAGTTCAAAGCGCGGATTGTCGAGATCGACACCGCCGCCGATTAAATATTTACAGTAACTAAAGACAGAGGCAGAAAATGACCGACACGCTCTCCCATATCGACGCAACAATGGATGACCGTCTGGCGCGTCTGTTCGATTTCATCCGCATCCCGTCCGTGTCAACCGATCCGGCCTTTGCGCCCGATGTGGCCCGCGCGGCGGAATGGCTGGCCCAAACACTGCGGGATATGGAGGCTGATGCGTCCGTGCGCGAAACTGTCGGCCATCCGATGGTTGTTGGACATCTGGATGGCCCAGCGGATGCGCCACATGTGTTGTTTTATGGCCATTACGATGTGCAACCCGCTGATCCGTTGGAACTGTGGAACACCGAACCGTTTGAACCGCAACTGGTTCCGGTTGAGGGCGATACCCATATCGTCGGGCGCGGCGCGTCTGATGACAAAGGCGCGTTGATGACCTTTGTTGAAGCATGCCGCGCTCTGATCGAAACAAACGGCAGCCTGCCCATCCGCGTCAGTTTTCTGTTTGAAGGGGAAGAGGAAAGCGGCTCCCGCTCGCTTCCGGGTTTTCTAGAAAAAGCAGCGGATGAACTGGCCTGCGATGTGGTTCTGGTGTGTGATACAGATATGTGGGACCGCGAAACCCCTGCCGTGACCACCATGTTGCGTGGGCTGGTCGGGCAGCAAATGACCATTCAAAGCGGTGATCGTGATTTGCACTCCGGCATGTTCGGAAACGCAGCAGCCAATGCGCTGACGGTGATGTCGGAAGTGCTGGCTTCCTTGCGCGATGCAAAGGGGGGCGTCGCGATTGAAGGTTTTTACGACGGCGTGCAAGAACTGGCCGAAGAAACCGCCGCCGAATGGGCCGCTTTGCCGTTTGATGAAGCAGGGTTTCTCGAAAATGTCGGACTGAAAGTTCCCGCAGGAGAGGAAGGCCTCCCCGTTCTGCATCAGGTCTGGGCCCGCCCGTCCTGCGAAATTCATGGCGTTTGGGGTGGGTACACCGAACCCGGTTTTAAAACGGTTATTCCGTGTGAAGCGCACGCGAAACTGTCTTTCCGTCTGGTGGCCGGACAAGACCCCGAGAAAATCCGAACGGCGTTTCAAGAACATGTGCGGGCAAAACTGCCTGCGGATTGCAGCGTTACTTTCTCTGACCACGGCCTGTCTCCGGCTTGGGCGATGGATCGGGAAAACCCTTATCTCGCGCCAACGCTTGCGGCTCTTTCGGATGAATGGGGGCGCTCTACCACCTGTGGGACCGGCGGTTCGATCCCTATTATCGGGGCGTTGCGGGATAAACTGGGGGTGGATGCCCTGTTGGTCGGCTTCGGGCGGTTCGACAATCGCATCCACAGCCCGAACGAGAAATACGACCTTTCCAGCTTTCGCGGCGGTATGCGGTCTTGGGTGCGCATCATCGAGAAGCTGGGCGCATGACCATAATAATAGACACAGATCCTGGCATAGATGACGCGATTGCAATCCTTTACGCGCTGAACCATCCCGATCAGGAGATCACAGCGTTAACCACGGTTGCAGGCAATATCGGCCTGTCTGTGACAACCCGAAACGCGGGTCGGATTTGTGCGTTGGCGCAGGTGAAAACGCCGGTTCATGCGGGCGCGGCGGCACCTCTTGGCAAAGAGGCCAACCCCGAACTTGGCATTCACGGCAATGACGGTCTGGGCGGCGTGGTGTTTCCCGAACCGCTCGCCCCACCGACAAGCGAGGATGCCGTCGGTGCAATGGCGGCGATTCTGCTGGCCCACCCGCCGCAAACTGTGGATCTGTTCTGTCTCGGACCGCTGACCAATCTGGCCTTGCTGCTCGATCGCTCACCCGAGGCTGCAAGTCGTATTTGCAAGGTTATCGCAATGGGCGGCGCGGTGAATGAGCCAGGAAACGTGGGTCCGAAAGCGGAGTTCAACATCGCCCATGATCCCCATGCAGCAGCTGCCGTATTCGCGGCGGGGCTGCCTTTTACGCTGATCCCGCTGGATGCGACGCGACAATTGCGAGCAGATAAAACCTACATTAAGGCGCTTCGGGATACGGGTGCCACGCCCGCCATTGCGTCCGCAGAATTGATTGATGCCTATTTCGCCGCGACAAACGGCGCTGAGAGCCGTCCGCTCCACGATCCTTGCGTGCCTTTGCTGGCGCAGCACCCGGAACTGTTTACGCTTCAAGACCGAAATCTGTCAGTTGATCTGGAAACCGGAGCTTTGGTGGCGGGCGATCACACGGTTAAGGTTGCGATGGGCGTGAACGCGGAAGGGGCCCGCGCCGCGCTGTTGCAGGGGTTGTCGTGCTAAGGCACTGGCTGGGCTGAGAGTTCAAATGAATAAAGCTGCCACCTTAACCCGATCTTCATCACTGGGGATTATTCCATCAAGGAAACAGGGTAAGGTGGCAGGCGCTTTACACCAGTTCTTTGGCGATGACGGCGCACCAATAGGCGACACCGTGGGGTATGCAGGCATCGTTAAAGTCATAGTTGGTGTTGTGGTGCTGCCCGTTCTCGCGGGTTTCTCCCATACCCAACCAGACGTAGGCACCGGGAATCCTTGTGCCAAACTCGGCAAAATCGTCCCCTGCGGTGGATGGCGGAAATTGTGTGCGCATGTGGTCTTGGCCAAGGGCGGCCACAGCGGCTTGCTGCGCGATGGCGGTCGGGGCAGGGGCGTTCACCACCGGCGGAATCCGGCGGATGAAGGTATAATCCGCTTCGATCCCGAATCCGGCCGCGACACCTTTGGCGTGGCGTCCGATGGCGTCATCAAGCTGGTCACGTACCTCGGCGGAGTAGGCCCGCGCCGTTCCGCCGATGCGGACAACATCGGGGATAACATTCAGCGCGGCAAAATCGCCAGCCTCCAGCGCGCAGGCAGACACCACTGCTGGTTCCAGCGGATCAACTTCCCGCGCGACAATGCTGTGGAGTTGAGACAGGAAAACGCCCGCCGCCGTGACCGCATCGCGCCCCTGATGGGGTTTCGCCCCATGGCTGCCGATACCTCGGAAGTTTACTTTCCAACTGTCCGAACTCGCCAGCTGCGGCCCTTCCACAGCTGCGACCACTCCCAGATCCAGCCCCGGCATATTGTGCAGCCCATAGGCCGCATCCACCGGAAACCGGTCAAGGAACCCATCATCGAACATCGCCTTGCCACCGCCGCGCCCTTCTTCGGCAGGCTGAAAGACGAAATGCACGGTGCCGGAAAAAACGCGGTCCACCATCGCTTCGGCCGCACCCAACAACATAGTGGTGTGACCGTCATGCCCGCAGGCGTGCATTTTACCCGCGACTTTGGACGCATAGGGCAGCCCAGTTTCTTCCGGCATCGCCAGCGCGTCCATATCCGCACGCAAAGCAATCGCGCGATTGCCATTGCCCTTGCGCAAAGTCCCCACAACTCCGGTACCGCCGATACCCGTTTCCACCTCCAGACCCGCAGCGCGCAAACGGGCCGCAACGATTTCTGCTGTACGGTGCTCCTCAAACCCCAGTTCAGGGTGGGCATGCAGATCGCGGCGCAATTCGCTCAGTTCGGCAAGGGTGGTCGGGTCCATCAGGGCGGTATCCGGCATAAACAAGTGTCCTTTCAATTTGGACGCAAACCTACGGAAATCCCGCAGGCAGACAAGGAGAAAGCAGCATGAGAACCGACGTATGGCAAAGCCTGCACAGTGATTTGGCTGAAGGCGTGCAGCCAGACAATGAAACCTACGCCGTGCCATTTCGTGACAACACCATCCTGCTGCCGATCCGCGCCCTTGCTGATGGCGAACGGGGCGTGGCGTCCCTTATCCTCAATCAGGCGAGCTTTACCGTGCTTGATGCGCTGGCTGATGGATTGGCCACCCAGCTTAAACCCCATGCGCCGGATGTGATAATCTCTGTTCCGACCCTCGGCCTACCGCTTGGTGAGGCCGTGGCAAGGCGGCTCGGTCATTCGCGGATGGTGCCACTCTCGACCTCGCGTAAGTTCTGGTATGAGGAATCGCTTTCGGTGGATATGTCCTCGATCACCTCGCCGGGGAAGGGCAAGCGCCTTTACCTCGATCCGCGCATGGTTCCCCTGTTGCAAGGGCGCGTTGCGGTGATCGATGACGTTTTGTCCTCGGGCAGTTCCATCGCCTCGGTTCTTAGGCTGTTGGAGGTGCTTGATATCACCCCGACAGTGATTGGTGCTGCAATGTTGCAGGGCGAAAGCTGGAAAGATCACGTTAAAGCATGTCCCGTGGAAGGCGCGTTCGCTACGCCGATCTTGCGTAAAACGCCGGACGGCTGGTCCCCCAGCTAACGAAAAAAGACACATACAATTCCGGGCGGTCCAAAAGCGCCCCATCGACAGGAGGCTCCCATGGCCGGAAACATCGACTTTGACACAGAAATAGAGTTGCGCAAATCGCTCGTGCAGGTGGCCTTGGGCCGCAAACCGGCGGATGTATTACTACAGGTCGGGCGGTTGCTGGACACAGGCACCGCCAGCTGGATCGAAGAGGCCGACATTGCCATCGCAGACGGGCGGATCGCTTTCGTTGGCCCGCGTGGCAGTTATACTGGCACGGCTGCGAAAACGGTTGATCGCAAACACCTTGCAGCGGTGCCGGGACTGGGAGAGGTGCACAAACACATCGAAAGCTCCCACATTACACCAGAGTATGAAGCCGCATTGGTCCTGCCCCGTGGCAACACGTGGACGTGCGAGGCCAGCCACGAGCTGTCCAACGTATTGCCCAAACAGACGTTGGAGTTCTGGCTCGCCGCGCGCGGGGCTGGTTCCCCGCTAAAGATTTTTCCGTTGCCCGGATCGGCAGTGCCCCCGACAGGGTGGGAACATGGCGCCCATCTGGACGGTGTGGATCAGTCCGGTTTCATGCAAAGCCCGATGACAGCGGGGCTGGATGAAGTCATGGACTGGCCTGCTATTACACATGCGGACAATCCGGGCCACGCGCGACTGTGGTCCATGATCGGCGCCACTATGAAAGCACGCGGCGTGGTGGAAGGCCACGGGGCAGGGTTGCGGGACCTGCCCGACATCAATGCCTTTGCCGCCGCCGGCCTTGCCTCCGATCACGAGGCATGGACCGCCGAGGAGGCCTGGGACAAGCTGCGCCGCGGCTTGTTTATAGAGATCCGCGTTCATACCATGGATGATATTATCAAAGGGTTAATCGAACGGGGATTAAAGGACTGGAGCCAAGTCGCCGTCACCACCGATGACCGCAGCGCGACGGATACACTGCGATTGGGGGCGTCTGATTATAACGTGCGCTGTGCGATCAAGGCTGGTCTGCCGATGGAGATCGCGGTGCAGCTTGCCACGATCAATCCGGCCCGCCATATGCGTCTGACCCCGTGGGTCGGCAGCGTGACACCGGGCCGGTTTGCCGATCTGGTGCTGCTGGATGATACAGAACAGTTCTCGATTGCCGAGGTCTGGGCCGACGGTCAGCAGGTTTCACGCGGCACAGAATATCTGTTGAAGCCGGTTCAGATCGACTGGCCCGATTGGGCGCGCAACACAGTGAATATAGGTAGAGACCTCTCAGCTGAAGATTTCGCCATCAAAGCCAAGGCAGGCCGCACCACCATGCAGGCCCCCGTTCTGCGCCCGTTTCACTGGAGCGACGACGTGCCTATCCGCACCCTGCCGGTAGAAAACGGAATGGTGCAGCGCGATGCGGCGCAGAATATTAGTAAATTCTCAATCATTGACCGCTACTCCGGTAAGGGGGAGGTAACCAAGATGTTCTGGCTCGGTTGCGGGCCAAGGGACGAAGATACTGCTCTGTGCTGTTCTATGGGGCATGACAAACACAACGTCTGGTGCATCGGCTCGTCCGATCAGGCAATGGCGAAGGCGGTCAACGCACTGGCCGATATGGGCGGCGGTTGGGTGCTGGTCCATAAAGGAGAGGTCACAGCTCGGGTCCGCTATGAAATTGCCGGCCTGATGACGGCCCGCCCCGCCGAGGACAATGACGCGGAGATGCGCGTCCTCTATAAAGCGGCGGAAGCGGTCGACTGGATGTACGAACCGTCTTTCCATCCCCGCTGGCAACCGGGCTTTCCCGAACGGCTCGCAATTGCGACCCTCACTTGCGCCCCGTGGCGCTGGAACCTGATCGCCAAGAGCAAACATGCTCCGGAAGGGCTGATTCACGTCGTAACCGGCGAAACCCGCCCCGTAGTCTTCTAGGAATCGCTGCTGATTCCGGTTTTCTGCTTTCCGAGTCGTTGGTGACTGGTGTGATTCCGTTGGATTCGAGTCGGATTTTGGGGTGATTTGGGTGTGTTGGGTGTGTGATGCGGGTTTTGGGGTGTTTGTGGTTGGTTTTGGTTGGTTGGGTTTTGGTGTTTTGAAGTGTTTAACGCCC
>NZ_BMKA01000015.1:2500-5000 GCF_014643735.1 Neptunicoccus cionae
CAAAAGACGAGCGGCAAGTGAATTGGCGCAGCCAACTCACAGAGAGCGCCCTATCGGCACAGACCTTCAGATACGAGAAATTACATCAAAGAGCTGATGATCAGATCATTAAGCAGTCTTAAGCGACTGTTTAAAAGTCTGATACTTCAGACACTTTTACATCGTTTAGAGAGCATATAAATACACGAGACGTAGGTTTTGCGTATTGGCCAACAAGTCTTTCGAGATTTGCTTGGTTAGCAACACATCCCGTAAGGGGTAATCGCAATTTTGTAGCCCGACCAAGGCTCTTAGGCGCGTGTTGTCGACGAAGGCCCTCCAGTGCGAGTGGGATAAGTTGATTACGTTTAAAATTTACAGTCTTTCCAAGTCAAAATACACTAACCAGGTCACGATTGAATGTATTCAATCTGGCCAGATGATCTTAACCAATCATCAAGTCACCAACGTTAAGTTGGTAACTGGGAATGTGCGTCACACAGCAATGTGTGACATGAGTTCAATGAGTTGGGTCTGAGAAATCAGATCTAAACACAATCGTATTGATCTTCGGATTGATACACTCTCAAAATGACGACTTCTGTTCTGGAAAAAGTCTTTCTTTTTCTGGATCAGATCAAGCGCGAGAAGGGCGTTTGGTGGATGCCTTGGCAGTAAGAGGCGATGAAGGACGTGATACTCTGCGATAAGTCATGGGGAGCTGAGAATAAGCTTTGATCCATGAATTTCCGAATGGGGCAACCCACTTGATATTTTGTTATTGTTAACTTTACGACGGACCTGAAGATGTCGGAGCGAACCAGCTTGCTGGTGAGACCCGTCAAGGACGGGCACGGAGTGTTAATCAATAGCAGGGTAAACCAAGTATTTTTAACCTGAATATATAGGGTTAAAAAGGCAAACCCGGGGAACTGAAACATCTAAGTACCCGGAGGAAAGGAAATCAACAGATACTCCCTTAGTAGCGGCGAGCGAACGGGGACCAGCCGAGCTGTGAATGTGACTAGAATCCGTTGGAAAGCGGAGCAATATGGGTGACAGCCCCGTATAGGAAGCATGATCAGACGTATTAAGTAGGGCGGAACACGTGAAATTCTGTCTGAACATCGGAGGACCACCTTCGAAGGCTAAGTACTCCTTACTGACCGATAGCGAACCAGTACCGTGAGGGAAAGGTGAAAAGCACCCCGACGAGGGGAGTGAAACAGTTTCTGAAACCGGACGCCTACAAACAGTCGGAGGGATCTTGTATCCTGACGGCGTACCTTTTGTATAATGGGTCAACGACTTGGTCTTACTAGCAAGCTTAAGCCGATAGGTGTAGGCGCAGCGAAAGCGAGTCTTAATAGGGCGAATGAGTTAGTAGGATCAGACCCGAAACCGAGTGATCTAGGCATGTCCAGGATGAAGGTAAGGTAACACTTACTGGAGGTCCGAACCCACACCTGTTGAAAAAGGTCGGGATGAGGTGTGCCTAGGGGTGAAAGGCCAATCAAACTCGGAGATAGCTGGTTCTCCGCGAAATCTATTTAGGTAGAGCGTCAGACGAATACCCCGGGGGGTAGAGCACTGGATGGGCAATGGGGGCATACAGCCTTACTGACCCTAACCAAACTCCGAATACCCGGGAGTACTATCTGGCAGACACACTGCGGGTGCTAACGCCCGTAGTGGAGAGGGAAACAACCCTGACCTCCAGCTAAGGCCCCTAATTCATGGCTAAGTGGGAAAGCAGGTGGGACGACCAAAACAACCAGGAAGTTGGCTTAGAAGCAGCCATCTTTTAAAGATAGCGTAACAGCTCACTGGTCTAATTAAGTTATCCTGCGGCGAAGATGTACCGGGGCTCAAGCCATGAGCCGAAGCTGAGGATGCACGTAAGTGCGTGGTAGCGGAGCGTTCTGTGATATAGAACGCTGCGTATTCTACTTTTACCAATACCAACACGTTGCAGCGGGACGAGCAATCGTCCTCAAGTAGCGAAGCGGTAGGACATAAAAGTATCGTACGCAATGTTCTGACTGTGAAGCGGGCCTGTAAGGGATCCCGTGGAGTGATCAGAAGTGAGAATGTTGACATGAGTAGCGATAAAGAGTGTGAGAGACACTCTCGCCGAAAGTCCAAGGGTTCCTGCTTAAAGCTAATCTGAGCAGGGTAAGCCGACCCCTAAGGCGAGGCCGAAAGGCGTAGTCGATGGGAAACCGTTTAATATTACGGTGCCAGGAAGATGTGACGGATCATGAAGATTGTTTCCCCTTATTGGATTGGGGAGGCCGTTAAGTGGTCCCTGGAAATAGCCTTCCATTAGATCGTACCCTAAACCAACACAGGTGGACTGGTAGAGAATACCAAGGCGCTTGAGAGAACTGCATTGAAGGAACTCGGCAAAATGCCTCCGTAAGTTCGCGAGAAGGAGGCCCGGTCAGTAGGCAACTATTGGCTGGGGGCACAGACCAGGGGGTGGCGACTGTTTACTAAAAACACAGGGCTCTGCGAAGTC
>NZ_BMKA01000016.1 GCF_014643735.1 Neptunicoccus cionae
CCGAAGCTTCCTGGGTGCCCATCATCGCAAAATCCTCCCCCATCCTACAATAACAAGTGAATCAAAGGACTTGCTGCAAAGCAACAAAGACTTTTTCAACAAAATAGGCTCGTAGCGGCCTTACGCACCGGCAGAAATACCGCATTTAAAGCGCGTCTGAGAACGGCCATTCAACCCGATGCTATGTTCTGGTCGTCAGCGCTGTGCTGACGTCTGGGCATGGAGGGAGGATTGGAGGGCATATTATGCCAAGAGTGCAACTTCCAGCAGTGACCCCGAAGCGCAAAGCATGGAACAAAGGTCGGATCATCGGTCAGAAACGACCGTTGCTTGCCAAACAAGTATGGGCCATCCGCGCAAGGCTCGAACTTGCAGGTGTTCTTCGTGATCTGGCGCTGTTTAACGTTGCGATTGATAGCAAGCTGCGTGGCTGCGATCTGGTCAAACTCAGCGTGATCGATTTGGTCAAAGATGATCGATAGCACCGTGCGCTATTTAGGCGTTGAACTGGAAGATGCGTTAAGCATCGCTGAACGAATCGACATCTGAACGAAGTTGGCGGACGGTCCTGCCGTTCGCCAATTTAGAACATACGTAGGATCATGTTGCGGCGAAAACGAAGAGCGAGCCCATTTTGCCGAATGCTGCGTTTGCTTCAAATGGCCGTTATGGGAAAGTTCCGAAAATCGCTTTCAGCCTATCAGGCTTGATTTGGGCCTTTGCCAACCCTCGGGTGCGCGCGGGTTCCGTCTGACATTCCGAGGCAAAGAATGATTTCGTCTGCGCGCGGTGCGTCAGGCACCCACAAGGTCATCGTGTCTATATGATCAAAGGACCATGCCTCGTCTTTGTGCCCAAGTGGGAGATCGATACTACCGCCCAATGCCCCAACTTTGTGGTTTGATGGCATTAAGGATTTGCCACCTCCGACAGCGGCGCGCACAGGCTTACCAAGCTTAGGGTGCAACATTGCGGCCCCGTGTTCCATCGTGCCTGAAGAGCCGACAAGTGCGGCCTTACCGTAGCAAACTGGTGGCCCCTCAAGCATTTTGACAAGCTCCGCCGCCAAAGATTGTCCAAGCTTGGCACCAACGTCGAATAATTGCGAAAGGTCATCTTGATCAAGCCCGGCAAAGGGGTTTCGAACAATAGCCATAGCAGCGGCGCGCGTGATCGGGTGGCACGGCTTGCCCATTTCGTCGGCAACAATGATTTCCTTGGTGAAAACTGTTTTTCGAACATCCATGATCAAGCTTCCTTCTTCAAACTTAGGTGTTGGGTTTCTTTGAAAGACTCGAACATGAGTGAGAGCGGCACAACCGAGGCGAACAAAGCGATGGCAAGCAATATAGGGCCCTGAGCGTTTCCTGTTGCATCTCGTATTGCGCCAGCAACAGGAGGTATGACCAACATGATCGCGTAATATACCGTAAAGAATATGCCCATGCCAAAGGCTCGAACCTGAGGACGCAGGGCTTGTCCGGCCAATGCCACGATCACGCCCGCCGGAGCCATGCCAAGCAAGCCAAACAACAAACTTGCGCTTAGGCCGGCACCTGGCCTGCTCAACAGCAATAGCGCTACAATCGCGCCGCCCATGCAGACAGTCAAAACAACATTCCGGCCCCCAACACGATCCACGATCTGCCCGCAAACTGCACCAGATACGACCATGATCCAGCTGCCGATGCTGATCATGCCAGCGGCTGCGATGGCCGTTTGACCAAGGTCTTCCAAAACCTTTGGTCCAAACGAAAGATAGGTGACATAAGCCGCGTTGAACACGCCCCAGGCAACGGCAGCACACAGGGTCAATCGCCATTCTTGGCGCGTCAAACGTGCCGCTGACCCGTCTTTCAGGGGTGGCAAATCATGGGGTGCTCTGTAGAATGCGAAAACCGCCAATGCAGCGATCAGGCAATACACAGCGGCGGCCTGAAACGGGACTTGCCAGCCGTAGGTCACAGCAAGCCACGCGTGCCCGACCTGACCCATCGCAATGCCAAAGGGCCAGCTCATGACAAGAATGCTCATTGCCGTTGCAATTTCGCGCCCTTCAAACCAGTCGGCGACCATTTTGGTGAAATAGAGCGTGGTGAACAAAAAACCGGCCCCCGCAAAGATGCGGCCGAGCCCAACTGTCCAGCTTTCCACAGCCTGTGATGACACGAGCCCCCCCAAAGCCAGCGCACCCAAACCAAAAACAACCATAATGCGATCTGAGACGAAGCGTCCCCAGTATCCAGCAGGGAGAGCCAAAACGAGACCCGGTGCCATGAAAAGGCCGATCAGAAAACCGATCCCAGTGTAGTCGAGGCCGAATGCGACAACCAAGTCGTCACCTACTGAAGCCACAGTCTGGAACTGAAACCCAAGCCCGATGCGGGCCAGAAACAACAGCCCAAGAATACGCCAACGCATTACGCCCAGCCAAGTCCGCGAAGAGCATGCACATCGTTCCAAACCTTGGTCATGTGTTTGATCTTGTCTCCGTCAAATTTCATGACGTACGCGTAATCTGAAATGACGGCTTTGCCCGTTGGTGAAACGGGACCACCTTCGCCGGTCTGTGTGCCGTGAAATTCGGCCGCCGCGACAACTGTGCCGCGCGCTTTGTCCACAGCGAAGGCCGTTAGCTTGTAGCGACCATCCGGAATTGGCGTCAAAAGCCCCTTCATCCAGTCTGCATAGGCCGCCAGCTTTGTGATGTCGGTCAAGGCATCTGCCTGGCACGAAAAGGTGGCTTCAGGATGAAACCATTGCTGGCAAACCTCCGCGCCTTTTCCGGTTTCGCAAGCTTCAAAAAATGCGGTCGCTGTCTTGGCAATAGTCATCTCTGTTTCTCCTTGTTGAAATAATGTGTCGCCCAAATTCTGCCGCGGCACAGGTCGTTGCTATAATTTCAGCGTAGCTCTCAGCGACAGCCATTGGTATCGTCCAGATGTATCAGTTGATGTGGTAGGAATGTGGTATCGCGACTATGTTCTGGGGAATACAGCGAAGAAGGCGATGATGGAGCAAGCGAAAGAGGCGCTCAGCGACCGAGAGCATGAGGTTGCGACGGCCTATGTGGACGGACAGAATTACAAAGAGATCGCACGTACGCTTGGGATCGCCCCTTCGACCGTGCGGACCCATCTTCGGACGGTTTACCGAAAGCTGGGTGTAACTTCCCGCACAGAATTAACCCAGACCCTCGATGCACAGACAGGCGCCACATCGCCAACGCAGCGCAATGATGCGGATTTGATCGCCGAGCTTTCGCTGGAGCTAGACGAGGCTGTGCGGCGTGAACGTATTCTGGCGCGGGTCCTGCGGATCATAAGTCAGCAAGGTCACAGCCTTGATGCCGTAATCGGTGCCGTGTTGGATCACGCACTGGAGATTTGCGAGGCGGAGTTCGGTATATTGTTCGAATATCACGGCGATCTGCGTTTCCGCGCCAAACAATCGCGCAACATCACACCCATATTTGGCGGATGGTTAGAAGAACAGGGCATTTTTGCCGCCGACCCCGAAACTGGTCTGGGTCGCGTGGCAACAAGGCTAACGACGGTCAATATCACCGATGTGCGCGGCGAGAATATCTATCAAGAAGGCGCGCCCTTACGGATTGCCACCGCGGATTTGGGACAGGCGCGATCTTTTGTGGCCATTCCGATCATGTGGGGTGACAAATTGCTGGGCGCTTTCACGGTTTACCGGACGCGGTTACATCCCTTTGATGACCGCACGCTCGAACTTGCGCAGCTGTTTGCGGATCAAGCCGCCATCGCAATTGAAAATGCGCGCAGCCAACCGGGCGGCAAACTGCATATCGAAAACAGTGACATACCCAGCGCATCAGACAGTATTAGTGAGCTGCCTCTCCTTGCCATCTTACCCTTTCGGGCCATCGATGAGGACGATGCGACGGCGCCCGCGATTGGGCGAAGACTGGCATCGTCCATATCTATGGAGTTGGCCAGCAGCCCGCTCTTTCGCATCATTGATCCGGCGTCGAGTTTTTCATCCAAGGTTGCACACATGACCCCGATGCAAACCGCCGAACTGCTGGGCGCTCGGCTTATCGTTTCGGGTTCGATCCGTGGCCTTCCCGATGGCGGATACCGAATTGCACCGACCTTACACGAGGCGGGACGCCCTGCACCGATATGGAACGAGCTGTTCACCTCGCCCGACAGCAATACCAACGCTCTGTTCGAAAGCTTGCTCACCCGCCTTTGCGCCGCCATAGGGACTGGCGTTGAACGACAGCTCTTGGACGCCGCAAAAGCCCGTAGATCGAAGAGCCAATCCGCAATGGATCATTTTCTCGAAGGGTTAGAGCTGCATCATCTGCATGGCTCCGGAGGCTTTCTAATGGCCCGCCAGCACTTTGAGACCGCACTCGATCTAGATACGGATTTCGCGCGCGCCCGCGCAGCACTGGCAATCACATTTGTTCGAGAATGGTTTTGGAACAGCGACCGTTTGGACCTTCTCGACATCGCCGAAAAACATGCCCGAACGGCAGTGGTTCTCGCGCCTCAGGACCCTTGGTCGCAGACAGTTTGGGGCGTGGTGGCACTCTATAATCGACAGCATGACATAGCCGCGGCCAGCTTTGACAGGGCTATGGAAGCAGCCCCATATGATTCATATGTTGTCTCCCGCGCGGCATTGGGCAAATTCTACTCAGGAGACTTTGAAGCTGCGATCGAACTCTTCCAACGCGCGATCAAGCTTGACCCGCTTCATGCCGACCGTCAAAGAGGGATGCTCGGTCATGCCTATTTTCACACGGGCCAACATGATTTAGCGATTGCAAACCTCAAGGTAATTGAGAAACCACTCGCTTGGGAATTGGTATGGCTCGCCTGCTGTCAAGCAATCATTGGCGATGCGGAACACTACACAACCGTTGAAAGGTACCGTGCCAGCGTTCAAATCTCCTCAGTGCGGTACGAGGCTCGCGCGAGACCATTTAAAGATGACGCGGATATGAGAAAATTGGAAGCTGCGATGCAGAATGCCGGGATCATATGAGACTGACCGTGGATTGCTGACCCAAGAGTCTGGCAGCCAAAGTAATTTGGACCATCCAAGCAGTTCGAGATTCCATTCACATCTCAATGAGGCTTCACGGCTGCAAATTGTTAACCGACATTCGCTTCAGTTCTTAGCGGGATTCCAGCAGGAGGTGCTATTCACAGCAAATCCTGGGATCGAAAGCGGCCGTAGGCGCGACTGCAGCGAAAGCCCGCTTGGTCCGCAACTTTCGTGCCCGGGCACCGTGCGGCGAAAGTGCGATCTCGATTCGGGCGAAAATGATGCTTGCGAATGGCCGGTCTGGCGACATCTGCTGCAATGCAGTGTATATTCTGCCGCAACTACAAACAAATGCTGCGTCAGCAACATTGTAAAATGTCAACGTCCGGAATGTCCGCATCTTGTAAATTCGACACCTGATCGATGCCGCGACATCCACGAATGGCCGGTTGAACCGCTGCGCGGCAGCACGAACTTTTTCGCTCATGCAGCATTTTTCACGCTGCGAGCGCACGCAGCACAAAATCACAATGGCCGACTCGGGCTCTCACCCGGCTTTCGCTGCACCCTACACGAAAGGCCGCTTTCGGGAAATCTCCAAACTTTGCAAAGCTCGCTATCTGCGCACAGCCGACCTCGGCGTCCAGCGCAGCATGGGGGCTTCGGTCTGCAACGGCTTGAATGGCCGCTTTCACCGATCTGCAGAAAGGTGTGTGCAGGTGCGGCTAAGGTCCGGTTTCCGCCCATTTTGTTGAAAAAGTCTTTGTTGCTTTGCAGCAAGTCCTTTGATTCACTTGTTATTGTAGGATGGGGGAGGATTTTGCGATGATGGGCACCCAGGAAGCTTCGG
>NZ_BMKA01000017.1 GCF_014643735.1 Neptunicoccus cionae
AACGACAGCCCAACCAGCCGCCCAGTACAACGGGCGGAACGATAAGCCCGCGACGAACGCCGCGAGGCGGCCAACCCCTCAGATCACGGCGACTTTTTCAACAAATGGCGGATTGCGGACCTTCGCTGCGGTCTGCGCGAACGGCAGCAATGCGCAGGAAGGCAGGCTTTACAGGGTTTCAAAAAGTACACTTGCCTGTTGCTTTAAGCTTAGCCGAACGCTGCATCGCAGCTATCGAATTGCCGTCTTTCGTGAAACATGCAGCATTTCTGAAGGTCGAATAACCGTGCGGCACATCCGCCGGTCTGCCTTTCTCATTCACCTCTGGCACCTTCTTAGCCGCCGTGATCGTGTTAATGCATGCAGGTGCGCCAATTTAGAAAGAGACCTGCAGCAGGATTTCGACAGCTTTTCCTGGTTCGCACCGGCATTCATCGCTGGGTGCCTGTGGTCGCGAGCTGATCTTGCGCGGTTCTCCGACGGTTCGGAGGTGGAACAGTGCAGAGATAGTAGTTCCAGCAGTCTTTTTCTTGTGCTGGGTCGGAACGGTGGCCGGAACTGTGGCCGGAACTGTGGCCGGAACTGTGGCCGGAACGGTGGCCGGAATAGAAGCAGTACTAAATCCGCTTAACATTCTGTTTTAAATTCAGTATATGGTTTCTGGTGGCCGGAACGATGGCCGGAACGATGGCCGGAACGATAGCCGGAACGATGGCCGGAACGATGGCCGGAACAAAGCAAGGAATAAGATGGCTAAGGTAAGCATCGAACCAATAACGCTCTGCGAGCCGCTAATGGTGGCGGAGGACTCACCGCATTTTGGTGAGATTAACGAACTGGTGACACTTGTGGTCGGGGAGTCAATGGCGTTGACAGCATCGGTTCGCGAGCCGTTGCGAGCCGTTTTTGCGGATATTATGCGCGCAGCCAATTGCTACTACAGCAACCTTATCGAAGGGCACGACACACACCCAATCAGCGCCGAGCAAGCGCTCAAAGGTGACTATGACGCTGAGCCGGAAAAGCGTGACCTTCAGTTGGAAGCTGTGGCGCATATCGAGGTGCAGCGATGGATTGACGGTGGTGGTTTGGGTGAGCGGCACCCGATGAACCCTGAGGTGATCTGCGAAATGCACGAGCGATTCTGTCAGAACCTGCCAGAATCCTTGCTGTTGGTTACCGACCCAGAGACCGGTGAAAAGCGAAAAATTCAACCAGGGAGGCTTCGAGAAGGGTTTGTGCGGGTCGGAAATCATGTACCGGTGTCCGCGTCAGCCTTGCCGTCATTCCTCGATCACATGCACCGACGTTACAACGTAGCTGGAAAGAATACCGGCGTTTTGAGTAGCGCTTATGCGCACCACCGACTCGCGTGGGTCCACCCATTTGAAGACTTAAATGGTCGGGTGACGCGCATGGTGTCGCATGCAATGCTTTTACGGTCGGCTGGGAGTGACGGTCTTTGGTCGGTGTCGCGTGGGCTGGCTCGGGATTCCGAGGGTTATAAACGACAGCTTGCAGCAGCAGATGAACCGCGACGGGGAGACCGAGACGGGCGCGGTCACCTATCCGAGGAACGTCTTGCAAGCTTTGCTCGGTTTTTTCTGACCACTTGCCTTGACCAAATCGCCTTTATGCGCGGGCTGTTTGAACCCGAAACGCTGACTGACCGTATTGTGGAATGGGCTGCTCGCGGTGTCTCTGAAAAGAAGCTTCGAAAAGGCTCTGATAAAGTGATGAAGATTGCGGCAATCCAAGGTGACATTGACCGAAAGTTGGTTGAAACTATTCTTAACGTATCAGATCGAGGCGCACGCAATGTAATCTCCGATCTGGTGAAAACAAGCGCTTTGGTTCCGACGGACGAGCATGTCTACAAGTTGTCGATGAATAGCGAGCTGGCCTTGGATTGGATGCCTAAACTTATACCGCCAAAGCCAGTGGGATAACCAACGACACAATTGGGGGAAGTTATCTCATAAAGCCATAGCAGACCTTCACGCGAGGTGCTGTGAGAGTCTGTTTGCCGCTCCGCGTGCTGAACGGTCAAGTCCGCTTTGGGCTGGGGGCTGTCATTAGACGCGATCTTCACCAAGGGCAGCTTTGGGCCGTTCATGATCAGTAAAGATGGGGTCAGAATCTTCACGATACCTGCGAAGCCGATGGATTTGTGCACCTAGAAATGATTTCAGCACGGTGTCGGTTGTGA
>NZ_BMKA01000018.1 GCF_014643735.1 Neptunicoccus cionae
AAAGAATGGAAAGAAAAGCACGGTGGGCGGATCCACGAAAAGGCGCTGTTTGATATGGTAGACGCGCAAAGGCGTCTGGCCGAGGCAGCGCGCCAGAAAACCAAGGCAGCCAGGCTGGGTAAAGAGCGGGATGCGCGCCTGTCAAAGGCCCCAAAGCAGCGCGACCCTTCTCGTGAAATGTTCGCGATTGATACCGGCAACCCTGATCTTCCAACCTATCCCATAGATGAATTTCATGACCCAAAACGAAAGAATTGACCGCATTCGCAGCGACCATTGGATCGCTTTTGATCGTGCAACGATTGTCCTCAATCGATTGACATCATTGATGGAAACACCGCGACAAAGTCGCATGCCAGGTTTGATGGTCTATGGGAGCTCTGGCATCGGGAAGACGATGATCGCCAAACGTATGGCGAGCAAGTATCCCACTCAATACAAGAGTGATCTCGGGATCACCAAGACACCTGTATTGCTGCTTCAGGCACCACCCGCGCCGGATGAGAGAAGGTTCTACCAACACTTACTATCTACGATTGGCGCGCCCATGTGGGGGCGTCGCACAGTCTCGGAACTGGAGGTTCGGGCGCTGAACCATCTCAGAGACATGGACCTGAAAATGCTCATGATTGACGAGGTGCACAATCTGCTTGCCGGCAGTTACAGGGAGCAACGTCGGTTCCTCAACATGCTACGGTTCCTCGCAAATGAGCTTAGCGTATCGCTCGTGGTCTTTGGCGTTAACGAAGCGCTTGATGCCGTCCGTGGCGATGACCAGCTTGCGCGCCGGTTGGATGAACATTTTTTGCCGCTTTGGGAAGACGATGTAGAGTTCTCACGTCTGATCCAAACACTGATCGCGGCCATGGCGCTGGAAAAACCTTCGGGCCTGACCGTTGCTTCGCTCCGAACCATCCTGAAGGTGACCGGCGGGGTCACGTCCCGCGTCTTTATCATGATTAAGTCTCTGGCCATCGATGCGATTCATTCTGGGGAAGAGAGGATTACGGATGAGGCTGTCGCGACATGGCGGCCGACCTGGAACAAACATGCGTGGACGGTTCCGCTTGAGACGGCCGTTGAGGCCGAGTGACCATCAAGCTTCTGCCCCGCCGACCACCACCCCTATGCGATGAACTGCTTTCGAGCTGGCTTACCCGGCTGGCACAAGCCAATCACTGTTCAACCGAAGAACTGTGCGGCTATCTTGGCTTGCAAAGGGGCAGGGTGCCCGACCGCTCGAGCGACCTTGAGCAAGTTTGTGTAGACCGATTGTGCGCGGCTGTTGGAAGAAAACGTACCGAGATTGCGGCGATGACATTGCCAAATTTGAGCGCCCGCTCATTGAACTATCTGGCAACACATGACTTTCAGACCTGCACATATTGCCAAGAGCAAACGCCGGATCTGGTATTGCGCCACTGGCGGTTTGCTTGGTCGACAAACTGTGAAAGTTGCGGTCGGTCTCTGGTATCGACATGTCCGCATGCTGGTATCTCAAAGCGTATGAAAGCGCGTGCGGTTCAGGGGGCTAAAAGATTGGCGTCAGCTGTAGTCTCTGGCGACCAACAAAGCCTGCATCAGTTCAGACAAACGTCAGACCTTCTGCGATTGTGGAAATTGGCGGATGCAGATGCGCTGATCTCTGAGAACCAAGCCCAAAGAACAATTGTTCTCGCTGCGATTGAACTCGGATCAAAGCACCCGTTGCTTCGCACTGCCTATCGGGTGGCGCGAAACAACCGGGCAGCGCGGAGTCTGTTGCGTACGTTTCCGCGACAGAGTGAGGCTTTGGAGAATCTCCAGAGCTGGGCCCGACTTCATGAATATCGATATGCAGACCAGGGAGCCATAGGCCGCCGAGCTAGAACACGAGGGCTCGGAACAACTGGACTTGTGCCATCCGAGAGAGCGCTTCATGCGGCACGACGCGCAATTGAAGAACTCGGCTCCAACACTGATCGACATGCACTTCTGCTCCGCGCGCAAGAGATTTGGCAGACGGAACCACTCATCCGAAGGTCGCCGAAACCTGTGGACATATCCTAAATAGAGGCACAGAAATCGCCAAAATAGGCCAGAAGCGGTAATTTCTCTTTTATTAGGGTACTACGACAC
>NZ_BMKA01000019.1 GCF_014643735.1 Neptunicoccus cionae
TTCTTTCCATTCTTTGCGGGCGCGGCGACTTTCCCAAAGAGAGATTTCGGGATGACTGAGATTTCGGTAGCGCGCTTCGATCATGCGACCATCGTCTACCTGCACCCAAATCTTCGATAGGTTCCGCGGATCAAATCTGACTTGCGCCTTCTCTTTGCCCCGCCCGATCAAGGACGCAAACGCATCATTCCAGTAGCGCACTTCAAAAAGCGTGATCCCTGTGCGGCCAAGCTTGCGCCATTCAAAAGGCATGAAGCTCGATCGAAACGCGTCCACATCGACAACTTGCCGCCCTGCTGTATCGCCACCCAAATCGCTCCAGGCAGCAAGAGGTGTCCGGCCAAGAGCCCGATGCGGGGTGTTGTGATACCGACAGATTTCAAGATGAAGCCAGTCTTCAAACTCAGCAAGCGTCAAAGTCGCGTTTTGTTCGCTGTTATAGTCACCCTTGTCTTTGGGTGACGAGTGCGTGGTTCCAGGCAATACGTGAACCGAACCCATAGTTGTACCGATCAAGCGCTCAATGTGACCTCCGTAATGCTTGCCGCCCTTGGGACGATAGGAAACATCAATGCCCCAATCCTCGCACGCGGACTTGAACGCTCTGCTGCGGAACTCCTGGGCATTGTCCACATGAACAGCCTTCGGAATACCAGCCGTAGGCCAGGTAAGCTCTTCAAGGGTGCCGGGCACATGCACTGTCTTTCGGCGCACGCAATGGTCGAGACAAAGCGCAACCGACAGAACGGACGGTGCATCGAAACTCACGTATACGCCCAACACCACACGCGTGGTGACATCGATCGCCATCGTCAGGTTCGGCCGCGCAAGAGGCTGTCGATCGATGTGATCGACCAAAAATACATCGGCCTTGGTATGATCGATTTGCACGACGTCGAGTGGGTCGGGAACGTCGAGTTTGCCAGGACGCGCTGCGAACAATTGTCCAGCTACGTCCGCGCCATGTCGCTTTGAGATGACCTTACGCTGGTCCATCGCATCTAGCCGCCGCTTAACTGTTCGACGGGTCGGAGGCTGGAAGCCCTTTGCATCACACTCTGAGCGTATCTCACGCCAAATGCGCAAAAAACTTGAACGTTCTCGAACCAGATAGTAGCGGCTAAGGGTGGTGCTGATGATGCGCTCCACATCCGGAGCAAGACGCCCTTTTCCAGGTTTAGGCCCGCGCCGACCCGGTTGCAGCGCAACGGATCGAGCATCGTTCTCTTTGAGACGACGGTAAAGCTTCCAAGTATAGCTTTTGGAAAGACCCAACTCCCATGCCGCGTCGCCAATGGCACGACCAATTGGGTCGCCCTTTTTTTCAAGCTCAAGAAGCGGCCGCAGAATAGCAGCACGATGTTTCGCAACGGCTTCAGATTTCACAGCGCGTCTTCATCACAAATCGCCGAAAGTTATCCACAGATAATCTTGTATCCTAAATTAGGGTACAGTATCCTAATTAAAGGTACAATGCCACAAATAGAGGTACAAGCAGCCATTGAAAAGTCAGGGAAAAATTAGCCTCTATTCTCTTTAATTAGGGCACAACGACAC
>NZ_BMKA01000020.1 GCF_014643735.1 Neptunicoccus cionae
CTGCATGAGGAAATTACATTTTCAAGTCCTTTTCTTTCTGTGCAACGCTGGTTTGGCTCCTCGATTATGCTCACTCCAGTGGCATCGACTTGCATACGGTGGGCGTGCTGCCCGAACCAAATTTCCGTTCACGTTCCCGGAATGGAGCCGCCTTGGTTGGGACCAAACTTCTACAGGGTTTGTGAAGACCATCAATCTTCTCGGTCACTCAACCATCCGGCGTTGCGCGTTATTCTGAAGTTTCAGTATCCCGTATTACACCTCCGCCTTCAGAACCGCGCCAGACGGGACAAGTCCCGTTTCCACATATCGCCACAAGGCCACAATGAGCTTGCGGGCAAGAGCCACGATGGCGACTTTCTTTCTCATTCCCGGGCGTTCGGCGGTGTATTTCCGGAACCAGCGCGCAAGGGCGCTTTGTGGTTGATACCGCAGCCAGCACCACGCCAGTTCGATCCCGAGGGTGCGCGCCGGTCGGTTTCCAGCTTTGCTGATACCCTGGCTTCGTTCGACATCACCACTGGAATAAGGGCTGGGCGTCAGGCCAAGGTAAGACGACAGGTGTCGCCTGTTCTTGAACTCTCGCCCGAACACCTCTGCGGACAAGAGCATCGCACTGTGTCGTCCAACACCGCGAAGCCCTTCGAGCAGCACGGCCTTCTCGTGTTCAGGAAACCGCTCCGATTCAGTCGCAAGGGCTTCGTCGCGTTCTTCCGCCAGAGCCTTGATCATCTTGTTCGTCAGTTCCAAGCGTTCGAAAGAGCGCACGATCTCGCGCATGAGCTGATCGGGGAAAGGGCGGCCATCGGCAGTTTCGAGGCCATCCAGTTTCTTGCGCCATGTGACCATCGCTGGATTGATATGCCGGACGCCTTGAAGGGCGAGCAGGGCACGAATGCGATTTATGTGGCCAGTGCGTTCGCTCATCAACCTTTTGCGTTCTCTGTGGAAGCGCTTGGCATCTTCTTCGGCAACGGTTGGAACACGCACCGTGCGGAACGCCTTTCGATCACCGGAGCAATAGTTCTTCAGCAGAACGACCATACCTTCGGCGTCGACGCGATCTGTTTTGACCCGGCGGGCTCTGCGGTTCACGAGGAAGCTCGTCGGATCCACGACCAGCGTCTCGATCCCTTCGTTGGACAAAAGCCGCTGAAGCCAGAAACCGTCGTACCCGGTCTCAAAGCAAACGACAGGTCGTTGATCCGCTCCGCAAAGCTCCGTCGCCGCCGCGACGGTCGCTCGAACCAGATCGATCAGTCCCGGCGTGTCAAACCCGTCCAAACGCACAGACTTGATCTTGGCCAAATGCGGCGCATCAAGCGCAACCAGCCATTTCGATTTGCTCAGATCAATGGCGACAAAGCAGGTCGCCGCAATAGATGGTGTCATCATCTTGGAAATCTCCTCTCTTTTGATTGTGCGCCAAACCTATCCGCTAAGCGCGACCTCCTGCATGGAAACTTCTA
>NZ_BMKA01000021.1 GCF_014643735.1 Neptunicoccus cionae
TGTGAGTTCCATTCCGATTGCATCGGTTTGCGTGGGCAGGATACTTCATCTTCGCTCCAATTTCATCAGCTCATCTCTGAAGGCCTCAGCTGGCGTTCGATAGCCCAGACATTTGCGCGGTGTGGCGTTAAGACGGTCGCAAATCGACTTCATATATCGATTTGGGAGCGACAGCAGAGCGGTATCTCGCGGCAGGTATCGGCGGACCCGCTTGTTCATGTTCTCGACCGAGCCTTTCTGCCATGGAGCCTGCGGGTCGCAGAACCAAGATTTGGTGCCCATGCCTTTGTGTAATTCACGCCAGGATGTGAACTCAAAGCCACGATCAAAAGTGATGCTGCGGCGCGCATTTGCGGGCAGGGGTGACATCTCATTGATCAGCTTGTTCATCAGCGGTCGCGACTTCCGGTCGTTGTTCCTGAGCAGGAGGGTGTATCGGGTCTTGCGCTCGATCAGGGTGGCGACGTTGGCGTTACCCTGAGCACGCTCGAAGATCATCAGATCGCCTTCCCAGTTGCCGAACTGGCTGCGGTCGTTGATCTCGTCTGGGCGGTTATGGATGCTTGTTTCTAAAGGGAATACACGGTCACGGGCTTTACGGGCATATCGAGGCTTACGCTTCTTCTGGCGCTCCGGCAGATACCGGTCCAGTTCCTGAGATTGGCCGCTGTCAGAATAGACATATTGATAGATTGTCTCGTGGCAAATCCTGTACGGCGCGCGCGGTTCGATCCTGAGCCGCCCTGCAATCTGCTCCGGCGACCAACCGGTCTTTAGCTTGCCGATCACTTCATTGCGCAAATCCTCGTGCTGCTCCAGCTTGCGGCGCTTCACGTAACGGCGATCTGCTAGCGTCTGCGCTGTCAGATGCCAGTAACCGTCAGCCTGCGGAACTTCATCGTCATGCCACCAGTTGCGCTTGATCTCGCGGTGGATCGTTGAACGATCACGGCCAAGCACCTCAGCGATCTTCGTCTTCGTGGCTTTCGTCTGAAGCATCGTCGCTAAGATTCTGCGTTCATCTATGTTCAATTTGCGGTAGGGTCGTCTCATCACAACCTCCTGATCTGCATCAGAAATTTATCTAGTGATGCAATCCAAAATGGAATGTGCCC
>NZ_BMKA01000022.1 GCF_014643735.1 Neptunicoccus cionae
ACGCGTGATCAGCAAAAGCAGGGTGACAAAAACATAATGGATTCCAATACTGTGTCAAGCTTCCAGGTAGACTGCTTTCTTTGGCATGTCCGCAAACGATTTGCAGACCAAGAAATGGGTGATGCCCCATTTCTAGACCGGCTCCGCCGAGATCAGAAGTCCCTGAGAGGAAGAAGCAGCACTCTTGGTCTGGACATCAGAACCGCCACGCGTGAAGGAAAGCATATAGTGGAGCGGATTTTAGAGGAAGAGTCAGATGAAGCATTTAAAATGAGTGTTGCTTCAGTGCCAGCTCCACGCTATCTAACTGACATGACTCTTGAAGAAATGTCAAGAGATTGGTTAATGCTCATTCCCAAACAGAAAATAACAGGGTCCCTATGCATTAGAATGGACCAAGCAATAGTGGACAAAAACATCACATTGAAAGCAAATTTCAGTGTGATTTTCAATCGGCTTGAAGCCCTGATACTACTTAGAGCTTTTACGGAAGAAGGAGCAATCGTAGGCGAAATCTCACCATTACCTTCTCTTCCAGGACATACTGACAAGGATGTCAAAAATGCAATTGAGATCCTCATCGGAGGATTTGAATGGAATGATAACACAGTTCGAGTCTCTGAAGCTCTACAGAGATTCGCTTGGAGAAGCAGCGATGAGGATGGGAGATCTCCACTCTCTACAAAGTAGAAACGGGAAATGGAGAGAACAGTTAAGCCAGAAATTCGAAGAAATAAGATGGTTGATTGAAGAAGTACGACATAGATTAAAAATTACGGAGAATAGCTTTGAGCAAATAACTTTTATGCAAGCCTTACAACTATTGCTTGAAGTGGAGCAAGAGATAAGAACTTTCTCGTTTCAGCTTATTTAATGATAAAAAACACCCTTGTTTCTACTGATCACGCGT
>NZ_BMKA01000023.1 GCF_014643735.1 Neptunicoccus cionae
TTTGTTGAAAAAGTCGCCGTGATCTGAGGGGTTGGCCGCCTCGCGGCGTTCGTCGCGGGCTTATCGTTCCGCCCGTTGTACTGGGCGGCTGGTTGGGCTGTCGTTTTGTTGGTTCAGATCATATCGTAATCCTTGTTTCGGCGGTCTTGGGTCTTAGTTTTGCAAGTTTTCGAAGGTTCTGGGCGATTGCAGCGAGCGTAAATTCGTCCCTCACACCGCAGGGCCCTCGAAGCCGGAGCCGTCCCAGGCCGAGAATGCGTTTGAGGTGGGCGAAGAGCATCTCGACCTTTTTGCGTTTGGCCTGAGCCTTTGGGTTGAAGGGCGATTTGGCAGCCATTCGGGCGAAGTCACGGGCGTCCTCATGCTCTTCGCGGCCAATGAAGCGGGTGTTCGTGTTCGGGCAGCATTTTGATTTTGATGGGCAGGCATCGCAAATGGCTTTGGTGGCCCTGTATCTGCGCCGCCCGGTTTTGGGTTCTTTCCTGCGCGGGTCAGAATAGTTCCGGCGGGACTGCAACAGGTGCTGGCCTTCAGGGCAGGTATAGCGGTCGTTGTCTTCGTCCCATTCGAAGTCGGAACGGGAAAATGTGCCATCTTTACGCTCGGATTTGTCGATCAATGGTATGAAGGGAATGATGCTGCGCTTCTTTGTCAGCCACGCCAGGTTCTCTGCCGATCCATAGGCAGTATCTGCAACGAGCCAGTCCGGTTTGATACCGAAGCGCCTTTCTGTTCGATCAATCATGGTTTGCGCCGCGCCCACTTCGGCCTGCCTGATTGAGCGTGTCGCCTCGATATCCACGATGACGGAATGGTCCGTGTCGATCAGATAGTTATTCGAATAGGTGAAGATTGCCGGGCCTTTGCGCGCCGC
>NZ_BMKA01000024.1 GCF_014643735.1 Neptunicoccus cionae
TGGGCCGTTCATGATCAGTAAAGATGGGGTCAGAATCTTCACGATACCTGCGAAGCCGATGGATTTGTGCACCTAGAAATGATTTCAGCACGGTGTCGGTTGTGAGGGTTCACGCCCGACACATGCCAATTTTGACAAGAATTATTGGTTGCCTGGAATCCTACATTAGCATCATCCCCCACCAATCAAGTAACCCGCCCAATCCGCCAAGTATGGTTTGCGGCGTTCGAGGTAGTCCGCGCGGTTATAGGCATCCTCCACATCGTTGACGGCGAAGTGTCCGAGGCAGGCCTCGGCCACTTCCCGGGCGCATTCTGTGCGTTCGGACAGCCATGTGCGCAATGTAGAGCGGAAACCGTGGGGACGGGCTTCAAGGCCGCGCTCGACCATGTAGTTGCGCATGGTCATTTTGTTCAGCGGGCCGCCACGGCTGTTGGGAAAGAGATAGCCGTTCTGCTCTATTGCGCGGGCGAGATCGACCACCCGTAGGGCCTCATTGGACAGAGGCACACGGAAGGGTTTGGTAAAGCCTTTGCGGCCTTTGACATGCTCTACAGGCACCGTCCAGATGTCCCCGGTGAACTGCTCAATTCGCATGTTGTTGACCGCATCCGAACGCACACCTGTCAGCATCAGCATGTGAAGCGCAAGTTCTGCGGGCGCTAGCTCTCCGAGCGATTGGTAAAAGGCCGGCGCCTCAGCCCAGTCGAGTGCGGCGATATGGGTGACGGTGTGTCTTGGTGCACCGAGCAGGATGCGTGCTTGGTCAATGATGCCGAGGTTCACGTCAAAGCCTTTTGCGATGGCGTAGGTTAGG
>NZ_BMKA01000025.1 GCF_014643735.1 Neptunicoccus cionae
GTTCTCTCTATCATTCCATCAGGCCCCCTCAAAGCCGAGATCGCGCAGAGACTTGAGGATGTTTTTGCAGGGAAGAACGCAGATCTCGAGGCTCTCATGGAGTGGATAAAGACAAGACCAATCCTGTCACCTCTGACTAAGGGGATTTTAGGGTTTGTGTTCACGCTCACCGTGCCCAGTGAGCGAGGACTGCAGCGTAGACGGTTTGTCCAAAACGCCCTAAATGGGAATGGGGACCCAAACAACATGGACAAGGCAGTTAAATTATACAAGAAACTGAAGAGGGAAATGACATTTCATGGAGCAAAGGAAGTTGCACTCAGTTACTCAACTGGTGCGCTTGCCAGCTGCATGGGTCTCATATACAACAGAATGGGGACAGTAACTGCAGAAGGGGCTCTTGGATTAGTATGTGCCACTTGTGAGCAGATTGCCGACGCACAACATCGGTCCCACAGGCAGATGGCAACTACTACCAACCCACTAATTAGGCATGAGAATAGAATGGTACTAGCCAGTACTACGGCTAAGGCTATGGAGCAGATGGCTGGATCAAGTGAACAGGCAGCGGAAGCCATGGAAGTCGCAAGCCAGGCTAGGCAAATGGTGCAGGCTATGAGGACAGTCGGGACTCACCCTAACTCCAGTACAGGTCTTAAGGATGATCTTATTGAAAATTTGCAGGCCTACCAGAATCGGATGGGAGTGCAACTGCAGCGGTTCAAGTGACCCACTCGTTGTTGCAGCTAACATTATTGGGATATTGCACCTGATATTGTGGATTC
>NZ_BMKA01000026.1 GCF_014643735.1 Neptunicoccus cionae
GATGATTTCAAGCGTGTAGCTGACAGCAGAACGGGGCAGGGTGTAAATCGGATCATTTGGATCCAGATTTTGAATGTAATTCGCCGGAGTGATCAGGATCGAGTCAAAATCCGCCTCGGCAAAGGACTCTGTTGAGGAATTCCACGCCTGATCCACTCCGTCAAAACGCCACGACCAAGTCGCCTCCGGGGGCAGGTTTGCAACGTGATTTTGAAGCTGACCAAACTGGCCTGACACAGAAAAATCCATCCCCGCTTCATCCGCGAAGGCATCCATCCAGTAAGGCACAATAGTCTGATCAGACCCCCCGTGCGCTTCGTGGTGATAAATCAGGCTATGTCCGAAAACAAATGTCGAAAGTTCGGTTCTGTTAACCAGCGTTTCTTCGGTGGGCATATGTGACTCCGTCTAGGGAATTGGGTTGCCGTCAAGGAGGAAGGTCCGGATGAACCAATGTTCCGAAAGTATGACGTATTATATTTAGGTATTATATTGGGATATTGTGTTGGCGCTTGGATATCGCCCACATGTTGCCTGTTCAACATGCTTTCTGGATCTCGGCAATTGCTTGCCAACGTGCACTGCGCGGTCGGCGGATTTTCACCTCCTACTTAGACAACCCCAGTTCCTCGGACACAAAATCAAGGATCAGGTCATAGTTTGCAGCGACCAGCGGGTGTACACTGGAGGGGATGGTGAAATCCTCGGGAGGCAGCGTGCC
>NZ_BMKA01000027.1 GCF_014643735.1 Neptunicoccus cionae
ATCCGAAGGTCGCCGAAACCTGTGGACATATCCTAAATAGAGGCACAGAAATCGCCAAAATAGGCCAGAAGCGGTAATTTCTCTTTTATTAGGGTACTACGACACCTGCTGAATGCTTGTGTGTAGACTGAGCCCCCTTAACAGGTGTCGCGTAGCCCTTAATTGGGTTCTGCCTCAATCTGTGTGGTGCAACTATCCTGAGCTTGGAGCTTTCAGGAGGGATAGTCGTGATTTCAAAAAAGCACTGGTCGCCCGGGAGCGACGTTTGGGTTCAAGGCGTTAAGCGGCGTGATTCCGGCGAGTGGCTTGTATCGGGCGTTTTGGCACCGAGAGGCATCTGCCCAGATTGTGGTTTGCATTCTCGGCGTCGTCACGGGTGGCGGCAAAGGCGACTGCAGGATTTACCCGCACATGGCGACAAGGTAACAGTCGCACTCTGGGTCTGCAGATGGCGATGTCCCGCTTCCACGTGCCCGCGACGGACGTTTTCAGACTACACCTCGTCAATTGCGCGCCCATTTGCACGTCGAACTTCGCGTGCTGATGACATTGTCGGTCACCTGGGGCATGCCACGGGTGGACGGTGTCGTTGTGCCCTAATTAAAGAGAATAGAGGCTAATTTTTCCCTGACTTTTCAATGGCTGCTTGTACCTCTATTTGTGGCATTGTACCTTTAATTAGGATACT
>NZ_BMKA01000028.1 GCF_014643735.1 Neptunicoccus cionae
TTGACCGGTGTCGACGCCCCAAACGCTTTGTCATCGAGAACGTCAAGATATTCTCTGACAGCCCGTGGCGCATCGTCCGGGTCGATAGCAGAAACGTCCCATTCCGCTTGGGCAGTTGAGTTCATTCTGTCGACATCTGCTTCGATCAAGCTGGCATCAACAGCAAATCCATGACCACCGACCAGACCTTCTGAGATACAGCGTGCGACGGTGGCTTCGAACACAGAACGCAGCAAATCACTGTCGCGGAATTTGCCATGACGATATTTAGAGAACGTGCTGTGATCGGGCACCTTTTGGTTCAAGCCGAGGCGACAGAACCAGCGATAGGCCAGGTTCAAATGAACTTCGTCGCAAAGCCGCCGTTCTGACCGGATGCCCATAACATATCCGACCACCAACATCCGTACGATCAGCTCAGGATCAATCGAGGGGCGTCCGAGGTGGCGGTAATAATGCCTCAACTGCTGGCGGATTGTGCCGACGTCCAGAAACCGGTCAATCTCGCGCAGCATATGATCTGACGGGACATGCGCCTC
>NZ_BMKA01000029.1 GCF_014643735.1 Neptunicoccus cionae
TAATTAGTCGTTGATTTTGGAAACAACGCCGGAGCCAACAGTGCGACCGCCTTCGCGGATCGCAAAGCGCAGGCCTTGTTCCATAGCGATTGGGGCGATCAGTTCAACGTTGAACTTCAAGTTGTCGCCTGGCATCACCATTTCTGTGCCGGATGGCAGTTCAACTGTGCCGGTCACGTCTGTGGTCCGGAAGTAGAACTGTGGACGGTAGTTCGCGAAGAACGGCGTGTGACGGCCACCCTCTTCCTTGGTCAGAATATAGACCTCGGCTTCGAACTTTGTGTGTGGGTTAACAGATTTCGGCTTACACAGAACCTGACCACGCTCAACGCTGTCACGGTCGATACCACGCAGCAGAACACCAACGTTGTCACCAGCTTCACCACGGTCCAGCAGTTTGCGGAACATTTCAACACCAGTACAAGTGGTTGTTGAGGTGTCTTTGATGCCAACGATTTCGATGCTGTCGCCAACATTGATCACGCCACGTTCAATACGGCC